>JBBJOS010000039.1:0-7736 GCA_037723965.1 Pyrinomonadaceae bacterium | reverse complement strand
TAAATGCCCAAATTCCTCTATTTTAGACCGGTACTGTTTTTAGGGGGGAGGTCATCTCGAGCACCACTACGCGCCAAGATCTGTAACCCCATTGTTATCATAGTTTCAATGTTTAAAGTTTCTCTTCACATTATCAAACATGTGTTGTAGTGTGTCACCTGCCCGATCATGTTCGCTAGCGATTCGGCGGACCCAAAGAAGGAATTATTTGGCATGACGCGGTCGATGCCCATTGCTGCATGGCCGGTTTTTCTGTCAGGGCGGTTTTTGCAGGCCGGTCTTGCGACCTAAATCCGGTTTTGATTGTTTTGTCATTAGCAGCTAAGGAAACGAAGGTGTCCTTTACGTGAGGAAGCGGAAAGTGGAGTGTAATTTGAAATATTTACATCCGAATTGTGGCATTTGTTGAATCGACGTGTTTTCCAAACGGACATTCATGTAAAATAATAGATATGAACGATATTGAGAATGCGGTGCGGATCCGTTATGGAACAACGGCACGGCTAAAAGAGGATTGGAATACAATGTAACGGATTTATCAGCTGCGGAATGTTGTGAACCGGGGAGTGATTGTTGTTAGCAAATTGCCGCCGCCCGCAAGAAAAGTTTATGCACTACTACAACGAAGAAGACCTGAGTCGTTTCGGAGATATTGCGAAATACAAACCTGAATTATTTGAGAAATTCATGGCTTGGTACGGGGCCTGCCAGGAACAGGGCGAGCTGACAAAACGCGAAAAAGCGTTGATCGGGCTGGCGGTGGCCGTAACGGTTCAGTGTCCGTACTGCATCGACGCGTTTACAAATTCCTGCCTGGAAAACGGCTCAAATATGGAGCAGATGACCGAAGCGATCCACCTTGCGTCGGCGATCCGCGGCGGTGCGAGTCTGATTCACGGAATCCAATCACACAACACCCATGACAAGATTTCGATGTAATTAGATACTTATTCGTTATGCAAGCTGGGGTTCAAATTGAAAGAAATGTAGTACGAGCGTCGCCGCGGTCGCCGGTGAGTTTTCAGGAGAAGCTAGGATGCGTTGACTTACGCTCGCTGGCCGTCGAGACGCTTCAGGTCAATGTCGGAAAGCTCTGTAATCAGGCGTGCAAGCATTGCCACGTCGATGCGTCGCCGAAGCGGACTGAGATAATGCCGCGTGAAGTGGTCGATGCTTGTCTGGGAGCGCTCCACGAATTCAACATACGGACGCTCGATATTACCGGCGGAGCTCCGGAATTGATACCGGACTTTCGATACTTTGTAACAAAAGCGAAGGCGAGCGGGGCGAATGTGATCGTGCGGCACAATTTGACGGTAATGCACGAAGCAGGTCAGGAAGACCTGCCCGAATTCTTCGCCGAAAACCGCGTCGAGATTGTTTCTTCGCTGCCGTATTTCAATGCCGCGAAAACCGATAGCCAGCGCGGAACGGGTGTTTTCGATAAGAGTGTCGAGGCGCTGAAACGATTGAATGGTGTCGGTTTCGGCGTGGAGAGCGCTTTGACATTGAATCTGGTTTACAATCCCGTCGGTGCTTTCCTGCCGCCCGATCAGGCGTCGATCGAGGCCGATTTCAAGCGTGAATTAATGACGCGTTACGGCATTTCATTCAACAGTCTTTTCACCATAACCAATATGCCCATCGCGCGTTTTCTGGATTGGCTCCGCCGCTCTGGCAACGAAACGCATTATATGTCTAAACTCATCAACGCTTTCAATCCGGCCACTGTAGCGGGGCTGATGTGCCGAAATTTGATAAACGTTGATTGGACCGGCCGCTTGTCTGACTGCGATTTTAATCAGATGCTGGAAATGCCTTTGGCCAGCGGCCTGCCCCAGACGATTTTTGATTTCGATTTGGAGAAGCTGGCTGAGCGGCGAATCGTTACGGCCGATCACTGTTTCGGCTGCACGGCCGGTTCGGGTTCGTCCTGCGGCGGTGCGGTGACCGGTAAAGTTTAGCCACGAATTCCACGAATGACACAAATAAAAAGAAATATAGAGCTATTTGTGTAATTTCGTGGCTAAATTGCGCACATCAATTTCTGAGTTATGACTCTTGGAGGAATAATACGCGGCTTTGCCTTTCCAGTCGCCGTCGCCACGTTCGGCGTTTTGGTTTTGCTTGAACGAAGGCGCCCGCTCCGGCGCGAGACCGAACCCGTCGCGCGTCGAACGGGCCGCAATCTATTGGTCGCCGGCGCGGCGGCTGTCGCGTTGCATTTTGTTGAAAGTCCGATTGCTAATAGAACTGCATTGCTGGTCGAACGCAGAAACATTGGTTTATTAAAGCTGGTCAGGTTACCCGCCTGGCTGGAAGTTTCGGCTGCGGTAATTCTGCTCGATTACACGCTTTATTTATGGCACGTACTGACTCATCGTGTACCGTTTTTATGGCGATTTCATGTTGTTCATCATGTCGATCTTGATCTTGATGCCTCTACGGCGCTTCGGTTTCATTTTGGTGAGTTGATCGTTTCCGCCATCTGGCGCGCGATTCAGATCGCCGCAATCGGTGTTACTCCCAAATCGCTGCAAACCTGGCAGGCACTCCTAATTCCTTCCGTTCTTTTTCATCATTCTAATGTCGAACTGCCGGAGAAACTTGAGAAATTTCTCAGCAAATTCGTCGTTACGCCGCGGCTGCACGGAATACATCACTCAGTTCTCCAATCCGAAACCGATTCCAATTGGTCAAGCGGGTTGTCGATCTGGGACCGGTTGCACGGAACATCCAGCGAGTTTTCTCGAAATTCTGATATAACGATCGGCGTTCCCGCACATCAAGACCCGCGGGAGTTAACTATCGGAAATCTTCTTGTTTTTCCGCTTCGCCCGCACCGCCAATGTTGGCAATTGCCGGACACGCCCGCTTTAACTGGAGTAGATGATCAGCATAATCCTCCCCACATTTAACGAGGCCGCCGAGATCGAAAAAACGCTCGCCGCCGTGAAGCGGCTCGGTGGAAATACAGAGATCATCGTTGCGGACGGCGGCAGCAACGATAAAACGGCTGCCATTGCCCGCCAGTTCGGAGCAATTGTCGTGGAAAGCCCTCGCGGCCGCGGTGATCAGATGCGCGCGGCAGCATTGAAGTCGAGCGGCGAAATACTTTGGTTCGTTCATGCAGATTCCAGACCTTCTCCAGTTGCCTTAAATGAAATTCGCGAGGCGCTCGAGGATCCATCCGTTGTCGCCGGCAATTTCACGCTTCGTTTCGCAGGCGCGAGCCGCCCGGCAAAATTTATGACATGGTTTTATCGTCATATTCGCAAGATCGGTTTACTATACGGCGATTCCGGAATTTTTGTCCGCCGCGAGGCTTACGATTGTGTCGGTGGATTTAAGCCGCTGCCACTGTTCGAAGACCTGGAGCTCGTCCGTCGGCTGCGAAAGATCGGGAAAGTGGTAACGCTTAACGCGGAGATCTTAACCTCCTCACGACGCTTTGAGAACCGTGCTTTTCTTCCTGTGTTCATTCGATGGATCCTGTTTCAATGCCTCTACTGGATCGGTGTTAGCCCGCACCGCATGGCCAGAATTTATCATTCCGCAAAGCCGAGCTCATCATCTGCCAATACGCCACATTCTTAATATGCCCAGTCTCCGCCATGATAAATATCCACTCCTTTGCGTCATTTTCAGACAACAAAAAAAGCTTATATCGGCTATCCGAAAGTACGTCTAATTGATTATTTAGAACAGTCGAAATTTACGGCAAACCTAGAATGATGTCAACGGTACGGATGGATTGTCTTGCCATAATGATGATCGCGCTTGACCTTAGAGTGTAGTACGGGGTTTATAGTAATAAATATGATGAATTTATCAGACAGAATGAATATAGGAAAGCTGGCAAAGCACAGCGAAGTAAATCTCGAAACGATTCGCTTTTACGAAAGAGAAGGGCTATTACCTAAGCCGCCGCGTTCGGCTGCCGGTTACCGTGTATTCCCGGTGGAAGCGGTTCGGCAGGTACGATTTATTAAACATGCAAAAGAATTGGGGTTTTCGCTCAAGGAAATTAAAGAGCTTCTTACCTTAAGGATTGATCCCGGCTCGACAGGCGCGGATGTGCGAAAACGGGCGAAAGCCAAGATTGCCGATATCGACGAAAAGATGAAAATCCTGCATTCGATGAAAAAAGCATTGACTGAATTAACGGCGGCATGTCACGGCAAAGGTTCAATTAGTAAATGTTCTATTCTTGAAACCTTAACGCTGATAAACCGTAAAATATTAAGTTTGCCGCAGCTCGAAGGAGCACACAACAAGCATAGAGCAGAACGAACCAGAGATCGGCGGCACTGATTCAAGCTGCATAAACTAGACAAGATAAGGAGCAAGGAGAAAATCATGGCTTTAAAAACCGGAGAACGTTACCGCTGTCCAGATGACAATTGCGGTTGTGAGATCGAAGTAACAAAGGGTGCGCCCTCAACCTGCGAAGGGACCAGCGCACCGCGCTGTTGCTGCGGTAAAGAAATGCAGAAAGCTGGCTAGGCCACGTTACTGTAAAAAATAGCGGGCGGTTTTTATAAACCGCCCGCTTCTAGAATAACGAATTTATAATCCCGAAAAAGAAAGGCCTCATGATTCACGAGACGCACAGACGAAAGTTTTCTGATTTTCGGTTATCCAGCGACTCGTTGTCCGAACGAGATCCCTAGCAGTCGTGCCCGAATCGATTTCAGCGATCAGACGCGCAAGGTCTTCCGGTTCGTCCACGTCATACCATCGCGGCAGGACAAGCAATTCCAGATTACCGATGTCCCTGAGATTGGCCTCGGTTTGCTCAAAAACCTGACTCGAACTCCATTTTACGTTGTTGAACATTCCTTCATGCTGACGTGAAACTCCGATTAGATAAAATCCGCCGTCATCGGTCGGGCCAATAACTACGCCGTCGTCGCGCGATTGCAAATGATCAAGTGCTTGTGTCAAATATTCCGGCGGCAGTGTCGGACTGTCCGTGCCGATCACTATCACCGGCCCAAATCCCATTTCAAATGCGTCTGCGATCACCGCATCGAGGCGTTCGCCGAGATCGCTGCCGCGTTGCGGAATGCAAATATCATCGGTGACGAGAACTTCTATCGCACTGCGGCCGTCATCCGGGGTAAACGCTATGATCCGACGATCAAAAACGGATGAGAGACTAGTCATTGTGTCAATTAGAAAGCATCCGGCAAGCTCAGCACATTGGCTTTCCGACAACAGCGGGCGCAGCCGCGTCTTTACATCCGCGAAGCCAGGGACCTTTGTCATAACAATAATTGCCGGCTGCTGCATATCGGACAAGACCTTGCCTAAAACCAACGCCAGAATTTCAAATACCGCCCGAAAGATTTCTGAACGAGCGGAGATCGCAAGCTTTCAAGCGTTGCTTCCGTGCCAACAGCCTGAGCAATTTTTGCAAGCGTCGGGTACACACGGATGATCTTATTTAGGTCCGAGACCTTTAAATTTTCCTTTACTGCCCAGACAAATTCGTGTATCAGTTCGCCTGCATGTTCACCGACCAGCGTTGCCCCGATGATTCGCCCTTTGTTTGTAACGATCTTGGCAAAGCCGTTAGTAGAGCTCTCGGTCTGAGCTCGGTCGTTTTCGGTAAATAATACTTTGTAGATCTTTACGCCGTCACCAAGTTTATCCCGGGCTTCAGCTTCAATCAATCCGACGCGTGCAACTTCCGGTTCGCTGAATGTCGCCCAGGGCACGACCCGAAAGTCGGTCTTATTCTTAAACGGCCAGGGTACAAACGCATTTTGAATGACGATCTGCGCTTCGTAATCGGCCATATGCGTAAACTGGAAATGACCCGTCACGTCGCCCGCTGCAAAAATGTGTTTTTGCGACGTTTGCAGATAATCGTTTGTCTTTATCTGTTTCGTGTTGAATTCGACTTCGGCCTTTTCCAGTTCCAAACCGTCAACGTTGGCCGCGCGTCCAACAGCCGCCAAAATTTCATCCGCCTCGATCTCAAATGTCCCGCTTCCGGACTCTACTGTCACAACCTTCGAGCCCTTGGACGATTTGTGCACCTTAACGGCTTTGGTTTTCGTCCGAATATCTATGCCTTCTTCGCGAAGCAACTTTTCCATCAGAACGGAAACTTCTTCGTCTTCTTTGATCAATATGCGCTCCGCCATTTCAACAATCGTCACATGCGATCCAAGTCTCGAAAACGCTTGGCCGAGTTCCATCCCGATCGCGCCGCCGCCCTAAATGATCAATCGCTTCGGCAGGTCACTAAGATTAAAAACCTGTTCGTTAGTTATAAAACCGGTCTCGTGTAAACCTTCAATCGGCGGCACGAAAGGACCGGAACCCGTCGAAATACAAAATCGCTTTGCCTTCATCACCCGCTTTTCTTCTTTATCTTTCAATGAAACCTCGATCTCGTGCGGATTCAGGAATCGAGGCACGCCGAAAACAATCTCGACGCCCATTTCTTCAAATAGCTCAGGTGCGTCGTGATGCTCAATAACTTTAATCACTTTATGAACGCGATCAGTAATAGACGCAAATGAATCATTCAGAAACTTCGGCTCAAGTTTTTGGAACCCGTATCGATCAGCGCAGCGCGCCTGATGCGCGAATTTCGCGGATTTGATCAACGTCTTTGAAGGAACACATCCCGTATAAAGACAATCACCACCGAGCAGGTTCTTCTCGATCAACGCGACGTTCGCGCCCAATATTGCCGCACCGCCAGCGGCAACCAAACCGGCGGAACCTCCGCCTATCACGATCAAATCATAAGTGTTTGACATTAGTTTTTAGCAATGGTAATTCAAAGGAATAACCGGCCTATTGTTTAACTTCCTTAATCTCATTCGGCCCACTGACCGCCGCCGCACTTTTTTTATTGTGGAGCAGGTACCGACCAGGATCAGCAAAACGGCCACCGTCCACCCACTACGTAACATTTTTCCGGCAAACATCAGATATATATAGGCCGGGATAAAAGAAAATTAGTGCCGATAGAGCCGGCAGAACGATCGACTTGCTTTTTGGTAATTACGAATCAGCCAGCCGATCAAAGCGAAAAAAAGGAATCGCTCCCACGTAAACTCGAAAGCCTTTCTTCGGCGGTTAGCCTAACTGTGCTAGAGATCGATATTGGCTAAATTTATGTCGCCTGCCTTGGGGGTGCGGCGTGAAGAGAAAGGGTTGCAGGTAACTGCACCCTCTACAGTCCAAAGAATCGCCTCAACCAGATACAATGTTTTTTTCATTACTATACGTTTACGTCATCGAAGGCGAGCCAGGTGGCGGAGCCATAAATAAAGGCCCATTCTGTTCTGTCGGCCAGACGTTTCAAAGTTCCGACGGTGGTATGACGATAGCCAAAATAAATTATTATTTTGTGCTTTTCTGAATTTGTATAATTTCAGATAGCGCGGAGAATAGTTTTTGTTTGAGTGTCTTTACCTGTTTTGTATCGGCAGTGTGAATTCCCAATAAAACATGAATGACTTTAATTGTGGAAAGAACCGTCTGATCTACATCCTTCGTTGAAGACCAGGGATTTATCGCGACGTTTACCCTGCCCGGAACGTCGCGCCACGCTTCGACGTTTTCAGCATCAATCGCCCGTGCAATTAGTTCCGTGTCAGTTCCTTCTGGCAATTCCAAAACCACCGAACAGCGTCCGTCGTCCATTGAAAGCGCGCTGTGATGGTCTAATTTAACAGGACACGAAACTCTTCGTAGAATAATAACATGAG
>JBBJOS010000038.1:0-10808 GCA_037723965.1 Pyrinomonadaceae bacterium | reverse complement strand
TGATTGCAGTTAAAAGATGCGTCAAATCTACTTCAACTTACCCTTTTCTGCACCTTTCAAAAGTTGCACTTATTATATGAATTCAAGTTGTGGAACGTACCACAGTTGAAACATAAATCCATAAATAATACAAAATCGGTCGCGGACCATTCGCGGCGGCCAACCTAGTAATTGGCCGGTTTTACCCGTAAAATTAAAGCATGGCGGAAAGCGGCGAGGAGAATCAGAAAAAGCAGACTTTTACCGGACTCGCGGCGCGTTTGGGCCGGCTGCCGGCGGATAAGCGGCGGGCGGCTTTAGAAATAAGCGCGGCTTTGGCGGGAGTTTCGCTGCGGGTCAGCCGGGAATTTGTCGAGGCGGTACCGAAGGCGGCGAAGGTGCTTTCGGCGGACGATCTTCGGAATTGGGCGGAAATGGGGCGGCGGCTGGCGATGGGCAATGCCGAAACGGGAGCCCAGTTTTTTGCGGACGGCGTCGCGGAACTCAGGAAAGTGCCGAAGGATGCCCGGGCGTCCGTCTTTCAGATAAGTACGCGGCAGCTCGTTCTGTCCAGTTCGATTGCACTTGAAACATTTAATTTTATTCCACAGCTTGCACGCGAAGTCGATGACGATGAGCTTTTGGCTGAAATATTAAAGCTCGGCGTCCAGATCGCGAACCGGTCGGCAAAACACAGCTCGGAATTTTTGCGGAATACGCCGCCGGTCGCCGAGGCTTTGAATTCGTTCGGTGACCGTAAAGCTGAAGTTGCGGGATCGGTCATCGAATTGGGTACGACGTTTGCCAACCGCACCGGCGGAATGACGGCCGATCTATGGGCGAATCTGCCGAAGGCTTTGACCGGGCTTTCCGCCGGCAACGTCATTTTGCTGATGAACCAGTCGGAGAAATTTCTCGAATACGGCGGCAGCGTGACGCTTCATTTCGTGACTGCGGGAAGCGAGGTTTTGCGGACGGCGGATGCGGCGTTCGATGATTGGTGCCGGGTTTTGGCAAAGATCGGCAAACAGGGAAACGCTGTTCTGATCGCATTCCTCCGTGCAACGCCGAAATTCTTCGGGCAAATTCCTGCCATTGCCCGCAAGCAGCCTAAATCAAAAAACCGTAAACCGATCATCGGCACCGAAACGATAAAGGTCGTCAAACGCGTTCTGCAACTAACCGGCGAGATCGCCGAAACCGATGCTGAAAGCTCGCTCGCCGCTTTTCGCTCGAGCACCGCCGCGTTAAAAAAAGTTACGCTCGAGCAGTTTGAAGAATGGATTGAAACGGGGTTGCGTGAAAAATCGGAAGATTCGCCGAAGGCACGCCGCAGTTATTTTGCGCTCGAAACGCGGCAATCTCACGAACTTTTGCAAAAAACCCGGACTGGGTTGTCGCTCGAAAAAATTCAAACCGTTTTGCGGATCTACGTCGAAGGTTTGACCGGTAAGGAAATCGAGATAGCCCCGGTTTCGGCAACACCGCAGGAATCGCATATCGGCGACGGAAAGATTATTTATCTGCCTGCGTCGGTCGCGGAATTCGAGACGGAAGATATGGATTTCCGCCTCTATAAAGTGCTGGCGGCACACGGTGCGGGGCAGATCGAATTTGGCACGTTCGAGAAGGATTCGACGGGATTGAAAGCTGCTTTCACCGAGCTTTCGGAACTGTATTCCGCGACTGCCGATCAGCTCGATGCATTCTCGCTTGCTGGTTATATCGAAGACGTACAAACCGGCGAAAAGGCTTTGAGCGAAAAGGAATTGCGCGATCAAACCAAGACAATACAATTACCAAAAGATTCCGGCTATAAAGACGTCCTTAAGGTCTTTCCCGAACCTCGTTTGGCAAAGAAGATATTCGGCACGATGGAAAATGCCCGAATCGATCAGCGGTTGCGGCAAACTTATCGTGGACTTCGGAAGGATCTTGACCTGATGCAGACTTTTCTCGGCGAACGGCGACCGTATATTTTCGATCTGCCGATGCATCAAGTTCCTTTTGAACTTCTCTTTCAAATCACGCTTTGCGGTGGTGCGACCGATGACGCAAAGCAGTTTTATGGGCAGATCGTTTCTGAGATCGAATCGGTGATCGAATCGTATTTTTTAATCAAAGATGCGAGCGTAGCCGATTCGCTGATGGCGACAAGCCGCGTTTACAATTTGTTCCAAAACATCACGCCGGAACAGTCGCAACATGAGGAAGCCGAGCAAAACGACGTGAAAAATGAATATGCATTCGATGACAAAAACGCGGCGGAAGGCGTAACGGAAGACAAAACAAAACGTGAGGACAAACCTAAAAAATCGCAGGATATCAAGGACCTTTTCAATGCCTGGAACGAGCTTGACGATGAAGGCGAACCGGACGACCTTTCAGGCTCCGAAGCTTGGACGCAAAACGAAATGCCTGAACAGGCGCTCGAAGCCGGGGATGAAGCGTTTTCTTACGACGAATGGGACCGAGAATTAAACGATTACCGCGTCGGCTGGAGCCGCGTTATCGAGAAAAAGGTGAAGAAGGGCGACCGGAATTTTGTCGAACTTGCCCGATCGCGCTACCGCGGCGTGATCTCTTCGATACGGCATCAGTTTCAATTGATGAAGCCCGAAAATCTGACACGCATCAACCGCGAATTAGACGGCGAAGATTATGACTTGAACGCGCTTGTTGATTTTGTGATTGACCGCAAGGCGGATGGATTACAGTCGGAAAACATCTACACAAAACGGCTGCGGAAACAGCGTGACGTTGCCGTTTCGATCCTGCTCGACCAATCTTCATCGACCGCCCGCACGATCACGCGGAATCCTCTTCAGCCCTACACTTATCCGGGCCGCAGAATAATCGAGATCGAAAAGGAAGGCCTTGTGCTGATGGCGGAAGCGCTCGAAGCCGTGGGCGATGTTTATTCGATTTACGGGTTTACATCCGAAGGCCGGCGAAACGTCAAGTTTTATGTCGTAAAGGATTTCAATGAAAAATATTCGGAAGAGATCGAAAAGCGCATCGGCGGAGTTACGTTCCAGAACAATACTAGACTCGGCGCCGCCATCCGCCACGCCGCCGCCAAATTGCAGCGGCAGGAAGCTCGCACTAAGTTACTGATAATTCTGACCGACGGCCGTCCATATGACCACGATTACGGTGACGCTCGTTACGCTCGCGAGGACGTTCGCGAGGCACTGATCGAGGCCAAAACCAATGGCCTAACGCCATTCTGCATCACGATCGATCGCGAATCAGAAAGCGAACTGAAGGACTTATACGGAGATGTCGGCTACACGATCATCGACGATGTGCTGAGCCTTCCGGAGCGAATGCCGAATATTTACCGGAGGCTAACGAGCTGATACTTTCAAATGAAACAACACGAAACTGTATTCCTATTCGATGTGGACAACACGCTTCTTGATAACGACCGCGTGACGAAGGACCTTCGCACGTTTTTGGAAGCCGAGGTCGGAAATGAGCGCAGCGACCATTACTGGGATATTTTTGAAACGCTGCGTACCGAACTTGGTTACGCGGACTATCTCGGCGCATTACAGCGTTACCGGCTCGCGAATCCATATGATTCTCATTTGCTAGCCGTTTCGACCTTTCTGATCAATTATCCATTTGCCAATCGCCTTTTCCCGAATTCGCTCGATGTTCTGGATCATTTCAAAAAACTTGGAACGGTAGTCATACTTACTGATGGCGACGTCGTTTTTCAGCCGCGAAAAATCGAATCGTCGGGCCTGTTTAGCGCCGTTGACGGAAACATTCTCATCTATATTCACAAGGAAAAGGAACTTGCAGACGTTGAGCGAAGATACCCTGCCCGCCGTTATGTTTTGGTAGATGACAAGGTGCGAATCCTTTCAGCGGTAAAGGAAGTTTGGGGTGACCGCGTCTTGACTGTGTTTCCTAAGCAAGGGCATTACGCGCTCGACGAGGCTCAAAATTCTCGATACCCGCCGGCCGATGTAGAGATCGAACGAATCGGGAATCTGCTGGATATAAATCTCGACATATAAATTCCCACCCAAACGGTTTAAGAAACAAAAAGACGGCCTTCCACAAGACCGTCTTTCCGCTAAAGAATGGTGGCGGGAGGGAGACTTGAACTCCCGACCTCGGGGTTATGAATCCCGCGCTCTAACCAGCTGAGCTACCCAGCCACGAACATTCAATTATAGTTTTGCTGGTAAAAAAATCAAGTCCGTAATGGAAACCGGCAATAGTTTTGGCAGTTTTCCACTCTAATTGATAATATTAGAATTAGGCTGAGGCGATTTTTAGTATAAAGATGTAGTTGTCGAGATTTTGTAGGCAAGGCAAATGAGAACAGGAAAAGGCAAATTCGAAATTTTCGCTCGGCTGGTGGTTTTGATTCTCTGTGCTGCATTTACATTAAATTCGTTACAGGCGCAAGCCCGAAAAACGGGGGCAAAACCGCAATACCGCAGCGTCACCGTAATCACCGAAGCCAGCGCATCCGTTTGGATGGACGGCGTGAAATACGGGAAAGCGGACGAGAGCGGAAAGTTTACAATTTCCGGCGTTTCTCCCGGCAAACATACAATTCGCGTCCGTGCCGATGGATTCAAGGAAGCTCTGAAACCTTTGCTGCCCACGCAGAAAGGCGATGTCGAGATTGCGCTCACTGAAACTTCGGACGAAGCGGAACTGGCGTTTCAGCTTGCGGAAGTTCAAACTGCACTGGACCGGGATAAGGCAATCGCAGCCTACGAAAAAGCCGTCAAACTCCGGCCGAAGTACGCGGACGCCTACATCGGGTTGGCCCGGATCTACTCTGAAACCGGAGATTTCGAAAAGGCTGATAATGCTATTCGCAACGCACGTAAGGCGCAGCCGGGAATTTCGGAAGCGTCCGCTATCGAAGGCCGGGTTTTTGTCACTTCTAACGATGAAGCAAAGGCGATCGCGGCATTCAAAAGGGCGATAACCGAAGGCAAAGGCTTTCAGCCTGAGGCTCATACCGGCCTCGGTCTTCTTTATAAGGAGAAAGCGGAAGGTTTCGGACTTGAAGGAAACTTCGAACAGGAAACCGCGAATTATAACCAAGCGGTAAAGCATTTCTCAACGGCTGTTAAACAGCTAGGCAGCTCACCTGACGGTGCGGTTATATATCAGCTTCTTGGCCTGATCTATGAACAGCAAAAGAAATACAAAGAGGCAATCGCTCTTTACGAAGAGTTTCTGACTCTCTTTCCTGACAGCGCCGAATTAACAGCGGTCCGCTCATTTATCGTTCAGTTGAAGAAACAGATGAACGAGCCGGAATAGTTCTAATTCTGGAATCTGAGGTTTGAAATCTGAAATCTCAAATTTGAAAACAGATTATTTATTTGGATATTTAAAATCTATCTTTAATCCCGCATAATGCTCCATTTTCGGTCAAAACAAATCAAAAAGATTTCTTGACACATTCGGGTTAAACATCTATTATTGTGATTCAACAGTGTTTATCACTGTTGCTTTTGCGACCTCTCTGTTTTAAGAAAACCTTTTATCCGCCCGCCCGCCATTCCTTTTGGGTGAGAAAAAACAAAGGACCAAAACCGAAAAAGCAATGTCAGTGAAACTTGGGGAAATTCTTGTCCGCGAAAACTTGGTGACTCCGCAGCAATTGCGTGAGGCCCTCGATTATCAGCGTACAAGTGGCGGCAGGCTCGGAAATAATCTTGTAAAGCTGGGCATAATTTCGGACGATGTTATCACCGCGGTGCTGTCCCGGCAATACGGTGTTCCTTCAATCAATCTCGACTTGTTTCATATCGAAGATGCGGTCATAAAGCTTATTTCGCAGGAAGTCGCGTTGAAATATACAGTGCTTCCGATATCAAAGGTCGGAGCTACGCTGACCCTGGCGATGGCCGATCCGACCAATGTTTTCGCGATGGACGATATTAAATTCATGACCGGATTTAATGTCGAGCCGGTTATCGCATCGGAAGTGTCGATTCAGATGTCGGTCGGGAAATATTACGGCGGTTCGAATCAGATCGATATTTTCGATGCGTCCGTTTTCGAAACGGATAAAGCCGGTTCTAAAAACGGTAAAAACGGGCATTCGAAAAAAGGCAATGAGAGACTTTCGGACGCCGACCTTGATGTTTCGCTCGGCAGTTTTGAATTTGAGAATCACGACGTTTCGGAAGAACTCGAGATCATACAGGAAAACGACGAGATCGATCTGGCGACGCTTGCACGTGCCAGCGAAGATGCTCCGGTGGTCCGCCTTGTAAACGTTTTAATGGTCGATTCACTTCGCCGCGGAGCGTCCGATATTCACGTCGAGCCATACGAAAAGGATTTTCGCATCCGGTTTCGTATTGACGGTGTTTTGTACGACGTTATGCATCCGCCGATGAAGATCCGCGATCCGCTTATTTCGCGCCTAAAGATCATGGCGAAGCTCGACATTTCCGAAAAGCGTTTGCCGCAGGACGGGCGAATCAAGATCAAGGTAAAGATCGACGAGCGTTCGCGTGAACTGGATTTTCGCGTTTCTACGCTGCCGACGCTTTTCGGCGAAAAGGTCGTGCTTCGCCTGCTCGATAAAGACAAGCTGATGCTCGATATGACCAAACTCGGTTTCGAGCCGCAAAGCCTTGAGAAATTTCAGCGGGCAATTGCAAACCCATACGGAATGGTGCTGGTTACGGGACCGACCGGTTCGGGTAAAACGAACACGCTTTACTCGGCTCTTCAAACTTTGAATACGAATGAAACCAACATCATGACGGCCGAAGATCCGGTCGAATTCAATCTGCAGGGCATCAATCAGGTGCAGATGAAGGAACAGATCGGGCTCAATTTCGCCGCCGCTCTAAGGTCTTTCCTGCGTCAGGATCCGAACATTATTCTAGTCGGTGAAATCCGTGATTTTGAAACAGCGGAAATTGCTATCAAGGCCGCGCTGACCGGCCACTTGGTTCTTTCGACGCTTCACACGAACGACGCGCCTTCCACCATCTCACGACTTGTGAATATGGGAATCGAGCCATTCCTCGTCGCGACCAGCGTCAATATCATTCAGGCGCAGAGGCTTATCCGCCGCATCTGTTCGGCGTGTAAGGAAGAGACCCATTATCCGGTCGAGGGCCTTGTCGAAATCGGATTTTCCGCCGAGGAAGCTCCAACGATTAAAACATATAAGGGCCGCGGATGTGATATATGTCTGAAAACCGGCTATAAAGGCCGCGTCGGACTTTATGAAGTGATGGAGGTTACCGATGAACTTCGCGAACTGATAATCATCGGAGCAAGCGCTATAGAGCTCAGAAAAAAGGCAATCGAACTGGGGATGATAACCCTTCGCGGATCGGGACTGTACAAGCTGCGCGAAGGAATTACGACGGTTGAGGAAGTGGTAAAGGAAACGGTTCTTTAACAAACTGGAGGAAATATGGTAGTAAGGGCAATTGCATTATCTTTAGCTTTGTTGGTCGGCATCGGCACTATCATTCCGTTGGCAACGGAGTACGCCGAGGCTGGTCCGAGAAAAACGAAAAGATACAAAAAGAAACAGAAAGGATATAAGAAATATTCGAAACGCTGGTGGAGGCAGCACCGGGCAAGTGTCCGGAAGAGAAAGGCCTTGCAGTCACGCCGGCGCACCATGCGGCTGCGGCAGATCAGACTGGCAAAACTCAGCGGCACGCCAATGGGCTCAGCGAGGGTTTCGGCAGCGGTAAAACGTTCGGACGATCAAACCGACTCCATGTTGCCATCGGGACAGGCGGCTCCGAAAGGATGGAAACGCGGCCAATCGACAGGCAGCGAGATCGAATTTCGCGTCGATAACGGAAGCGGTTTGGATCTGGGCTCGGCGGCGATCTCGGTCGTCGGCCCGGCAATGGGCGACAGCGTCGATACCGGCCGCAACCGGACAGTCGGCGGTGTCCCAACTGCGTCGCTGCGGCGCGAAGTAATTAATCGCATGGTTCGCGAAAACGGCTGGGTTGTCAATGATTTCCAAAAGGAAATCGGCGGCAAGACGGTTTATGTTGTCGTTGCCCAATCACAGGGAAATGGCGGCCGTGTTCAATCGCGAATGTTCTATTTTACGGAAGTCGACGGACGCATCTACAGCGTAGCGACAAATTCCCAAACGGACGCGGCCGAAAGGCTTGCCGAAGAATCGGAGAAAGTTATTTTTTCACTTCAATCCCGCCCGCAGCCGATTCAACAGGCTGCTATAAAAGAGTAAAACCAGCGTAATCGTGAATCGTAAATAATTCTATCCATTGACGGCGCCCGCCGATTTACGTTTCACGATTTACGATTGATTCCACCAAATATATGAGCCTCGACCAATCAACAACCGCCGAATCGCAGATCACGCTTCCGGAACTCCTTAAGATAATGACGGAAGCCGGCGGATCCGATCTTCACATAACGACAAATTCGCCTCCGCAGGTTCGCGTTCACGGGCATTTGTCTCCGCTAACAGGTTTTGGGCCGATGACGCCGGGCGATACGAAAAGGCTTGCGTATTCGGTTTTGACGGACGCGCAGAAGCACCGCTTCGAAGAAAATCTGGAGCTCGATTTTTCATTCGGCCTTAAGGGAATGTCGCGATTTCGTGCCAATATCTTCAATCAAAAGGGAGCTGTAGGCTGCGTATTTCGTGCAATTCCTTACGAAATTAAAAGCTTTGAAGCGTTGGGTTTGCCGAATGTTGTTGCAGATATGTGCAAAAAACCGCGAGGGTTGGTTTTAGTTACAGGCCCGACCGGATCCGGTAAATCGACGACGCTGGCTTCAATGGTCGATAAGATAAACATCGAACGCCACGATCATATTCTAACGATCGAAGATCCTATCGAATTTCTGCATAATCACAAAAACTGCGTGGTCAACCAGCGTGAAGTAGCCGCCGATACGCATTCGTTCGGATCGGCTCTTCGCACGGCTCTCCGGCAGGATCCGGACGTCGTTCTCGTCGGCGAAATGCGGGATCTTGAGACCATCGAGATGGCCCTCCGAATCGCGGAAACCGGACATTTGACATTTGCTACCTTGCACACTAATTCAGCCTATTCGACGATCAATCGTATCATCGACGTTTTTCCGTCGGCCCAGCAGGCACAGGTGCGAACACAGCTTTCATTGGTGCTGGAAGGCATTCTTTGCCAAACGCTGGTGCCCAAATCATCGGGCGACGGCCGTGCGATGGCACTCGAAATTCTTGTGCCGAACGCCGCGATACGCAATCTGATCCGCGAAGACAAAATTCACCAGATCTATTCAATGATGCAGACCGGCCAGGATAAATTCGGGATGCAAACATTCAATCAGGCACTTGCATCGCTTTACCACAAGAAAACGATCACACTCGATGTTGCTATGGCCAGATCGTCGAATACGGACGAGCTGAAAGAACTGATCGACCGCGGTTCGGGCCTCAATAATTCTTACGGAACGGGCGTCGGAAAACCGCCGATGCCGGGAAATCACGCAAGCCCGTATGCGCAAGGAAGAACTATCGGCGAACGGCCGCCGGTTAGGTAAGCTTTAAGTTGTGAAGTTCGGATTCACCAAAAATTGACAGGAGAGAAGAGAAAATGCCTACATACGCCTATAAAGGACGAAATCGATTAAATGAAATGGTTGCGGGAGAAAAAGAAGCCACCAGCCAGGATGATCTACGCGCGCTGCTGCGCCGTGAACATATCATAATGACGCAGGCATCGGAAAAAGGTAATGTTGTATCGATTCCGAAACTTGGCCGCAGGAAGAAGGTCGGAGCGAAAGAGCTGGCTGTTTTTACACGTCAATTTTCCGTCATGATCGATGCCGGGCTGCCGCTTGTCCAGTGTCTAGACATCTTGGGTGAACAACAGCAAAATCAATACTTTAAGGACGTCCTGCGTCAGGTTAGGACAAACGTCGAAGAAGGATCGACCTTGTTCGCGGCGATGGAAAAACATCCGAAGGTTTTCGATGCCCTATATTCGCATATGGTCGAAGCGGGTGAAACCGGCGGTGTGCTCGACCTTATTTTGCAGCGGCTGGCGACATTGATCGAAAAGGTCGTCAAGCTCAAACGCAGCCTGGTTTCGGCATCGATTTATCCTTCGGCCGTCATAGTCGTGGCAATCGGAGCGATTGCGGTAATTATGGTCGTTGTTATTCCGCAGTTCGAGCAGATTTTCATCGGTATGCTCGGGCCGGGCGAACTTCTGCCGCTTCCAACTCGAATAATAATGGGAATAAGCGGTTTCCTGGCCGGTTGGGGCGGACTGGCGATCCTGATGAGCATAATTGCGGCATCGGTAGGTATCAGCTATTACTACAAAACCGAAAAAGGCCGCTGGCATATAGACACTCTTTTGCTGAAAATGCCGATCTTCGGCAGCATTCTGCGTAAGGTAGGTGTAGCCCGTTTTTCACGCATCCTTTCCACGCTGCTGTCATCCGGTGTTCCTATTTTGCAGGCTTTGGACATTACCTCGAAAACCGCCGGCAACGTCGTTATTGAGGACGCAATTCTGAAAGTCCGTGCCGGTGTCGAACGCGGCGAAAGCTTTGTCGAACCGCTGAAAGCAACCAACGTCTTCCCGCACATGGTTTCGCAAATGATCGGCGTCGGTGAGCAAACCGGTGCACTCGACGCCATGCTCGGCAAGATTGCCGACTTTTACGAAGAAGAAGTAGATGTTGCGATTGCCGATTTGCTGGCTCTGATCGAGCCGGTGCTTATCGCCTTTCTGGGTATCACGATCGGTTCCATCGTAATTTCGATGTACCTTCCGCTATTCTCGCTCATCGGTAAACTGGCCGGCGGAGCAAAATGACCTTAG
>JBBJOS010000037.1:0-11163 GCA_037723965.1 Pyrinomonadaceae bacterium | reverse complement strand
CCGGACCAAAAACCGACTTTCATCCTACCATCGGACGTGAGGGCGAAACAGCGACCTTGTTTGTTAGCTTGTCCTTTTTCTCTCACGTTGCGTTGCGGGAGGCTCCAGTTGTTCCTCCGGCCAGTCCCCGTCTTGTCCGTGACAAGAAAGGAAACGAGTTCACGGTCGTCGAGGATCGCGGCGAGAAGCTGCTGGTCGTGGACGCGAAGGGCGTCGAGACGCTTCGGAACGCGGATCGGCTCGAGACAGTGGAAGCGACGCCGGAGACTGCTCCACAGATCGCGCCGGACGCCGTAGCGGAAATCGCACCGGAGGTCGCCGTAGTGCCGGAAGCGGCTCCTGTAGAAGCAGAAGCTGTACCGGAAGTCGAAAAGCCCAAGATCTCACCCGTAACCGGTCGGGCGATCGGATTCTCAGATCTTTATGAAGAGCTTGACGAACAAAATGAAACAGCACTACCACCACAGCCCTCATCGCTGGACGCGAAACCACTGGCACAACCTGAACAGGTATCTGTGCAGAATGAGAGCCAGGTACCGGTAGGATCATTCGCGGCTTCATACGCTGCCGCGAAGACCAGTAAGAATGAGCGTAACAAGTTCTACGACGAGGAGAAGCCGACGTATATAGGGAACGCCAACGCCACCGCTCAGAGGTCGGGCACAGAGTCCTCCGCATCCCTTAGACAGGTCGGGAACGGTGACTTCATGGTATCGAAAGACGGGGAGGTCGTGCCTCACGTCAACGTAGAGAGCCTCGACAACACCTCGTTCAAGTACGGCGGCTATCAGGACCTGTTCAACTTTGAAGGGACGGTTCAGGACAAAAACGGAAAGACACAGCTCCCGAGACCTGACGCTCCGTTTACTTTGGTAAAGCCCGCGAAGGTGAAGATCGACACGAGCGGCAAGGCAGAGGTTGTTGAAAAGGGAACCTTGAATCTCCAGCCATTAAAATCCGTGTCAATTCAGACGGATCGTGCTAGTATAGTCAATAATGAGCAACCTAACCGACAGCAAACCGAAACAGGAAGACTTCAAGACGACGGAGGACTTCGAGGAAGCCCACGGGTACTGGATGAGCCATCAGGGGCGGATACTCGCACTGACTCGACAAGGGCCGAGCGAGGAGCAGGAGCAGATGCACGACGAGTATACGGCGTTCCTGCAAACACTCAGAACGTCCCCGGATACGACGGAAGACCTTCAGTAGTTCTTACCGACAAGCAAACGACCAGGCCTTTAACGACAGTTCATCTGGTGCACTACGCACCGGCGGAAAGAAGCCATCTCGACAGTTCTAAATGGGGATCTAACGCCTCCAAGCGGGGCGGTGCCGAAAAAGCATGGGTAAATAGCTCAAAGGACGAACGTCTCAAGCATCGCATCTACGCCTACTTTGATCAGGGAGCGGGCGTTACACCTAAATCGGATGTAGGCATGGTCGCCCACCCGATCACGCTTAATTTTCCGCTCTACAACAATTTAGTTTTAATTGATGTTTCTAATTACTAAACCAACTGAAGAAAGGATCACGCAGTTTGTTAACATGCAGAAACACTCAACGTTTTCTTACAGGGATATTGGCGCGACGCGAAACAGCGGTGAGCCTGGCGGCTACACAGTTGATCACAACCGCATTCAGCTTGGAAGCGGACGCGAAACATTTGTACGGGCCGTTGAAGCCGTCCGAAAGTGGAGAATGTTTGACCTTTCGTGGACTGAGTTATATTTTGACAATACTCCGATCGAAGTCGATGAGACTGTTGCGATTTTGATCAATCATTTCGGATTCTGGTCATTGAACGCCGTACGGATCGTTTACGTTTTGGATGAATCAAGCGACGACATCGAAAAGTTTGGTTTTGCTTACGGCACTTTGACTGAACACGGCGAACGGGGTGAAGAGCGCTTTTCGGTTGAATACAACAAAACCGACGAAAGCGTATGGTACGACTTATATGCCTTCTCGCAGCCGAATCATTTTTTGGCCAAGCTCGGTTATCCGATGAGTCGGTATCTACAGAAACAGTTTGCAGCGGATTCCAAACAAGCAATGGTGAAAGCCGTTAGAAAATAACGCCGTCTCACTTACCCCTGCTTCCTATTCATCATATCTAGGCCGACGGCGGCGACGAGGATCGAGCCTTTTATGATGTCCTGCATATAATCCTTGACGTTTAGCAGCGACATTCCGTTATCGAGACTGGCCATGATGAGGGCACCGAGGCAAGCGCCGAAGATCGTTCCGCGGCCCCCGACGAGCGACGCTCCGCCGATCACGCAGGCGGCAATGGCGTCGAGTTCTTTTAACGTTCCGGCATCGGGCGATGCGCTGCCGACTCTGGCGGTGAAAATCAGAGAAGCGATACCGGTCAAAGCTCCGAGCAGAGCGTAAACCTTCAGAACATTTAATTTATTGTTGATGCCGGAAAGCCGTGCGGCATCCGCGTTTCCGCCTATTGCGTAAAGATAGCGCCCGAATGTCGTCGCATTCATCAGAAATGCCCCGAACAGTGCAACAGCGAGCAGTATCAGCACTGGAATCGGCACGCCTTGATAAGAATTCATCACGAGGATAAACACCACGATACCGCCGACGGGAACAATGGCTTTGACCAAAGCTCCCGGATAATTCGCTTCGCCGAGGCCGTACTCTTTAACCGCTTTAGCATTGTGATATGCCATGAACAGCACAAACAATATCGCCGCTGCTGCCAGCATCCAGCCGAAGGCCGCCGGCAGATTGCCTTGCCCGATCATTTTAAAACTGTCGTTGGATATTGGAATGGTAGCCCCGCCGAGCAGCCATTTGACCGCTCCGCGCCACGCCAGCAATCCGCCGAGTGTGACAATAAATGCGGGAATATTCAGATATGCCGTCAGAGTTCCGTGAAATATACCAATCAGTGTGCCTACGACGATCGCAAGAATTATCGAAACGGGCACGCCGTATTCTAAGGTCGTCAATGAAAAAGCCGCAATGCCGCCCGCAAAACCGAGCACCGAACCGACCGAAAGATCAATATTCCCGGATACGATGACCATCAACATCCCGACCGCCAAAATCGCCGTGACCGACATCTGCGTCGTCAGGTTGGAAAGATTTCGCGGCTTCATAAAGATGCCGTCGGTGATCCAGCTCGGGTTCTCCGCTCCCGCAAATATATTGCCGAAGGCATTGGCGATACCGCTGAAGAAATGCGAAACATGTTGCCCGATGCTCCAGAATTCCGGCGTGCCCGGGCTGGTCGCGTAGTGAAAAAATACGAATATAAAAAGCAAAGCGCCGAGCAGCGTATAAGCACGCAGAGCCGACGTTTCTAATTTAAAGCGTTTCTTTCCGGTAGTTTCGCTTATTTCACTCATATTATAGATGACGTTAAGAATTACAATGGTTTTAGCACCAACGGTGCGACGTAATATAAATTCAATGCCGTATTTAACAAGCCGAAACGCGGCGGATTAATATTCCGCCAAGGTTCAAACTATTACTTCGCACCTTTTGTGCTTCGATATTAATTTGCGGTTTTCCTGTGGCGGTGCCACAGGCTACATTACCGCCGCACCTTTGGTGATTCTGAGAAATCCGTTTCGACTTTCTGCCGCTATGTATTAATTTTCACTTGCCCCGTCGCCGCCGCCATTACTTTTTCCGGCGTTGCTTCAACCCTTGTAAAAGCTCCAGACATTTTGCCTTCGTGTAGCACCAAAATTCTGTCCGAAAGTCCGAGAACTTCCGGCAGTTCCGACGAGACCAGCACAATTGCCAAGCCGTCCTGGGCCAATTTATTGATCTCGGCGTAAATTTCCTGTTTGGCGCCGACATCGATGCCGCGTGTCGGTTCGTCTAGAAATAATACTTTTGGATTAGTAAGCAGCCATTTACTTAGCACGACTTTTTGCTGATTTCCGCCGGATAAGGTTCCCGCTACGGTCATCGGCGAATTTGCCTTTACCCGCAGAGATTTCATCGGGACGCGCGCCGCCATTGCCTCTTTCGATCGATTTGTCAAAAACCGCCCGGAAATGGATTTCAGGCCTGCTAAAGTCATGTTGTCCAGAATTGTTTGTTCCAGAATTAGCCCGTACCGCTTGCGGTCTTCGGTCACGAATCCGACGCCGCATTCGATAGCATCGGCGGGCGAAGCGATTTCGACATTTTTTCCTTCGACATATATTTCACGCGAAAATTTGCCATTCCACGCACCGAAAATTGCCATCAGAAGCTCAGTACGCCCGGCTCCCATCAAACCGGCAATGCCGAGAACTTCTCCTTTGCGGACCTCAAACGAGACATCATTTACCAGTTTCTTGTCCGGTACGTCCGCCGAATAAGCGTTTAAATGTTTGATCTTCAAAGCCGTTTCACCGAGTTCGTGGCTGATATTCGGAAAAATGTCACCGACCTCACGCCCGACCATCAGAGAAATTACTTTCGCTTTATCGAGGTTCGCCGCATTGTGAGTAGCGATTGTTTTTCCGTCACGCAGCACGGTTATCCGGTCGCTCATTTCGAAAACTTCGTCGAGCTTGTGCGAAATATAGATCATCCCGACACCGCGTTCCTTCAGTTTTCTAAGAATTCCGAAAAGTGTGTCCACCTCAGATTCGGTCAATGCAGCCGTCGGCTCATCAAGCACAAGGATCTTCGCATCTTTCGACAAAGCCTTGGCGATCTCGACAAGCTGCTGCTGCCCAATTCCCAAACTTCCGACCGGAACGCGCGGGTCTATCGGCAAATGCAGGTCGTGAAGCAGCGTCGAAGCTTTATGATAAAGCTCCGACCAATTGATTACACCGAACCGCGTCGGTTCCATACCGAGAAAAATATTCTCGCCGACCGTCAATTCCTTGACCAGCGATAGTTCCTGAAAGATGATCGCAACACCGGCTGCTTCCGAATCTCTGATTCCCTTGAACTGCCGGATTTTATCTTCGATCAGTATTTCGCCTTCATAGCTTCCGACCGGATAGACGGCGGAGAGCACTTTCATCAGCGTCGATTTTCCCGCTCCATTTTCGCCCACCAATGAATGAAATTCGCCCGCTTCCAGGGTGAAGCTCACGCCGTCCAGAGCGCGGACGCCGGGAAATTCCTTCACGATCTCTTTCATCTCTAACAAGGACATAATGTTATGGGGCTTTATGGACTATACCAAAGAAACCCGCTGCATCGCACGGCGGACCTCATCGTTTCGCATAAACCAGAACCATTCATTGCCGCTTCGCAAATTCTCGGCGCCAATCAAACTAATGCCGAGATCGATGCCAAGCACATCCGGATTGACCCAGCCGGTATGCGGATTAAAAGCATCCGCGAATCCGTATTTGCCGTAAATGTCTTTACCGTAACGGCTTTTCATTTCTTTCAATGCGGAAAGCGTAATATCCGGTGCAAACATTAGCGAACCGGCGGCCGCGCAAGCACTACGGACCGTCAGTCGCTTCGTGACGCGGTGGAGCTCCCCACGCAACATAGCCGCGGGCAGAATCCGAAGCGGTCATTCCCCAGATATTTTCGTTGTACTTAGGAAACTCCTTGCTCAGAACATCTACAAAAAACTGCCTTTGCGCACGCGTTGCCTTTACAGAATTTTCGAAGTAATTGACTCCTAATCAATTGATCACGCTTCCCTTTGGAGCGACGATAATTCTCGATGAGCGGATCGCAGCAAGCGGCAGCCTGACGGTGAACGCCCTGCAAGCAAATTACACAAGCGGCACGACAAATACGAATGTGGTTGTGGCTTCGGCCCATTCGGACATCGATTGCCTGACGCTTTCACCGACGCCGGCTAATGTCACCGTCGCGGGACGTGTTAAAACCGCCGGCGGTCAAGGTATCTTGCGTGTAGTGTTTCCATCGTCGATGGAAACGGCGGCGTCCGCACGGCGTTGACAAGTAGCACCGGATATTACAGCTTCCCGGGTGTCGAGGCCGGACAGACATATATTTTGTCCGCCACTCACAGGCTCTATACGTTCGAAAGCAAAACTATAAATCTTACGGAAGAAATGACCGCTTTAGATTTTACGGCGAATCCGTAACCTGTAGTAAATACCGAAGCAATGGAAAAAGACGGCTATCACGGCCGTCCTTTTCGTTTTCCGAAAAATTCTCTTAGATTCGGCCCTTACTTTCCGATGCAGAATGTAGAAAAGATTCGTGTGAGCATGTCTTCGGTCGTAGTTTCGCCGGTGATCTGGCCCAGATAGCGGAGGGCGTTGTGGAGTCCGATCAGTACAATCTCTTCGCTGGTTTTTTGGTTTAATAATTCGAGCGAACTTCGGATTTCGCTTTCGGCCCGCAGCAGCAGATCATGATGCCTTGCGTCGGAGACAAGAAAACCGGAATTAGATAGATCTTCACTGGTGAACGGCCGGACAATCTGGCGTTGTAATTCGTCAAGGCCTTCTCCGGTCCTTGCGGAAACGGCAATAATTGGAGATTCGAAATCTGAAATTTGAGATTTGAGATTTTCGATACGGTTTAGGTCAGCTTTGTCCGATTTATTAATGGCAACAAAATGATTTAATTCTTTGACCGATTCTAAAATTAATTTGTCTTCTATCGTGATCTTTTCCGAACCGTCTAGTAATACGATCACGAGGTCCGAGTCGGCCATTGACATTTTCGAGCGTTCAACGCCGATAATTTCGACCGCGTCTTCAGTTTCACGAAGTCCCGCTGTATCGATAAGCGAAATCGGTATGTCGCCAATCGTAAATTTTTCGTGAATTTGATCTCGCGTTGTTCCGGCAATTTCGGTAACGATGGCCCGGTCGCTTCCTAAAAGAGCATTGAAGAGGCTCGATTTGCCGACATTCGGGCGTCCTGCGAGCACGACCTTTAAACCTTCGCGAATAAGTTTACCGGCTTTGAATGTCGCGGCGATTTTGCCGGTTTCTTCGGCGATTGTAGCTAAACGCGTTTTGATGCTTTCCATCTGGAATTCAGGCAGATCATCCTCAACAAATTCGAGAGCGGATTCGAGAACGACGATAACATCGAGCAGATCGTCCTTCAGCGGCTGCAGCCGGTTTGAAAATTCTCCGCGAAGCTGCCGGACGGCCTGCCGTGCGGCAGCAATTGTCTGCGCGTCGATTAAATCACGGATCGCTTCCGCTTCCGCCAAATTCATCCGGCCATTCGCAAGAGCTCGCAGGCTGAATTCACCCGCTTCCGCCATTCGAGCGCCAAGCCGCAGGCACATATCGACGACTTGCCGCAGCAAAATCGGCGAGCCGTGGCAGCTTAATTCGATGACGTCTTCGCCTGTGAATGAGTTCAGGGCTTTGAAATAGGTAATGAGAGCTTCGTCGATGACTTCGCCGGTTTCGAGATCGCGGATTTGATTGAGATGAGCGGTGCGAGGTTTGAGATCGAGGTTTTCTTCACGAACAAGTCTTTTTGTAATAGCAAGAGCTTCACCGCCGCTCAGGCGAATTACGCCGATGCCGCTTCGGCCCAGGACGGTTGCTAATGCGACAATTGTATCCGGCATACCGTGATCGGATTATTTCAATATAACTCGAAGCCGCCGGTCCCTACCATCTCCGACGGACTCTGTGATCAGGTCTTCTTCGGCCTGAATAGCCAAATGAATCACGCGGCGTTCAGTCGAATTCAGCACGCCGAAGGTAAACGGCGTGCCGTTTTTACGCACCTGATCGCCGGCGAAACGGGCCATTGCCTGAAGTTCGGCTTTTCGGGTTCTCCGGTAACCGTCGGCGTCAACTACAAAGCGGTGATCGCGGTCGAGCTCGCGGCCGTAGATTTGAAACAAAAGTGTCTCGAAAGAATCGAGCATTTCGCCGTTTTCGGCCAAGGCAAAATGAGCATCCTCACCTTTCAGATTCAGCAGGCAGCCTTCGTCAGTCCATTGCGACGAGACTTCGATATCGAAGCCCAGATCGGCTACGACCTCGGTCAGAAACTTCTCGGCATTTTGGCAAATTTCGTTAATATCAATTGTTATGAGTTCAAACTTTAGTTTGTCTTACTTTAACGAAACGCACGCTGAAGCGTGAACTCAGAACCTAAGACGTTGAAAGCTTCGGCTTCACCTTTTTAGCATTTTTCGGGACCGAATCGACAACGACCGCTTCGCCCGGATCAGCCGGTTTGTTCATTTTGTTAATAACCATTTGCTGCCCAAAGCTGACGATGTTGCCGAAGAACCAGTAAATCAGCAGCCCGGACGGGGCCGCCCACATCACCCATAGCATCATCACCGGCATAAAATATATCATCATTTTCTGCTGCATCTGCTGTTCGGGCGTAACAGTCGCGGCGGTCGGCGTGAACTTCATCGACAGCACCATCGAAAACGCGAACGCAAATTCCAGTAAATGCCACGGATCGGCCGCCGAAAGGTCGGGCAGCCACATAAACGATGATTGCCGGACCTCGAGCGAAACCGTCACCGCCGTATAAAATGCGATCAGCAGCGGAAATTGCAGCAGCATCGGCAGACAGCCGCCGATCGGCAGAGCATCCTTCGTCATCTTCAGCTGGTCCATCTGAAGCTGCCGCATTCGGGGATCGTCGGTCGGCACGCCCTTCTTTTGCAGGTCTTTAATTTGATCCTGAATCGCCTTCATTTTCGGCGCATTTCCGGCCGCTTTTTTAAATGAACGCGACTGCGACCATCTCAAAGGAAACAGCAGCGAATAGAACAAAAATGTGAAAACGATGATCGCGAGTCCGTAATTATGAAGCAAGCCATTGAAAAAACTAAGAGCGAAAAGGATCGGTATCGACAGCGGCTTCGTCAGCCACCGAAGCCACCAGTAATTGCTGAAATTGATGAGATCGACCAGCACGACCGGCCTTCCGACAGATGCCGAAAGCGGATCATTTAAGCTTTTGAGAAGAAAATAATCCTTAGTTCCCGTATATATTTTCGTAACTGAACCATCCGAGGTTATCGGTAACTGGGCCGTGACCAAATGCCGAGTCTCGCTCGTCTTCTCGCTTCGCGTTACCCAGCTAAAAATGCTGTCGAAATATGGCTGCGTCTGGATATCGTATTTCGAGGCGTGCAGTTCCAAACCTTGAGTTTGCGTGGCCGGTATTGCCGCCATCGCAAAATACGCATCTCCGACACCGGCCCAATTAACCGTGCCGGGAACTGCCAGCGAAGCCTTATTATCCGCGCCGAATGTAAACGAATAATTGCCCTGATGCCGAACGATGTCGCCGTCGATGCCGGCAACCGCTTCGGATTCGATCTGATAGAAAGTGTGGTGATTGATCGCGTGATCGCCGATGCTGGCACCGATCAAAAGCTTTGTGTTCGGAATGGTCTGGCCGTTTCGCTTGACGCTTATTGCCAGATCAGAAATGTAGCTGTCCGCACGGAAAATGAACGATTTTTTGACTTCGACGCCGCTTGCGTCGGTTAACGTAAAATCGATTTGCTTTTCCTGCCCTTCGCCGAGCGTGACCGTTTCTTCCGGAACCGATATCTGATAGTTGCGGTCGTTGATCAGCGTCGTTAAATTCTGGTCATCGGTCGTCAAGCGAAATGGAATCGCACGCGGCGTTTGTTTCAGAGCTTCTTCCGATATCAACTGAAGCGGTTTATTTTGCTCCGCGTTTGAACCGTCGGCATAAAGCGGAAATTCAGCATTACCGAGCTTATTCTTCAGTAGTAACCAGCTTGTAGCGAGCGCTCCGTTGGAATCGAGCGTTACTTCGTACAGAGGCGATTTGATCGTGATCGATCTGGCGGGAACAGTATCGGGAACTTCCGTAACTGTTTCAGGCACCGGCTGAGCTGCCTGCTGAACAGGCGCCGCAGGTACTGGAGCGGTTTGTACGACATTTGCATTCGCTGCCGTATTCGCATTCTCGACGGGTTTCGTCGGCGTGAAAAGGTAAGACCAGCCAAAAAGCACGATCATCGACAGCACGGCTGCTATCAGGAAACGAAATTGACTCTGATTATTCGAATTATCCATTAATGTTATTGGTCAGTTATGGCCGGTCGTTACACGATTTTTCCGACTGCCTTCTGCCAGCGACCTGCTTCACCGGGTCGTACCCGCCCTTGCAAAACGGCTGGCATCTTAATATACGTTTCAGGCCCATCCATGTTCCGCGAACCGCGCCGTATTTTTCGACAGCTTCTTTCGCGTACTCCGAGCAGGACGGCTCAAACCGGCAGGCAGGCGGCAAAAAAGGCGACACTAAGGCCTTATAAATGCCCAATAGATCGAGGACCAGAAACTTCATCGGTAAAAACTATTTTGCCACAGAGAGCCTCGGGCTATACAGATCGCGGGTAACAAAAACGCAATTAACCTTTTTCTGTATTTTCCTTTACTGCCTGTGGCAACGAATTTTCTTCAGCTTTTAACGCAACACGGGCGACAATTTGGCGAAACTCCGCCAGCGGCTTTTCGAGCTTTACACGCAAAATGCTTCGCCGCGCATTGAGCACCCAATCGAAAATAATCGGAACGCCGTTTAACTCCGCTTTGCTAAGCCTGAAAGTTTCACGCAACAACCGCTTGGCCCGGTTCCGGTCGTGTGCTTTGCCGATGCCTTTCTTGGTCGCCGTGATCCCGACGCGCTGCAACTGGTTTTCGCCGGGCAAAATGAAAACCGTCATAAAACGGCCTTCGATACGCTTGCCATGCTCGTAAACCCGAAGAAATTCGGCGCGTTTTCTCAACCGTGCTTCCTTCGGCAGCGAAAAGTCTAATAATGGTGAACGGTTAATCTCTTGCGTCCCTTCGCACGGCGGCGTTTGATCACTGCGCGTCCGTTCTTGGTCGCCATTCTCGCCCGGAATCCGTGTTTTTTCGCACGGCGGCGGTTGTTCGGTTGATATGTTCTTTGCGGCATAATTACTCTCCATGGTTTTCACCCTAAAGTGAAAACTTTAAAGGTAACCGCGAGAAAGCTAAATGTCAAGGAAAGACGCTGGTTACCGGTCCGGCGGGTTGTTGTTCGCCGTCCCAAACTTGTCCCACTGTCCCACCGATTATTTTTAAACCAAATTTTCAAATAGCAAATCAGCGTCAAATGGCGCCGCATTATTTTCCTACCTGTTGCATCCGTTGTCAAGCGTTTTATTAATGCAACATTTCATAAAATGGCAATAATATACTTGACTGACCGCGATTTCTATGTTACCATGTAAACATGGAC
>JBBJOS010000036.1:0-12374 GCA_037723965.1 Pyrinomonadaceae bacterium | reverse complement strand
GTCATGACCCGACACATAGCAAATCACACTTAAACTGCTCTGCAGAATCAGTTTATGTGTGTGGCAGGTGTTAAGTAGCTATAATTTGACTTCTTTGCTGCACAACTGGCGTTGGAAGCTATATCGTTGCGTAGTTATCTTCTAACTAAAGCAGCCCAGATTTTGTTATCTATATTTATTTAATTTTAAGGGGACCAAAGATGAACTTATAGGAAGCGGTTAGAAGACCAAGAGATGCGTGGGAAATACACCAAAACGAACAAGGTGATTTCGCCGAAATTAAGAAATTGCCGGTGCGCCGATGGAACCGCGTCAAGTACATTTTCATCGGAAAATTGATCTGAACGAAGGCAATTCAGTTAGATCAACAGAACGTATTACAGGTGTTACCCCGATACAATCCTACGTTTGTCGCCAAAAAATGCTTAAGCTTTAGGAAACGCTTATCTTATAAGAACGTTAGGGTGACGAATGTTGCAGGTGAGGTCTTAAGTAGATATAAATAAAAAGACGGCGAACGCTTAAGGCAGGACGATGACACAACTCTATGATCGGTTTAAGCCTTTACTGCTATTGGGAAAAATTCAAAGTTAATTGTCACTTGGAATCTTGGAAACAGAACCGAACAGGCGCTTTAATCTTTCTCGAAAAACTGTTTGCGGTCACCGAGCCAACGAGGCGCTTTCAAATGTCCACGGACGGCTTCAAAGGTTACGATCCAATCGTTATTGAAGTTCTTGTAAGAAAGGCCGATTGCGGGCGAGTTCTAAGATTTACGTAAAACACAATCAAATTAGGATACTACCTGTTCGTTTTATCGTGGATAAGCCATTGTGTTACACGGTAATTTCTAGTTCCGAAAAAGAAACGCATCCGCGCTTCGCTGGTAGAGTTGACAGTGGAGAGTTTTTCCATTTTCGACCTTGAATTGAAAAAGCGTATGGCACGGCGGCAGGGCAACTTCGTCGCAAGTTTCTGGATTCCAGCCTGTAACGATCAGCCGCCGCGAATTGGGATTGGTCTCGATCTCGCGAATCAGTCTGGCGATCTGATCGACGCCGTTCATCTGCGGATAATCACCACCGAACGACCGCCATAAATAGCCGTAAACCGGCCCGAGGTCGCCTTCGTCCCGTCCAAATCTAGCCGTCTGTTCGCCTGTCGCCCACTCGGCCCAGATGTCCACGCCGCGTTCACGCAGGCCTTTCTCGTTCGTATCGCCGCTTAGAAACCAAAAGAGCTCTTCGGCAACCCAGCGAAAAGGGACACGTTTCGTCGTGACAATAGGAAATCCTTCGCGCAAATTGAAACGTGTTTGATAGCCGAATGCAGAGATCGTGCCGACGCCGGTTCGGTCTTCGTGTCGTACGCCGCGATCCAAAATATGTCTGAGAATGTCGTGATACTGTTTCATCTAAAGGTTTTCTTTTTTGGAGACAAGGCCTTCTTTTTTGGGGGCACCGGAGTTTTATTTAATGGAGACGTGAAGTCAGGTAAAAAATCTTGCCGCTCCAGACGCTCATTCGCTGTTTCATCAACCTGAAAACCGATAGGATCAGCCCCGGCTTCTTCCAGTGCCTTAGCTATCTTTATCAGATCCGTTGCTTTTCCCGTCAAAGGCATCTTTATAAAAACAGTTTTTTCGATCTCGTTGGTGTTTTCCCTAAAAACTCCGTTATCCGCGCGTTGCCGAAAAAAGTCCTTTAGGAATTTGACCAGTGCAGACATATCGGACAGCTTCCCCATTTCGTCATTATTGAGAGTAAGGTTTTTTTGTTCGTTCATTTCAACGATCAGTGTCAGAGGGTTGGGTTTAACGTCGTCCATCTCGTTTGCAGTCATTTTTCGTGACACGATAAGCCGAACATCATCGATGATCCCATCGAGTTCAACCGCTACCTGATCCGAGACGCGAACCAGGTTGATAGCATTTATCAGGGTGATTACGTCGTCGGCAAAGAATTTGATTATGATCTTTGGATACTCGCGTTTTACGTTTAGCGGTGCAATGTGTTTGGCCGCAAAATGATTTTTAAGAAAGTCCGAGAATGAACTTTCATTCGTAGCCGGATAAGTCGGCACTGCTACGATCCCTACCAAGATAACGCCAAGGCTGTTGACCCATACATGGATTTCATACGCTGCTGGAAGGAGTGTTTCCTTCGTAGCCGGAACCTTTGGTTTTTTTAGTATTGGACTTTTTTTTGCCGTTTGCGCTCCCGTACTCGCAGCGAAAAGAAACAGCAGGCCTATCGTCGCCAACAAAGACTTGTTCATATCATTCTCCAGAGGGCGGATTTGTACTAAGTTTGATAAAAAAGTTACCATAATTAGCTTATGTCAGGGAAATTAGAAGTAAGCTTTAATAGCCCGCAGTGCGGCTGGATGTCAATCGGTTTTGAAGACGGCGTGAGTGAATTTCACACTACGACCGCCCACGCGCCGCATGAATTTGCACTGCCAGAACTTTTGCAAATATTGTCTGCCTTGCTCGACGCGGATTCGCCGGAGGATGAATATCTGTTGAAATGGAATCGAGATCCGGAAGAATTCGATTTTCGATTCGTCCGTAATGGCGAACAGATGCTGCTGGAAATCTATCAATATCCGAGCGGCGACCGAGACGCATCGGAGCGCGAACTCGTTTTCTCCCATTTAGGAACGGTTAAAGATGTCTGCGCTTCCTTTCACGAGACTTTTAATCAGCTTTACGCTGACCGCGAAACCGACGAATTTGAATTTAACTGGCGTCAGCCCTTTCCTTACAAAGAATTTGAGCAATTTAGAGTAATTATGAAACGCGGACATACTTGTCCGCAAATCTCCTAATATCGAAATTTATGTTGCGGACAAGGAGGTCCGCCTTCCATCGATTTAAATGAAAGAAAAGTTATTAGACCTTTTGGCATGCCCGACGTGCGGCGGCGATATTTTGCTGGCCCACGCCGCTAAATATGAGGGCCAGGAAATTATCGACGGCGTTCTGACGTGTAAGAAATGCACGCGCGAATATAAGGTGGTGCGCGGAGTTCCGCGTTTTGTTGATCTATCTAAGATAGAAACAGATAAAGCAGAAACGGCGGAGAATTTCGGCTGGCAGTGGACGCATTTTACGCAGGAAGACACGAAGTATTCGGAGCAGTTTCTCGGTTGGCTGCAGCCCGTGAAGAAGGAATTTTTCAAAGACAAGATCATACTCGAAGGAGGCTGCGGCAAAGGCCGGCACACGAAACTTGCGGCGGAATGGGGAGCGAAGGAGGTCGTCGGCATCGATCTGGGCGACGGAGTAGAATCGGCCTATGCATTGACCCGCATTATGCCGAACGTTCATATCATCCAGGCCGATCTTTTTAAACTGCCGCTCAAAAAAGCCTTCGATTTCGCATTCAGCATCGGCGTTCTCCACCACACGCCCGATCCGAAGGGAGCGTTTATGTCGCTCGTCTCCAAACTAAAAAAAGGCGGCAGCATGTCCGCGTGGGTTTACGGGGCCGAAAACAACGAATGGATCACGAAGTATGTGAATCCTGTCCGCGAAGGCTTTACTTCGAAAATCAGCCAACCGATGCTCTACCAGCTTTCAAAGCTCCCAACGCTCAGCGTTTTCCTCGCGACAAAACTCGTTTACCGTCCGGCAAATACAGCCGCAAAATCAATTGCGAAACATCTCTTTTACAACGATTACCTAAATCATCTCGGTACCTTCGGCTGGCGCGAACAGCATAATATCGTATTCGATCACCTGGTCGCCCCAACCGCGTTTTATATTTCAAAGAAAGATTTCGAAAGCTGGTGGGAAGAGATAAAAGCCGAAGATGTCGAGATCGTCTGGCATAATCAGAATAGCTGGTGCGGATTTGGGAGAGTTGGATGAAACGAGTAGTAAAAGAATTACTAACCGCGGATTTACGCGGATGGACACAGATAAGAACAAAACATGTCGCTTTTCATCAGTGTTTATCTGCGTCCATCTGCGGTTAATGTTTTCAGCGTTATAGCGGTATATCTTTATGAGGTTTGTTAAAGGCATCGACAACCGCTACCGAAAATCGGTCGAAGACGCATTCGGCACAATTCTCGAAAAGGGCAACAATTTTCACCGTCACATGGCAGAGCAAATTCTGCGTTCCGAACTGCTGATACGCGTGCAGCCAGTCAGCATCGTTAATGCTTCCGGTGTTACGGGACTTATCGACGCGGGCGAAACGAATGAGAAAATAGCGGACGGAAGACTTGGTTTTGTCGAAGCATTGGGTGAGGTTTACATCGCCATCGCCGAAGAAACCATAGATACAGGCGGCCAACGCGGCTGCGAAGGAACATTCGTTCACGAAGGCCGCCACGCTTACGATTTTGCCCAAACCATCGAAAGCTTCTCGAACGCCGCTGTAAATCCGCTCAGCATTTTCGATCCGACGCTGTACGATCTCGAGCGTGCCGCCCACAAAACCGCCGGTGAATACATGCTCCAGGTGGGAAGCGAAGATTTTCTCGATGAAGGATTACAGCTTTTAATTCTTGGCCGCAGAGATGACGGTGCATGTTTTCTTAACGACGAAGGAATCGAATGCCGCCTTCGCGACAATTATGGATTGACAATAGACGAAAATCCCGGAGCGTTCACCAGCCAATTGCTTGGATTGGAACAAAAATAGATTCGTTCCTATTCGTGCTATCCGTGTAATTCGTGGCAAACTAAAACGATGAGTTCAGCATTACCCCAGGAAATGGAGCAGCACACATACGCCATAATGGACGATGTGGAAGGCTCGCATTGGTGGTTCGTTGGACGGCGGGCGATTCTCGAAAGTTTTCTTAGACAGATCGTCCAAAGTTCAAAGTCCAAAGTCCAAAGTTTGAAGATTTTAGATATTGGGTGCGGAACCGGAGCAAATCTCGAAATGCTTGCTCAATTCGGCGAGTCCGAAGGCGTCGATGTTTCGGACGACGCTCTTGAATTTTGCCGGCAGAAAGGTTTGAAAGTTCAAAAAGGCTTGGCGGAAACTTTGCCTTACAAAGATGAAAGCTTTGACCTAACGACTGCTCTCGACGTTATCGAACACCTTGATGACGATATTGCGGGTTTGAAGGAAATGCACCGCGTGACCAAAACCGGCGGGCATTCGCTTATTTTCGTGCCGGCGTTTATGTGGCTCTGGGGCGTGCAAGACGACATTTCACACCACCGGATTCGATACACCCGGAAACAAATTGTCGATCGGCTGGAAAACGCGGGCTTTACCGTCGAACGCGCCACCTACGCGAACTGGACATTTTTCGCACCGATCCTTACCGGCCGTACGCTAATGAAACTGACCGGAATGAAGCCCGAATCGGAAAACAATATAGGCATTTCTGCGCTAAATGGTATCTTCGGCAAACTTTTAGGCGCAGAACGGTTCTGGTTAAAGAATTTCAATTTCCCGTTTGGCGTGTCAATTGTGATCGTCGCAAAAAAGCTTTAATAACGTTTAGTTTATTCTCATCCCAACCCAATGTTCCCTGCTACCGTATAACGCAACACAAGCGGATCGTCCCCTTCTCCGCTGTATTTTTCCCTACGAAAGCATTAAATTATAACGTTGCATCAACGTTAAAAAATGAACACAACTAAAATAGAAAATCCGCCGGAATTATCCCTGTTTCTGCCGGTTCTAGACGAGGAAGATAATCTGCGGCCGATGCACGCAAAGATCAGCGAGGCTTTGAATGCTCTCGGAAAATCGGCGGAAGTTATCTTCGTTGACGACGGTTCGACAGATAAAAGTCTGGAAATATTAAAGGAAATTGCCGCCGGTGATGATCGCGTCCGCGTGATTTCCCTGCGCCGGAATTACGGCCAAACGGCGGCAATGTCCGCAGGCATAGATGCGGCAAAAGGCAATATTCTTATCCCGATGGACGCCGATTTGCAGAACGATCCGGCGGATATTATAAGGCTCCTGCAAAAATTAGATGAAGGCTACGACGTCGTTTCCGGCTGGCGAAAGAACCGGCAGGACAAATTGATCTCCCGCAAAATCCCGTCGCAGATAGCAAATAGAATTATCTCTTGGATCGGCGGCGTTCCACTCCACGATTATGGCTGCTCGCTGAAAGCATATCGCCGCGACGTCATTCAGGACGTAAAGCTCTACGGAGAAATGCACCGCTTCATCCCGATCTACGCAAGCTGGTCTGGAGCCCGAGTCACCGAAATCCCGGTCGATCACCACGCCCGCACAATGGGCAAATCTAAATACGGCATTTCCCGCACAATAAAGGTCGTGTTCGATTTGATCACTATAAAATTCATGGCGTCGTACCAGACAAAGCCGCTCTACGTTTTCGGCTCCTTCGGCGTAATCGCGTTTTTTATTTCGATGATAGCGGGCATCTGGGCGGTCGTTCTGAAGCTGTTCTTTTCAACTTCTTTCATCTTGACGCCGCTGCCGATCATCACAATTGTAATGCTTGCGATCTCGGTGCAGTTCGTTTTAATGGGCCTGCTCGCGGAACTTCAGGTGCGGACGTATCATGAATCGCAGGACAAGGCGATTTATGCGGTGCGGGAGAAGATAGGATTTGATGACTGACCAACTGTTCAAAACCAAGTTTCCCCATTTAGTATTACTCTCGTTTCTCTTGATTGGATGTAGTTCGACTTCAACTATCCCTCCATCTGATTCAGAATCAAACACGACAGCATTAAGCACGGAAACTTGGCCGCCGCCGGTGCCAAGTATCTGTAAACTGATCGACAATCCGGATCCATACCACAAACGTGCAATTATGGTAAAAACGACTCTAGTGCAAATCGGAACAAATTACTGGTTAGATGATGAAAATTGTCCGAGTCGGCATCCGCTTTTTGATGTGGAATTCGACCCAGCATTTCGCAGGATAGTATGCAATGATAAGGGTCATTTTAGTCGGCGACTCTGTGAAGTTGTTACGCCAGAGAAAAATAATATTGATTTAGCAATCACCGCCGTATTCACGGGTAATTTTGAGTACAGTTACTCGAATGAAGGCTTTACTTACAATGGAATGCGATTCCTTTTTGTTGTTAGTGACGTGACGGCCATTTCTGACATAAAGAATGTAGAGAGTTTCAGGTTGAAATAGATATGTGCGGAATCGCAGGCTGGGTAAATTTAGGAGCAAATAAGGATTCGCAAGATCACAGCGAAGCCGTTTTGCATTCGATGTGCGAGCGGATAACGCATCGCGGGCCGGATTCGGAAGGTTTGTGGCTTGATGACGGCGTTGCTCTCGGGATGCGGAGACTTTCGGTGATCGATCTGCACACCGGCGAGCAGCCTGTTTACAGCGAAGACCGCGAGGTTGTCGTGATAATGAACGGTGAGCTTTATAATTACCGCGAGGTCCGCGCCGATCTCGAAAAGCTCGGGCATAAATTCGAGACGCAGACCGACACCGAGATTCTGCCGCATCTTTACCAGGAATACGGCGCTGCCCTGGTCGATCATTTGAACGGAATGTTCGCCTTTGCATTGTGGGATAAACGCAAGAAAAAGCTGCTCATCGCCCGCGACCGGTTCGGCGAAAAGCCGCTCTATTATGGAGTATTCGACGGAAAGCTGCTATTCGCGTCCGAAGCAAAGGCATTGCTTGCACATCCGGCGGTAAAGCCGGAACTCGATCTCGATGCTATGAGGCATTATCTTTCGTTCGATTATGTTCCGGCACCGATGTCGATCTATAAAGGCATTTCAAAGCTTCCGGCCGCACATCTTTTGACGGTGGAAAACGGCGAGATAAATACTCGCAGATACTGGAATCTTTCTTGGCAAAAGCCGGCGGATGAAAGGAACGGAAACGGGATCACGCATAAAGCCTCGGAACTGAGAGAGCTTTTGTCCGACGCGGTAAGAATGCGGCTTGTTTCGGATGTTCCGCTCGGAATTTTGTTATCCGGCGGCATTGATTCATCTACCGTTGCGGCATATGCAACACAGCATGCGACCGAGCGAGTGAAAACGTTCTCCATCGGTTTCGAGGAAGATTCATTCGACGAATCGAAGTACGCGCAGCAGGTGGCCAAACATCTCAACACCGAGCATTACGAAGAAATCCTCAGTGCCGAAAAGGCAGGCGATCTGATCAGCGAGATCGGAACATGGCTCGACGAACCGCTTTCGGACGGTTCACTGATACCGACGCTGCTGCTGTCGCAGTTTGTCAGAAAACATGTGACTGTAGCACTTGGCGGCGACGGCGGCGATGAGCTTTTTGCCGGATACCCGATGTATTACGGCCACAAGGTCGCGGCTGTTTACTCGTCTATTCCAAAGTTCCTGCGTTCCGGCGTGATCGAGCCAATCGTCCATAGACTTCCCGTTTCGACCAAAAATCTTTCATTCGATTACAAAGCAAAACGATTCGTCGCGGCTTCGCATTACGATACCGTAACACGTCACCATTCCTGGTTCGGCTCATTTTCGGTAGATGAGCAAAAAAGTCTTCTGACGAAAGAAGTTCTCGAATCTTCTTCCGGTGATATTTATGCCGGTGCGAAGGAATTGCTCAATTCCACGGATGCGGAAAACGAGATCGAGCAAATGCAGTTTCTCGATATGAATCTGTATATGGCCGAGGATATTTTGACCAAGGTTGACCGGGCTTCGATGGCGGTTTCGCTCGAAACACGGGCGCCTTTCCTCGATCCCCGCGTCGGCCAGTTCGCGGCTTCGCTGCCGGTCGATTATAAACTCAAAGGGAAAGTCGGCAAATACATTCTAAAAGAGGCAATGAAGGACCTGTTGCCGAGATCGATACTGCACCGGCCGAAAAAGGGTTTCGGAATTCCTATAGCCGAATGGCTAAAAGGCCGCCTGAATCCATTGATGCATTCACTGCTTGCACCGGAAAGATTAAGAGAACAAGGCCTGTTCGAGCCTGCATATATGCAGAAACTTATAGAGGAACACGAAAAAGGCATCGCGAGTCACCACAAGCAAATCTGGACGCTGCTGGTTTTCCAGCTTTGGTACGATAATTTTTTAAAGTAATATCTTCCTAATGAAAACACTTTACCCAGAGATAGAGCCTTTTGATTCGGGAATGCTGAAAGTTTCCGATATCCATGATGTATATTACGAACGCGTCGGCAATCCCGAAGGCATTCCGGTCGTGTTCCTGCACGGCGGGCCGGGCGGCGGTTTGATACCGATGTACCGGCGGTTTTTCGATCCGGCGGCGTATCATGTAATTCTTTTCGATCAGCGCGGATCGGGCCAATCCACACCGCATGCCGAGCTTCGTGAGAATACGACCTGGGATTTAATCAATGATATCGAAGCCCTGCGCGAAAAATTCGGCATCGAAAAATGGCATGTGTTCGGCGGTTCGTGGGGCAGCACTTTGAGCTTGGCTTACGGCATTTCGCATCCGGACAGGTGTTTAGGTTTGATCCTTCGGGGCATTTTTCTTACACGCCGCAAGGAACTTCAATGGTTTTATCAATACGGAGCGTCGGAAATATTCCCCGATTTCTGGGAACGGTACCGCGACGAAATTCCGGAAGCGGAGCGCGGAGATTTTATGACGGCGTATCACAAGCGGCTCACCGGCGATGATGAGCAGGTGCAGCTTTCCGCCGCCCGCGCGTGGAGCGTGTGGGAAGGCTCGACCTCAAAGCTTTTTCCCGATGAAAACCTGATGAATCATTGGGAAGGCGAACACGAGGCTCTGAGCCTCGCACGGATCGAATGTCATTATTTTATGAATAATTCGTTTTTCGAGTCGGAGAATTACCTGCTCGAAAATGTCGATAAGATCCGCGGCATTCCTACGTTTATCGTCCAGGGCCGTTACGATGTCGTGTGCCCGATGACCTCGGCGTGGGATCTGCACCGGGCATTTCCTGAAGCCGAATTCGTCGTCGTTCCTGATTCCGGCCATTCGGTTTCGGAAAAAGGCATCGTCTCGGCGCTGGTCGATGCAATGGACCGGTTTACTGGAAAGTCATAAAATGTCAGGCCATTATATGGAAAGATCCTTCTAAAAGCGTTATTATGTAGCTGATGGCCGTGTGAACTTTTACGGCCTATCGGCATCTAATAATTAGCTGGCGGGATTTATGAAGAAAGTTGAAAAAAATCAAAATGGGAATGGAAAGGATAAGTTGCCGAGGGCAAAGGATTTTACATTGCCGAAGCGTCTTACAAAGGACCAAAAGGAGCTAATAGATGCTTTTCGCGAAGCAATGGGAGCACTGAAAGAAGAAGAAGCAAAATATGGCAAGAAAGACTTTTCCTATCTTTGACACATCTGTTTTTCCCGATTTCGAATCTCAGATCAAGGAATTATTACTTTCATGCCTTTTTCCTTCCGTCATATTTTATGAACTCGTCGCGACCTCAATCGACACCGCCGCATTGCAGAAATATGAAAAGTGGCGAATTTTGGCAAACAAGAACAAGCTGCTTATCAACCCGACGGCAACCGATTGGTGGGAAACATCGAAAGCCCTACGGCGGCTATATTTGATGCAGGGAGCACAGCCAACAAAATTGAGAACATTACGAAATGACGCGTTGATAGCGTCGCCTGGGCGTCATCCATGGCGGCTTAATCGTTACTCACGATATTGAGATTTTCAAATAATTCAGAAAGTCATGCCGGAATTGCGGGCCATCTCCGCAAAAGAGTTTTTTGAATCGTAAACATTTAAGTTGAAATAATATTATGGGAAGTTTTGGAACAACAGAAATTATATTGATCGTGGCGGTTTTATTCCTGCTTTTCGGAGCGTCGAGGCTGCCGCAGCTCGCCAAATCGTTCGGGCAAACGCGCAAGGCTTTTAAAGACGGAATGCGTGAAGCCGAGGACGAAGAAAGAGCCGAACAGGCCCAAAAGAATCTTCCGACACCCGAGGTGCCGCAGGTCACATCAATGACTGATGAAGCCTTGATGGAAGAAATGCGCCGGCGTGCGGAAGTAAAGACGCAATAAAGGCTCATGGCAAGCAATCAAATTGCTTCGATTAACCGCAATAGTGTGGACTTCAGTAACGGATTACACGGTAAGCACGCGGCAATGAATCTGCAGGTAATGGGCGCGGTTGATTCGGTTTGGGCCGTCTGTGTTACGAAGACAGAAAAAGATCTAATCCCTTTCAAGCTATATAGTATCGAGACCTACTCAGCGTCAGGCCAGATAAAAGTAAACAATGAAAAGGGTGAAGCGGCTTTCTATCCGAAGGATTGGTTTACCCGGTTGGATGTGTCAAAATAACTCATCAGCTTGTTGAAGAAAGCCGCTTAGTATTTACTGATTTTCCTTACTTTTCACCCGTCACAAACGTCGCCTTCACCGTAAACTGAAACGTCAGATTCTCCGCGTTATCATCGATAAGCTTTGCCAGTGTCACGCGGACTCGTTCCTGTTCGTCTTCGTCGATGAAATCGAGCCATACCGGCAGGAGGAAATCGGCGACGAGCGGCGAATCGATAAAATCGGGGCCGTTTTCGAATTCGAATATTTCGGATTCGGTGACGGTTTTTATTTTGGAAAGACCGAGATTCGCCGCCATTTCCTCGACGGCGGAGATCGTCGGAATCGTATTTATCATCCGCTCGATCTCGGCCGCGTTATCTAGCAGATCCGCATTCAAAAAGCTTTCCCACAGGAACGAAAAGATCTCGCCAAAGCTTCCGGCGGTCGGCAATAAAAACGCTACGCGCTTGTCGGACAGATCAGTAATATCACCCAAAAATTCGGACAACTCGTCAGGCTGGACGAAGCTGGCATCGGCAATGACCAGATCGAAAGTCTCGCGGGGAAATTCATTTAAGAATGCGACCTCGGCTTCAACGATGTCGGCCTTTCCCTGTCCCAAAATATTCGCCTGCACGTCTTCACTGTAGGCGGCGATTCGCGAATCGGCTTCGAGCTTTTCCAGCAGCCCGAGCACGTGATTTCCGGTGCCCGGATTTACATACAAAATTTCCTTATCATCCGCGAACTTAAAATTCTTGTCGAAAAGTTCGGTAAAACGCAACGTCCAATCCGGCGTTATGAAAAGATCGCGCAGTATCGCGAGTTCCTTCTCTGTTTTATTCATATCTATATGGTGAATCGTAAATTGCGAATCGTCAACAGGGAGTTGTTTTGAAGCGCGATTTACGATTTACTATTGACGAATACACTATGGCAAAACATATAAAAGACCTGTTCGATCTGACGGGTAAAACCGCAATCGTCACCGGCGGCTCACGCGGTATCGGAAAAGAAATGGCCGAGGCTTTGGCCGAGGCCGGTGCCAACCTGATGCTGTGCGCACGGCGGACCGAATGGCTGGACGAAACCGTAAACTAAAGTGAACCCCATTGTCTAGACCACGAAATGGTTTTTTTTAAGGTATGAAT
>JBBJOS010000035.1:0-12376 GCA_037723965.1 Pyrinomonadaceae bacterium | reverse complement strand
CAGAACCTGTATCCGGTCGAAACCGTATCGGACTCGCGTTTCGGCGATCTCCCTGGATAAATTATAGATGCCCCACTCCTCCGAGTGAGGACACAATGCGACACTTCTTCGAACGCGAGTTCATCGAGGCATTGAACGGGAAGCCTAAAATCAAATTCCGGAAAATCAACTATATTTGGGCTGAAGCACCTGCCGCGTACAAACAGTCAAACCAAAATGGAAAACACTAAAAGCCCAAGTAGCCTGCGATAGTGAAATGCCTTCCATCTGCATCATAGCTTTTATGAAGTCCACCGTTCTTTTTGTTTTCCTATTGATGGCAGCGGGAGCTTCTTCGGCGGGTTTCGCTCAAGGAGCGGGAAGGAACGCGCTGTCCGAGATTTCAATACCTGAAACTCACAAGCAGGAAATCGTTCGCAGGATCCTTGTTTACAAGTTCAAACCTTCCAAAAACCATCGAACGATTTGCTCGCAAAAAAGGGCATAAGCGAAGCTTGGCTTCTCGCTATTTCGAATATCGAATTCCGTTTGCTGTCAGACGAACAAATTGAAGATGGCGGTGCTGATGTTTACTTCTTCAAGAAACCTGAGCTAAAAGGGCAAACCTACAATCTTGGTTTCGCGTTTGGCGACCCTGAATGCAGCTACGTCGGGGATTGGTGGCGTTTTCGTATTGCGAACAACAGACTCAGACTTTGGAAGGCGGGCGGCATGGGTAACGTATGCGGTGAAGGCAGGGAGTTCAAGATTGCGGGCAAGTTGAACTCTTACCCAAACGAACTGGTGGGTTTTGAGTTCTTCGACAAAGGCAAGCTGAAACGGCTGAAGCTCACTGTGTCGACTAGAGATGAAGTAAAGAATAAATTCGGTTTCGACTGTGGATCCGCTTGCCAATACGACCGTAATTGGGTAGTGCCTGATCCTTGTAATGCGCTGTACTCGATGAAACGGCTAGAATCGGAATCCTTACGGTCGCCGGATTAGCCCGAATAATGCGGGTTGCCTCTATGCCATCAACTCGCGGCAAGGCCAGATCCATCAGGATTAGATCAGGCGCCTGCTTGAGGGTTGCAGGAAGGGCTTCACCGCCGCAGGTCGCTTCAGTAATTATAAAACCGCGAAGTTCAAGCAGTCTCCGCATCGCTGCGCGAATATCGTCGTGATCCTCCACGATAAGAATTGTTTTTGCCATTTGTAGGTTGGAACGGGTTGACCTGCTCCCCTAAAATTAACCCATAATGAAGGCAAGAATCAATTAAGATGAGAAAAGGAGATTCTTGAAATGAAAAAGGTACATACGGACGAGCAGATTGTGGGGATAATGCGAGGGTATGAGGGGAGCGGGGTGACGGTGAAGGAGTATTGCCGTGAGAAGGGGATACACGAGACGACGTATTACGCTTGGAAGAAGCGGTTTGGGTCAATGGAGGTGGGCGAGGTACGGGAGTTGCGGAGTTTACAGGCGGAGAACGCGAGATTGAAGCGGCTGCTGGCGGAGCGTGATCTGGAGATCGACATCGTAAAGGAAGTGCTCAAAAAAAAGTGGTAGGCCTCGCGGCGGTGCGTGAAGCGGCGAGGCAGATGATCGGCGGCGGGATGAGCGAGCGGAAAGCGTGCCGGTGGCTGAAGGTGCGGAGAAAGAGCTACCGTTACCGGCAGAAGAAGGCGGACAGCGGGAAGCTGATGAAGCGTATCAGGGAGCTGGCACTGAAACATCCGAGGTTTGGATACCGGCGGATATGGGCTCTGCTCACGCGGGCCGGAGAGTTGATAAACGCAAAGCGGGTGTACCGTTTGTGGCGTGAGCTGAAGCTGGCCTTGCCAAAGCGGAGGCCGAAAAGGAAGCGGGCGAGGCCGTTTATCGGAATAATGCCAAAAGCGGAAAAAGCGAATCAGATATGGACTTACGACTTTGTGTTTGACGAAGCGGTGTCGGGCAGAAAGCTGAAGATGCTGACTTTGATCGACGAATACACGCGGGAATGCCTGGCAATCGAGGTCGATACGTCGATAACCAGTTTGAAGGTCCGGCAGATACTGGAAAGAATCTGTTTGCAAAGAGGTTTCCCAAAGGCGATCCGCTCCGACAACGGCAGCGAGTTCATCGGGCACTCAGTCGGCGATTGGCTCAAGGCAAACACGATCGAGCCGCTATTCATTGCCCCCGGAAAACCGTGGCAAAACGGCAAGTGCGAGAGTTTCAATGGCAAGCTGCGGGACGAATCGGGCTTGTGCCGCCGCGAATGGTTCGCTTCGCTGCGTGAGGCCCGCGTCGTTATCGAAACCTGGCGGAAGTTCTACAACACGACGCGCCCGCACTCGGCACTCGGATATTTGACGCCGTTCGAGTTCTCTCGAAAAGCTAGCTTTTCGAGAGAACTCGACATCAAAACCGGCACATTTTTAACTAAAACACTTGCGTTCCAATTGGGGTAATAAACGGGGGCTGGACAGGGTGTGTCCCAACGAGACTACTACACTTGTGGAGGCATGTATATAAAAAAAACAGCCCCCGCTTGATACATTGTGTAGTTCGGCGTACATACACCTGGTTTCGGAAACAGTTATTTTGATTCTATCCTCCAGCCTGAAGGCAAATTATGTCTTTCACGGAACGCCTTCTCAAATCCGCTATGAAATGGACGTTCGAGAAAGTTGAATCCCCTGATTACATTCGTATTGTCACGAACGGTTGTTATAGCGCTGATGATTACCTGCAGGTATTCACGGACCTGTTCGCTCTACCGTGTTGGAGTTTGGGAACCGCCGTGTTGATTGACAACAGAAACATAGATCTTTCAACCGCATCGACGACTGGATTATTGCGATTGGCACGCGGGTTTTTGCGCTTTAACAACGAGCTTGTATTTACACGAATTTCCGTTCTGTACAGTACTGAACAAGCTTTAGAAATTGCAAAAGGCTATGGCCGAATAACTGATTCCCGCACAACCGCTCGCGTCAGAAGGTTTCTAGATGAAAAGCTGGCCCTTGACTGGCTTTGGCCGGAAAACGCGGTAGCAGCGGAAACGTTGAAAACAAACAGCTTCCCGCCCTTAATTCGAAGCAAAGCCCCTGCTGATGCAATAGTTGGCGTGATCGGCGGTTTATGCTGAACCGCACTTTTCCCTTAGTTCGTCTGATTTCAACCTGATTCACTACGTAGTCCTCAAATTACTGCCATCAACGATTTGGAAGCGTCTCGAAGAACGCCTCGTAGATAAGCTATCTCCTCTCCGGGTCGCGTGAAACGATACGCCTTCTCGCGGTGGGATTCGTCCCCGTAGTTATCAAGCACCCAGTTTATCGTTGCAATCTCATCTGCGGCCGGTTCGTCCAGTTGGATCTCCGGCGAAGCCTTTATCAGGACTCCAACACCCTTTTCGGTTTGAAGTCTGACATCCTCCTTTTTGTCGTCGCCTTAATCGCATTTGGCTGGATGAGTGCCGAGTTATTTCGGGTGTTTTTTGAGGTCAAAAACTCAATCTAGTCTTTCGGCAACTCCTTTTGAAGGCGTGTTGCAACATAAAATCGGCGAATTGATGGTTGGCAGCCGTCACCGGTTCATGAAACGAAGTCGCGGGCATCAGACACGGCCGATTGCGACTGGCAGAATATACGAAGTTCAGAATTTCCTTCCCGTTAACTACACGCTCGAAGACGATGTGGCGACGCTGCATGTAAGTCGCTCCGAACCTGAAATATCTTCGTGGCACACAACGTGCCTCGCGAAATGCGGGAAAACATAAAGTTTCCGCGCGGATTTCCTGACTCGTTTACAAATGCCGATTAATAATGTGCTTGAGACTTGCTGGATGTTTTTAAGATCGTCTTTGCCGACCGGAATTTAACGCAAAACTAATAACCATCTTAAATTAAAAATTTCAGTCGATTAATTAATGTTTTGTATTTTCGATTAGCATTCACAGTTTAAATTCCGCGGCGTATTTCCCCTTTCTGAAAAATATCCGAGTAGAAACGCCCCACTCAAGACGCGGACAAGTCCGCTGTTCACCAATAGCTACTCCGACCTAGAATCAAAAACTTCCGCCGAAAAACTATCCGCGCTCAACACTTTCAAGATTATAAATCCGCTGAATTTTTCGGCGGCAAAATTCAGTCAGACGCAGAAAATAATTCACGAATTTTCGATTGCGGTTAATAAAAAAATATGACGAGTTTGAAGACAGAACCGGCTTTACAAACAGGTGCAACACTTCGGCAAATCTCCGCCGTACCGTTTTACTTTGCCGCAGTCGTTTCTTTACTCAGCGTTCTGGTATTAATCGGCTGGTGGTTTGAAATTGATTTTCTGAAACGAATAGTTCCCGGCTACGTTTTCATGAATCCTATTACGTGCGCGCGTTTATCCTGTCGAGCGTATCTTTGTGGCTTCTGCAAAGCACTGATGCCCGAAAAGCTCGTTTTGCACAAGTCTGTGCCGCAGTCGTCGCCTCGATCGGTTTAATCAAAATGTGCGCGATAATCGGGCTTTTCGATGTCGGCATCGACCGGATTTTTTTCACAAACTCTTTATTCGACAGCGTTACCGGACAGCAGAACCGGATGGCTCCGAATACGGCTTTAAATTTTCTGCTGCTCGGCGCGGCTCTGTTGTTATTAAAATTCAAGACAAAGGGCGCGGATTCTTTTACGGCGCAGTATCCGGCGATTGCGGTTATTTTGACTTCGTTTCTGGCGGTCATCGGTTATTTATACGGCGCGAAATCTTTTTATGTGTTGGTTTCCTTTAATCCGATGGCGATTCATACAGCCGTTTCGTTTTTGCTGCTCGGCGTCGGGTTGCTTTTATCGAAACCAGATCAGGGAATTGTAAGGGAGGTTATTAATCGTGAAACGGGCGGTGTGATGGCGCGTCGTTTGATTCCGCTGGTTATTCTTATTCCCGGAATTTTAGGCTGGTTGCGGTTATACGGCGAAGGTAAAGGTTTTTTCGGCGCTCAGGTAGGAACGGCAATGCTCGTCGTAACCATCATTACGGTTCTTGGAGTTTTTATTTTGAGCAACGCCCGTTCGATGAATGTTGCGGCGTCGAAACGAAGACAAACGGAAGAATTAATGCGGCAGTCGGAAGAAGCCCTGCGCGAATCCGAGTTGAAATTCCGCTCCGTCACCGAATCTGCCAACGATGCCATTATCGCCGCCGATTCCAAAGGGAAAATTATTACGTGGAACAGCGGCGCGAAACGCATTTTCGGATACGACGAAGCGGAAGTTACGGGCAGTCCGCTGACTATTTTAATGCCGGAAATTTACCGCGAGGCTCACCGGAGCGGAATGGCGCGACACAATGCGACCGGCGAAGCGCACGTCATCGGTCAAACGGTCGAACTGCACGGACTGCGAAAAGACGGCGACCAGTTTCCGCTGGAACTTTCCCGGACGAGTTGGAAAGTCGGAGAAGAAAAATTTTACGGCGGCATTATCCGCGACATCACCGACCGCAAACGCATCGAAGAAACTTTGGAAGTCGCCGCGCGAAAAGAGCGGGCGATGATTGAAAACTCGCTCAATGTCATTTACTCGGTAGACGCGGAAGGACAGTTCGCGTCCGTCAGTCCGGCGTGTTTCAAAGTGTGGGGTTATAAACCCGAAGAATTAATCGGTCGGAAATACATTGATTTGGTTGCGCCCGAAGACATTACCAAAACCACTAAAGTTGCGTTAGGTATAATGTCAGGCGAAGAAACCATCAATTTTGAGAATCGCTATCTTCATAAAAACGGCTCATTGGTAGATGTATTGTGGGCAGCTTATTGGTCAGAAACGGAACAATTGATGTTCTGTGTCGCGCACGACAATACCGAGCGGAAACTGTTTGAAAAAGAACTTGCCGAAGCGCGTGACGCGGCGCTTGAATCAGTCCGATTGAAATCTGAATTTTTGGCAAATATGAGTCACGAAATTCGCACGCCGATGAACGGCGTTATCGGTATGACCGGACTTCTTCTCGACACTAATCTCAATGAGGAACAACGCGATTACGCCCAAACCGTTCAATTGAGTGCGGACTCGCTGCTTAGAATTATTGACGATATTCTTGACTTCTCAAAAATAGAAGCCGGGCAGCTGCATTTCGAGAAAATTGAATTTGATTTAAGAGAATGCGTTGAATCGACCGTCGAACTGTTCGCCGAAAGAGCGCAGGCTAAAGGAATCGAGATAGCTTCGCTCGTCTTTAGAGATGTGCCACTGCAGCTTCGCGGCGACCCGGGAAGGCTTCGGCAGATTCTGACGAATCTAGTCGGCAATGCCACTAAGTTTACGGAACATGGCGAAGTTACTCTCCAGGTGCGAAACCAGAGTGATTCAGACAACTATGTTTCGCTTTGTTTTGAAGTCGCCGATACCGGCATTGGTATTGCTGAAGAGGCACAGCACCGATTATTTCGTGCTTTTACGCAAGCCGACGGCTCGACGACACGGAAATATGGCGGCACGGGTTTGGGTCTGGCAATATCGAAACAGTTGGTTGAGATGATGAACGGCGAAATCGGCATTAGGAGCGCGCCGGGAATCGGTTCGACTTTTTGGTTCACGGCGCGTTTTGAAAAACAGCCGCAGCAAAACGTAAAAACTCAAACGACTGCAGATGTCACTCTCAACGGTGAGCGCGTGCTGATTGTCGATGATAATGAAACAAACCGTAAAATTCTTCTGTATCAAAGCGCTTCGTGGGGAATGAACGCCACCGAAGCCAGTTCGGGGGCGCAGGCATTGGAAGCACTGCGAGCGGCAGCGGCTCGAAACGAACCGTTCGAGATTGCGATTCTTGATTTGATGATGCCGGAAATGAACGGGTTTGAACTGGCTCACGCCATTAAAGCCGATTCGTCTATTTCAAACGTGCGACTGGTTTTGCTGCCTTCATTCGGCAAACGCGGTCATGGACAGGCGGCGACCGAAGCGGGAATTGCAGCATATTTGCAAAAACCTGTCGGTCATTCGCAGCTTTACAACTGTTTGCTGGCGCTGTTGGCTGAAGAACAGGTTCAAGATAAATCGCCGCCGCTCATTACGAAGTATTCTTTACGGGTTCATTCCGCTGCGCAAAATAAGCCGAACGCTGCTCTTCAAAATAAGATAAATGCTGTAAATGCACACGCCCGGATTCTCGTCGCCGAAGACAATGTGATTAATCGGGAAGTCGCGCTCGCTCAATTGGAAAGTCTGGGCTATTCGACCGCGGTTGTGGCAAACGGACGGGCAGCCGTTAACGCGATCGAAAAATTCAAACACGATATTGTTTTGATGGATTGCCAGATGCCGGAAATGGACGGCTTTGAAGCGACTGCCGAAATCAGGCGGCGCGAAGGCGATTCACCTCACACGACGATTATTGCATTGACGGCTCACGCGCTCGAAGGCGAGCGCGAGAAATGTCTCGCCGCCGGAATGGACGATTACCTCAGCAAGCCGGTTAAAATAGAAACGCTTCGTCATATGCTTGAGCGGTGGACTGTTTCGACAGGCGAGAAAAAAGGCGGCTTGCCGGACGAGCCGCGAAAATTTTCCGCAGAAGACTCGCAGCGGTTTGTCGACCTTTCGATTCTCGAAGGTTTCAGGAATTTTCAGAAACCCGGTCAGCCGGATTTAGTTGGTAAATTAATCAACTTGTTCGTCGAAGATACAACCCGACGTTTTTCGATTCTCAGGCAGGCTGGCATTGACCGAAACGCGGCAGTGATTAAAGGCGAAGAGCACAATATCAAAGGTGCCGCCGGTAATATCGGTGCGCGGCAGATGGCGGAACTTTGCAAAGAATTAGAGCAAAAGGCATCTCAAAATGACGAAGCGAAAGTTTTGATTTCGCGTTTGGAGCAGGAATTCAAACAGGTCGTCGAAATTTTAGCCTCTATGCGGCAGCCTGAAACAGAGTTAATATAAGCATGATTGACCGATGCGAAAGAACAGAGATTTTTAAGAGAGGATTATGAATACAATTACAAAACCCGACGTTATTACAAAACAAAATGAACAGGTAACAGTTTCCTTGGATGTGGTCTGGCAGGGCGGCGCGGGAAAATATGACGCGCGGATGGGCGAAATCAGTATCGACGGCTGTTTTATCGACAGTATGGGACAGGAAACTTTAGGCGAGACGATTAGTTTTAATGTGCATCTGCCGTCGGGAATTTGGGTAACGCTTCAGGGCGAGGTCGTTTATCAGGAATATCCGATAGGTTTTGAAGTGCGCTTTACTGATTTAACGCCGGAGAATCGGAAATTGGTTACGCAGGTCGTCGCGGAGCACGGCGGAAAAGAAGCGCAGCAGATTTTAAGGAAAGAAATTGAAGTAAAACCCGCGATACAAAATTCTCTGAAGTCGAAACGTATTTTAGTAGCCGATGACGAAGCGATGACTTTGCGAATGTTGACGGTAATTATTGAAGAACAAGGCTACGAAGTCGTCAGTGCTCCGGACGGGCGCGAAGCATTTAAGATATTGCAGCACGATGCGGATTTTTGCGCGGCGATGTTTGATATGAATATGCCGCATCTTTTCGGAATGGATTTGATTCATTTTATGAAAACCGACGACCGCCTGCAGGATATTCCGGTCGGAATGATTACCGCCGAGCAAGACCCGAAAATTTGGGATAATAGTATCGCCGCCGGCGCGAAGGTGTTTCTTCCGAAACCGTTTTCGCCGCCGCAGATTCAAATGATGCTGCGGATGTTAACCAGTAAGAATTAAAATCTGAAATTATCCGTATTTCTTCTCTGATGCGCTCAACCATTCTCTGACTTCTTTTGCCAGCGCGTCGCGCGTAAACGACTTTTGAATAAAGTTTATGCTCGAAGGCGTTTGAACAGTTTAGTTCGACGAAAGCATCCGGATAAGACTTTTCAAACGCTTCGAGATTACTGCGACGTGTGCTGTGCCAGCCCGGCATTCTTGTCGGTTACCTTTAGTGTGGGAAGAGTACATTGTCGCCGTGACATTACGATCTGGCCGTTGTGTCAGCGACTCTATTCTACGCGGGTGACCCGAACGGTCGACGCGCCCAAAAGTCTAAATGAGATACGCATGCCGTTTCCCCTGGCCAACTTATAAAATCGATAAGCCATCGAAACTTATTGAAAGCCATATCACTTGGAAGTGCTTTTCTAAATGCCCATTCGCCGCCTCTAAAATAGTTCTTGATTTTTACCGAAGAGAGCTTGGCGGTTTCGCTTGCCTGTTTTATTCATAGGAGAAACTAACAGGGAATCGACTCTTACTATCTATTTAAACGCCAAGCGAGGGGAATGGGAAGTATATTTTTGCTCAACGAGCTTATTGAAGCCGATGGCGGCGGTGAACCGCTGCTCGGTGCGATCGTCCAGGAAAACAAAAGTCCCATACACACTCGCGGCTTGAGGGATTGTTGTTTGTAACTGAACGGTCACAGTGCGAGAATCCATTTATCGATTCCAGATGCTTGTGGAATTGATAGGGTTCGTACTGCAAGTGGATCTCACACAATACGTCAATTAAGAACCCGTAAGAGTGTTGATCTAGAGGTTCGCTGGCGTATTGCGGGCGCTATGCCAAAGGGCTGCCTGCTCGGTCAGATCGGGGAAGATCGACGATCTCGAACCAATAGCGGCCCAGGCCTTTCATCAAGTCAACAAGCCCTTGAAATGTCACAGGTTTGCTGATAAATGAGCTCGCTCCGGAGTCGTAACTGCGCAAGATATCCTCCTCTGCCCGAGATGTGGTAAGCACAACGATCGTGATCTGCCGCAGGTCGGGGTCCGCTTTGATTTCCCTCAATGCTTCGCGTCCATCCTTTTTCGGCATGTTCAGATCAAGCAGGATCAGTCCCGGACGCGGCGCAATCGCGGGCGGCGCATATTTGCCTCGAGTTTTCAGATAATCAAGAAGATCTTCACCATCGGTAACGCAATAGACCTTATTAGAAAGGCGGCTCTCAACCAAAGCGTCACATGCCAACATACGGTCTTCCTCGTCGTCGTCGGCGAGAAGTATTATCATCGGTTCAATTTGCTCTTTCATATAATCTCGAAAAAATTAATTTAAATACCGGAAATATGGCCGTTCCGGCCGTAATCCTGTCGTCCCACACCTTTGAGTCTCGATTAGTACTGATCATGCCGATCGGCACATTACGAGATTTTCCTGCCCTTTCATAAAGTGGATCAGGTCGAGACCCTTGGTATACGGCATCATCATGTCGAATATAGCCGCCCCGAATGTGCCGTCGCCCTGTAATTGCTACCGAGCTTCCACGCCATCAGCAACGCCAACGGCTTCATAAACTTCGTGGTTAACGATAACATTTCTCCGTTCGACCTACGCCAATTCTTCACGTTCTAATTCGTCGGAAAATGCAGTCTGAATGACGACACTCATTCCGAGGTTTCCATTATGCCCGTTGGCATTATGCTCCATTCGTGAAATTTCGTGGTGGCCGCCCTTGGTTTGTAGAGATGGTTCGAGGATGGAACCGGGCGCTTTCGGCGGCCCAATATGACTGGTCCATCGCTTCATCATTTGGCCCAGTACGGCGGATTTAACCGGCTTGCTTAAGTAATCGTCCATCCCAGCCTCAAGGCATTTTTTTTCGTCGCCGTCGAAGGCGTTAGCGGTCATTGCGATTATTGTTGTATGCCGTCCGGTGCCTTCCCGGCGGCGGATCTCAGCGGTCGCTTCAAATCCGTCCATCTGCGGCATTTGACAGTCCATCAGGATAATATCCACCGCTCCGCTGTCCAGCATGGCGAGCAACTCGATCCCGTTGTTCACGGCTTCGGCGTGGTAGCCAAGACTGCGCAATTGTCCGATCGCGACCTTTTGATTTACGAGATTGTCTTCGGCGACAAGAACTCGCGTGTTTGAGGCGACAACCTTTACGCTGGTATCTAGACCCAACTCCCGCAGTGAATGCCGCGTAAGTAGGCGAGATAGGCCCTCTGGAACCCTGTCCGCGCCGGACATTACCGCGTTCAGGCAATCGTATAGTTGTGATTGTCGTACGGGCTTTTGCAGGTACGCTGCGATCCCGGTCTGCCATGCTCTTTCGCCGTGGCCCCGTTTACCAATTGACGGCAAGAGGACCAGCTTCACGGGAGCGATGGTCGAGTCCGACTTGATTGCCTCGGCCAATTGAAATCCATCCATACCGGACATCATCAGGTCAAGCAAAGCTACATCAAATGGTTCGCCCGCATCGACGCCGGCGCGGAGCAGTTCCAGAGCCCTCTCGCCGGAGTCGGCTTCGGTTGCGATCATTCCCCATGAACTTGTTTGATGGATAAGAATATTCGCATTAGTCGCATTATCATCGACGATCAGTACTCTCGTTCCAGCAAGATTGCGTGCAAAGTCGGGTGCGGCCGCTATTTTAACGGCTTGTTTTTCAAACTGGCCGGTGAACCAAAATGTCGAACCCTTGCCCGGAGAGCTAACGATCCCTATTTCCCCGTTCATTAGTTCCACAAGCTGTTTTGAGATGGCCAACCCTAACCCCGTTCCGCTGTATTTGCGGGTGGTCGAACCATCAGCCTGCGTAAACGCTCGAAATAATCTCCTTTGGGCTTCCTGCGAGATGCCGATACCTGTATCTCTGATCTCAAACCGCAGAGTCGTATACAGTACAGTTTCGCTGACCTTGCTTACCTCTACGAAGACCTCGCCCTGATCCGTAAACTTGATCGAATTACCGATCAAGTTGGTCATAATCTGCCGCAACCGGCCCGGATCGCCGCGCAAGGCCGTGGGCACATCATCGTGTACCAATGATGCAAGCTCCAGAAGCTTGGCCTGCGCACGGCCGGCGAGTATCTCGACCGATGCGTCAACGGCACCCATTAACTCAAAATCAATGCTTTCAAAGCGCAGCAGTCCCGCTTCGATCTTTGAGAAATCTAAAATATCGTCAATGATCGTCAGAAGGGCGTCTGCACTCGATTGGATCGTTTGCGTGTATCCTCTCTGCAGCTGCGATTGGTCTGTATCAAGCAGCAGATCGGTCATTCCTATAACGCCGTTCATCGGCGTGCGGATCTCGTGACTCATGTTGGCAAGAAATTCGGATTTGAGCCGGACCGATTCCAAAGCCGCGTCACGTGCAAGTTTCAACTCCATCTCGATAGCCTTGCGCTCCGTAGCCTCAGCGAGTACGTTTGCGATCGAGCTGAGAAAATTGACTTCGTCGTTGGTGAAGCTGCGTAATGAGTCCGTGTGGGCCGCCAGGACACCGTAAGGGTGTTCGCCGCCGCGAATGACGACACTCATCCCGCTTAAAATGTTATGTTCAGCAAGCTGAACCGTGCGAGTAAATCTTTCATCGTTATGTGATGGTCTAATTTAACAGGACACGAAACTCTTCGTAGAATAATAACATGA
>JBBJOS010000034.1:0-13581 GCA_037723965.1 Pyrinomonadaceae bacterium | reverse complement strand
ATTCATACCTTAAAAAAAACCATTTCGTGGTCTAGACAATGGGGTTCACTTTACCCCGCGTATTATCTATCGCGCAACAATCTCGGGTTCGCTTATGCGAAACTGGGACACGATGACGAGGCTGTTGAAGAATTGCTGGCTTCGATCGCGATAGATCCGACCTATTTAAAATCAAAGAAAACCCTTGCGGTAGTTTATTTTCGTACCGGGAAATACCGCGAGATGGCGGCCATCGCGGAATTAATTGTTAAAATACAGCCGGGCAAAGCGGAAAATTACGGAAGGCTGGGCAGCGCATACATGATGACAGGTGAACATCTGAAGGGCGTTCAGGCTTTTGAACAAGAAGTGTTGCATGAACCGAAAGACTCTCTTGCCGTTGCAAACCTCGGAGCTGCCCGGATGGCAGCCGGCAAGAACGAGGACGCTATCGCAACCTTTAAGCAGCTGCTGATACTTAAGCCCAAAGATTTTGACGTCCTATCCATGCTTGGGCGGGCTTACAGGCAGACCGGCCGTAACGACGAAGCGATTTCAGTCTTAAAGGAAGCTCTGGAAATCAAACCGAATTCCGAAAAGGTCGTTATGGCCATCGCGATGACGTACATATCTAAATGAGATCGCGATTCTCCCCGGGCATTTCTTCCCCGTCTGAAAGAGCTTGACGAAACTCTCGCAAAGGTTCTTGAAACAGAACTTGATAGGTAGATCCCATGTGACTGTTCTTCGAATCTTGCCGGGTGTACCATTTTAAAGTAAGAGTAACGCCTTTCGTGTTAAGCAAAATTTAACCTTTAACAATCCTTTCAACGCGTCGATTAACTTCTTCCCAATTGACGCTCAGCATAAAAGCATCAATATATTTTGCTGCGGCTGCACCGTAATCCATATGATATGAATGTTCATACATATCAAGAACAAGTAATGGAACACTAAACGGCGGATTGTGTGCGTGGTCGTAAGACCAGTAATTGTGAAGTTCTTTTGTGTGTTGATTATATGCGAGAAACGTCCAACCCGAACCTCCAGAAAGTGAGCTCGCCGTTTTCTTAAATTCGGCTTCCCAATTTCCGTAATTGCCGAACCATTGCTCAATCAATTTTAAAGCGTTCCCGTCTGCCTTACCGTTTCCGCCTAAATTAGCAAAGTATTGTTCGTGTAAAACAACTGAGCCAGTCCGAATAAGTTCTTCACGTTTCAAATCGCCGTAGATATATGCGGGCAAATCTTTTTCCTTCATCATTGCCGCTAGTCGCCGTTCGACAGCATTTAATGCTTTGACTGAACCGCCGTAATTATTTTCCCAATGCGATTTGATAACCTTTTCGGAAATGCCGTTAAGTTTTGAGGGATTAAAAGGCAACGGCTTTGGTTGGTGCTGACCGCGAAACGCATTTGCAACTGTTTCTGTTTGTGGCGACGAATCGCTGGTTGCCGTTAAAATCGTTGTTCCCGTTGCCAACATACCTGTAATTGCATCACGACGTGATAATTTATCCATAATCCCTATAACTCCCTTTAAAAATGTAATTAAAAGTGTGATATTGCCCTTAATAATCCAATTAATCCGCCTGCTAGAATAACCCATAAGACATCTATCTTGAATCGGTAAAGAGCAACAAAAGAAGCGATACATAGAACCAGAGCAAACCAGTTTATACTGCCGCTTAAACCGTTGGGCGCAATGACCGCAAAACCGAAAACAAGCACAAGATTTAGAATGACTCCGACAACAGCCGATGTAATGCCCGATAGAGCTCCGGTTAAAATTTTATTGCCCCTCAAATATTCGATATATGGTGCCCCCAAAAAGATGAACAGAAAAGATGGCAAAAAGGTTACATAAGTTGTAATCAATGCACCCATAATCGCGCTTGATGTTTGGCTCATACCGTCCTGCGGATTGTTCCAACCAGCCATAAATCCAACGAATTGCAAGACCATAATAAGGGGACCGGGCGTCGTTTCCGCCAATGCCAGCCCGTCAACTGCCTGCGTCGGCGTTAACCAATTATAAGGCGCGTGCGTCACCGCTTGCGTAACATATGCAAGAACCGCGTAAGCACCGCCGAATGTCACCAAAGCCGCTTGTGTAAAGAATCGGTATTCGTGTACATGGAGGCTTTCCCAGCCGCGCCAAGCAATAAGGCCGAGGAACGGCATTAACCACAAAATTAAGCCCACAGAAAGAACTTTCAAGATGCGCTTGCGGGAAGGGCGCATATGTTCGGGCGGTTCTGCGTCGTTTTCGATAACGAGAGGCAATAAATCATTTCCCTTTTGGTCTTTGGTTTCTTTCGGTTTTTCAGGCGTTGGAGAAAAAGATGCGGGTAAATATTTTGCTCCCAAAAATCCGACTAAGCCCGCGCCTAATACAATCAAGGGAAAAGGTATGTGTAGAAAGTAAATCGAAACAAAAGCCAGAGCTGCTATTCCATAATGAGCTTCCCGTTTTAGCGCTCGTTTTCCAATCTTGAAAAGGGCTTCAACAACGATTGCCACAACAACAGGCTTAAAGCCTTCGACAACGCCCGCAACGGCGGGAATATTGCCGTAAGCGGCGTAAATATACGACAAAGTTAACAGAACAAAAATCGAAGGAATGACAAAAAACGCGCCGGCAACAATGCCTCCCCAAGTTCTATGCATCAACCAACCGATGTAAATGGCTAGTTGTTGAGCCTCTGGACCGGGCAGTAACATGCAGTAGTTCAAAGCGTGTAAGAATCGTTCTTCCCCAAGCCAGCGCCGTTTGTCTACTAGCTCCTTATGCATTATGGCGATTTGACCCGCAGGCCCGCCAAAGGAAATAAAGCCGAGTTTAAGCCAAAAACGGAAAGCATCCCAAAATGGCACAACTCGCGGCGAAGCTACATTATTAGTAAGGGGTTGCTCACTTGGCGGAGCAATTGTTAAAGAATTATTTGTCATACCTTTTTTCTAATTTAACCAATATTAGGACACTGTCGTAAAGCCGATGAATACTTTCTTCCAATCCAAGAATTTCGGCAATTTGTTCGAAACGAGAGGTATTTAATCCGTCCAGCGTTCGATGATGGGTCTCTCCTTTTTCAGCCCAATGCTTAAGAGCCGGCTTAAGTTCTTGTCCATAATGTGTAATCGCTTTACAATCACTTTATGGAACCAGCCGGTCCGATATTAAAGCGTATTGCAATTGCCACATATCTTGTAGTCCTACACATTGTCGTAATTTATTTTATCGGCGATAGAATATTGGATCGAAATATTCATTTCGGGCCCCAGCCCTTAACGGAAAACGTTATCGACCCAATGCAGGCAGGTGAAATTCCAACTCCGCTGCCTGTTCCATCGATTATTTACGAGCCGAGTCCACAAATGGACCCGATTGCTCCGGTTCCAAACATTCCTTCGACAACCGGTGAAGGACTGATCGTCCCCGTCGCGGGTGTGCGGCCCGAGCAACTCACGGATGCGTTTTCCGACGCGAGGTCAGGGGGGCGTATTCACGATGCAATCGACATTATGGCGCCGCTCGGCTCGCCGGTGCTTGCGGCTATGGATGGCAAAATAGCTAGATTTTTCGATAGTGAACTTGGCGGAATAACCATTTATCAACTTACCGACGACGGCAAATTCGTTCTCTATTATGCTCATCTGCAGAAAAGGGCCGATGGAATTGTCGAAGGAATGCCGGTAAAAAAAGGCCAGGCAATTGGATACGTTGGCGACACGGGTAACGCCGGGGCTGGAAATTTTCACCTTCATTTCTCGATCGCCCGTGTGATCGATCCCAAACGGTATTGGGAAGGAACATATATCAATCCCTATCCGCTCCTGAAATTCGGCGGAAAACTCGAATAAACAGGTACGGTTATTGCACTTGCTATTGGCTGACGTACTAAAATCAGACGAATACAAGGTGCAAGATAAATGATCGAATCAGTTTCACTACCACGGCAGGCAAAAATCCTGCTGCTTTTTCTATATATAACCACGGCTATCGGCTGTGGGACGCAAACTACCAACACAAATGAGCCGTCTGGAAATCTGGCTGTCAATACCCAGCCGGCCGGCGTCAACACTTCGCCTGCAATGCCGGAAATGAGTGAATCATCTGCATCTGTTCCGGTAACACTGCCGGTTATGGACGCGATGTTCGCGGATGAAGCATTCGCCAATGAGGCGAAATCAAGCCTGCAAATAACCGATCAGGAAATACAAAGACTAAAGGATATTTCGCGAAATGCTGTATTACAGCTTAACGATGACGGTATTGAAGACGATGAAAGATCTACAAAATCATCTTCCGCCGATGCAAAGAAAAAGATCGAGGAGGTACTCGGAGCCGATAAAGCGTCGAAATTTATATCGATGATACAACGAAAATGGAACGGGCAGGACGAAGGCGGCACGACCGCGAGCGCTCCCAGTTCAGTGCCTACGGACACAAGGGTAGTCGTGAATGCACCGGCTTACCGGATGGATATTTTTAAGGAAGGAAAACTTCATAAATCCTACAAGATCGGCATCGGTTATCCGGAATTTCCTTTGCCGCAGGGCCTTCGTAAAGCCAGCAGTATTATTTTCAATCCTACCTGGACGCCGCCCGACGAGCCGTGGGTAAAGGGCAAGGTTCAGCCCGGTAAAAAGGTTGAGGCCGGAAGCAAGGATAACCCGCTAGGCCCTATTAAGATACCAATCGGATTGCCGTCACTGATCCACGGCGGAAAAGCTCCGGCACGGTTAGGAACGTTTGCTTCGCACGGGTGCGTCGGGCTGACAAGTCCGCAAATACAGGATTTTGCGTTCGAACTCGCCGCAATTTCCGGCCAGAATATCTCGCTCGCGGACATAAAAGGTTACGAAAAGGCAAAAACCGAAACGAAGGACGTTAAGCTAGCGAACGCTGTTCCGGTTGAATTGCGCTACGAAACTATTACAGTTGAGGACGGCGTGCTGAAAATATACCGTGATGTTTATGAACGCGGCACTAACAGCGAAGACAACCTGCAGCGGGTTCTGCAGTCGTTTGGAGTTTCTTTCGATGGTATGGATCAAGCACAAAAGGAAAAGATCTTAGCTGGATTAAAGCAAATGGCGATTGATGCTCAGGGCGATCCGGTCGATAGCAGTGCGGCCGCGAATTCTAATTCAAATTCTAATTCTAATAATGACGGCAAGGTAACCAGAAATATTAAAGGGAAAAAGGAGATCTCGTTCGAACTGCCGCAATTAAAGGGCAAAGGCTATCCTGCGGCGGTTGGGATGAAAATGTAGGCCATTCAGGATGTTGCCCGCGAATTACGCGAATATGCGAATAAGAAAAGGAAATATTCTTATTCGCGCATATTCGCGTAATTCGCGGGCAAACCTTAATCCTTTTTATGTAGACTTAATATTCGGCACCCAGAACCTGTAGCCATTAAGTTCAAGAAGTTTTAGTCCACGTTCAGGCAATTCATCTTCATCCATTCCGAGAAAGGTAAAATGCGGCGTGTCATTTGCGACCGTTTGATACCAGCCGTGTTTGTTCAGAATTGTCCTCACAGCGGAATTATTGAATTGAACGACGTCGATGGCAAGTCCGGCAAGGTGTTGCGATGTGCCCGGAGCCGCGACTGACGAGAAGATCGTGCGCGAGAAATCTGTGGCGAAAAAATATCCCCGCGACTCCCATTCGATGACCTGTTCGACTTGTTTTTGAGTCGTCATTTTACGGGCTGCTTCAGCGTCCGACGCCGAGATTTTTCCCAGTCTTCCCCAATGTATCAACGCGGGATCGAAACGCGATTTCCATATTCGGGCAGTGTCTGCGTAAGAACGCTTCCCCGCCGAACTGCCGCCGCGCGGTCCTATCCGAAAATTCTTTTCCTCCGCTTCCTTTCGGGCTTTATAGAGTGCATCCATCGCGGCTGACTGCAATTCGATTGTTACGCCATTCAGAGTGGCGATTTTTGTACCTAATACGCTTTGAAAGATCTGCACTTCCGATTCGCTTTCGAAAACGCATTTTGCCGGAAATGTAACACTGTCGGCACCGACGAATACAGCACCGTATTCCGCGAAGACACGTTTTGCTACTATATTTTTCTCCACCGGACAGACGTCATCGAGCCGCAATTTTTTTGTTTCGCGTCCAGATATATCTTTGATCTTTATCTGTGACAGGCGTTTCTTTACGACATCCGTGAAATCCTTCGAGCGATTTTCCTTTTGCGCGGAGACAGGTAACGATGCACCCGCTAAAAAAAGTAGTAAAAGCGATATTTTAAAGAAATTCATTATTGATTAGCTGAAGCGGCGGTTTACCCTTTTAACTTGCAGGACATATTTTTAACTATCTCGTGTACCGAGTCCATATGAACTTTCATATACTCGTCTTTTTCGATGAAAGGAACGATCTCGCGGATGGCTCTGTAAATCTCGCGTGTGCCTTTTCCGAGAAGCGTTTCGGGGCCTAAAGCCTTTCGGCGAAATTCTATGCCCTGGGCCGCGCAGAAAAGTTCGAGAGAAAGTATTATTTCCAGATTCTCAGCGACCTGCCGGAGCTTTACGGCGGCCGTTGAGCCCATTGAAACGTGGTCTTCAACATTTGCCGAACTAGGAATCGTGTCCACGCTCGCCGGATGCGAGAGAATTTTATTCTCCGTACAAAGCGAAGCCGCCGTATATTGGACGATCATAAAACCCGAATTAAGTCCGCCGTTTTCGGTCAGGAACGCGGGAAGCACATGCTCGTTTGATGATTCATCAGTCAGCCGCATAATCCGCCGCTCGGAAATATTGCCGAGTTCAGAAAGTGCGATGGCCAAATAATCAAAAGCGAGAGCGAGTGGTTCGCCATGAAAATTTCCGCCGGAAATGACCTCGATCGACTCTCCACTAACAAAAATCAGCGGATTATCGGTAACAGCGTTAAGTTCCAGCTTTATCAGCCATTCGGCGTAAGCAATGGCATCGCGGCAGGCTCCGTGGACCTGCGGCATGCAGCGGAGGGTGTAGGCGTCCTGAACATTCGACGGATCGAAATCGCGAACGAATCCGCTCCGACTGAGAATTTCACGAAGATTCCTGGCGCATTCGATCTGTCTCGGATGCGGACGCAATGCGTGGATGCGTTCATCGAATGCCGAAACTGTTCCATGAAGAGCTTCGAGACTTAGACAGCCCGAGACATCGGCCAACTCCGCCAGCCTCATCGCCCGACACGTTTCGAGTAAGCCGACCGCGGTCATCACTGTCGTACCGTTTGTAAGAGCAAGGCCTTCTTTTGCGGCGAGGACAATTGCAGATAAGCCGGCTTTTTCCAGCGCGTCCGAACCGCCCAAAATCTCGCCAAAGAACTCCGCTTTACCTTCGCCGATCAAAACGCACGCAAAATGTGCCAGCGGCGCAAGGTCTCCGCTGGCTCCCAAACTTCCCTTTTCCGGTATGATCGGATGGACGCCGCGATTCAAACATTCGAGAATTAATTCTAAAGTAGCCAACCGAATCCCCGAATATCCACGCGCCAATGTATTCGCCCGGATCAACATTATCGCCCGCACCGTAGCCGTATTGAACGGATTTCCAACACCGACCGCGTGGCTCACGACAATATTCCGCTGCAGCAGCTCGACCTCTTCTCGGCTGATAATCTTGTCCTTAAATGCCCCGAAACCGGTTGTAATGCCGTAAGCAATCTCGCCGCGTTCCAGCAGCGTATCGACAGCCCGTGCGCAGGCATTTACTTTTTCTTGAGCATCACCGGCCAGCACTACGCGCGGCTCGCCCGGTTTGCCGTTGGCGACGGCCAATACCTGTTCAAATGTAAGGCTTTCGCCGTCAAGCACTATTTCGTTCATAAAAGCTTTCGATCAAGGTGGAAAAACGACCGGTAGGGAGTGTGTTCCTTCACGGCCGGACTAGCTCAATGTTAAACACCTTCGCTACCGCTTGAGTTTCCGCCTTTTCCACGGGGCTATGTGCCGCTCCGCCGAATCTAACAACTTACAGTTCTAAAGACGACGTATTTCGACTCCGTTTTTGATAACAGTTCCAATCATATTAACGCCAAATTCATATGCGATCTGCCGGTAGTCTTTCGTATCGAATATTAAAACATCCGCCTGTTTTCCGACCTCGATCGAACCCAGGCGGTCGCCAAGGCCGATCGCAAAAGCGGCATTTATTGTTGCGGCATTCATTGCTTCGGCCGGCAGCATCTTTTGATAACGGCAGGCGATAGCCATTGCATTCGGGATCGACGGACACGGTGCAGAGCCGGGATTAAAATCGGTAGAAACGGCAACGGCACAGCCAGAATCGATCAATTTCCTTGCATCGGCGAAGTTCGTACTTCCAAAATTAAAATTGACGGTCGGTGTGACGATTCCTATTGTGTCGGATTTCGCAAGCAGCTTAACCTCTTCGTCCGATATCGCATCCAAATGATCGATGGAAACTGCTCCGATCCCAATACCTAAACGGCTGCCGCCAAGATTCGTGAATTCATCGACATGCGCTTTGATGCCGAACCAGAGAGCTTTGGCGGTTCTTAAAATCCGTTCCGATTGATCGAGGCTGAACGCATTCTTTTCGCAGAATACATCCGCAAAAAACGGCGTCTTTTTAGCAAAGAAATGCGATCCGACATACCAATCCCAGGCCATCGGCAGCATTTCGCCGCAGATCAGATCCACATAAGCTTCCGCGTTACCCTTAAACTCCGGCGGAACCGCATGGGCCGCTAAAAAAGTCGGGACAATATCTATGGCATGAATTATATCAAGCTCGGCAATTGCCACGAGCATCTTCATCTCAGTTGCCGTATCGAGGCCGTAACCGGTTTTGATCTCAGCGGTCGTGGTGCCGCAGGCGAGCATTTTGTCCAAACGCTTTAGACCTTGCTTCACCAATTCGTCCAATCTTGCTTCACGGGTATGCTTTACGGTCGAAATTATCCCGCCGCCCTTTTCGAGGATTTCGAGATAATCGGCACCTTTGATCTTTAATTCAAATTCATTCAGCCGGTCACCAGCGTAAACGATGTGCGTATGGCAATCGACAAAACCCGGTGTAACGACCTTCCCTTCAACGTCAATGATCGTCGCCGCTTGAAACTGTCGCGCAATATCCTGTGATCTGCCGACGCCGACGATCTTTCCGCCATTAATTGCGACCGAGCCGTCGTCAATCACGCCAACGTCCGTCATCGCAAGGCCGCGCTTCGGACTTCCGCCGGGTGCGCAAGTTAATAGCTGTCCGGCGTTGTGAATGATCAGGTTTGCTTTCATCTCGATGAACTACATTTCGACTTCGGCAATTTTTTTGTGGATGCTGTTCGTTTCAATCAGTGCGGCCGATCCATACCAGACGATGTGATCAACGACCATTATCCCGGACTTTACGACGGGATCGGTATTGGTAAGTTTTTTAGCTTCCTCGATTGTTGTTACATTCAAAATAAACAGCCCACGAAATTCTTTGTCATTTTTGGCAAATGGGCCGGCTACGGTAAGTTTACCCTCCGCGGCCAACCGGTTCATGTTTGCCATATGACCAATAAAAAGCTCCTTGCTCTCTTTCTCCGTAAAAACTTTTGGTCCAGTTTTGAGGATGGCAGGAACATAGGTTTTCATCCCATATTTATCGGCCCCGACCTTTTTTGCCAGCGCCGAGTCGAACGCAGGTTTCGCAATATTCTCCGTTGTTTGACCAATTACATTGCTCGTAGAAACAAAGCTGAAAGTGAATAGCGTCACAAATATTAGAAGTTTCATATTTAATCCTTAATTCGGAGGCGTAGCCGAAATATTTAATGGCTGGTTATTTGAATTGACAACCTCTTTGGCTTTCATAATTTCGTAAATTCCATCCAGTTGGTCTAAACTTCAGCTTTTGAATTATACATATTCTTACAATAATTATGAAAAGAGTAGTGAAAAGTCCGACGGGAACGGAATTGACCTGCAAAAACTGGCTGATCGAAGCCGCGTATCGGATGATCCAGAACAATCTCGATCCTGACGTGGCGTTTGATCCGGATAATTTGATCGTTTACGGCGGACGAGGCAAGGCGGCGCGGAGTTGGGAAGCTTTCGACGCGATATTGGAATCGCTTAAAAATCTTGAAGAAGACGAGACGCTGCTTGTGCAATCGGGAAAGCCTGTCGGCATCTTCAAAAGCCATACGGATGCACCAAGGGTACTGATCGCGAATACAAACATCGTTCCGCACTGGGCGACGCAGGAGCAATTCGATAAATACGAGTCCGAGGGCCTGATGATGTACGGGCAGATGACCGCCGGTTCGTGGATTTATATCGGCACGCAGGGTATTTTGCAGGGCACTTACGAGACGTTCGGTTCGCTCGCCAGGCAGAACGGTTGGGCCGATCTTGCTGGAAGATTTGTTTTAACGGCAGGATTAGGTGAAATGGGCGGAGCACAAGCACAGGCGATAACCTTTAATGGCGGTGTCGGATTGCTGGTCGAGGTCGATCCGTGGAGGATCGAGAGGCGGCTGGCTTTGAAGCAGGTCGATGTGTCCGCACGGAATCTAAACGAAGCCATCGGCCTGGTTAAGAATGCCGTCCATGAAAAAAAAGCGGTTTCTATCGCACTGCCCGGCAACGCGGCAGAGGTTCACTGGGAACTTTTGAAACGCGATGTTTTCCCCGACATTGTCACCGACCAGACATCTGCTCACGACGTTTTATACGGCTACATTCCTATGGGCCTGAATGTCGCGCAGGCGAAAAGACTGCGGGAAACGGATCAAACGGAATATGAGAAACGTGCGATGGATTCGATGTCGCGGCACGTCGAAGCAATGCTCGAATTCCAGAAGCGCGGCTCTATCGTTTTTGATTATGGAAATAATTTGAGGCAGAGGGCTTTGGACAACGGCGTCTTAAATGCGTTTGATTATCCGGGATTCGTTCCGGCGTACATTCGCCCGCTATTTTGCGAAGGCAAGGGTCCTTTCCGCTGGGTAGCTCTGTCCGGCGACAAGGAAGATATTTACAAAACCGACCGGGCAATAATGGAACTTTTTTCCGATAACGACCACCTGACAAAATGGCTGACGCTAGCCCAGGAAAAAGTCGAGTTCCAGGGTCTTCCGGCCCGTATATGCTGGCTCGGCTACGGCGAGCGGGCTTTAGCGGGGTTGAAACTGAACCAGATGATAGCGAGCCGCGAACTTTCAGCGCCAATCGTTATCGGACGCGACCATCTCGACTGCGGATCGGTCGCTTCTCCGAACCGAGAAACCGAAGCGATGAAAGACGGTAGTGACGCCGTCGCCGATTGGGTTTACCTAAACGCTATGATTAATGCCGTCGGCGGTGCCACGTGGGTCTCACTCCACCAGGGCGGCGGCGTTGGCATCGGCTATTCGCTTCACGCGGGCCAGGTAATCGTCGCTGACGGCACCGCCGAAGCCGCGAAACGCATCGAACGCGTCCTTACTACCGACCCCGGAATGGGCATCATACGCCACGCCGATGCAGGTTATAAAGAGGCGATTGATTTTGCGGAAGAAAATAGCTTTAAAATCCCGTTGAAGAAGTATTGAGATGGCCTTTAAAAGGAAATATGCGAATTACGAATTCTTATGAAGAATTGAATAATTCAGATTAACCCTGAATTTGCTGGAAAAAATAAAAGGTATGGACGATCTTGTTCCATACCTTTTATTTGAATTTCTTAGAAAATTATTAACGTTAATAACGTTAATAACGTCTTACCTTAACGTATCTCCTGGTCTTGGGATTAAGCTTGTAAGTGTACAATGCAGAACCGCCTAATCCGGCTCCGGCACCGATCAATGCACCTTTTCTGCCGCCGATAAGGCCGCCAAGAAGTGCTCCGCCGCCGGTTCCGACTGCCATATTGATACGGTTGCGGTGACGCCTGTAATAACTCGGTTTGCGGACTCTAACGTACCGCATACGTCCATTCCTGTCCCTATATTTTCTAAGGTATGTAGATTGAGCTTCGGCTTCAACAGGGGTCGCAATGACTACCATGCCCGCCATCAGGAACATCATCATAAATAAGATCAAATATTTTTTCATTTTCGTTTACTCCTTAATTTTTGCTTTAAAAGCAATTATTTTTGCTAGATATTACAGGGCTGTTAATCGCAATTACCATACCAAAAAAGAAAAAGTATGATTTTGGTACGCGGCCAATCTACTTACCCGCACCCATAATCCGTTACTATCAAAGGACTTACATATTGTTTCAGTAAAACGTTTTAAATTAACCGAAACTAATTAGGCTTGGCAGGTAAGATTCCCGCATATCAAACAAACGCACGTTTTCAGGTCGATTATCAACCATTTGGTTCCTAAAAAGTTGACTTAGGACAGGTCTTGGAAAATACTAAGGAAAATAAGGCATTCAACTCCCGCCAGCCGCGCCTCTATAACCCTATGAGTGAAATATTCAATCTGACCACCCGCCCGAAAGCCGATCTCTTTTTTACCAGGAATGATCGTAATGATCCGCGAATGGGTGAAATCGCTTTTAAAGATGAAAATGATTATGCAGCTTCTGAAATAGTAATCCTGGGCTGTCCGCAAGACGAAGGCGTAATGCGCAACCACGGACGCGAGGGGGCGGCCAAGGCCCCGGACGCAATCCGTGAACAGTTTTATAAACTCACGCCATTTAATATAAACAGGAAAATTTTCGACCTGGGAAACATTAAGATTGGCGAAACACTCGAGGAAACGCACGATATGCATTGTGTGGTCGTCAAGCGAATTTTGGAGGATGGCAAGCGTCTTATAGTGCTTGGCGGCGGAAATGATGTTTCTTATCCGGACGGAAAAGCAATGGCCGAAGTTTTCGCTCCGGAAGGGTGGCTGGCGATAAATGTCGATTCGCACCTCGACGTTCGCGCTGACCAGCCGCGAAACAGTGGTACGCCTTATCGTCAGCTTTTAGAGGAAAAATTATTGCGGCCGGAATATTTTTACGAGGTCGCCTTCCAGACGCATTTCTGTTCACCGGTCTACTACAGTTATATACGCGATCTTGGCGTGAACCGCATCAGCCTTGAGGTCCTGCGTTCACGGGACGAGGCCGATGAGGAAATAAAAGACCGCATCCGTTTGAAATTCATTAACCAGAGCTCATCGCTGAATACTTTTTTCGGATTCGATATGGATGCGGTTCGCTCTTCCGACGCACCCGGAACATCAGCTCCATCGCCGCTCGGCCTTCGTGCGGGCGAATTTATTACTTTAGTGAAATATGCCGCCAGCCTGTCCAATACAAAGATCATCGAGTTCAGCGAGGTTAATCCGGATTTCGATCAGGACAACCGAACGACCAAGTTAGTCGCGATCGGTATGCACCGCTTTTGCTCCCACCTGACTTAAAACCCGGTGGAGTCCCTGGCCTAATCCTGGGGAAAAGCCGAAAACTGTAAAAACAAAATCGCTTTCCAATTGAGGTAAGTAATAAAGGCTGTATCGAAGTAGTGAAAATTAATATCGGGATCGAACTTTTCTCTTCAAACCAATAAAACCGATAAATCAAAGAAAAAATCCATTATCCACCTGTATCCGTTTCGGGACAATGCCCCGCATCTGTTTGATCCGC
>JBBJOS010000033.1:0-16346 GCA_037723965.1 Pyrinomonadaceae bacterium | reverse complement strand
ATCAAACAAAGGAGCACACGAAGTTCTGTGTCCTGTTTAACTTGACCATTACAATCGAGGCGAGTATACTCCATCGGAACAAGGATGCTTCGAATCTTTTCACCTGTGGCCTCGTCTTCGGTATTCTCTCTTAGTTTGACCAGGGTGACCAATGAATCAACGCTAATCAATCTCATATCCCATGCATGACGCGAGCCGCGAACTTGAGCCTCAAGTTGTCCAGTGTCGTATCGGCCAACAACCAGCAGCATTGAATTGTTTTCATTTATTCTCTGTTCTTCATGGAGGGAATTTCTGTACTTCGCGATAGTGTCAAGCGAAATGCTATATGCATCGGTTGTTTTAACTTCGACTAAAAGATGATGGCCCTCAGGACTTAACCACAAACCATCATTACCAATTGAGTTCCTCGAACCTTGATATCGGCCATTGACTACACCGTAATCAAGTCTTCTACCCAACTCATTGACAACTTCCTGCAGTATCTTTCCGTTGTTATCAAATTTTGTGATCAAACAATAATCGGCATATTCTGCTAGTTTCTCACTCGATACCTGGGAAAGAAATTCTCGTAATTCTTTTGAACATTCGCTTTCATCAAGCAATTTGCCATTGCCGGCAGTAGACACTACTTGCTCGATTGTAAAATCAAGAATGGTTTCAGGGTTCGAGGCCCAAATTGAGAGGAGCGGCATAAATTGTTCAAAACGTTTAAATTGGGTCTTTGATGAAGCGGCTAGTCATTCGGTAAAAAATCGCGCGCGTCTTTTGCCAATCGCATCGAGTGTTCATGCAGCGAGAAATCATCAAGTTCGGATTTTTCAACAGACGACAATTCGCCTTCTTTCTCGCGACAACAAATCCGAAACACGCTATTGAGCCGCACTAACGGGCGAAAAGCAATAACATTTTGTGGAGTCGTTCCGGTTGCAATAAAATTAACGACCTCTTCGTATGCTTTGATATTCTTCATATCGAAAATAGAATACTCTTTTGTTTCTAATTATACTATATGTTGAATTTCAGAACTTTAAACTCCGCACTCAGGTAAATTATACTGATCGCATATGTCCGAATCATTGAGCATTGAATCCCTACAAACTGAGACTAGAGTATTCCCGCCGCCCGCAGAATTTGCCGCAAATGCTCACGTTAAAAGCTTTGAACAATATGAAGCTATGTACGCCGAAGCCGCGAAAGATCCGGCGGCTTTTTGGGCGAAGCAGGCCGAAGAGCTTCATTGGTTCAGGAAATGGGACACGATCCTCGAATGGAATGAGCCGTTTGCCAAATGGTTTGTCGGCGGAAAGCTGAATGTTTCATACAACTGCCTCGACCGACATCTTGAAACCGAACGGCGAAACAAGAAAGCAATAATTTGGGAAGGTGAACCGGGCGAAATTCGCACATTGACATACGAAGAGCTTCACGGCAAAGTATGCAAATTTGCCAATGTCCTGAAAAAGCTAGGCATACATACCGGCGACCGTGTCGCACTTTACATGCCGCTAATTCCGGAACTTTCGATCGCGATGCTCGCCTGCGCGCGAATCGGGGCGACGCATACGGTAATCTTCGGCGGATTCTCGGCTGACGCGATTCGCGACCGCGTGATCGATTGTCAGGTCAAACTGATCGTTACGGCGGATGGCGGATATCGACGCGGCAAGGAAATTAAATTAAAGGAAATTGTCGATGAAGCCGCCGCCGAATGTCCGACGGTCGAGAATATCGTCGTTTTCAAACGCTCAAATTCTCCGATTGAAATGAAGTCCGACCGCGATCATTGGTGGCATGAGATTGTCGAAACCGTTGAAGCGGAATGCCCTGCCGAAGAACTGGATTCAGAACATCCGCTTTATATCCTTTACACATCCGGCACGACCGGAAAGCCGAAAGGAATCCTGCACACGACTGGCGGTTACCTGACGCAGATAGCCTATTCCGCTAAACTCGTTTTCGATCTGAAGGAAGACGATATTTACTGGTGCACGGCGGATATCGGCTGGGTGACCGGCCACTCTTACGTCGTTTACGGGCCGATGGCGAACGGAGCAACCGTGTTTATGTATGAAGGAGCGCCAAACCATCCGGAGAATGACAGGTTTTGGGATATTGTCGAACGCCATAAAATCAGCATCTTTTACACGGCTCCGACGGCGATCAGGGCGTTTATCAAATGGGGCGAGCAGTTTCCGAATAAACACGATCTCTCGTCATTAAGGCTGCTCGGAACCGTCGGTGAGCCGATAAATCCGGAAGCGTGGATGTGGTATCACGAAACGATTGGAAAAGGAAAATGTCCCATCGTTGATACTTGGTGGCAGACTGAGACCGGCGGCATTATGATCGCGCCGCTGCCGGGTGCGACGCCGACCGTGCCGGGAACGGCGACGCGGCCGCTGCCGGGAATTATTATAGATATTGTTTCGAAAGAAGGCGTTCCAGTCGGCACGAACGAAGGCGGTTATTTGGTCGTCAACCATCCATGGCCATCGATGCTGCGAACGATCTGGGGCGATGACGAGCGCTATAAGCAGGCTTACTGGTCGGAAATCCCGCACTGCTATTTTGCCGGCGACGGTGCGCGGCGCGACGAGCACGGCTACTATTGGATAATGGGCCGCGTCGATGACGTGATAAACGTCAGCGGCCATCGATTAGGAACTGCAGAGATCGAATCGGCGTTAGTTTCACACGAAGCCGTCGCGGAAGCAGCGGTCGTAGGAAGGCCGCACGAGTTAAAAGGCCAGGCTATTGCCGCATTTGTTACACTGGAAGGCGGGCGGACTGGCGGCGATGATCTAAAAGATGAATTGCGCGCTCACGTCGCAAAAGAGATCGGAGCTTTGGCAAAGCCGGACGATATCCGGTTCACGGACATTCTGCCGAAAACGAGGTCAGGGAAAATAATGCGGCGCCTGCTTCGCGAGATTGCTTCGGGCTCGAAGATCGCGGGCGATGTAACGACGCTCGAAGATCTTTCAGTTTTAGAGAAATTAAGGCAGGACGAAGAATAATAATGGCCGGCAAAACAAACATTCCGAATCCCACGGAAGAGCTTTCCGAAGCAGGCCGCGAATTTTACCGCCGCGGATGGACCTTAGGCACAAGCGGTAATTTCAGTATGCTGCTCGCCCGCAAGCCACTCCGTATCTGCGTTACGGCCAGCGGCATCGAGAAAGGAAGGCTCGACGAGACAAACTTTCTCGAACTCGACGACGATGCCGAAATTCTGCAGGGCTTCGGCAAACCGTCCGCTGAAACGCTTGTCCATTTGTCGATATACCGTTTCATTCCGAAGGCCCGATCAATTCTGCACACACATTCTGTTTGGGGAACGATACTTTCCGATGTATTTTTCGAGCAGGGCTGCATCGAAATAGAAGGCTACGAAATGCTCAAAGGCCTTTCCGGCGTGAAAACACATGAACACCGGGAAAAGGTTCCGATTGTTGAAAATTCGCAGGATTACATCGCACTTTCGCACGTTATCGAGAATGTCCTGCGGGAAAATGCCGGTGTTCACGGCATTTATCTCCGCCGCCACGGCCTTTACACTTGGGGTGAAACGGTGGAAGAAGCCCGGCGGCATGTGGAGATTTTTGAGTTTTTGTTTGAGGTTTTAGGAAGAAGGTTGAGATAGTTTTATGGCAGTCGTAAGTGTTCCGGATAAAAATCTGACGTTAAGGGATAAGGAAGAAATAGTGTCGTATCTGGCCGGGATCGGCATTGATTATGAGCATTGGGGAAACCTAAAACAAATTTCCGCCGATGCGTCCGACGACGAAATTCTGGCCGGCTACTCCGACGAAATCGATAAGCTAAAGGCAGGCGGCGGTTATTTTACGGCCGACGTTATCAACATTGTGCCGACAACGCCGAATCTGGACGCAATGCTTAATAAATTTAACAAGGAGCATTCGCACGACGAGGATGAAGTTCGTTTTATCGTTAAAGGCCGCGGCCTGTTTCACATTGCGCCGCCGGATGGCGATATTGTTTCAATCGAGATGGAAGCCGGAGATTTAATTCGCGTGCCGAAAGGGACAAAGCATTGGTTCAACCTCTGCGGCGACCGCACCGTTCGGGCGATCAGGCTGTTTCAGGACGTTTCCGGCTGGACGCCGCAATATACGAGCAGCGGCGTGGACGAAAATTATCAGCCGCTGTGTTTCGGCGTGAATTACATTCCCGGAAAAGTTTGAGTAAAGCCGCAGGGATAAGCAAAAGGCGCGAAAACGGTGAATCTTTTTTCTGCTTTTTGTGCCTCCTTGCGGCCATTTAATTGTATGAAGGCAATTCTTCTCGATATCGAAGGCACAACCACGCCAATTGATTTTGTTCATAAAACGCTTTTTCCATTTGCCCACGGGAAAATGCGCGATTTTGTGCGCTCGCACGGACTGGAAATTCAGCCCGAGATCGCACAACTTCGCGGCGAACACGCTGAAGATTATAATAAAGGTGATTATCGAGAGATCTTCGATGAAAGCCATTATGATTCGGTCAGCGCTTACCTGCAATTTTTGATTGATATCGACCGCAAATCAACGCCGCTCAAATCCATTCAAGGCAAAATCTGGCAGAAAGGTTATGAATCAGGCGAGCTTGTGTCGCAGGTTTTCGAGGACGTTCCGGTTGCTTTAAGAGGATGGAAAGACGCGAATATGAAGATCGCGATATATTCGTCGGGAAGCGTTATGGCTCAAAAGCTGATCTTCAAATACTCGAATCATGGCGATTTGACACAGTTTATCGACTCTTACTTCGATACGAACGTTGGGCATAAACGCGAACTAGAGAGTTATCGAAAGATTGCGGATGAATTGGAACAAGCGCCCGAAAATGTTCTTTTTATTTCCGACATCGCTGAAGAACTCGATGCCGCGCGCGGAGTTGGTTATATTACTTCGTTAATCATTAGGGAAAAAAATGCCGCGATAGCCGAAAAAACATTCCATAACCAAATAAAAAGCTTTAGTGAACTGGATGCGGTGACTGGAACGCAGGAGCGTTAACGAATCCGCAGCAGGTAAAGCTCATCGCTTCGAAGACTTCTCACTCATGCGGACAAGATGTCCGCGTTCCTACAATTCAAAATACAGATGATAATGGTTTTCGCATCCGGGATTAAATGAACCTGCACACACCGGACAGACTGACCCGCACTCGAAATACTCCGATATCGAAAGCTGGTACCCGCACTTTCCGCATAGAACAGCCAAACTATTTCTTTCATTCACAGGCCAAATTTGCGGCTCATGATCCGCAGCCGCAGTGTGGCATTCGTAACAAGGAAACCATCGACCGCAGCATTTAAATTTGATGGCGATAATGTCCAGTTCGCCGTGCCAGTGCGCACAGCGTGTCTCGGGGTCGATATCCACACCGATTATTGTTTCATTGTGAATGATCCGCATCATATTCATTAACTCTATAAACAGAAAGCGATTGCGTCAAAACAAGCGACAATATAGGTATGGCAGGCTTGCCGGGTTTGCTACAATGAATTTATGAGCAATTTAGAAACAGCAACTCTTGCGGCGGGGTGTTTTTGGTGTGTCGAGGCAGTTTTTGACGATCTGAAGGGCGTCGAGGATGTCGTGTCGGGTTATTCCGGTGGACATACGGAGAATCCGACTTATAAGGAAGTTTGTTCGGAAACGACCGGCCATGCGGAAGTGGTTCAAATAAAATTCGATCCCGCCGAATTGTCGTTTACCGATCTGCTGCGTGTATATTTCACCGTTCACGACCCGACCACGCTGAACCGGCAGGGCGGTGACATCGGAACATCCTACCGATCTGCGATCTTTTATCATTCTGACGGGCAAAAGCGTGCCGCCGAAGAGGTAATAGCCGAGATAACGAAAGAAGCGATCTATGACAATCCGATAGTCACCGAAGTCACCGCATTTGATAAATTCTTTCCGGCCGAAGATTACCACCAGGAATATTTCGCCAACAATCCGAACCAGTCCTATTGCGCGGCGGTCGTCGCTCCAAAGGTAGCGAAATTCAGGCAGAAATTTGTCAGCAGCTTGAAGAGATAAAAAGTCATTCGAAAACCTCCGGCCAACGCGGCAGACAAACTGAAGTTTGCACTCTAAGCTTAGAGCTTTCCGACCAGCATCAGGATTCCTAGTGCTATAAAAGCAAAGGCCACGATCCTCTGAAGCCATTCAGTGGGAACATACTGGGTGAGGATGCCGCCGAAAAGGACCGCCAGGAGCGTTACCGCCATCAGAGCCAGGCTTGCACCGAGGAAGATCGAAAGCTTCGAATCGGATTTGGCAGTCATCGTGATAACGGCAAGCTGTGTCTTATCACCGAGTTCCGCCAGAAAAAGGGTTAAAAACGCGGTTCCAAAAATTTTCCAGTCCATGAAGTCAAGTTTAACAACTGTATGCCGATTGTTAAACCTTGCGGCTTTTCTCAATCGACCAAAATTTCCTCCAGCCGCGGCGTGATCACGAACTTATCGAATTGCTCCTTTCGCCGAAGGACGAGCAGGCGCACGCGTATTATTGTCGAGCGATATACGCGGCGAAATCTGGATTCTTCACGCAGCCTTTCGAAAATACGTTTTAACGCTTCGGTAATTGCATTGGCAAAAACCTCCGGCGCAACTTGCTCACGAAGGCTTATCCCGCCGTTTTTATATGCGAATCCGCATTCCGGATCGATGAAAGGATGATCGTTAGAAATGATCGCGCAGGCATTTTCGAGTGCATCTGGAAAATAGATATTCGCCTTTTCGAAGGATTTGTCTATCGTTCTCAGTAAATCGGCGGTAAGCTCCAGCAATTCGTTCCAATCGCCGGTGGATACGTGTGATATGTTATTCACACCGGCAACCCTCTGCGGCGTGTTCTCTTCCGGCTTCACGTCACTGAAGATCATTCCGTTTATAACGACCGGCATCGATGGCCGAAAATTTGTGCCGCTGATCTTGTCGCAACCGACGGGCGTATCGCCGCAGCCCAGCAGCGTGTGCAATGCTCCGGCCGCAATGGTCTCGGAAACAAAGGTCTCATCCGGATCTTCAACGGCGGGTTCGTCCGTCTGATAAACGTGAATGCGGCCGCATTGATCTTTCGCGCGGACCAAAACCCTCGCGAGCACATCTTCACCGTATTCAATTTTTCCCTAAATGCGGTCGTGTTCGCGGGCGGCTATGTGATTTGTATGCGTGAAGGTGATATCGGCGTCGTAATCAGGGAGTTCGATGTGAAGGCTGCCCACGAAACCAAGGTTTCGCAAAAATGATACGAGCGATTCCAGATTTACTGAAGCAGTCGTTAAATTCTCCTGTATCGGAAACTTTTTCATAAGAGCATTAAATACAAAGAACACCAGAGGTTAACAGCTTAAATTCTTTGAAAAAACGGACTTGTGCAGAATAAACTGCGAATATCGCTTCATTTCCATTGCATCTTTTTAAAAATTCGTTCAAAATTCGCTAAACATTTTCTTTTGCCGGTGTTTCCACAGCATTCTTTCCAAAACTTATTGTTCTCGCGGCAGCCGAATAGTCGTACTAATATGATCAAATCACTTTTCCGAAAAAAATCCATAGCCCAAATTCAGGTAGATGCAGCGGCCGGAATGACTGAAGTGGAGCAGGAAGAAGTCGGCGGCGAAGGCGGTGGGCTGCGTAGAACTCTTAAACTCCGCGATCTGACATTGATGGGAATCGCGGCGATCATCGGCGCCGGGATTTTTGCGATGATAGGCGGCGCGTCGTACCGGGGCGGGCCGGGAGTGATATTTCTATTCGCGTTTTCTGCGATTGCATGCGGATTTTCAGCGTTGTGCTACGCGGATTTTGCTTCCCGCATTCCGATTGCCGGTTCGGCTTATACTTACGCATACGCAAGCTTCGGCGAGCTTTTTGCCTGGATAATCGGGTGGGATTTGATCGTGGAATATGCAATCGGAAACATTGCCGTCGCAATTTCATGGAGCGATTATTTTACGCGGCTTATGTCGGGCTACGGCCTAAAGATACCCGCGTTTCTGACCATGGATTATCTGAGCGCCTCTCGCAGTTTCGCCGACAATCAGGAAGCGGTCGCGTCGGCGGTAAGTCAGGGCTATACGCTGGATGCCTTGAGCAATATGAAGGGCGACGACCTGGCCTTGATTTCCGATAAACTGACGTACGGATCCGTCGAGGCTTACGAAGCCTGGACTACGGGCCCGATGATAGCCGATTGGCGGATCATAGCGGATGTACCGGCTTTGGTGATGACCTTGCTGATCACGGTCCTGGTTTACATTGGCATTCGCGAATCCAAGATGGTCGGCAACGCGATGACCGTTTTGAAAATTGCGATCATTTTGCTCGTAATTGTTCTAGGCGCATTTTATGTCACGCCGGGAAACTGGACGCCGTTCCTGCCGAATGGGATCAGCGGCGTGATGGCCGGAGTCGCTGCCGTATTCTTTGCGTATATCGGTTTCGACGCTTTATCGACAACGGCCGAAGAATGTGAAAATCCGAGGCGTGACCTGCCGAGAGCGATGATCTATTCGCTCGTTATCTGCACGGTTTTATATATTGCACTCGCTCTAGTTCTGACCGGGATGGAACCTTTCGGTAACCTCAACGTCGGCGATCCTCTGGCGTTCGTGTTCCGCGACAAACTGCCGTGGCTTTCCGGCGTGATCGCCGTGAGCGCGGTGATCGCCCTTGCAACTGTGTTTCTGGTATTTCAAATCGGCCAGCCGAGGCTTTGGATGGCGATGAGCCGCGACGGCCTGTTGCCGAAAATATTCTCGTCTATTCACCCGCGCTTCAGAACGCCGTGGTTCGCAACTATAGTTACGGGAATTGTTGTAGCGATACCGGCTTTGTTCATGAATTTGACCGAAGTGACGGACCTCGGCGTGATCGGCACTTTGTTCGCGTTCACCATGGTTTGCGGTGGAATACTCGTTAAAGACAAAGAATTTGGTCGGGAAAACCGGTATGTGCCCTATGTGAATGCAAGGTTTATCGCGCCATTGTTATTGCTGATTGTATTATTTTTGGTTGTTTTCGGGAACGGTATCGCCGTCTTATCGGATCGGAATACACAGTTAAAAGAGGGAACGCTGACCGAACAAATCACCGATGCCGACCGGCAGGCCGCCCTTGGTTTTGACGCATATAGTGCGTCTAATCTTTCGAATTCAACAGTTTATAGCGAAGGGTTCAAAGCCCTCAGTACCTTTTTCGAGGTCAAACCTGACCCGGAAACGGAAGAAACGTGGTTCGGTGCTTTCTCACACAAAATTCCATATATCGTATTCTTTATTTTTTCGATACTGATGGTAATTCTCGCATTCGTCAAACGGTTATCGGTGATCCCTTTCTTAGGTGTTATGTGCTGTACCTACTTGATGACCGAGCTAGGAATTATAAATTGGACAAGATTCGGGATTTGGCTGCTTGTAGGTTTGCGTATATACCGTGCGTTTGGCTTTAAAAATAGCAAGCTGAATTTGGGAAATGAATCGCCTTCGATATTACTTAGAATTGGAAGTATCGCGGCCGATTTTGTTTTGCTATTCGTAGTATTGATTCCATTTCTCATAGTGCCTCTGGTTTCTTACCTATTCGAAGTCAATTTAGTCGAGACGATTGGGCAAATAACTCTATTTATTATTTCGCTCATATTAGCTATCGGATTGGAGATAGTTACGAGGACGCTGGAACGGACTGCGAAAAAAGTTTAACTTAAGCTGGGAGCGTAAGTTTAGATTTGATGATGTCTTTCAGCTCCTGTCGTGTAGTAGACGGGAGCTTTTTCTTTGTTATTTTAAGTAGATTGAAAATATAGAAATGGTTGTCTTTCGCTCATTTAATGAATTTAAATTGGCCAAAACTATCTGGCACATGAAAATTCGGCAGCTCTGTATATGTCGGCGACCAGGCAAGATAGCCTCGGTCCGGATCTTTTCCGATACATCGAAACAGATTCCCGAGCCAAATATCGCCGGCTCTCGGTGTTGATCCGAAAGCCTCCCATTCGATCTTGGCCGCGATTTGCACTTTTGATTCATCGATCTTTGCGCACGACTGCATCCCGGATTTGTAGTTCCGGTCAGTCTTTCGTTCGCTGTCCGTTAAATTAATGGCAAGATCAAGCCATTCGCCGTTCGGTGCAACCTCAAATTCAAAATACTTATGCGGCTCGCTTTGGTCCGGAGCAATAAATATTTCACAAACGTCCCGGTCCCAGAGGCCGTCCGTTTTCGAGGTTAAATTCGGCAAATCCGACATCACTAACGGCTCAGCCTGCTTCGCAGCAAAACAGACGTATAACGTCGTGTCCGACCATAAAAGCCTTGCCTTTAAATGGCGTTCCGTTGGAGCTTTTTCACCGGACCAATAATTGTCAATATGAATTTCTTCCGCTAAATTCCAATTGTCGTTGGCAAGATCATCGATCAAAAAGTCATTCGCCAGGTATCGTACTTCGGTTTTAATCATTATTCTTACAGCTTTCCCGGCAAAAACCTACCGGATACGCATTTGCTTAAACGAGCTATCTCCGTTCGAACTGCTTTCCATAGCCCGGACAGCAAAAGTTTTACGGGAGCGTTTCCGCTGAATGCCGAAGCTATCGAATAAAGAGTACGGCCGGAGAATTCACGCTCGTTTGAGATGGCGAAAATCGGTTCCCATCTGTCGGGAACGAGTTTCGACTTAAAACTGTCCAGCCCGTCAAAATTATAAAACCGTTGTCCGTGTTTCCGCATCCACGCAAGCAGTATACGCAGCCACAGCGGATTGTTGAACGGCTCGATCTTCGCCCGTTTCGACAGCGGAGCGAGGCCGAGCGTGACATATTCGTATCCGTCTTCCCCAAGTGTGCGCATCGCCGCGTCCATCATCAATTCGACTGTTCCGTTCGGAGCGGACGGGCAATGCGGAAATTGCTCGGTCAGCCAACCGTTTCGACCCGGAATAGGCGAAAGCAGCAAAAAACCTACTACCTCCTCCCTTTGCTCAGCCACAAATATTCGCCGGTTATCGAGCCGCCCGAGCGTATTTGGCTCGACAACGAAATGCAGCGGCGGAAGCCCTTTTGACGCCAGCCATTCCGACAAACATCCCTTAAGCTGCGAATTCTCATGGGCCCGCTCTGTCGTCCATTCCTTTACAACGACGCCTTTATTTCGCGCGCGATTGAATTGAGCCCGCAAGGATTTGTGACTAGCGATAATTTCCGGCCACAGGGAAGGATTCCAGCACGGCTGTGCTCCGAGCAAAATTTTCGAATGATTTTCGGATTCTTTCAAAACGGATTCGAGTCTGGCTTCGGCACCGAAATAGCAGACTGCTTGGTTTAAACTGCGCGCATCGAGTTCAAATTCAGCGGTAACGGAAGGCAGTGATTCCTTATTGCATACCGGTGCACCGGCCACAACGCGGACGCGGCCGGCATATACATACCCGACAACCGATTCATTATCCGCACCGAACCAATACTCGATACCGGGATTAACGATCTGAAAACAAGTCGAATTCCAACCGTATTTCAATACGAGTTCGCGGACGCGTAAAAAGTCGGAACCAAGAGCGATAGCGACGGAGTTCTTGATCGCCTCTGCTAAAAACCCATTCGTCACCGCTCCCGGTTCTGACTTGTATCTCATTGCTTATTTGTATTCACAACCGTCTTAAACGCCATTTTCGCCAGCTTCCATGTCCGGCTCCAGTCGATCTTGCCGCTTTCGTCGCGTCCCATTAGTTTATCGACGAAGATCTTGCGGAAATCATTTCCCTCGCGGCGAAGCATAAATTCTTTGGCGTACGGTTTGGCCGTCTCGAAGAAGTTGAATTCAGGATCGGTAACGATGCCGATGCCTTCGAGCGTCATAAGCGCCTTCATAATGTATGTAAAATTCGAAGGCAGGCGAAACGGGTAATCGTACATTACGTCAGCGAGATCATAGGTCAGTTCTTTGAAATTGATGTCCTTCAGCTTCAAATTTAAATGGAACTCGAACATCTTTTCAACAACCGGACGCACGCCGTCAACATTTGATCCGGGCTTTATAAAATCGAGATCGATTAAATCCTGGGCAATTCCCGCCGGGTCTTTGCTGACAACGTGGAAAAAGGCGTCGATCATTTTAGCCTGAAGCTGCGGCGTGATGCGTCCGACCATCCCAAAATCGAAAAATGCCAGGCGGCCGTCCGGCATCACCAGCAGATTTCCCGGATGCGGATCGGCGTGGAAAAAGCCGTCTTCCAAAAGCTGTTTGAGGTAAGTCTTTATAAGCAGCCGGTTTACCTTTTCTGCTGACACGCCCAACGATTTCAGAGTTTCCAGATCCACGACCTTCGTGCCGTGAATAAATTCCATCGTCAAAACCTTCGAACTCGTGGCATTCCAATATATTTTCGGAACGTGAATATTATCCCAATTCTTAAAATTATCCCTGAAGCTCTCGGCATTTTTGCCTTCGGCGGCGTAATCCATTTCCTCGTGGATCGTTTGGTCAAATTCACGAAGCATTCCAGCCCAATCGGCATTTTCATTCAATTGCGGGAACCGCTCGGCAAATCTGGCGACCGTACGTAGAATTTCAATATCGCCTTTAATTGTCGCATCGAGATTCGGCCGCTGCACCTTCACCGCGACCTCTTCACCGGTAAAAAGCCGCGCCCTGTAAACCTGTCCGAGCGATGCGGCCGCCACCGGTTCAACCTCAAATTCCGCATAAACCTCGTTGATCTTGCGTCCCAATTCCTTCTCGATCCGCGCGAAAGCGACCTCATTCGGAAACGCCGGTACATTGTCCTGCAATTCACCGAGGGCCTTCACAAACGGAAGTGGCAAAAGATCAGCCCGCGTTCCCAAAGACTGGCCGATCTTGATAAATGTCGGCCCTAGTTTGATTAGTCTGCCCTTTAGCCAAACCGCCTGCTTTTCCTGATTAATTTCCTTGTTAGTTTCGCCGCCGATAAAGAACCGGCGCAGCAAAAGCATAAATTGGTGAAGAAACCATAGCTTGACGCCGTATAGCTTTTCACCATAAACCGCCATCCGCGTCAGGCGTTCAGCCGTTTTCATCCGGCCCTTCGCTTGTCTTAGCTGGCCGGAACGATGAGCCTCGTACTGATCCAAATACAAGTAAAGCGAAAGCTTCCCGATCACCTGCGAAACTTCAAAAATGCGAAAATAACCGCGGAGGCCTGAATATTTGCGGCCGATCTCGGCTTCGCGTTCCGTCAAAAACTTTTCTTCCGCCTTAAGATCTTCTTTCGAAACTTGTCGATTTTTCGAGGACGGCTCGGTTGAAACGAGAGCTTTATGATGGCCATTTCCGTTTCCATCCATAGGCTCGCGCGTTGGTTCCAATACCGCTAATCCCTGCTTGTTTTCCAATTCGTTCATTTGAATCCCGGTAATTCTCAGTTTTGCCGACTCGGCAATTCATCGCGTACTTTATTCCCGATGTTTTTCGATGAAACAATTTGCCCGTGCTTTGTACATTAATCTCATAGTATCGGCTTTCACTGTATTTCCAGCATATTCCGTACGCCTTCGTGCTTGAAATAGTTCAATGCACGAGCCGAATCAATTTCGATTTGAGCCTTTAACTCATCTATTCCGTTGAATTTACGCTCGTCCCGGATGCGGTGGAGAAACCGGACGCGAAGCACGTCGCCGTACAGGTCTCCGTCAAAATCGAAAAGGTAAGTTTCGATAGATGGTTCGGCCTCGTTCTCGAAGGTCGGGCGGACGCCGATGTTGGTAATGCTTCGCCGCCACGTTCCGCCCACCAAAGTTGCGGTCGCGTAAACGCCGAAACGCGGAATGACCCGGTTGTGCGGTTTGAGATTTGCGGTCGGAAAGCCGATGGTATGGCCTCGCCGGTTTCCGCGAATAATTACGCCCTCGACACCGTATGGCCGTCCGAGCATCCGGCGAACAAGATTTACACGCCCTTCATCGAGAAGTTGGCGAATTTTCGACGAACTAATGCGTTTCCCGCGAAGCTTTACCTCATCGACCTCATCGGCAAAAAAGCCGAGTTCCCTGCTCACCTTTCGCAAAAGCCCGATATTCCCGCCGCGATTTTTGCCGAATTCGAAGCCTTTACCGAGATAAACCTCTTTTGCATGGAGCCGGTCACGGACAATATCGGACAGAAACTCCGCCGCGTCCTTTTGCGCAAATTTGAGATCGAATGGAATAACTATGGCCTGCTCGATTCCCAAAACCTCGAAATTTGCCAGGCGCTGATCTAATGTTTGCAGGAGCGGCGGCGCCGATTGAGGATGCAAAACCGAACGCGGATGCGGATCGAAAGTAATCGCCGTCGGCACCGCATTCATGGCTTTTGCACGTTCAACAACCGTTTGCATTATCCGCTGATGTCCTAGATGCAGCCCGTCGAAAACACCGAGCGTCAAAACCGTTGGACGGGCGATATTCGCGTTCTCGGTTCCGTGAAATATTTTCATACAAAACGTAAAACAGGCTGCCGAGCCTGTTCCATCTAATCACCCAAACGTTTGTCCGCAATAAGATAATTCTTCACGTAATCAGCCACAGCCTCATTCAAAGGTGTGGCCTCTGCACCGAAACCGGTATTTCGAAGCCGGGAAAGGTCAGCCTGCGTGCGATATTGATAACGATCCCGCAGATGTTCCGGCATTTCTATAAACTCGATATTCGGCGGCCGATCCATCGCGGCAAATATCGCGGCAGCCAATTCGTTCCATGTCTGCATTTTGCCCGAGCCGGCATTGAACAAACCGCCGCTGCGGTTCTCCATAAAATGCAGCGCCATCTCGACCGCGTCCTTCACATAAACGAAATCGCGGCCGAATTCGCCGTCAGCATAATCGGGATGGTAGCTTTTGAAAAGCTGTAGTTTTCCGGTCTCGTTTATCTGCGAATAAGCCTTGTTTACAAGGCTCCGCATATCGCCCTTGTGATCTTCGTTCGGACCGAAAACATTAAAATATTTCAACCCGACAATATGTTCGAACAGTCCGTTCCGATGCGCGTATTTATCGAACAAATGCTTCGAATACCCATACATATTCAGCGGCCGCAAGCTGTCCAGATCTTCGCTCCCGTCATTCATCCCCGCTGACCCATCGCCATACGTCGCCGCCGATGACGCATATATAAACCGCACATCATTCGCCAACGACCATTCTGCCAAATCCTTTGTATATTGATAATTATTGCGAATCAAATAATCCGAATCCCGCTCGGCCGTGGACGAACATGCTCCCATGTGAAAGATCGTCTCCACATCTTTGAAAAGGTCGAGATCATCAATAAAATCCTCCGCGTCAAGATAATCGCTGAATTTCAGCGGCGCCAAATTTTTCCATTTATCGGTTTCATCTAGGCGGTCAACAACTAAAATATCGTCATGCCCAAGTTCATTCAGCCGCCAGATAATAGCACTGCCGATAAACCCAACTCCGCCTGTAACAATTACCTTCATTATGTTTATAAAATATCATACGTCAGAACATTGCGGCTTCCCGCAAGAGCAATATCTAATGTGAAGAATGATATAATAAAGGCCGTGAACCTAAACAAAGTAAAGCTCGACAAAACCGCAGTCAGTGTTTTCACCAGCTTTGAGGATGCTGATGAGGCGGACAAGGCTTATTGGCGAAATGCTTCCCAGGCGCAGCGTCTCTTGGCTCTCGAATTAATGCGGCAAAGCGCTTATGGATACAGCGATCCGGCTACCCCAAGACTTCAAAGAGTTCTTGAGATTGTTAGAGGCGAATGATGTCGATAATCTTCTTTCGAGCCATGAATCTACTCATCGTACTTGTTTTTGTTCTTTCGTTCCTGTCGCTATCATGTGGCACGTCATCATCAACCCGGGAACCCGAGACTACGCCTGATCGCTCCGCACTGGAGTATGGAATAAACTTGTCCGTCTCACCTGCTACCCCAACACCAGCCTTACCGCAAGCAGAGGAAGAATATAGAGAAGCGCTCGAGAGGATTTGGATCGACACAGACCAATTTGAAGTGAATGGCATCTCAATTACTCGAAATTGCAAATCGGAACCCCAGAACGATTATATGGGAGCCTGTGAGCTTTCCATCAAGTCAAAAGGGATTACTTTACGATCATTCTCCGTGGAGCATGGGCGCAAACACTGGCTTAAATATGGGGTATTCAACTTCCTAGGCACCGCGAATAAACAGTTGATCGTCTTTTCTTATTCTGGGGGTGCGCATTGTTGTTACGATTACGTGATTTTCGAACTGGTGCCAACTTTAAGAGTGATCTACGACTCAAACTGTAATGGTCAAGTTAAACAGGACACAGAACTTCGTGTGCTCCTTTGTTTG
>JBBJOS010000032.1:0-16545 GCA_037723965.1 Pyrinomonadaceae bacterium | reverse complement strand
TCTATTCTATTTGATTCTTGCTTTCCTCCTGGGGTAATTTTAAGGGAGCAGGTCATTTAGTTTACCTGCTCCGTCGATATAACCCTGCGCAACGACGACACCTAGATCATTGTTTTTAACCTGACCCCCGGTTCGTTGGTCTTCAACGTAATCCGAATAATCCGGTCGCACACCGGTGGAAAGCTCGTCTTCGCGTTCCTTATCGTATGCTCGTCGAAAACCTGGTATAAATCTCTCGATTTCTGCTAAGCTTTGCCCTATCCACAATATCCTGTAACCGTAATGTTTCGAACTGCTTCCGCACTATTTTCAGGTCGTTAAATATTTTTTCATCTATCTCACTATTTTCTTTGATTTTCGCGGTTTCGTTCTTAAACCAAGCCGGAACGTCTTTCAATTTCGTTAAACTATAACCCGTAAGAAACTCTACCACTGCTGCTCGCTGAATGTTTGTGTTTTTAACCAGCAGCCCTTTCATTGCAAACTCCAAAAGATAGTCAACGAATAGATACGCACTCTCTCGCGTCAAACCTCGATCTTTTTGCCGTTTCATCCGGTCATCAAACTTTTTGCTTTTAGTTAAATCAAAATCCTCGTCCCGTTCCGCTTCCGGTTCATACATTTGATCTCGATTTGATTTTTCTTCTTTCCGATGTTCGATCCGGCGTTCGGCATCTTCTTTAACACTTTCGACCGCTTGCCGAAAATACTTCTGACCGCCCGACTCCAGCCGGATAAGCGTCGCCTTTGACCGCTGCAATATCTCGGCAATGTGGACACCATTAAGCTCTTCGAGTAAATACTCCTCGAAATATTGGACGGCTGTGTAATTGAGAATCTCGAATACGCGCATAATGCCGGTTACCTTCTTTGAATCACTTTCGTTTTTGTGCAATTCCTCCTGCAACATCATCTCGATGTAGTCGAAAGTTGAATGAGCATGCCCGTAGTGGAGCCCAGCTCGCCTAATCAGACGAATGAGTAGTTTTGTCTCGGAAAAATCGAAGAAATACGGGTACGGTTCCGCAACGATCAAGTCGAAAATTGTCTTGCTTATCTTATGAGCCGCGTCGGACTGTCGTGCGGCCTCAAATGAGAGTTTTATCGGTTTTGCTTCTTTTGCTCTTTGCAGTTCATCTTGAATGATCTCTTCGATGCTCTCAGTTTCATCGTTCTCCGGTATGTCCATTTTATCGTCGTCACCCATAACATCGAGTCTTTATCTGAACCAAATGGAAAGATATTCGCTTTAAATCCTGATTTTGGCCTGTTCCAGTAGCCATTACAAGCAAAATCGTATCTTGTCCTTTAGCGATTGCCTCAACCGTTCGATTGATCGCGATTTGCTGATAGTAACGCGGCTTCCGGCCCGATCCGTCTTCGTAATAGCCTTGCTACGATCTTTTCTTCCAGCGTAACAATGCCCTTATGCTTTGTATTTTTCCCAAAGTGCTTCCGGCGAAGGAAAGCTTTCATTATTCAATTGAGTTTCTAAGTTCCCCTCTGTTGCCGTTTTATCGTGAAAAATAAACCCGTCGCCATTACTACTAAAGACAAAAGGAATATCGAGAATCTGAGAATAATCTAAGGCTTGCTGTAAACCGGCTCCAATCGTGTGCTTGTTATCCTTAGCCTCAACAATCGCAATTGGAATGTTCGGTTTGTAATAAAGAATGTAGTCGGCCCGTTTCGCTTGACCGCGAGAATGCAACTTCCCTCGAACATAAATCTTGCCGTCCGTAAAAGAAACCTCTTCCAGAAATTGCGTAGTCGAATCCCAACCGGCGCTAACAATCGCCGGTGTGATAAATTTCGTACAAATATCTCTTTCAGAAAGCGATTTCTTATCGAGCATAAACTTTGAAGTTCAAAATTGCTCTAATGAGAAATTGTTTTGCTTGTCATTGGAAAATCAGGCATACCTTAGTTAAAACTACCTTTTTTATTTTTCTAAAATTGCAATGATTTTTATTGTCCGTATTGTGCTTTGAGCATATCGAAAAATTTGTCTTCAATCGTGTAATAGCAATTGATTTCTTGAAGAATAATCGATTTAATTGTAATTCCCTGATAAAGGGAATTGCCGTTGATGGTTTCAATCTGCGTTGTGCCTTTGCCGGTATCGCCTTTGATGTCGCTTACTATGCAGTGATGCACGAGAGCACCATTTAATACCGCGATGTCACCGAGACCGATGCCTTTGTAACCGGCGACTTTTTTGACATTCGGACCTTTCACGCCGGGAAACCCCCACGAAACGCCCGGTACGCCCGCCTTGATCCAAACCCACGTGGCGAAGATGCCGCACCAATTAACGCCGCTCGTTCCCGGCTGCGGAACTCTCTTGTTATTCCTTTTCACGCCATCGAGATACCCGGGCATTCTCCAATGCGCGTCCGTCCATTTTCCGGCAACTTCAAAATATTCCTTCAACCGCTTCCAACCGAAACGAAGTCCTTTTTCCGCACCCGGTTCAAAAAATTTATCGTTGACTTTTCCATATGGCTGCGGCGTTGCTTCTGCTCTCGCAACTTGAATTACTGCTGGTGCAAATCTGCTGTCCATAATTTTCTCCATTTATTTTAAGTTATTGTTTGACTAATTCGACGCGGCGGTTTTGAGCGCGTCCAGCTTCGGTTTCGTTTTGGGCGACGGGTTTCGACATTCCCATGCCCGACGCGCTCAGGCGGGCGGTTTCGATGCCTTTGCTGACTAGATATGTTTTCACCGCGTTGGCGCGTTTTTCAGACAGCGTTTTGTTGGCAACCTCGCCACCGACATTATCGCTATGTCCTTCGACCGTCATTTTCCACTGTTTGTTTTCGGTCAAAACGGCGGCGATTTGGTCGAGCGTCGGTTTCGATTCGTTTTTTATCACATCTGAATTAAAGTCGAAATTGATTCCGTAGACCACGGCGCGTCCGGTTTTATCGAGGTTTTCTTCGATTTTATTTCCGGCGGCGTTGCCCGCTTCCAGCATTTTCAAGTGCTCGCAGCTGCCGACTTTTTCCGAGATTTTCTTGCCGTTCCATTCGCCGGCGAAGCCGTCATTGGAATTATTGTGCGCCCACACGCCGAGAAATTGTTTGCCGTCCTGCGCGAAAAACATAAGCGCGGGACCTTTGCTATCGCCGTTTTCCTTCCACGTCAGTTTCATCACGCGGTTTTCCATTCCGCCTTCCAATAAACCGCCGTTGTATTCGTAACAGCCGACGATTGAAGTGCCTTCCTGTTTAATATGAAAATTGCCATAAGTGCTTTCGTAAGTTCCGCTTATTTTTTCCAGAGTGGCGGGCGTTTCCTGTTCGCCGTAGCCGCGCATTTCCATTACTTCGATATAGTTGGGTGAGCCGTAATTATTCTTGACGTTGAGACGCAGCCATCGTCCGCCGACGGTTTGTTTGACGGGAAATTCTTGTCCGTCCTGCTTATCTTTCAAAGTAGCGGCGAGAATTTCCTGAAAATCGTCAGTCGCCGAAGTGTCGGAGATTTCGACCGTCACTTCTTTCGCCGCTGTTCCGTCTTCGTCAATCTGCGCCGTGTCAAACACGATGCTTTTCAAAGTTGTTTTGGCGGTCAATTCGATAGTCACAGATTGATTCGACGTTTTTTCTTTTGCGCTCGCCCAACCGACTTTCGCCAGTTCGTCAACGAGGCTCGTCGCCCGCCAATTTCCCGAATATTCGGAACTTTTCAAGACGGGGAACGAACCGTTCCCGAGTGCCAGCAGATTCTTTCTGTCCGCCGAACTGACCGGCGACGGCGCGGCTTCCGGCTTTTTAGAATTCGCCGGTGTCGGCGTTGCCGCTTCAAGATTTGAAATGTCGTTGGCGGCGGATTGCGATTTGTTTATCAAGCCGCAACCGAAGGCGAAAAACGTCAGAATCAAAATCACCGGAATAAAATTCTTTTTCATATAATTCCTTGCCATATTTGGGCTAAAATTTTCTTGTTTAGATTTAATTCTTTCCGGTGTATTCCATCGTGTTAGATATACCGGCGATGCCGCCGGTGCTTTTGACCATTCCGACATCGGGCGCGAACCACGCCGCTGATTTTATTACGGGAACGGGCATTTTCTTGCCACCGAATTTCATATCCGCATCAATGTCCATTTCGATTTTGACGGCTTTGAAAGTTCCGGCGGGAGTTTTAACCGCATCGTCGAGCGAAACGATTTTATTTTTGATGGTTACCGTCATATCGATTGCGCCCATTTGTGAATTTCCCGTCGCCTTATAAATGGTCGTCCACATTTTGCCGATTTTAATTTCATCTTCTCTCGGCAAGGTCACGCCGGAGATGTGCTTCGGCTCGACCTGCATATTTTTCATCTCCGCCGCCGAACCGTAATTCGCGGCGGTTAATCCTTCGTCCGTGCAGATCCAGGCATGCTTAACTGTTACGTCTTTGAGCGAAGTAACTTCTGTAAAATTCGCGTCGCCGTCTTTGTATTCCATCGTTAGCGTGGTTTTGCCGCCAATCGTGTTGTCGTAATTTCGCTTCAAACCATTTACGACCGGATAAAACCGATTCGAGCACGGCGACGATGGCGAAGAAGAAACAGCTTCCGAAATTTTATTATTTGCAGTTTTATTATTTGCCGTGTCGCCGGTTTTGGATGTTTCAGCAGATTGATTTTTCACCGAATCAATCGCTGAGCAGCCGAAATAGAAAACCGTCGCTAAACCGACCGCGCCGATATTTTTTAAGATCGAAAGTCTCATAATCTTTCCTGTATTTTTAACCGGCAAAAAAACCGTTGATGGCAAAATCCGTCAATTCTTTAGATAAGTCTTTGTGTTTTTTTCGCAGTCTGGTCACCGCGTCAACGCCGACGTTACTTTCATCATCGTTGTAATTGCTCCACATTACTTTCCATTTCGCGCCGGATTTTTGCAGAAACGCCGTGTGCGTTCCGTCTCCGGCTTCGGGCAGATTGGTGCGCTCGACGACGGCAAATGCCCAGTTTCCTTGAACTCTTAATGCAATAATCTTAAAGATTTCACCTTCAAAATCGTTGTTTCGCGCAACGTCATAAACGCGAATTGCGTCCACTAGGGCTTTTCGTTCAGCGCTGCCTTGCTTCGGCTCATACATTTTTTTCTGCGCCAAACCGACGGTCGCGCCGAATAAAAATAACGTGACGAGTGTAATTATTTTTTTCATATTTTTTTATTAGTTATCTGGAAAGTGTTTAAAAATTAGACCCAAACATTTTCTCTGACTTTCCTACTTGATCGATCAATGCCGTTCGATCCGTGAGAAAGAAAATGCGTTTCGTCGCTTTAGCTTTCCAAAGTCGATAGATGATTTGAAAGGCGGTGTATGTCTTTCCGGTTCCGGTTGCCATTACCAGCAAGATCCTGTCTTGGCCCGCGCCCGTACTTATACCATTCATCCTAATCATTCAGACGGCTTTTCAGTCGGAATCTCGAACATGCCCGTTATATTTTCTTCTTATAGATTGTAAACAGGGATCGGGCTTTCGCCCCGGCTCTTGGAGCGGTTAACTATTTAATAATTCCCGACAAGTGGCACAGTTTAAGCCGATAATTTATTCATTTCATTTGTTTCTGTGTTTGTTTAACAAATTCCTTCGCCTCTTTACACGCGTACCTGAAAGCTTTTACGAGATGACTGTTTCTGATGGAAAAGTAATCGCCCGTAAATTACCCGCCTTGGCTTCTCATCGATGACGCGCCCATAGGATTTTATATATTGGTACAATCCGTATTGTTCAGCAGAACATCGAATTTGGAATATCCCCCTAGTACTCTCCTCCTGCCGAATTTCGTAAGCAGTTTCTGACGGCTGGGTGGTGATAATGAATACGAGTATTTCATCCGCTCCGGTCAGCTCCCCGTTTTCATCAATATCAAAGAAGTTAAGAAATTTCCAATTTTGCAGGTGAAACGCGGTCGCCCGGTCACTGGGCGTAAATGGTTTCTCGACCGTACGCCATTCTGGACCGGAGTCCTTAGCCTTGGTCGTTGCCGGTCTAGGAGAATTAGCCTTTATGTATGCATTAAGATAGGCGATTTGGTCCTTGAAATCTTCACAACTTTGATAATTCGTTACGTATGTATTGGCTGCATTCAATGCTGCTCGTTTCGACGAATCGTCGGTCCCGTTCACTTTTTCCTGGAAGGTATCGTAAAGGGCTATCGCTTTTCGTATATCGCCGCAAGGATTCTGAGCCTGCATTGCAGCAGGGCCTATTGCCGATAGAAGCAGTAATAATGCGAAGGTGATAAGAGTTGTATTCATTTTTTTCGCGAGCGAAGGCCTATATACTAGATCATCGAACAAAACTGAGTGGACATAACGGTAATCCTCAGTAGGCGGTGAAGGTGTACGATAACATTCTGGTCGTAGTAACCGGCTTACCGTTCTTCCGCTGGGGTTCAAATCTAATTTGCTTTGCGGCTTCGATTGCTTTTTCGGTGAGACCGTGAGCTAGCCGATTAATCGGAAGCACGCTTCCCACCCCACCGGAAGCAAGAAAGGTCACGCGCAAATAAACGGTACCAGAAATGGCGTTGTTTCGGGCGGCATCAGTATAATTCGCGCGCGGTTTAGCAAGAAGCCTGAAGGGCTGATCGGCATTCGTGCAGGGCGTTTTAATTGCCGGAGGGGGCACCGCATTGCTTCCTGAAACAGTGCTGTAAGGGTCAGTAATTCCGTCACCGGCACATCCGTCGTCCGGTTTACCGGCCGGCATGGTCAGCACGAAGGTCGGGGATGGTTGCTTTGCCGGCTTCGAACGTTTTTTAGCGGCGCGTTTTTCCTGCCCAAAGCCAGTTTGCCCAGCTGCGAGTATAAATATGACGAGCGAGACGGTGATCAGAATTCTTCTCATTTTGTTTTCTTGTCGTAGTCGATCGTTAAGTAAGATTATCCTCGATGTTCCGGACCCGCGGGAATTGGTCTGGTGGAACATTTAACATCGTAAATTCGATCCACACGGCTAGCTTTCCATCGTTAATTGGGCTGTACTCAATAACTAAACAAAGCCATGCAATGAATACAATATCTCATAATCCGTGGGGCGAAATCAAAAATTCCGGGGAATTAGCCGTAACACGCGTTCTCTATCTTCCCGCCGTTCAATAACTTCTCTCTCGTACCGGCTGCTTGCTCCTTTTTGTCCCGCTTGTAGAAATATCCGCTCTTAAGTTATACAGCTCACCTTGAGCGGACGCCTGTGTGCCTAGAACGAGCAGCAAGGCCGCGCAGATTAATACTTTCACATATATAATTTTCCAGTTATCGAAATGGTACTGCTCAGTAGATTCCAAGCCCGAACGCACCACTGCGAACGGATGATGACTGCCTAACGGCCGAGACAATCAACGCCCTATAAAATAGTTTCTATTCTAAATTAGTCGAATTTTGCAGCCCGAATAGTAAGGCGGCGGACTGATAGAAACTGTAGATCGATTCCTCGGGGCCGTATGTGAGATGCTTTTTCACCTTGTTGAACGGGAAGGCGGCGTTGCCGTCACTAAATTCCACCGAAAGGCTGCCGTCCGGCTGCTGCCTCCACTCGCCGCCGAGGTCCTCGCACATGCACTCTCCCAGGAATGACCCGAGAGTATTTGTTAGACCGCCGCCGGATTCCGCATCGAACCCTTCCCGACTGCGCTGCCTTTCGATGAACCCATCTATCCATTCGACCGACTCTCCGTTGAATCCGAGCTGAAATCCGGCATGCTGGCTCAAATTCTCGATAACCATCTCGGCGTTCATCCGGAGTTTTTGTTCTAGTGTTAATGCTTCGTCACTCATATTAGATTTTTGACGGTCCGAAAGTGAGAACTATCAAAACCAAGAACCGATGATATTCCCAGCCTAGTTTCCTCAGATGTTACGTACGTTATCACTGACATTTCTTTTCTAACTTGCCGCCAAGATCCAATACCCTTTTCTCATCCTCGGCGGCGGCACCCTTATTGTTTTGTTCGCAGTAGATTTTCGCTCTGAGCGAGATTGCTTTGACATCGTCAGGCTTAATTTGAAAGACCTTGTTCAAATCGGCAAGCGCGGCGGCGAACTTCTTCTGCTTCATATATACATTTGACCTATCCAGAAGAAACTCCGAAGACTCCGCAGACAATCCGATCGCGGCGGTGAAGTCCGCAACCGCCAAATCGTATCTATTATTATTTTCATAAGCATGACCCCGGAAATGGTAAGCGCTCGAGTTTTTAGGATCAAGCGCAAGCGCCTTCGCAAAATCAGCGACAGCCACGTTCAGCTTGCCCAGAAGTGAGTTTAAGCGGCCACGTTCGGTGTATAACGCAACAATCGTCTGAGCCAGCTTTGGCTCGTTGAGCGGCTCGAGTATTTCAATTATTGCCTTATAGTCAGTAGCTGCGCCGTCATATTTTTTTTGCTTTATGTCAATTGCCGAGCTCTTTTCTAGCAATTGGATGTTCAGCGGAGGCTGGTTCCGTTTTGCCGCCGCTCGATAATCGGCTGCCGCCAAATCGTTTTGATTTCGTGCGATGTAGATCTCGGCGCGTAAACGATAGGCGCTTGCACCTGTTTCGGGATCGATTTGCAATGATTTGTTAAAATCAGCAAGAGCGAGATCTGATTTCCCCATAGCATGGTACGCCTCGCCCCGGTCTTCATAAGCCTCAGCATTATTTGGATCGAGCTCAATAACTTCACTAGTCATTCTAATGACCATGTCATGATTCTCTTTTCTAGCATAACCTCGTATAGATTTGAACAGCCTCGCGGTTTTCATCTTTACAAACTTGCTTGTATCAGCTTGAGCTAAGGGAACTTTGTCTAGTCGCAAATAAGCTTGGGACCGGGCCAGATAGGTCTCTTCCCGGTCGGGATCTACTTCTATGACTATGGTTAAATCCTTAATCGCTGCTTCGTATTCTTTTAGTGCGATATAACTCTCTGCCCGCCCAGAAAGCGCTAAAATGAAAGTGGGGTTGAGATTGATTGCTTTCGTGAAATCCTTAACTGCCGCTTGATGATTTCCCTGACCACCATACTGTCTAGCGCTTTCTTCGTAGCCGTTGGCTTTGAAGATATTTTCAATCTGTTGTCTTTCGTCCTGCGCATACCCAACCGTTGGGATGAGCTGCAGTGCTAGAAATAACACTATAACGGAGAATTTTTCGTTATTTTTCGCTGGTTAGGTTTGGTGGTACTCATTTTTGTTTTCTCTGGATGTAGATTGATTGCGTGCGAATTTGGAACAGCGTTGCTTTACTTCTAACCCGTAACACGGCCAAGCTGGCAATATACCTATGGTGATACGCGAAAACAAAGCACGGTTGGATGGGCATGTGAGAGTCCTGAAAAGTTTATTTCAATGCAAGGTCTCGGAAAATACGTGATCTAAACCGCGACGGGGGCGGTCGAGGAAAATATCAATGCTGAACCTAAAATGTGGAGGAATTATATACTCTTTCGCCGTTCATTAGCAAGGTTTTCACGCGTTTGGAAACCGGCCGAATGGAGAAATTAACTCCGGTGTGTATTTCAATCGCCATACTAACGCCTTTTTCTGGGCACACGCCTGGGAACGATCCAAAGTTCAATCAATTCCTCCGCCTGCATCGCACGCACAGGCTTATAGATTCCAGTGATACGACCTTGCACAACTCCCTTTGTCTTTAACGCTGTCAAAACGTCGGCGAGTTTGCGTCTATACCGAACTTGAGATGATTCGCCGATTACGATCCTTCCCCGCGCCGATGGCTGAGTTTTCAATATTTCTGCGTAAGTGTCGAGGTCAAAGTTGTTGCAACCTGGAATGCCGTCTGCGTATTCAGCGCCGTGAAGGTAAGGGGCCGAGCCGGTTTTCACGGTCTGAGCGTGTTTTGCCGATTCTACGGCGGGAATAACCAAGGGCCTCTCGGCCCCGGCCGGAATGACCCAAAGCTGCGTAGTCCCGTTTCCGGTCGAGCGACCGCGAATGAACTCGACGCGTTCGGGGTCGAAACTGCGAAACTGTAGGTGGTATTTTAACTGCTTCAGTCGTCGTTCAGCGGCGTGGTTTTCCTGATCGTCGCCATAAACTGTCACCAGGCTCATGGCATTCGGTTCATTATTAAGCTCGTTTAGCAGGCTGTCCATCCGGGCGAACCCATCTTCGCAGTTATCGCCGCTGGTCCGGAATTCATCGATCATTCTTGCGACAGGCATAGCCATGTCGGCAACCCCGACGGTTGCAGTATCAGAAGTCGGACAAGGCATCGTCCATTTCGGGTTCGACGTATTGACCGTAGCTGTTATGTTCGATCCGGCAAGCGACTGATCAACTGCGACCTTAATCTGCGGGGTGCCCTGGCCGCTCGTGATCGTTCCCGCCGACACGGTCCAATTGAAGGTCGTGCCCCCCTCGCTTGAGTTCTCGTTTGTCTCGGCGGTGAATACCGCCAGCTGTCCCGGGCTGATTAATCCCGCAGGACCGCTTACTTTCAAGCTGGCACAATAGTCACCGCCGCGGCAGCTCGAACATTCGACGACGCTTGCCTCAACGCTTTTGGGATTACTGCACCTTCCTTTCTCCTCCTTGTCGATAACGCAAACGCTCAGTGTGTACCGCCCGGCATCGGCCGAAGAAAGGTCCCAGATAAATTCGGGGCCGGTACTTTTGACGATTTGCCCTCCGCTCACAGAGGTATTGAACCGGACATTCTCGATCGATGCTCCCGAAATCGTTGCCACCGCACGGACAAACAGCGAGTCGTTGCAGGAATTCGCTTCGCCGCGCAGCCCGGGGCGGCAAGGGCGGGAAAGTTCGGATTTATCGATCTCGAGCTTTTCGATGCGAATTTTATCTTGCGTGCCAGCAGCAGAATTCTGATCATGCCGCAACTTTTGCGATCGCAATTCACCCGAATTTATTCGGGATCCGGATCGGAGCCTTACCGCTTCTACGGCCTCCACAGTATTGGCCATTGCTTCGGTCGAGACCAGTGCGATTGTCATCGCAAGTAGGCACAGAAAGTGGGATGTACGCCGCATGAAAAAAATCCTCCAGTCGTTTGTAAACTGTCACTCAAAACATTGCTTGCTGGATTGTATCACGCCCCAAAAGTGTTGACGCTGCCGAAAATTAGTAGATTTCCCCGCTAAAACCTTCGGGCAGTAATTCGAACTACTGAAGCAGTAGAAGGCTGAAATAAATAGGACTCGAAGTGATCATTCCTTGGTGTGCCAATTGTGTGCCAAGTAGGCGAAACCAGGCAAAGCCAGAGAAAACTAAGGCAAAGTGGAATATCACAAAAGGCTGTCTAAATGGATGTTAGACAAACTCCGACAATCAACGGAGAACAATCTGGAAAGACTGCAAAACCTTTATTCATCGGTTCAATTCCGATCGCCGCCTCCAACTATCCTTTCTATTGCCAACAATTACAGTTGTCGTTTGATCCTCTTCGGTGACGTGTAGAAACGTCCTGTAGTAGGAAATGTAGTAGCCACTTGCAATGGCCACTCATCGGGCAGCCTTTATCTCCGGTTTTGAGGCGGCACGCGCGTCGTGCATTTCGTCCATTCGTCGAATCGCTTCAATCTTGTGGGCTGCAGATGGATGAACATATCGCAACACCATTTCTAGCCTGGAATGTCCCAGGAGGGAGGCTAGGGTGGCGATGTCGGTCCCCGCTTCTCCATGACGTGTGCCGAATGTGTGCCGCAGATCGTAGATCCGCAAATGCTCAAGTTTAGCTCGTTTTACTGCCGCGTAATGTGCGTTGTTTAGTTTCCCTACCGGACTGGCATCTTTACCTTTTCCGCGGGGCGATGCGAAAATGTATTCACATTTCGCAGTTTCGATCGTTATGTCCGTCAATAATGGGTGAAGACCACGACACGTTTTAACACCCATTTCCGCCCCTGGTTGTGACAAACAGATAGTTTATTTCTCGATTTTTCTGATTTACATTTTGCGCTTTTACCGAGTAAACAAAGCAGAATGCTGTAAAAAGTAAAATCCACGTCATGCAAATTCCCATTTCAGCAAATCCGAAATCAATAATTTGTCATTGGCTTTTCATAAAATGTCTCCGTGTTGATTCACGTCAGGATTCATAGAAAACCGTCGAACGGTTGGGATAATGTGGGGCAAAAACACAAGGCAAGCTAACAAACCAGTTAGTATTGCTTTTTGTGACTTCCCATTGCCATTGCCAATTATGGTGATTTTGTACCCCGTTCCGCAGTTCCGCTGCGTAGCTATTTTTTAAGATCGGTTGCCCAGTTCAGGACCATGGTGGCCGGCCGCGCGTTGACGTCGTCGACCAAATTGTTAACGAGAAACCGCTTCCCGTCAGGAGTCGAAAAGTAATTGTTCCGATCGTCCGTCAGGCCCGTCGTAGGGACCTGCGTAGTGAATAAGTTGGCAGGCGTGCCAGCACCAAACGAATCCCCCGGCATGACGGGAACGGCCATGAGCTTCTTATCCTGGGAAAGATAGAAAAGCTCTTTGCCGTCCCCACGCCATTGCGGTTGGTCGCCGCCGTCAATAGAGATCTGCCATTTGCTGCCCGATACAGGGAAGGTCTGGACGTACACCTCTGTGCGTCCCGATTCGTCCGAAACATACGCGACAAATTTCCCGTCCGGGGAGAAGCGGGCGTGGGTTTCGTTGAATTCCGTCTGCAGATACGCCGATGGAACACGCTCACCGAAAAACGGGAGAACGAATAGATCGAAAGACGTTTTCGGGTCCTCGATCTCGTACAGCAGGTAGCGTCCATCCGAGGAGCTGTCGTCCGCGAACGCATTGGAGTCGCTGGCGAGCAATAGTTCCGCCGTGCCGGCTCCGCCGGATGGTTTCTGGTAAAGCTGCATTTTGCCTGCCCGGCTTGATGAGAAAAAGATCCGCGAAGCATCGACCGAAAACAACGGGCACACCTCCGACGCGGGGTCCAAGGTGAACCTGGAGATAATCCCGCGAGCGACTTCCAACAGCCAAATGTCCTGCCTATCCGAACCGCCTTCCCGCCCAAAAGCGATACGCGTACCATCGGGGGAGACCCACGGCTCATGGTAATCGCCCGGCGGGACGATCGGCCCAGCCGTGTTCCCTGTTCGGTCGAACCATGACAACTGGGTCATCGGCTCCTTCCCGGTAAGGTATATAAGATGGCCGTTCGCCGAAGCCGAAAATGCCGCATACGCTGTTGGGCCCGCCTCACCGGGGAAAGTTAATACTCCTTCGGCGATCACCGACGGTTCCCCTGAAAGCTCTAGCGCGTCCGCGTCGAAGGGCTGAGCCAATAGCGTCGTGTCGCGCATGAACAGCAAAAAACCACCACTGCCGTAAGGCGAAGGGGAGTACGCTGCCCGGGCGGTAGAATTGAGGAGGAACTTTCCATCGCCGCCGTCGAGGGACCCGACGTATATGCCTTCGGCCTCCTTGTCGGTCGCACGCGAGTAGTATAGAAAGTTACGCCCGTCTGGGAGGAAAGACGGCCAGCGGTGCGAGATCTCATTGCGAGAAGCGTCGAGTTGGGTCACAGGCACAGGCACCCCGCCCGACGCCGTAACTTTTAACAACGGGGTCGAGAAGCCCGTGGTAAAAAGGATCACGCCCTCCGCTCCCCATGCCCCACCGCGTGCCTCCGCCGAAGCGTCCGCCAACGATTGAGCCGATCCGCCCACAGCTTCGATCCTTTTCAGCTTGTTGCCCGCGAAAAAACCGATGAACCGGCTGTCGGGAGACCAAAACGGAAACCCGGCGTCCTCGGTGCCCGCCAACTGGCGGGCGTCGAGCTCCCCAAGCGACCGCACCCAAAGCGAGGTGACACCTTGCCCGTTCGTAACGACGAAAGCGATCTGACGGCCGTCGGGCGAAAGCGTACCTCCCAGGTCGGCCCTCCCGGGCGGTGCAATGCTGAAACGAACAATTCCCGCCTGCCTATCCGAACGACCAAAATAGAGAGCCCCGATGGCGATGGTCGACAGAAGGAAGACGGCTGCCGCAGTCCACCCGAGCCAGCCGGGCAGTCCGCCCCTCCTGCCGTGCAACTGCGATTGCTCGCCGGTGATCTGGGCGTCCGCTAAAAACGCGGTCGACCCGGAACTCCGACTATCGGAAAGTGTTTCGAGAGCAAACCCGAGGTCGCTAGCGGAATGGAACCGGTGTTCGGGGTGCTTCTCAATACACCGCCGAATCACCCGATCTAATCCGGGCGTGACCTTGCCGTTTGTGGCCGAGATGTCGGGCGGTTCCTCTTTCAAAATCGCGTTGAGGGTCTCGATAGCGGTCTCTCCCGTGAACGCCCGCTTCCCCGAAAGCATCTCGTAGAGAACGGCTCCGAAGGAGAAGATGTCCGACCGGTGGTCGACCGGTTTTCCCCTAACCTGCTCCGGCGACATGTACCCTGGCGTCCCCATCACCGCCCCGGGATTTGTCAGAGCCTTTCGGGTGGGCATATCCGTCCCGCCGATCTCGCTTTTCTGCTCGACCAGTTTCGCCAGCCCGAAGTCCAGTATTTTCACGCGGTCGTCTTTCGTCACGAAGACGTTGTCGGGTTTCAGGTCGCGGTGGACTACCCCTTTCTCGTGGGCGGCGGCGAGTCCGCTCGCGATCTGCAACGCGTACTCGATGGCTTTCCTCAAGGGCAGGGCTTCCCCGTCGAGACGGTCGCCGAGAGTTTCCCCCTCAAGTAGTTCCGAGACAACGTAAAGCGACCCGTTGTGCGACGCGACGTCGTAGATTGAGAGAATGCTGGGGTGGTTCAATGTGCCGGCCGCCTGAGCTTCCTGCTCGAACCTCCGAAGCCGATCGGCGTCGGTCGAAAAGTCAGCGGGCAATACTTTGATGGCGACGTCGCGCCCAAGTCTGGGATCCTTCGCACGATACACTTCGCCCATCCCGCCCGCACCTATCAGCGAAATGATTTCGTAGCGACCAAGTATTGTATTGGGGGCAACTGTCATTATGCGTTCTAAATAAAACCGACTTTAGCGTGGAGCAATGTAGGCGTCGCGGATGGAGCGGAATGTAATCCCACTCGCCCGAGAGCCTAATTGTGTTCAATGTGCCCCCCGTCATTCTACTAGCATTCCGAAGGAAACGAAAGTGTTTTCTCTCACGCAATTCAGTAGAGCGTGCAAATTCTGGGTTGCTTGATCGGCCACAGAATGGTGAAAGTAAAGCTCTGTGTCTTCGATTAAAGGAAAGTAAACGTCAAATATAACCGCTAGACGGGCCGCCTCGTTGTGTAGCTACTAGGGACGTTCGCACTGCGTGAAAGGATCCCAAATGCATAAAAGACCGAGCTGACTTCATAGCCAAAAACGGAACGATTACGGAAAAGATCGCTTCGGGGCTCGTTTCGCCCGCCGATTTCTCAGTGTTGAAGTAGCAGGAAAGCGATGAGGACAATAGCTAAAAATCAAAAGACAAGTTTGTCAGGCCGGGGAGGTCCGACCAGTCAGCAGCCGTAATGTGCAGAGGCTTGGGCGCTCAGCACTCCGTGATCAGCAGTCTAAAATATATTTTCTAATTTTCATTGCTGTAGCGTGCAACTCTCCTTTCCGAAAAATGTTCATATTATTCTGGGATCTTATCGGTCGTTGACGGATCAGGGCATCCGGTTCTGCCGAACGCGAGGCAGGCGCGTTTTGACGGGCAGAACGGAACCGTATTTTTTTATTCGCCCGGCATAATCGAATTAGAAGTTCCTGCAGGCGAGGTGCGCGTACTGGCCACACACGGCTTCGGCACTGCCGCGCAGGCGGTAACGCGGCGGATCCGCGACGGAAAAGCCGAGACGATTGAGATCGAAATGCCTGCGCCGCTCTGGAATCCGGCTTCCGGCGGCTGGTTTTCGGCGGACCTGCACTCGCATCTCAACTACGGCGGGCCGTATCTTTTGACTCCCGAGGATATTGTACTTGACATGCAGGCCGAAGCGCTCGATTTATCGACGCCGCAGCTTGCCAACCTGCACACCAAATTCATGGACACCGAGTGGTGGGGCTGGCGGCGCAGCCAGCTTCCAATGATCGTTTTCGCGCAGGAAGTTCGCTCGCATTTTCTCGGACATATCGGCGTCGTCGGAGCAGCTTCGCTTTTTTATCCGTGGTATTCCGGTCCCGGATATCCGGTTTACGACACCCTCGATATGCCTAACTCTGCCGCTCTGCAATTTGCGCGCCGGCACGGCGGCCTTAATTCTTACGTGCATCCGGTTTCGACGAACGACCCGTTTCCGGCAAAAGGCGAACCGAACGGGCTGCCGCTGGAACTGGTTCCGGACGCACTTCTAGGCGACGTTGACACCCTGGAAATAACTTGTCTGTGGAGCGACGAGCTCGGCACGAGCGAAGCATGGTACCGCCTGCTCAATCTTGGCATTCAAATCGCCCCATCCGCCGGAAGCGACACGATGCACAATTTCTACCGGACAATGGCGATCGGGGCAACGCGAATCTACGCCAAACCCGATGGCCCGATGAATTTGCCGAATTATCTCGAGGCTCTCCGGCGCGGACGCAGCTTTGTAACCAATGGCCCGCTGATTCAGTTTACCGCCGGCGGCGCCGAAGCGG
>JBBJOS010000031.1:0-22425 GCA_037723965.1 Pyrinomonadaceae bacterium | reverse complement strand
TCATGTTATTATTCTACGAAGAGTTTCGTGTCCTGTTAAATTAGACCATCACAAAGAGTCGCGCGGCGATGGTTGAATTGATTATTTATTTTCACCCGTCGCTGACGCGACGCAAATTTTGTCTCGTCCTACCGTGGCGTAAACGCCACGGCTACATTCAAAACATCGCGATGCGATGAAGTATTGTTATCAAAAAATGCCTGCGTCGCGTCAGCGACGATTTGAATTACGAACCAGAAAAAGCATCAATTATCGGCGACCTGATTTCTGATAATTCCGAGGAGCCTTCGCCAATACAGTCATGGGCCCACGAGTCGCGGTCGAATTCGGGCGAATTGCCGTACTCTAAAAAGCCACGATAAAACGCCTCGACAAGTTGGCGGCGGCCTATCTTACCTTCGAAGTAAGATTTCTCATCATCGTACGCATATCCAACCGAAAAAACCTCGAAATCGTAACACCGTCTTTCAAAATTGAAACAAACGTCATCTCCTTCCGGGTCATACTGAAACGAACATTGATCGACGCCAATTGCTACCGCCTCAAGCCAGTGCTTCAGGCTGGGCAGCGGGTCAAAAACATTAGAAAAATTCGTTTCAAATATTTTTTCGCCAAGGTGAAGATTAAAGAAGAGAAGCCCCCAGCGGCATTCGATAAACTCGATGCTCAAGGTTTGGGTTTGGTCATGTCTTGTAGTCATAGAACATTTTCCTCCAAATTGATTTAGTCCAACCCACGGCGCACCGATCCCGGTGTCCTTTGGTTGTTAATCTTTCTTTGTTGGAAAATGATCCTGCCTTCAGCAAAACAAGTAGCGAATAGAGAATCAAAAAAAGTATATTCCGCCCTGCCTGTCTGGTCAATCCGTCATAGATAACCCACCGCATTACATCCCAAATTCCGCAAAAAATAGTCCATGTTGGACTATTCCAAATCGGACTATACCCTTCGCTTAACGGAGAATCACAAATGGAAAAATCAATTTATTCAAATGAGTACTCCCTGTTTCTCGAACAGCTCCGAAATGCCCGCTCTGATTGAGATTTGAATTATGGGAATTTATCTAAAACTATTACAAATAGATTATGAATTAGCGGAGCGGTGGGAATCGTATACAATCTTTCATTGCGACAAGGATTATTATCTATTCGACCAAATTAAGAAGCATGAGCAACACTTTACAGTGGATATCTTCGGATTTTGGGAAGACGGCGACCGATACAAACATAGTCGTATAACTAAGAATGGATATGGCGAACGATTGACATTTTTATTTGCAAGCGACCTCGCGACGTGTCGGCCTCACTTTAAATCTCATATGAACATTGCAATCTGGGCTTATCTTCGTCTAATCCAAAGGAATACACGAATTGTTCTGTATTGGCATTGAAAACCGGGAGCGGCACGAAAACAAAATGGCGGAAAACAAACACGAAAACTACGAAATTCTCTATTTAATTGGTTATGGACTAGCCAAATTCGGAATGGCATTTGTAAAGCAATTCGATTTCAAAACGAAGACGGCGTTTTACGAGTACATGATTACCGCAGGGTTGCCGATACCGTAGGAACTATCAAAAATCGGCAAGACCTTTTTGATCCTTTTTTTGACAACGGGCGCAGAGGATGGTGGCAGAAAGGCAACGCGTACATACATCGAAAAAAGTTTATTGATTCACTATTCGGTGACTACGACTTAACGAACTTTTCACGCATCGTCAAACTTTATATCGTTAGCAAATTTGAGGCGAAGGAAGTAGATTTCAAAGAAGCGAGTCCAATAATTAAAAGCAAATTCAAACAGCTTCGGCTTCGTTTCGGTGCGCGAATGATAAGCACGGAAACCTTTATATCGCGGACGGATTTCGAAAACGTGTCGAATATCCGGAGCAGCGGCGTTATATTATCGAGCGGATGAAGGCCGAAGAAGCGACCGAGCACGGGATCGAATCGGCCCTGCACGGCAAGGCGGTCGTTCAGGAACTGCGCCGCGAGCAGGAACTGCGGCGGTATCCTTTGCGCGAAGTGCGGGTTTCCGCGGACAAGCTGACGCGTGCATTATCGTGGCTGAATCTGGCCGAAGAAGGCAAGGTCATTCTAGTGCGAGGGCCGTGGATCGCGGATTTTGTCGATGAGGTCGCGGCGTTTCCGAGCGGCAGGCACGACGATCAGATCGATGCAGTGTCGGTCGCGGTCAATATGCTCGCGCTCGGCGGCGGAGGCAAGGCTTACGGGTTTGGATGGAACGGCCGGCGGACTTCCTAGGAGCCGATTTCGAGATCGCGGCTGTGAAGGAAATCAGGCCTGCGATTCTTTGACGATCCTTTTAGCGAGGCACCTCGGGTCGGCTACGGCTACCGGAAAGAGGCTGCCTTTTTGGGGACAGCCTCTTTTTTGACTATCTGCTTCGGAATCCGATTCTTCTTTCTACTAACTGTTTGACCGATACGTTCGGGTTTTCCGCACGGGCTTCGCGGATGAAGGCCGCGCGATCGATCTTGAAGATGCGGAATTGGACGATGTCTTCGGCTCCGAGATCGTTGAAGCCTTCGGCCTTGATCTCGTTCAGGAATTCGGGAATATGTCACTTTCAGCGACTTTAAGGATATGTCAACACTACCTACTGTTGAGAGGATAGATTCTCGAATGCTTTACCGGCAAATTTGAAATGGCTTTCATCGAAATTACCCTCGGCGCCCAGTTTTTCATAAAATCCAATTGCCGGTTTGTTCCAATCCAGAACCTGGAAATCGATTCTTTCATAACCGCGGGCCTTTGCCGTTATAGCTATTTTACGCAGCAGCATCTCCCCGACAGCTTTTCCGCGGTAATCGGCTGTAATAAAAATGTCTTCGAGATAAAAACCGGATTCGCCGCGAAAGCTGGAAAAGTGCGGGTAAAAAATCGCATATGCGATTAACCTTTCGCCGTCTAAAGCAACCAAACTTTCAACGAAGGATCCAACTTTGAACAACGCATCTCCCAGCTTGGCCTCCGTAATCACGCAATAATCCGCAAGCTTTTCGTACTCGGCGAATTCGCGCATCAACCCAATAATTTCGGCAATGTCCTTTTCCGCCGTTTTTCTGATTTCAATACTCATAATAAAAAACCGCACCCGGCATTCGATCTTACCAAGTGCGGCCTTTTCATTCTATTCCTGAAAAATTATGTCTTTTTCTTTGCGGGCGCCTTAGCGGGTGCCTGAGGTTTTATATTTTGTTCGGCTTTAATATTTTCTATGGTTTCCTTTATGCTTGCCTTCAATGCGTGCGTTTCCGGCGCGGTATCAACGAATTTTTGCATGTAATTCAAGCCTTCCTGAATCTGTGCCTTATCCTTCGGGTCCGCCATTTCGCCGGCCGAAAACAATGACAGGCCAATTCCCGCTATCGCATCGATATCTTCGGGAGATTCTTTGAGAACAAGCCGGTAAGCATGAACCGCATTCTTAGCTTCGCCGGCGCCGTTCATATAACCGGCCCAATTATTCACGGTAGTGATTTTTTTCTTGGGATCCGTTTCGACCGCCAGATATTGATCGAGCACAGGAATCGGTTCCTGCATTTTGGCAGCATCCACCTGCAGCCTGGCCATCAAACCGTGAAGTATCACATAGTTACTCAAAATGCTGGCCTTATCGCGGGCCATTCCGGCCTGGGCCTTGGCATCTCCGGGAGGAGCCTTTTTAAGAACTTCAAGCCCTTTTTCAAAAGCTATAATTGCTGCAGTAAAATCCGCTTTTGCCTTTTCACGGGCGGCGGCTTTGGCGGCGGCATCGCCGGAGGAACTTTGAACGACGGCCGCAACACCGCGTTCACGAAGAGCCAAACCCTTATTTGAGAGCAGGATAGGAGCGCTTCCTTCAAAATCCGGATCGGCACTGTAGCCCTCATCGAATTTGGCTATCGCAAGATCATAATTCTTGGCGTTATATGCATCGCTTCCTTCCTTTAAAACCGCGTTTACGATCTTATTCGTATCCCCGGCCTTCTTGTTTCTTGCTTCGATTTCTGCCTTCTGCTTTTGTTGCTCGGCCTGTTGTTTCTTTATTTCTTCGGCTGTAGCGGCAGTCCGCGGAGGTGCCGCCGCGGCAATTCGGACGTCAGCCTCTGGAGCCTTTTGGCCGTCGCCTTCGTCAACAACGATCACAATATTTGCCTGCCCCGCTTTCACATTGGGCTGAATTCTAGGTGAGATGCCCGGCCCGCTTACCGCAAGAACAAACGTCTGGCCCTGCGGAAGACCAGCCAAATTAAATTCGCCGCGTGCGTCTGTTTTGGTCGTAGGCCCAACGCCTGTGGCAATATCGGTCCTATACGACTCGACCAAAGCATCAGCCCCCGGAGCCTTGGTGCCGTCCGCCTTTTGAAGCTCGACTTTACCCTTAACCGGTTTATCTTGTGCAAATGCACCTAAACCACCCGCTAAAAAAACGAAAAGTGCCAAGGACAGGCTAATATAATTCTTTCGATACATTTTAAGTTCTCCGAAAATTGTTTGAAATACGCGAAATGCAATTTTATGATGCCGTTCCCGTGTGCCGGGTTTATTGATTATTTTTCATATTAACCCAAATCAGGCTAAATATTGAAGCACCGCAAGCCATTATTTATTGTATCGAAAATATGTGCGGGTTCGACAACTCTTTTAGCTGTGATATTGTAAGTTTTTCAATCATAGTATGACCCAAAGAATATACAACTTCAGTGCGGGCCCGGCTGTTATGCCGGTTCCGGTTCTCGAAAAAGCCAGGTCGGAAATCTTGTCGCTGAATGGAATCGGCATGAGCGTGATGGAGATAAGCCATCGTTCCGAGCATTTCGCGGCAATTCTGGAAGCCGCTAAGCAGGGCATCCGCGATCTGCTGAATGTCCCTGAAAATTATCAGGTCCTTTTTCTTCAAGGCGGTGCAACCCTGCAATTCTCAATGGTTCCGATGAATTTTCTTGATAAAACAGAAACCGCTGATTATGTGGTGACCGGTGCCTGGGGCGAAAAAGCCCTATCAGAAGCTACTCGTTTCGTTGGTGCGAAGTCTATTTTTTCTACCGCGAAAAGCGGTTTCAAATCAGTTCCGAATCAAAATGATCTTAATTTTAATTCGGACGCCCGCTATATCCATTACACATCGAACGAAACGATTGAAGGCGTCGAGTTTAAATATGAAATTGACGGTAGCGGCATTCCCGTCGTTTGCGATGCTTCATCAAACATTCTTTCCAAACCGCTCGAAATAGAAAAATACGCGCTTATCTACGCCGGAGCTCAAAAAAATATAGGGCCGAGCGGCGTTACGCTCGTCATTATCCGCGACGACATGCTCGGAATAATTCAGGATAATTTGCCGCCTTTGCTCGATTACGGAAAGTATGCGGAAAATAACTCGATGCTGAATACACCGAATACCTGGGGAATTTATCTGGTAAGCCTCGTATGCGAATGGCTGAAAGAGCAGGGCGGAATCAAAGCAATGCAGACAAGAAATGAAGCGAAAGCCGCGATTCTATACGACGCAATTGATGCAAGCGAGGGATTTTTCACCGGTCATGCCGACCGCTCGGCACGTTCAATGATGAATGTCACTTTTCGCCTGCCGTCGCCGGAACTTGAAGCTCAATTCTGTAGTGAAGCAACGCTTTTGGGATTGGACGGGCTGAAGGGACACCGCTCAGTCGGCGGCGTACGGGCTTCGATATATAATGCTTTTCCGAAGGAAGGCGTTGAGCGCCTGGTCGAATTTATGAATGACTTTCGCCGCAAACAGTAAAATATCAGGCAATTTTTTTCAAAGCTTCTAAAAGTTCGGACTCCTCATTTTCAAAAACAGTCCGCAGATCGATCATCACTTTTTCGTCCGCAATTCGAATTATAACCGGAGTTTCAGCCGACCGCAGGCGATATTCCAACTCTCCGGCGGACAATTTTGGATGGCTCAGCATCAGCAGCGTCGTCTCGAGCTTTACTGATGGAGCCGACCCGCCACCAACGACTGAATTCCCTGAAACAATTTCGATTTGCAGCTCTGATGAGCCGGGAGTTTTCCTTGCTTTCTCTGCAAACGAATTTGCCCGCTCGGCCAGTTCATCCGAACTCGCCGAAAGCATTTTCAAAACGGGAATATCTTCAAACGCGGTATCGCGGCGGAATGCATTAAGCGTTGCTTCCAAGACGGCATAAGCGAGTTTATCTACCCGCAACGCGCGGTATAACGGATGCCTACGTATCTGATCGATCAAATCAGCGCGCCCGACGATCAATCCCGATTGCGGCCCGCCGAGAAGTTTATCGCCGCTGAAACTTACAATATCGGCACCCGCCGCGATCGAGTGGCTAATCACCGGCTCGTCATCCAGGCCGTATTTGGCGAGATCGAAAATTGCTCCGGAACCTGCGTCTTCATATAGAAGAATTCCGTTTCGTATGGCGAGATCAGCCAGATCACCTATCTTCGGCCTTTCGGTAAATCCGACGATCTTGTAGTTTGACGGATGAACTCTGAGGATCATCGACGTCTTTTCGCCTATTGCGTTTTCGTAATCACGCAGTTTCGTCCGGTTTGTAGTCCCGACTTCCTTTAAGACCGCGCCCGACTGAGTCAAAACATCTGGAACCCGAAAATCGCCGCCGATCTCGACAAGTTCTCCGCGGGAGACGATCACTTCGCCGCCGTTGGCAAATACAGTCAAAATCAAAAATGCTGCCGCGGCGCAGTTGTTTACGATCAACGCACTTTCGGCGCCGGTAATTTCGGCAAGAATGTTTTCGGCGTAAGCACCGCGTTTCCCGCGTTTGCCGGTTTTTGTATTGTACTCCAGCGTGCAATAATTGGACGCTTCACGCAAAAGAGAATCTTTTGCGTCATAGGAAAGCGGCGCGCGGCCGAGATTAGTGTGTATAATAACTCCGGTGGCGTTGATCACTCTTCGCACTCGTAAAGCTTGCTCATCCGCCAGGATGATTTTTAATCTCCCGATCGCCGCCTCTAAAAGTCCCGGACGGGAATAATCATTTCCATTTTCGGCCGGCCATTGACGACCCTGAATCTCGATTCTCAGCGATTCAACCGCTGTCCGAGCAAGCGCGGCTAAACGCGGCCCGCCGATTTTATTGCGTATGTTTTTGACGGATTCGGCGGCCAATATTTCATCAATCGAAGGCAAATTTCGCAGCATCGCCGAAATATTTTCCACAGAATCGTTCATAAATATATTTTAACTAAATCGCAGGTAAAATGTGGAAGTTCGCTCTTAATGAATATCTTTATATAGAGGATATTTCCCCCCTTTCTAAAATCACACCAAGGACAAAACCATGCAGCCAATCGGAAATAAGTTATACCGTTCGACCTCCAGACGTGTCGAGGAAGCAGCCGGAATTGACAAGCAGATCTCCAAATTAGAAGACGATGTCCGCAAGCTGAAAATTGATTTTGACATATATTTTAACGGAGCCACAAAGCGGCCGCCATTAGAGGCACGTGCCCGGCTCGAATCATACATCAAACGCGTTTCCGATAACCGCGCCCTTACTTATTCGCAGCGTTACCAGTTGAACGCGATAATTTCCAGATTTACATCATACCGCGAGCTGTGGCGACGCTCCTTGCGGGCAAGAGGCGATGATCTGCTTTAGAGAAAAAAAGCGAACCGGAATTTCCGGTTCGCTTTTTAGCGGGATAATCAAAGCGGCTGAATTTCCTACATTCCTTCCGCAAGTTTCATTACATTTTCAGCCTGCGGCCCTTTCGGCCCGTCCGTCACTTCAAATTCGACCTCTTGTCCCTGGATCAGGGTTTTATACCCGTCACCGGTGATCGCGCTATAATGGACGAAAATATCCTGTTCGCCGGGCTGTTCTATAAACCCGTAACCCTTGGCGTTGTTGAACCACTTGACCATACCGTTAGCTTTAGACATTTTTACTAATTCCTCCTGCAAACTACAAAAATTAACAATTTTCTACCATAAGCCTTTGCCCGGCACGCGGGCAAAATAAAAAGACCACGCCTAATTAAACCTGCCAGATGGCGGTTTTCGGAGTAGTCTAAAATCAATGTTGGACACGGGCATTTCCAAACAAACATTAAATCTTAAACTTCAAGATTTTTATGAATCTGTTATAAGTATTTTTCGGATGACGAATGAGAATTTAACCGGATTTAACGTTTGTGTCAAGAAGTTTTTTTATTTTTTATCGCGGCGGCGGCTAAATTGACATAAAATTGGCGATAAACGATGATAAGCTTAATTTTTTCAGGGATTTAACGCACCTTTATGTCAGACGAATACGGCAAAAACGCCCCGCTTTCCTACAATAAATATCTTAAAGTTCCGGAGCTGATCGGACTGCAGGAAACGCTTTCCGATCCGCAGAGCCATGACGAGCTGCTCTTTATCGTCATCCATCAAACCTACGAACTTTGGTTCAAACAGATCCTTCACGAGATCGACGCCAGCATCAAATGGCTGAACGAAGGCCGGCCTTTCCGCGTAAATCACTCGTTGCGGGCGGTGGTGGGCATTGAAAAAGTGCTGGTCACACAGATACATATTCTCGAAACGATGGCCCAGGTCGGATTTCTCGAATTTCGCGATAAGCTGAATCCCGCAAGCGGTTTTCAATCGATGCAGTTTCGCGAACTGGAATTCGTCTCCGGTGCAAAGGATGAAAAAATCCTTAATTTTTTCAAAAACGATGAATTTGCTTTCGAGCGGTTAACGGAAAGATTCAATGCCCAGACACTTGGCGAGGCATTCTGGTCGCTGCTCGGAAGGAACGATTTCACTGTAGAAACATACGAGGAGAGAGTTCAGGCAATCGTCGAAATTTTAACTCTTCCAGAAAAGCACGCCGATTATTTCATCATGCAGGACCTGCTGATCGAGCACGACGAAAATATCGTAATGTGGCGTTACCAGCATATTTTAATGGTCGAACGGATGCTCGGGATGAAAAAAGGCACCGGAGGTTCCGAAGGCGTCGGATATCTGATGACGACGTTGTCGAAGAAATTTTTTCCAGAATTGTGGGAAGCGAGGACACATCTGAAAGTCAGCCCTCTCGTTTAATGCATATAATACTATTAGAAATTAGAATCAATCTTCGATTCATTCCCAAGCCTGTCGACACTTGTCACGACAATTTTTTCAATCTTCCGCTCTGCAGAAAGGGCGACCGACTTTTGAGAGGCCGGTAAAACAGAATATTGCCACCCGTTTTTATCCTTTACGTAAACGACAAACCAGAACGCTTTTATTCCCCCTGTTTCCTTCCAATCCGCTTTGGTGAAATTTTTATCATGGCGAATTGCCACCTTCGGTGAGATTGGTTTTGAAACTTTGATCCACGGTGACGAAGGTATCAGAACATCACGCGGGTATACGGCTTTCATCAAAGCTGCCTGAATACCACCCAGATCATTGCGGAGCGATTTGAAACTGTAATGTATCGAACCGAGTGTGTCATCGGATTTTCTCGTTAACTTTATTTGATCCACAATCTCGCCCGCCGTCCAGTTTTCATTTCGTCCGATCCTGTACGGTGCAATGCCGGGCCAAATATGCCGTTTTTTGATATTTTGAGATTTCCACCATTCAAGCAAGACGGGAAAACTCTGGGACCGGCGCGCGGTTTCCCAGTACAATTGCGGGGCAAAATAATCAACCGTCCCGTCCCGCAGCCATTTTCGCGAATCCGCAAAAAGTCCGGTATAGGCGTTCAATCCCTCTATTCCCTGCTCCGGCACGGGCTGCCAAATGCCAAACGGCGAAATGCCGTACATTATCTGCGGCTTTACACGTTTTATCGACATACCGACACTTTCTATGAATGTGTTGACATGTCCCCGGCGCCAATCGCCTCTGTCCATACTGCCGCCTTTCCGTTGATAAGCCTCCCAATTCTTGTCGTCCGGAAACTCGATGTCTTTGCCCGCGTCGTCCTTTTCAATATAGGGATAAAAATAATCGTCGAAATGAACACCGTCTATGTCATACCGCTTCACAACGTCCAAAATAACACTGAGGCTATAGTCCTGCACCTCTTTATCCGTCGGATCAAGCCACAGATACTTGCCGTATTTGCGAACTAGGTCTGGACGTCGTTTAGAAATGTGCCGGTCGGAAACCGTCTTTGCAGACGGATGATAGGCGCGATACGGGTTGAACCAGGCGTGTACGAGAATGCCGCGTTTATGTGCCTCCGCCACTATGAATTCCAGTGGATCGAACGACTGGGGTTTGCCCATCTCGCCGGTTAAAAACTCCGACCACGGCTCGATCTTCGAACGGTATAAAGCGTCACACATTGGGCGCGCCTGAAAGATAACAGCGTTTAGCTTTAATTTAACGGCTAGATCTAGATTGCTGATCAACTCAGCCTTTTGTTCCTCGATGGAGAGATTTTTTTTTGTGGGGAAATCAATATTATTGACGGTTGCGATCCAAACGGCCCGGAATTCCCGTTCCGGTTTCGGCAGTGTCTCGCCTTTTAGAACATGCACGAGCATCAAACAAATAACAAAAATACAGGAAAGAGTTTTCATATTGCCGCTAATACTAAACGCGGCCATGCTTAATTGCAAACATGACAACGCCTGCTGTAATAATCATACAAAGATCGAAAATACTTCATTGGAAAACAACATGCCTTTCGGAGTTAAATTCAGTTGATTATCCACAATCTGAATCAGATCTTTTTCTTTCAACAGGCACAGGTCGATACGATATTCTTCGATCAGATCTGTTCCGAAACGGCTCTTGTATTCACCAAGATCGATCCCTTTATTCAGCCGCAGGCCAAGAAATACAAATTCCGATTTCGCGTTTATTATTTCTTGAAAACTTTCCGCCGAACCAAATCTATTTATTCGCTCTACATATTCCGCAGTGTCCCGTTCATTTCCATACCTCATGAGCCCGTCAAACGAATGAGCCGAAACACCGAAGGCATAAACAGGATCGAGCAGCCAGTACTTCGAATTATGCCGCGATTCGAATCCGGGAAGCGAGAAATTTGAAATTTCGTATTGCCGGTAGCCGTTTGTACCAATTTTCTCCAGCATTAATTCGTACATTTCAGCGGCTAATTCCTCGTCCGGAAGCGGCTGGCGTTCGCTGCGGATCTGCTCGGCAAGCGGTGTGCCTTCGTGAATTTCTAGTAGATAAAGCGAAAGGTGCTCCGGCCGCATCCTCACGGCTTCATCCAGATTTCGCTCCCAATCGGCTAGCGTCTGACGCGGCAGGCCGGCGATCAGGTCGAAACTCACATTCTCAAAACCTGATTCGCGGAGCAGCCGGAAAGTCTGCCGGGCGTCGTTCGCATCATGCCCGCGTGCCAAGCGTTTCAATTCCGTGTCATCGAATGTCTGCACCCCAAAACTCGCACGGTTTACCCCGAGCGATCTGTAATCCCGAAGCGTTTCCAGCGAAACCGTCCCCGGATTCATTTCCATCGTGAGCTCGATATTTGATTTAGTATTAAATTTTTTCTGGATCGAATCGAGAATTTTCTCAACCTGCCTCGGAGCGAGCAGAGATGGAGTGCCACCGCCGAAATAAATTGTATCGACGAGATTTTCAGCCTCTTGGCTTTGAGAATCTGAAATCTGAAATTTGAAATTTGAAATTTCCTTGCAAAGAGTTTTTACATACTGTTCGACCGCATCGCTGCTCTTATAAACATCGGTTGCGAAATCGCAATAGGAACAGCGTGATTTGCAGAATGGGATGTGAAGGTAGATTCCGGCGGACATTGTTAGATTAGAGATTTCGCGAGTGACGATTCCCAAATCGTTTCGAGTTCGGTGATCGGGGTGGAAATAATGTCTGTGCCGTCGATGGAAATTCTTAAAACGTCGTCCGAAACTTTGCCGATAACAGCGAACGGGCAATCGCCGGCGATTTGATTTACTTTTTCCAGATTTTCCTCAGAAAAACTAATAACGATCCGCGATGGCGATTCGCCGAATATCAAAGCTTCAATCGAAAGGCCGGAATTTTCCAAAACGATCTCGGCTCCTATTGCTTCGCGGCAGAGCGATGAAAAACAGCTTTCGGCTATCGTCACCGCAAGTCCGCCGTCGGAGCAATCGTGGGCGGAATTGAGCAGTAGTTCATCTGCAAGACTTAGAAGCGTGTCCTGCACTTTCTTTTCGAGCGAGAGATCGAGTTTCGGCACGTCACCATATTCTATAAGATCGGCGGTTGTCCGGCCTAAAACAGTTTGAGCGAATTCGCTGACTGAAAGATCGTCGTTTGTCGTACCGAGAAACGCTATAATATCGCCGTCATTTTTGAAGCCGTGCGTGATGATCTTACGCGTGTCTTCGATCAGGCCGACCATGCCGATCACCGGCGTCGGCAAAATACCGCGGCCGTCCGTTTCGTTATAAAACGAAACGTTGCCCGAAACTACGGGTGTTTCGAACATCTCGCACGCCTCAGTCAAACCATCGACCACATCGGAAAAAGACTGCATAACTTCCGGCCTTTCGGGCGATGCGAAGTTAAGACAGTTAGTGACTGCAATAGGTTTTGCCCCGACGCAGACTACATTTCTTGCGGCCTCCGCGACGGCAAGCTTTGCTCCTTCCTTGGCATTGACGGCCACGAATCTCGCATTCCCGTCCAGACACATCGCAATCGCCCGCCGCGTCTCTTTTATGCGTATAACAGCGGCATCCGCTCCAGGCCCAACGGCGGTATTCGTGCGGACCATCGAATCATATTGCTCGTAAACCCAATGCTTGGAGCAAATATTCGGCGACGCGAGCAACTGCCGCAGGGCGTCATTGAAGTCGGGAGTCGGGAGTCGAGAGTCGAAATTAGGAGCCGCAACTCTCGACTCTCGACTCTCGACTGCCCTCATTGGACGATCGTATTTCGGAGCTTCATCCGTCAACGCCAGTACCGGCATATCTGCTTCGAGCACTCCGTTGTGAACGATTTTCAGCCGATCACCTTCAACCACTTTTCCGATCACGACAGCGTCGAGGTCCCACTTATTGAATATCTCGACGACCTCTTTTTCGCGTCCGGCTCGGGCGACGATCAGCATCCGCTCCTGCGATTCGGAAAGCAGCATTTCGTACGCCGTCATTCCCGTTTCACGCTGCGGCACGAGCGTCAGATCGATCTCCAATCCGGTCCCGGCACGGGCGGCCATTTCAACCGATGATGACGTCAAACCGGCGGCTCCCATGTCCTGAATACCTTCGATGGCGCCGCTTCGCATTGCTTCAAGACAGGCTTCCAATAAAAGTTTTTCCAGAAACGGATCGCCGACCTGAACCGTGGGGCGTTTTTCGAGAGCGGCGTCGTCGAACTCAGCGGAGGCCATAGTGGCCCCGTGAATTCCGTCGCGGCCCGTTTTCGCACCGGCGTAAAGCACCGGATTTCCGATACCGGAAGCCTTTCCGAAAAATATTTGGTCCTTGCGGACGATACCGAGCGCAAATGCGTTCACCAGCGGATTTAGACTGTAAGATTCGTCAAAAACTACTTCGCCGCCAACGGTCGGGACGCCGAAACAATTTCCGTAGTGCCCGATGCCTTCGACACAGCCTTTCAGGATTGAACGGTTGCGGCTGCCGTTTTTAGGATCGTCAAGCGGCCCGAAACGCAGGCTGTTCATCGCGGCGATCGGCCGCGCGCCCATCGTAAAAACATCACGCAAAATTCCGCCGACACCGGTCGCAGCTCCTTGAAACGGTTCGATAAAGCTAGGATGATTGTGCGATTCGACCTTGAACGCAACGCACCAGTCGTCACCGATATCGACGACACCCGCGTTTTCGCCCGGCGGAACGATCACGCGCGGCCCCGATGTCGGCAGCCGTTTAAGATGAACCCGCGAAGATTTGTACGAGCAATGCTCCGACCACATCACGCTGAAAACGCCAAGCTCGGTCATATTCGGCTCGCGTTCCATGATCTTTACGATCTTCGCGTATTCTTCGACTGTCAGATTATGCTGGGCGATTATTTCGGGCGTGATTGCGGTCATTTGTTTATTTCTCGATCAAATATTCCAAATTGAAATAAACAATGGATTTTATGCGGTTAGGGAAATTTTTTCAACTTAAAGTTCTGAGTTCACGCTTCAGCGTGCTTCCTCGCTAACCCAAAGACACGCTGAAGCGTGAGCCCAGAACTCAGAAACTATTGCAACGCCGGTGCACCCATTGCGGCCCATTCTTCTTTTGCCGGGCCGTAAACTCCCGGAACAGCAAGTCCGGCCTGACGCATCAAAACCGTCATCTGCCCGCGGTGATGAGCCTGATGCATCATCAAATAAAGCAGCGTCAGGCCGCGGCTCCAGGTTTCACCGTACATATTGTCTTCCTGCAGCAAAGTCCCGTCAGTCCAGTTTTTGCCGACCTCTTCCGAAACCGATTTTCCCGCCCTTTCATATGCAACCGCGATTTCCGAAACACTCGCCGAGCATTCTTCATCAAATCCAGGTGCATCCACTTTAAGGCCGACGAGTCCGAGCATTTCGCCCAGCGTCTGTGTCAAATGCCACGCCAAAAAACCCACCGAGCGGCCGCCGTCCGATACGCTTTGATTTATCGTCTCATCAGTCAATGCATTTATAATTTTGCCCGTCGCTTCCGCTTCGTACGCCCAATCTTTTTGAAAGTCTTCTATCTTTCTTATCATAATTTTGCTCCTTTATGTTGTTTGTGCAATTGTGTTGCACCAATGAAATAACAAGATAGGGATCGGAACGCAAAATTTCAAGCGTTAATTTTTTGATGTCGTGGCGGGTAGAACCTTTGCCAATTCGGCTTCGAGACTTTCCATCGTGACTTTTCCTTGACGCAAATACGATGGCTTACCCGAAGCATCTAACAAAATCGTAAACGGAAGGCCGCCGGTCCAATCCTTTGTGACCAAGGCGATGGCGGCGTTTTCATCCGCCGTCTTTAAAAGATAAGCGGGCATTTCCGCCTTCATTTCCGCGAGGAATTTCGGCACATCGCGGTTTATTTCCGCCAGGTCGTCGAGCGAAATGGTAATAAAATTGATCCTGCCTTTGTAATCATTGTCGATCTTTACGAGTTCGGGAAATTCTTCACGGCATGGTTCGCACCATGTCGCCCAGAAGTTTATAAGGAGAGGTTTGCCATTCGGCTTAAGGAGTTTTTTTAAAGAGATTTCATTGATCTGCGTGACTTTTGGCAGTAAAACCTGAGCTTTAATCGACTCGTTTTTCGCCTGTGCGTGAAGTCCGGTAATTAAAAAGGCCGTGAGAAGCCAAATATAAAGACTGACTTTCGCCGTTTTCAAATAATGAGGTTCCGTTGGCATTCAATTTAAAAATCGTTTTAGCGGTGTTAGCACCAAAGGTGCGGCGGTATTTTAGCCTGCGGCAACGCCGCAGGAAATAGATAATACTAAATCGGAGCACCAACGGTGCGGAGTAACCGAATTGCTACTCCGCCGCGTTGCGGCTTGAATTTTTCTCGCCTCTCATCCCTGCGGCGATGCCGCAGGCTATATTGCTTCGCACCTTTGGTGCTTTTTCTCTACCATTCCTATTTTCCTGCTCGCTTGATCGCGCAGCCAAATGCATTGATCCGGGTTTCCTTCACCGCTTTTCCCGACATTGAATCGTCGAATGCCGTTCTCAGGTAATTGCTGGTAATGTTGTCACCGGCACGGCTGTTGTCGATGGCACCGTGATAAACGAGCTTATTTTTACTGTCGAAATAATAAACTTCCGGAGTAACCGTGGCTCCGAGTTTGTCGGCGATTACATTTCCTTTATCGATCAAAACGGGAAATTTGTAATTCTCCGCCCCATTGGATTTAACCCGATCAAGCCCTTCGGTGGCATTAGAATTTATCCCGACAAAATTTATTCCCTTCGCCGCGTAATCCGCCGCTACCTGGCTAATTCGCTCGTTATAACCTTTAACCACCGGACATTGGGCCGAAAGGAAAATAATTGCGGTCCCGTTCTTCCCCTTCAGATCGTCGAATGAATGGGTTTTGCCAACCGTGTCCGGCAAGCTAAAATTTTCCAGCGTAGCACCGATCGCAAAATCCGCAGCCTGGCTGACATTCGAAATAATTCCAAACGCAGCCAACGCTAAAACAGTAAAACAAACAACACTCCTTCGTCTCATAGCTTTTAGAACTCCTTCTGAATTAGAAAATCATACGCTAGCTTATCAGGACACACCTTTTCGATACAAGTTTCCGCTAGTTTACGCAGCGGGAATTTCCAGGGTTTCGGAATTTAAAGCTCGTCGGCGCATTTCACTGAATGGTGATTCTGGTCCGCATAGTCATCTTATCCTTTAACTGATTAGTAATGCTATAATTTGCCCGGATTCTAAACATGCCAGCAACCGGTGAAAAATTTGGCCAGTACGAGATAATCTCCGCCATCGGCGCCGGTGGGATGGGCGAAGTGTTCCTAGCACGGGATATGCGTTTAGGGCGTAAAGTAGCTCTGAAATTCCTGGTTGCGGGGCTTGCCTCGCAACCCGAACACCTCGACCGGTTCATCCACGAAGCCCGCTCGGCATCCGCCCTCAACCATCCGAACATTTGCACGATCTACGAAATAAACGAAGCTGGCGAAATTCCGTTCATTGCGATGGAATTTATCGAAGGCGAAACTCTCGCGGATATGATCGGCCGCCGTAGGCGCAACGCCCGTCAAGCGCTGGCAGTCGCCGTTCAGATCGCCGACGCTCTGGCCGAGGCTCATGCGAACGGAATCATCCACCGCGATATTAAGCCCGCGAATATTATTGTAAATGCGCGCGGGCAGGCGAAGATACTTGATTTCGGTTTGGCAAAAAGGGTTGTAGATGATAGCGATTATTCGTGCGGCCGGTTGATGACGAAGGCGGGAATGATTCTCGGGACGGCGTCCTATATGTCGCCCGAACAGGCACGCGGCCTTGAGATTGATGCCCGCTCCGATATCTGGAGTTTCGGCGTCTGCCTTTACGAGGCGTTGACCGGCAAACAGCCGTTTTTTGCCGAAACCACGGCCGACACGATCGCGGCGATTCTGACGCAGGAGATACCGCCTCCGTCGAAATATTTTGCCGAGATACCGGCCAGGCTTGAAAACATCGTGATGAAGTCGCTCAACCGGTTTCCCGATGAGCGCTACCTGACCGCGAACGAAATGCTGGCCGATTTGCGAAATGTGCAAAAGCAGCTCGAAAACGAATTCGGATCTGCTCCGGATACGGTTTCCGCACTCGAGGAGCCGACCGATATATTCGAAACGGCGACGACCGAGGTTGCCGTTTCGCCAATCACTGGTAAAGACCTGAGACTTCGAAACCTCCGGCCAAATAATCTTTCAAGCTACTATTCACCGATAATAGGCCGGGAAAATGAGATCGCTTCGATCCTTGAGCTCCTGCGTAATGATGAGATCAGGCTTTTGACAATGACCGGCATCGGCGGAACAGGGAAAACAAGGCTCGCCCAAGCTGTCGCGGAAGCCGCGCTTTTAGATTTTAACGACGGCGTCTTTTTTATCGAAATGGCGGCGGTTAGAGATCCGGCTTTGGTTGCATCGACGATAGCCAACCCGCTCGGCGTAAAGGATGCCGGCAGCCGCCCGCTCACCGAGGCAATCAAAGAGCATCTTAGCGGCAGGCAAGTACTGCTCGTTCTCGACAATTTCGAACAGATCTCATCTGCCGCACCGCAAATTTCAGAGTTGCTGCTAGCGACGACACGCCTGAAAATTATGGTCACCAGCCGGTCGATTCTGCACGTAACGGCAGAAAATGAATTCGCCGTGCCGCCGCTGGCAACACCCGGCACTAAAGCAAAAAGTTCATTTGAAGAATTAAGCGGCATGGAAGCAGTACGGCTTTTCGTCGAACGCGCCCGGGCGGCAAAGCCGCATTTTCGCCTTACGACCGAAAACGCATCCTTGATCGGAGCGATATGCGAACGGCTCGACGGCTTGCCGCTCGCCATTGAGCTAGCCGCCGCACGCATTCGTATTCTCTCACCCGTCGCGATTTTAGCAAGGCTGGAAAACTCGCTGGGTTTGCTGACCGGCGGGGCGCTTGATCTTCCTCAACGTCAGCAAACAATGCACGGAGCCGTCGATTGGAGTTATGATCTCCTAAATGAAAGCGAGAAGTCACTGTTCCGGCGGCTGTCGGTGTTTGCCGGCGGAGTGCGCCTCGAAGCGGCGGAAGAAATTGTCGGAGGTGCGTTGCGTGTTGTCAGTGAAAACAGCCCACTTACAACCGATAACCAGCTAATGACAAATGTCCTCGATGGCATTACCTCGCTTGTCGACAAGAGTCTGCTTATTCAAAAAGAGCAGCCCGACGGCGAAGCTCGGTTCCGGATGCTTGAGGTCGTCCGCGATTTTGCGTTCGAATCGCTCGATACGGCCGGTGAGACGCACGCCGTGCGGCGCATTCACGCCGAGCATTTTGTCGCGTTCGCCGAACGGGCGGAACCGTTCGTCCAGGCGGCGCAGTCCGCTGAATGGCTGGACCGTCTTGAGGAGGAGCACGATAATCTACGGGCCGCAATGCGGTGGTCTCTCGACAACGATCCATCGATGGCGGTGCGGCTTGCCGTCGCTCTGCGAAATTACTGGCTCTTGCACAGCCATTTGTCCGAAGGTTACGCCTGGTTAAAAGCCGCATCGGAGCACAGCGGCCGGCTGGCGGCACCGCTTCGTTTCAAACTGATGAACGGCCTTGGGCTTGTGGCCAAATGGCGCGGTGATTATGAAATTGCGGGAAATGCTTATGCGGACGGACTCATTGCGGGAAAGGAGGCAGATGATAAACAAGGCATCGCGCTTTCAAGCCGCGGCCTTGGCCTTGTCGCGATGCAGCGGGGCGATATTCAGGCATCGAAAGAATACTTCGAGTCCGGATTAAAGATCAGCCGCGAATTGGACGACAAATTCGGAATTGCTCTTTCACTGAGCTTTCTTGGCGATCTCGCCCGGACGGAAGATGACAGCGGCGCTGCAAGACCCCTTTTTGAAGAAGCGCTGAAACTTTTTCGTGAACTCGACAACAAAAGCGCGATCAGCGATACGCTAAACAATCTGGGAGCCGCCGCGCTAGGCGACGGCGATCCCCAGGCAGCCGCGAAACATTTCGCCGAAGCTCTGAAAGCCGCGACGGAATTGGGGAACAAAATTACAATTTCCTGTTCGCTTGACGGTTTCGGAGCGATCGCGGCCAATCGGGGTGAATTCGATCTCGCCGCACGGTTATCCGGAGCCGCAAAAAATTTACGCGAATCCATAGGCTACAAGATCGAACCGGCCGAACGCGTTTTCCGCGATGCTTATCTTTCCAAGGTACAGGAAGTCATCGAAAAGCATTCGTTTGAAGCTGAACAGAAACGCGGGCGAGAAATGTTGCTTGATGATGCTTGCACCGAAGCCATGCAAAGTATTGTAACGCTCGAAAAAACGCAAATGCTGCCCGGTGTTTAGACTTGTTCAGGCAAAAAGCCTTGGCAGCCGCCTTTGGAGATTTTTCGGAAGCAGGATTTCCATCGCATCATCGACGGTAACTATACCCGCAATATCTCCTTCGTCGTCGATTACCGGCAGAGCCAGCAGATTGTATTCCGAAATGATTTGAGCGACGTCTCCGGCTGAATCCGACGGGTGGGCGAACTGGAATTTATCCCGCATTACGTCCTTAAGCTCCAGCGTCGGATCGGCAAGGATCAAACTTCTTAAGCTTATAAGGCCGACGAGTTTCCAAGAATTCTCTTCCTCTACTACATAAAGGTAATAGATCATGTTCGGCGTTTCCGCCATTTCCCGAAGCCGGGCTATCGTCTGTCCGACGGTCAAAGCCTTTGGAAAAACAATAAATTCAGTAGTCATCAGGCCGCCGGCAGTGTCGTGTTCAAAATGCATCAGCTCGGCGACATCGGCTTTCTCTTCATCTTCCATTAGGTTGAAAAGCTCTTCCGCCTTTTCATCTGAAAGCTCTCCAAGCACATCTACGGCATCGTCCGGAGACATTTCTTCTAGAATATCCGCGGCCCGTTCTTCATCCATATCTTCTAAAATTCGGGCCTGTGCCTCGGTGGACATTTCTTCCAGCGTGTCGGCCGCGATTTCGTTATCAAGGCTCTCGACGACCTCGGTTCGGTGGATCGGCGACAGCGTTTCGGCAAGCTGGGCGATCTCGACCGGGTGGAGCCGTGAAAGCTTGTCCTTTGAAGATTTAAGCTGGACCGTAACTGTTGCGGTGTCCGTCGCAAGATAACCGACATCGGCCCAATCTATGACCTCGACCGGGCGGGCGCTGCCGTAAAATCCCTTCGGCATCAAACGCCTTAAAAATCCCTGCAAACTCACGTCCGCGCCGCTAACACGCCAAAAATCTCCGGCATCTATCAGCTGCACGTCGTTAACGCGGACAACGCGTTTGCCGTCAACATCGATCAGTTGATTATCGAGAACGTCCTTTCCCAAAAGCACTTCGCCGCCGCGCCGCTCAAACGGCGTCAGATCGAGTTTGGCCGAGCTCATTTTCGCTCCCTGCTCGCCGAGCGTGGAAATATTACGCCGCGGGATAAAGAAATTACGCCGCCCGAATTTCGCTATCAGGCCGATCACCGGCGGATAATCGTCAACGCCGTATTTCACGAGCACGTCTGAGATTGCGGCGATCTTTTCGTTCCTCGCATCGAATACCGGGCGTTTCAGAATTTGCGACAAATAGAGCATCAACTAAAGATAGCCTATGTATCATATTGCGTGAAGCCGCGAGCGGGATTTTGCTTTCATTTTGCAGGGACATATGGTATTCTCTAAGTCCAATGTCAAACATTGTTTGTCAATGGTAAAGTTTTTGGAACATGTTCACCTTTGCACTTTTTTATTTAATGGAACGCTGATTTTAATTAGTGTTCCCCGGAAGATAATCTTTTCTGACCTTGCGGTTAAATGAGACTGCTTCCGATACCCTCAAGTTCACCGCATGAAAAAATCTTACGCGATAATCCTGGGCATATGCTTTCTGGCTGTCACCGCGTCCGCGCAAAAAGGCGGCCGGGTATTCGATAATTTCGACCGCTCGCAGGGTGTGCAGGTCAGGGTGGCACCGCCTCCGGCTTTGATTCCGGTCAGCAAAAAACTCGTCAAAAAAACCGGCAAAAACCGGATGGTTGTCGTGGTGACGGATCCTTTTGCCCCGAAAAACAAAAAGAGCGGCTGGGTCGTTGCCGTAAAGGACGGATTGGCAAATCGCGAAACCGTAACACCCGTCCGTAAACTTGTAATGGGTTCGAGCCCTCATTTGAAGGGCTTCACGACCGGCAATCCCGTTTATGATTCATATATAGTCGATTCGTCACGCAAATATTCGATCGATCCGCTGCTGATATACGCCCAGATGCACCAGGAATCGTCGTTCAAGCTCTCCGCGACATCGCACAAGGGAGCGAGCGGCCTAATGCAGCTAATGCCGGCGACGGCCCGGCGGTTTGGCGTTACAAAGATTTACGATCCGAAACAGAATATCGATGCCGGCGTAAAATATATGCGGTGGCTGCTCGATACGTTTGGCGGCGATGTCGTGCTGGCTCTGGCCGGTTACAATGCCGGTGAAGGCGCCGTAATGAAATACGGCCGAAACGTGCCGCCGTATCGTGAAACAAAGGAGTATGTCCGCCGGATAACCTCAAGATATTATTCGATCTCAAGCCCGAGCTACGTAGAATCGTCGCGGCGAAACACCGGCACAATGGCCGCAAAACTAGAGCAAAAGGATTCGCGCCCGCTGACCGTTTACGAACCCAGCCCGCTCACGGTCCGCACTTCGGACGGCAAGATGATCCTCGTAAATCAATAATTTTTTCGCCGGCCGTCATTTTCTTCTCTTGCTAGTCCACGCAATACCTGCGGCCGCTTAACCGGCCGCTTTTTTGCGCCGGAATATTTACCATAATGAGCATCAAATTTGGAGCGAGATTAAATATAATTCATCTCTTTTCCAGCGAGAACCCGCATCACCAATGCGGGTTCTCGCCGGTAATGCAGTCTCCTTGAGCGAAGCATTTCTCGTCAGCCGGACCACTCGAATAGTTGCCGCCGGTAAACACTTCCACATCATAAGCACTCACGGCATTAGTAAAGCTCCAGAACCGCGAGTTCAGAAAAGTAGTGACTGATTTCTTGGTGTTGGCTTTCTTCGCGTTCTTGCGGCTTTGATTCGCGGCTTTGCGTAAGAAAAAGAGGTTTCACGCAAAGACGCGAAGGACGCTAAGTAAGACAAGAAGGATAGGCAAGCTTAAAATATTCGCTTGCACGCCCGGGTAGGCAACTGTGGGATGAAATTCATTCTTGACACTTAGTTGCATTGATGATACATTGTCCTGCTTAGATTCAAGTAATAAGTGCAACAAAGTGGTTAAAGAAGACCTCGTTAGGGGT
>JBBJOS010000030.1:0-24817 GCA_037723965.1 Pyrinomonadaceae bacterium | reverse complement strand
ATAAATGCCCAAATTCCTCTATTTTAGACCGGTACTGTTTTTAGGGGGGAGGTCAGAATAGCATTTATCTTAATACTGTCAAGGATGTGAACCAGGACAACAAGCCCGACCTTATCTTTAACTCCAAGAACCGTACGCTTATTAGAAAGGGAATAGGCGACGGCACATTTTCGTCGACCGTCGAACTTTTGGACGGAGGGAGCGGGCTTTTCGTAGAAGATGTAAATTCCGATGGCTGGAAGGATATCGTTGCCGCTCAATCGTACGAATTTACAACGCGTGGAAGTATCGTAGTTTTGCTGAATCTTCAAAATGGCAATTTCAAGTCGGCGTTGGGCCTCGGTACCCAGCCCGATACGAAAGATATCGCGATTGCAAATTTTAATGCTGATAATTTAAAGGATTTTGCAGTCGTGACTACAGGTTCCGGCGGCGGGGCGGGCAGCCTGACCGTGTTCTTTCAATTTGCGGCAACCGGCAGTTTTAATGCGCAGGCTGAACCGGAACAGCTTTTAGTCGGCGGCACTGATGTCGGATTTAACACAGTTACCACCGGTGACTTCAACGCGGACGGGCGGACAGACATTGCCGCCGCCGGACATGGAGCTTACGGAGCGGCGCCGAATATTCAAATTTTTATAAACACTGGAGCAAACGGTTTTAATCCTTCATCATTCCAGATAGGAACAGGCGATATATATGACGTCGCTACGAGCGATTTCAATCTTGATGGAAGGCTGGACTTAGTTACTACCGGTTATGAAGGCGTGTGGATTTCCTTTGGTATCGGAAATGGAACCTTTGCGGCTCCCGTAAGGTATCTGCAGAATATTGGAAGTAATCAGATCGCCGTCGGCGACTTTAATAATGATGCGAAGCCAGACATTGCGGTAGCCACTTATAACATCAACAAAATCGCTATTTTGATGAATAACGGCACAGGTTCTTTCATTAATTCGTCAAACATATTAGTTGCAAACGGATCGCCGGCGGGAGTAGGAGCGGCCGACATGAATTCCGACGGCATTACGGATCTTATTGTGTCGCAGGGAAGTGGTGTTTTGGTAGCGTTAGGGAGCGGCGGCGGCAATTTTGCACCTCCGGTTTTGTATCCCGTCACGCTAGGATCTAATGGGCTGACAGTTGCTGATTTCAATCTGGATTCAAAACCTGACGCAGCGGTCTATTCGGCTACAAATACTATTGCGATTCTTCTCAACAACGGCACCGGCGGCTTATCGCGTGAAACACTTTGGAGCAGCGGGGTCGAAACTAAGGCCATTGTGGCGGGCGATTTAAACAACGACTCAAAGCCAGATTTGATCGCGGGCTTCACTACGAGCTACAAGGGCTATCTGAAATTACTGTTTAACACCTCGTCCCCATACATCGCACCTCCAACAATAAAATCGAGGGCTGACTTCGATGGTGACGGTGTATCCGATCTGTCTGTCTATCGTCCATCAGAAGGCAATTGGTATCTGCTGCGTTCGACGGCCGGAATTAGCATCACGAGCTGGGGACTTGCCAGCGATATTGTGGCTCCGGGAGATTTCGATGGTGACGGCAAGGCTGATTTCTCCGTGTTCCGGCCGTCGGAAGGCAATTGGTACATTGCGAACAGCAATGGCACATTTACTTCCGGGCAGTTCGGATTGCCGGGAGATTTTCCGGTTCCGGCTGACTACGATGGTGACGGGAAGGACGACCGGGCAGTTTTCAGGCCTTCCAATTCGACCTGGTACATACTGAACAGCAACGGCCTCAATGTCAGGACGCAGGCGTTTGGTTTATCAGGCGACCGTCCGGTTCCGGGAGATTATGACGGCGATCTGAAAGCCGATCTTTCGGTATTCAGGCCGTCGAACGGCACCTGGTATCGTGCCAACAGCGGCAACGGCAACTTCGTCGAGCAGCAGTGGGGACTAAATGGGGACATACCGGTCAATGCCGATTACGACGGCGACAACAAGCAGGACTTTGCGGTCTTCCGTCCGTCGTCGGCCCAGTGGTATATCCTGAACAGCAGTAATGCAAGCTATAACTTCCGCTCGTTCGGACTGACAGGAGATGTTCCGGTTCCAGGAGATTATGACGGAAACGGCTCCGACGACATAGCGGTATTCAGAAACGGTTTCTGGTACATCATCCGCTCGGCTCAGGTTTATACAACTACGCAGTTCGGACTGAGCGGCGACAGGGCGATTCCGGCGAAGTAAAGGTTTAGGGTCAACGCTTCAGCGTGCTTCCTAAGTTCTGAGTTCAAACTTTAGTTTGTCTTTCGGTTAACGAAGAAGCACGCTGAAGCGTGAACTCAGTACCTTTAATTCTCAAAGATCGCATTTCTGGCGTATTCCGCTTTTGATATTTCGAGATTAGCGCGCTCTTCGGTTCGGCGTATATAGCGGTTTTGATGGTCGCCTGTTTTACTTACTAAAGATTTTTGGTTTCGAACGGTTTTTTGTTGATTTGAGACGCGTTTTTTAAAGTTTCGGGAACGGTTACACCGGCTTGGGATTTTCGCGGTTTATGAATTCCGGTGATTGAACTTGGAAAAAATTTGCTGGCATATTCCTGCTCTTTTATGTCATCATATATTCACTGGGGGTGATATTATGATAAATAATAAAACTGAGGTGGCTGCTTACTAACTGTTTGCATCCACCCTCTACAATCAAAAAAAGCGGTGTACGTTTAAGCGTATGCCGCTTTTATTTTGTCCGCTCAATTATCTTCTTCTCGAATGATAGATCTAAAACCATGCAATAATGAATGCATGTTAATTCTAGTATTTCCGCACATTATATTTGTTCATGCTGATCTCCGATTTTGATTTTGAGCTGCCCGAAAGCCTTATCGCCCAAATTCCCCTCAAAAACCGCCAGGATTCACGGATGCTTGTCGTTGATCGTGCATTGAAAACTCTGAAAGACAGAGCATTTTCGGCTATTTCAACATATTTTACAGAAGGCGATCTGGTGGTATTGAACAACACGCGGGTTTTCCCGGCGAGGCTGTCGGGCAGATCGGAGACTGGTGCACAGATCGAGACCTTCCTTGTAGAAGAGATAGAAAACGGCGTTTGGACAACGCTTGCCAAGCCCGCACGACGGCTTAAACCCGGCAAAAAGATTTTTTTCGGAGATCGTCTTACCGGCGAGGTTCTGGAGAAAACCGCGGACGGCAAGATCGTCATTAAATACCAATCGGACGGAGATTTTAACGAAATCGTGCAGGAGATCGGCAATACGCCGCTGCCGCCGTACATCAAGCGCGGTGAAACGAACATCGATGCGGACCGCGAACGCTATCAGACCATCTACGCAAAAGAAAGCGGCGCAATCGCCGCTCCGACCGCCGGGCTTCACTTCACGCCGCAGGTTATCGAGAGCATAAAAAATGCGGGTGCGGAAATTGCCGAGATCACGCTGCACGTCGGCTACGGAACATTCGAACCGGTGCGTGTCGATGATCTTTCGCAGCATTCGGTGGCTGCCGAACGCTTTGAAATTACGGAGCATACAGCCGACTTGCTGAATAAGGGAAAAGACGAAAAACGCCGCATCATCGCAATCGGAACGACGACGACACGGGCACTTGAAAGTTCAATCGGTAAAAACGGCCGGTTCATTGCGGGCCGGCAATCCGCGGATTTAACGATCACGCCCGGCTATAAATTCAGCGCGGTCGATGCGATGCTGACCAATTTTCATCTGCCGAAAAGCTCTTTGCTCGTTCTGGTTTCAACTTTTGGCCGTCACGAACTTATAATGAATGCATACAGGCACGCCGTCGAATCTCAGTACCGGTTTTACAGCTACGGCGATTGTATGCTGATCGTTTAGTCTGGGAAGTTCGGATAGCCTGGGAAGAAAAACAACGATTTCTTCCCAGACCGCCCACACTTTCCAGACTTCCCAGACTTTTTTATGGCCGTCTTGCAGACAATTCGGAACTTGTTCGTGCCGCCTGTGCATACCGTGCCCGCAGTGATCGTGCCTGCTCCGCCGACCACGTATAGTATTCATACGCTGACGGTTAATCATCTTGAGGAAGTTTTGCGGCTTAACATGCGCTGCTTTAAAGACGGAGAGAATTACACCAAGCACACATTCTCATACATGCTAAATGAGCCGAACACTCTCAGCTACCGAATCATTTCAGCGAGCGGGGAAATGGTCGGGTTCATATGCCTGATGATCAATTCGGACGGCGCCGCGCATATAACAACGATCGGCGTTGCACCTGAACACCGCCGCCGCGGGCTGGCCGAAAAACTGCTTTCTCACCTGGAGCGGGCGATTAAATTCCGCGGGATCGGAACAGTCGTGCTTGAGGTGCGTGTCGGCAATTTGGCCGCACAGCGGCTGTATTTAAATGCCGGATATATGATAGTTCAGCACCTCGTGAAATATTACAACAATGGCGAAGACGGCTATTTGATGATGAAATCACTGATTTAAACGTCGTATGCCGAAATTTGTCCTGCCCAAAATTTATCCGGTCACGGATACCCGCGTATCAGGACTTTCGCATCTTAGACAAGTCGAAGAATTGATCAATGGCGGTGCCCGGCTTATCCAACTTCGCGAAAAGCATTCATCGGCCCGCGATTTTTACGAGGCGGCGGAAGAAGCAATAAAGCTCGCCCGGCGAAGTTCCGTGCGGATAATTATTAATGACCGTGTCGATATCGCTCTCGCGTTAAAAGCCGACGGCGTCCATCTCGGGCAGGATGATTTACCACCCGAATACGCCCGCCGGATTCTCGGTCCGGATGCAATTATCGGATTCTCTACCCATTCGCCTCAACAAGCCCTCGCTGCTCTAAAACTTCCTATCGACTACATCGCGATCGGCCCCATCTTCGCAACGACGACAAAAGAAAATTCCGAGACTCCGTTAGGTATTGATGGTTTAAAGAAAGTTCGCGAAATTACCGCCTATATTCCGCTCACTGCAATTGGCGGCATAAGCCCTGCAAATCTTAAATATATTTTCGAAGCCGGTGCCGATTCAGCAGCTTTGATCGGAGCCTTGGTTTCCGATTCTACAAATATTGCGGAAAAACTGCGGAACCTCTCGCGGGAAGCCTAACATTGTTTGTCATTGTTAAAAATATACTTGCAATAACCATAACCAATCTGCAATAATGTTTTTAGTGAAACGCCTGTCTGTCAGGTATGATCTTAGATCACGAAGTTTTTTCCTGCCTTTTGCCGATCCTTTTCAGGAGTAATCCAACCAATGAGTTTGCTGGATATAGCACCGATAATAGAGCAGATGCTGCTCGTTTCCGATAACGTCAGCGATCTGAATTTCTCTTGCGGGCAAACGCCGCAGGTCGAGATCAGCGGCGTGCTTTACACCGTGTCGCCGATGGGTCTCGGACGCCTTAGCGCATTTCAAACCGAGATGATAGCGATGGCCTTGTTGAGGGACAATGCGGACGCCGCGATGCAGCTGGCGAAAATCAGGACTGCCGATCTGAGCTATGCATTGCCGGGTAAATGCAGGTTCCGCGTAAATATTTTTCAGCAGCGCAATTCATTTTCGATCGTAATGAGGGTAATCCCGCACGAGGTGCCTAGCTTTGAATCGCTCGCCATCCCGACGCAGCTTCAGGATATTTGCGAGATTCGAAACGGCATTGTACTTCTAACGGGACCGACCGGTTCCGGAAAAAGCTCGACGCTCGCCGCCATTATCGACCGCATAAATACAACGAAAAGCTATCACATCGTAACGATCGAAGATCCAATCGAATTTCTCCACAATCATAAAAAGAGCACGATAAACCAGCGCGAGGTCGGTGCCGATACCAGGGATTTTGCTTCTGCTTTGCGTGCCGCTTTGCGTCAGGCTCCAAAGGTTATACTGGTCGGCGAAATGCGCGATCTGGAAACCGCCGAGATCGCCCTCGAAGCGGCGGAAACGGGACATCTCGTTTTATCGACGCTGCACACTATCGACGCCTCGAAAACCATTGACCGCATTATCGGCCTTTATCCGAAAAACGAGGAGCGGATAATCCGGACACGGCTCGCCCAGACGTTCCGTTATATTGTTTCGCAGCGTCTCCTGCCGCGTGCGGACGGCAAAGGACGCATCGCCGCCGTCGAAATTTTGAAATCGAGCCCGCGTACCCGCGAATATATTGAAAAAGGTGAAAGCGAAGGCAAGACATTGCTTGACGCCATCCGCGACGGCGAGATCGACGGAATGCAGGATTTCGATTCCGTTATTCGCAAGATGATCGAAACTAAAGCCATCACGCTTGAAGACGGCCTTTCGTTTGCGACGAATCAGAACAATCTTTTGCTCCAGCTCAAAGGGCTTTCGTCGAATGAGGATTATTTAAATCCTGGTAAGCCGAAGAAAAATTCTCAGTCCTTAACTATACCTCCTCCGCCTCAGCAACCCACGACCTCTGTGCTGGATATGATGGATTGAACGTGAGAAGTCAGTTGTTGGTTTTCAGTTAAAGCACTGAGCCTGCCACTGAAAACCGACGACCGACAACTAATATGATAATACGCTGTGATAATTGCTCTGTTTCCCTGCAGCTGGATGAATCGAAGGTTCCGTCCGGGCATTTCACGGTCCGCTGCCCGCGGTGCCGGAATATGCTGCGGGCAACGCGAGATTCGGCGGGCACCGGTTCAGCCGCGGTTGAGCAGATGGCTGCAAATAAACCTGCACCCGTCGCTGCCCAAGGCAACGGGAAATTTACCGAAAAGAATTCCGAGTTTCAAATAAACGCCGCTGTTCGGTCGCTGCTGGCGGCGCTTCAAGGCGGAACGGGATCATTCGGCGGCGACGACGAGAAATCCGAAAAGCCGAGACGGGCGCTTCTATGCCTTGGCGAGAAGAAGGATGAGGTCGCTAAATTGTTGACGGATAATGGCTACCGCGTTTATATCGCGCAGACGCCGGCCCAGGCCAATGAAAGGCTGCGTGAAGGAAAAACGGAATTGGTGATATTTTCGCCCGATTTCGCGGCCGAGTTCGGCGGAGCGGCGATCCTGCAGCAAAAGGCTAACGCAATGTACTCGTCTGAGCGTCGGCGGCTGTTCCTGATCTCGCTCGAAGACGGCGGCACCACAATGAACGCTCACGATGCGTTCATCCGTAACCTGAATTTGATCGTCAACACCAGCGACATCCCGCAGCTGCCGCTGATCCTGAATCGCGCGATGCTGGATTTCAACGACCTTTATCATTACCTGAATATGGGCCTCGGCCTAGAGCCGATTTAAGGTTTATTTTCAATAAGTTATCGGGAAATTATTCCCGGCAAAATATTGTAGGGGCAGGGTTTGTCCCCCGTCCGTCTACCTTTCCCAGGAGACAGACTTTAGGACAGCCGCAGTTGCTGTCCCTACAATTTGATTTTATTAAGCAGCGCGTTTGATCCTGAAAGTGCGATTATCCTGTTCGACCCCTACAAGGTGAAAGTAAAGCTCATCGTCCAGATTGTTAGCATACGGAAAATGAATTGTTCCGAATTGAAACAGCGTGTGGTGCCAAAGGTCTTTTTTGAACGAAGCGAGCATTTCGCAGTTTTCATTCGCGTCAACGTGCCATAAAGCCGCAACATTCTCTTTCTGCATCGGCGCATTTTCGGCAGTTGTGGTGAAAAACAGATCATCGCCGATTTTTTTTGAATAAAAGACTGTTCCGCTTACACAGCCGAGAGCTGTGCGTTCCGAGGTTGCACGGTTCACTTTAGAGATCTGGTTCTCGCGAAATTCCGCGTCCGTTCCGTAATAGAAATTATCCGTGTCGAATAGAATGCTCACCGCCCGCCACGTTTCATCGCCTTGCCCTACTATATTCACCGTCTGAAATTCATCGAAGGTCTGCAAAATGCGGCATTCGCTGTCGTCGTCGCCGGTCAGGCAGAATATCGAGTCAGTTACCTCGTCAAAATACAGGCCGTGAATGTGTTTGATCGAATTCGACGGGAAAGTGTAAATTACCTGAAGAGAATCGCTGCCGGTTTTATATTTATAAACGCGCATCTCGCCGCGTTCCGGATTCGCGAGATACTCACCGAAGAATACATTGCCGTTTCGGTCAACCGCACACGCGGCACGCAGGACACGGCACGGACGCACCAAACCTTTTAAGGCCGAGTATCTTCCCTGCTTATCAACTATTCCGACCGATTTATCGAAAGTGACGAACAGTTCGCCGTTTCCCAGCGTAATTACATTCGTCACCATAAACCGCAAAAGCCTTTGTGCGAGGCGAAAATTAGACGCATTTTTTTTCCAGCCCGGAGCGTCGATGAGAGCAAGTTTTTCAAACGGCGGCTTCAGATTGTTTGAACGATACAAAATATTTCGGCGCGAAAGATAAAAAATATCCGGTTCGGCCCATTCGATCGTGTAGCCTTTCAGTTCTGGGATTTCTTCGACCTTCCAGTTCATATCACGCTTCCTTTTTGCAGAAAAACGAGCCGATCACCAAAAAATCCATTTTCGTTCGCATAAAGCACTCGATGGCTTCGTACGGCTGGCAGACAATCGGCTCGTTCTCATTAAAGCTCGTGTTCAAGATCACCGGAATGCCGGTTTTGCCTTCGAAGGTTTTTATCAGATCGTAATAAAGAGCGTTCTCGTCACGGGAAACCGTTTGCAGCCGGCCGGTGTTATCGACATGATTCACGGCCGAAAGCCTGTCACGCCATTCGGGCCGAATCTTATAGATGTGGAGCATAAATGGTGACGGATAATCCTGCTCGAATATCTCGCCCTGCCGCTCCACCAGCACGGATGGTGCGAACGGACGAAATCCCTCGCGGTGCTTGATGCGGGCATTAAGAATGTCCTTCATATTTGGAAAGCCCGGATGCGCTAAGATCGAACGGTTGCCGAGGGCTCGCGGGCCCCATTCCATTTTCCCCTGGAACCAGCCGATGACGTTGCCATTTTTTATCTCTTCGGTTGTTTGTTCCAGAAGTTCATTGCGGTCGAGCTTTTTGAACAAAAGGCCATATCTTTCTAATTCGGATTTGATAAACGCGTCGCTGTATTCATCGCCCAAATACGAATTCGTCATCTTCCAACGCTTGCCTTCCTTAAGCACTGAATTGCTGACATAAAGCGCCGCGCCGAGGGACAGTCCGTCGTCACCCGCCGCCGGCTGTATGCAGGTTTCGCGGAATGGCGTTTCGATAAGCATTTTCCCATTGGCGACGCTGTTGAGCGCGCAGCCGCCCGCCATCGAGATTCGCGTCGCGGGAACCTGTTCGTGCAGAAGGCCAAGCAGATGCATGTAATATTTTTCGAAAATTCTCTGCAAACCGAATGAAACGTCGCGGTCGCGTTTCGTGATATCCGAATACGGAACACGGGACGGGCCGAGTTTTTCGATGAACAGATTGGAAAACAGGCGATGCACCACCATTTCGCCTTTGTCGTTTATCTCCATTCCCTGGTTCGCCCCGAAAGGCAGAAAATAATCCGGATTGAGCTGAAAGCCTTTTTTTGTTTCAATCAGCATCTTATCGAAGAAATCTGCATAGGTGTCCTCGCCCATCGGCGCGAGGCCCATTACCTTTCCTTCGTCGCCATACTTTTCATAACCGACGAACTGGCACACCGCCGTGTAAAGCGTTCCGAGCGAATGCGGCACAAATATCTTTTGCAGCGGCCGGATCTCATCGCCCGAACATTCCGACAGCAGGCACGAAACAAAATCGCCAGAACCGTCGATGGTTATCCCGGCGCAATGTTCCCAATCGGACGCAAAATAGGCGCTTGCCGTGTGAGCCAGGTGGTGTTCGACATTATAGGATTTGAAATTAAGCGTGCTTTCATCGATGCCGCATTCGCCCGCGATCATGGATTTCAAATTATCGAAACCTTTGCTTTTGGAACGGATTTTCGCCAGATTCAACAGCTTCGACGGATTCTTCAAGGCGAATTCCAGTTTCTTATGGAGATTCGCCGACGAATCGCGGCCGACGGCGACGGCATCTATATCAGAGAATTTTACGCCCGAGATCTCCAGGCATTTGGCTACGGAAAGCCTTGGAAATCCGGCGTAATATTTGATCCGGTTCAGCCTTTCTTCGGCGATTGCGGCAATAGGCACACCGTCGATTATGATCGCGGCGGACGACCCCGCGTGAAATGTATTGACCCCTAAAATTACACTCATTTAAGATTTTTCCGGTTTATCGAATGGAGATATACACTGTCCGCGACCTTTACCATCGGTTTTATAAATTGGCTGAGTTTTCGCAGGATCGCCGATGAATAAACGACCATTTTATATTTCACAGGAAGCAGATCGGCGTCGGCGTTCTGAATTCCAAGGCCAAAATAACAATCGGTCGTCATCACGGTATCACCAATTTTAGCCTTAAAGGTTTCCAAAAGTTCCGATGGCGTCCAATATCTGATCTCGAATCCCTCACCCTCGGTAAAACCACGCCGCCGGTGCTGCTGATATTGCCGGATTCCGTATTTGTTCGACATCTGAATTAGTGTTTTCCCGTTCGTTTTTAAAACGCGGCTTACTTCGTCCAGCGATGTCCGCACATTTTCCTTGCTTAAATGCTGGTAGACGCTATAACAAAAAACCACGTCGAAAGCGTCATCGGCAAAAGGCAGAAACCTGGCATCGCCGACGATAAACTCGCATTCCACGCCCAACTGTTTCGAAACGCGGCGGGCCGCCAAAATCGCGTTCAAACTCGGATCGATGCCGACCGGCCGGTAATTTTTCCGCGCCGCCGCAATCGACCACCTGCCCCAATTGCAGCCGATATCCAGCAGCCGCTCTCCGCTGCCCTGTTTTAATCTGGTTTCTGGAATCGGGTAACGGGTTAGTTTATTTTGGACCGCGAAGTAGAGATTACCGGAAGTGTATGGAACCTCATGCTGGACGAACCAATCGACCTCGGTTTCACCTTTCGCTTCTTCCTTGGTTTCCGTTAATTCTTCGGACGCTTGAAATTCCGAAACTTTCGCCAATGTCTCCTCGATATATCCGTGGGTCGAAACAGCGTCATCCACCAGCATTATCGGAACATCTGAAATTATTGGATATATATGATTATCGGGACAAACCAGTCTGTTATTTTTAAGATCTAATTCCTGCTTGTCACGCGGGCAAACAAGATTATTTCGCAGCCATTCGTTCATTAAGGATTACTAATTCGGAAAACTTATCTTATCAAATATGGCGGAACGTTCCAATTTGAACCGTGTTTAGCCTAATTATAAAAGGGCGAGCTCGCACACGAGAATTTCTATTTGGAGGCGCGAACCTGCCACTCCGGGGCCGCCGACAGAGGTTTTTATAGCAAGGTCGGTTTGGGCGATCCTTTTTATCACCTTTACCAATTTCCCGATTTCGGCGCGGCGGGCGGCGGACAGGAATTCCTCTTGTTTATTTCCGTAGAGTTTTACGGCAGTTGCTATTTCCTGGCGGCTGACGCCTTTGTCCATCAGGTCTTTCGCCATCAGTAATCGGCGGTAATTGTAGGAAATAAGCCCGAGCAGGGCGAGCGGCTCCGCGCCGTCATCGAGAATTTTCCGCATCGTGCGTATCGCTTTTTCTCCTCGGCCGGCCATGAGGTTGTCGGTCAGCTCGAAATTGGTCAGCTCACGGGAATTGGCGACTAGCGACTCAATAAGTCCGATTGTGATCAGCTTGTCCGGAAGCACGGCGGTCGAGAGTTTTTCGATCTCGTTTGTCAGGCGGCGAAGGTCGCTGCCCGTAAGGGCGGTAAGATGGCGAACGCTCCGCTCGTCTGCAACTGAGCCGCAATCGCGAATCTTACCGGCCGCAAATTTTATAAGAGCCTTTTCGTCGAGTCGCGGAAATTCCACCGCGACCGGACGCCCTTTTAGCAGCAGTTTGCCTATCCTGCGGTTGGCGTTCAGTTCGTCGGCGATGAAGATGACGACCGAGGATTCGGCCGGGCGTTTGAGATAATTTTCAAGCGTGGCTTCCTGATCTTCCTTGAGTGTGTCCTTATTTGACGTCGCACCGACGCGGACGTCGCAAATACGAACGACGCGTTTTTGAGCCATCATCGGAAGCTGCTCGGCGGCGGCGAGCGCGGGCTGAAGATTATCGGCGAAGGCAAGGCTAAACTCGGCCTCGTTAAAATCGCGAAAATCGCCTTCGGTGAATGAGAAATTCGCAATGGTTTTGGCAGCAAGATCGCGCAGGAAAGTTTCCGCACCGTATAGGACATAAATGGGAGCGATGTCGCGGCGTTTCAGTTGCTCGCGGAGTTCGTCTTTAGATAGAACAGGCATAAGAAAGTTTACCGCCGAGACGCAGAGACACCGAGTAGGAAATTTAGATATGAATTTGAGATTAACGGCATTTGTTTTCACCCTCAGACTTTTCGCGACAAATCTCGGCGTCTCCGCGTCTCGGCGGCGAAATGTGCTTCTACTTCTTCTCTTCCTTGACGCCCATGCCGTTAACTATTGTCGAGACGACCGATTCGGCGAAGGCTCTTGCAATACGTTCAACTGCTGGATCCTCTTCGTTGAAGAAGGATCGCGGGTCTTCGGAAAATTCGTAGGAATCGCGAAATAAAAAATTTTGATTGTCGTACAGTATTTTATTTTCCTTGAGGTCGCGTACGGTGACAGCGATGATGACGGTGACTTCGTAAACGCGGGCCCGGCCATCGCGGTCAAGCAGCACGCCGGTAAAGCTGAAATCGCGGACCGTCCCTTCGACGACGGCGTCGGCGCCTTCAAGTGCTCCCTGCACTTTCAAGCCGTTGCCGCGTTTGATGATCTCTTTGGTAACAGCCTCGGTCAGCCGCGATTCGACACGGTAGCGAAGACCTTTTGCCTCGAACTGAAACGCCGGGACCGCAATGGTCCGAATGTGTTTCGGCATGCCGGAATTTGTGACGGCTTTGTAGCATTCGGTGAATCCTGAAACAACCATCAAAAGAGAGATTATTGATAAAAACTTTGCGTATTTCATAAAATTTCGATGCGTCCTAAATTCAAGCAATAACCGCTGAAGCCTGTAGATGCGTATCTTATTCAACGCATATTTATGATAATACAGTGTTCTCCGGATTTGCCCTTGAGCTAATGCATAAAAATAAAAGTTTTCAAATCTATTTGACGTATAAAAGCCGTTTTATCCTGCATTAAAACACAACAATATAAACCGTTGAAGAAAGTAACCCGCGATATCACTGTGAGCAACCAGACTGCCGACGACAAAAAAGCACGGCCTCGAAGCGCTTCGAGGCCGTGCCGGATTTTAATTAAGCGGAAACCGCTTAATCAATGAAATTTGGTTATTTTTTGGTTTTCCCCTGACGGAAGACAATAATATCGCCGCCGCTCAAAACGCTGACCCCAACGACCTCACCAATCGCAATGTTGTTATTTTTCAGGAAGTCCGTGAGAACGGTGTTATCGTTCAACGCCTGTATATCCTGTACGGTAATATCAACATTATTTTTGCTGAGAATCGGACTGTTGTTCAGCACATTGTTCAAAGCTTTGAGATTGTTCAACGAACGGTCGAGCTGAATAACACGCAAGTCGACCGTGCCGTTATTTTGAAGAGTATCATCGGTAGCTATTTGAACAACGGCGGCAACCAATCCTGCCGCACCGCCTTTCTGATCATTTTGAGCTGATGCGCTCATCGTAAATAGAGCCAAAAAAGCAACGCTTAAAGCGAGCGATGTGAAGCTGGTTTTATTAATTTTGCAAGTCATAAGTCAAATTCCCCTTTTTCGTTTGTTCTTTTACCGAATATTCGGTCAAAAAATAGCATGCCAAAGCGGTAGATTAAATTACAGTCTCAGGCCGCGTATATTCCATGATGAGAACCTTGCGGCAACCCTCATCTGCCCACAGGGAGAGCACGATGTTATAAAAGCGAATATTGTGCCAGACCGCGAATTAGGATAGTTTTCCAGTTGAGATAGCAAAATGACAAATACTTATTTAGCCCTTTATACCACTTGATTTGACCCTTGTCGGCCTTAGAAGCCGAAAATACCACCGCGCAAAAAGTAAGACTGACATGTATATATTTTAAGTGTATTGGTGCATTACATTTTGCCATTATCCAATACGTTCGGCTGCCTTATACTGAAACTAAAGGAATGATGTGTTAACTCAGGTGTTTGCAGCAGATTTAATCGCCCGCACGATCTTTATTGTTTCGATAGTTTGTTTTATATCGTGAACACGGATGATTTTCGCTCCGTTGAAAACGGCAATCGAAATGCTTGCGAGACTGCCATTTAGACGCCTGCCCGTTGGCACGCCGCCGAGAATTTTGCCGATAAAGGATTTACGCGATGTACCTACGAGTATTGGGTATTCCGGGAATTCAGCAACAAGTTTGTCAAGTTTGGCGAGCAATTCTAAATTCTGGTCGAATGTTTTGCTAAAGCCGACGCCGATGTCGAGCGCGATATTTTGCGGATTCACGCCGAAGCCTTTCGCTTTTTCGATTGACGAATGAAAAACTTGGGCGACTTCGCTCAAAATATCTTCGACCGGTTCCTGCTTATGCATCGTTTCAAAGGTGCCGCGGGAATGCATGAGGACAAGGCCGGTATTGTGCTTTGCGGAGATTTCCGCGATCCGTTCATCGAAACGGAGGCCTGAGATATCGTTAATTATTTCGGCACCGGCGTTGATTGCGGCCTCTGCGACGGCGGATTTTGTTGTGTCAATGGAGATGGGAATGTCGAAGCGTTTGGTGATCGCTTCGATCACCGGAGCGGTGCGATTTATTTCTTCTGCAACTGAAACTTGTGTGCTGTTCGGGCGGGTGGATTCGCCGCCGATGTCTATGATATCGGCGCCCTCATCTTTAAAAATTTCGGCTTGTTTCAGCGCGGCCGTGGGCGAGAGGAATTCACCACCGTCGGAAAAGCTGTCCGGCGTAATATTGAGAATTGCCATGATTAGGGCTTTGCCGCTAAAAGCGATTCGCCGCCGCGATGTTTGCCAAGTTCGTTCCATTAATTTCTAGAATAGTTCATCCAGTTTCATATAGTAATCAATTTTGTCTGGGGCAATTTCGTCGATGCCATATGCTTCACAAAAAATCTTTTGATAATCTATTTTGGCGGCGCAGTTGGACTCGAAACTTCGCAAAAATAACGCAACATCCTGATATCGGTCTGCAACGCCGGCACGGTCAAGATCGATGAGACCGGCTATTTCTCCGTTGTTTACAATTATATTCGGCAGGCAGAAATCGCCGTGTGTGAAGACCAGGTCTTCGTCTGCCGGAGGCGTGCGGCAAAGCTCCCGATAAAGTTGTTCGGCGCTCTGGCCGATGCGTCCGTTATCAAAATCGCCTTCATCTACATAACCGCCCTGAAAATTTTCCCGCGCCTTCGCCAATTTTGCATCAAGCCTTTGATCGAGCGGGCAATAGCCAATAGGAATTTCGTGAAACCGCTTGAGGGCCGTGGCGGCTTTAAGAATAAAATCGGGTGCCGTTTCAATAGATAATTCAATCTCCGAAGCCGGGTTGCCGCGAATGTTCGAAATTAGAATAAATTCCGTATGTTCGTTTCGGTCAAAATCGATAACGGCTGGAACCGGAAATTTGCCGGCCAGCCAATCAAGTGCTCTCCGCTCCCAGAGCAGATCCGAGTTCTCAGCCAAATTCCCTATTTTCAGATAAGCGGGCATTTCGGACAGGAAATAAACGGCGTCGCCGGAACATCCGCCGCCGATCCGTTCATGCTTTTGCGAATCGAGAAGCTGTTGAAATTTGGATTCTAACATTCCGTGCACCGGTCGAAATAAAAAAGGGTGAAGGTATTTGCAACCTTCACCCTCTATAGCTCGCCCAAATTTCCAAACCTACGCTGTCGCCGGGTTGTTTGGCGTTATCGGCGGAAGGAGCGGTTTTTTGAAACGGCTTTTTTCCTTTTTCTCTTCCGTTTCGGGTGTGCCGTCATCGTCTATCGTCGGCAGCGGTTCGTCGCCGTCGATCGGCAGGCCGGCCACGATTCGCCGAAGCTGCGCGCTGTCAAGCGATTCGTGTTCGAGCAATGCGTCGGTCAGGCGTTCCATCGTTTCGCGGTTGTCGGACAAAATTTTCTTTGCCCGCGCATACTGTTCCGAGATGATGCGGTTGACTTCCTTATCGATCTTGATCGCCGTATCTTCCGAAAAATCGCGATGCTGGGCGATCTCGCGGCCGAGGAATATCTGCTCTTCCTTTTTGCCGTAAGCCAGCGGGCCGAGCTCGGACATACCGTATTGGCAGACCATCGCACGAGCCACTTCCGTAGCCTTTTCGATGTCGTTCGATGCACCTGTCGTGATGCTGCCGATAAAAAGCTCTTCCGCGATTCGTCCGCCCATCGCATTAGCGATCATCGCGAGCAATTCTTCCTTCGTCCGGCCGAGAACGTCAGCTTCCGGCAGAAAGTACGTGACGCCTAGAGCGCGTCCGCGCGGAATAATTGTCACCTTATGGACCGGATCGCTATCCGGAATATTCATACCGACTAGCGCGTGGCCTGCTTCATGAATCGCCGTCAAACGTTTTTCCTTATCGGAAATAACCATGCTGCGACGTTCCGGGCCCATCATTACTTTATCTTTCGCGAATTCAAGATCCTGCAAACGGACAACTTTCTGATCGCGTCGGGCAGCAATCAAAGCAGCTTCGTTAACCAAATTTGCGAGGTCGGCACCGGTGAATCCGGGTGTGCCGCGGGCGATGATATTTACATTGACGCCTTCGTCAAGCGGAATCTTGCGGGTGTGAACTTTCAAGATTCCTTCACGGCCGCGAACGTCAGGGTAGGAAACGACAACCTGGCGGTCAAAACGTCCCGGGCGAAGAAGTGCCGGATCGAGCACATCCGGCCTATTTGTCGAAGCCATTAGAATAACGCCGTCGTTTGATTCGAAACCGTCCATTTCGACGAGAAGCTGATTGAGCGTCTGCTCGCGTTCGTCGTGACCGCCGCCTAAACCTGCGCCGCGATGGCGTCCGACGGCGTCAATCTCGTCAATAAAAATGATGCACGGAGCGTTTTTCTTGCCCTGCTCGAAAAGGTCGCGAACGCGGCTTGCTCCCACACCGACAAACATTTCTACAAAATCCGATCCTGAAATTGAGAAGAAAGGCACATTCGCTTCACCGGCAACAGCCTTGGCAAGCAATGTTTTACCGGTTCCCGGAGGCCCCATCATAAGAACGCCCTTCGGTATCTTACCGCCAAGCTTTTGGAATTTTTGCGGATCTTTGAGAAATTCGATGATCTCCGAAAGTTCTTCCTTCGGTTCCTCGACACCGGCAACATCCTTGAACGTGATGCGTTTTTGCTGGTTGTTGAGCAGTTTAGCCTTCGATTTGCCGAAGCTCAAAGCCTTATTCCCGCCTGCCTGCATTTGGCGAAGCGTGAAAACCAGGAACCCGATAAGCAGCAAAAACGGCAGAAGCTGGATCAATATCAGCCAGCCGAATCCGCTCGAAGCCGATTCCAAATTGATCTTCGTTCCCGTTTCCTTCGCGGCGGCATATATCTGGTCGCGGGTCGAATCGCTGGTATCCAGGGATGCGACAAATTTCGCGTCATTCTTATCGATCAATTCGAGCGTACTCGACTTGATCGTGGCTTCCTTAATTTCCTTATTCGCGATCTGCGTCAATCCGAGGTCGAACGATATTTCCTGTGCGGGTTTCGTCTGTTTGCCCTGTAGGAACCAGACGAAAACGAGAGCGCTCGAAATGATCATCAGCCACAATAAAATCTGTTTTACTTTAGAACTCAATTTATAGCCTCCAAATGAACTTCCATCTTACGTGAAGTTTTACCAATGCAATATGATGAAAGTTTCCATCCGCACGTTGTTCTCAAAGCTTTTCGCGGCCTGCTTTTCGTGCAACGACCTTTGATTGTAATTCGGCGGTTTTCATTTATCAACCTTTATATTCTTAAATCGGCAATCACCCGTTCTGAGTTCACGCTTCAGCGTGCTTCTTCCTTAAGCAAAAGACAAACTAAAGTTTGAACTCAGAACGTTTGAATAAAAGTTTTCCTTCTTGTTTTACAACGGCCTCGCCGTTTGGTAGTTCGACGGTTCGGCCGCTTTTGCGGCTTAATACCAAACGCTCAATGGCTTCTATATGTTTCCGTTCCAAAGAGCGTAAGTTTCCACGTTTATGTTTGAGCCAGATGCGCAACGCACGGTAAAGATCGGGTTGCGGGAGGGATTTGAGGAGTTTAATGGTTAATTCGCGGTCGAAGATACCGGCGACCTCCGGTTTGACGAGCGTGCTCTTGTCGGACCCGGGAGCGATAGCGACCGGGTTCTTAGGCTCAGGGGAAAAGAACCCGGTCGCTATCGCTTCCGGTTCTGACTCGGCAAGCAAACTCGATGTTTTCGCCAAAGTTTCGATAATTTTTGGATTAAAATCGACGAGCATCGGGATGAGCATTTTTCTGATACGGACGCGGCGAAAGGCCATGTCTTCGTTCATCGTGTCGTAACGGAATTCGATCTCGTTCTCGCTGCAGAAATTTTCGGTGTCGATTCGTTTCGCCCAAGTTAGGAGAGGGCGGATGAGGAGAGGTTCAAAGTTCAAGGTTCCCGGTTCAAAGGTTAAATTTTCTGAATTCGAGTTCTCGCTTTTAGGTTTTGAATTTTGAATTTTTAACTTTGAATCCGGCATTGTTGGCTCGAAACTCCGCACCGGCCTCATACCGGAAAGGCCGTCAATACCGCTGCCTCGGATAAGATTCATCAGGAAGGTTTCGGCTTGGTCGTTCATAGTGTGAGCCGTTAGAACGCCATAGGCTTTAAGGTTTTCGGCGGTTTCGATTAGAAATGCGTAGCGTGCGGCCCTCGCGTTTTGTTCGAGATTGCCATCTTTAGAGATTTTTCCGTGACCGACGGCAAGCTCGAAGCCGAATTTTGAGGTTAACTGTTTGACGAAATCTTCGTCCGCATCGCTTTCGGCTCCCCGCAGGTTATGGTTGAAATGGGCGGCCACTAATCTGAGATCCAGCTTTTTTCTTTCTTTTAGATCATGCAAAGCCGCAAGAAGGCTGATCGAATCGGCACCACCGGAAACGGCGATGATGAATGTTTGGCCAGAAAAAGGAAGTTCCAGCTTTCGCCATTCGGTGATCAGATTTCGGACAAATTTATGCATGAAGGGTAATGGCCGCAAGAAGGCACAAGAAGAGCAAAAAAGAAAGAAAAAAATTGGGGCAAGTACCTTCCACAAAAGTATATTTTTGCGTCTAACCGAATCTTTTCTTCGCTTCGGCAAGCGCGGCTTCGACCATTTTCGTCGACGTTCCGCCGGTTTGAGATTTGCTTGATAAGGTTTGCTCCAAGCTTAACGCTTCGAAGACATCTTCCCCGATCTCGCCGGAAACTTTTGCGAAATCTTCGAGGCTTAATTCGTTTAGTTCCTTGTCCTGCTCGATTGCATTCAGCACTATTCTTCCCACCACGTCGTGCGCGGTACGGAATGGGACGCCTTTTTTTACAAGGTAATCGGCGAGTTCGGTAGCGTTCAGATAACCTTTTGTCGCGGCTTCGCGGGTGACGGCTTCATTCACGGTCAAATTATCGAGGACGATCGCGGCGACATTCAGGCACGATTTTACCGTATCGACGCAATCGAAAACCGCTTCCTTGTCTTCCTGCATATCCTTATTATATGCCAGCGGCAGGCCTTTGATTGTAACAAGCAAGGCGGCTTGGTGGCCGAAAACGCGGCCGGCTTTTCCGCGGATCAATTCCAATGCGTCGGGGTTTTTCTTCTGCGGCATCAGGCTCGAGCCTGTAGAAACGGTATCGCTTAGCGTGATAAATCCGAATTCGGTGGTCGCGTAAATTATCAAATCTTCGGCAAGGCGCGAGAGATGAACCATAATAAGCGCGCACGCCCCAGCGAATTCGACGGCGAAATCACGGTCTGACACGGCGTCAATACTGTTTTTTGTTATGCCTTCGAAACCTAGTTCGAGTGCTACGACTTCGCGGTCGATGCTAAAGCTTGTTCCGGCAAGGGCGGCGGAGCCGAGCGGCAGAATATTGACCCGGCTTTTAACTTCCGCAAGCCGTTCGAGATCGCGCGAAAACATTTCAAAATACGCCAGGCACCAATGTGCCCAAAGCACCGGCTGCGCGCGCTGCATATGCGTGTAGCCCGGCAAAACGGCGTCGTTGTAACGTTCGGCGGCGGCGATCAAAGCTTTTTGCACCGCTTTTACATCGTCGCGAATTCCGCCAATTTTTTCGCGGAGCCAAAGGCGAAATGCGGTTGCTACCTGGTCGTTGCGGCTTCTGCCGGTATGCAGCTTTTTCCCGGTTTCACCGATAAGTTCCACCAGCTTCGATTCGATAAATGAATGCACGTCTTCAGCATCGGAATTGTCAAAACAAGCGGCGGCACTACCGGGGGTTTTCAAAATCTTATGCAATCCGTCTGTAATAGCTAATGCTTCTTCATTCGTTAATATACCCGCTTTTTGCAGCCCGTTCGCATGCGCAATGCTGCCTTGGATATCCGCTTGAAAAAGCCGCCTGTCAAAGCGAAACGAATTGTTAAAGGCGGCAAAGGTCTCATCCGGCTTTCCGGTAAACCTGCCGCCCCAGAGATTTTTGGCGTCGGTCATAATTTTTGCTGGTTCTTCGCCCCCCGGTCGGGGCCCAGTCTGGTGCTGACAAGACACATCCTAGCCGAAAAGCTGAATTCCAAAAAGCTCCAGCAGCTGCCCGATCAGCATTACCGAAACCGCCGTCACTATAACGGCAAATGTTCCCCAGCCAAGTATATTCGAGGTTCTGGTATTTTTCAGATCGCCGGTAATTTTTTCGTTATTTATAAGTATCAAAATAAAAACGAGGATGATCGGAAGCAGCACTCCATTGAGTACCTGAATACCGACGAGCAGCGGAAATATCGGCACATTCGGAATCAGGGCGACGATTGCCCCTAGAACGATAAAACCAGTGAACAGGCTGAAAAATATCTTGCCGCGGCGAAAATCAAGATTCACACCCTTCGGTATTCCGAATGCCTCGCTGACCGCATACGAGGTCGCCAGCGGCAGTACGCCGCCGGCAAGCAGCGAAGCTCCCAATAGGCCCACCGCGAACAGCATCGTCGCGTATTTACCCGCGACCGGTTCTAGCGCCCGGGCGGCATCAGCGGCCGATGTAATATCGTTTTGCCCGATGACAAATAGTGTTGCGGCGGTCGCAATTATCATCGAGATCGACATCAGATTGGAAAATATCGAACCGAAATACGCATCGAGGCGTTCGCTGCCATAATGCTTGCGGGCCGCTCCGCGCTCGACCGTCGAACTTTGCTGGAAAATTTGTATATAAGGAGTAATAGTCGTGCCTAGAAGAGCGACGAGCACGAAAACGTATTCGGATTCAAAACGTAAAGTCGGTATAAAAGCACCGCGCGCGACCGCTCCCCAATCCGGATTTCCCAAGATCGCGGCAATCGGATAGGCAAAGAAAACAAGCGTCATCAATAAAAACAGCTTCTCTACCCGCGCATATGAACCGAAAATAACTAGGTACCAAAGCAAGGCCGCCGCAATCGGCACTGAGATATAACGGCTGACACCCAATAATTCGGAGGCAGCCCCGACGCCGACAAATTCGGTTACGGTTACCCCGCCGTTTGCGATAATGATAATTCCGACCGCAAAAAGTGTCCATCCAATGCCGAAACGCTCACGTATAAGATCGAGCAGCCCGCGGCCGGTCGCCGCACCGAGGCGCGAACACGTTTCCTGAACAATCGCAAAGGAAAGCGTGAGTACGATCATCACCCAAATAAGATCGTATCCGAATTTCGCACCCGCGGAGCTGTACGTCGCGATGCCGCCCGCGTCATTTCCTGCGGACGTGGCGATCAAACCCGGGCCGAGGACGAGGAGCCACCGCCAAATTCCCTTTGGCGGGCGGCGCAGGCCGCGCAGCAAAATACTGCGTCCTCGAAAATTTAGGCGGACTGCGCCGGGCAAGGCTTTTGGGCTGGCCGCAAGCATTCCCGCCGTATCCAGCTGATCCAGCGGTTCGAGCCCTTCAACGCCTATGGCTTCTTGCATCATGAGAAAATCCTCAGTGTCTGTAGGCTGCTCGTTGCCGAAACTAGTTGGGACAGGGCAGCATCGACCGTCATGGCTCCGAGCAGATCTCCCTCGGTTCCAGTTACAGGCATTGCCGGAAGCTGATTATTAATAATACGGCGGGCGGCATGTGCGGCATCATCGTATGGATTGAGCGTCAGAATGTAAGGATCCATTAAATCTTCCAATTTTAACTCAGCGTCCGCGGTCAGGATTTCACGTAGGGCAACAACGCCGAGCAGCTTTCTACTTTTGTCGTTTTCAACCAGGAATACAACCGAAATGAAATCGAGATCCTTTAGAGACTTCTGCAGCCGTTTTCTTGCTTCAACAACGTTCAGATCCGCCGGAAAAAAGATCATGTCATTTATCATCACTCCGCCTACCGAATTCTCCGGGTATCGTAAAAGTTCCACAATGCGGCCGCTTTGTTCCTTCGGCATTTTCGCTAAGTATTTTTTCATCTCGGCTACATGAAGCCGGGCGGCAAGATCGGCGGCGAGGTCGGGTGACATAAGCGTAAGCATTATCACGGCTACTTTCTCATCAAGTTCCTCAAAAACCTGAAGCCGGCGTTCGACTGACATGGCCTCCAGAACATCAGCCGCCTTTGGATCGGGAAGCAGCATCAATAATTCGGCAGCGTGCAGATACGGAATATAATCGGCGAGCCGGGCGATCTCACCGGCTGAAAGGCGGGCGATTCGCAGGTGATACCCTGCCCCGCTTGTTACCACCTGCGGGTCTCCGCGAAGAAATTCGACATACTTCCAATCGGAAAGCGCATTTTTGTTAACGCGCTTGTATAACCCGCGGCTAATTCTGCGGAGCATCGCACCGATCCCGGCATCGGTTGCCGTCAGGCGCAGCTGACCGTTGCTTTCATCAAGTTGAAGATCGGTCGACCGGGTCGTCGTCCGGTTTACAAGGTCGATTATGAGAGCATCTCGAATATCGCGGATCAACAATATGCCGTCATTTTGAGCATCGTCATCGATCTCTTTCCCTAATGAAAGGTCTGCGACCTTTATCCGGCCTTTTTTGTGTTCAAAGGCCCGCACGGTTGTCCATTCGATCCGTTTTGGCTTACCTTCAGCGGTAAAATGAAGATGGGTGACCGGCGGATAATCACCTTCCAGCAATGAAACTTCAAAATCGGAAAGCATCTCACGTCGTCCGCTGTCGTCGACCAGTTCAAGCCCGCGAAGTTGTGTAAGCATTACCATATTGCGTCAACCTTCGAAACACTGTTAAGTTTAATGTAATTTATACTATACGGATTGCGATACGTTTTTCGCAACAGGTTCCGTAGGACAAAAGGTCAGAACCACAAGCGGTGTCGAGCAAATTCTTTGGAGTATACTTGTTAAGAATCCACCGGCTAACGCAGGGGTACTAACAACTTCCAACAATTAAATGGAAAAGAAGATCAACAAAATTATCCTGGCGTATTCGGGCGGGCTTGATACATCGGCGATGCTGTTGTGGCTGAAGGAAACGTATAACTGCGAGGTCGTCTGCTATTGCGCAGATGTTGGGCAGGGCGAAGAATTGAGCGGTCTGGACGAGAAAGCAAAGGCGACCGGAGCCTCAAAATTGTACGTCGAGGATCTGCGCGAAGAATTCGTCAAGGATTTCGTCTGGACGGCGGTAAAGGCAAATGCTTTGTACGAAGGCGTTTACCTGCTTGGCACTTCGCTCGCGAGGCCGGTGATCGCAAAAAGGCAGATCGAGATCGCACGGCTCGAAAATGCCGATGCCGTCGCTCACGGTGCGACCGGCAAGGGTAACGACCAAGTGCGTTTTGAATTGACATATTATGCCTTGCAGCCAGATATAAAAGTGATCGCACCCTGGCGGGAGTGGGAATTCAAAGGCCGCGCCGATCTCATCGCCTACTGCGAAAAACATGGCATTCCCGTGACGGCAACAACGGCCAAGCCTTATTCCATAGACCGCAATTTAATGCATGTTTCCTACGAAGGCGGCATTTTAGAAGACCCATGGAACGCTCCGCCGGAAGATATTTTTTTGCTGTCAAAATCGCCGGAAAAGGCGCGCGATACAGCCGAGGAGATAATTTTATCATTCGAAAAAGGCGAGCCGGTCGCGATTGACGGTGAAAAATACGGCGCGGTCGATCTGCTGACAAAGCTCAATTTCCTCGGCGGCGAACACGGCATCGGTCGTGTAGATCTGGTAGAAAACCGCTTTGTAGGAATGAAATCACGAGGAGTTTATGAAACGCCCGGCGTAACCATCCTGCAGGCGGCTCATCGGGCGCTCGAATCGATAACGATGGACCGCGAGGTGATGCGGCTGCGTGACAGTCTGGGCGTGAAATTCGCCGAATCGGTTTATTACGGCTTCTGGTTCGCGCCGGAATTCGAAATTTTGAAATCGATGATTGAGCAGACGCAGGTTAATGCGACCGGCGATGTGCGTTTGAAATTGTACAAGGGTAATGTGACGATCATGGGCCGCAAATCGCCGTATTCACTATATAAAGAACGGGTCGTGACCTTCGAAGACGATGCCGGCGCATACGATCAGCACGACGCGGAAGGGTTTATTAAATTACAGGCGCTGAGATTAAGACTGCGACAAATGGATTGAAGCAACAACACGCTGTTGTTGACTAGTCGCAGTTTGTAATGGTCAAGTTAAACAGGACACAGAACTTCGTGTGCTCCTTTGTTTGAT
>JBBJOS010000029.1:0-26320 GCA_037723965.1 Pyrinomonadaceae bacterium | reverse complement strand
GTGATTATAACGGAGACGGGAAAACGGACTTCGCGGTCTGGCGTCCGGGCTCGCAGAGCACGTTCTATGTAAGCACATCCGTAACGAACAATGTCATTATTCAACCATGGGGATTGATCGATGACATAGCTGTCGGAAACGCTAACCAGCACTAATTCGCGTTTCGAATCAGTGAACGGAAAAAGGGCTGAGAGAATATCTCGGCCCTTTTTCCGGATGAATATAGATATGCCCTGATTCAAGAGCAATCCTAAGAGTTCATGAACGCACCTTCAAGAGTTTCGGTTTCGATACCGGCATTTATCCACGCAAGGGTTCCTCCGGCTATATTAAAAATATTCTTAAAGCCCGCATTTTCGAGAATGCTCGTCGCGAGACTGGAACGATAGCCAGTTTGGCAGATGATAAATGTTGCCAATGCGGGATCCAGCTTTTCAATATTTCTTTCGAGCGTATTTAGCGGCAAATTAAAAGTTTTGGCCGCGTGAACAGCAGCGTATTCGCCAGGTTGCCGCACGTCTATAAGCTGCTTTGCAACGCCGTTTCGTATTAACTCATTCGCTGCTACAACGGAAATCTGTTTGATTACGTTAAGCTTACCGTCAAAACCATCCATTAAAATAAATCCTCGAACGGATTCGATTCCGATCCGGGCTAGCCGGATAAATGCTTCGTCAACCGCTTCCGCCGAATCTGCCGCAATTGCTAAGGACGTTCCAGTTGGGATAAAAGTTCCAGCCCATGAAGCAAATTTCCCGCCGAGGCCGATATTTATCGCGTTAGGAATATGGCCACTGCCGAACCCTTCGCTTGACCGGATATCCAAAACAACCCCATCGAAATTTGCGGCTTCTTCGGATGAGAGAGGCTCAGGTCTCGCAAGCTCATCTAGCGGCGAAGCTCCGTGCAGATTTTTTGCGGCGCTCTTTGGAAAATAAGCAGGGACTTCGGATTGACCGCAGGATACGAGTTCGACAAACTTTTGTTTCGACATTGGTTTCAGGGCGTAATTAAACTGCTTCTGGTTACCGAGCGTCGACCAAGTCTCGCTGGAAAGGGATTTGCCGCAAAGCGAACCGGCTCCGTGTGCGGGATAAACTTCGGTATTATCTGGAAGCGGCATTATTTTGGAATGAAGACTGTCGTACAGCATTCCGCCCATATCTTCCGCGGTAAACCCTTTTGATCCGATCAGATCAGGGCGCCCGACGTCGCCGATAAACAGCGTGTCGCCGGTAAACAGCTTTAGCGGCTGGGTACTATCTACGGTATTTCGTGCAACGATGGAGATGCTTTCCGGAGTGTGGCCGGGAGTTTCGAGAAAGGTTAGTACAACTTTACCAAGCGAAAATTGATCGCCGTCTTTAACTTTCAATGTTGGAAATTCGGTAGCGGCCCTTTGGCCGTAAATGATTCTGGCACCGGTTTTGGCGGAAAGTTCAATGTGCCCGCTTACAAAATCGGCGTGCGAATGCGTTTCGATGACATATTTGATTTGCTGGCCGCTGGCTGCGGCTTCGTCAATATACTGCTGCACGTCGCGCTGCGGATCGATGACCGCCGCTTCGCCTCCAGACCCGATGTAATAAGAGGCATGAGATAAACAACCGAGGTAGAATTGCTTGAAATGCATTATAAGAAGATTCTACCATTTAACCCGAATACCGGCAGTCAATTTATACTGGAATGTCTGGTCAGAATCGGGAGCGATAGCGACTGAGTTCTTAGCTTGGGCGATAAAGAACCCAAATCGCTATCGCTCCCGATTCTGACCCTTCAAACAAAAACGCCTTTACCAAACATTACTTTTGTTCGGTAAAGGCATTCTAAAATAACAACTAAATTAAACCGCAGCGGGCTCAACGTACTTGGCGACCACTTTCGCAATCGCGTCACGCGAAACTGCACCGACTATCCGCTCCTGTTCCTGACCGCCCTTAAAAAGAATCAAAGTCGGAATCCCGCGGATGCCAAAACGCTGCGGAACGTTCTGGTTTTCATCGACATTCATTTTGAAAAAGCTCGCCTTGCCGGTGTATTCTTCCGCGACCGCTTCGACAGCCGGGGCGATCATCCTGCACGGGCCGCACCATTCGGCCCAAAAATCTACCAACACCGGGTGTTCCGATCCTAAAACGTCTTTTTCAAAATCCGTATCCGTTACTTCTTTAGCAAAATTTGCCATATTATCTCCTATATAATATTAGACTATTACATCCGCGAAAACGCCGTAAGCTGATTTTCGCAGGTTATTAACTATATACTATATATTACCGCTCGATTCTACGTTTGCCAAATTTGCCGTCAAATTGATTGGCACGGCTGATAACGCTTTACTGACCGGGCAGGTCTTTTTTACCTCTTCGGCAATACGATGAAATTCCGCATCATCCAAACCATTAACAATTGCGGTAGTTTCCAAATCGATAAATTTAATCGAAAAACCCGCATCGTCCTTTCCGAATTCAACTTTCGCATCAGTATCGATACGCTCCGCCTTATGCCCTTCTTTTTCAAGAGTCGCCGAAAGAGCCATCGTATAACAGCCGGCAAGCGCAGCTCCGATCAATTCTTCCGGATTCGTTCCAGGCTCGTCGCCCATTCTGGTATTAAATGAAAACGATCCCTTGAAAGCACCGCTTCCAAGACTCATCGATCCTTTACCGTCAGTTAAACCACCTTCCCAATTTGCCTTCGCACTTCTCTTTGCCATAATAAACTTCCCCCTTTTTTTTTAATTTATTCCCACACTTCAAACTTTTTTAGATGTTTCTACTTAGCAAAAGCCAAATCCTTAAACTCTAAAATCGTATATTAAATTATCTTTCATATATTCTCCGTTCTCGAAAATATGTGGATAATGACTTTTCAATTCGTTTAAGTATTGCTCGTAAGGCAAATCATTGAAGTCGCCGTAATCATGCACATACTCCATAAAAGCATTGCCCGACTTGTCGAATTCCTGGAATATGGAATCCGCGGTGCCGTCAAATTCGAGCGGCTCGACACCGAGAAAATCGCAAAGCCTTTTGTCGAACGCAGGAGTCGTTTTCAGCCATTTGTCTTCCAAATAGATCTCTGCCGCGCCGTGAAAAACCAGATAGTCAGTCTTCAAAATCTTCTCCAGCCTCCCGGTAGCGATATGATTGCGGACGATATAAAAACTAAGCCGGCTCGGAATCCCGACCGCTCGAACGCAGGCGGCAAGCAAAACGGCTTTTTCGATACAGTAGCCGCGCGTCCTAGTGAGCAATTTGCTGGCTCGCAAACCGACTTTACGCAGATCTAGAATATAGGGATCATATTGAAACCCGTCACGTATAGCGTAATAAAGAGCGACGGCCTTCTCCGTATCCGTAACGGAGCCGACAGTATTAGCCGCGGCGAAGCGATGAACGGTTTCGTCGTCAAAATCCAGAAATTCAGTTGGCCTTAAATATTCTTCCATCAGAATTTCCTATGCATTTACGCTGCTCATCATTGCCTCAGGATACCGCAAACCTGCGGCGGCGTCCCGCGGGAACACATCGTCTATTTGAGAAAGCTCGTCCGCATTCAATTTGATACTTACGGCTGCGGCATTTTGCTCCAGGTATTTGCGGCGTTTCGTTCCGGGTATGGGAATTATGTCATTACCTTGTGCGAGGTCCCAAGCAAGCGCAAGCTGCGATGCCGTGATTCCCTTCTCGTCCGCGATCTCCTTGATTTTCTCAACCAGCTTGAGGTTCTTTTCAAAATTTTCGCCTTGAAAGCGAGGATTGGATCGACGCCAATCGTCCTCAGCCAAATCTTCGAAACGTTTTATCTCACCGGACAAAAATCCGCGTCCGAGCGGCGAATAAGCAACAAAACCTATACCAAGCTCACGGCAGGTTTCTAAAACGCCGTTGTCCTCCACATCGCGGGTCCACAGCGAATATTCGCTCTGCAAGGCCGTTATTTGATGAACGACGTTCGCTCTTTTCAATGTTTCCGCTGAGGCTTCGGATAAACCGATATGCCTGATCTTTCCTTCCTCGACCAATCTTGCAATTGCACCGACCGTTTCTTCGATCGGTGTGTCCGGATCAACGCGGTGGAGATAATAAAGATCGATCTCATCGACGGCCAGACGCTTTAAACTGCCTTCGGCGGCCTGTCGCACATACTCGGGGCGGCCATTAATGCTCCGGTTCGCCGGATTCTTCGGATCGAAAACGATACCGAATTTCGTAGCCAGAACGAATTTGTTCCGCCTACGCTTCAACGCTTTGCCGACAAGTTCCTCGTTCGTATAAGGCCCATACATATCAGCAGTATCGAGAAAATTTACGCCGAGTTCAACGGCCCGGTCGAACACCGCCAAGGATTCGGTTTCATCCGCTTCGCCATATGCAAAGCTCATTCCCATGCAGCCGAGCCCTATCGCCGATACTTCAAGATCCGATTTCCCGAGCTTTCTATATTTCATGTTTCTCCGATTCTAATTAGTTTGTGTAAGTGACGCCGAAGACTTCTCTTTCCAAACCTCGGCGACGATTTCATAAGACTTGAGCCGGTCCTTATGATCGTAGAACATTCCGTTTATTATGAGTTCGTCGGCATCAGTCTGCTCTACGAATTTTTCGAGCCCTGCCCTTACAATTTCCCGGTCCCCGATCACCGATCCACCGAGCCGGGCGTCAACTATAGCCTTTTCCTGCGGCGTCCAGATCGCGTTAATATCATCGACAGGTGGCTGGATCTTACCCGGAATACCTCGAATTAAATTTAGAAACGATTGATGTTGGGATGTCGACAGTCGCTGGGCCTCTCCAGTCGTCTCGGCGGCAAACACGTTCAAGGCAATCATTGCGTAAGGTTTTTCGAGGATTTCGGACGGCCGGAAATTATGGCGGTAGAGATCAAGGGCCGGAAGCGTATTCTCGGGCGAAAAATGCGCCGCGAAACTGAACGGCATTCCCAATTGCCCGGCAAGTTGGGCGCTAAAACCGCTCGAACCGAGAAGCCAAATCGGCATATTCAGCCCGCCGCCGGGAACGGCCTGCACCTTTTGGCCGGCAACAGGTTTTCCAAAAAAGAATTTTAATTCAGTCAATAATTCCGGGAAATCATCACTGTCGTTTAATAAAGTTCTCCGCAATGCGTGTGCGGCTGCACGGTCGCTGCCCGGCGCGCGGCCAAGGCCGAGATCAATACGGCCGGGATATAAAGATTCCAGCGTACCAAATTGTTCCGCGATAACCAGCGGCGCGTGGTTCGGCAGCATAATCCCGCCCGCCCCAACGCGGATCGTCGATGTTCCGGCCGCGACATGGCTAATGACGACGGATGTCGCCGCGCTAGCGATGCCGGGCATATTGTGATGTTCGGCGAGCCAGAACCGGTTAAAGCCGAGCCTTTCAGCCGTGCGGGCCAGATCGAGCGTGTTTCGGAGGGCATCTGCCGCCGTGCCGCCTTCGACGATCGGTGAAAGATCCAATACAGATAATGGAATGTCTGAAAAGCTGCTCATTTTACTGCTCGGTGCCGTGCGTCAAAATAACTTTTCCTGTCGTTTTTCTTTCTTCGAGCGCCTCGTGCGCCTGAGCGGCCCGTTCTAAGGGAAATTCGGTGACTTCGATCCTGAGGCTTTTCTCCGCTACCAACTTCATCAATTCTCCGGTAAATTTATACATATTTTCCGGAGTTTCATAATTAAGGTTATAGCCTTTTACCGCCTGTGCTTTGAACAATAAATTCAAAGCAGATATCTGAAAATCTTCACCGCTGGCAGCTCCGTAAACTTGCATTGTGCCGCCGACCGCCAACACCTTAAAATTCGACCTGCCGATATCTCCGCCTACCATTTCGATTATCACGTCGGCGCCTTTATTGGCTGTGAACTCCAGGATCTGGTCAGTCCAGTCAGCCTCCGTGTAATTTACGGCGTGATCGGCACCGAGGGCGACGACTTTTTGAAGCTTTTCTTCGTTCGAAGCCGCGCCGATAACTGTCGCCCCGCGCAGTTTTGCGATCTGTACCAGAAGTGAACCGACGCCGCCGGCCGCCGCGTGAACGAGAATTGTCATGCCTGGCCGTAAATCTACGAGCAGACCTATCGCCGTTAATCCCTGGACCAGCAATGCCGTAGCCGCTCCTAAATCGAGATCGGCGGGAATCGGCACGACCGTTTGCGCGTTTACAACCGCATATTCTGCATATCCGCCGCCCCTGATCGTTGCCACAACGCGCTGCCCGGCTTGTAAATTTTTAACGTTCACGCCGGTGGCTTCGATCACTCCCGCAACCTCGAATCCCAAAACGAATGGGAGTTCAGGCGTAAACATGTATTTATTTTGCCGCAGCATAGTGTCGGCATAATTGATTCCCGACGCGGCAACCTTGATTAAAACCTCGTCCCCACTTGGTTCCGGTTTATCGATCTCATCGAGTCGCAGATTTTGCGCTCCGCCAAACTCATGAATTCTAATTGCTTTCATTTTTTTAAGTCCTATTTCGCCAACTCAGCTTGAACTCTTTCTAAAACTCGCGGATCCTCCGCCGTTACATCGGGTGCAATACGGGATGCGACAACTCCATTCTTATCGACCAGGAATTTTTCAAAATTCCAGAGAACATCGCCGGGATTAGTCCGTGATTGGCCAAAACCCGCAAGCTTTTCTTCGAATTCATTTCCGTTCGCAATATCAGCTTCGCCTTTTTGGTCTGTCAGATAATGGTAAAGAAGATGCTGATCGTCACCTTTGACTGAAATTTTTTGATAAAGCGGGAACGTTACGTCATAATTGGCTTGGCAGAATTCCTGAATTTCTTCGTTCGTGCCCGGTTCCTGCGCCAGAAAATTGTTGGCCGGAAAGCCGAGAATTTCGAGGCCCTGGCCTTTGTATTCCTTATAAAGTTTTTCCAAACCCTCGTATTGCGGCGTTAATCCGCATTTCGAAGCAACATTTACAATCAAAAGTGCCTTGCCTTCGAATTCACTCAGCGTGGTTTCGGTCCCGTCCATGCGCCGGACAGGAATTTCATAGAGTTTATTAGACATATTTTTCCCTTTTAGTATATTTATAATTCCTTCAATCAACCGATTGAAATTATGATCTTTCCAAAATGCGAACCGCTTTCCATATATTTCAACGCTTGCCGAACATCGCCGAATTCAAATACCTTATCTATTACCGGCTTAATTCCGTTGAATTCGATAGCTCTATTCATCTCTTCGAACATTGTCCGCGAGCCGACATAGATTCCCTGCATTCTCACGGCCTTCATAAGCAGAGATGTCGGATTGAAATCGCCGCCCGACGACAAAACCCCTATCACAGCAATGTGGCCGCCGCTGCGAACTGCATTCACCGATCTCGCTATCGTTCCCGAACCGCCGACCTCGACCACATGATCGACGCCGCGTTTCCCGGTAATTTCCATCACCGCCTTGTCCCAGTCTTCGCGTTCCTTGTAGTTGATAGTTTCGAAGGCACCGAGTTCTCGTGCCTTTGCAAGCTTTTCACTGCTGCTCGAAGTAGAAATAATTCTTGCCCCAAACATTTTGGCGATTTGTATCGCGAAGACGGAAACGCCGCCGGTTCCAAGCGTCAATACCGTGTCACCCGCTTTCAAATTCCCTGAAACGACCAGAGCGTTCCATGCCGTCACGGCCGCACACGGCAAAGTCGCTGCCTCTTCATAGGAAATGCTCTCGGGAATTCGCAGCACACTTTCTTCGTTAAACGCCCCGAATTCCCGCAGCACTCCATTCCATTCGGCATCGCCACCGAGCGCCGTTTTCGATTTCGCGGCTGAAATTTCGCCATCATGCCAGGCCTGCATAAATATTGGGCAAACGCGGTCCCCGATCTTCCATTTAGTCACTGCTTCGCCAACGGCCGTTACTTCACCCGCTCCATCGGAAAACGGTATCGCGGGAAGTTTCATTCGCGGATTGTAGGCGCCCCTTACAATCATCAGGTCCCGATAATTCAATGACGCGGCGTGAAATTTCACTAAGACCTCGCGCGGCTGAGGCTCCGGCGTTTCCAGATCACCAATGCTCAGGTTATCAGTTCCGAATTGCTTCAGTTCGTAGGCTTTCATACTTGTTCGCGTTTATACTTTGATCCACACCTTCTATCCAAGAGATGGAATGTTGGGAACGCACTGGAGACGATATTAATACTTTCGCCGGCAATTTTCTCAATTACCGGCAGATTTTGCGCAGCATCGCCACACCAACCTTCAGTAATTATCAGCCAAATCATCTGGCGGTTAAATTTTTCAGCGAGCTTTTTTAAGCCCGTCATTCAGTGTGACCGTCTTTTCCAGGCGATGCATCCGCTGCCGGTTTAACTTTCCGTAGCCGAACATCGCTTCGGATTGTTTCGGCCCGGTCGTCTTTCCATCGAGAAGAAGGTCGTCGATCAGTTTTATATATTCCGCGAATGTCATCGAATTATCGACATACTGTTTCATTATTTCAAACCTCATAGCCCCATCACCCTTGTTAATGTCCTAAATAACTCCAAAAATCTCGGTGCCCAAAGTGCTAAATATGTACTCATGATTCCCTCCTTGATGATAAAAAAAGTTACTCGGGTCAGATCCTCGTGATTAATTCATCGAGCGGCTTGCGGACCTTTGGCAACGGGGCCAACCAGTCGTTATCCGCGTCCCGGTAACCGGCCGCAACAAGCACGACCGCCGATCGACGTCGGTCAAAGTCTTTTTGTACGCGACGACTACTAAATGCGATGCATCGGTGATTTGCGTCTGTCCATACGCAGCCGGTTTTAACTTCTCGCGCGTTTCCGCATCGTTAAATCACGATAAATCTATAAGGCTGAATTCCATAACTCGACGGGGCAAGTGACAGCGATTCTGCGAGAACCGCCCAATCCGCTTCCCAAACTTTTTCGCGGCGTCGTATTTTTTTTCAGTGTAACGCCACTTCAACTGTTCCAATATCGTTTCATTTCTTGATGTTCCCGCTGCCATATTTTACTCCTTTCCGTAACAATTTTGTAACTTATTTTGATACAAATCAAATCAAAAAAATTAATCCCGCCCTTGCTCGACCATCTCAATCACGCTTTGCAGCGTGTATTGCGATAACTTTTCCCCCACTGTTTTGTCGATCTCTTTTTGAATTTTGCACAACACGGCCTCGATATTTTTCCCTACCGGGCAATCCTGATTCGGCGATTTTGCGTGTAGCGCAAAAACCTCGCCGCATTCGACCGCTTTGTAAATGTCACCAAGGTTTATTTCCTTCGGACATTTAGCAAGCCGCGTCCCGCCAGCCGCTCCGGTTTGCGAGATCACGAGACTTGCTTGGTTCAACTGTCCTAGCAACCGCCTTATCACTACCGGATTTGTATTAACGCTGGCCGCGACGCAATCCGACTTCATCTTCTCTTCGCCAGATGACGCGAGCATCGTCAAAACATGTACCGCCATTGAAAACTGACTATTTGCCGCCATAACTGTAACCAGTATAGTTACAAAGGAAATTGTTGTCAAGCCAAAGGCCGGTTGCGAATTCATTCTTTAGATCCCTCCATCCTATGTAAGGAACCTGCTTTGGCGTGCACGTAGTTGGACCTCGGGCACGCTTCTTCACGCCCGGGGTTTCTCTGCCCGTGACTATTAATTGTTAAGCTATCCGTTCCACCTGGCTGTCATCGACATCACCAAGCGGTACATCGCCTTCCACCGGGGGATCTTCTACCGGGTACGGAATGTCCTCGCCCGGCGGGACCGGGATAGGCTGGCCTTCTACATCGCCGTCCGGCAGATCTTGTATATCGCGCGGATCTCTTTCGTGGTCCGGAGTTCCGTAATCGACTGAGTTAACATCTGGATTCGGTAAATTTTGTACGTCTTGCATTTAATTTCTCCTATAATTTGGCAGGGATAATCTTGCAAACGCTGTGCCTTTTTAGTTTTATCAAGTAAAAAAAGGATTGTGTTTTTGCGAAGAGAACCTTTGTAATGATTTAATACGCATTTTGAGTTCCGCCTTTATGCGGAACTCAAAACACTAAAATAAAAGCAAAAAGCCGGCATGAATATTCACGTCCGGCTTTTTTAACAAAGAGATTGTAAAATTTACATCGCGGGAATCTTAATTTCCCGTCCGGCGCCAAGAACCGAATTTGGAAGAAGCCCGTTGTACTTAGCGACTTCGGTGGGATTAGCTCCTACCCTGGTTGCCAGCTTGGTGACCGTATCTCCTGATTGCGCTTTAACGATTCTTGCGGAGATTCCAGGTGCCGCAGTATTCGGCGATGCCGGCCTTGAATAGGCGATAGTGTTTATCTTATTGCCGCTGACCGGGACGAAAACCTTTCCTTTCGGCGTATTCATTCCCGGATTTGACGCCATTAGTTCTGCAACACCCACACCTGTGCGGTTTGAGATTGTCTGCCACGATTCGCCCTGGACTGAATTCGCCAGGTTCGTATTATTGATCTTCGATGCCGGCACGCGGCGGAAGACCGCTACGATCTCATTCGATTTACCGGCTGGAACGTTTATCACATACGGTTCCGGAGGCGACACATTGTTGCGTAGATGCGGATTTAAGTAGCGAATATACTGCACGCTTGTATCCGAAGCCTGTGCGAGCAAGCTCAAATTGGTTGAAGCCGGTACACGAACACGGTCGTATTGCAGCGACGGAGCCGGTCGTACATGGCCGAAGCCGTATTGTGCCGGGCTGTTTGCAATCAGGATCGTAGCCAGGATATTCGGAACGTAATTGCGTGTTTCCTTCGGCAAATATGGATATGCTGCCCAAAAATCTTTTACTCCCGCACGGCGGATCGCTTTATCGACATTGCCTTCACCGCAGTTATAGCCTGCCATCGCGAGTTCCCAATTACCGTAACGGTTAAAAAGAAATTTCAGATACCGGGCCGATGCCCGCGTAGCTTCGTCAAAACTATTTCTTTCGTCAACGTGTGCCGTCCTTTTCAGGCCATAACGGGAACCCGTTCCGGGAATAAATTGCCAAAGGCCGGACGCAGCCGCCCACGACATAGCTGTCGGTTTCCACGCGCTTTCCACCTGACCGAGCCACGCGACGTTTTCGGGAATTCCCTCTTCCTTAAATATCCGGCGTGCCATCCGCATAAACATTCCCGAACGGTAAAGGCCAACTTCCATTGTTCCTTTCCCGCGTCCGCGATAGTAGTTGATGTACTGCTGGATCATCGGGTGCACCTGAAACGAAAACCCTAATGATTTATTCGCCACGGCATATTGAATATATTGATATTGTGCCTGTGCAACCGGATTAGAATCGACCTGGAGTTCATCGTTGGTAAGTTCAAGTTTGGAAAGCTCATCCAACGGGGAAGGCTCGAAGCCCTGTTCATTGAATCCGATCAGCGAACCGTTTAGCTGATTTGCCCCGGGAACTGCCGTAATTACAGCGACACCCTGATTAGCCGGTTTATTCGCGGCGGGTTTTATGATCTGAGCAATGGCATCAGCCAACTGAAAATCGGCCTCGTTCCATTTTGCGATCCAGCCGCAAGTCGCGGCTAGAGTTCTAATCTGGGGCAAGTCTTGAACTGCTGGAAATTCAATTTTGTAAACCGTATCGATTAATTGGCTATAGCAGCTTTGCAATCTCTGGTCTTTTTGAATGTTTAAGGTTGAGTAAAGGAAAACCTCGACCGACTTATCAAAACTCTTTCCTGAATCTGACCGGCGGCTCTCTTTTAGAGCCGTCATGCCGTCTTTGAAGGCCTTACCCGAATCTTCGAGAACTTTATTTTGCTGGGTTTGAACATTCAAGACTTCCTGCGGTGTTTGACCGAAGGAAATCACGTTTAAACTTAAAATTATGAATGCTGTAAAACTTAGGGCTTTATAAATATTTTTATACATCAACTTCGTCTATACTCCTTTGCGGAATTTCCTTAGGTGTTAGGGCGAATCAAAAATCAGTCCTATATATTTCTTGTATTAGAATTTATAACGTTTAAAGACTAATAAAGTTCCCAATTGCGCACGTAAAATGAGAGAAAACCATTTCAAAAGTAACATAAGGCCGGAGTTGGGTCAATTTTTTTGGCGTTTACCTGTCCCATGTCCCAATGTCACAAACAAATTTCAGACCTTCGAATTTAAATACCAAAACTTCAGTACAACATTTGTTATGGTATATGATACGGATGTATCAGTCAATAAAATTCTATATTCCACTTCGTAAAGCCTTAATCAGGAATCGACAATTCGATCAGCTTTTTCTCGCCGCCCTGGCTGCTTGTTTAGGCTCCAGAAGCGCGTTCTGGAATACCTCCAGCACATTTTCAACGAATATAAAATTCAAATCTTCAAGAACTTCCTTGGGCATATCTTCCAGATCGCGGCGGTTCGGAGCAGGAAGAATGACAGTTTTCATCTTCGCCCGGCGAGCCGCGAGAAGCTTCTCTTTGACTCCGCCGACGGGCAGGACGTTGCCTCTTAATGTGATCTCGCCGGTCATCGCCACGTCTTTGCGAACGGCACGCTGGGCCAAAACGGAGACCAGAGCAGTAGCCATCGTGATGCCGGCACTCGGCCCGTCCTTTGGGATCGCGCCTTCGGGCAGGTGAATATGAATGTCGAAATTGTCGAGAACGGATTCGTCAATTCCGAGTTCCGCTGAACGTGCCTTGGCATACGAAAACGCAGCCTGTGCCGATTCCTGCATCACTTCGCCAAGCTGTCCGGTCAGCATCAGCTTGCCTTTGCCCTTTGTTTTTAACGCCTCGATAAATAAAATATCTCCGCCGACGGCTGTCCACGCAAGGCCGGTGACAATGCCGATCTGGTCTTTTTTGAGAGCACCTTCGGTAAAAATTTTCGGCGTACGCAGATATTCCTTCACGTTGTCGGATCCGACTTTGATCGGTTTGAAATCCGCTTCCATTTCTGCTTTCTTTCGCGCCACCTTTCGCGATACCTTACCGATCTCGCGTTCAAGCTGCCGCAGCCCGGCTTCCTGCGTGTATTCGCTGATTATTTTCGTTACGGCCTTCCGGTCGAATTTCACGTCGTCTTTTGCGAGGCCGTTTTCCGCGATCTGCTTAGGGATCAGGTGACGCCGGGCGATTTCGGATTTTTCCTCTTCGGTGTAGCCTGAAAGCGAAATTATCTCCATTCGGTCACGCAGTGCCGGCTGGATCGTATCGAGCACGTTCGCGGTAGTCATAAACATCACATTCGAAAGATCGAATGTGATGCCTAAATAATTATCCCGGAAACTCGAATTTTGTTCCGGATCGAGAACCTCCAAAAGCGCGCTTGACGGATCGCCGCGAAAATCGGCGCCGACTTTATCAATCTCGTCGAGCATTATTAGCGGATTGTTCGTCTCGGCTTGCTGGATCGCCTGGATTATTCTTCCCGGCATTGCGCCGACATAAGTTCTCCGGTGTCCGCGAATCTCCGCTTCGTCATGAAGCCCGCCAAGAGAAAGCCTGACAAATTTGCGGTTCAACGCACGTGCGACCGAACGTCCGAGCGAAGTTTTACCAACCCCGGGTGGGCCGACGAGGCAAAGGATCGATCCCTTCGGTTTCTCCATCAATTTTCTGACGGCAAGAGCTTCGATAATTCTTTCCTTCACGCGTTCGAGGCCGTAATGATCTTCGTTGAGGATCTTTTCCGCCTTTTTGAGATTAAGATTGTCCTTCGAAGCGTTCGACCACGGCAGCTCCGTCATAATGTCGAGCCAATTTCGCAGCGTCGCCGTTTCAGCCGTATCGGGATGCATCCGCTCGAGTTTTTTGAGCTGCCGCAAAGATTCCTCCTCGGCGTTTTCCGGCATTTTTACCTTAAGAATTTTGTTGCGGTAAGCTTCGATCTCTTCGAAAAGCTCGTTGCCGTCGCCGAGTTCGCTTTGGATCGCTTTTAGCTGTTGGCGGAGGAAATATTCACGCTGCGAACGGTCGATATCTGCACGGGCCTGAGTGTTTATCTCGGCTTGTACAGTGAGAACGTCGATTTCCTTGCTTAACAGATCGTTGACCTTGCGAAGGCGCGGCACCGGTTCGGAAATGTCCAGAACGCTTTGAGCGTCTTCGACTTTCAGTTCAAGATTCGAGGCGGACAAATCCGCCAAACGGCCCGCGTCGTCCAGATTGGCAATAATTGCCAAAACCTCGGGAGAAATATTTTTGCCGAGACTTGCGGCACGCTCCATCGAGCCGCGGACATTGCGGACCAGTGCCTCAACTTCCAATGAGCCTTCGGGTGCGAGCGGCTCGGATATCGGCGTTATATTTACTTTGACATAATCGCCGGCGGCATTTACCGAATCGACAATCGTTCGCGAAAGTCCCTGGATCAGAATGCGAATACGGCCATCGGGCAATTTCAGCATTCGCATGATGATCGCAACCGTGCCCGTTTCATAAAGATCGCCTTGCGCGGGATTTTCCTTATTCACGTCCTTCTGCGAAACAAGGACGATCATGCGGTTTTCCTTTAACGCTTCCTCGACCGCTTTGATCGATTTATCACGCGAAACAAACAGCGGCACGATCATAAACGGGTAAATAACAATATCGCGCAGCGGCAGCGCCGGCAGTTCCGACGGGATCAGCATCATCGGCTCAACAACATCGCCCTCCGAAAGGCCGATCGGGAAATCTTCAATTTCTACCATAACTCTTAATGTTAAGCCGAAGGACGCGTAGAGGCAAATGCTGGAATGTCAGGAATAAAGCTAAAGACTGATTTAAACCGAGAGGCTATTCACCCGTTTTTTCCGCAATAATCTTTTTGAGCAATCGCTGCGCATCATCAGAGAGATCGCCGAATTGCACTCCAAAACCGAAACCCTCGAGAGTATAGGCAACTTTGCCGGCGAATCGAATATTTTCAGCACCGGGACGATTAAATATAAAGGTGATAGGTTCGCCGGCCCTCACAGAGGCTACGTTGTCCACATAACAGCCACCCATGCTGATATCGCTGATACGCACCATCCGTTTGCCCGACGAGAATTCGAGCTCTATCTCTTCAAGGTGATCGAAGCGGTTTTCTTCTCTTGGCATAATTATTTAACGCTGGGAGAAAATAAGTATAACGTAATTCAGAGACTCAACTTTTCTTTATTTTTTTGGGTTTCTTCGGAGGAGTATGAGCGTCGCGTGAACGAACGAGGTCTTTCAATTCAGTCATAAACGCTGAGACGTCTTCGAATTCGAGATAGACGGATGCAAACCTGACATAGGCGACTTTGTCCAAAGATTTAAGCCTGGCCATGATGATCTTGCCTATTTCGGTTGTCGCAAGTTCGCGGTCGGTGGAATCCTGTACGGTTTTTTCCACTTCATCGACGATATATTCAAGCTGGCTGACCGATATCGGACGTTTTTCGCTCGCTCTCAGCAAGCCCGAAAGAATTTTTCCGCGTTCGAACATCTCGCGTTTGCCGTCCTTTTTGACGGCCATGTACGGGATTTCGTCGATGCGTTCGTAAGACGTGAAACGCCTGCCGCAGCCGAAGCATTCACGGCGGCGGCGGATCGAATCGCCGTCCTTCGCCTCGCGTGAATCGACGACCTTATCTTCAATATGTGCACAAAATGGGCAACGCATAGGAACAGTTGTCGGATATCAGATATCAGTAGTCAGTTCGATCGCGGTTTCATTTTCCGTTTTCCGTTGTCATTTTTCCATTACCCGGAGCTTCTGATTCGATCTCCTCGACCGCATGCTCACCGGAAAGCAGACTTCGGAACCGCTCAATACTTATATCACCGTGTAGAAAATAATATAAGCCGAAAACTATCGCCGGTGCGAAATAAACCAGGTGCATCGCGATGGATGCAGCGGCCGCGTCGTTCTGCGGCACATTTAGAAAAATCAACCCGCCGGCCGTAGCAGCGTGAAATGCCCCCGCCGCTCCGCCCGGCGTCGGGACGACCGAGCTAACCGTCGCAAAACCCATAATAAATAAAGAATCGGCAAATGTCAGCGGCAGATTGAATGCAAGCAAAACCAGCCACGTCGGGAGTGCGATTGCAAGCCATAGCATTATGCTCCAAAACGAAACCACAAATACCTGCCGCCAATCGCGCAAAATTCCAAGCGCCGTTGCAAGCTGTTTCAGGATACTGAGAAGAATTCGTCGAATCCGCGCCGGAATAAAACGGCGGTCCGTCAGCACTTTTACTTTTTCAATTACTTTCGCCGAGTTCCTTTGATACGCGATCAAAGTCGCAAAGCCTATTACAATGCCGAGCAGCATAAGGTAGCCGCCCAGCTTAATGTAGCCAAACTCCTTTTCCCGGCCATCGGGTGCGGCGAACCATAACAAATTCGCGGCGAAAAAACATACCAGTGCCGCTAGATCGAATATCCGCTCAACAAATAAGGTAACTAGAGCCGCGCTCGGCCGCACACGCGGGTCGCGCATCGGCAGCCACATCGGACGCACTATCTCGCCGGCCCTGCCGATCAAAAAAATAGCGGCGAATCCGACGGTCGTAGTCGCGAACAACTCCTTAAGGCTCGATTCGGTAATCGGCCTGAGTAAAACCTTCCAACGGATTGCCCGCAGAAAATACCCCAGGCAAATGATCAAAACGGCTGCCGTTAAGTAGTATTGATCTGCCTGCCGCAGACTTTGGCTTACTTCCTGCAGGTCAAGTTTTCGCCCGAAAAGCCAGATAATAAACACGGCCAGCAGAAACAAAAGAATAAATTTTATGTATTTTCGCAAGGTAATGCTTTCGGTTATTACGATTATTTTATGAATTCGATAAAGTGAGAAGATACATTATTTCGCGCAAAACCTTAAATCGGAGCGTTGTGAGGCGCAGAAAAAGCCCAGGCTTTCACCTCTGGGCTTTTTTTGATTACTTTGCAGATTGTCTAATACCCCAAAATATTTCCCAAGATCGTGCGGCCATTGCTGTTACCGCGATTGATATTTCGATTTCTGTTCACACCATCCCGATACCCGCGTGAGTAGCCGTCACGGTAAGCCTGCTGCATACGATAATCACCGTTGCGAGAATTGTTTCGGCCGTTGTCGCCGTTCCAGCCGCCGGAAGTGCCGCGGCGGTTGCGTCGCGAATCCCTCATTCCCTGCTTAAAGCCTTCGTTGTAGCCTTTGCGCATTGCGTAGCGAACGCTCTGATTGCCGTTGCGGTCGCGACCGTTGTAACGGTCAACGTCGTCGTCATCGCGGCGGTTTCGATTATCCCGATACCGGTCGTTTTCGTAGCGGTCGTCGTTGCGGTAATCGCGGTCACGGTTTTGTGCCGAGGCGTCCGCTCCGGTCAAAAGTATAAAACCGAATACAAGCGAAAGAGCGAGAGCCGAACCTTTTAATGTTTTTAATAAGTTGTTCATAAGTAAATGGATCCTCCGGGACAATGCATAGCAAAGCGTGGGCCGTCGACACGAATAGATAAAATAAGGAACAATTTGAGCATCGCCGGTGTCTTCCGATACCAAATGCGTAAAAAGGTACTCCATTTTGAGGTACAGAATTTTCAAGCGAGGTAGTAAAAAAAGAAAGGAAAGAGTTATTTCGTCGAGCTGCATGTACTGTCTTGATTCCAGATTGCTTGACGTTCCAAAGAAAACACTTATATCTTTTAATTGGAACTTTTAATTTTGGACTAACGTAAAAGAACATTGACGAGATGGGCTTTGTTGCTTTTGATGGAAGGCACTTGATTATTGGAGAAAACCGGTTTGGAAGCATTGAAAGCGGCGATAGAAATTAATGGTGTGGAACTCGTGCGGCGAGCGCGTGCAGGAGACGGCTCGGCCTGGGAAGATATCGTCTCAGCTTTTTCGCGGCGTATTTTCAACCTCGCATACCGTTTCACGTCGAGCGTGGAAGGCGCCGAGGACCTGACGCAGGAAGTTTTCATCCGCATTTACCGTACGCTCGACCAATATGACTCCAAACAGGGCGATCTGGCGAATTGGCTTATGCGGCTCGCGAGAAATTTGATAATCGACGACTACCGGCACCGCCAGCGTAATCCGCAAAATACGATGGCCGATACGGTCGATGACCATCAGTATCATCTTCGCGCGGTCGGAATGTCGGCTCATAAAGAAATGGAGCGCCGCGAAATCGCCGCCCAGGTGCAGGAAGGAATCGATAAGCTGCCGTCCGATTTAAAGACGTGCGTTATTCTTCGCGATATCGAAGAGATGACTTATAAGGAGATCGTTGAGGTGCTTAGAATACCGGAAGGAACTGTAAAATCACGAATCAACCGGGGCCGGATCGAATTAGCGAAGATATTGAGACGTATGAGAGTAGTTACGATTTAGGGCAAGAATCACGCCTAAAGGAGTTACTCTAACAAAGCAAATATTTGACGTGAAAGTCGTCAATTTCAAGGGGTTTAGGTTTTTATGTCGTATGAAAAGGAAAATTTAATAAGCTGCTCGAGGTTTGAAGAGTTATTAACGGATTATCTGGACAAGGCTCTTGGAAGCACGAGGCAGAAGGGCGTTGCATCCCACGCCCTAAGCTGTCCGCTTTGCCATTCGCTGCTGAATGAGGTTAAAGCCTCGCTGGTAGTTTGCCGCGAAATTGCGGAGCCGCGTATGTCGGTAACCAGCCTAGAAGCACGCATTCTGGCCAAGACGATGCCCGAAGCGGCAATGAAGTGCGAAGAATTTGAAGATCTTTTGACCGATTATCTCGACGGATTTCTTCCAGCACAGATTTTCCACCGTTGGGAACGGCACGCCGTGCTATGCGATGACTGCACCGATCTTCCAGGAGCTGTGGTCCGGTCATTGGCGGCATGCGTTACTTATAAATTGGACGAATTGCCGCTGCCATCTAGATTACACAAGAGAATTTTGCAGGAAACTATCGGCACGGCGAAGGCAAAATTGATGAAAGCTTCGCGTGCTTCGCAGTTCGGCGAATGGATTCGCGGGTTCAGTTTCCCGATCTCCGTTCCGCAATTTGCACCGGTGGCATTGATGATGGTGTTCGCGTTCTTAATGTTCAGCCAGACGGTTTCGGCTGACGGTTCACTTGCCGGTGTTTATACAAAAAGTTACGAACTGGCTGAACAAACATACAAACAGGGCAGCGACGCATGGAGCGGAACACCCGCTGAAAAGCAGCAAACACAAGACCCCGTTACGGGCACGACGTTTGTCGATCAGCAGGACGGAATTAAACGATGAATTGTGCCTATCACAGTCAAAATGTAGCTGCCGTCCAGTGCAACGGATGCGGAAAGCCTTTGTGCCCGGCGTGCGATCACCGGATTAAGGGATTTCCCTTTTGTCAGGACTGCATCGTACAGGGCGTCGATATGCTCCGCCAGCGAAATCAATCCAATTATGTTCCGTTCGTCAAAAAGCAGACTTCGCCGTTTATCGCGACAATTCTTTCCTTTATATGTCCAGGCCTTGGGGCCGCGTACAACGGCCAGACAGTAAAAGCCCTCGTATATTTCGGTGTGTTTATCGGATTGTTCCAGATGGCTTTACTGACGGGTACGGCTTTGTTCGTTTTAGGTTTTATCGGAATGTGGTTTTTCTCGGCACTCGATGCTTGGCGGACGGCGCGGGCAATCCGATCCGGTTTGACACCAGATGTTGCCGAGGACATCTTTGTGAAGCGTTTTTCGGGCAACCCTAAGCTGTGGGGAATCGTTCTAAGTATACTTGGGCTCGCTTTTTTGATGCAGTCCGTTTTTCCTGTAAGAGGCTTGATTCGCGGCCTTCTGCCGCTGATGCTGATAGGCCTCGGAGTTTATGTTTTGCGCGGCTATATTTTCAAACCGAAGGGCGAAAAAAAACGACCGTATTATGATGTTAACAGCCACGCTCCCGCGTTTGCGAGCTCTTTGAGCGAACCGAACAATCGCCGTGAAGATTATGATGCGGAATCCGATTATTCGCGGCGGTCGCAGGCGGGCGGCTGGAAAAATCGATAGGAATTGCAAGAGAGTCTTTAGGTATGGTTCTTGATTTAGTATTTTACGCCTAAAAGCGTTACTCTTATATAAGGAGTTTTTATATGGTTTTACTTAAAGCAGCGGGGGCGATAGGAAGCATTGTGGCATTTATTGCTTTAGTGATGGTCTTTTTGAAGACTATCATCGGTTTCATCGCTTTTTTGACCGGAGCTATCAAAATATTGATCATCGTGCTTTTTGTCGCTTTGGTCATCGGCATCGGTTTTATGGTGCTGAAAGGCATTAAGGAAACCCGGCGAAATCGGGAGTAGCATTCGCCGCTGGATATATTGTATAATGTGCCATCGGGTTCGGTCGGCTTCTAGTGCTTGCCTTTCCGGTGGCTTCATTTTATAGTAGATTTTACTCGCAATTCGTTCGGCCATCCCCCTCGGCCAAATTCTCAAATGAATAGAAAAAGTTTTTTTATTTCTAAATTGTTAACATTTCAGGTTTCGCGTTAGTCGCTCGCGGCTATTCTTGCGTGATTCCGTGTGCTGGAAAGACTGGTCTTTCCGGTGCGTAATCATTAAAAGGAGCTTTACAGCATAATGCACATTAACGACAAGTTTTACACTTTTCTTTTATCGCATTCATCAAAAACAAGTATATTTTTTAAACGTGTAGAAGTTTCAAAGAGACTTCTGCAAAATGGTTTATTAAGTTTTGCACTTATAATCGGACTCTCGACGTTCGGGGCCGCAATTTACGGAGTTTTTAATTATTCAGTTTCAGCTAATTCGGATATCACGGCGGCGTCAGTCAATCCGGCATTAAGCCAGCTTTCCACTAATCTTCCAAAACAACCTGTCTCGATAGATTATTCACGCCCTTCCGACGTCGACAATTTTGCGGCGAACAGCGGCGGGCCGTTTTTACCACACGAGTCAGATTCGGAAAATCTTGAGATCGAAAAGGAACTAAAGGCCATTCAAACAACATCGAATCAGGCTGCACTTCCAATGGTCTGGGCGCATATGGGCAAGATCAACAACGAATTCGGTTTCCGCCGCAACCCGTTCGGCGGACGCAATTACGAATTCCATGCCGGCATGGACATTGACGGGGAACGCGGCGATATAGTCGTTGCACCCGCCGGCGGCATGGTTACAGAAGCCGGATGGAAAGGAGGCTATGGTCAGATGATCGAAGTCGATCATGGCAACGGCCTGAAAACTCGCTATGGCCATCTCTCGAAAATTGGCGTGACAGCCGGAGATACGATAACACGCGGCCACCCAATGGGCCTTGTCGGCTCAACCGGCCGCTCAACCGGCCCGCATCTACATTACGAACTGCGGTTGAACGACAAGCCGATCAATCCACGACGTTTTCTTCCGCCGGAAGTTACGGAATTAAAAAAGCCGGTGAATTAAACTTCGTGGGAAAAAAATTAAAAAAGCGAGCCGCAACATTGGCTCGCTTTTTTTGTACAACAAAATACCTCGTTTCCTAATCTTAACAACGACGTTTTTGACATGTTTAGGTTATACTTTCATAATTCGAGCCGATTCTATTTTACAAAGGAAATTTAATGATAAATCAAAAGAAAAGTGCTTTTCTTTCCCTTCTGCTGACTTGTGCGATGATGCTCTCGTCGGTGTCGTTCAGCTTCGCCCGAATGGACGAAGGGATGTTTACGCCAGATCAGATCAGTAAGCTTCCGCTTAAGAAAAGGGGACTTAAAATAAAGCCTGAAGAGATTTACAATCCTGCCGGCGGCGGCCTTACCGATGCAGTTATCCGGCTGAGCGTAGGCTGCACAGCCGAATTCGTTTCGCCGGAGGGTCTTATCCTGACCAACCACCATTGCGGATTTGACGCTCTCGTGTCGGCTTCGAGCCCTGAGAAAGATCTTGTCGAAACCGGTTTTAAGGCTGACAACCGAGGCGGCGAAATTCCCGCTAAAGGCTATTCGATTTTTATCACGCAACGCGTTTTAGACGTTACCACCCAGATAAACAAAGGTATCGAAGGCCTATCCGGAGATGCTCTCGCGTCGGCCATCAAGAAAAACACAGACGCTCTCACCGCCGCCGAACAGGCAAAAGCCCCGAAAGGCTCGGTCATCCGGATCCAAATGTTGAACAGCGGATATTTCCATTATCTGTATCAAACGATGCAAATAAAGGACATCCGCGTCGTATACGCGCCGCCCAGAAACATAGGCGTTTTCGGAGGAGACCCGGACAATTTTGAGTGGACCCGCCATACAGGAGATTATACGTTTTTGCGTGCATATTCGGCTCCCGACGGCACTTCAGCCGACTATTCACCTAATAATATTCCGTTCAAATCGCCGAAGTTTCTCACAATGAACATCGGGGGCCTGAAGGAAGATGATTTCGTTTTTGTGCTCGGTTATCCGGGCGGAACGACGCGGTATCGCGAGAGCCAGTCGATTGAATATGCGCGCGACGCCAACTTCCCTTTCCTCGCTTCGTGGCTCGATGCCCGTAGTGCGGCGCTTCGTTTGATCGGTTCTACGAATGAAGAAAAGCGGATAGCGTTTCAATCCGATATCGCCAGCTTTGATAACGCACGCAAGGTCTATGAGGGCGGAGCACGGCGTTTGAATCAGGCCAGTGTGGTTCAAAAACGCCAGGCTGAAGAAGCTCGTTTTGCCGCGTGGATCGCAGAGAATCCTGTTCGCCAAAAGAAATACGGCACGGTCCTCGCGGATTTAAAAACGCTTTCAACTGATTCGAACGCTGCTGCCAGACGTGATGTTATTACCCGCCGATTGCCCGATCCCGGCACCACACCGGTCTTCAAAGCTGTTTACGACGCCGTCTTATTCACCCGAGTTCAGAACAAAACCATGACGGATGCGGAGAAGGCCGCAAAGCAAACCGAGATCGAGAGCGCCTATAAAGACCGTGAGCCTATCTACGAAGTAGAGATGCTCAAATATTACCTGAAGGCTTTCGATGATCTCCCGGCCGATCAGAAATTCGCACCCGCCGAGAAGCTTTTCGGCATGTTCCAGGGCCAGGCCCGCCGGGCCGCCGAAGCCGCTTTTGCCGAATCGATCGCCAACGGCGAATACGCCTCCGCTCAGTCTGTCGCCGGCCTCTACGGCCCGCGAACAATGGAATTCAAGCAGGAGCGTGAAAATATCCTCGCGTTCGCTAAAGGACTCGCCGAAGAAAAAGCCGCTTTTGCGGCACGTAACACGAAGTTTGGTGCGGGCATCGACCGTTCACGCCTGCTCTACCAGCAGGGCATGGCCGAAATGAAGGGCATCACGCCTTACCCCGACGCCAATTCCAGCCTCCGCTTCTCATACGGCAATATAAAAGGCTATTCGCCGCGTGAAGCCGAGATCAATACGCCGTTCACAACCATCAAGGGAATGATCGAAAAAGATACCGGCGTCAACCCGTTCGACGTGCCGCAAAAGCTGAAGGATCTGCAAGCCGCAAAGGACTTCGGCCGATTCGGACAGGGTGACAGCGTCGTGGTCAATTTCCTCTCGACCACCGATATTATCGGCGGCAACTCCGGCTCGCCAATCCTTAACGGAGACGGCGAACAGGTCGGCCTCTGCTTCGACGGCAATTACGAAGGCCTGGGCAACGACATGTTCTACGACCCGAATTTCAACCGCACCATCTCGGTCGATATCCGATATGTGCTGTTCGTAACCGAAAAATTCGGCGGAGCGGGATGGATACTCGACGAAATGAAAATAGTCGGCGGTACAAAAGCTCGAGCCGCATCGAACTAATAATCAGCAGTCCAAATAAAAAAAGAGAGGCCGTTTGCAAAAGCGGCCTCTTTTTTCGCTCGAAAACAAGTATTTTCAAGCCGAAATCAAAAATTCCCGAGCCGCTTTTTTTGGGGATCGTCAAAACCGCAAACTCCGGATGGACGGCGGCGGTTTTGACGACATCGCTGCTCCGCAAATGGTTTGCTCTTTTGATTTGTTTCGTGTCTTTTTCGTGTTGTTTCGCGGTTACTTCTTAATACAGGAACCGGAACCTCTAAATAACACAAAAATACACGAAAATTGAATGAAACCATTATGATTTGGTTTTGAAAATCCCTGAGTTTTCAAACGGACGCGCACCCGATATTTAAAACGCTTGACCATCGATGCAATTTTGTGCTATTTATGAAACAGTTGTTTTATAAGGAGCATAAAAATCATGGAAAGAGAATTCGAAAAATACCTTGGCGGGCCGACGCAGAGTACGTCCGACCGCATGCACATAACGATCAACGCAAATAATGTCATCGGCTTCAACAACAACCTTTACAGGCTTCTGGGCAAGCCGCCGGCGGTTTATCTTCATTTCAGCCGCGTCCGGGATATTATCGTGATCGAACCGGTTTCAAGCCTGCGCCTGCCGACGGCGTTTCCCGTAAAGCAAAAGACCAGCGTCGGCTGGCGGATCAACGCGGCGCCCTTCTGCAAACATTTCAACATCCGGATAGACTCAACCGAACGCTTCATCTCCCCCGACCTCCGCGATGACGGCTCGCTCCACCTAAAACTTTCCGAAACCGTCACCATCCGCCAGATCCGGCGAAAGAAAAGGCAGTAACTATTACGAACCATTTTTGATCCGAAACATTCGGCGATCGCTGCTGGCACGTGCATTGCAATTGGCGTCGATTGACGGCGGCACACGGACTCCGTTAAGTAAGATCTGGCGAGATGCCGAAATGGAAGGGGAAAATGGGAAAAATAATTGTTTTGGTAGCTGAAGATAACGAGGATGTGCGGGCGATGATGAAGTATCTTCTCAAGACCTACGGCTACGAAGTTCTTGAGGCTTCCGACGGTTACGAGGCAGTAGAAATGGCGGTCAAAGCAAAGCCCGACCTTATCCTTATGGACATCGCGATGCCAGTCCTGGACGGCGTGCAGGCGGTATTGGCGATAAGGCAGCACGAAGATCTCGCCGAAGTCCCTATTGTTGCGTTGACCGCATTCGGCGAGTATTATGCAACAAAAGCATTGGAGGCCGGGTGTAACGACGTAATACAAAAACCGCTCGATTTCGAACACCTGCAGCCACTTTTAAACCGTTATGTCACTTCGAATTAGATAATTCTAAAAAGGAAAAAAATAATGAACAACACCACATTAATTATCTTAATTATCGTATTGCTTCTCCTGTTCGGCGGCGGCGGATTTTGGTACAGAGGCCGTCGGCGATAGAATTTTATTGTCCAGCCTTGATTTAATAAACCGGAGAATTTACTTTTGCCCGGATGACGGTTTCGATGTATTTGTCGGTGTTGAGGTCGAACATCCGCCAGATCTCGGCTTCGGTCTTGCCGTTGACCTCATCGAAAGTCAGGAACGAATTCACCTGCAAACGGTAGCTGCCCGCCTTGGCGGACGTCGCGGCAAGCAGCCAGACCATCTTCCCGTTCCTCACCCGGGTTAAGTGCTCGACCGCCTTCTCCAACCCGTCCGCCGCCCTCGGATCAAACACCGCAGTCAAGTCCCCGGTCACTTCCAGCCTGTCATAAATATGTCGCAGCATGATTTCCCAATACCTCAAGATAATTTTTAGAGTGTTGAGTCTATCACACAAGATTTCACGGATGCAACGATTTAGTAAGATAATTTAGACTACTGCATTGCAATCGATTTACATTACAAGGGCGTCAAATTTCGATTTAAGCGATTCAAATCTTGGACGTTTCCACTCTTTTTTGCGCTCGTTGACCAGCAAAGTTAGGTCTGAATCATCAAGTGGGATAATAAAGCCTCGCCCATCCTTTGCTGTATCGATACATCTCTTCGTGAATAAGGTCTTTTGGTCAAAAGATCGGCACACAAGTAGGCCAAACTGGCACCGCAAAGGGGAAAATCGACCAGAAAGCTGATCTAGTTCAGGATTTGCAACATCGCTCGTATAGTTTTTGCACTCGACAAAAACATGTGATGCACGATGATGAAGACTGAGCCAGTGAAAAAATCCCGTGGTGGAAACATTGGAATAAGTTATATCAATGCGTTTTCGTCCCTCGTGCAACTTATGTTGTACAATTGGATCGATTAGGGCCGGATAAAAAAGTGCGGTGAGGAGTTGTTCGACTGCATTTTCATAATTAGTCGCGTCTTTTTTTCCTTTAGGAAGGGTAATTACCTGTTCCAATAATTTCTCCCAATCCGGAGGCGAAGTGCCGTCTGAAAGTGCTATATCTAAATGATCCATAGGCGGAGAAGCGGATTTTCGCTTCTTTTTCCTATATGCCTCCATGACTTCCGGATATTCTTTTGTTAACGCAATAACCGCTTCTTTTCCTTCGCCATATTTCTTCTTTAAATCCTTTTTTGTTACACGAGTCTTTCTGTTTTTTAGTAACTGTATGTGATGGTCTAATTTAACAGGACACGAAACTCTTCGTAGAATAATAACATG
>JBBJOS010000028.1:20281-26669 GCA_037723965.1 Pyrinomonadaceae bacterium | reverse complement strand
TCTCGAAACGATAACGAATGTTGTGGTCGAAAATCGCCATCCCGAAATGCTCGCCGGAGACGACAAAGCCCTGAGTGGACATAATGAGAACGACTTTTGAATTGTCGTTCGGGTCTAAAAAGGCGAACGTATCGGTCAAATCCGAACTTCTGTCGTGCGTGATAATCGGCGAATCAATGTGGTCGGACGCATTTGTGCGCGTTGGCGGTACTGTCTGAAATGCCAGAACAAGCGTGAGCGCGAACGCGCCGAACGCGAGTTTCTTGTTTCTTTTACGATTCATACTTTCTCCTTGTTCTTGAAACCGCCTGAACGGCTTCGGTTGTCAAATTTGAAAACTCTGCCCCTGTCTTTTGTTTAGGCCGTAACGCCGAATGCTAAAACGGCGAAGCCAAAATTGCTATCGCCCGCAGTAAATCTTCAACTAGATTTGTCTTCATTTTTTCTCCTCTTAATCGTTCTTTTTCATGGCCTTTCCATCCATCATCAGCGGCTTGTCCGCATCGCCCATCATGACGTTCGATACAGTGAACAGAAATCCCTTCATATATTCGGGGTTCTTCATTTCAAGGACTGCCTCCGAGTAAAATTTTCGAGCTTCGTCCGGGCTTTTTTTACCCATGACTATATCGTTCGCGAGATTCAGCGCTAAAAAATTTGCTTCCTCCTTATCGCAGCGGGCAGAGATTTCGCCTTTCGTGCGCTCGACAATTACGCTCCCGTCATATTCGGCAAGTTCATCGAATTTGCTTGTCGGCACCCGGTAGCTGATTGTTTGTTTGAGCATATCCGGATGCTGTTTCGGAAAAGCGTGCGGTATTTCTTCGTTGACAAGTTCCGTCATTTTCCATGGGCCGTTGTTGTGCCAGACAAGCCTCATCGCCGTTGCCTCGTTCGGCATTCCATATTTAGCGATTATCGTTCGTGCCACTCCCATCGGCGTCGGCATCCAATTAGCGATGATTTTATCCACCATCGCCTTGTCCATTTTCTTCATTTGCCCCATCGTTTGACCGGAGACATCCTGGCTGGATGCAAACAAAGCCGTGAGCACTAACGCTAATGTAATTACCGAAAAAAAATTCTTTTTTCTATTCATGTCCATTTTCCTTCCCCCTTTTTGTCTTTCAAAATCGACTGGCGTATCTGCGAAGGAATACAAAGACTTAACTCTTCCTATCGCAAAACAATCTATTTCTAACGAACACGAAAATAATATCTACCTGTATGTAGATAGTTCGTCTGATAGCATACATTAACCTTCGCAAAAAAAAATTATTATAGTTTTACTACTTGATCGCGAATAACGGGTGAATTTAGGTTCGCGCTGACAATTTATTGAGGTAAGATATGCCTAAGATGGAAGCTCCGACATATGATAGACTGCTCGACGCTGCACAAAACATGATTCAGGAGATTGGATATAATGCCTTTAGCTACAGGCACTTGTCCGATGCAGTGGGCATCAGAACCGCAAGCATCCACTACCATTTTCCGAGCAAGGAAGATTTAGGCGAGGCGCTGGCAAAGCGGTACCGCGAAAGGTTCAACGCCGTATTGCACCAGATCGAAACCGGCAGCGGCGATGCCGAAGAGCGAATAGAACAGTATGCCGAACAATTTTTGAACACTCTGAAACAAGGCGGAAAAATTTGCCTGTGCGGTATGCTTGCTTCGGATTACGCGACCTTGCCCGAACGAGTACGATATCAAACTCGCATGTTTTTTGCGGAAAATGAAGAATGGCTTGCAAGGATACTGGACGAAGGCAAGAAAAGCGGAGCATTTAAGTTCAAGTCCGACGCAAGGGATTTAGCGATAACCTATTTCTCGACGCTTGAGGGGGCAATTCTCGATGCAAGAATGTTCGAGGACGAAAGCCGCATGCAACGCACGATCAATTGCTGGCGAAACATTTTATTGTCTAGCGGCGAATCTAAACAGAGAGCTAAAAACTAGTTTATTCTGCGCCTGGTTTTACTCGGTCCAATATACCCCGGAAGTTTCAACTTAGTGGAGGTCAACCTATGCCTAAATATGTGATTGAACGTGATATTCCCGGTGCCGGAGATATGTCCGGCGAACAGCTCGGCGGTGCGTCTGCAAAATCGTGCAGCGTGCTGAACGATCTCGGCGGTGATATTCAGTGGATTCACAGTTATGTGACCGATGACAAGATCTACTGCATTTACACGGCGCCGAGCGAAGCATTGATCGAGCAGCATGCGCGCGAAAGCGGTTTTCCGGCCAACAAAATCTCCGAGGTCAAAGCGATGATCGACCCGACGCGGGCGGCGTAAGAAACGGTATACCGGGTCAGTCCCGGGAGCGACAGCGACTAGGTTCTTAGGCTCAGGTGACAAGAATCCCAGTCGCTATCGCTCCCGGTTCCGACAGGAAGGAACCCAATCGCTGCCGCTTCCGATAGTGACAAGAGAATTACCGTCCGGCCGTCATTCGCGGATCGGGTTTCGATTTGATCTCGTACTCCTTCGGAGGTTCGGCGCCGAGCAGGTGTTTGACGAAATAATCCCAGCGGCGGCGCATCATGTAGAAGCTGTCGCCGCCGTAGCCGTGACGGGCGTTCGGGAAAATTATCAGATCAAAATCCTTGTTCGCTTTTACCAGCGCATCGACGACGAGATAAGTGTTGTAAGGCGGTACATTGTCGTCCATTCCGCCATGGGCGAGCAGCAGTTTGCCTTTTAGATTTTTAGCGTAGATCTGATTTGCCTGCGCTTCGTAATTGTCCTTGCCGTCCGCACCTGTTCTCAGCAGGCCGATGTAGCGTTCGCCCCAATCGTCTTCGTAATTGCGGTTTTCGTGGTTGCCGGATTCGGAAATGCCGACCTTGTAAAATTCGGGATGTTTGAACATCGCGGCCGCCGTCGCGTAGCCGCCGCCGGAATGTCCCCAGACACCGACGCGGGTCAGGTCCATATACGGATTCTTCGCCGCAAGCTCTTTCAATCCGGCGATTTGGTCCGCGAGCGTGTTATCGGCCATGTTGCCGTAGCAAAGGTCATGAAACGTCTTTGACCGGTCGGGATTGCAGGTGCCGTCTATTATGACGACGATGAATCCGAGTTCCGCCAGTGCCTGATGGTCAGATCGGGATGCCGAGAACGAACGGCTGCCGACGCCGCCGCCCTGCGGGCCGGGGTAGATGTAATTGACCACCGGGTATTTCTTCGCCGGGTCCAGATTCGTTGGTGTGAACATAAGCCCGTAAAGGTCCCATTTTCCGTCACGAGATTTTACCGTAACGCGGGCGGGAGCCTTCCAGCCGGCGGATCTGAGTCGCGAAATGTCCGCTTTTTCTATCTCGACGACCTGTCTGCCCGTCAGATTCCGCAAAACAGTGACGGGCGGAGCGTCCGGCGTCGAATAGGTATCGACGAAATACTTGCCGTCGGGAGACATCGTGACCTGGTGATTGCCGTCCTCGGGCGTCAGCAGCTTCAAATTTTTGCCATCCATCCCAATGCTGTAAAGGTGGCTGAAATACGGATCACGGCCCTGTTCGCGCCCGTTGGCATTGAAATACAATACGCGGTTCTGAGTGTCGACTTTGACGAGTTGGGTAACTACGAAATTGCCTTTCGTGATCTGATTTTTAACCTTGCCGCTGCCGTCGTAGAGATACAGATGTCCCCAATCATCGCGCTCCGAATACCATATGAATTCGTTGGAAGCTGGCAGGTAGCGCCAATTCAATGCGCCCTGACCGGATTCGTACTGCGTTGCGGATTTTTCCTCCATTACCTGCCGCACTTCGCCAGTATCCGCGTCGGCGATTCGAAGCTTTGCCGATTTGTGGTCGCGCGAACTCGAAACGAACGCGAGCCGTGTTGAATCCGGGCTCCATTCATTGTCATCGAACGAGCCGGAACAGGAAATGTCGTCGCACAGCGTCCCGCGCCGCGCATCGGGCGGAAGCTGCAGGCGGATCACCCTCGGCGTTTCGATCTCAATTATCACCCGCTGGATCGTGATTATCGGTTCACCCGGCAAAGGATATTTCCAGGCCTCAAGCCTCGGCGCACCCACGTTGGTCGAAACCAGATACATATCGCTGACACCCCGCTCGTCCTGCTGAAAGGTCGAAATCTTTTTCGAATCAGGTGACCAAAGCAGAATTGCCTTGTCCGAATGCGTCCAGCCGGCGTTGTCGGTCGCGTAACCGAAATCTTTTATGCCGTCCGTCGTCAGTTGGGTTTCTTTTTTCGAAGCGACGTCCCGCATCCACAGATTGAAATCCTTTATATAAGCGGACTTTTTTCCATCCGGCGATGTGATTTCATTTCCAGCCGGACGAGTAGGAGCGACGGTTACGCCAAGCTTGGCAAGGTCCGTTCCCGTTTTCTTCGTTCCGTCGGCCGGATTAACCAGCACATATTCGCTGCCCGTCGCCGTCAAAACGCGATACCAAAACCGCCCGTCCGGCAGCCACGTCGGGCGAACGCCGGAACGGTCGACCAGCGCATTAGTATTAAACCCAAGCATCTTTTCCGCCCGAGCATAATCATCGGCGGTAAAAACACGCGCCGGCTGCTGGGCAAAAATTGCGGACGAGAGAGCGATCAAACAAAATGCGACGTTGAGAAGCGAAAGTTTTTTCATTTGTAGACTTTGATGTAACAAAAGGCTGAGTTTCAGAATGTATTTATAATATCAAAAACAATCAAAAACCGCTCTTAACATCGACTCGCGGCCTTAAAGCTATTATTTATTGCCCAAGAATCGCAGGATCGCAAGCCTGACCCGATCTTCTCTGCCCGGCATAAATGCAAATGCCCGTGTTCGGTTGTCCTGCGGGTGCTATAACGATCCCGTTACGGCGCTCTGTCAATATCGAAAATTAAGTCGAGACCGGTATGACGCTCTGAAGTAATCCGGACAGGAATATGATTCTTTTCTTTTCTCAACCGTAAAGTAGACCGCTCGACACCGGTTGGCTGGCGCCCGAGCATGTATTCGTCGATTTTCCACCCAAACGGAATTTCTGGCACTACATTATAATCACCGGGCGGAAGATCGTAGATCTCATAAAAGCCGTTCTTATCCATTTGGATCTGATATGTGTTGTTTTTACCGATAATCTTTAGCTTCACCACAGTTCCGGTCGGCAATGCCGTATTCAGACTCAAAAGACGGCCTGACAGCCTCGTTTTTCCGCGAACGTTTTCAAAATTGTCGAGGTACGAAAGATCATCGGCGGCGCCGTGGGCCGAAGTGGAACGGCCGCACGCTGAGATATAAAACATACCCTCGTCTTTTGTCTTGCTCTCCTTTTGAATGTACGGAGGACCTTGAATCGGCGCACCAACATAGAGGAGATATTCCTGTCCAGCGATTTCTTCGTCAAAAGCCCACATACATACGGAACCACCACCCTGTATTACCTTTAAGGCTCGCCCGGATTTCACGTCACCTTTATAGACATTGTTGACTATCATCGTGACCGAGCGAATGTGGCCTACGTCGTACTCTCCTTTTTTTTCGCGGACCTTCTCGACCGCGGAAAGTCGTGTAGTGACGACGATTCCGGCTTTTTCAAAAGCATCGAGTACGGTTTGCGTCGGGCCACAGGAACAGGCCAAAGCCTGAATATTTAAAAACGCTATGGCAGGCAGGAAAAACAGCGTGCCTATTATCTTTTTCTTCATAACTTTCTAAGCTCTATTCTTGGGATGCCACAAACCTTCGTTTGTGCCATTGAAGTTTATATCCTTACTATCAGCTACCCATCCAAAACATCACTTCATACTATTCTAGCCGCCAAAAGCGTAATATGTTTGGATGTCTCAATCATTAGTCAAGGTATTGATAATCACGGTCGTTATTTTGATGTCGATGTTCTTACTGAAGGTGGCCTGGGACGAATATCAGGCTCACAGAGCTTCGGAACAGATCCCGATAGTGGTGGGTATAATTGAACAGATTCAACCGTTCCCTGGTTCAGCACGCGTGGAAAGTGACTCGGAAGGACCATCCGCCAACGCATATGCCACTGTCGTATGGTGGTCTTATCGAGCAAACGCCAAATGTTCTGATGTCCGAGCTCATCTTGATGCTGAAGCTTCAAGAATCGCATTCCAATTTCATTCCATTCAGAATTATAGTGGCAATACGCAAGTTTTCCATCGAAAAGGCGACTACGAAACGCGTTGGCTTTTTCACCCACAAAATGGGTCGGCCTGCGACTATGCAGTCAGCGTCAACTGGGGCGATTATAATACGTAAATAGGCTCGACACTTGCAATATCTAATTTTGTTTTTTGGCACAAATCTTCGTCTGTGCCGTGAAAACTATGGTCGGGCCTGCGATTTTGCGATTTTGCGATTTTGCGATTTTGCGATTTTGCGATTTTGCGATTTTGCGATT
>JBBJOS010000028.1:0-20181 GCA_037723965.1 Pyrinomonadaceae bacterium | reverse complement strand
TTTTTATGCTGGCCGCTCTTGACCAGGATCGCAAGTCTGACCCCATTGTTTTTTATGTCATAAACACTTATTGTGCACAACAGGCACCCGCAATTGCAGCGATCAAAACAATAATTCCTGCAATAATGGCAATTTTAATGCTTGTGTGAAGATTATTACCCTTAATCTGTTTAGCATTCGAATAAGCTACTTCACTAGAAGCTCCCGTTCTATCATCAACCACAACAAATTCTTTTCATTGATTTCGCTGACGTAGCCTTTCAGTTTTGTCTTGTCCCGCAATTTTACTTCAACGCGGGCGTCCTTGCCGGTGCCGAGTTTGGTAATATTTACTTTTACCTTTTCGGCGTGTTTCGCTTCCTTCGGTGTTTCCGCGAAAACAGTGGCGCTGAGCGAAAGATTTAAAACTAACAGGGTTAAGATCAAGGTCAGGTATTTTTTGAACATTATTTCTTCGGTAAGTTTAATTCGAGCGCCAATGAGCGTGGCAGAAATTTTATAAAATGTCGAATAATCTAGGCAAGCTCGAAAGCGAACATGCGATCTCGCCGGTCTATCTTCAGCGTGCGGCGATCATTGCGGTGCTGTCGTTCGTTTTCTTTGTGGCAATGCTGATCGCTTTCTACTCGCGGCGGAACATCGGCTATTTTATGCTTTCGTCGGCGTTTCTTGTCGTTTATCTTTTTACGCTGGTGAGTTGGGTAATGCAGCGGCGGAATGTCGTCAAGATATTCGAGAACGGAATTAGGTACAAAAAATTCGAAAGCCGCTGGGATGAGATAAAATCGGCTGTTAATAAAGAAACGCATATTGAGATTCAAAATATAAATAAAGACACGGCGATTATTCCGGCATCGATTCAGGGATTTGAGCGAATTACTAAAGTCATTAGAAAAAAAGCGGCCTAATGTTCTGAGTTCAAGCTTCAGCTTGTCTTAAGCCCAGACCGAAAGACAAGCTGAAGCTTGAACTCAGAACGCTGGCCAACTTTTTTTTCGTGCTCGTTTCTTGTATTCTGTTACATTGATATTCGGGTTAAATTGACGGAGATTTTATGAGCGTAGAAATCGTAATGCCGCAGATGGGTGAATCGATCACCGAGGGAACCGTTTCCAAATGGCTAAAGGCCGTCGGCGAACGGATCGAAAAGGACGAGGCGATACTGGAAATATCTACGGACAAGGTCGATGCCGAAGTTCCGAGTCCGGGTGCGGGCATTTTACTTGAGATCAGGCATCAGGAAGGCGAAACCGTCGAGGTCGGCACGGTCGTGGCTATCGTCGGCGAAGAAGGCGAGCAGGCGGCGAATGGCAATCAGCCGTCAACGGTAAGCAGTCAGTCGGAAGAAACACCGGCGGCTGTAATTCCGGAACCTGAACCTGTCGAAGAACAGCAAGCGGCGGCGGCAACCGCTCCTAACCCTCAAAACTCTTCAAAAGCTCCAAACTCAACGAACTCTACCGAGATCGTGATGCCGCAGATGGGCGAATCGATAACCGAAGGAACGGTTTCGAAATGGCTGAAGGCGGTTGGCGATAAAATTGAAAAAGACGAAGCCCTTCTGGAGATTTCCACCGATAAGGTCGATGCGGAAGTTCCGTCACCGGCGGCCGGTACGCTTCTGGAGATCAAGGTGCAGGAAGGCGAAACGGTTGAGGTCGGGACGGTGGTTGCGTTGGTCGGTGCGGAGGGCGGAGTGAGCAGTCAGCCGCAGCCCGCGCAGAAAGCGGCGGTGGAAGCGGCTGCGGCGGCTACAGGTTCGGATGTGCCTTCGGTCGAAATTGCGAAAGAAGAAGTGATGGCGATGCCCCCATCCGTTCCGTCGAACGGCCAGGCTTTACCCTCGAACGGCCAGATGACGGCGGAAGAATTGCGGCGAACAAAGAGCAGCCCGCTTGTTCGAAATATCGCCAAAGAACACGGCATCGATATTTCCCGCATCGGCGGTTCGGGAATGAGCGGCCGCGTGACGAAGAACGATATAATGTCGTTTATCGAAACCGGCGCTGCCCTTCGCCCGCAGGATCTGCTGAAAGGCGGTGCGCCGGCGATCAGCCTTCCGGCTGCTGCTCAATCAACGTATGTTCCGGCACAAACCGCAGCGGCGGCAGGCGACCGGACCGAGAAAATGTCCGTGATGCGAAAGAAGATCGCGGAGCATATGACATTTTCGAAGCAGACTTCGGCGCATGTCACCAGTGTTTACGAAATCGACATGTCGAACGTCGCCAAATTTCGCGATAAGAACAAAGCGGAATTTCAGGCCAGAAACGGCACGAAGCTGACGTATATGCCGTTTATATTCCAGGCGGTGTCGAATGCGATCCGCAAATTCCCTGTTGTAAACGCTCAGGTTTCCGGCGAGAATATCATCTTTAAGGGTGATATAAATCTCGGAATGGCGGTCGCTCTTGACTGGGGATTAATCGTCCCGGTAATCAAGAAAGCCGACACGCTTTCGCTGTCTGGCCTGGCTCTGGCGGCAAATGATCTTGCCGACCGTGCCCGGACGAAGAAACTCAATCCCGATGAAGCTGCCGGCGGCACGTTCACGATCACCAATCCCGGAGTGTTCGGCGGTCTTTTCGGAACTCCCATCATCAATCAGCCGCAAGTCGCAATACTTTGCGTCGGAACGATCGAAAAACGTGCAAAGGTTCTCACATCATCTGAAGGCGACGATTATATAACGATTCGTCAGATGGCGTATTTCGCTTTGACGTACGATCACAGAATTGTAGATGGAGCCGATGGGGAGAGATTCCTTGCTTATATGAAGGAATATCTGGAAACTGCTCAATTTACCCTGTAATCATTGTAGAAAAATTATTTTAATTTTATATAGACTTGTGTATATTACGCACAAGTCTTTTTTTGGAAACTTGCCTTTCTGATTCTTATCTAATTAAAACGTATGCAAATCGGGCATTTTAGTTTTTTTATTATCATTAATGTATGAAATAAGTACATAATGTAATTTGAGTGTATGGAATCATACAATAGCGTAATCTTTTTATCATTCACTTAGAGTTAAAATCTCCTTTGGCACAAATCTTGAGTGTAGCTTTCCCGTATAAATTACGCGTTACTATTGAAGGCGGCTGAATTTGATTTGATCGGTCCTTGCTTGGGATTGATTTTACAAAAGCCTGTTCGGGTAATTTTAAATATTCTAAGCTTATAAGAGGAGTTCAATTATGGTAAAGAAAATATCAGTAATGTTTTTGGCGGTGATGATCGGAGCGGTCAGCGTATTTGCGCAGGACGCACAAGTTCGTGGTTTAACAAGCGGCCAAAAATACAAGATCAAAGGTGTCGTAGTAGCAAAAGATGATGACAATACATTTATAGTTCGTGACACGACCGGTGTCGATACGAAGGTAATGATCGCTCCTGAAGCCAGCATTAAAACGAAAGGCGGCTTTTTCGGCGGCGGCGACAGAGTTGCCGGGAGCCAAATCGTTCGCGGTTTGAGCCTTCAGGTCGAAGGCCGCGGTGATGGTTCGGGCAGCCTTGCCGCGACAAAAGTTCGTTTCGAGGAAGATGACCTTCGCGTTGCTCAATCGATCGACGCACGTGTTTCGCCGGCAGAGGCCCGCCTGACACAGGCCGAGGAAAACGCTCAGCGTGTTTCCGGCCAGATCGACGAACTGATGGCGATCTCCAATGCCGCACGCGGCGGTGCAAAAGCTGCACAGGATACCGCTGACGCCGCAATTGCTGGTGTAAACGCAACTAACCAAAGAATCTCGGCTATTGACGACTATGTAGTTCAATCCACTGCGACCGTCAATTTCCGTGTAAATAGTTCACAGCTTTCACCTGAATCGAAGGCCGCTCTTGATGAAGTAGCGACAGCCGCGATGACGATGAAGGGATATGTCATCGAAGTAACCGGTTTTGCGTCGGCCGAAGGCGGCACCGCACGCAACAAGGCTTTAAGCCAGCGTCGTGCACAGGCTGTTATCGACTATATGGTGGAAACACACAACGTACCGCTTCGCAGGATCGGGCAGTCGTATGGCTTCGGTGAGCTTCAGGCAGTTGCCGACAATACGACCCGCGACGGCCGTGAGCAGAATCGACGTGTTGAAGTCAAACTTCTCGTTAGCCGCGGTGTTAACCAGAATGTCGAAGTTCGTTCATCCAATCCGGATCTCGGAACCGACAACGAATAGTTAGATTTCAATTGAAAAACGAATTGAGGGCAAAAAAGTGAGATAGGTGAAAACCTTTTTCACTCTTTTGCCCTCTAATCTTTTAGATTCAGCTTTTTTCCCTTTCCCAAACATTCCCCGATCACAATTATGAAAGTCTCCGCAGTAAATCATTTTCTACTCTTCGCAGTCGTTTTTTTAGCCGGAACCGCTTCCCTAATTGCTCAAACAGCAACCCCGACCCCGCCGCCCGATGACGAAGGCGGCGTAATAAAGGTCGAATCACGCTTGGTGGTCGTGCCTGTTTCCGTAACGAATGCAGCCGGTGAACCGGTTTTAGGATTAAAAGCGGCGGATTTTAAAGTGCTCGAGGAAAACCGGTCACAAGTCGTTGAAAGTGTCGCGGATGCGGAGAAGGTTCCACTTGAAATCGCACTTTTATTCGATGTTTCGGCAAGTACTGATGCAATGTTTCGCTTTCAGCAGGAAACGGCAGCAAAATTTCTCCGCGAGGTGTTGCGGCCGGAGGATCGTGCAACGATTTTTAGTGTCGGACAAAAACCGGTTTTGATTCAGGCACGCGACACAGCCGAAAAGTCAATCATTAGCACGATGTCAATTTCCCCGACCAAAGGAGCCACTGCCTTTTTTGACAGTATCAGAACTGCCGCAGACTTTTTAAAAATTAACTCTCCGCAGGGCAGAAGACGGGTAATATTAGTAATTTCAGATGGAGAAGATAATTTTAGCGAAGGCGTACAGAGAGCGCAAAGAAATTTTGAGCGGAACATTGTAGACAATAAACCTGACCCGGAATTTAAGAGACTTAACAGTTTAATACTCCAAGCCCAGCAGGCCGCCAAAATGTCAGAGCGGACAAAGGTTTTAAAGGCCTTACAGGATGCCGACATCGTCCACTATTCGATAAATCCCGGTGGAAGCTCGTATCTGCTCAATAGAATGAGTACATTCGGCCAGGAAAACATGCAAACATTCTCCGAAGCGACCGGTGGAACAGCCTTTCTGCCAAAGTTTCAGCCCATTGATACCAAGGATCAATTACAGAATTCGTCAAATATAAAGCGAAATACAGCGGTTTTGGTACAAATCTTTCGGCAGCTCGCTAACGAGATTCGAGCTCAATATCTCGTGCAATACTATTCAGAAACGGAATTTCCACAGAATAAGTATGTAAAGCTGGATGTCGGCCTGCAAAATCCCGCCAGTCTAAAGATCAGGGCAAGGCAGGGCTACTACGTCAAAAACTAGAGACTGGAGCGCTGGGCGTCCCGCTTGCCCGCGGAGTCCGCATCGCGGTTACTTTAACGCCATACACTTATCTCCAAGCTTTGATCGTGTTGAAGCAGCACTCACTGCAAGCGGGACGCTTGCTCTCTAGTCCTTTGTCCGCGAATCTGCCCGACCATTACCTTACCTTTTTGTTCAAAATTATCCGGCTCGACCCCTCCCATTATTTCTATTTCCCCGGGCGTGGTTTTTGGCGTTGGACTCGGAACGGCCACCGTACCCATTAGCGGATAAGGCGTGGGCGTGACAAGTGGAATGTTTACACGCTTTCCGATAACCGTCCCCTTTGAAAACAGCGAAACGAAAAACACTCCGCTCATCAGGCTGATCACCAGCGAAAAAATAGCCGTCGTGCAGACTGACAATCGCTGCCTCACCTTCGCCCAACCGACCGGGCAATCCGCTGTTATTACACTACCGTCGCTGCGTTTAAAGTAACGCACACAAAGACGCCCTTCGGAATTCCGCAAAAGGTTTTCCGCGTCATAGCTGGTCATTCCCGAAAGGTTATAAACACTCAGCTTGCAGTCGCCGCAGAAACGCTTGCGTTCATTGCCGTACATCTCATTCCAATTAGCCGAACACGGGCTGGCGATCTTCAGATTATTAAGCGGGCTATCGAATTTAAGCATAAAAAAACTCCGTTCAATTTAACTTCAGCATCTTGCTGTTGTAATACGGAACGGAGTTGGATTATTTTCTTGCAGAAGTTACTTGATTTAACCTTTGTCTTTCTTTTAATTCATTGAAAACTTAAATCATTCGGCCTTTTAATAGATTTCGTCATGAGTGCCGATTTCAACGAAAATTACTTTATTTTCTTCAGCGAAATAAAATGAGATTCGCAAGTCGTATTCAACGCTGAAACTCCATAATTCCTTGAGCTTTCCGGATAATTTATGCGATCTTAGGGAAGCATCAAAAGGATTTTTCTGAAAAACCTCGAACTTTTGCCAAAATCTTTTTTCCCATTCACGATTGCCAGTAATTTTTCGCTTAAACGCGCGTTTGAAGGAAGAACTGAACGAAACATCAATCATTCAACATTTCCTTTAGTTCATTAAGGTCGGAAGAAAATTTTAGTTTGCCGTCCGCAAACTCCTTTTGGCTTTCATGATAATGTTCGAGAATCTGCTCTCTCCGCTCATCGACCAAATAATTGTCAAGTAAATCCTTTAATTCTTCTTTTTCCCCAAGTGAGAGTTGTTTTATTTCCTCCACTACATCCGCAAAAACTATATTCATAATTTCACCCCTCGAAAAACATTCTACAATATTTTGGGGCTTCGCCGGTATTTATGCGTAACCGGCCGCCGTCTCCCGACGCCGATAGCGTTTTTGGAAATTATGAGCGTGGGCGGCAATTGCTTTCGTTTGAATTCGTTGGACGGATGCTCGACTTTGTTTAGCAGGCTGTAAACCAATTCAGGATCGTTTACGGCGGCGATTATTTCAGCGGGCGACGCTTTTTGCTCGAAATACATTTGCAGGATCGGGTCCATCAGTTCGTAAGGCGGCAGGCTGTCCTGGTCGAATTGATTCGGGGCGAGTTCGGCGGACGGCTGTTTGTCGATGATCTTATTCGGGATTATTTCGCGGCCTACACTTTCGTTTATTTGCCGGGCGATCTGCCAGACCTCGGTTTTCAGAACGTCGCCAAGCACTGCCAGGCCGCCGTTCGTGTCGCCGTAAAGCGTGCAGTAACCGACGGCAAGTTCGCTTTTGTTTCCGGTCGAAAGCAGCAGGCGGCCTTCAGAATTGGAGATTGCCATCAGGATAACGCCGCGCAGGCGTGACTGCATATTTTCCGCCGCCAGGCTCTCGCCGCCCCGCGTCGGTTTGTGCAGGTTCATCTGTTCGAGCAGCACCTGAAACGTTTCTGAGATTGGCTCGATGCGGCTTTCGCAGCCCAGATTTTTAACAAGTTCTTCGGAATCCTTAACACTTCCCTCGGACGAAAACGGCGACGGCATCATCACGCACAGCAGATTTTCCGGCCCGACAGCCTCAGCCGCAAGGGCCGCGACGAGCGTCGAATCGATTCCCCCGGAAAGCCCAAGCACGCATTTCGTAAAACCGTTCTTGCTTGCATAATCGCGAATGCCGAGAACGAGTGCCTGCCGGATAGATTCGATCTCGTTGCCCGTGATCCCGCGAGCATCGGGTTTTCCCACGTCCAATTCTACAGTTTCCACGAATTCTTCAAACGAGGCTGCCTGTAAGATAATATCGCCTTCTTCGTCAGCAATGACGCTGGAGCCATCGAAAATAATTCCGTCATTTCCGCCGATTTGGTTAACGAATACGACTGGAACCTTTTGAGTTTTCGCCCGGTGTGCGACCATATCGCAGCGAAGCTTTATCTTTCCCTTATTGTAAGGCGATGAATTTACCGACACTATCAGGTCCGCTCCGAGAGCGATCACCTCGTCAGTCGGGTCTGTTTCGTACAGTCTTCCCTTCCAGAACGTCTTATCATTCCAAAAATCCTCGCACACAACGACGCCGAGTTTGACGCCGTTTATCTCGAATAGTCGATGCATATCAGAAGGTTCAAAATAACGCGGGTCGTCAAAAACATCGTATTCCGGTAACAGGGTTTTATCCGCAAAGCCGAGAAGTTTGCCGTCGTTTAGGACCGCCGCGCAGTTATACAGGCGACGCCCGTCCTTGTCTTCATTCGGGCGGATCGTGCCGATTATGGCGGTAATTCCTGTTGTCGCGGGAATTATCCGTTTCAGCGGATCGAGTGAACGGGTAATAATGTCCGGGTCCTGGAACCAATCCTGCGAGGTGTAGCCATGCGTAACAACTTCGGGGAAGACGATCATGTCGGAGCCGTCGGACTTTGCTTTCTCAATCGCGCCAATGATTTTCGCAATGTTGCCTTCGAGATCGCCGTTTGTTGTGTTTATCTGCCCGATCGTTACCTTCATAGCGAAATTATAACGCCAAATCCGGAAAGATGCAGGGTAACCGAGCGATAACCCAGGGAATAGAAACAAGTTAGGAAGGAATAATGAAACGATCTCTTACGGTCATGCTTCCGCTAAATCTGGGCTTACTACTGCTGACTCTGATCTCTTAACCATTGTCAGCCGGTTACCGCGGTCGTTGTATTTTACTTCATCCATAATGTTGTAAATGAAGAGAACTCCGCGGCCGGATGTTTTGAATAGATTCTGGGGATCGAGCGGGTCGGGGATGGAATTTACGTCGAAGCCTTCACCTTCGTCTTCGATGGTGAAGCGGGCTTCCTGACGCGAGACTTCGGCGACGATGCGGATGAGCTTGCCCGAATCGAATTTATTGCCGTGTTTGACGGCGTTTACGAATGCTTCGTCAAGTGCGACGAAAAGATTAGACTGCTCCGATTTAACCACACCGAGTTTTTCGACTCGTCTCATCAGATAATCGAGAACGGCGTGCATAAGCGAGATCGAACTTGGCAGTTCAAACTCGATTTTCTCGCGAAGGTCCTGGACATAATCTACCTTATCGACGAATTGACTCTTGTAATTGAGGACCGTCTCGATGAGATTTTTAAGTTCGTCTTCGTCGAATTCGTCAAGACGGAAATTCGAGGCGCATACCTTAAAAGCCTTTAGATGTTCAGGTTCGGTATTCTCGAATGATTCGGGCAAACATTCGTGTTCGGCATCATTTACGGGGATGTCGGCCGCCTTGCTTTTTATGTCGAGATCGGTAATGACCAGATCGAAATCCTGCAAATTCTCGATCTCGAGAGCTTCGCGGTAATTTTCGAAAATCGAAACTTCGTGGCCAACCTGTGAAAATACGGAGTCGAGGGCACTTGCGAGGTCGTCGTGGTCGTCAATGATAAGAATTCGTCTGTGCATCTTCCCCGCTTTCCGCAAAAATGTTTACGATATAATATATATACTTGTTGCAAATAATACCTTAAACGCCCGCTATATTGCCATTTGTGCCTGAAGAAATCGAAAAAGCCTACCAATTCGCACCGCTCGCGAAATTTTCGCTAAAAGATCAAGTCCTGATCCGTGCCGCCGATTTGGCGTTTTTTGCGCTGGTAAGAATTATCGGCAAAACCATTCGTTATGAGGTCGAGGGTTGGGAAAATTTCGAGGCAATCGGGAAAGCGGGCAAACTGCCCATCTATTCATTTTGGCACAACCGCATATTTTCGGGCACTTATTTTTTTCGCAATCGCGGCATTGTCGTTATTACCTCGCAGAGTAAGGACGGTGAATACATAGCAAGATTTATTCAGCGCCTCGGTTTCGGAGCGGTTCGGGGTTCGAGCACGCGCGGGGGCGTCGGCGCCCTGGTCGAAATGATAAGGCTGATGCGCGGGGGATTAGCGATGGCGTTTAGCGTAGACGGACCTAAAGGCCCGCGGTATGTGGCAAAAACCGGGGCCGTTCTGCTCGCGAAGAAAACTGGAAATCCGATGATGCCTTTTGTTGTAGAGAATAAAAATTACTGGACAGTGAAAAGCTGGGACCGGCTGCAAATACCGAAACCATTCACGCGGGCAAAAGTAATTATCGGGAAGCCGGTCTATGTCTCGCCCGATGCGGACATCGAAAACTCGCTTGCGGAACTGCAGCAATCGCTCGACCGGCTCGTGGCCGCGGGAGAGGAATGGAGAATTTTATAACGGGTCAGTTACGGGAGCGGCCTGGATTCTCTCCGGGTCGAAACCGGGAGCGATAGCGACCGGGTTCTTTTAAAGGATAAAGGATAAAGGATAAATGAAGAACTAAGATTGTCTGCTTTATCCTTTATCCTTTATCCTTTATCCTTTCGCCTTTATCCTTTGTAACCAGCCCAGTCGCTATCGCTCCCGGTTCCGACAGAACATTTGCCGACATTAGCACAAACGATATCCAAACGGCGTCCGCCAATAGTAAATGGCCGAGCTGCATTAAGATCGGAGCCAACGTCAAAAGTGTCAACGCTCCGAACGCTAATTGAACCAAGATAAGGGCAGACAGCACATTAGACCATCGTACGACACCGCCCGATTCCGGCATCTTTGCCTTAATCCATCCAGCCAGCAATATTAAATAAACGCTGCTGAATACCGCAATAATCGGATGAAATAGCCGGAGCCGGAGCAGAATGTGCGATGTAGGCGAAAAATCCTGCGTGATTCCTTCGCTAAGCGTTCCCGCCGGAAAGATCATGCTGCTCAAAGCAGCAATTGAACCGCTGATTCCAATCAAGATAATGAAAATCACGCCTAAAATTATGACCGCCAGATATTTTGGATTGGCCTTGAGAACAATCCTGTTTCCGCCACTCGCAAACCACGCTGTCATTGTCAGCGCCGCCAGAAGTATGAGCGTATTTATCAAATGGGCTGACATCCAGAAAGGCCGGGCCGGGGTTAAAGTCTCCGCCGTGTTTCCGGTCAGTACAAGTCCGCCGCCAATTGCCCCCTCGATTAGAATCAGCACAAAAGACGCTGCTGCCATTTTCAGCACCGAACCTGTTTGCCGAGACTTCTCCGAACGCCATATGCGGAAAGCCCAAACGAGCAGGATAATCACAAAGACGCCATCGAGAGCACTCGTCAGCCGGTGCGAGAATTCGATTACCGTTTTAAGTTCCGGCGCCGACGGAATCACCTCGCCGTGACACGTCAGCCAATGCTGCCCGCAGCCGTCGCCTGATTTGGAGGCACGCAAAAAAACGCCCCAGAGAATTACAACGAGGTTGTACGCTAGTACGAACCAGGCATATTTAGCGAACGCCGGTATTTTTGTTTCGGTCTGCATTTTGTTAAATTCGAATCAAGAATAGCATCAGCTAAAAAGAATCCGAAACGTTATCGTTATTAGATAAACTTAATGGAAACCGAGCATTTTTTCACATGTCCGTATTGTTGGCAGGACATTTCGTTCGTCCTCGACCTGTCAGTGAGAGACCAAAGTTATATCGAAGATTGCGAGGTCTGCTGTCAGCCTATACAGATCAGATACGCGGCTGAAAATTTTGAGTTGGCCGATTTCGAAGCTAACGGCATTGAACAATAGATACCGTTCTGATTTCAAACTTTAGTTTGTCTTTCGTTTAACGAAGCACGCTGAAGCACGAACTCAGAACGCTTGCAGATGAAAAAGGAGCGAATAGACAAATTGTTGAATGAACGGGAACTTTCCGATTCGCCGGAGAAGGCTAAGGCTCTGGTGATGTCGGGTGTTGTTCTCGTTGACGAAAAACGCGTGGAAAAGCCCTCGGAAACTTTTCCATCGGGAGTGCATATCCGAATAAAGGGCGAAACAGCCGAATCGCGCTACGTCAGCCGCGGCGGTTTGAAGCTTGAAAAGGCTTTGGTGGAATTTCATATTCGCCCAAACGGATATGCCTGTCTCGATGTCGGCTCGTCAACCGGCGGGTTTACCGATTGCCTGCTTCAAAACGGTGCTAAAAAGGTTGTTGCTGTAGATGCGGGGACAAATCAGCTTGTCTGGAGTTTGCGAACCGATGCCAGCGTCGAAGTGCGGGAAAATACGAACGCCCGCAATTTGAAACCCGACGATTTTGAGGAAGAATTTGATCTGATCGTCATCGATGTTTCATTCATTTCTTTAACCAAAGTCATTCCGGCAATGGTTTCGCTTCTAAAGGAAAACGGAAAGATCATTTCGCTTATCAAACCGCAGTTCGAAGTCAGGAAAGGTGAGGTCGGCACCGGCGGCATCGTCCGCGAGGGTGAAAAGCATCAGCGTGTCGTTGCCGAAGTCAATGATTGCGCCGTTTCGTTGGGCCTTAAAGTGTCCGGCCTTATCGAATCCCCGATTCTGGGAGCCGAAGGCAACAAGGAATTTCTCGCTTTGTATGAACGATAAGGATACGGAAGAAGACGGAAAGTTGGTCGAAGGACTCGACTATTATTTCGAGAGCGGATTAATGGTGCTGACGGAACACTTTCTCCTAAAGCGCGGCTACTGCTGCGGAAACTGCTGCCGCCATTGCCCATACGATTACGTCAACGTGCAGAAGCTAAAGTAAAAATGTTTCGATTTCTTCATTTCGCTCGTAAAAAGGTTGGTAAACAACTTCGGTTTCGATTTCGCTACCGCGGCTCAATCGAATGAGACGTTCGAAATCGATCTGCATCTGGTTATTCAAGGCGAGCCAGTCGAATGTTTCATTCAAAATCCGAGTTCCTCCGGAAGTCATAGATGAGTCGATACTGTAATATATCCACTTACCTTGCCGGCGTGCAGAAACTATACCGGCATTTCGTAAGTAAGCAAGATGCCGCGATACTTTAGGCTGACTCAGCATGAGCGTTTCGGAAAAAAGATTAACGCAGACCTCGCCGTCCCGCATCAGGTTTAAAAGACGAAGCCGCGTTTTGTCCGCAAGAGCCAGAAATATGTTTTCTATTTTAGCTAATTCGTTTTGATTTTCCATATTTGAATAGCGAATATATTAGCTTATACATATATATAAAGTAAACATATTAAGTCTGTTGCACTTCCCTTTCGATATATATAGGATTAACTGATAATTATGGCTGAAGAATCATTTTATACATTGGCTGTCCACGCGGGCGGGGACCGCACGCAGAACCACGGAGCGGTCTCCTTGCCGGTTTACAATTCTTCCGTTTTTGCCTTTCAGAATGTGGACGAGGCGTCGGATATTCACAATGAGGTAAAGCCCGGCTATTATTACGGCAGGCTCGGAAATCCGACCACGGCGGCTTTGGAAAAATCGATAGCGCAGCTTGAAAATGGCGAATCGGGCCTCGCGTTCGCTTCCGGAATGGCTGCTGTTTCGGGTGTGGTGCTTACATTAGCGAACTCGGGCGATCACATTGTTGCCCCCAAATCGATGTATCCGACCACGACCAATTTTCTAAAACATCTCGCGGAAAAATTTAAGATAGAAACCACCTTTATCGATGCTGCCGATGCTGAAAATTATCGTTCCGCGATACGCCCGAATACAAAAGTCATCTGGATCGAAACGCCTTCGAATCCGCTGGTGCAGATAACCGATCTGGCGGCTGTCGCGGCGATTGCGAAAGAAAACGGCATTACGACCGTTGCGGACAACACATTTGCGACGCCTTATAATCAGCGGCCGCTCGATCTTGGAATCGATGCCGTCATTCACAGCGCGACGAAATATCTGGGCGGGCACAGCGATTTGACCGCCGGCCTGCTGGCCGGAAATAAGGATATTGTTGAAAAAGTGAGAAATGGTGCCGGCAAATACTATGGGGGCAATCTAGCACCGCAGGTTTCCTGGCTTGTAATGCGTGGAATTAAGACAGTGGCCCTGCGAATGGAGCGGCATAACTATAACGCATCTGCTTTAGCGGATATATTATCGAAACATTCGAAAATCGCAGACGTTTTCTATCCAGGCCTTGAATCTCACGAGAACCACAAAGCAGCGAAACAGCAGATGAAGGGCTTCGGCGGAATGATCGGCTTCGATGTCGGCTCCGTAGATGCCGGGAAAACTCTTGTTAATAGTTTGAAGCTTTGTACTTTAGCCACCTCTTTAGGCGGCGTCGAAACCATCATTCAGCATTCGGCATCGATGACGCACGCGGCCATTCCACGCGAACAGCGACTTGAAGCGGGTGTCACGGACGGCTTGTTAAGACTTTCTGTCGGCATTGAGGACATCAATGATTTGATCGAAGATTTTGAACAAGCTCTGGATAAACTTTAAGCAGCGTCTTAAGTCCGTGTTAACATTGCTTTTTCAATTGCCACTAGCTTTAGCTAGTGGACAAATAAGCGGTAAACATCAGGCTGTAGCCGAATCAAAAAAATATCAATCATCGATTGGCTTTAGCAGAAACTGTCCAGCGGCTAAAGCCAATGGGAATTCAAAAAAAGGAAGTTTGGCTAAAGCCCTTCATTTTAAAGCTTCCGGCCACTAGCTAAAGCTGGCGGCAATTTACCGGAAACAAATCTTAAATTGGCCGTGCCGAGCTAAAAAATTCATTCGGGCGTTCCCGGCAACGCGGCAACGCGATAACGCAAAAGCTCCGGCCGGCGCCGCGACGCGAGAATTTTCTCCGCCGACGCGGCCCCGGCCGAAACAGTGTCAATAATTTTTGATTTGGATTAATTTTTTGCGATATTTTGACGTCTTTTGCCGCGGAATCTGTTGATACCAAGTTTCAACAAAAACCTCAATATATGACTTTTGTCCTCGCTTTCGATCAAGGCACAACCAGCAGCCGCTCTATAATTTTCGACCGAGAAAGCCGCATCGTCGCTGTCGGGCAACGCGAATTCCGGCAGATCTATCCGCAAAGCGGCTGGGTCGAGCACTATCCGTGCGAAATTTGGCAGTTGCAAATTGAAACCGCAGCGGAAGCACTGCAAAAAGCGGGCTTGTCCTCAAAAGATATTACCGCTCTCGGAATTACGAATCAGCGTGAAACAACGGTTATCTGGAACCGGAAAACGGGCGAGCCTGTATATAATGCCATCGTCTGGCAGGATAGGCGGACTTCAGCGTTTTGTAATGACGTTCGTGAACGGCACGCCGGGACGATTCGCGGCAAAACAGGGCTTGAAGTCGATGCTTACTTCAGTGTCAGCAAAATAAAATGGCTTCTCGACAATGTAGCGGGTGCCCGCGAATTGGCGGGACGCGGCGAGCTTGCCTTCGGCACGGTCGATAGCTGGCTGGCCTGGAACCTCACCGGCGGCGCGCGGCATATTACCGATGTCTCGAATGCGTCACGAACCATGTTGTTCAATATCAACACTTTGGATTGGGACAGCGAACTGCTCGAAATTTTCGATATTCCGCTCGAGATACTTCCGGATGTGCGTTCATCGTCAGAAATTTACGGCGAAGTCTCCATTCCGGAGCTAAAAGGAATACGCATCGCCGGAATCGCGGGCGACCAGCAGGCTGCGTTGTTCGGCCAGCTTTGCTTTGATAAAGGCTCGACTAAAAGTACTTACGGCACGGGCTGTTTTATGCTGCAAAATACGGGAACTGAACCTGCTGAATCCCATCATCGGCTGCTCACTACAATTGCGTGGAAGATCGGCGACCGTACAGATTATGCGATTGAGGGAAGCGTGTTTATTGGCGGAGCGGTCGTTCAATGGCTGCGTGATTCGCTTGGAATTATTGAAAATTCCGGGGATATCGAAGAGCTTTCGAATTTGTCCGAGGATAACGGCGGCGTTTATTTTGTGCCGGCATTTACGGGTCTCGGCACGCCGCACTGGAATCAGGAAGCCCGCGGCCTGATAATCGGATTAACGCGGGGAACGGGAAAATCCCACATTGCACGGGCGGCCCTTGAATCAATCGCGTATCAAACCGCCGATTTGCTGGAAGCAATGAAAGCGGATTCGGGTATCGGACTGCCGGAACTTCGCGTTGATGGCGGAGCCGTTAGAAACGATTCGCTGATGCAGTTTCAAGCGGATATTTTGCGGATTCCGGTTGTACGTTCGCAAACGCCTGAAACGACTGCTCTCGGAGCCGCTTATTTAGCCGGGCTGGCGGTTGGATTTTGGAAATCGCGTGAAGCGCTTATTGAGCATTGGCGGGAAGATAGAAGATTTGAGCCGCAAATGACGGTTGAAAGAGCGGCGGCGTTACAGTACAAATGGAATGAGGCCGTTAAAAGATCGATGAACTGGGAAGGCTGATGTTCTGAGTTCAAGCTTCAGCTTGTCTTCATTCTTAAGCTTAAGACAAGCTGAAGCTTGAACTCAAAACGAAAAAGAGGAACGATCGAATCGTTCCTTGTACTTGTGAATTAGGGAAAATTTTAGACGTCGTTGTTTTCGCCCTTTGACTTGCTCATGCCGGCCGAAACTTGAGTTTGCGGCAGCGGAATGCCGACGGCGTCTGATTTCTTCAACGGTTCTTCGTCGATGCCGTCGTCAGGCAGATCGCTGATGATCATCTTTCCGGATTGCTTTGTAAAGCTAAGAACGCCTTTTTCGGCATCGAAATCCGAGAGAACAAAGTCACCCGTTTCGACCTGCTGCGTCGCAACCAGGTTCGACAATGGATAAACCAGAAAACGTTCAATTGAACGTTTCAAATGCCGCGCGCCGTATTTCAGGTCGATGCCTTCGCTGAGCAAGAATTCCTTTGCTTTGTCAGTGCATTCAAAGACGAATTTCGTCCCCGCCGATTCGGTGATGCGGTCCTGCACCGATGCCAATTCGATTTCCAGAATTCTGCGGAGATGGTGTTCCTTTAAGCTTCGGAATACAACCACTTTATCGATGCGGTTCATAAATTCCGGCGAGAATTTGCGTTTCGCGGCTTCGAGAGCGGTCCGGTAGATCTTTGCGTCGATCTCGTCGTCCTCTATGGGTGCACCTGTCTTCGTCGGTGCAAAACCGATGCCGCCGGAGATCATATCAGACATCTCGCGGGCACCGAGATTCGAGGTCATGATAACGACAGTCCGCGAGAAATCGACGCGGCGGTTATCGCCCAACGTTAATGTTGCCTTATCCAAAATGCCCAGCAATAGCTGCCAAAGGGAATCGGAGGCTTTTTCAATTTCGTCGAAAAGCACGAAAGTAAGTTTGGTATCGTCGGTATGCGATTTATCCAGGTTTTCCTGCGTAAGCATCGGCGCCGTTTCGCGGTGGCCGAGGTATCCCGGAGGCGATCCGATAAGCTTTGCGATCTCGTGCGAATGCTGAAACTCAGCACAATCTATCTTAACGACGGTATGCGGCTCGCCGAAAAGAACCTCAGCCGCAGCCTCGACTACACGTGTTTTTCCCGATCCGGTCGGCCCAAGAAAAAGCATCGTACCGATAGGACGAGACGGATTATTCATTCCCGCCAGGTAGATCTGAAACAGGCCGCTTAATCGGCGGACACCGCGTTCCTGCCCGACGATCAATGCCGACAGTTTGTCTTCGAACTCCTTCGCCCGCGGACTTTTTCTTTCTGGATCGAGTAAAATCCCCTTTTCCGAAGTTTCTGCCTTATTTGCCGTTTCGTTTTTCATGCTTATCTCCTCACCAGAACATTCGGTAATGCAGAGTGTTCCTACTACAAAATGACGTTCCTTAGAATCCAGATTTGCCGAAATGGATACGGCTGTCTGTCGTCATTAAAGATGATTTCAATATATTTTTCGTTGGCTGGACTTTGTGAACCGGGATGGGTGAATCCCAAAGGTTTATAGAAAACGCAACCTTGCGCCGCGTTTTCTACATAATAGTTAACACAAACATAACGGAATCTGCAAGCAAATCCCGTTTAAATGAAAAAGTTTCTGGATTTTGCCGCCTAATCGTAATATAAGGCCGAAAATCGGCACAGGCGGAAACACGATCCCCGTAGGGAGTGTGTTCTTATTGCTCCTGCCGGCATCGAAGCATGAGCGGAAAAGGCACACTCCCTACCGGTCGTATTTCCGCCTGTTCTCCGGCAGACTAATCGTAATATTCAAGGCCGAGATGGGTTATCAGATCTTCGCCTTTTAGGTGTCTCAAAGTATTCTTCAGTTTCATCAACTGAATAAAAAGATCATGCTCGGGATAAAGGCCAGGGGCGGTCTGCGGGGCCTTGAAGTAGAACGATAGCCATTCCTGCACGCCCTTCATTCCCGAACGCTGGGCCAGATCGAGGAACAATGCCAGATCCAGTGCAAGGGGAGCGGCCAAGATCGAATCACGGCACATAAAATCGATCTTTATCTGCATTTTATAGCCGAGCCAGCCGAAAATATCGATGGCGTCCCAGCCTTCCTTATTATCTCCGCGAGGCGGATAATAATTAATGCGGACGACGTGGGAAAAGTCTTTGTAAAGGTCGGGATAAACGTCGGGCTGGAGGATATGTTCAAGCACGGAAAGCTTGGATTCTTCCTTTGTCTTAAAGTTTTCGGGATCGTCGAGCACTTCGCCATCGCGGTTGCCGAGAATATTGGTCGAATACCATCCGTCGAGGCCGAGCATACGCGATTTCAAACCGGGAGCCAGAATTGTTTTCATCAGCGTCTGGCCGGTTTTGAAGTCCTTGCCGCAGATCGGCACGTTATTCTGTTCGGCGAGAGCCGTTAACGCGGGGATATCGACCGACAAATTCGGAGCTCCGTTAGCAAAAGGAACACCTGCCTTGAGAGCGGCGTAACCGTAGATCATTGACGGAGCGATTCGCGGATCGCTGTCATACAACCCTTTTTCAAATGATTCTATGGTTTGATGAACTTCAGATGCTTCGAGAAATATTTCGGTTGACGCCGCCCAAACCATCACGACGCGGTCGCAGTTATTATCCGCCTTGAACCGGCCGATGTCTTCGATAAGCTGCTCAGCCAGCTCCATCTTACTTTTGCCGGTTTTGACGTTCTCGCCGTGAAGCCGTTTGACGTAGTTCTGCTCGAAAACGGCGGGCATGGGCTTTAATGAAGCAAGCTGCTCAGACACTTGGTTGAGCAGGTCTTTTTCGAGTACTCCCGCATTCATCGCCGCTTCGAAAGCATTATCATGAAAAATATCCCACGCACCGAATACGATGTCATCAAGCTCTGCGAGCGGTACGAAATCCTTGATCTTGGGTGTCCGGTTCTCTGTCCTTTTGCCCAGGCGGATCGTTCCCATTTGGGTCAGGCTGCCGGTCGGATGCTGTAGCCCGAGCTTGACTGCCTCAACGCCGGCGACCAATGTGGTGCTCACGGCTCCCAATCCGACCAGTAAAATTCCAAGTTTACCATTCGCCGGAGCGATCTCCACACCTTTAACAGCCATTAAATTCTCCAATCAAAGAAATGAATTCTTTATTAAATATCGTATTAAAAACCGCCACTAATCCAAACGAAAATAATAGCTTTGCATCTGTGTTATTGCAACCGCAAAAACTTCAAACCTTGGGCCTGGATGAACCAGGCGGCGGCGGCTTCAAAAAACTTCGCTCATTTCGCCGAAAAAAGCCTTGACAAGGAATCGGAATAGATGTAGATTTCAATCACTATTCTATTTCGCTTCACTTTAGATTTTTATACAACTTAGAAAGCAAGCCGGTTTCGACAACCGCCACCAAGGCTTTTCTATCTTTTTTTGGAGGAGAGAATTAACTGTTATGCGTAAATTGCGCCTTGCCTCAAGCTTTCTGGCAATATTTGTCAGTCTGACTTTAACTTCTTTAGGACAAACAACCTTTAACGGAACCGGAACCGGTGAGATTCCGGACGCCAGCGGCTGCCCGGTCATCGGACCGCCGCTTGTGGTTTCATTTTCCGTAACCGGCCTCACGCCTGCCCCGACTAATGTTTCAGTAGGCATTACGGCTACACACTCATGGGTCGGCGATATTCGCGCCACGCTCGCGGCTCCGAACGGAACTTCATTTCTAATCTTCGGAAATACCGGGGGAGACAGCGGCGGCGGAGACAGCTCCGATCTGGCAGGCCCTTATACTTTTAACGATGCCGCAACCGGCAATTGGTGGACGGCCGCGGCTGCAACGGGAGCTGCGGTTCCGATTCCCGCTGGGGGCTATCGTACGTCAGCGGTGGGCAACACCACGACCGGCGGCGGAGCGGTGACTGTCCTTAATGCAGCTTTTGCGGGAATTCCTACTTCAAACGGAACATGGACGTTGACCTTTACCGACGATTGCGGTTTAGATACCGGTGCTGTCAGCGCCGCAACTTTAACTTTAACGGCCGGAGTAGGACCTACTCCAACTCCAACCCCGACGCCCACTCCGACACCTGGACCAGTTAACGACACATTTGTTGATC
>JBBJOS010000027.1:0-28216 GCA_037723965.1 Pyrinomonadaceae bacterium | reverse complement strand
AGCTATTTGGCATTCAAACGAATGACGCGGGACCCAAGTCGTCAAACTGACTCCCGGACAAAAACGAAGGTTTGAGTCCATAGTAATAAAATATAGAGCGAACGTAGCCGATTGTGATGCCAGCAAAATCAACACTAACAAGATTGGAACATAAGCTCCTTTTCGTTGCGACAGCAGTAGTTCCAATTGTGGCGGTGACGCTACTTTTCGCTCTGTACTTTTGGAGGGTTTATGAGTATTTCTATCCGCCCTCGATAGTGTTTTCAAGTCACGGGGTAACAGATTTCGACCTTGCCAAGTTCAGGCTCGTGCTAACCCTCACCTTTGCCGTATCCAGCATCCTCGTGTACTTCAAAAGAATTTCGACTTCGATTTGTTTGTATGCAGTGCCGATTGGTTATCTTGTTTACTTCTTAATAGTTTCACACCTGAGACTAGCTTGGTTGTTGGAACACGCTTCACATTCGCAATATTCGGACAGCTTCTTAAACAGAGGTCTGTTAGGAATATTTATGCTTACGTTGACTGGAACCGACCTATTTCTGTTTTGCGTGATGCTGCTTTTAGTCGGATGGCACATCAGAATTCTTATGCGCGGATATCGGCGACAAAGAATCTCTCTGTTATGAACCCGTTCAATTGCCACCGATATCAAACTCTTGTCGGCACAAACGAAGGTTTGCGGCTACGGCGAATCCCCTGTAATGAGACAAACGACCGCCAGAATTCTTGCAGCATTCTATGCCACAATGGAATCGATGAGAGCTGCAGCAATCGGAAAAATCTTTTTATTAACGTTGTGCCTTGGTTTTGTAAGCTGTGCACGGACCGAGGTTGGTGAAAACAGTTCCGGATTGGAAGTAATAGTAGTTCGCGTACCGCCGTTACATGATTCGAGCCTGACGCCGCTTCAGAACCATTCAAGATTTCAACGATTCCTTTTTCCGCGCCCTGGAAACAACGAAGCGGTGGATTTTCAAGGAAAGACAGGCACATGGGCAGATCTCCCAAATGATCACAGTTTAATTTACGTCGAGTTATCAGTTAACCGTGAGGTTTCTATTAATAAGGAGCCACAAGCGAGTTTGGGAGCTGTCACCCAACGCCTTTCCGAAGTTTTCAAGGCGTACGAGGAGAAGGGCGTTTTCGAGCCCGAAAGCGAGCGGATCGTAAAGGCTGTAGGAATAAAGCTTCCGAATTCGGCGAAGTACTCGGATCTAATAAAGGTCGCCAAAGCAGTGAAGGAAAGTGGAGCCGATCCCATAATTGTTTTATTAGAGCGTCACTTGCCGTACCAAATAACCGATGGTCAGGATAAAGAATAAAATATTTCCGCCGGCATAAACGAGGGTTTTTGTCCGATTTGACTTTCGGAAAGGCCAAGTAATTAAACGACGAAATTACGCTTAATCCTTATCGTTGCCGCACGGCAACTCAATTGAGATATCCCGAGTGGAAGAGTAATTCGAAAGCAAATGCCAGTTGCTAGCGATTTGGAAGAAGGTCGAATCCGTGATCCGGTATTAGAAGTCCGTCAATACAACCTTTTTTAACTCCGCAACCTCTTTTAATGAAGACCGCCATCCATTTCCGATAAAATATTATGCACATTACCCGATTGTTCTATTTTTTGATCTTGTTGGTGTTTCCGCCATTTATCTTAGCCCAAAGTGAGGACGAAGGAGCTAAGAACAGGCAGCAACCACAAAGCCTTCTGCTTGAACAAATACTGGCTGACATCCCTAACCTGAAATCGGGCGAAAATCGAGCAATAGTCTTCACAAAAGCCGGGAATCTAGTTTGGAAAGCCGACCAGAAGCGGGCGCGTACGATGTTTCAGAATGCTATCGATGAGCTAATAAACGCTTTAGTCCTCGCCGAGAAAAAACCAAAATCAGAAAATCAGAAACAAACTCTTCACTCGCTGCAATCTACACGGCATCAGCTTCTTAGGACGATTGCTTCCCGCGATGCCGCGTTTGCACTGGAAGGTCTTTTCCGTTCAAGACCAGACGCAGCTACGAAATCACTCGCTTTATCGGAGAAGAAAGATTTGAGGATACGCGATTCGTCCGAGCTTTTTGTTTATATCGCACAGCAAGAAATTGCGTTCGAACAAGCGTTCATAAGTCAGGCCGCTGATCAGAACCCGAGAAACGCGATCGAGCTGTTAAAAGAGGCGCTGAAAAGACAAACAGGTGAAACGCTGAACTTATTGAAAAAACTCAACGACAAAAATGCTGAAGCTGCCAGTGAAATTGCAGATCAAATAGTCGCAAAACTTCTTTCAAAGAGCTTCTTCATCGATAACCGCCCTGATACCCACAGTATTGGTTTGGCGTCCAGTTTTCTTGAAGAGTACATTCAATTCAAAAATGGGAAAGAGAAGGCGTTGAAATTCAACGAATCGCAAATCAAGAGCTTGACGGGCAAATTGGTTTCTTTTTTCCTGGAACACGCCGTAAGATATAGCAACTTCCATTTCCGTCACATAGTTGAAATTGCCGAGAGTTTGGCTCCGGACGCGGTGCCGCAGCTTAGGATAATCGGGAAGGTTTTGCCGCGCCGCCTCACTCATCAGGAAACCGAAGCCGATGCACTTCTTAGCATTCACAGTAAGCCCGAAGAGCGGCTCTCCGCGGTAAAAGAACTCCCAGCCAGCCAGCAACGGGAGGTTTATGAAACAGTTGTTAAGCAATATGTTGAAGCAGGTGATTTTGCCAGCGCGGAAACGGTTTTGAAGGCCAATTTTTCCGGCGATTTACTCGATCACTCTGTCAGCGATCTCAAATGGCATCAAATCAATTCTTTAGTCGAGAGCGGAAGGTTTGCCGAAGCCGAGCGAATCATCGACGAACTGCCTGAAGATTCGCAGTCTCCAGCACTGATCCAACTTGGGCAATCGATCTATGAAAAAGATCCCGTAAAAAATAAATCTTATGTTATTGCTTTATTAGAGAAATACAGGACGAAGTTGCCGGAACGGGTCGAAACCAATAATCAAATAACCGAGATCATGAAGCTAGCGTCGGTTTATGCCGCTATTGAACCGCCGCAATCCTTTCGACTTGTCGAGCCGCTCATTCCGGTGTTGAATGAACTTATAGATGCCTCCGCACTTCTTAATGGCTTTCAAAACGGTTCCGTTGTCCGGCTAGGTGAAATGTTGATTTCGGACGGACATCCTTTAGCCCCATTTGCGGACAACTCGATCCTACGCGAATTAGCTGCGTCGGATCTTGAATCCACGCTAAACTTGATAAACTCATTTTCCCGTCGCGAGATTCGTCTTTCGTTAAAATTACAGCTTGCTGAAAGTCTTTTGAGGTAGCTCTTATTTACAGTGCTAAACTGGCACAAGCCGACAGAAGAATGCCCTTGCCCGCGTTCGACTACTAATTAGTTGGCACAAACGAAGGTTTGCGTCCACCTGCAAATGTCCGGTTATTGTATATAAAATGATGAAACTGATGTTGAACCAAAAAATGAAGAAACTCATGTTGATCCAATTGGTCGTTCTTGTGCTCTTTTCGGTCGGCGCAGCCCAGACGCCGGAGACGGGGGAAATTTATTTAAGTACTTGCCCACAGATTTCCGTGCAAACGCCGGCGGGGATAATCAACCCCGGCAATCCGGTAAGATATCAAGTAATAGTAAACGGAAGCGTTTTGGGCCGGCCCAAATATAATTGGTCGGTGAGCAAGGGAAAGATCGTCAGCGGGCAAGGCACACATACCATGGATGCGGTGTTTTCGGGATACCCGCGAATCAAAGCAACAGTTAAAGTCACCGGGCTGGCTCCGGGCTGTTCGTACTCGGCCTCGGCGGTGTATGAGTACACGATCGAACCCGGACCGATCAAGCTAGGAAAGACCGCGGGACCGGGTTATGTGATCAAAAGAGGCTGCTGGCCAAAATAGCAATGGAAGCCCGAAAGGAGCCGTATGCCCAACTTTACGTGGGAATTCAATTTGAGCGGGGCACGCCGGACCGTTTCATGCAGAAGATCCGCACCCGAATCGCGGATGAGCTCAAAAAGACAAAGATCGACATCTCCCGGATTACATTCTTAGTGGCGGATAACGGCAAGAAGAATGTGACCTTCTGGCTAATTCGACCTGGGGTCCCAAACCCATATTTAGACAACTAGTGCGAAATAAGGGCGGGCCGGTAAAACCGAAGGATCGGCACAAACGAAGGTTTTAGTCTTCGTTGCTGGCAATGCCGCGAATTATCGCATCTTAATCTTGAATGCCAATGTTGAAACCAAGTCTATTAATACTAGCTTTACTTTTTGTCTTCGGAACGTCCTCTTTCTCGCAGCGGAAAGCGACGCCACCGGCGATTTCCGCTCCTGATGCAGTTTACTGCCGTACGTGCGGAGAATATCCGACGTTACTTGGCCTAAGCTGTCTCGCTGCTGAATCCTTTAACGCCAAGGAATTTGAGATACGGGTGTGGGTCGTCTTCGCTAACACCTTTCCTGGCGCCCGCGGGATTGTCTTGGCGAAACGAAAGGGCATTCTAATGGCATCCTACGTTACAGGCAATCTGGGCGCTGATCGTAAACCGGAAATCGTAAAAGATCTTAATTTCAATGATAGTAGCGGAATGAAAAACTTTGGTGAAGACTTCGACATCAAGAGGTTGATAGCCGGGAAACATAAAGCCGGCGCAGGTTGGGGCGACCCGGACGCAACAGACATTATTGTCGAAGTCAGGCGTGGCAATTCCTATAAGTTAATACAATACCAGGCGAACACGGCTAGCACGGAGGGTAAGAAGATTCTCGAATACGTTTCGGAATCTCCAAAAATTGTACGGTATCAAATTAATCGGCTTTGAATAACTCAGCCCCAGCAAGTGACTTTTGCCTTAATTACATACGGCACAAACGAACGTTTGTGCCTGACAATACGGTGGTGCCCCTATTTGGTCAAATCAGGCGGTAAAGCTCATTGGCAAGATCAAAGGTGTAACCGGCTGCGTGGAGATAAGTCTTGTCGCAAATTTCCCGGATCGTCACCACCGAACACCTTTTCGCCGATAACGCTTTGCAGTTCTTCCGCGGTTCACGTAGGTCTAATCTATGCGGTCGCTATTTATCTGGCACAATCAGAATAATTGGTGTCGATTTAGGCATTTAACCGATTGAGGTTAGTTTGAAATATAGAAATAAAAAAGAAAATCTGGATGAAAAAGCGGATGTTTTTGATACCTTGAGGAGCTCGTTATTTACCGCATTAACTTCTTCGGTTTTGGCATTGGGAATATATGCGGTAAGTAGGCTTAGCTGGTGGACAGGATTGGCACTGTTTAGCGTTTTTGCCATGATGGTTTTAATCCGGTTTATCTTTACTGGAATCACGCTGATCATTATGATGGTCGTCGCTATTCTTACTTTTTCATATACTCGTCGTTACGGCCTAAATCCTGGAAAAATCGAAAAGCTCCAAAATGACACGCAACGCGTCGCGTGGCTCACAATATTGATGGGCTTAACTGAGATTTATTTGTTGTTGGTAATGTCGTTGCTCGGAGGTTTCTTAATCTTCGGGTAAACGAGTCGCAGAATCGAAGGTCAGGTCGCAGATCCTGATCCAAGCGGATACCATACGCAACCTCGAACTGTATGTTCATAAAATGGTAAATTTATGATTTTGATGAAAGGTAAAATAAGTTCAAATTCTCTTTAATAACTGGGTCCATCGTTCTCTTGTTAGCATCCGTTTTGTATGTGCATTTCGACTTTTCAAATGATCGAGGTCAGCAAAGCATGCGAATCGATGGTGTTTATAATCTCTCATCAGAAACGACTGAGTTAGGGAAGCCCAAAATCGGTGACTCACCGTAACTCGCCCGACTGGTCTGGAAGGTTTCATTTCCAGGATGGGCATTTTAATTTCGTTCTAGTGAATAATAATCGCAATATGGACTGGTTCACCAGCTTTCCGAAAAATGTAAATGAGTTGGGCTTTGAAAGCTTTGCAGGGAAATATGAAATCGACGGACGAAATTTGGTGCTTAAACCAGAATTAAAACTACATCCATTTAATGGCATTCGCTTGCGAACATTCCAAGTCACGGTGGAGAAAGAACAGCTTGTTTTAACAGAGAATATATACGCCTATCGAGAAGATCTATCCGAGGGACAACGAGTAATAGTTTTACAGAAAGTGAAATAAAAACTATTTCAAATTTGAATACAGAAAGAAATCAATAAGCGTACCGGCCGGGACTAAAAGCGGCCAGCATAAATGAGTCGCAAGTTCGCACATCTGATCGTGATTTCTACTGTTAAGGGTGAAGAAAGAGGAGAAAATTATGTTCAAAAAATATCTGGTTCTAAGCTTAACTGTTTTGGTTGTTAACCTTTCGCTGGGCTCGACCGCCTTTGCTGAGACTTCAAAGGAAGTTAAACACGCTGAAAAGGTAAAAGTGAATATTACCAAGCTCGGCACCGGCAGGGACTCCCGCGTTGAAGTAAAGCTGAGGGATAAGACAAAACTGAAAGGCTACGTCAGCGAAATAAATGCTAATAATTTTGTTGTGGTTGACGATAAAACCGGAGCTTCTAATGAAGTAGCTTACTCAAATGCTAAACAGGTTAAAGGCAATAATCTTTCAAACGGTGTGAAGATCGCACTTGGTGTTGGGTTAGTTGCCGCCTTCATCATAATTATCATCATTGCGGGAAACTCTGACTGAGAAGGGAAAGAAAAGTGAATAGATTATTGTCGCACCATGTTTGTCTTCATCGAAGCCGTTCGTCGCTCGAAAGTAGTCGCGCAAGTCGTCGGGAACCCGGACCCATATGAGAGTTCAAACGATTTAATTTGCTCATCCGTTGCTCCCGGACGCCACTGGACGCCGTCAGTTCGGAAGTATTCTCGCAGTTTATCACTAATCTTTGGCATAGTACCACGACAAATCGTACCCGTAGTTCACTCTAAAAGCTAAACTTCAGCGTGAATCAAAAGCCGAGATTGTTTATCCGAGCGGCGACAGCGAGGAATATATCGGAGCCGATGCCGATTTGACGGCAGTGAATTACAGGAAGTTTCCGCCGAAGGATTAACCGCCCAATTATTAAACCTGGCAGCAGAGGCCAGTAAGGTAACCGGAGTAAATAACCAATAAGACGATTAAATGCGAAACCAATTCATTTCGTAAGATAGGGGTCGCCTTTTTTCGCTATGTCCCAATTTTTTCTATTGCTTCGATGTTTACTGGTGCTCCCGAGTGGATCCAAACCACTGGCCTTTCACTTAGGAGCAGCAAGCCAATAATCCATTCTAACTACAATTCCGCGTTCGTCTTGCTAGGAATGGTTTACTACTACCGCCAAATCGTCCAAAGGCTCCCCGCCAATTCATTTGGATACCCGACCGCGTAATTCGGCCGGTTGCTCCTTTTACGTACTCGATCTCTCGGCCCTCACCGAGCAGCGGAAGATCGAACCGTATTCGCCGGCGAGGTTCATCGACAGAAAGATTTCGCACCTTCGTCCCCGCTGTGTATTCGCCTCCATCACCGATAAGCTCAGTAAATGTTGCCGAGTATTTTCCTTTGACTTTCGTAATATTGAATGACCCGGCGCCGACCACCAATCCTTCTTCTTCTATTAATTTCAAATCCGAATAACAACCAGTTATCCGAGCCGCCGAATTCTGTCCCGATGTCGGAGAAATGATCGAAAGGGAAATTAATGTCGCGATCAGAAGGTGTTTTGTCATTTACGGAGCATACTATAGTTGCGTTATATTCGTTACAGATTTTGCGTTCACTGGGACTCACGTTTTTACCTTTTGCTAATTGTCCGTTGAATTTGCCGGTTTGATGGAACGATTTCGCATGGAAATTTTTCTCGATTCTGCGGTGTTGATGGTGATCCTGCCATTGGTAGGCTTTTTTTTAGTTTGGTGCGTTTTGCTTGCTTCGATCAAAGATCCTCGGCACAAACGTTTGTATTTCCTATTGTTCGGCTTTGTATCGGTAGCGGTCGGGTTGCTGCTTTACCTCCCGGGGACAACGGACACCGGCCCAAGAATCCTGGTTTTCGTGATCGTTCCTCTCTTTGTGTTCAGCGTACTGGCGGACACTTGGTTCTGCGACAGATGCGGGAAAAATCACAACATGAACTGGGCTACAAAATCCGAGAAACGATGCGGATCCTGCCGCGCCGATCTTCGAAATGTTTTCTAGCGTTATAAAAGTCGTTAGGGACAAATACGGCAAAGTCGCCATGCTTTCTGAGCCATGAGTTCTGTGTGAAGGTTCTCCTGAATTTACAAACATTCCCTGCAATTTTCCCTATTGTTCATCTGCTAGGTCCGGCCCGCGATTCGGATAGTGGGCGATCACGGGTTCCGATTTGTCGACGTTTCAGGGACTCCGTCTTCGGTAAGAAATCTCAAAGCAAAAACCCGAGGCAGCTAGAGATGTTGAAATTTGAGATTCCAACTTAACGGCAAAACTTTGGTGTCAGCGACGTTGATTGCCCTATAATGCAAATTCATGGATTTGCAGGAGGATTTTATTTCAGCATAAAGTTCCGGATGATCACTATATAATTTTTCAGTCTTTGAATCTATAAAATCTACCAAACAGGTTTTGCCATTGCGATAATCCACCCATAACTTTACCCCGGCCAGATATTCCGAGCCTTCAAAATCCACCACTATTTTCATTTGCGGCTGAAAATATGATGAAACCGTTATGTCCCATTCAAGATGTAAAAGGTAGTCAAGAAATGTCATGGATGTGCATAAAATTGTTCCCTTATTCTTCGAGCCTTCAAATTCAAATTCCGCAAATGTTTTTTGTTCCATGTTAGGCCTCCCTTAAATTTAAGAATTCCACCGATCGATAATTGCGTTGGAACTTTAACAGCTTATAAAGTTATCAGGGCAATACCTTTGCCGCCGAAATCAGTTCACCCGAAAGTGTTTCAAGAACACGCTTTCCCAACCGTGCGGGAATGGCCGCTTCGCCATGAGCCAGCGTGATTGGGATTAACGCGTTCGGGTACCGCGAAGACCCGAGAGCATCGAATAAGTTGAGAGCGTCCGCCAGCCGGGGAAATTGCCCGGCGAGAGCGGTATCGAGGTCTCTGTCATCAGCCTTCAAAAAAGGAAGCGTTGCAACGATTTGTGCTCCCGTTCGGGTCCGGTAAAAGAGCTTGCGGCCGAAATAAGTTACATCCCCATACTGATGGGTGTTGGTAGTAAAGACTACGAACTTTCGTATATATTCATCGGTCGGAAGCAATGCGGTTTGGGACGAGATTTTGATCCGGCCCGTTCCGGCGTCCGACCGTGAGCAGAGGCCGGAAAGATGATCGACGAACAATCCGCTTTTTTCTATGCCGATGAGCAGCAGGTCATTTCCCGTTTCCGCTTGAACCTTTTCATTTATTCGAAAGAGTTCGCGGCTGATTGCCCGGCTCAGCCAGCCCGGGCTTCCGAATACGGCGAGTGGGCCGTCGAGAACTATCGCCATTTTCGCCAGCAGCCCGAGCATTCCCTGCTGCTCAAGCGAACGCAGTATATGAATCAGCCACAAGCGTTCGGTAACATGTATAGTTTCACCGAACGCGGCGGTGTTTTCACCGATCGGATTGAACTTCTCGTATATTCGCATTGCATCGGTCGAATGAACGGACAGGCCGCGCGGGCATTCGCAGGGCTCGGTTCCGGATATCCGCTTGAAGGCCCAGCGCGGCGTTTTGTGGGCGCACGTGTCGCCGTATGGGCAGCGCTGAAGGGGAACGGCCGGCTTGTATGCCAAAAGAGCCTCATACGAATCGAGTAACGTTTCGCCGCCTTCGAATGAACACTGTTCGCTGAACAGGTCGATTATGCCGCGCCTGAAACTGCTCTGCGGATCAATTTCGCCTTCAAAGATAATATTGCAGCCGGCGAGCACCGTGTCGACGGCACCGGCCGAAGTGGTGTTTCGCACCTTACGCGGGTCGGCGGGGCGATCTTCATCTATTTGCCGCAGCTCCTTTAGCAGAAGAAGAACATCGGTTATCGTCACATAGGCAATCCCGGCGGAAAACACTCCGTTTGTTACGGGAACTTCGACGAAGCTTCCGTCGATCGAAAGTACATACTCAGGCAGATCAACCGGCGTGTCTTTATCGCCATTCGGCACGATTGTGTACAGGCTCCCTTCGGCTTCTTCGATTCTTTCAGGTTCCAACAGGCGGTGCTTCCCCAGAAGCTCTTTGACGCGTAAGTTCTCGGACATTCTTTTTACCGAATTGTATTGAGCGAACTCATTTTGGTAAGGCATGGCTATTTTTTCCTTATACCTCGAAGCGTTTTATCTGGACCGGCACGACAAACAAATTGCTCAAGGTCTTGATCCGAAGAAATCCTTTATCCTGGGCGCGGCGAATCGAAGACTCAAAATCAGCGAAATCATAATATTTGCAAAGCTCGCGGGTCTCGTCAGTATTATTCAAATGGGCGACGAAAAAATTGGCCGTGTTTTTCAGGATGTTCTTCTGAATGCTGGATACCTCCTGAGTCGCATAGACGAGACCAATCCTATATTTTCCGCCCTCTTTTGCCGTCCGCACCCAGATGTTCTGCAGATCGGTATCGCTTCCGGCAGGAAGGATGGTGTGCGCTTCTTCTAGGTAAACAAGAATTTCTGGCGGCTGCAGGCCGCCGCGGAATGCTTCCTGATTCAGCCGGAATATTCTTTCCATTAAACGGTTCGCATTGGCACGGTTTATTTCCTCGTCGCCCGACGATTGATCGATCATTATCAATCTTCCGGCAACGAGATCTTTATAGATCTCTTCGGCGTAATCCCCGGAGAGATGCGGCGTATGCTGGGGAACAAGTTTTCCTATCTGCCGGGAGCCGTTTGGAAAGCGGAACATCTCCAGAATTTTCTTTAATGTATCGTCGGCCCACGCGTCGCCGGATGAGCTCTTCGCAGCGTAACCTGCTTCGAACAGTGCATAGCCGCTCGTGCGGTCGTAAATAAAGTCATACAAATACTCGAAGGCAGCGGCCAATTTATTCCAGGATGGCAATCCTTCAGTTAATAGAAGTGCTGCCTGAACGTGATCGGCGGCGCGGGTTCCTGTGCTTCCTTTGAGCGCCGCGATCAATTCCTTACAAAACAACTTTTTTACAAACGGCCTCAGGGCCGCGGGCGCCTCGAAACCCGCTTTTGACAGCAGGGCGCGGTAACACAGAACGTGCCGGTTGTATCTGGTAACCGCGGAAAAGTTTGCCGGGTCAGGAGCTTCGAATGACACCTGCTGGAAGTTTCTGATGAACTTTGAAGCATCACCTTCCAGCGAATTATCAATAATGGTTTTACCGACCTTCAGGTTTTCCGCAGCGTAAAAGTTCACCAACATCAGCCGTCGCCCCGGGTCGTTCCGGTGAGCAGTTATTCCATATGTCACGACGTCCTCCGCTTTTGCCAGGGGATGCGAGTCGCGGAGGTTCTTGATTGCGGCGGCAACGCGCCCTCCGCCGGCGTCCTGGGTGTTCTCATTCGCATACTCACCGTTGACATCGAATATAAGCTGGCCGACCTTTATATTTTCTTTGCCTTCGCCGGCCGCAAGGTAACGCATTTCGTGGACTGCTTTGACGATAATTTTTGTCGTATTCGATTTCCCCGAGCGGGTGATCCCGAAGAGCGCCGTTTTCTGCGCGAGAAGATCTTCGGGCAATATATCGAAAGCCACACCGCCTGTGTTCTGAAAACCTCTCGACGTCGAGGCGTAGCGGACCTCTCCTACCGGCACGCTGAAGTGCTCGGGCCCGCGGACCTTTTCCGGCTCGCGGAAATTAACGATGCGTTCCAAACTTGCACCGTTAGGCTTGTAAACTTTTAATCCGCGGTTCGGATAAAAATTTGCAATATCGCTGCCGAACCGAAGCTCAAGTTGGCCTGTTTCGGTTCGCGTTAAATAAAATGTTCCGAGAACCCGGCATCTGAGGCCGGCGTACGAAAGGTAGTTTGCCGTGACAGCATCCATCGCCGCGGCATCGTCCCAATTCACTGCTGCCTCGCCGCTGACCCGCTGCGCGACCTCGACACGGATACGCTCGGCTTCCATTGAATTCGGAAGCACTGCCGGATCGAGAACGCGAAGAAGAATTAAGTTCGCATCCTCCTGTTCGGAACCCGTATCGCTGCTTTCGGCGATACGGGTAGCCAAGAGGAGGCAGGTGCTTGGGATACCACCCACTCGCCGTCGGTAGCTGTCGTGAATTTGAACTAACGCCGATTCGTAAGTGAGCGAATACACATCGCCGATCAATTGTTCGGGCTGAATGAACTCGTGAAATATGCGGCGGCTTTCCAAAAGCCGCGTTTTGTCCTCGTCAACTGTCAAAATCGACGCTAAATGATGTGATCCCATTGTAAAGCCTCAACTAAAATCCCCTTGAATTAACAAACTAACGTTCATCCCGCACGCGCATGACAATTGGCACGCTAATGAACACTAAGCGAGGGCGAAGCGGGCCGGATTGATTTTTTCACTTGTTCGCCAGATGATTACTTCGCCTAAATTGCATATACTTTTGCCGTGTTCTTTGTTTTGAATTGAGAGTTCTATACGGCGGGAAATAAAATTCCTTTTAGAACAATCGAATATTACGGTGAAGTGTTGGAAAAGCTTATACAATAAGCTTTTCCAACACTTCACCCACCACTTCGCCTTCCCTATTACCTATAAAAGTAAGATTAGGACGAATTCGTCCTAATGTCAAATCAGAATGATTAAAAGTAAGAATTTAATTCGAAGGTACTAGATCATGGGATTAACTCCGCGGATGCGAGTAGCTCGGCTTCCGGAAAAGTTACGTGCAATTAGAGTAAGGCTAAACCTGTCGCAAGGCGGAATGCTTCAATTATTAGATTTTGCTGAACTGGGTGACCGGAGCATTATTTCGGGATACGAGCGCGGTGAACGCGAACCTCCGCTGCCGGTACTTCTCCGGTATGCTCGTAGCATCGAGATGAGTGTTGATTATTTGATCGATGATGCCTTAGACCTGCCGGACTGAATTGGTATTACAAAATCGAATAAATTAAAGGCTTAGATTTATTCCACGTCATATCGTTATTGAGTTTCGTCATTTCTCCTATTACAGGGGTGAAGTCGTAGATCTATTCCGGCAGCAGAATCCGAAAACCCCAATGCGGGTTACTTGTGATGAAATTGTCACTAGGTTAAGATGGGCTGGCTTCTTTTATATACCAGCAAACATTCAGAGATTTCAAGGAATATCTTGCCTTCGGGGATTAGTAACGGGTTATTCACAATAGATGACGTTCTTCCACTCAAAATTCTTTGCTTACGATATAACAAAGCAAATATCTTCCGACAGTATCGCGAAGCTCAGCCCTTCGCTTTTTAATGCTTCGGTTGATTTGAACCCACACCAGCTCGATGCCGCCTTGTTTGCGTTTCGGTCGCCCTTGTCGCGTGGAGCAATCCTGGCGGACGAAGTCGGCCTTGGAAAAACAATCGAAGCCGGGATAGTTATCAGCCAGCTTTGGGCCGAAAGAAAAAGAAAAATTCTTATCATTGCTCCGTCAACACTCCGAAAGCAGTGGGCGCAGGAGCTTGCCGATAAATTCTATATATCATCGCGGGTGTTCGATTCGCGTGAATTTAATTCGCGTTTGAAAAGTGGGATCGTTACGCCGCTGGAACTGAAGGACGAAATTGCTATCTGTTCTTATAATTTCGTCCAGAGCCGCGAAGCCGACTTCGTTCGAACTAAATGGGACCTTGTCGTTATCGACGAAGCGCACCGGCTTCGCAACGTTTACAAACCCGGAAATAAAATAGCCACCGCGATCAAGCGGGCTTTTGACCGGCGGCCAAAGATCCTTCTTACCGCAACTCCCCTGCAAAATAGCCTTTTGGAACTTTTTGGGTTGGTAAGCTTCTTGGACGAACACTTATTTGGCGACGTACAGGTTTTTCGCGAAAGATACATGCGGGGGGCCTTGGCCCAGCGTGAATTAAGCGAACTGCGGCAGCGTCTCAAGCCTATCTGTCAGCGAACGCTTCGCCGGCAGGTAACGGAATACGTCCGGTTCACGAATAGAATTCCTATAACGCAGGATTTTACGCCTTCGCAGGCTGAGCAAGATCTTTACGATCAGGTTTCAGCTTATTTGCAGCGGGAAAAACTGAACGCGTTGCCCGCAGGCCAGCGGCAGTTGATGACGTTGATATTACGCAAGCTACTAGCCTCTTCCAGCTACGCCATTGCCGGAACCTTGAAGGCATTGGCCCAACGCCTGCGCGATACGCAAAAGGTAAAGCTTGAAGAAATCGAAGAAACATTTGAAACGGAATTCGAAGGTTATGAAGAAATTGCCGATGAGTGGAAGGAAACCGAAACTGACAACGCTTCCGCACCCGATGAAACCGCTAACGATATTCAGGAAGAACTGGACGAACTAACCGCTTACGGTGAACTCGCCTCATCCATTCGCGAGAATGCAAAAGGCACCGCATTGGTTGATGCACTAAAACTTGGGTTTGAAAAACTTGAAGAACTCGGGGCGAATCGCAAAGCGGTAATATTTACTGAATCCCGGCGAACGCAGGAATATCTTATCGAGCTTCTCACCGAAAAAGGCTATGGCGGCAGAGCCATAATGATGAACGGCACGAATTCAGATAAGAAATCCGCCGAGATTTACAAGGATTGGGTCAAGCGGCACAAAGGCGAACCGGTTGTTTCCGGCAGCAAGCCGATAGATATTCGCGCGGCGATCGTGGAAAACTTCCGTGATACGGCGGAAATACTGGTGGCAACTGAAGCCGCGGCCGAAGGCGTTAATTTACAGTTCTGTTCGTTGGTGGTTAATTTCGACCTTCCGTGGAACCCGCAGAGGATAGAGCAGCGGATCGGCCGGTGTCACCGCTACGGACAGAAGCACGACGTGGTCGTGATTAACTTTCTTAACCGGAAAAATGCCGCCGACCAACGCGTGTTCGATCTTCTCTCGGAAAAATTCAAGCTGTTCGACGGCGTTTTCGGCTCTTCTGATGAAATCTTGGGAGCGTTAGAATCGGGTGTCGATTTCGAAAAGCGGATTGCCGCTATTTATCAAACATGCCGTACCACCGAAGAGATCGAAAAGCGATTTAATGAACTGCAGGGCGATCTTGAGGAACAAATAGTTGCCCGAATGGCCGATACACGCCGCGATCTGATGGAGAACTTCGACGAAGAGGTTCACCAGCGGCTTAGAATGAGCCAGGAAGACAGCAAGAATTATCTTAACCAGTTCGAACGATCATTCTGGACGCTAACCAAAACCGAACTGGCAGCCGCTTTCAATGGCAGTTGTGAATTTGACGAAGAATTTTGCGAATTTAAAGTTCCCGGGGCCGATTTTGACGGTAATGCTATTGAAGCCGGCCGCTACCGGTTTCTAAAATACCTCGAAGGAACGGAAAATGTTCACGGCTACACGCTCAACCATCCGCTTGCCGAATATTTAATAAAACGCGCGAAGGGCCGCGATCTTCCCGCAAGTGAAATTGTTTTTAATTATTCCGGTCATCAAGGGCAAATCGGTATTGTAAAGGATCAGATCGGAAATTCGGGTTGGCTGTGCGCCGAACATCTTAAGATCGAATCGCTCGAGGCCGAAGACAGGATTCTTTTTTCCGTATTTGATGACGGCGGAAAGGAACTGCACCCCGATTTTGCCGAAAAGCTTTTTCAGGTGGCTGGGGTTGCGAATGGAGAAGTCGAAATAGATACCGGGATTTCCGTTAAGCTCGAAAATCTTATGCAGGCCGCGAAGAATCTTGCGGTCGATGATATCGCCCTTCGCAACAGCAAATACTTTGACGACGAACTCGAAAAGATAGACCGCTGGGCCGATGATCTAAAATACGCGCTTGAAATGCAGTTGAAAGATCTCGACACCCAAATAAGACAGCTGAAACGTGATGCTAAACTTGTGCCCGACCTGCAAGCTAAGCTGGATTTGCACAAAAGGCTGAAAGAAACCGAATCCGAACGTTCAAAGAAACGGCGTGAGCTTTACGAAGCTCAAGATGAAATCGAGTTTCAGAAGGACAAACTTATTCTTGATGTTGAATCCCGACTAACGCAAAAAATTGAGACGAAGCAACTATTTGCCGTCCGGTGGAAGGTAACCTAATTTCTTTGGAATATTTCTATGCCCAATCAGAAACTTGTTAACGAGATAATTGAGAGCCTAACAGCCGAGAAGCTCATTCCTGAAAATCGTTCCGAACTAATAAGAGGAAAAATTCTCGCCGGGACCGCATCGGTGGACGATTGGCGAAATTGGATTGATACCGCTCAACTAGAAATGGCTAAGGATGAGGAGGTCAAGAAAAATGCCTAGCAGACGAATTAGCAGAGTAGAACTTGAAAAATTTCGTGGCGCGACAGCTATAACCGCTATTGACTTTGACACGTCTAAATCAATTGTGTCGATTTTTGGTGATAATGGTTGTGGAAAATCCACTATAGTAAACGCAATCGATTTCGTGTGTAACAAATCGAAGGGTTCGCTGGAATCAATGAAATCCACGAATCATACCCATATTGTATCCATTGGAAATAAGGCCGCAGAATTATCGGTTAAGGTCCATCGTAATGGAAATTTCTGGCATGGTTCCCAAAGTGGTCGTGAAATAATAGTTCATCCAGAGGAAGGAATGCCTGCTGCTGTTATTCTGCGACGAAGTAAACTACTTCGGCTTGTTGAGGCAACGCCAAGTGACCGTTTCGATGAAATTAGAAAATTTATCGATTTCGCCAATATTGAAACGAGCGAGCAAAAACTACGCGACGCCGTTCGTTTATCAAAAGAAAGCCTCAATAGCAAGATAGCTCTACATACTCAGGCAGAGACATCATTAGAGACTCATTGGCAATCTGAAGGCGCCCACGACATTTCTGCTGTTAATTGGGCGAAATTGAAAATTACTCAAGATCCTAGCAAAGCCAGAGCTTCCGTTGCATCGTTAAATACTGTTATCAAGTCGATCGAAGATATCGAGTCGAAAAATGCGGAGGTTTATTCTGCCAAGACTGCTCTTGGTTCAGCGGAACAAGTGCTGGCAAAAGTAAATGAGGAAATCGCCAAAGCCGAAGCCGGCGCATCATCGGCAAACATAAAATTGGTCGAGATGCTGAATAGCCTAGATTTAGTAATTGCCGATCCATATGACCAGAATGAATGCCCTGCGTGCGAATCCCCGTATGATCTTATTAAATTACGTGTAGAACTAAAAAAACGAATTGAATTACTCGGAGCGGCTGATGATCTGAACCGACAATTAAAACAATTAACCGGTAAGTATGATAAGTCACTGGCCCTTCACGACAATGCTTTTGCTAAATTGAAAGAATTGGCAAATAGTTGTGTTCCTCAGTTTAAGGCGTGTTTAGAATCCTTTTCGGAGTTTTCCGATACTCTGCCTACTCTCGCGACAGTAACCAGGGTCGGCAAACCGGAAGTTTCCGAACGCATTTCTGAATTCATAAAACTCATCGTCGCAACGAAAGGTCGACTAGTCGCAAAGCGAGGGGAAGTTCAGAAGGACATTACGCTTTTTGATAAGACGAAACAAACGTACGACTTGGTTGGACAAACAGAAGCGGACGTTACTTCGGAAGCCAAAATTCTTTCCGGGTTATCAAAGAGTCTAGAGATCATGCACGAAATACGGATTCGTTGCACTCAAGATATACTCGACTCCGTTTTTGGCGAATTCTTGAGACTGTGGGAACTTATTCATCCAGATGAGCCTATAAAGCCGACAAAGCTTGTGCTTAACGAGGCGACTAAAGGTTCGTTGAACCAATTAGGCTCGTTCGGTGAGCACGACAACATTTCGCCGCAAGCATATTTTAGCGAATCCCATCTGGATACGCTCGGTTTTTGTTACTGGCTTGCGATTGCAAAATACTCGACGAATGGAGACGTGATCATTATTCTCGACGATGTATTTACTTCCGTTGACAACGATCATGTTTCACGGATTATGGATTTGTTAATCGAGGAGTCGGATCATTTTAACCAGATCATAATAACAACTCATCAGCGGCGGTGGCACGACGGTTTCCGTTACGGAACAAGATCACAAAATAAAACTCATGTTCTAGAACTTGGAATTTGGGACAAAACTAACGGAATCGTGAGTTATCCCAGCCGGATGGAAGTTGAAAGACTCGAGGATTTGTTAAGCGGCGGGCCGCTCGATAGGCAGGGAGTTTGTTCGAAGGCAGGAGTTTTACTTGAACAAATGTTCGATGAGCTTACCAAACAATATAAATGCTCAATGCCCCGTGGGGACAGGCGCGAATATACTCTTTCGGACTACGCGGGTTCAACAAAACACGTTTTCAAGGAACTCAATGTTAAATCGACGGACACGGCCGGAATTGTTTCCGACTGTAAAATGCAAAATTTTCATGACGAGCTTATGCCGTTTGTAAGCGTTAGAAACCAGGTTGGAGCCCATTTCAACCTAACAGCTACAGAATACCCCGACAAAGAGTTACTAAGATTCGGAAAATTAACCGTCGACTTTATTAAAAGCCTTTTGTGTAAAAGCTGTTTCGGAATTGCCAACAAAGAAGACAGAATTACGGGCGAATGGAGCTGTGCTTGTAAACAGACGCAAATGTTTCCGAAGATTGCTAGAAAAAAATAGAAGATGGCGTCGAATAAAACAAAACTTGAATTAACCTGGATCGGGAAGGATGAGCGGCCGAGGTTGGAGCCGCGCATTTTGTTGGAGGATAAGGATAAATCTTATCATGCGGCGCATCGTGTTTCGGATAAGGATATTTTCGATAATATTCTTGTTAAAGGCGACAATCTGCTTGCTCTCAAGGCTCTCGAACAGGAATTTACCGGCAAAATTAAATGTATTTTCATTGATCCGCCTTATAACACTGGTTCTGCTTTTGAGCATTATAATGATGGTATTGAACACAGTTTGTGGCTTTCATTGATTCGCGACAGAATTGAGCTACTTCGTAAGCTCCTTAGTAGTGACGGAAGTATCTGGATATCGATTGACGATAATGAGGCCCATTATTTAAAGGTTGCCTGCGACGAGATTTTTGGTCGAAGTAATTTTGTCGCCAATGTTGTTTGGCAAAAACGCACCTCACCGGACGCCAGACTCTTTCTGGGACCTGCTCATGACAGCATTCTTGTTTTTGCAAAATCATTGGAAAATTTGAGAATGAATAAGCTTAGCCTTTCCGATGAACAGCGAGCGATGTTTAAGAATCCTGATAAAGATCCGAATGGTTCATGGGTTTCAACTGATTTCACTGCACAAGGATTTCGGCCGAATCAAATGTATTCCATTACGACTCCATCGGGGGCTGTTTATAGTCCCCCCGAAAGTCGTTGCTGGAAAAACGTCGAATCGGAATTCTTCCGCCTTCGCTCGGCAGGAAGAATGTGGTTCGGAAAGAATGGCGATGCTCGTCCTCGCGTCAAAACCTATTTGGAAGAAACCGATGGCGTGAGTTCTTGGACTTGGTGGCCGAACGTCGACGCGGGCCACAATCAAGAAGCAAAGAAAGAAATTAACGAATTGTTTGGAAAGGCGGATGCGTTCGACACGCCAAAGCCCGAAAGATTGCTCAAACGTGTAATTGAGATTGCAACCAAGGCGGGAGATTTAGTTTTGGACTCTTTCGGTGGTTCAGGTACAACGGCGGCCGTTGCGCACAAAATGAACCGCCGCTGGATAATGGTAGAACTTGGACACCATTGCTATACCCATATTATTCCCCGACTTCAAAAGGTAATAAATGGCGACGATCCGGGCGGGATTACAAAAGCGGTTGATTGGAAGGGCGGCGGCGGCTTCCGGTTTTATGAGCTGGCACCATCGCTGCTGAAAAAGGATAAGTGGGAAAATTACGTGATAAACCCCGAATACAACGCAGAAATGCTTACGGAGGCAATGTGCAAGCATCTCGGGTTTATTTACGAGCCTTCCGATAGCATTTACTGGATGCACGGGCATTCGACGGAAAGCGATTTTATCTATGTAACCACGCAGCAGCTTTCGCGGGAAACCCTGCAGGCCATTTCGGACGAAGTTGGTGAAGAAAGGAGCTTGCTTATTTGCTGCAAGGCGTTTCGTGCCGGAAAGACGGAATTTCCAAACCTGACGCTGCAAAAAATACCGAACGCTATACTTTCCCGATGCGAATGGGATAAGGACGATTATTCCCTGCAAATAGACAATCTGCCGCTAAAGGAAGAGGAAAAGGGTTCGCAGCCCGTGCTGTTCCTGGAAGGCGAATAGAATGACAAACAGAACCGTAAACACCATAAGTGCCCGTTTGTCCCTGCGTCCGCCCCAGCGTGAATCGCTGGAGGTACTCGCGGATATTAACGACCTGATTAATTTTTCAAAGGAGACGAATGCGGCGGAAGCCTTGAGAGTAATCCAGGAAGCATATCCGAACGTTTCGGATTTCGAACGTGATTTTCCTTCGGTCTGTTTTGCGGTAGCGACCGGCGTCGGCAAAACCCGGCTAATGGGAGCCTTTATCGCCTATCTTCACCAAGCGATAGGAGTAAGGCATTTTTTCGTGCTGGCCCCGAACCTTACGATCTACAACAAATTGATCGCCGATTTTACTCCGAATACGAAGAAATACGTTTTTCAGGGTATCGAGGCTTTTGCCAATGAACCTCCGGAACTGATTACGGGCGATAACTACGAGTCTGGACGTGGCATTCGGGCGCAGGACCTTTTCGGCGAAACCGCGGTTCATATCAATATCTTCAATATTTCGAAGATCAATTCCGAGGTTCGCGGCGGAAGGGCTCCGCGAATAAAGCGGCTTTCGGAATACATCGGTGAAAGCTATTTCAACTACCTGGCCGGTTTGAAAGACCTAGTTCTTTTGATGGACGAATCGCACCGCTATCGCGGGTCGGCCGGAATCAACGCCATAAACGAACTAAAACCGATTCTCGGCCTGGAACTAACGGCTACGCCGCAAATCGAGGCCGGGCAAAGGACAGCCGCCTTTAAGAACATAATCTACAGCTATCCGCTTGCAAAGGCCCTTGACGACGGCTTTGTGAAGGAACCGACGGTTGCCACTCGTGAGAATTTCGTTCCGGCGAACTATACCGCCGAACAAATCGAGACAATTAAGCTTGAGGACGGCGTCCGTATCCACGAAAGCACGAAGGTCGATTTGGAAACCTTCGCGAAACAGAACGATCGGGAAATAGTAAAACCGTTCATGCTGATCGTCGCCCGCGATACCGATCACGCTAACGGCCTTCTGACAAAAATAAGATCTGACGATTTCTTTGAGGGAAGATATAAGGAAAAGGTCATTACGGTCCATTCGAACCAACGCGGCGAGGAAGCGGATGAAACCGTAAAGAGCCTACTGGCAGTAGAAGACCCTAAGGAACCGACCGAAATAGTAATTCACGTAAATATGCTGAAGGAAGGTTGGGACGTTACCAATCTTTACACGATAGTTCCTCTGCGGGCGGCAAATTCTAAAACGCTTGTCGAGCAGTCGATCGGCCGCGGGCTTCGACTTCCCTACGGCAAACGAGTAGGCGTAAAAGCAGTGGACCGGCTAACCATCGTTGCTCACGATAAGTTTCAGGAAATCGTCGATGAAGCCAACCGGCCGGACTCCGCTCTGAAAATAATTCCCGTCATCATTGGCAGGGATATTTTAACCGAACCGCGTAAAGTAATAACGGTCGAGCCCTCCATCGTTACTTCTTTATTCGGCAGCCCAACTCCAGACGGAAGGGGTGGAACGGTTTCCGAGGGCGGTGACATAGCCGCGGCTGTGGAACAGCAGAAATTCATTTTTGAAAATCCGATCGACCGCGAAATTGCCCGCACAACATTTGAGGTGATAAAAAAGTACGAGCGGCTTGGAAGCTCCACGGATCTAAAGAAACCTGAAATTCAGGAAGCCATCGTCCGCGAAGTAAGAGAAACGATGCCCGCCGCTGCACAAGGCTCTTTCGAGGCCGTAACCGCTCCGCCGAATTTCGAACAGATCGTCGAGAAGGTAACGGAAAAGTTCGTCGAAATGACTATCGACATTCCACGAATTATTCTGGAGCCGACCGGGGAAACTGTCTGGTCGTATTCGGATTTTGAACTTGATGCCGGCAGTGTAAATTTGCAGCCGGTTTCGCAGGACATTCTACTTAAAAGCCTGCAGGACAATACACAAGAACGACTGGCTGACCAATACGGGCATCAAGCGGAATTAGTGCTGGAAAACTATCTTGTTAAATCGCTGATTGATTACGATGATATCTCGTACGACGATCATGCAGATTTGCTTTATGAATTGAGCGGGCAAATGATTGCGCACCTTCGTTCATACCTAGCGGATGAAAGTGAAGTCGCCAACGTTCTGCAGTTTCACCAAAAGCGGCTTGCGGATTTCATTCATAGCCAAATGACTGCCCACCAAAAACAGAATGAAACTACCTACGAAGTAAAGGTTACCAAAGGCTTTATTACGCTCCGGAACAACAGCTATTCGATCGACGCTCAGGAATCGTCGCGAAACTTCCGAGTGCCCGTCAATAACCCTCAGCAAATCCGAAGCATGCATTTCGGCGGCTTCGATAAGTGCCTTTATCCGATGCAGAAATTCGATTCGGATTCGGAAAGGCATTTCGCAATTCTGCTTGAAGACGACACTGAAGTCATCAAATGGTTTAAGCCTGGAGCCAGCCAGTTTCAAATTTATTACCACCAGGATGACCGTTACGAACCGGATTTTGTAGTAGAAACGAATTCTGGAAAGTTTCTTTGTGAAGTAAAGCGTGCCGATGATCTGGAAGACGCAGATGTATTGAACAAACAAAAAGCCGCCCGAAAATGGTGTACTCATGCCTCACAGCACGAGACGGAAGTAGGAGGAAAGCCGTGGCGGTATCATTTAATAGCTCACAATACCATTTTATATAGCGCAAATTTCACGGGAATTACTTCAGCTGGATAGATACTTTTGGGGCTATCTGACAAACCAAGCTTTAATCGCTTTTCAATAAAATATGTATATTCAAGATCTAAAAGCACTTATTCGATATTAGGTGTGCTCGATTCTTATTTAATCAGTTCTTGAATCAGCAAAATCTTCAATTCGGAATGTTCATCACGGATGGCGAGGCATTATGGGCCGCACCGAAAATAAATCCGCAACGTAACTGTTGCAGGGGCTGGGGTTACTTATCACGCAACCGCCTGCACATCCTAAGGATTGACGAATCTTCGCGGCGGGCAAAAACTATTCCCCAATTGGGGAATAGTTTTTCATGAACTAAATATCTCCCTTATTGTTATTTGAATTCTTTGCCTTATACGGCGATAGGAGCGGAGATGTGCGGATGTGATTGGTAATTAACGATTTCGAAATCTTCGAATTTGTAGTCGAATATAGATTCTGGTTTTCTTTGAATCACAAGTTGCGGTAGGGGGTAAGGATCGCGAGCTAGTTGTAATTTTACCTGTTTCAAATGGTTTAGGTAGATGTGGCAATCGCCGCCGGTCCAAACGAAATCCCCAACCTCTAAATCGCATTGCTGAGCTATCATATGCGTTAAAATCGAGTATGACGCCAAATTATAGGGAATGCCGATCAGCGAATCTGCAGACCGCTGGAAAAGTTGGCAGGACAGTTTACCTTCGGATACGTAAAACTGAAAAAGCACGTGGCAGGGCATCAAGGCCATGTCTTTGAGCTCGCCCACATTCCAAGCTGAAACGATTAAACGACGCGAATAGGGGTTTTGTTTAATTTGTTCGATGACATCGGCGATTTGATTAATAATGCGCCCGTCTTTGGCTTCCCAAGAAACCCACTGCTTGCCGTAGACGGGACCTAAGTCGCCGTCGGCATCTGCCCATTCGTCCCAAATAGAAACTTTGTTATCCTTTAAATATTTGATGTTAGTATCGCCGTTTAGAAACCAAAGCAATTCGTAGATAATCGAGCGAAAATGCAGTTTTTTAGTCGTAACGGCAGGAAATCCCGCCTTCAGGTCAAAACGCATTTGATAACCGAACGTGCCGATTGTGCCGACGCCCGTGCGGTCATCGCGCTGCACGCCGTTTTCCATTATATGATTCAAGAAATCTAAATATTGGCGCATAATATCTTTTGTTATAAATTTCGATTTAAGTTATCTTTTCCGCCAGTTTATATCAACCACCGTGGATACGTTTTCTGTGCTTGCCGACCGCAACCTATTTTGCAAATTAAAGTTTTCTTCTTTCAAATTGTTAACGGTTTTGTCCAAAGACGCTGCAAGTTCCCGGGCACTGGCTAACTGTTCCGTTAAGCTCTGTACCTGTTCGAACATCCGCCCGTTGTCGCGTTGAAAATTCTCGACTCGAAGAAGCAAAATTTCTTCGTTGCTTTTTACGTTTTCTTCATCCGCATAAAAATCGCGTTTTTTTGTTTTTTCTTCTTTGAGTTTTTTGCGCTCGGTTTTTATTTGCCGCAGTTTTACGATGGGCCAGCCCCGGTTATTCAATGTCTTCCTTGCGCAGCCCGCCAGATTTGCTAATTGCTCACAAGTCGCAGGTATATTCGCATCGTTTTCAATAGTGGAAAGCGCTACACCAATCTTTTCTGTTATTGAATTAAAATCGCTTTCGTTTTTATCTTCAAACGGCAGCGAATTCTTCAGCTCTAGTTTTATCATTTTACCTTGTTCGTTTTTGCACGAAAACCGACCGAAAAAGCTTTCAAGCTTCCGGGTTAATTTTCTTCCGGATTTAAACTGTTCGGGTCGACATCCAGCTGGCGAAGCATCGCGGCAAAACTATCGCGTGCCTTTTCCCAATGCTTTTTGAGATGAATTTGCTCGGGCGATTCCAGTTTGTGAACGGCGTTTAGATAAAAACGAATAACATCGAATTTGCGTAGTTCCGGCACTACCGAATGCTTGCATATCGAAGGGTTGCAAGCCAAATCACCTATGCACGGCGGAACTTCTTTTTCATCCGGGTTGGGTTCGACATGATTTCTTGTGCACCAACCCACCGCCGTTTGAACTATTGCTACGCCGCTTTTAGCCAAATTATCAATATATGCATCCCGTTGTTTTCCTTCTATACCTAATCCGGTAAAAAATGCTTCCGTTCGCTCCACGTGGCGAGCAGCACCGCCGCCGGCAAAGTTCCGGTTTGATCCGTATAAATCATGCAAAATTTCCGAGCCCGCCCGCCGGACGGCATTCAGCCCGGACGCATTAGCGACTAGCCGTTGTTTTTGCAATCCGTAAACAAGGGTCGATTCATTTACGCGATACGAAGCTTCATTTAATTTTGAGTAATAATGATGAAGCTGCCGCGTGATATACGGAATTCCCACTTCGGCGCGCGCCAGCTGCTGGACCAATCCGTGTCGAAATTGGTGCGTAGACAAAACCCAACCGGACCAGACTTTTTTCTTATCGATTTTTTTTAGATAATCGTTCAATCGACCGCCCAATCCAGAATGGCTCAAAGGGTTCTCCGGCTGATTTTTTCTTAAAGTGTCGAAATTAGCGAACAGAAAATTGTTGAAATTTGCGCGCGAAAGCAATTCAAGCGCGCGAACCGCGTCCCTTACAATATCAATGGCAATCCACTCATCAGTATTGATCGGCAATTTGCCGCGCTTTTTTGTTATGGTCGATTTGATAAAATAAACATTATCTCTTTGGACAAGGCAGCCTGTTTGAACCAAGGCGGCTTCGCTGTAACGCATTCCGGTATAAAGTAAAATCAAAGTTTGTGCCGCACAGTGAACATCCATTAAATAATCCTTAATGCTCTCCGGTTGCACGCCGAATTTGGAAACAAAGATCTTTGTATGGGAACTTGCCCAGCCCGAACCTTTATCTCTGGTCAGTTGCCTGCGTTGAACGTAACTTTCAAACATTTCAGGAAATCGATCCCATCGTTTTTTTGAATGAAGTTTTTGTTTTGATTGATCATCGAATGTCGTTTGTCCGAGCTCATTGAGAAATCTTAAAACAAGTTTGCGCGAAGTTTCCGACAGTAGCCTGAACAATTCGTCGGGCAGCGGTTCGATGTGTTCTTTTATTTTTACTGAAGGCCAACTTAAATTCCGCAGATCCGCACGGTTCCATGTGAAAGGATTTTTCAAATTTCTTTTTATCACATCCTCATTCAACTTCATCAGCACCTTCCGTACTTCATCGGTTCGATACGGGTAACCGGCTATGTTTCGCCTGATATCGCTAAGACTGATATCGGCGAGGGTGAGAATTTTCGAATTGCCGCTAGGAAGAAGATTCTGCAAATAAATATAGGCAAAAAAGTTAACCGTAATTTTTATGAAATGAACTACGGTGATGGCTTTTCGCCCGGAGGTTTTTGTATTGGGTCCGCGGCATTGAGTCAAATTCGGGAATTTAGCGTAAATCAAAGCTGCACGTTTTATATCTTCGACAATGCCCGCCGGCAGTATCGCGAGGAACTCTTGGTGGTTGAATTTTACTGCCTGCTTTGATGCAGCAGTGCCGACGGTAACCGCATCCCAATCAAACCGTATTTTCGCATCGCTTAATACTTTCAGTCGCTGGTTATCTTCATCCGTCCAATCCCAGACGGCATCCCCGAAACAAGATTTTTTGGACATGGGCAGATTATCATTGAAAACAAAATCGCCGTTTAAAACTGTTTCCTGTTTTGTTTGACCGTAACCATAATCTTTAGAATTTAAATTCTGCATATAAATTGTGTATAAATTCAACTGTTTTAACCTACTTAATAAACGAACGCATCGATCGTTTCGTATTCATCCGCTTCTGAAATCTGCGACGCCCAATTTAATTTTTCTATTGAAAATAAAACGTCCGGCGCAAGTATCTGATCTAAAATGGCGGCAGCTTTTTTGTAAATTTCTCCCTGGCGCGGCATATCGTCAACGCCGTTCGTCAAAGCGCGGTTGATTTCGCTGCGGTAAGCGGTTAGCTTCGGCAAATTGTTTTCCGTAATCAAAACATTTTCGCACTGCAAACATTGATTCCAATAAGTGCAGGCCTCGCCCTCATGATAGTTAGCCGCCTTTTTTATTTTCTCCGGCGGGTCATAAGGATTTTTGCAGTTGCAGAATGAACCTTTGAAAATAAAATCTCCCGGTTTCGCGTTGGGCTGGCTGGCAATCGGCAATTGCCGCCGCTCCTGTTGTATTTTGTTGTTTTTGATATTGACCAGCGCTTTGGCAATCACATTGTGAAAATCGCCCGTAGTTTTCAAGCGATCTATATAACCCAGTGTGGTGCTGATCGAAGCATGACCTGCGACCGCCATAATGTGAAAAATATCGTGTCCTTCTTTCACCATTTTCGTGAATTTTGTTGGGCGAAATCGAGACAAGTTAAAAATAAGCGGCTCGCCGTCGCTTCCACGCAAATTGTTTACTGCGGCTGTTTTGTTCATCCAGATATTGACAGTATTTTGATTAACCTGCTTGATTTTGCCGAAACTTGTTTGACCGGTGCTTTGGTAAAGAAGTAGGAAATCTTTATCGTCAACGGCCGCATTTGAAACGAGTGGCTCGGTTAACTTCAAAATCGTATCGATGCACTTGGCGATGATTTGCGATTGTTTTTGCCCAAGTTTTATCGAGTCGCCTTTTCCGGCTTGGTCATACAGAGAAAGCGCAAGTTCCTTCTCGCCGCCGCTGCGCGGCTTGTGATACTGCAAATAGGGCAAGTCCGTAAGCGGATGCGCTTTTACGAAGCAGTCACGCCGCAGAGTTAGAGTGGACTCTACGTTCAAACCGGTGAGTGCTGCCAGCTCAACTACCAGCGGCATAATCACATCTTGACTTAGGTACGATGAAACGCCCCACATTTTATACATTTCGTTCAAACCGCCGAAGTGGTTGGTAGCCATTGATAGAAAAGTTTTATGGCTTCTTTTGTTTTCAATTGTTCCGGCAAGCGGAACGCAGTTCATAACATTTTCAAAATACCAGCGCATATTGTCATCGCAAACAACAAACTCCTCATTTCTATCCGGCGACCGCTTTAAGCAAAGCCAACCCTGTCCGATTAGTTTATCGCCGCGCTCGCCGCCGATCCTCTTCAATTTTCTGGGATCCTGCCCTTCGTTTGTGCGGCGATAAGGATTCAGCAAATTTTTTGAAAA
>JBBJOS010000026.1:0-29781 GCA_037723965.1 Pyrinomonadaceae bacterium | reverse complement strand
GGGGCGTAGTGTGTCTTGCTGCCGCATTTTTGTACGAAAATGCGGGCAAAACGCGTGCGCCGAAGTGCGTTTAAAAGCCACTTCTCGAACCGTTTTTCGTTTCAAAGTTCAACCAAAAATAAACAGAAAGTGAGAAAAAATTATGTCCAAATATATTTTAGTTTTCAGTCTCGTCGTCCTAGTCGTCTTTGCCGCTGCGTGCAATTCCGGGTCGGGTGGCGGCGCGGCCGGTAAAACAATCAAAAGCGGTCCGGCGGGTAACAATCTGACCGCTACCATTTCTAACGCCGACGGGGTTCTCAAAAAAGGTTCGCAGGAATTTACGTTGACTTTTACCGATGCTTCGGGAAAACCCGTGGATGTCGGCGCGGCAGCGCTCATATTTCACATGCCGTCAATGGGTTCAATGGCGGTGATGAACAACGCGGCCACTTTTACTACGACTGATACGCCCGGAGTTTACCGCGGGAAAGCGGATATTGAAATGGCGGGCGAATGGCAGGCGCAAATTACTTATGAAGGGCCGGCCGGAAAAGGGAAATTTTCTTTGCCCGTCACCGCGCAGTAAAAAAGGTTCTTCTGCGGTTCGGGCCCGCTTCAGTTTCATGCCGCGAACCGCAAATCGTTAAACGAACAAATTTGAGGTAAATAAAAATGAACAAATTATTAAATCTGCTGCTGGTGTCGGCTTTTGGAATGAGCGCGGTATTTATCGCAGCTTGCACTTTCGGGCAGTCAAGAACGGTAAATGGCAGCCAAGTTGTAAATGACAGCCAAGCTGTAATTGTCGAAGACGAGGTGACTGGTACGGCAGACGAAGCCGACAGTGAAGCCCAAAGTCGGGCAAAGACTATAAAAGTGACGGTTTCAAGTAGTGGTTTTGCGCCCGAGCAGGTTAGGGTCAAAAAGGGGCAGCCTGTAAGACTTGCGTTTTACCGCAAGGATGCTGACAACTGCGGTGGCGAAGTCGTTTTTCCAAAATTGAATATTAAACGTGCGCTGCCGGTCGGCAAAACGGTTACGGTCCGGGTTACACCAGCGAATACGGGCGAACTCGGCTTTACCTGCGGGATGAATATGATGCGCGGCAAAATAGTCGTCACCGATTAAGACTGACTAAATTTTACCATCTCGGTTTAAAGAATTTAGAACCGACATCAAGCTGGTATTTATGATTCATAAACTAATTGAGTGGTCGCTCAATAACCGCATTATTGTCATCGCGTTGTTCATAGGTTTGGCAGCGGCCGGGTACTGGGCGCTGATAAGGACCCCTATTGACGCGATCCCGGACTTGTCGGATAACCAGGTAATAGTTTTTACAGATTGGGCCGGACGCTCTCCCCAGGAAGTCGAAGATCAGGTGACATATCCCCTGGTTACAAATCTTCAGGGTTTGCCCGGTGTTCGCGTTGTGCGGGCGAGCTCGGCTTTCAGCTTCTCGATGATCAACATTATTTTTGAAGATAACGTTGATTTATATTGGGCGCGGACACGGGTTTTAGAGCGTCTGAACCTGGTGGCAAAACAACTGCCCGAGGGTGTGACGCCGACCCTCGGTCCCGACGCGACCGGCGTTGGACAGGTCTTCTGGTACACGCTCGAATCGGATTCGATGAATCTGCGGGATTTAAGAACCTTGCAGGACTGGTTCGTGCGCTATCAGCTAAACAGCGTCCCGGGGGTCGCTGAAGTTGCTTCGGTTGGCGGGTATGTTCAGCAGTACCAAGTGGATGTTGACCCCGATAAGCTCCGCTCTTTTAATCTGCCGCTATCCACGGTCGTCGAGGCCGTTCAGCGGTCAAACAATAACGTCGGCGGAAACGTCGTCGAACAATCCGGACAATGGGCGGTCGTGCGCGGGATCGGCTTGGTTGAATCTGTTGCGGATGTCGAAAACGTCGTCATCGGATCAAACAACGGGACACCGATTTACGTTCGCCAAGTGGCGGAAGTCAAATTAGGCAATGCTTTCCGTACGGGGGCGCTCGATAAAAACGGCAAGGAAGCGGTCGGCGGCGTGGTCATTGCCAGATACGGCGTCAACACGCTCGAAGTAATCAACGCCGTCAAAGACCGCATTAAAACACTGGAAGTAGGGCTGCCCCAAGGCGTAAAGATTGTGCCGTTCTACGACCGGACGCAATTAATCAATCGCGCTACCGGCACACTTAAAACCGCTCTTATCGAGGAGTTGATTCTCGTAACCTTGGCGCACATTCTTTTCCTCGCCCATTTCCGGTCGATTTTGATCGTGACGATCCCGCTTCCCCTGGCTGTGCTGACCTCATTTCTCTTCATGTATTTTATGGGCATCAGCTCGAACCTGATGTCACTTTCGGGAATCGCGATTGCTATCGGGGTTCTGGTAGACGCCGGAATCGTCGTCACCGAAAACGCCTTTCGCTATATCGAGCAGCACAATGTCGATCTGAAAAATAAGTCCGAGTTGTGGCACGCGGTCCTCGAATCGACCAAGCTCGTCGGGCGCCCGGTTTTCTTTTCGATGGCGATTATTATTCTGGCTTTTATTCCGGTTTTTGCGCTTACTGGGCAGGAAGGAAAGTTGTTTCACCCACTGGCTTTTACCAAAACTTTTGCGATGATCGGTGGTGCGATTATTGCCGTCACCTTGGTTCCGGTGCTTTGCACATATCTGCTCGGCGGTAAAATTCACGCGGAGAATGCCAACCCGGTCATGCGTTTTCTGCATTCGCTTTATAAACCGGCGCTGCTCGCCGCTCTCAAGCATCGCGTCGCGACAATTGCTATCGCGCTGGTTTTGTTTTTAGTCGCGGTTTCCCTAGCGACGGGCATCGGCAACGAATTTATGCCGCCCTTGAACGAAGGCGATGTGATGTTTATGCCCGTCACCGACCCGGCGATCTCGATTGATGAAGCCTTAAAAATAATGAGCCGGCAGGACGAGATTCTTAAAACTTTCCCGGAAGTCGAGTGGGCAGTCGGAAAAGCCGGGCGCGCCGAAAGCTCGACCGATCCGGCGCCGACGAATATGAATGAAACTATCGTTCATTTGAAAGCGGAGGATGAGTGGCGCGATGGGCTAACGCGGGAGAAATTGATCGCGGAAATGGACGCAGCTCTGCGAATGCCCGGGGTGACCAACATCTGGACGCAGCCGATTATCAACCGTATCGAAATGCTCTCGACCGGCATCCGCTCCCAGGTCGGCATCAAGATTTATGGGAACGATTTGAAAACAATCGAAGAGGTTTCGCGGCGTATTGCAGATGTCGTAAAAAGCGTTCCCGGCGCGGCGGACGTCTACCCGGAACAAATCGGTGGCGCGCCCTATATTGATATTAAAATCAACCGCCCGGCGGCGGCCCGGTACGGCATTGACGTAGCGACTATTGCCGACCTGATCGAAAAAGGCATTGGGGAGAGCAATCTTTCGGTCACAATTGAAGGACGCCGGAGATTCCCGGTGCGAGTCCGTTACGCACCGGAATTTCGAGGCAGCCCTGTCGCTCTCGGTGAACTTCCGATTATCACCGCGTCGGGCGCCAGTGTGCCCCTCTCGCAGGTTGCTGACATCCGCACGGTGGAGGGCCCGTCGATGATTTCGAGCGAAAACGGTTTACTGCGCGGCACGGTTCTGCTTAATGTGCGCGGAGGACGCGATGTCGGCAGCTTTGTTGAAGAAGCGCAAGTCGCGCTCGTCAAAGGGGTGGAAATGCCTGACGGATATTATTTCGAGTGGAGCGGGCAGTATGAAAACCAGAAACGCGCTAGAGAACGTCTGCTGATTGTTTTGCCGGTTGTGTTGTTTGTTATTTTCGGATTGCTCTATCTGACGTATAACTCGGCAATTGAAGCGCTTCACGTTCTGCTTGCCGTGCCGTTCGCTTTAACAGGCGGAGTCTATCTGCTCTGGCTGCTCGATTACAACTTTTCCGTCGCCGTCTGGGTTGGTTTTATCGCCCTCTTCGGGACGGCGGTGCAGACGGGGGTGGTAATGGTCATTTACCTGAACGAAGCGGTCGAGAAAAAACGGGCTGAACTGGGCAGTCTAAATCAGGAAACGCTAATGGAAGCGGTAATCGAAGGGGCGCTTCTGCGTCTGCGGCCGAAGGTAATGACCGTTTCGACCGTCGTCGCGGGACTCCTGCCGATTATGTGGAGTTCGAGCGCAGGTGCCGAAGTTATGAAACCGCTGGCCACTCCGGTCCTGGGCGGAATGGTTTCCAGCCTTCTCCACGTTTTGATCGTCACGCCTGTGATTTTCTTCTGGCTGCACGAGCGGAATCTGAAAAAAGAAAATTTGGGAACGGAAGCCGGTTTTATAAGGGAGAAAGATGAAGTCACCGAACGATAAATTTTCAAAATACGTGTTTTGCATGTATCTGGCAGGCATCGCTTTTGCGCTGAACTGGGTCTGGGAGATTGTCCAGATGTCGGCTTACAAATCGACGGATGATTCAATGATTGAATCCTTGTTTTTCTGTACGTTGGCGACCGCGGTTGATGCTGTAACGATTCTTACAATTTACGAAGTCGCAGCAACAATTATGGGTCCGCGCGACTGGAAACTTTATCCGGCCGCCGCTCTGCTCGGTTCGTTTTGCGCTTTGTTATTCGAGAAAACCGCCTTTACATTCGGCTGGTGGGATTACAACGACACAATGCCCGTGTTGCCGATTCTTGGAACGGGACTGTTGCCGTTTGTGCAGCTGACAACCCTAGGTCCCCTTTCAATGTGGTTGACGGCAAAAGCGACCAGCCGGAGCGCTGGAGGATTAGGTTAAAAGAAATGTATTCAATTCGAAAAAAAGTATTGCCAAATAGGCGGCTAATTGTCGCAATCTTACTGTTTTCGCTGTTTTCGCTGTTTGCGCTGGCGTCTTTAACAACTCTGGCGCAAAATACTGTTCCTGTTACAGAAGCTAAAGCATCAATTTCGATTGCCAAATACATTGATGCAGCGCGGGGCAAAACCGCCGATGAACTCGTCGCTTACGCCTTAACGAACAACGGAGAATTACTTGCGCTCGGAAAAGAAGTAGAAGCTTCCCAAGCGCTTCTCAGACAGGCGGGATTAAGACCAAACCCGATGCTTGAAGTGAACGGCTCAAAGCAGATTGGAGGCGGCGACAACAGCTTGATGGTTGCAGGTTCTTTGCCGCTCGAACTCGGCGGCAGACGCGGAGCGCGTGTTCGGGTCGCCGAAGGCGAATTAGCAGTTCGAAAGCAAGTTTTGGCTGATCGAATGCGGCTGCTGGCGGCAGAAGTGCGTGCAAAATTCGGCGAGAGTCTGGCTTTTGCTTTCAAACTAAAATTCACTGAAGATATGCTCGTTTTGGCGACGAACAACTACAATCTCGTCGCCGCGACCGTCAGTGAAGGCCGCAGAGCCCCGCTCGAACAAAGCATGGAAACGGTCGAGCTTAACCGACTGCGAGCGATGCGCGAGACAAGCGAAGGAAAGGTTGAAATCTCCATGTTCGAGCTTCGTAACCTCGTCGGGATGCCGCCTGAAGAGCCGCTTTTCTTGCATGGTGATTTTGAAGACTTGCTCAAAGTTTTGTCCCTCCGCACCGAAGCCTTCGAACAGGCTTTGCGTCAGAGACCGGATTTAGAGGCCGCGCGCGCTGCCGAACAGCTTGCCGCCGCGCGAATTGAACAGGCGCGTGCTGGCGGAAGGCTCGATGCCTCCGTCACAGCCGGTTATCAGAGGATGAGAACCGGCTTTCCGTTGCGAGGAATTGACGAGGCTGGAAATTTGCGCTCCATAGACAGCATTTTTAATTCTTTCACATTCGGCGTAACGCTTGAGCTGCCGGTCCGTAATCGAAATCAGGGTGCGGTTGAAGCCGCCGTCGCCGATCGATCGGCCGCTCAAGGGCGACGCGAGTTCGGCGAGTTAACCGTCCGCCGCGAAGTGGCCGTCGCTTACTCCCGTTATGAAAGCGCCGCGCGCGCAATGCAGATTTACCGGGTCGGCGTTCGCGAGCAGGCCGCCGCAAATCTGTCGGTAGTTAGGCAAACTTACGAGTTCGGCTCCAAACCCCTGTTTGATTACATCGCCGAACAGCGCCGGTTTATCGAAATCGAAAACGGATTTATCGACGCGCAATTAGAAACTTATCTGGCCCGCGTCGAAATTTTGCGGGTGACGAACGCTCCCGAGTTAATAAACAAATGAACGAGAAAAACATAGAGCCCAAAGAATCGGAAATCGCTGCTGAAATCTCACCAGCCCAAGAAACAGATTTGGTTGAGAAATCAGCTCCAAGACGAAACCAGAGAAGACTGTTTATTTCCGCGTCCATACTGGCGCTTCTCCTTACCGTGGGCTTAATCGCCTGGTACCTGCTGTCGCCGTCAAACCGTCAAGCGGGAAAACCCGTTCCCGCGCCGCGCTCCGCCATTGTTGATCAGCCCACAGAGGATATGACGGATAGCGGCAGGCAAACTCTGACGATTGCGCCCGAACAAATGACCCGAGCCGGTATCAAAACCGAGATTGTGGGCGAGCAGCTGGCGCTTGAAGGCGGTACAGAATCGGTAGCGTCTACTGGAGTGGTTCAGGCTAATGCCTACCGCGAAACGCCGGTTACGTCACTAATAGGCGGCGTAGTCAGGCGTGTCATTCCGGAGCTGGGAGAAACGGTTCAGAACGGGCAGACGGTGGCGGTCGTCTTTAGCGATGAATTTGCCGCGGCACAATCGCGTTATGTGGCGCTGCTCACGGAAGCGGATAATGCCCGGAGAAATTACGAACGCTCGCAGAAGCTGGTCCGCATCAACCAACCCGGACGCGCGGAACTCGACAGTGCGAACGCGCAGCTTAAAACAAATGAAGCGCAGCTCGAAGAAATGAAAATGCGTTACCAGCGCACCGGAAAACTGGTTCAAATCGGCGCGGCGAGCCGCGAGGAACTCGAACAGGACAGGACCAAACTGAGAGCCGCTGAAGCCGGAGCAGTCGAAGCCCGTGCGCGATTGGTAAGGGCGAAACAACTGCTCGACATTAATCCCGCAACCCGTTCCGAGTCTGAGGAAGCATTAAACAAGCTTCGCGGTGCCGAGTCGGAAATCGCGTCGATCCGGCAGAAATTAATACTTTACGGCGCATCCCCGAAGAGAATCAGCTCACTGCGCTCAGCATCTCAGATAACATCTGAAATTGCCGTCCCGGCGCCTGCCTCCGGCACGGTGACAAGCCGCACGGTCAATCAGGGCGAAGTAATCGAAGCGAACAAAGAACTCTTTCGCGTGACAGATCTTTCAAGCGTCTGGGTTATCGCTCAGGTATACGAAAAGGATTTGAGGCGACTTCGGACGGGAAGCGGCGCCTCTGTTACGACTGACGCATACCCGGACAAAGTTTTCCGCGGACATATTACTTATATTGATCCGAGTCTTAATGAAAAGACGCGCACGGCTCAGATTCGTATCGAGCTTGAAAATCCGGAGCGCGTACTGAAAATCGGTATGTATGTTCGCGCCGCATTCGGGGCACTCGGTCAAGCCGAGCAAACCGCTCCAACGATTGCCGCTTCGGCCGTCCAGAATTTAGGAAACGGGCAGGTTGTATTTGTCGTAACCGGCGAGCCGAACATTTTTGAAATGCGTGGCGTGCGGCTAGGCGGAGAAAGCAATGGAAAATACCAGGTTTTAGAAGGCTTAAATGTCGGCGATAAAATCGTTACGGAAGGAAGTTTCCTTTTACGCGCGGAATGGCTCAAGCAACATCCGGGTAACCAATAGACCTCTTCTTTTGAGAAGGACCGTCTCCTTAAAGCAAGTTGAAATTCAGAGATTGAAGATGGAAGGTTTGAATAATTCACAAATTGCCAAGAAGCTACAAAGCCGTGGTTCTGTTATCAATCAATTAAACCTTTCGTAAAGATCTGAATGCTCCTAAAAAATAAAATTAGCATTTTCGAAATTATCGAGCTCGGAAATGCCGAGGTGCCGCTTTACTATTGAACCAAATTTTGTCGGCTACAGATTTCGGTTCGCCTTTACAATTGTCCGATATAAATCCTTCATGGAAATTTACTGTCCAGTCAGGGAAAATGGGCGTGGAAAAAGGATTCAGCAGCAGCCCCGACGAAACGATCAATATCACTCGAGAATTGCTTAGACGAATTGCCAAGCCGCTTTTTCCTGACTTAAGTCTTGCACTCTATTACTTTCGTCACTAAGACACAAACGAACGTTTGTGCCGGACAAAACGATGCCGCCTGATTTGGGCCAAATCAGGCGGCACAACTCATTGGCAAAATCAAAGGTAGAAACAGTGGCGTTGAGATGAGTTTTGTCACTTCCTAAAAGGTGACTCTCATTAGGTCGGGAACTTATATGGCTCATGAAAAAAAGATCTCGTCGCTCCATGTTTTGAAACGCACTTGAACAGGGTTCCGTCCGCGAACTATTTAATGTCCATCTTCAGTTTTTTTGATTGGCTGATGCGTTCGCGGACTTCATTCAGTTGGCTAATTTTTGAAAACTTTGACTGCACGGTCGGGGTAATCAGTGATGATTCCGTCAATAGCAAACATTTTCATTTTTTCCAGATCGGCGATCTCATTTACCGTCCAAGGAATAATCTTCAGGCTTTTTTGCTTGCAGTAGTCCATCAGCGGCTGATCAACGAGGGAAAAATGCGGGCTATAGGTATCGGGTTGAAAACCGAGTTTTTCGAGGTTTTTTTCGATGCCGTCTTTGTTGCCGACGAGAAGCGCAAGCGGCAATCTGATCGGCATTTTCGCGAGTTCCTGCAGCGGACGAACGTCAAAGGATTGAACGATGACGAACTTCTCCATTTTATATTTTACGATTTCGTCATAAAGCATTCTTGCGAAAACCGGCGGTGTTGGTGAATAAGAAATATCGCCTTCCGGATTGGATTTGATCTCGATATTGAAGCGCGAAGGTTTCAGTTTGTTCTTTTTTTCGTACTTCCTGATCGCGATAAAGGTTTCGCTCAGCAGCGGTTTGTGAATCTTCATTTTCTGCTGCTGAGGAAAATCCTTGTTGCCGATGCTTCCCACGTCGTATTTTTTGACCTCGGAGTAATTCATTCTGTATATATTATGTTCTTTCTGCTTGTCGGCGGTGATCGGACGGCCTTGCGGATCGAGCGAGATCACCGATGAGAAGTATGGTTCGTGAGATACGACCAGTTTATTGTCTTTACTTACAACAACATCCAATTCCAAAGTGTCCACACCCTGATCCAACGCTTTGATAAAAGAAGGCACGGTATTTTCCGGAATATAACCCCGTGCTCCGCGATGGCCTTCGATACTGAACGAGGGCGGCACCTGTGAAAACATATTTACCGTCGATAAGATCAAGATAAAGAGTAAAAGTTTTTTCATATTATTCACTTTATGAAGCTGGAGCAATTATAAAAATTGCCCCAGCCTTATTGTAACGATCCTAGAAAGAGAATTTCAGTGCAAGCTGTATTTGCCGGGCCGGAAAGGCACTGCTGATAACACCGAAATTAGCACTCGTGATATCCGAATTCGCCGCCCCGAAATTCGTACGGTTGAAGACATTGAAGAATTCCGCACGAAACTGCAGCCGCGTTTCATCGGTGATCGGCAGCTTAAACTCTTTCTGCAAGGCCAGATCGAGATTAAAATAACTGTCGCTGCGGGCGATATTGCGGCCTGCGTTTCCAAACGGAGAGAAAGCCGGCGGACGCGATACGCATCCGGGCAGAAAATATCCGCGTGTCGGGTCTGGACGGTCTTCGCGGTTTACCGGATCGCAGGATATGTTTGGACGGAGAGCGATTCCACCGAGGAACGAAGGCAGATTATTGGTGATCGCCGCATCGCCGGTCAGAGCATATCGGAAATTGATCGGCTGTCCGCTCGTCATCGTGTTGATCCCGTTTATCATCCATCCGCCGACGAAAACATCGAGCACCCGATTCATTCCTCCGCCGATCCAACGGTCGCGTCCGATCGGAACTTCCCAAACGAAACTCGTCGTGTTATTGAAAGGCTGGTCGTAGGCACCGATGCCTTTATCGTTTCGAATATTATTTACGTCCTGAGGCGTTCCCGTATTTCCGTTCGGCTCTTCCAATACCTGCGAACCGTTGTCGATGGCTTTTGAAAATGTGAACGAATTCAAAAGATAAAGCCCGCGGCTGAATCGACGTTCGAGCTTTACCTGAAGGGCGTTGTAATTTGAAAAGCCTTCGGGCAACACTGCAGAAATGGAGCCAAATCCGGGAATTGAACGGCGCTCTGCAAGAGTGGGCAACGGTATTCGAGTTGCGGGCGGTAACTGAGATGCTGCAAGCTCCGCTGCTGTTATTGGACGTGCCTGGTTGAGGTCGGCAAGGAGCACTGTGTCGAGGGCGCGATTTCCAACATATGCGACATCCAGCACGGTGTCTTTGAAGATCTCACGCTGCACCGATACTTGCCAATTTTGTATGCTTGACGTCGGACGGTCACGCGGAACATAAAGTGTTACGTTGTTCGGCAGACCGCTGGTCGGGTATCCGAGCTGCGTCGGGCGGAAGCAGTTGGCTGAATACACATTGCCCACGCACACCGGATTGCTGACCGCATTCGGGGTTCGTTGAGCAACGGCGGCGCGTGTGATGATCGGGAAATTCGTACCGAGAATATCCGCGCTCCCTAGACGGTTCAGATATACATAACCCATCCCGAAGCCGCCGCGAATGACGGTTTTGTCGAAAATATTGTAGGCAAATCCGAGACGCGGACCGAAATTATTATAGTCAGGATCGACGAGCCCGCGATTATAAAGCGAACCTTCGCTCGCCATAATGATCGAATTGCTGACCGGATCGTAGTTCGCCAACTGATTATTTTTTTCGTAATACGGCGTGCCGAATTCGTAACGCAGGCCGAGGTTCAGAGTCAGTTTTTGGCTTACGCGGAAATCGTCCTGAATATACGCAAAATGAAATTTCTGCCGCATTTCAGCCACGGTCAGATTCGCCAATTCGTATTGGCTGCGGGCACCGAACAAAAAATCGGCTAGGTTGTAGAGGTTGTTGTTTGCAGCCGTAGAAACCAATTTGCTGTACTGGCCGCCATACGAATCGATGCCGAGCAGCGGATTTGTGTCCTGAACCGCTGTTCCGACCGTCAGGTATTCGTATCCGACTTTCAAGCTATGCTTGCCGACGCTGAACGCGTAGCTTGCACGGTAATCGAAATTCGTCGGGTTTTGGTACTGCGGATTCGTCGCTTGGCGGCCGAGCTGAGAAAAACCGCCGATCGTCTGCGTCGTCAGGCCGCCGTTGATAGCCGGATCGTCCGGCAAACCCGTAATTCCGTAGAGCTCGAACATGCTGGGTCCGCCTGTCAAAGGCGGCCGTTTGCCGGCATCGATCTTCGACCACGAAAAGCGGAAATCGAGCACAGAAGCGTTTTCAAAAGCATAGGTCGTTCCCAAAGTAAGCTGCTTGTTCAAAATATCTATAAATCCATTTTGGTTGCTGCCCGATGGTCCGGGAATATTCGGGCCTTCGAAGGCGTTAGATTTGCGGTAGCTCCAACGCCCGAAAATGTTGGTTCTGTCATTTAGGTTGTGGTCGATCCGGACATTATATTTATCATTGAACTGTTTATTTTGCACCAATTCCGAATAATTATTGGACGATGCCGAATTGATCGGGGCCGGTAATTCACTCAGGACTTTTCTGGCGAAAGCGGTCATCGGAATCGGCGTTCCGGCTTCGTAAACGGTTCCTGTAAGCGGATCGCGAACGTTTATCGATAATATGCCTTGGCGTTGAGCAAGAGTTGGGATTGTTGAAAACGCAAGATTTTTTTGAATTTGCCGAAATCCTTCGTAATCGCCGAAGAAAAAGGTTTTGTCTTTGATGATCGGACCGCCGAAGGCGAAGCCGAACTGGTTGCGGATGAGCGGTGGTTTGACGTCGCCTGTCGGTTTGAAAAAGCCGACCGCGTTGAGCACCGTGTTGCGGTGAAATTCCCAGGCCGAGCCGTGAAAGCCGTTTGTTCCGCTGCGGTAGGTCGCGTTGATGACTGCGCCGCCTGAGCGTCCGAATTCGGCGCTGTATGTATTCGTTTGAACTTTGAACTCCGCGATGGCGTCGGGCGAAACCTGCACGACCTGGCTCGAAAAACTCTGGTTGCTGGTGCCGTAGGCGTTGTTGTCGATGCCGTCAAGAAGAAAATTGTTTACGGTTGCCCGCAGGCCGTTGACGTTGAAAGCGGCTTCACGGCCGCCTCCGCCGATCGAGCTGTTGGTGTGTGATTCGCGGACGCCGGGAGCAAGCAGGGCGAGATTCGCGTATGAACGGCCGTTAAGCGGCAACGCGACGATCTGCTGTCTTTGGATTACCTGTCCGACCTCGCTCGATTCCGTTTGAAGCGGATTTGCCGCATCAGTAACGGTAACTGTTTCGGTCGCAGTCGCTATCTCTAGTGCCAGATCGACGCGCTGACGAGCGTTGATTGCCAGGTTGATGTTTTCGGCACGGGTCCGGTTAAACCCTGTCGCTTCAATGGTTATCTCGTAATTGCCGATCTTTACGTTAGTAAACTGATAGTCACCGGACTCATCGGTCACGGCCTTGGCTGCGATCTGAGTTCCGATGTTGGTTAGCGTTACACTCGCTCCGCCGATTACCGAACCGTTGGCGTCACGCACGGTACCCAGCACCGTCGCCGTTTCGGATTGGCCGAAGCTAACGGCCGCAAACACGAAAAGCAGAATGAAATTTAGAACAAAATAAGCCGATGCATTTGATGTTAGACGATTGAAATTCATAGTTTCCTCAAAAACTGTTTAATTGATTTAAATTGCTATCTCTAATTCCGGCAGCCGCTGAATTCACAAACACGTGCAGCCGTTCCTTGGAAAAATCAGCTGACCTGTATCGTCTGCTGACCGGGTTTTTAATTAGAAACCTGAGCCAGAAAGTAACAAGACGCACGCGCATCTTTGCTTGATGTGAATGAAGCAAGTAGTGGAGTCTAATGCCGGAGTTTGAATTCGAGGTTAAGAGTTTCCTTCGGAAATATTAAATTATGGGAAACAAGATGTGAACGATTAGATGAGTCGGCGGAGGTTAAGCGGAAAAATTACATCAGGGCGTCTCGCAGTTTTTTCAGAAGCTATTCGCGAACCAGATTATGGACCGTGCCGAATGGATCGACACGTTTCCTAATTCGCTGACGGCGATAGCCACCCTGACAAATAATAACCGGCGCGGAACCAATCCGCCGTCTTCCAACAATCCGAACGGAAGCACGACGGCGGGATCGGCCCGCCCGCCCATTGATGCGGCCAATCCACGTGCTGTCAATAACTACGGCCACGTCATTACCTGGTCTTATGAATACGACTTTTCGGACGCCGGATTCCACTGGGACATTTTCGCTCTCGCCGGAGATCCGGCCGTGCCGACACATGGTTCAACGGTAGTCGGCGACAAATACGGCTCACCTGACGGCATCTACGTTGCCCCGAGTGGCCGGCTCTGGATCCAGACGGATGTTTCGTCAAGCACGGCCAACGTTGGCGCATATGCGGGATTCGGGAATAATCAGATGCTCTGCGCCGACCCTGCAACGCGGGAGACACGCCGCTTTCTGGTCGGGCCGACCGGTTGTGAAGTGACCGGTGTATTCGTCACGCCGGATGAAACCGCAATGTTCGTCGGAATTCAGCATCCGGGAGAAAGGCCAGATGACTTGCCGGGCAATCCGGCGAATCCGAAGCAGTTCAGCTCGTGGCCCGACGGTGCGGCAGGCGGTCGTCCACGGTCGTCGACCATTGTCATCACCAAAAACGACGGCGGACAGATAGGCAGCTAAACAATCTCGAGGGAAATGGGAATAAGAGCAGCGATTGCATCTAATCGCTGCTCTTATTCTATGAAACGACCCAACTTTTAGCGATTCCTCCGGTTACCAGCCTAAAAATTCCGCTTAGTAAGCAGATGCTGCACCGCACGCCTTGTACCAATAACCATACAACATCCATGCGGTCCATTTGCTAAGGCATTAATGTGAAGGGGTAACCTAGGCATGATCCGCCTATTCATCCCGAATGTGTCCTAACTGTTAACGAATCACCCAGGAGTTCGTTGTTCGCTTTTCTTCTCGTTTATAATGCGGATTTGCGGAGGATTCTGCTGAAGGCGCTTCAGCGGATTGATTTTTTAATTTGGAAACTTTTTAATGACTCGAGCCTCCCGGGGGGCATTGCCCGGACGAAACCGGGTGTCTGCCACGAAAATGAAGCGTTTCAGACGGGAAACTATCACTGTTACCAGCTTTGCAATAGCCGCGGCAGGATTCTTATTTGCCGGCATTGGTATTGGGATCGAAAATCGCAACGGCAGCCGGGGTTCCGAAACCCTTCTCATTTGGCTCGGAACAGCTATCGCCGCTGTATCTGCGATTGGCGGGATATTATCTGCGGCCGTGCGAGCAAAGAAATAAGAGAGAAATGGCTTGATTGCTTCCGGTCAATCTCGGCTGGCAATCGCGCCGGGCTCTCCCGGTGCAAAGCATACGGTTTCCGGCGGTTTTTCTTGTTAGCGATTTATTGCGAATTCCGCCGGGCCCGCCCTCGCCTTAAAGCCACGAGTGTCCGCGTGTCCATAAAAGGCGAGAGGCGGCGAGGCGAAAATGTGGTGAAGTTAACAGTAGTGAATTTGGGCCCGGCGATTTATCTTGATTAGTCGAAAAATACTTGAGAAACTGATTTTACATCACACGAATTCTTCTTCGAAAAGGCAGGGATTTTATGAGCGCGGAAATCGAAAAAAAGTTTTTGCTGCGTAAATTTCCTGAAGGAATTGTTGGCGGAATCAAAATCCGGCAAGGTTATCTGAGCGTCGGCGAACCGGAAGTGCGGGTTCGGGCGAAAGGCGAAAGGTATTTTTTGACGAAAAAAGGTGGCGAAGGATTTATTCGCCAAGAGGACGAGCAAGAAATTACAATGGTTGCTCACCGAAAACGCCCGAATTGAAAAAACGCGGTACGAAATTGTCGCGGCCGATGGATTAACGTGGGAAATTGACGATTTTCAAGGGTTATCGACAAAAGGATTATTCGTCGCCGAAGTTGAATTGCCGGACGAATCGGTGGTTCCCGAAATACCGCATGCGATTGCGGCACTAATTGAAAAGGATGTAACCGAAGTCAGAATGTATAAGAATAAAAACCTGGCAGTCAACAAATTAAAAACCGATAAAGAATAACGAATCTGGACCGAGTGTTCCGGCGGATAAATTCATGACGCAGAAAAAACTCTCTGAATCCCGGGCTTTATGCGAACCGATCGATTCAACTTTTGATTATGGCGAAAGCAAAAGAAATAACCGGAATTGACTGTGCTGCGGACGCCCTTGTCTGGGCAACGGCAGTGCTGCGTGCGCGTTTTGATGAAGTTATTGAATTGCGGGCCGAGGCTCGTGATTTTTCCGACATCGAGAGTGTTCATCAGACGCGCGTGGCGACGCGTCGTTTGCGAAGCGCCCTGCACGACTTCTTGCCGCTGATGAAAAAACATCCGCTCAAAAAGACACAAAAACAATTGAAGCTAATCGCCGACGCGCTCGGTGCGGTGCGCGATCAGGATGTGGCGATACTCGCGCTCAAATTCCTTCAATCAGCTGCCGAAAAATACCCGGCCGGTGCGCCGGTAAAAGCAGGAATCGAAACGATAATCGCCGAACGCGGCCGGCTGCGCGAGGCGGCGCAGGCGAATTTGATTGAAGTGCTCGAGGCGGACTATTTGGCGAGATTGCGGGATGATTTCAGCGCGGCACTCGATAAAGCGACGAAAAAGAAAAAGTCAGCGCGAATCGTGAGTTTTAATGAAGCCGGACGCGAGGCGGTCGCTAGCGGTCTCAACGATTTGTGCAGTCTGGGCTCAAGTGTTTATGAGCCGTACGGCGTCGAGCGGATGCACGAAATGCGGATTGCGGCAAAACGCCTGCGCTACGCGGTAGAGCTTTTTAGGGCTTGCTGGGGCGCTTCGATTGCGCCCTTTGCTTCTGAGATCGCCGAGATGCAAACCGCTTTGGGCGAAGTCCACGACTGCGACGTCTGGCTGAAAAATCTGACCGGTCAATTACGCGGCTGGAAAACCGGATCACCTGCACACAACAGCGAATATGAAACGGCCGCCTGGCTTCTGTCCAGTTTCGTCAAAATGCGCACCAAGCATTACCGCGCCGCACTCAAACTTTGGAGCAAATGGGAAATAACCGATTTTGCCGGGCGGATGCGTGAGACTGTTCAAACCGCATGATCTCGATTGCGGAGCGTTTTCGCTATTTTTCCAAAAGCCTTTTTTGTCAACAATCATTCAGATTCTCACGCAAAAGTGTTCTGCTTGCAACGCAGCGCATAGCAGCCTGAAAATGGAAGACGAGTTTAATCAGGATCATCATCAATAGCGATAAGAGCAGTTTAGGCGATGAGTTTCCTGTAGAAAATCCATTGAATTTTCCATCCTTTTCTCTCTCTCAATCATAAAAAAGGTCGGACCGGTCGGACAGGTCGGGCACATTAAAGTATAGTGTTTTATTGATTGAAAATGGTGTAGGCCCGACTGCCCGACCTGCCCGACCAGTTTTTACCTTTCCAGACAGAATTAGTCTTTAATCTAATCGTTTGCATTCTCGGTTGCGAGCTCAGACTCATTGTCATATACGATCGTGTATACTCGCGTGCGTCCAAGTTCGGGTAATCTCTCTTTGCGGGCCAGGTTTTTTTCTTCAGCAAGCTTCAAATGACCGAGCATGCGTAATTCTCTAGCAACACTGATCGCCGAGTAGCCTCTGCAGATCTCGCCTTCAAATATCTCGGGCAAGATAAGATATTCAGATTGCCCGTTAATGTTCTCGCGTTTGAAGCCGGCCCGGTTAGGTACCCGCATAAAGCTATCGGTTAATGACTGGAAACGACTCGAACCATGCTGCGCGATAAACGAGAGAACCTGTTTTGCTCCCTGAGCTGCGTCGAAGCCTCCGATTGTTCCGCGGGCTTCAAGCCATTCAGCAAACATTCCCTCAACGCATTTGATAACGTCTTTTCTATCCCACTTTGTAACGCCGAAATCAGTAGCCATGACTCCGGCCGCGGCAACCAGCGAAAACCTCTTTACTGTTAGGTTGACTGTCCATTACTGTCAATTTACTGTTGTTTTAGCTGTTCAAATCGACTGTTAAGTCGCAGCACTAACCGTTGGATCGCCGCTGATTCGCCAGACAATGCCTGTTCCTCGGGTAACTTTCGCGTAACTTTCGCGTTAGTTTCGCGTAAAATGCGCGTAAATTGTATGGGACTTTTCGTGACCGGTGGTACCGGTGCCGAACGGTAAAATCAAGACTCTGCGAACTGGCCTACGTACTAGGAACGCTAGCGGCAGCATCGGGTCACAGGTCGAAATCGTTTATCCGACCCGCGATTTCGAAGAATCCACAAGTTTTGACCCCGCCTGATTTTGGACTCGCAACATGAATCGGTGATGGCAAACCGCCACCAGCAATCCATTGTAAAGGCGCGGGCAAACCATGCGAACGCTTAATGTAAGGGGCATGAAAAGGGGCATCGCAATATTTCGCGATGCCCCTAAATCATTTCTCACTCCGAAGTTTATTGGAGCCGTCCATCGGAGTCGAACCGACGACCTTTCGATTACGAAACGGTTCAAGCCTCATTTCCCGCTGTTTCTAAAAGTTCCAATGTCCCGTAAACACTGTAGAAAAAGGGTTTATACTACTTTTGCGTTTCCCGTTCTTTCCTCTTGTTACCCGACGTTTCGCCTCAAAGTGTACTTGAATGTGCACCCAAATATATGTTTTAATTGTCATGTTTATTGAGTTTAGAGGGCCTTCCAATTTTCAATTTATGAGCAAAAGCAATTCTATCAAATAAAACGGCATGGCAAAAGAAACGACGGGATATATTTTTGAAGACAAAAAGGGACGCTTATGGGCACGTTTTACTTATACAAACGAACTGACCGGGAAGCGGCATAGTGTTAAGCGCCGTGCTGAAAATCGAACCGAAGGCCGTGAGGTTATCAAAAAGCTTATCCGTGAACTAGAGGATGATGGGCCGAGAGCCATTCAAGCTGACAGGCTCTTATTCGGGGCAATTGCAGAAAACTATAAGGAGACAAAACTTATTGATGCTGTTTATTCCGGAGAAAGGAAGATCGCTGGGCTACGCTCGCCAAGTTACAAATCACATATAAAACCGCTTATCGAACATTTCGGCCGAAAAGGTATTAAACACATTACGGCAACGGATATACAAAAATATAAACTTATTCGGCTCGATAAAGATTCGCGGCGGGGAGGAAAGATATCGATCGCCACGATTAACCGTGAACTTGCACTGTTACGCGTAATCTTCAACTACGCGAGAAGTGAAATGTGGGTTAATCGTTCGCCGTTTGAAGCCAAAGGCTTTACGTTGATTTCGATGGCAGATGAGGAGAAGCGCGACAGGATTCTTTCTTTGGCAGAAGAAAAGCGGCTGCTGGCGGCTTGCCAAGGTACTCGCAGCATTGGTTACGAGCGAAAAGGCAAAAAAATTGCAGCCGAAATTAAATATAACTTCTTCTATCTTAAAGCTCTTATCATTGCCGCCGTTGACACGGCAATGCGAAAAGGTGAACTCCTAAAACTTGTATGGCGAGATGTTGATTTCGAAAATCGCGAAATTGTCATTCGAGCCATGAACACGAAAATTCAAACACGCCGAATGGTTGGAATGACCTCACGGGTTCGAGACTCGCTTGAAAGTCTTTGGAGAATCGGCCCGCCCGACCCGAATGCGATCGTATTTGGGATCAGCGATTTTAAGCGATCATTTGAAACGGTATGTGATATCGCGATAGTTGACAGCCTGCGCTTCCATGATTTGCGGCATACGTCGACTACGAGAATGGTTGCGGCCGGTATGCCCATTGCGGAAGTAATGAAAATTACCGGATACCTTCAAATGACGACCTTTTTGCGGTACGTAAATCAAACCACCGATATAACTCGAAAACACGCTTCCGCACTGGAAGCATATTTGGATTTGGAAGCAGATAGATTAGAAAAAAAGGACATTAGGTTATAGCGATGGGCGAAATGTTGGTTGAAGAAATGCCAGTTGCCCGGTTCGACCTGTTGCCCGATAAGAAACTTTTTGGAAAGGCATCAGCATCTGACTTTTTGCAGTTGGGTCGCAGATCTTATCGTACTTCTTAACGGCGACGCGGCGACTCGTAACCAAACTCGGAAGTTTAGTAAAGCCTCCATTAACTGGTATTTGATCTTCCCGACTACGACTTCAAGGAGGAAAATTTCGAAAGTTTAATCCCGCAAACTACGGGTATTCAGGCCGTGAAGCCTTACCACGAATTAGACAACAAGGATGAGCCCGACGATTCTCTCAACCCTGAAACTTTTTACCACGACCTTAATGGCCGTATCGATCCGGATGAAAGCGGGGAAGCAGTTGAGGAGCAGACGCACTATGGGATGGAATTGAACGGCAGGTGAATCAATTACAGTTCCTATGAGGGGATTGTTTAACTTTGAGTCCGAATCGGCGGAGCCTTTCATGAACCCTTGTTACACCGCGACGACCGCGTGAGTACACGGTTAAAATAACCGAAAAAAGTTGAAATAAGGGTCTCGCCGTCAAAAGGGGCCAGTATTTCTCTTAACTTAACTGCGGCTAAATTTAAGCCAACCAAAAAATCTTCAAAAACTAAAAGCTATCTGGGGAATTTCTCCAGATAGCTTTTAGTTTTTCGCCGAATTGCCGGCATCAGTATAAAGGAAAACAAAGGCATATCCGGGCCATGAGCAGACTATCGGTAACCCCGTGCGGCTAGGCAACCCACAGGCGGTGGAGGATGTTGGTAAAACGCGGATCCTGACGGAAGGCTTCATCAAAGTCAGTTGTTACCTTCAGGAAGTCCATCGCATACGACCGCTCCTCGTAAGCTCTTTCGAGCCATTCAAACGCCGTTGCCCTTTCGCCTAGATTTGCGTAGAGATTTGCAAGCACGTAAAGCTTACATGCCGGTGCTTTTTCATTTCGAGCAGCTCATCCAAGATCCGCCGTGCATCGCCTTTTCGACCTGCACGCGCATAAATACTACCAAGTGCCCCAATAGACGTGGTGTTGCGGCCGGCGATACCTATCATTGCGATCGCCTCTCCGATGCGGCCCTGCGAGGCAAAGTAAAGAGCGTACCATAAGTGGGCAGCGCCGTAATTCGGGTTTAGCTCGAGCGCACGCTTAAAGCCCTGCTCAGCTTCCGCCCATCGCCAGCTGTATAGCCTTATAACGGCCAGGGCAGTGTGGGCTTCGGCAAGTGTGTCGTCAAGCTCGACGGCTTGAAGAGCAGCGGCCTCGCCCTTTGCCAGAGCCTCCGCTGGCGGCAGTGCCGCGACAAGTTCAGTGCCAAGAGCAAAGTAAGCGTCGGCCAGAAAGGCATACGACAGGGCAAAGTCGGGGTCAATGGCGATGGCGGCTTCAAAGCATGTGATGGCCGTCTTGATGGCCTGCTCGTTTCTCTTGTTCAAATAAAATCGACCTTGGAGGTATTCCTCATGCGCCTCGGGGTCGACCGGCCGGGATCTGGAAAGCCGTTCCAGTTCCAGCGGAGTTAATTTGATGCGTATCTCGCTCGCAATGTTCCGCGTCACCTCCTGATGGAGCGACAGGACGTCGCTTTCAGCTCTTTCGAAGCTTCGCTCCCAAATCAGGCGGCCGGTCGGCGCGTGGGTGAGCTTTACGCGGGCAATTTGCTCGCCGCTTTTTTGCTCGGATTAGTTCCGATGTGGCTGACGGCACGTGAGAGAGCCAAGGAACTCGGCGCGGCACGGACCGTTTTGCAAACGCCGCCGTTGATGCCGGCGCGGCGATATGAACCTGAGCGGCAATCGGGGAGCGAGTTTTTCACGAATCTGCGCGAGGAAATCGAGCGCGGGCAGCGGTTTTTTTAGTATTACCGACCAATAATAAACTGGCCGTTAATCTTTCTAGTCCCTCAAAATCTTCTAAGTTTGTAATAAACGCAATTGTGAATCTATCAACATCCGGGTCGCTAAGCGGAATATCGAGGTCTCCATGGACGGAAATCACGAGTATTGGCGTGTTTTCTAACTCGGTATGTTGATACAGTTTGTGAGCGGCCGAAAAGCTTGCGGGCGGAGGCAGATAACTGTCAAATAAGATCAAATCGTAATTTTCCTTTGCGGCGATGAGGGCTGCTTCGCGTTCATTGGCAACAGCAGTGACTTCGTAACCTTTCATCTCCAGCAGACGCTTCATACCCAATCGGGTCGCCGCGTCCGGTTCAATCACCAATAGAATCGAATTCGTTTTGTCTTCCCGCCGGGCCGTTTGCATAAATACCTCCAAAACCCCTTGGCCTGAAAATATAAGATAGCAAAGTGTCAGCAGTCATTCCGTCTTAATTTGAACTCAATGAAACATTTCCGGTTTTCGTTCATTGGGGGCAACCAAAAGTTCTCGAAATTCGTCCCGAATAATTTCATAACATTCGCAGCAGCAGTCCTCCAAAGCCTCGCGGTCGAGAATGCGAATGTGCCCTCTACTGCATTCAATAATGTTTTCCGTCTGCAAAAGTCCCGCGGCGGTTGTAACATAAGGACGACGCGTTCCGAGCATTTCGGAGATAAACTCTTGAGTTACTTGCAAATCGTCGGACTGATTCCGGTCGTGCATCATCAGAAGCCAGCGGCACAGACGGCCTTCCATATTGTGATGACGATTACAAGCCGCCGTCTGCGACATTTGAACATAAAGCGCGTGGAAGTAACGCAGGACAAGATTATGCAGCATTCCTCCAGTGTCGAATTCTTTTTTCAAAAGTTCGACGCGTATTCGCAAAGCACTGTTGTGAGATAGCGCCAGAGCCTGACAGGTTGTAGTTTTTGCCCCTAAAATAGCGGAAATGCCCAACACGCCTTCGGAACCGATGATGCCCGTTTCAATCGTGGCTCCGTCTTCCATAGTTGTGAACAGATAAATAACCGCATCGAGAGGGAAGTAAACATATCGAATAGTGTCGCCGCAATTATATAAATTTTGTCCCGGCGGCAGATCAACCGTTTCCAAATGAGGGTTTAGCTTCTCATATTCCTGACCGGATAATGCTTCAAGAATTGCATTTCTATTCTCTGTTTGACAGACATTTATCGACCCCATGATTTTCCCCTTGTTCAGAATTTGTTAACGTCCGTGTTACGTTTTTGCTTTGTGTAATTTCGTTCGCCATAATTTTGAAAACAGATTCACAGATGGTTATTTTATGAACGGAGTGCCATCAATTTTCTGCAAATTACGAACATTAAAGTTCATGCTCGACATATTTGACGTATGCCAGCTTGTGCTGAACGGAGAATTCCGCGCCTGCTTCGCCAATTCATCGCGCAAGGCACGCGCGTCCTTCAAAGATTTCAATACCGACTCAAAACAATTCTTTATTTCATTGACCATTATTAGATCCTCCTTAATTCACTCCGATTTTTTCCCGAATGGATGTTCAAAACTCAGATAAAAGAAAACTCCTCGCTCGCCGCGACTTGGCCCGACGCCGATTGGAAAGGCCACACCGGGCACAATTTGCAGGCCATTCTTAAAATTATGCGCCCAGCGAATGCCGGGGTTAATTAAAACTTCGTTTTCACGCCGGGACTGCCGAACGACCGTCACCGCCGCCGTGTTGTTCCATACCGCTTCGACCAGCACATTGAAACGCGGCGCTGTCAGCCAAACGATGCTTTGGCCGAGGTTATAGTCAACGGCCCGCGCCCGTTCTCCGAGAACATTTTTTGCCCGCGGCGTAAATGTAAAACCGGCATTCGCGTGCGTTACGAATCGTTTGGCAAATTGATAACTGACAGGCAGATTGAACTGTATGGCGACACCGCCCAAGCCTCGCTCTTTTCTGAAATTTCCCGTTGGTATCAGAACCGAGAAGCGCGGTGCAATGGCGAGCTTGTGATTGCTTATTAGTTGATAACGGTAATTGAGTGCGAGGTCGCCAAGGCCCGACCCATCTCCCGCGTTTTGAACCGGTAAAGTAATGCTGAATTGATGTATTTGACTCTTTACAGGAATTTCTTCGGTAAAAGTGTAAAGCCACTTACCGCCCCGCGATCGGGTAAAAGTGCTGATGTGTTGAATCACACCGGCTTCTTGGTTGTAAGCCTCTTCAAGGAGAAAACTGTTATCCTGGATCGGCAGATCTTCCTGCGCGACCGAGTTCCCCGCAAGGGCCAGAAAAATAAGTGCCGCAATAAATATTCTTTCCGCGTACATAGACGTTTCATTCATGAGCAAAACTTCCCGCCGTGCTTGGTATCGGGCTGCCGTGCGGACACTTTTTCGGGAAACCCAATAGCGTGTCTATTCTTCGTTCAAATTCGTCCGAGATATGATGTTCCAGCCGTTCGGCCTCATCGTGGACCATCTGCGGCGAGAAATCTAAAATTTCCGTCAAAAACAGTTCTATTAACCGATGGCGGCGGACAATTTTCAGAGCGACCTCTCGTCCTTTATTAGTCAGGCGAACGCCGTAATAAGGAACGTGCGCGACAAGTGCATGGCGCTCCATCTGCTTGAGCATCCGCGAAACGGCAGGCGGACTTACCTGGAGTCGTTCTGCAAGATCGTTCGTCATCGCCTCAGGCCGACCGTCCGATTCGCGCTCGGAAAGGGTCCAGATGGCTTTTAGATAGTCTTCTTTTGAGGTCGTAACTTTACCTCCCTTCGTAGCGATCATATTTCTAAAATGCTCCAAATAAACGGGCGACGCTTGCCGTCAAAAAACAAACCACAATTCCCAGAATGACCGGCAGCACTGATGCCACGGTTGTCCATTTCAAACTCCGCGTTTCACGCCAAATGGTCAAAATCGTTGTGCTGCACGGATTGTGCAGCAAACTAAAGAGCATCAGATTGATACCCGTCAAGATCGACCAGCCGCCGATTCCCGTTAGAACTTCGCGAACCTGCGTATCTTCGAGTTCGAGCATCACACCGTTTTGCGCCAAACCGGATTTCGCCAGATTAAGCGTCAGCATCAGGATCGCCGGCACGACAATTTCATTGGCGGGTATTGCGACGACATATGCAAGCAAGATCACGCCGTTCAGGCCGATCAGCACGCCAAAGGGATTCAAGAATCCGATCATATATGAGGCAATACTTTCACCCCCGATAAAAATATTGCCGATGAGCCAAATTACCGCGCCCGCCGGAGCCGCCATCAGCACCGCTCGTTTCAGAACTATCAACGTCCGGTCAATGATTGAACGATATAGCGTCTGCCAAATCTGCGGCGGACGATACGGCGGAAGTTCAAGGCTGAAACTGGACGCTTCACCCCTGAGCAGGGTTTTCGACAAAAAAGCGGAAACCAGAAGTGTAAAGACAACGCCGAGAACGGCCACCGCCGCAACACTCGTCGCGGCGATAAAACTTGCCAAAGCAGGCGGCGCCGTTGCTCCGATAAATATTGCGCCGATCAGGATCATTGTGGGAAAGCGTCCGTTGCAAATAGAAAAATTATTCGTGATTATCGCAATCAGGCGTTCGCGCGGACTGTCGATAATCCTGGTCGAAACGACACCTGCGGCGTTGCAGCCGTAACCCATCATCATCGTGAGCGACTGCTTTCCGTGAGCCCCGGCCCGCTTAAAGAGCCGATCCAGATTAAAAGCAACGCGGGGCAGATAACCAAAGTCTTCCAAAAGTGTAAAAAGCGGAAAGAAGATCGCCATCGGCGGCAGCATCACGCTGACCACCCACGCCGTTGCCAGATAAATGCCGTCAATAAAAAATCCCGATAGCCACCACGGAGCATTCAAAGCGTTCGCAACTCCGTGAAGCGCATTATAAAGAGTGCCCTGCAGCAGATCGGCGAGCATTGCCGAAGGGACATTGGCTCCCGCAATCGTCAGCCAGAGAACCGTCGTCAGCATCAGAAGCATCAACGGAAAACCCCACAGCCGGCTGGTCAAAACGCGGTCGAGCGTCTGATCCAAATTTCGATGCGTTTCTGTTCCGCTGCGTTCGACCGCGCGGGCAGCCATCGCACCGGCATCGGCATAGATCGCGGCGGTTAATTTATCATGCAAATCGCCGCTGATCGAGCGCCGCAAAATCGCGGCCTGGTCGATAATGTTTTGACTGTTCATCGCGCCTCCGACACCTCCAGTTGCGGCAAATAAGTCTGCGTCCTAATTCCGCCGAGGGACTGTGTCCGAATAGCATTGATAATACTTTCATCGCCTTCCAGCAGACGAAGCGCAACCCAGCGTGCGTTTGGTAAATCCTTGAAAGTTTCCCTCAACTGCTTTGCTAAAATCCCAATTGCCGATTCCAGTTTTTCATCTTCGTAACGGACTTGATGCGGGCGAACGGAAATCTTACTGCTTGCCACATTTCCAATCGCCGCCAACAATTCGGATACACCTTCGCCGCGTCGTGCCGCCATCGGAACGACCGGAACGCCGAGTTCGCGTGTAAGTTCGCGAACGTCGATCGTTAACCCGTTGCGTTTTGCCTCATCCATTAAATTCAAAGCGACAACGGCACTGCCCGTGATTTCCAACACCTGCAAAACCAAATGCAGGCTTCGCTCCAGGCATGTCGCGTCGGCGACTATAACGGTCACATCGGGCTTTCCGAACAAAACAAAATCGCGTGCGATTTCCTCGTCGACGCTTGTCGAGAGAAGCGAGTAAGTTCCCGGCAGATCGACGAGCTTATATTTGCTGCCGCCGTTATCGAATGCACCCTCGGCCCGGGCCACGGTTTTCCCCGCCCAATTTCCGACGTGCTGCCGAAGACCCGTCAGAGCATTGAAGATCGTGCTTTTCCCCGTGTTCGGATTACCGGCCAGCGCAACGACGTAATCCCAATTCCTGACCTTGATCCCAAGTTTGGTCAGCTGTGCCGTATTACAGCCCGAAGAAGAGCAGCCGCCACACTTTTTGGTCGTTTCTGCTTGTGCAGTCATAGGTTTATTCCTCGACTTCGATTAAACTCGCCTGCTCGCACCTCAAGGCAACGACCGAACTTCGAATGCGATAGGCCACGGGGTCGCCCAGAGGGCTTTGCATCACATTTTCAATTAGCGTTCCCGGCAGTATGCCCAAATCCAGAAGGCGTCGCCGCTCGGTGGATTCGTTGCCAATGTTCTTAATTGTTGCGGTACGTCCGGTTTTCAGCATATTTAAAGTCATCTTTATTCTTTCCTTCAATCTGATAATTGGATATCGTCGTTAAACTTCTCCGCAAAATTTTTAACTGCGGTTAAATCCCGGCCCTAAAAATTTCCGCGAACAAAGCGAATATTAAAATTCTATTTGTTCGCGGGAATCGTCGTAGTCAATTACTTTCTAATAAACAGCGACGCAATCGCCAAAACCTGCTCTTTCGTTAAAGGTTCGTCAAAAGCCTGAGAAGCGATTTTCGCTGAAGAACCGGGCAAGCTGGCAACATTTACGCCGCCTTGCGTCGTGTTGCCTTCGCCGTTATAAACCGGCTGTGTCGCGGCGGGCAAAGTTCCGCGCGAATCGCCGACAATCCACGGCGTTTCGCCGCGCAATCTTCTCACTTGCGCTGCGTGTCTGGCTTCGACCGAGTGAATCTGCAAAGCAGTGGTTAAAATTTTCGCGTTACCTTTCAGATTTCCTGCCTGACCTTTATATGCGCGCACGCCCGTGTCCTCAAATGCCTGCGAAACGGCGAGGAATGTTTGATAATTTCTGAACACATCGGCGAACGCGCCACCCGCCGTGAAATCGAACATCGGTTTGGCGATAGCTTTGCTGCCGAGAACTGATTTCAAAAGCGCGACGTGCGCCGTTTCGTGTTTGCTGATTTGCCCGAAAACGTCCTGCGTATCGCGCGGAATCAAGCCTGACGAGCCCAGTGCGGTGCGGTAAAATTCGTCTTCGAGATATTCCAATGTCAAAGCAAAATTCAGCACGTCAACGATTTTGCCCGGCAGTTTATTGTCTTGACCGTACGCCTCGCCCGCCAGTACGCCGAAAGAAATAATCGTCGTCGCCAGCACGCCGGTCATCGCTTTGGCTTTCTCAATCGGCTCGCGCCGCGCCGTCATTTCGTTGATGTAGTCGGGTTCAACCGATTCTAATAGTGGTGTATTATTGTCCATTGTCTGCTCCTTTTAGTTTTTCGGCTTTGGTAATCTGTTCGCCGTAATCGGCGTTCTGATATATGGCGCAACGAGTGGCAGAACCTGCGCCGGCGTTCGCGCAGGATCTAATCCGGTTGCCGGGTCGGTTACGTCGTCGCCCGAAAAATACGCTGACTTCGGCTGCAATAAATCGCGGATAGTCGCTACGTGACGCGCTTCGACCGAGACGATTTTGCCCGCAATCAACAGGAATTTAGGATTTTTCAAAAGCTGTCCCGCGCCGTTATAAGCCGACGTGCCGGTGTCTTCAAATGTTCGGGCGGTATTTAAAACGCTGTCGCGGCTGTTAAAATTAATGGTCGTAAAATTGACTTGCAAAGCGGGAATCGCTTTTTTGCCAATTGCTACCTTGAAAAATTCGCGGTGCGCGATTTCGTTATCGCGGATGTCGGTCAAAATCGCCCGTTCCTCTGATGTCATCCCGGAATACGGCGTGGCGATGACCTGCGTATAAAACGCCGCTTCAAGTTGTTCGAGTGCGTATGCATAATTGAGAACGCCAAAATCGCCTTTGCCCAAATCGACGGCTCCTTGAGCGAGCGGCTCAACGGGCAAGCCCAAAAATGCGTCGCTCGCCCTAAGCGTTTCAGGTTTGATAGTTCCGTACGCCAACGCCATTAGCGCGGCTGTACTCGACCATTTCAAAAATGTTCGCCGGGAACTAGTGCGGGCAGTTTCCGACTTTGTTTGTTCAGTTACCGGCTTAAGTTTATTTTCCACTTGTTTTACCTCCAAAATATTTTAAATCGCTCTTTCGTCTTATTTTTCAGCGTCGCAAAAGCGATTTATCAATGTTTCAAAAACACATTTATGAGTAAATCCGTTGCTGTCGAGATTATTTTATTTCTATCGGAAACAGAGTTCTGTCTTTTTTTTAACACATACAAAATAAAAGGCTTTAAGCAGAACTTGTTGAACTACAGGGCAGGTGATGATTTGTGAAGCTGCATCGAACCCTCGAATTCGAGGTTAATTTAAGAGGAAGAATGATTATTTTGACAAGAAACCAAAAAAACGCGGCTCAGTTATAGAATATCGTTGATTAATGAGCGAAGCGGAGAAAGATACAAAAACGAGGATCGGTGACTATTTGCGGGAGTATGTGGGTTTGTCTAAAGGTTTTAGATGAACTGGACCCGAAACATTTCAAGTTCAGGATACGCTTCAAAGCTGGCGGTGGCTGGATCGCCACGCCTTGACCCGTAACGTCTATAATTGATTCATCCCCAACTAGGTTTCCCTGTTGGGAAACCCATAAACTTGTAAAAGATTTGTATTTGCCGGAGCAGCATTTAGCAAGCTATCTGGCCCGGGAACGTTGCGAATCTCATTTTGTAAGGACGATTTTCGATCCTCGGTGGTCGTGCTAAAAGCCTCGCCAACAAAGATATTCGTCCTGCTCGGCGGCTTTCTTGATCTTTGGTATGACATAAAGATCCATACGAGTGCGAAACAAATTAAGAAAAATGCTGCGGCTAAAAGGAAAAGATTCATAGCTGTGGAGAAAATATAGCTATCATTATTCAGAGGACATCTAAATAATTGTAACATCCCAACGGTTGAATTTTACCCGAGTTGCCGATGTTAGCGCGCAGCACCTCCGGCCCGCAATCCGATATTTCAGTCGTCGGAGATCCGGGAAAAAAGATAATATTTGCCGGAAAGGCTGGCGTAAATCACAGCTCTTAATGGTATTTGATCTTTATTTTATATGACGCTATGGTGTGGTCATGGAAAATTTTGACCAATTATTAACCTTGATACAGCAGAGTGTTTAACCTTTGAGGCTCCGGAATGGCTCGAAGTTGATGCATTCGAACAGGAAGCAATCGAAACAAATTGCCCTATTTGCGACACCCGTGAGCCGGGATTTGATCGGGAGGAGTTATGGCCTTTGGGCTGGGATCGCGTCGGGAATGAGCCCGCCGAAGTCGTCGAATCGAATGAAGGAGCTCAAACGGAGCGTGAAGCAGAGGATGAGTTTTGGTATTCAATCGATCAACAGTATAAAAGATACCTGCGTATCCGGGCCGAAGAAAACATTAGTTTTACCGCCGGACGCTGATAATTGAGGCAAAGAAGCAGCCCATCGACCTTCATTGAACTGTTTATGGGCTGCACATCCTCATATTCTTTTACCACCGTCCCCAAATCCTAATTACAAAATGCCAAGGCCGTAAACGGGTAAACGGCTTTTTAATGTCGGAGAGTAGCAGTTTTATATGCCAGGAAAATACGTTTTCCTCGGCGAGCATCCGATACACGCGGCATTGCTTTCGTAGCTTTTTGGCTGACGTATTGCACGCCAGCGCATGCATCGTTCAAGCATTTCGGCTTTCTTTTATTCACCTGCGACTGCCGGATTTCTGCTCCTCTAGATTCATTCTTAGCAATAATAATCACGGTTTTGAATGTTCTGGTGGCGGACCGAGCGGCAGCTATTGTGTAAACTTCCCCCGTTTAGTGCCGGTTAGGAATACATATTTCCGGTTTTGTGAGCTACCCCCCTTTTCGATGCCAGTCTAAAGTAGAGAAATCCGGGTCTTGTGG
>JBBJOS010000025.1:0-30041 GCA_037723965.1 Pyrinomonadaceae bacterium | reverse complement strand
CGTAGCATTTGGCGATGACGTTTTTGCCCATCGCTTTGACGGTTTCGCGGGCGATTACTTTGTTGCCGATCGCGGCCTGGATGGCGACTTCGTACATCTGCCGGGGAATTAGCTCCTTCATTTTCGTGACAAGAAGACGCCCTTTTGCCGTGGCGGTGTCGGAATGCATTATCAGCGACAAGGCGTCGACCGGCTCGCCGGAAACAAGAACGTCGAGTTTTACGAGCTTGCTTTCCTTGTATCCGGAGAGATGATAATCGAGTGATGCATAGCCTTTGGAAACGGATTTGAGGCGGTCGTAAAAATCGAGGACGATCTCGTTGAGCGGCAGCTCGTAGACCAGCATTACGCGGTTTTCGGTGATGTATTCGAATTTTTTCTGTACGCCGCGTTTTTCGTCGAGCAGCGGCAGAATTCCGCCCAGAAATGTATCGTTTGTAAGAATAGTAGCTTCGATAAAAGGCTCTTCGATCTTTGTGATGCGGCCGGTATCGGGCATTTTCGACGGCGAATCGATCTCCGCGACCTCACCGTCGGTGGTCGTGACGCGGTAACGCACGCCGGGTGCAGTGGTGATGAGCTCGAGATTGAATTCACGTTCCAGGCGTTCCTGGATGATCTCCATGTGGAGCAATCCGAGAAAGCCGCAGCGGAAACCGAAACCGAGAGCGGTGGACGATTCAGGCTCATAAAAAAACGACGAATCATTGAGCCGCAGCTTGTCCATCGCATCGCGCAGATCTTCATATTGGACGGCGTCGATGGGATAAAGGCCGGCGAAAACAAGCGGCCTTATTTCCTCGAAACCGGGAAGCGGTTCTGCAACGGGACGTGCCGCATCCGTAACCGTATCACCGATCTCTACGTCGGCCACGGTCTTTATTGATGCGGTCATAAAACCGACTTCGCCCGCACCGAGTTCGTTGATCAAAGTCGGACGCGGCTTATTCACTCCGACCGTTTCAACCAGATATTCGCGGCCCGTATTAAAGAACTTTATCTTTGTTCCCTTCTTTATCGTGCCCTGGAAAATGCGGAACAGAACGATTACACCGCGATAGCTGTCGTACCACGAATCGAATATTAAAGCCTTAAGCGGAGCGTTCGAATCGCCTTGTGGAGCGGGAACTTTAGCGACAATGGCTTCGAGAATATCGGGAACGCCGACACCGGTTTTCGCACTCGTCAAGACCGCCTCGCTGGCATCGATGCCGATGATATTTTCGATCTGCTCCTTTATCCGGTCGGGTTCGGCGGACGGCAGGTCGATCTTGTTGAGAACCGGAATGAGTTCGAGATTGTTTGCTATTGCGAGATAAGTATTCGCCAGCGTCTGGGCCTCCACTCCCTGCGATGCGTCGACGATAAGAAGAGCTCCTTCGCAAGCCGATAGCGAGCGCGAAACTTCGTACGAAAAATCGACGTGTCCGGGCGTGTCGATCAAATTCAGAATGTAATTTTTGCCGTCCTTCGCCTTGTAATCGAGCCGAACGGCATGTGCCTTGATCGTAATGCCCCGCTCGCGTTCGAGATCCATATCGTCGAGAAGCTGCGCTTCCATATCGCGGTCGGCGACTGCGCCCGTCAACTGCAAAATACGATCGGCCAATGTGGATTTGCCGTGGTCAATGTGGGCGATAATCGAGAAATTCCTGATTAAATTCGGGTCCATAGGTAAATCAAATACAAAACCAAACAATTACATTACCAAAACGCCGTTAAATTCGCACTTTGCATTCCTTTCTGAATGCTTCAGAATAAATTGAATCAATTTCAAATGAAGTGCTTATGTAGTCCATGAGACACTGCAAACGATGGGCTTCAGTTAAGATTAATCCGGCAGGCAGGTCATACGCAATCTCCGGCATAACGGCCTGTTAGCCCAAATCCGGTACAATTGATTTTTTAATGCCTTCGATGAAAAATGAAGCAAATGAATCCGGACGGGCGAATTGACCGAATAAGCCATTAACAAAACCACGGACGCTTCCTAATATGAATATCAGGCCATACATCCTTACAATTCTCGTCGTGCTGGCTGCTGCTGCTGCGGCTTTTGGGCATCCGCTGGGAAATTTCAGCATCAATCAGTATTCGCGGCTTGAAGTGTCGAAGGACCAGATCAAGATCCGTCAGGTGCTCGACCTGGCCGAAATTCCTACCTTTCAGGAAGCAAGCGTAATCGATACCGACAAAGATGGCGTACTTTCCGCAGCCGAATTAAAAGTTTATGCAAACGCCATAACGCCGGCGTATCTCACCAAGCTGTTCCTGTCAGTTAACGGCAATGCGGCCGCTATTCGCGCAGCGGATGTAACGGCTGCGGCCGAAACGGGCGCGGGCGGGCTGCAGACTATTAAAATCAAGTGGGATCTATTAGCGGATACTAATGCGGGCAGTGATACCGGCCGCGTGTCGTTTCGTAATGAAAACTATTCCGAACGCCTCGGCTGGCGCGAGATGGTCATTAATCGCACGGCTGGGATTGAAGTCTTTAACAGCACCGCCTTCGGGAGCGGAGCAACGGATGAACTGGCCTCATACCCGGAACAATCGCTGTCCTCGCCCCTGAACGAAAGGGCCGCGGAGTTCTCCTATGCCCGCGGCTCCTTACCGCCCGATGCGAAACTGCTGCAAAACCGCGACGGGCATTTCACCGCCGCCGTGCAGAAGGACCGGCTCGCCGATTTGATCTCGGTGCCTGAAATTACTCCGGAAATTGCTCTTTTCGGGTTATTGCTTGCGATGGGCCTGGGCGCAATGCACGCGATGTCGCCCGGACACGGCAAGGCGGTCGTCGGAGCTTATCTCGTCGGTTCGAAGGGGACGGCGAAACACGCGGCGTTTTTAGGGCTGACGGTTACAATTACTCACACGCTTGGAGTTTTCGCTCTCGGCTTAGTAATGCTTTTTGCTTCAAATTACATTTTGCCCGAGACAATAATGCCGTTTCTCGGCTTCTTCTCGGGTCTGATTGTGCTTTACATCGGGCTGACGATGTTTAAAACAAGGCTGCTCGCGGCGCTTGGTTATAGTGGAGGTGAACATAATCACGATCACGGCGGACACTCACATTCGCACGGCGATCATTCCCACGCGGACCACGACCATTCACACATGCAAGACACGCATTCAGGTGAAGAACATGAACATTCACATGTAAAAGGCGAACATTCACACCTGCACGACGCGCATTTACATATGGAAGGCGCGCATTTACGTTTGAACGATGAACATTCACAACTACACGGGGAACATTTACACGTGGAAGACGAACATTCACATCCGCACGCCAATCATTCACATGTAAAACACGATCATTCACATCCGCACGACGCTCTTTCACACACCCACGACGGGCATACGCATTCGCACGCCGTTCCCGATCAGATCACTTGGAAGAGTTTGCTTGCCTTAGGCATTTCCGGCGGGCTGCTTCCTTGTCCGTCGGCGCTTGTGCTGATGCTTTCGGCGATCAATCTTAACCGCATCGGGTACGGGATAATTCTTACGATCGCTTTCAGTTTCGGCCTCGCGGCGACGCTGACGGTCGTCGGGCTCGTTTTTTTATACGGCGGCAAATTGTTTGACGGCGGTAAACTCGGTCAAAGCCGGATCATCAAAACACTTCCTGTCTTCAGTGCCTTCGTCATTGCCTGCCTCGGCGCGGTCATCTGCTACACATCGCTTTCTTGATTCTAGTAAGCAGGCGCGGTTGGAGCTGTAGTAAGCAGAAGATAATCTAAGACTGCTAACTGCCTAACTCACTATTTTCTTTGCCCATATTCGCAAATGTCTGTTATAATTCAGCTTCACCAAATTTGAGCTAAATTTATAACGCATTTTTTTTGCGGACAGGAGACATTTATGAGACACGAATACGACAGAGAAGAAGCCAGCGCAACTACTAAATTGACCTACCTTGTGATCGGCGGCGGGATCGGAGCGGTGATCGCTTTGCTTCTGGCACCGAAATCGGGCCACGAACTTCGCGGCGACATTGCGGACGTTACGCGCAAGGGCCTCGAAAAAGGAAAGGAAACAGCCGCACAGCTTCAGGAACGCGCCGGCGATTATTACGAAGTTTCGCGTGAAAAAGCCAGCGAATTTTACCAAACGGCATCGGATAAAGCAGGCGAATTCGCTGAAAAGGCGAAAAGCGTGGCGAGCGGTACCGCTAATCCATTCACAGCGGCGGTCGAGGCCGGGAAGGACGCATACGTCGCGGAAAAACGCCGTACTGAATCGAAATCCATTACCGAAGGACGCCCCAGCTACCCGGTAACGGATGACACCGACAAGAAATAGTCTATGAACGCGAACGAGCCACAATTCTGGATGATGATCGCCTTGTTGGTTATCGCGGCAGGTTTTGTCGTGATGGCATTTGCACTAATAGTAATCGCAGCGACTGTAAAAAAAGTTACTGATTCGGTTAAACGGCTTGAAGTGCGTCTGGTGCCTTTAATAGACAAAGCAAACGCGATAACTGTTCAGGGAAGGGAAATGTCGATTCAGTTAAATGAAGTCACGGGCAATCTTGCAACCGCGACGAAGTATCTGGCCGAATCCACTGAATTGATCCGCGACGAGGTTTCCGAACTTAGACAGATCGTCAGCTCGACAGCGTTAGTCGCCCGTGACAAAGTTGAAATGGTCAGCCAAACGATCGACCGCACGCAATTACAGGTAACCACGACAACGGATTTTGTTCAGGAAAAGATCGTTGTCCCGGCCCGCGAGATTGCCGCTGTCATGGCCGGTGTCCGCAAAGGCCTCGAAGTTCTTTTTGCACCGTCTCCGAAACAGATCGACCGCGTTTACGTCGAAGAAGACCTTTTCATCGGCTAGCATCATTAATAATTAAAACGAAAAAAGGAGCATTCGGTGTTCCTTTTTTTGTTTTTGAGCATGAAAAAAAAGCCATTTTACATAGAATTGCCCAAAACCTTCATAAATTATTCCCGATAGCAAAAAAAACGCATCGAAATCAAAAATAATTCGACAATTTTATTCTTTCGCGACATCGTCAATTAACATACCTGCGGGAAACGAAACGTAGAAAGCATAACATTGCCTATTACAGCCGCATTAACGCCGCCCTTGCTACTATCAGCCAAACGGTTGAAATGACGTGGGGCGAAACCGCCAGAAAGCCCGCCGAAAGTAACCACGCAAGTTTCATAAAAAAGTCGCTGTTTCGCCCTCACGCACATTGAATTGTTCGACATTGCCTTCATCTTTAGGAAGCGATTTAATTTTGTTTTGACTTCTGATATTGCTCAAATTCTAAAGCAATTTCTAGCGTCGGCGCGTAAATAAATTCATACGAATCTTTGCCTTTTTTGAACCAAAAGATACCGAATACATTTTTGCCTGTTTTCTCGGATATAAATTCCGCAATTGTTCTTTTGCCGCGCACACCATCTGAATTTTTGTATTTTTCGACGGTTGTAATAATGCGTTCAGATTTTGCGAGAGTTTCTGACAGTTTGGCGTTTGTTTCTTTCGGCGAATCAAAAACATCAAGTCCTGTGCTGATGCGTTGACTGTCTGGTAACTCGTAACCTTGCACCCAACCGTTGCCGCAAGCGTGACCAAGAAACGTAAATCTTTCTTTGTTAGGATTCGTTTCAGTCGTCTCTAAAACATCAGAGTCAGCTAATTGGACAACTTCGGTTTGCGGGACTTCAGCAGGAGCGACTACGTAATTTTGACGCGCCGCAATCCAGAAAGCCGTTACTCCTAAAGCAAAAGTGAGGATTGCAATTAAAATTCGTAATGTTAAGAATTTCATAAGCTTGAAAATTTTCTGCGGTTAACATGCTGCCACAACTAAGATGCCGAGATTACAAGAAAGATGTCGAACAAGAAAAAAGAAAGGAGTAATAGCTTTGTTTCGGTGTTAGAATATTCGCATAAATTGAAAAAATAACGGCAAAACCTGCGCGTGGTGTGCGTCGGATAAATATAGATCGCAATTGAGACGCTCGCGGGTGATATTAAACGGGACGGAATTTTTGTCCCGGGGAGGCAGCGATGCCTCGTGGAAGATACAACACGGATGCCTGCCGAATTATGATGGTATTGCTCTGTGTTTTTTTGTTTGGTGCCGGGTTTGGCGCCAGCGCCCAGTTCAAACCGTGTGAGACGAACGGCCGCGGACGGATCATTATCGAAACTCATCCGCCGGACATAAAACCTGTCAGGATCCTGGAAATGCCGAGTGGGGAACACACAGAAGCCGCTCGGGATGCCGGTATTTACGGAACCGTGAAGCTAAAGGTAAGATTTTTGGCGGGCGGGCGGATCGGCTTCATTAACGTTCTGTCGGAACTGCCGGATGGCTTAACGGGCGAAGCGGTCAGGGCGGCGAAGAAAATAAGATTCGGGCCCGCGAGACAGAACGCAAGGATGATCCACGCGGAGCATATTGTCGAATACGAGTTTATCGATCCGGAGAAATGCGTGCCGGGAACGGCGGTGGTGGTTAAATGAGCTAGAAATTTGCCCGCGAATAACGCGAATAAGCGCGAATAAGAAAATCTATTTCTTTATTCGCGCTTATTCGCGGTCAAAAAAACATAAACTAATTGTCCGTCGGGTTGTCGGTTTTGTTCTGTCGGCGAAGCTCGCGGCGTTCCTGCATTTTCTTCTGCATTTCGGCTTTGCGGGCTTGGAGTTGCTGACGCTGTTCGGCGGTTAGGATGCCTTCGATCTGAAGGCGGACCGCATCGGCTTTTTGCTTGCCTTCCACTCTCAGGGCTTTCAGCCTTTCCTGCTTTGCCGCCGTGATCGTGCCGTCGCGTTTTGCCTGGCGAAGGGTCTGCATTTCCTGACGGGCAGCTTCATTCGGGCGGTTGCTTTCATGAATTGTCTTTAGCTGCGTTTTCTGAGCATCGGTAAGTTCGATGCCGCGAAGTCCGCGCATGCCGCCGTGTTTTCCGCCGCGCATTCCTTTATCATGGCCGCCGCGTTTGCCGTAGGCTTTGCGATCACCCTTTTCCTGCGTTTGCACACTTTCAGAAGAATTGGCCGGTGTATCCTGTGCCAAAGCAAAGGTTGAGAATGATGCGGTGGCGATAGCCATAGCCGCAATTGTGAAGAATCTTGATCTTAATGACATTTTATACCTCTTTAAATTTTAGTGGGTTAGCTTGTGCTTTCGTATCTTTGACGCAGTTTCGAGGCATTTAGCCGAAAGATCTTGAATTTACAATGTAAAGAAATGTAAAATTCCGCCAAATATCATAAAATTAATGATTCGCTTCGTATTTAACATTTGCCATTGAGCAGGCTAAAATGCAAAATTTGGTATTCGAACAGCGAGAGATTGTTAATGAGATTTTTATCAGAAATTAATTCGCCGGCAGATCTTCGGCAATTGAAGGTCGAGGACCTGCAGGAAGTCGCCGACGAAGTGCGTCAATTTATAATTGATACATGTTCGCGAATCGGCGGGCATACGGGTGCGAGCCTCGGCGCGGTGGAACTGGCGGTGGCGATGCATTATGTTTTCGATACGCCGGACGACCGGCTTATATGGGATGTCGGACATCAGGCGTATGCGCACAAAATACTCACCGGACGCCGCGATAAGCTGCATACGATAAAGCAGGCCGGCGGTTTGAGCGGGTTCTTAAGGCGCGATGAATCGGAATACGATACGTTCGGTGCCGGACACGCTTCAACGTCGTTGTCGGCGGCACTCGGAATGGCAATCGCCCGAGATACTAAGAAAGAAGATTTTCACGTTTGCGCGCTTATCGGCGATTCGTCTCTCGCGGGCGGAATGGCGATGGAGGCGATCAATCAGGCAGGGCATTTGAAATCACGGCTGATCGTAATTTTAAACGACAATGAAATGTCGATTGCACCGGCGGTTGGGGCTTTAAGCGGTTATCTAAACCGAATTAAAGAAGCACAGAGCTATCAGCATTTGAAGGAAGAGATCGGCGACGCGCTCGAAAGTGTGCCGCATTTCGGCGAGCGTCTGCGAAGCATGGCAAAATCGGTGAAGGATGCTATCGCGGCGGCGGTTTTACCCGGAGCTTTGGTTAACGAGCTTGGATTCAAATATCTCGGTTACGTAGATGGCCACAATGTCCCGGCAATGGTTCGGGCGTTGCAGGAAGCTAAAAAGGTCCATGACGGACCGGTAATCGTTCACGCGTTGACGACCAAGGGTAAAGGTTTCCCGAATCCCGCAAAGAATTATTACGCCTATCACGCGACCGGGCCTTTCGATCCGAAAACGGGATTACCTTACAAATCGAGCAAGATCGCCGCGCCGACTTACACCGCCATTTTCGGCGAAACGATGTGCGAACTGATGTCGGCTGACGAAAAGATCGTTGCACTAACCGCGGCAATGCCGGATGGTACCGGCCTCGATAAAATCCTCGAAAAATTTCCGGAACGGGCATTCGATGTGGGTATTGCGGAGCAGCACGCGGTTACGTTCTGTGCCGGCATGGCGTGCGAAGGATTAAAACCGGTCGCGGCGATCTATTCGACATTTCTTCAGCGCGGTTTCGATCAGATCATCCATGACGTTTGCCTGCAGAATCTGAACGTAACATTCGCTATGGACCGTGCCGGAATCGTCGGTGCGGACGGGCCGACGCATCACGGGCTGCTCGATATTGCTTACTTACGCGGGTATCCGAACATCATATTGATGGCGCCGAAGGACGAAGGCGAGATGCGCGATATGATGCTGACAGCGGTTGAGCATCCGGGGCCGGCGGCGATCAGGTATCCGCGCGGAAACGGTTTTGGCGTCGATATAAGCGCGCCCGCAAAGGAGATCGAGATCGGGAAAGCGGAAGTGCTTCGTGACGGTGTCGAGACGGCAATTTTAGCTTATGGTTCGATGGTGTATCCGGCGGTGGCGGCAGCGGCAAATCTCGAGAAAGATGGTATCGAGGCAACGGTCGTCAATATGCGGTTCGTCAAACCTTTAGACAGCGAATTGATCCTCGGCTTGGCGCAAACCCACCAGCTTATTGTCACAGTCGAGGAAGCTTATCTCGCCGGCGGATTCGGCTCGGCGGTGATGGAGCTTCTGGAAGAAAATGGGTTGCAGGACAAGGTAAAAGTCGTCCGCATGGGTGTGCCGGATGAGATCGTAACGCACGGCGATCCTAAAGTTCTGCTCGCGGGATACGGATTGGACGCCGACGGCATCTATACAAAAGTAAAAGATTCTCTGGAATCGATTGAAGGAAGGCGTGTCGATAAAAAGCGTCTGAGAGTTGTAAGTTAGTAAAACCGGCTGTCTAGCCTGTTAATTCTTAAACCGGCAAGCCTTGGCGGCCTGCCGTACCTGTTTATAAATGAAAAACGAACCAAAGAAAAGCAGCAATGTTCCGTACATAATTATCGGCGTAGTTCTGATCGCGGTACTCGGCGTCGTAGCCTTGGGAACCGGATTGATCGGAGCCGGCTGGTGGATCAGCAACAAAACGCAGCAAGCCGCGAATAGTGCGAATCGTCCGGCAAATTCAACCGCGGCCGCAAAAACACCGGCGGCACCCGTAAACGCTCCGCCAGGAGCACAACCGCCGAATCTACTTGGATCGCCGACCGCCTCGGTCACGGTCGAAGAATTCGCTGATTTCCAGTGCGGGTCTTGTGCGGTTGCTCATCCAACAATGAAGGAAATCCAGCAGGTTTACGGCAGCCGCATCAAGTTTATTTTCCGTAATTATCCCTTAGCGATTCCGGCTCACGACAAGGCATATGACGCAGCCGTTGCCGCCGAGGCCGCCGGAATGCAAGACAGGAACAAATTTTGGGCAATGCAGGATCAGTTGTTTACAAATCAAGCCGCTTGGACGGCGAACCCGAATTATCGCAGCCTGTGGATGGAGTACGCAGGTAAGATCGGGCTGGACACCGCTAAAATCCAAAGCGATATGGCTGGAATTGCCGCAAAAACGAGAGTCGACCAGGATCTGGCCCGCGGAAAGGCTCTTGGGGTAAATTCGACGCCGAGTTTATATATTAACAGCCAGATCGTTCCTTTTCCGGACATGAATATTCAGTCGCTTCGCCGGATAATCGATGCCGAGCTGCAACGGGCAGCGGCCGCACCTGCAACGATCGGAACGAATACAAAGTGACCATAATAAAGTCGTCTTATGTCAGTTCTCAAAATAATCGCAGTTGCCGCGGCCTTGGGCGGGCTGGTGGATTCGGTTTATCTGACCGTTCATCATTACACCGCCGAACCGGTACCGTGCAGCATTATTTCGGGCTGTGAAACGGTCCTAACGAGTGAATACGCCGAGATCGGCGGCGTGCCGCTGGCCGCCTTGGGCACCGCAGCTTATTTCGCCGCATTTTCGCTCGCTCTGCTCGCTAAATTCGGCAACCGCACGGCGTGGACGATTTTCGGTGTTCAATCAGTTATTATGGCGGCCGTTACTACATGGCTGCTTTACCTTCAGGCTTCCGTGATAGGTGCCTTCTGCCAGTTTTGCCTTATTTCCGCAATCACCAGTTTTACCCTTCTGATCGTTTACATCATTTCTGTGCTTCAGCGTAAAGACCCAATTTAAAACCAAATTTGCCTTTCGGACGAATACTAATAATGATCGGTCATAAAAGTATTTCGGCCGTTCGGAGAAATTTACGGATTTATTTCCAGTACCGCAAGAAAGTAGCCAGTTTCTGTTGTTCAATTTCGCAATGGCAGATATTACCCGGAAACCGGAAAGGTTGTCTGGCCTGAATACGCTTGCTGCATTTGGCAGATCAATGGCAAATAGGGTAGTTTAGAGTATCAATTTCTCTAAATTATTGTGGCCCAAACTATCCTAAAAAATATTGCGGACGGAGATAAAGGTGCGGTTCAGGAATGCTTGAAAACGTACGGCGGACTGGTGTGGTCGCTTGCCAGGCGAATGCTCCGGAACTCGGATGATGCCGAGGACGCGGTACAGGAAATATTTTTGGATGTTTGGAAAAATGCGGCGAGGTTCGACCCGGCACAATCGTCGGAAACGACGTTTGTTGCAATGATCGCCCGTAGACGGCTGATCGACCGTATCAGATTTTCGCAGCGGCGTATAACTACGGATTCATTGGAAGACGTACTGGCGGAGCCGATCGATAGATCGGACAAAGCGATGCAGATCTCGCTTGAGGCCGGCGAAGCGGCAAAGGCGCTTGAATCGCTGCGTCCTGAACAAAGGCAGGTATTGAACCTCTCGATCGTCCAGGGAATGTCGCATCAGGAGATATCGGATGCGACGGGAATGCCGCTCGGAACTGTCAAAACTCATGCGCGTCGGGGAATTTTGCAGGCCCGCGAGTTCATGGGTTTAGGAAATTCTAATTCTACAAAGGAGGTATCAGTGTGACTGAAGAAGAAAATGAAATAATGCTGGACCTTCTTTGTAAACAGGCCGTTTATGGATTGACCGAAGAAGAGACAAGGCAGCTTGCACAGTTCGAAACCGGTGATTACGATCCAGTTTCATTTGAGATGACCGCGGCCCAGATCGGCCTGCTTGATCTTAAATCTGAGCAAATGCCGGATCATCTCCTTGCGAAGATTACGACCGACGCCGATGAATATTGGGTGAATAATAACAGTGTCGAAACTGTCGAACGCGAATCGCCCCGGCGGGAAGTGCAGATGGCCGAAACGAAAGTCCGCGGTTCGTTTATGGATTGGTTCGGCTGGGCAGTCGCCGCGGCCGCTTGCATTGCATTAGCGGTAAATATTTATTCGACACGAAACCGGCCCGGGGAAATTGTCACTAAAGGTCCTACACCGCCGTCGACGCAGCTGGAAAAACTCGACCCGCAGCAGCAGCGACTTCAACTGATGAATTCACCTGAGGTTGTCAAAGCGGATTTCGGCAAGGGAAATGTGAAGGAGATCGCCGAAGTTTCGGGCGACGTTGTTTGGAGCCCGGAAAAACAGGCTGGATACCTGCGTCTGAATGGCCTGCCGAAGAACGATGCCGCAAAGCAAACTTATCAGTTGTGGATATTCGACGAGTCGCAGAGTGAAAAAACGCCGATCGACGGCGGAACGTTCGATATCAATTCGGATGGCGAGGTGATAATTCCGATAGATGCCAGACTGCGTGCACACAAGCCCGCCGCGTTTGCCGTCACGATCGAGAAAGCCGGCGGCGTGGTCGTGTCCGATCGTGGAAAGATCGCTGCACTTGCCGCCGTGAAACCTAATCAATCGTAGTTGCGTAATACAACCAAGAATTAAATTGTGGTTACCCGCATGTTTATTATCTGAATAAACGGCAGGTAACCTATTTCTGCCTAAGCACCATTAAAAATGAAGGAGTTTGCGATGCGAATGAAGGGAATTTCCGCCTGTCTTTTGGTTTTGGTATCTCTTATGTCAATAAACGTGATGGCACAGAGCGCCGATAAACTGCCGCCCATAAAATACAAAGAATTTAAGTTGAAAAACGGCCTGCGTGTCGTATTGCACGAGGACAAATCGACCCCGGTCGTTGCTGTCAATGTCTGGTATCACGTCGGTTCGAAGAATGAGGAAGTCGGCCGCACCGGTTTCGCCCATCTTTTCGAGCACATGATGTTCCAGGGCTCGAAAAACTACAATACCGATTATTTTACGCCGCTTCAGGAAGCCGGCGGAAACGTCAACGGTACGACCAACCAGGACCGCACCTATTATTACGAAACAGTGCCTTCGAATTTTCTGGAAACCGCTCTGTTTCTCGAAGCTGACCGTTTAGGCGGATTGCTCGAAGCGATGACACAGGAAAAGCTCGACAATCAGCGTGATGTTGTGAAAAACGAACGCCGCCAGCGAGTCGATAATCAGCCTTATGGCTCCGCATTCGAACGTATCGGCGAGATAATGTATCCGAAAGGCCATCCGTATAACTGGACAACCATCGGTTCGCTCGAAGATCTCTCGGCTGCATCGATGGACGATGTAAAATCCTTCTTCCGTCAATATTACGTTCCGAACAACGCGGTTTTGGTTCTCGCCGGTGACTTTAACGAAAAGCAGGCCAGAACCTGGATAGAAAAATATTTCGGACCGATCGCAAAAGGTGCCGACATCAAACGGCCGAGTCCCGCGATGCCGAAACTGAGTGCCGAGATCCGCACGAAGATCGAAGAGGACGTTCCGCTTCCGCGTGTTTACATGGTTTGGCACGGCGTACAGCAATACTCGCCGGACGAAGCCGCTTTGGATATGCTTGGCTATATTCTTTCAACAGGCAGAAGTTCGCGACTGCAGAGCAATTTGATCTACAGTAAGGAAATGGCACAGAACATCGGCGCCGGAAACGGCACGAACGAGATCGGCGGCGTTTTTCAGGTACAAGCGACCGCGCGGCCGGGCAAATCTCTCGAGGATATTGAAAAAGAGATCAACATCGAACTCGAACGCATCAAGAAGGAAGCTCCGACCGCCGACGAGCTTTCACGTGCCCGCAACAGCATCGAATCGCAGACCATTTTCGGCCTTCAGACCGTTTTGGGCAAAGGCTCACAGCTCAGCACTTACACCGGATATGTCGGCAAGCCCGATTATTTTCAGGCCGATCTCGACCGCTACCGCACGGTGACGCCGGCAGATATTCAGCGCGTCGCGAACAGCTACCTCACGGCGAATCGGCTGGTGATGACCTATATGCCGAAGAAGGGCGAGGCCAGAAAGCTGAACGCCGAAGCTAACAAACCAAGCTCGACCAAATCGGATAAAAAGGACGATGCTTTGCTTGCGAAGCAAACCGCGGACCTTCCGAAGGCCGGGCCAAATCCTAGACTTTCGTTGCCGCCGATAGAAAAAACAAAGCTTTCAAACGGTTTGGAAGTCTGGATGGTCGAGCAAAAGGAATTACCGATCGTTTCGATGAATTTGGTTCTCAAAAGCGGCTCAGCGGGTGAACCCAATGACCGCACAGGTGTCGCCGGTATGACCGCGAGTCTGCTTGATGACGGGACGAAAACCCGCACGGCCGTAGATATTGCAAATCAATTGCAGGCAATTGGTGTTGGCGGTGTTAATGCCGGATCGGGTTTTGATTCGACTACAGTCTCGATGCAGACGCTCACGAAGAATCTGGATCAGGCACTGGATATTTACGCCGATGTGATCACGAATCCGATCTTTCCCGATAAGGAACTGGAAAGCCTCCGCGGCCGCTCGCTGGTCGGTTTGAGACAGCAGAAGGCCAACCCGAATGCTATATCGTACACAGTTTACAACAAGGTTCTTTACGGAACGCACCCGTATGGACGCGATAATACAGAGCAAACCTTGAAGGCGATCACCCGTGACGACCTCGTAAAATACTACGAATCGAACTACCGCCCGAATAACGGTGTTCTAATCGTGGTGGGAAATTACGATAAAGCCGGATTAAAAACGAAGCTTGAAAAAGCGTTTGCCGGATGGAAACCGGGTGATGTAGCTTCCAGCACTTTGCCGGAAACCAAGTCGCTGGACAAAACAGTCATTTACCTTGTTGACCGACCGAATTCGGCACAGTCGATCGTTTCGATAGGCCAAGTCGGTATCGACCGGGCAAATCCGGATTATTTCCCGGTCGTGGTGATGAACTCGATCCTCGGGGGAGCGATCACGTCCCGCGTCAGCATGAATCTTCGTGAGGACAAGGGTTATACCTACGGCGCCCGCAGCGGTTACACTTACCGCAAAGGCGCCGGGCCATTTGCGGCAACGGCGGATGTTCAAACCGGCGTGACGAAGGAATCCGTCATGGAATTCATGAAGGAGCTCAACGGCATCCGGGGAGCGATCCCGATCACGCAAAAGGAACTTGATTATAACAAACAGAGCCTGATCCGGCGTTTTCCATCGGCATTCGAAACCGTCGGCGGAATTTCAGGCCAGCTTTCGAATCTGGTAGTTTACGGCCTGCCGGAAACATACTTCAACGATTACATCACAAAGGTAAATGCCGTAACGGTTGCAGATGTTAATCGTGTAGCGAAACAGTACCTCGACACATCCAAGATGGCTATCGTTGTCGTCGGGGATAGAAAATCGGTCGAAGCCGGACTCAAAGATCTTGGCTACTCGGTCGTAATTCTGGATGTCGAAGGTAATCCGGTTAGCGAATAAGTGGTCGATCATGTCAGAACCGGGAGCGATAGCGACTGGGTTTCTTTCACAGAGTATAAGAAACCCGGCCGCTATCGCTCCCGCTTCGGATATGAAATTTAAGCTGCCTTTTTAAATTCTACTTCGTCAATTTCCTCGACACGGTTTTCTGCTTGTCTTGCCATCGGCCGTGCATTCTCTACAAGCGGCGTGCTCAGTTTGCCGACTAGCCAGCGGCGGTAAACTTCGGCTTCTTCGAGTTTTCCTGTCCACCGCGCACGGTCGAGCATGGTCAGGCTCATCTCCAAAGCATGGTGCTGTTCTGCGCGGTCCCGCAGTTTATCGAAGTATCGATACGACTCGTCCAACCGGTCAACACTGCGTTCCGCCGACGGAACATTCTTAAAACCGAGCTTTCCGCGGAAATGCTTGGAATAAATGTTCATCGGATATGACGTCGAGGTGTAGAGGTCGAAATAGTTGTCGATCAAACCTTCACGCTGCAGTACCGATCCGACATAACTCGGTTTCGCTCCCGAAATTGCCGAGATGATTTCAATTTTCTTCACGCCGGTTTCAAATAAATAGAGGATCATATCCTTCTTGCTTTGAATCGGCTCCTTTTCACTTGTTTCTTTTAATTTCGTTTCCATTTTCTTTCTCCTTTTCTATTGACTATTTGATGTATCATCTGTGAAACACGTTATCTTTTCAATCATTTTGATTAGGTAAATTGGGAATGATAAGCTCAATTATTTCAATACTTACAATTTCGCAAAGCGATTTATTATTTTGCCGGAAAATAATTCGATATACTGTTAAAGAATAAGAACAAGAAGGGAAAATATGGCATTGAACAAACCGATTTTTGATATAAAAAAGACTAAAGAGACAATCGAAAAAGGGAAGAGGGCGAGATGGTGGAAAAGGAGAGGGTCTAAGGCGAACGGATTCTTTTATGTCGATTCTTCAGGCAAGAAAGTATCAAATGAAGAAAGCCTTGAACGGATAAAATCGCTGGTACTGCCGCCGGCGTGGAAACATGTGCGTATTTCGCCGTTTGCGGGCAGCAGTCTCCAGGCCGTCGGAATGGACACAACGGGGCGCATCCAATACATCTATCACACAAAACACTCGGAGAAGCGACAGAACAAGAAGTTTTCCAAGATCGAGACGTTCGGCAAGTACTTGCCAAAGCTGCGGAGCGTTACCAATGAGCACATCGCGCTTGACGGTTTTCCGCGCGAAAAAGTTTTAGCGGTAATGATGCGGCTGATAAATTCGCTATATATTCGCGTAGGCACCGAAAAAAGCGTCAAGCATTACAAAACCTTCGGTATTACGACGCTGCAAAACAAACACCTGCAAATCAACAGACGAGGAGAACTCGTTTTCGAATTTGTCGGGAAAAGCCACATCAAACATCGGCGCGTTTTAGTAGATGAAGAATTGGCGTCAATGATGAAGGAAATCAAGGAATTAGGTGCAAAGCGAAAACTTTTTCATTATATTGACGATGACGGCAAGCCGCGTGGCATCAAACCCGGCGATCTTAACGCATACCTCAAAGCCGCAACGGCTCCCGAGTTTTCGGCGAAAGATTTTCGAACATGGGGCGGAACTTTGCTGGCCGCCGTCGAGCTGGCTGAAATCGGTATATGTGACGATGAGAAGGAATTAAAGAAGAATATCAACCGGGCCGTAAAAAAGGTCGCCGGACAACTCGGCAACACGCCGGCCGTCTGCCGCGGTTCTTATATTCACCCGAAAGTCTTAAAAAATTATGAAGCTGGTGTCACGCTGGACGAATTCCGCACCCGCAAAGCCCGTCGGATCTCATTATCGGGGTCGGAATATGAAGCCGAAGAAAAGGCTTTGATGCGCCTTTTCGAGGGGATTAAACCAAAATCATAAAATCTGATTTTGCCCGCGAAAGTACGCGAAATAAAGAAGCTTGCCCGCGAAACGGCGCGAATTAAGTAAGAAATAGATCTAATCTGTTTTTATTCGCGCCGATTCGCCGGTAAATTCTCTTTCCCTATTTTCGCAGAAGCACCACAGGAGCCTGCTCGGCGTTGAGCATTGTTGTAAAGAAGTCTTTTACTTCCTTATAGCGCTCGACTGAAACGGTCGCCCGGTTAGTAGTCAGAGAACGTGTAAAGATTAATTTATCGTCCTTTATTTTGTACGTTGTAGAGTATTTTCCGAAGGCCGTTGCGAGATTTACGGGATCGGGCATCTCGTCAACCGCAAATCCGGCCGGAAGGCTGAAAGTCACTTTCTCATTAAAAGAATTCGAATCGAGCATTACCGGATGCTTTCGCAGTTTTTCCGTCAGGTAAACCGAATTCGTCCGGCTCGCCACTGCCGGTTTGAAAACAAGCAGGCGATTCTGCATCAACTGGCCATATCCCGCCACGGAAAATTCGACATCCATTTCAAAAGCGGCGTCGGCCTGTTTATCTTTAGTCGTCAATTTATCCAGCCTGGCGGCGGTTGCCCCGCGTGCGAGCCATCTTTCTACAGATTGGTTAAAGTCGTTATTCGAAAGCGACCGCAGCATCGTTCTAGCAGGCCGCGATTCCTGCCCGCTGACACGTTCGCGAATGACAGCCTTTATGCTTCCGTCACCTGAAAGGTTTACTTCGGTTTCGCGGTTCCAGGCATTAAATTCCGCCGGGGTGACCGGCATTTCAGCGATGCCGCCGCTGTCTCCCGCGACGATCAAACCCAAACTTCCCTGAAGATAATCCGGAAGATCACCGACCGGTGTAAATTGGTCCGTCGGATCGAATATCATTAGGCGGCCAAGCTTTGCATGAGTTATAACAGTTGGCCCCACCGTTTCGGGCGACACTCGAATGGCTATAATGCAATGGTTGAATTGCCCCGGCGACGCCCACTCCCTGCGGACATAGTTCGGATCGCCTGAATAAATGATTACGGGATAAGCTTCGATCTTCAATGATTTGAGCATTGCCCGCATAAGGTTCGCTTTGTCCTTGCAATCGCCGTAGCCTCGATTGAGTACTGTATTCGAGGCCCTCGGTTTCATGCCGTTTCCGTAACCAACGCCTATGTCTATCGAAATATATTGAAGATTTTGCACGAATGAGCCGACCGCGCGTATGATCTCGGACTCGGTTTTCGCATTCGCGGTCAAGTCTCGGGCTTTTCCCGCTACCGAATCATCGATAATGACCTGCGGGTCATAAAGTGTGGTCGCCCATTTGGAAACTTCCATCCAATCGGCAAACACTCGGTTTACGCCCTGCGATCCGCTCGACGGCGAATAATTGACAGCGAGCCTCGGCGCAATGTTGACGAATGAAGGGCTCATCGGCTCGAATGCGATCGGCGGCAGTTCGCGCAGTTCCCATGTATAGTTTGTGCCATTGACCTGCGGCACGACGTCCGCCCGGTTAAAAGTCAGGCTAGTTGCCTTCCAGCCGTCCGGCAAGCTGAGCGTGTAACGCGAATACAACGTCGGTAATTCGTCCTGAAACGCAAACTTGTCCTGATAAAATAACGGGCGGTCTTCGGTTGTTACAGTAAATCCGAAAATATAACCGATATCGGCGTCGGATGACGCGTCGATGATCTTTATGCGCCCCTCATCGTAAATATCGTCGGTATCGGATATGCGGTCGATTATTTCCTTTTTTCCAAAGGTTTTAACGGAGCCGCCGGGCGCGATAAGCCAGCCTTCCATTGCAGGTATCTGGCTAAAATTCGAGAGGTAAAATGCAACACCGGCAGCCTCTCTGCGGCCTTCTCTGGTTAGTATCCTGACTGCGTATTTTTCGACGGTTATCAGCTTTCCATCGCCGTCAAGCGTCACATGCTGCTCGTTGTGGAGGACGACGGCGGTAACGTCTTTTTCGTAAGCCGGCGGTTTTGCCGCAGCCGCATTCTGAAGCCATATGGGCGTATCGGCGGCGTATGAATTAACACTGCCGCTGAATAATATTGCCGCAAATACGAACGCCGTGAAAATGCCGGAATTTAACGTTGAATTGCTTTTCATAGGAGGACCTCGGACTGCTTTTATTTCTGCTTCAACGTTATAGTGTGTGTTTCCGACTTTTGGAATGCGTCGAACAATCCCTTGACCGCCGGATAAGCTGCCGCCGGAAACAAAACGTTACCGCCGCCGCCGAAATGAAATTGTCTCTCGTACTTTAACGTCGGCTTCGTTTTATCAATTGCCAGCTTGATATTCAGGGACGCAATCTTTTGCGGATCAGCGATGGGAGCCGGAGCGTCCGCATTGTCCAGATCGAATCCGGCCGGCAATTCGATTGCTATCTTGTCGGATTCAGACCACGGATACCTGAAGAAAATATCATATTTTCTGGATGCGCTGGAAAATAATGAATCCGAGCCGTGCTCGAAAAAGCCCGGCTGGATAAAGAGCCGCTTGCCGGTTTTTTGAGCATAGCCCGGAACGCGAATTTTGTACTGGTGGACCAGCGGTTTCGCCGATTCCGTGAGATTTTCAATCTTTATTTCCGAGACTTCGGCCGTGCTGAGCCGGGCTTTGATCTCGTCCTTTAAATTCTCTTCGCGTTTGTTCGCCGACTCGTCATAGTTTTCCAATCGGTAGGTCAACGCCGGATGGCCGCTGTATTCGATGCGGACATCGCCTTCGAGCGTGCCGTCTACAAGCAGTTTGAAATTTCCGGTTCGTTTCGAAATCGAATTGCCGTATTCGGTGACCGGTGTTTGCCGCCATAAAAAATTCTTTTCGCCGATCAGCAATGCCCACGTATCCTCTTCATACCATGCCAGCCTTCCGTACGGCAAAAAACTCATTCCGGGGTTGAAATACTTGTAATCCTCTCCCACCTTAACGGCAATCGCCGCCGGATGAATCAATCTTTCATTGGTCATTTTCGGATTAAAAAACATTTCGCTGCGGTTGCCGGCGAAGGCAATGCGAGCCTCGAACCCGGCGGCATTTGCGAGTGCTCCGAACAGCATATCGATATACTGCGAACTGCCGTATTTCCGCTTCAAAACATCGGCCAGCGCTTTTACCTCGGGCAGTTTCTTTCGGGCTTCTTCGGTCAGAGTAGTGTCGAATGAGGTATTACGAATCTGCGTCTGACAAAATTCGTACAGCTTTCGCAGCTTATCTTCCGGGGCTGCAGCTTCGGCGGTAATTTCTGCAGCCGCCTTTTTTATATCGTCAGAAGATTTCGTCATGAACTTTACCAGCGGTGCATTTTCGACACTTACAGCACCCCAATAGCTCACCGGACTGCTTGGGTCCTTGATCGTAAAAGCGATCGAGAATGCCGATGAACCTGTGAAGGCGATTCGGGTACCGGTCAAAAGCATCCATGGCCGCACCATGTCTTCCGGCGGCATTCTCGGCTCGTCCCTAAATGACGGCACGTTTTTACGCGAAGCCAACCAATAGCCCTTCTCACCCTTTACGAACTTAACGTCGGTAAAATTGTAGTTCTGGTATCTAGGGTCCTGTGAGTTGTAGGGCTTGTAATAATAGGAAAGATTTTGGATAGGAATGTCGCGCTGAAACGCGAGCCGCATTCCTTTCGCTCCGCCGTCGTTGATCGTTTCTTTATAGCGGTACTCGACAATCACGCCGGGCTCGATATTCGGAACGGCGAACGACTTCGCCTTGATCTTGATGCCGCCGGCCTTAATTATTTCACGTTCGAAAACGTCTTCTTTCTTGATCTCTACGGTCGAACCATCGGCTTTGATGACACGGGCGGCGAGATCTTTTATCTTCATTCCCTTTGTAAAAGGAATATCGAATTTGCTGTATTTTTCGCGGCCGCGTTCCGTAAAGATCTTAACGCGCACATAATGCCGCAGCGAAACATCGTCGACTGAACTGTCATCGATCCGGATTTCCCAAAATGTCGCCTCGGCATCCGCGTCCGCTTCAACGAGCGGGGCCTTCGCGGAAAGTTCCTCGGGAGAAATCGGCCGCCATTCCTTGTCCTGTGCGGCGGCAGGAGACGCAAGAACCAAAAGACAAAGGGACAAGAGAGCGCAAAAAAACGTATCTGCACGAAAAAAATTCATTGTTACCTCAGAATACAGGGTGCGGCCGCAAAAATGTGCGGGAATAAAAACCGTTCAGTTTAGCCGTGAGAACAAAACAATATCGGAAGCGGCTTGATTCTACGCCGCTAGTCTATAGAAATTGTCTGGTAATAGCAATAAGTTTGCGGCAAAATGCGGTTATTATTTGATATGCTATAATTTTCTTCATTAATTCAGTATTTATGTCGCAATAATCATAATTAGGAGACGATCAATGTCTGCAGATTACAGTAAAATTCAAGGCCTGCTGGGTGAAGATGCCGAAACACTTTTAAACCATGTTTCCACCACAATTTCCAAAGACGATCTGCACCTTCCGGGCGGCGATTTTATCGACCGCGTATGGATGGATTCGGACCGTACGCCGGCCGTGCTTCGCAGCCTGAAAACCCTTGCCAGCAACGGCCGGCTGAGCGGAACGGGCTATCTTTCAATTTTGCCGGTCGATCAGGGAATCGAGCATTCGGCGGGAGCAAGTTTTGCACCGAATCCGCAGTATTTCGATCCGTCGAATATTGTAAAGCTGGCGATTGAAGGCGGCTGCAACGCAGTGGCCTCGACCTACGGCGTATTAGGCTCTGTGGCCCGGAAGTACGCGCACAAGATACCATTTATCGTAAAGATCAATCACAACGAGCTGTTAACCTATCCGAACCAGTTCGACCAGGTAATGTTCGGCTCGATCGATCAATGCAGAAATATGGGTGCGGTCGCGGTTGGTGCAACAATTTATTTTGGTTCTGACCAATCCACGCGTCAGATATCCGAAGTCGCTGAAGCTTTCGCATACGCGCACGAGCTCGGGATGGCAACGATTCTCTGGTGTTACCTGCGTAATCCGAAATTCAAAGGCGCGGAAGGCGATATGCATACCGCCGCCGATCTTACCGGCCAGGCAAATCATCTCGGCGTTACGATCCAAGCCGACATCATCAAACAAAAGTTGCCGGAACGCAATGGCGGCTACAATATGCTGAACACCGAGAGCAGCTATGGCAAGACAAATCCGAAGATCTATTCCGAATTGACATCAGACAATCCTATTGATCTCGTGCGGTATCAGGTCGCCAACTGCTATATGGGACGCTGCGGCCTGATAAATTCCGGCGGCGAATCAAAAGGCGAAAGCGATATGGCCGATGCCGTCCGCACAGCAGTAATCAACAAGCGGGGCGGCGGCACCGGCCTCATCTCCGGCCGCAAGGCATTCCAACGCCCGATGAGCGAAGGCGTAGAGCTTCTAAATGCCATTCAGGATGTTTATCTAACCGATCAGATCACTGTGGCATAAATTATTTAGGGAATGGGGAATAATAGTCTGTGCCGCAATCTATCTCGTTTGGATAGATTGCGCGATTTTATTTCCTTTGGTTCTGGGGTTAAATATTTTGACGCGCAGAACCAGTTATTGATAACCACTTTATAATTGGTTAAGTTTCGGATGCTTCCGATGAAAATTCGTCGCATCCTGATAAGCTTTTGCTACAGTCAGCAATTCTGCTTCTCCGAATAATTTACCGATAAAAGTAATTCCGGTTGGCGTACCTTTATGTGTAAATCCATTTTGCACAGTAACTGCTGGATGTCCTGTGGTATTTGTCAGTAGCAGATTGAGACTGCTAACTGGTGGAGTTGAATCAGCGCTGCTGAACGGTGCAATGTAAACATCAACTTCATCAAATATCTTTGCCGTCGCCTTCATGATCAGGGTTCTGACACGACTTGCCCGATAGGACTCAACAGCCGGAACTGTGCGTGTCATACGGCTTAAATTCCCAACGCCATCGGCCTCCTGGCTTTCCAAGAGTGAGTCTCGCCCGCTGCGAATCAGTTCATCCCAAACCGAACCAATCTCGCCGAACCACGCGACCAGTCCAGCTGCTCGGATCGGGTAATCGGGAAGTTTGACCTCGCTAAGGTTGAAACCTAATTTACGCAATGTTTTCAGGGTTTCAAAATCATGGACTTTTTCTTCCGGTAGAGCGTGTTCTTCGTCGAAAGCCGCTTTGAGATAACCTATTCTTAACTTTGTCGCATCGGCTTTTGCGTTCCAATTGAACGGCAAATCTATGACGGTCAGGTCTAGATCGTCAGTGCCGTAAATGGCATTTAGGACAATGCCGCAATCTTCGACCGAACGGCACATCGGCCCGACCTTATCGAAGCTCCACGCTCCCGGCATCACGCCGTGACGGCTCACTCGCCCAAAAGTCGGCCGCAATGCGGTCACTCCGCACTTGATAGCCGGTTCAACCATTGAGCCACCAGTTTCCGTGCCGATGGCGAATCCTACCAGGCCGGCAGCCGTAGCCGATGCCGGGCCCGCGGAAGAGCCGCCTGAACCTGATTCAATGTCCCACGGATTTTTCGTTTTTCCGCCGAACCATTCGTCCCAGTAAGCTAATTCACCAGTCGAAAGCTTGGCGACGAGAACCGCACCAGCTTTTTCCAGGCGCGTTATCACAGTTGCATCCTGGTCTATCATCTGCTCTTTGAAAGGCGCAGCTCCCCAAGTCGTTCTGTAACCTTTCTTAGCTATCAGGTCTTTGGCTCCCCACGGAATGCCGTGCAAATAGCCGCGATATTTTCCGCCGGCGATCTCGATGTCGGCTCGCCGCGCCTGCTGCATCGCCAATTCCTCAGTTAAAGTGACGACGCATTTTAAGATAGAATCGTATTTTTTTAATCTGGCGAGATACATTTCAGTTAATTCTACTGAACTGACCTTGCGTGACTTTATCAGCCCTGCTAATCGAATGACGTCCCAAAAAGCGACATCCTCCAGATTCTTCGGACGGTTTTGAATCAGAAGCGGCGTCGGGCGAAATGGTAAATGTCCTTTATCAAATTTCATTCCGGGTAGAATCGGACTAAAGCGTATAGCGGGAACATCGCTCACATCCAGATGCACCATGCGCAGTTCTTCATAAAAGCTAAGATTGTTATTGACTCCCTCTAACATCATCCCGCGTTCCGCGTTGGTAAACTGCAAGCCCGCCATCCGCTCGGCGGCGGCGATCATTTCTTTAGTAATCTTTTGCGCGGCTTTCTCCTGCACCTGCGTCCACAAGATGCCGGGGAAAAGGGTTGAGGACAACCCGAGACTGGAAAAGAAGGCAATGAAATTGCGCCGATTAAGGGGGACTTGATTGGTTTTTTGGATGGACATATTAATCGTCGGAAAATTCGAGGTTAGTTCGAGTTGCCATAAATTATGCCACCTAACCTATGATTATCAAGAATGATTCCGCATAACTACCAAATTACGTGGGTTATCCCGAACCATTTCGCGTAATTATCTGGTGATCCTTGGCGAATACATAAAGGAATAAATGCTTCACGCACTCATTTTTTAGCATAGCTATTATAAATCGTCTCGATCCAGACGTCAGTCTTTATAAAGCCTTCGCCCCATGATTTATACTTTTCCGGCAGCCCGGCCTTTTTTATTTCGTCGAGCGATTTCTTTTTCTTCATTTCGCTTTGAACGATGTTCGAAGTTTCAACCAGAGTCCGGTGGTACGACTCTAAATCATTATGTGTCGAGAGCGGCCCGTGACCGGGAATCAGCTTTGCATCCGCCGGGATCTGTTTGATCAGGGCTGCAACATTATTGATCATGCCCTGAACGCTGCCGCCGCTAGCGAGATCTACGAACGGGAACCGCCCGGCAAAAAAATCATCGCCCAAGTGAACGACATTTGCCTTAACGAAAAAAACAATCGTGTCGCCGTCCGTGTGGCCGTTCGGGTAATGGACCGCTTTAACTTCCTCACCGTTAATATGTATTGACATACTTTCGGTGTAGGTAACTATCGGCAAAGCAAATACGGCGTACGGAGCCGTTTTCCGGCCGAAAATCACGGGCGGATCGAGCAGCCGTTTACGCACATTCGCGTGGGCGACGATTATCGACTGTTTCCCGAAAAACTCATTGCCTTCGGTATGATCGCCATGCCAATGGGTGTTGAAGATAAACCGCGGACTGGCCGAGCCTAGTTCCTTCAATGCGTCGCTCAGTTTTTGGCTGACGGCTTTGTAATCGTCATCGACGATCAAAATTCCGTCCGTCCCGACGACCGCACCGATATTGCCGCCGCGGCCCTGGAGCATGTAAACGTTGCCGCTGACCTTAGTCGTCGTTACTTTTACATCCTGTTTGTTTGCAGAATGGCTGTTGTCGCCGTGAGCAAAAGTATTGAAGCTGCCGAAGCTCAGTAATAGCAATAGAGATAGAATTGTTCGCATAGTTATTGTTTCCTTGGAGTAAGAAGCACGCCTAAAGGTGTTACTACACCTTAAATATATTTTCCTCTCGTCATTTGATAGGCACCGGTCAAAAAAGGATTCGACGATTTTTCGCGTCCAACGGTCGTCTCGCGGCCGTGGCCCGAATAAACGGTAAAGTCGTCGCCAAGAGCCAGAATTTTATTCGTGATCGAATCTATCAGTTGCTCATAACTGCCGCCGGGCAGATCGGTACGGCCGATCGATCCTTCGAAAAGACAATCCCCGACAAATACTTTCCGCTCGTTCTCTTCGGCCAAGACGACATGGCCGCGTGTATGGCCGGGACAATGCAAAACTTTGAATTTGAGATACCCGACGCTGTATATTTCGCCGTCTGTCCAATTGCGGGTAAGTTTTGGCGGATTGGCGTAATCGAATCCGAGCGCCTTCATCTGATGCTGCTGGATTCCCATGAACAAGGGTTGCTGCGGCAATCCGTAATAAAGGTCTTCGTCATCCCTATGCAATATGACGTCGGCATCGGGAAATTTTTCATTCAGATAGGCTGTGCCGCCGACGTGGTCGAGATGGCCGTGCGTCAGCGTGATCGCCTGAAGTTCAAAATCGTTAGTGCGAATAAAATCGGCGATCTCTGCACACTCTTCGCCCGGATCTATGCAGATCGCCTTTCGCGTCCGTTCACAGGCGGCAACACGAGTGTTTTGCTGAAATGGCGTAATCGTAAACTGCTGAATTATCATTATTTCATTAGCTCGGCCAGATACGGCCGTTCATCGAAGCTGTCTGATTTCCGGTCTTTCAATACAAATATTATCGCATCGCGGTAGCTTTGGGCATCCGGCTTTCCGGGAAAACACGGAATTTCTAAATCATTTAAGCTTAGATAGCTTATCAAACAGCTCATCAGCATCCACAACATTATTTCTTCGGGCGTACCGATCGGATTATGTTTTTGAATTATCCCGCGGTCTTCATAAATGCCATTGACAATGCGTTTGAACTCGGCTTCGGTAATTTTCGTCATTTTTATAATTAAATCACAAAATCGAAAACGATTCACAATGAATCAAAATCGGACAATCAGATTTTAGATTTTTATAATACTCGTACGGCATTGATGCAGGTTTGCCGATGTTTTAGGATTATTATTTTGAAATGTGCTTTAGGTACTGAAACTTACAAGCTGACATAATTTGGCACAGTGCTTGCTTAATTCAGTCCTATCGGAAGGTTAGTTTATTTCTAGGAAGTTCAACTAAAGGTTTGATAGAACGAGCAAGGGGATGGCGGAAATGATCGCGAGATCATTTCCGGCGACGGTTCGGGCAAGTTGGACAGGGACCAACAATTTTTGGGAGAAAGGCTGGATCGCTTGGGGGAATCTTCGAGTGTGGGCACGAAGACCGAGAAGGCCTTTCTCTCAATTATTTCCGTAAAATTTTTAAGATCTTTGAAAATCAAAAAAGCGATGCCTCTATTCTAAACTTTATAGGGTGAACATTTTCTACATTAAATCCACTTCAGAGCTCGCGAGTATTGATTTTCATTGTAAAGCCGGGACTACTTCCACAAATTAGTCCCGGTTTTTTATTTTCTCTTCGTACATCAGGTATTTAGAACCTTCCATTCCGACCTTTTCATAAACCTTTTGAGCGTGCAGATTTTCCTCTTCGACATAAAGCCGAAATCCGCAAACATCGCCGCTTTCTGCTGCTTTTGCCTTAACAAAATCGTACATCCGGCTATAAATCGCCTTTCCGCGGGCTTCGGGAAGAATGTAAACGCTTTGTATCCACCAAAACCATGCGTAGCGCCAATCGCTCCATTCATAAGTCACCATAAGCCCGCCGACGATTTCGGAGGAATCTTCCGCCACGACATAAAAGCCCTTCTTGTCGTCCAGGAAAACCGCCGCGACGCCGCTTTTCAAAATTTCGGGATCAAGTGATTTTCCTTCGGTTTCAAGCGCCATCGCCTGATTAAAATCGACGAGCGAAGCGGTATCGCCTGCCGCCGCAACACGTATGTTCATAACTTCTCCTTGACGAAATCCACGCGGACATCTAACCTAGAATGTTTTGCCTACGGGCAAAAGTCCATCATATGAAACTGAGAATACTTTATCACGGCAATTGCTTCGACGGTGTTTCGTCCGCCGCTATCTTTACAAAATTTTATCGTGCGAAGATCAATGCGCACGCCGGGATCGGCTACACACCGACGATGCATAGGGCCGGAAACGCTTTCGACCGCGAACTGCTTGACGGCGATGAAAATGCCATCGTCGATTTCAAATACTGCCCGGACGAGCGGCTGACATGGTGGTTCGACCATCATCAATCCGCGTTTTTATCCGAACCGGACGAGCAGCATTTTCTGGCCGACGCTTCGGGCCAAAAATTCCTCGATATCCACAGCAAATCGTGCGCTGAATTTATCGCCCGCATTGCGAAGGAAAAGTTTGATTTTGAAGACCAGTCGCTTGCCGAATTGATCGAATGGGCTCATATCATCGACGGAGCTTTATACGATTCGCCGGCACAGTGCGTAGAATTGCGGTCTTCGGCGCTGAAACTAATGCAGGTCATCGAAGGCGAGAAAGACCCGGAATTCGTTGTGAAAATTATTGAGGCTTTAACTGAAAAATCTCTGGACGAGATCATCGAGAGCGGGGAAATCCAGGAGCGTTTGAAGCCGATCCTTGAACAGCATTGGAAGACGGTTGAAGTAATCAGGCAAAAGTCAGTTTGCGAACGCGGCGTGGTCAGCTTCGACCTAACCGGAACGGGCATCGAAGGCTACAATAAATTCATACCCTATTATTTTCACCCCGACGTGACCTATGTCGTGTCGCTCAGCCAAAGTTCGTTCCGCACAAAGATCTCGGTCGGCTCGAACCCGTGGGCACCGAGGCCGCGTGTCCACAACATAGCCCAGATCTGCGAAAGCTACGGCGGTGGCGGCCACGCGGTCGTTGGGGCGGTTTCACTAAAGCCGGAAGATCTCGAACTTGGTAAGAAATACGCGCGGGAAATTATCGAGGAACTGAGTTTTGAGAAGTAAGCTTTGTCAGCACCACCTGCGTCAGCGGGTGGTACGATTTCGGGCTTAAATTTGTGATTAGATCCTGATGGCATTTCCAAGCAGCGTCTTGACCGCCCGCTGACGCAGGCGGTTCTGCCCTGTCCGCCAAATTCTAAACAACTACAAGCTTTTCGTAAATAATATAAGCGCCTAATCCAAGGCTGAAAATGCCGGCCCCGAAACGGATCGTTTTATTTAGAATTTCAAAGCGGTTCACGGTGAAATGGATTGGAAGGCCGATCAGTAAGCTCATCAGCATCATCCCACCGATCGAGCCGACGCCAAAAATCAAAATATAGAGCATCGCAAGCGCCGGAGAAGTGATCGTCGGCACAACCAAAAGCATCAACGCCGCACTACCCGCGAGGCCGTGGACCATTCCGATAATGATCGACCGGGGGCTGAAACGGTGATGCGACGTTTCTTCCGCCTTTTCATCGTGAGCGTGAAAATGCAGATGCTCACGCTCGCCATGATCATGGGCGTGAACGTGAATTTCCTTTCCTGAAAATAGCTTGCGGAGGGCATTTAAACCGAGCAAAACAAGCATTCCGCCGACTATTGCTTCAAGTCTTGCTTCGACTGTCTCTGAGATCTGAAGTTTGAGGAAAATTACCACCATGCCAACCGCAAAAAGCGAGATCGTGTGCCCGAGACCCCACAGTCCGCCGATTATCGAGGCCGCAAATAAGCTTTTCTTTTCACTGACCATTGTCGAAACCGCCGCAAGGTGATCGGCCTCGACAGCGTGCTGCAATCCGAGCAGAAAGCCGATCAGCAGCACCGAAAGCGTCGATAATTCAGGGGTAATTTCCATAATTCAAGTCCTGCGTTTGAATAGGCAGACGAACAGACAATCATGCTTACTGTTTACACTATCATACCGCCGTCAACAGCTATAGTCTGCCCGGTTACATAACTCGAAGCTTCCGACGCGAGAAAAACCGTTATGCCTTTCAACTCGCCTTCTTCACCGATACGCGGTATGACGTTGTTTTCCTGGATCGAGCGTTCGTAAATATCGATCACGGCGTCCGCCAAACGTGAATGGAAAAAGCCCGGTGCAATAGCGTTCACGCGGATTCCGCGGCGTCCCCAACTTGCCGCTAATTCGCGTGTCAGACCTATAAGCCCGGCCTTGCTGGCAACATAACCGGCGTAAAACGGACCGTTCGCACTGGATGTCAGCCCTGCGATCGAAGCGATATTTATGATCGAACCGCTGTTATGCTTCAGCATTTCGCGGCCGGCGGCCTGTGCGAAAAGAAAGCAGCCGGTAAGGTTAATATCTATAACTTGTTTCCATTTATCAAGCGGCATGTCCTCCGGCATCGCACCCCACGAAGTCCCGGCGTTATTTATCAGAATATCGACCTTGCCGAATGTTTTTATTGTTTCATCGACAACCGCCTGAACGTCCTCTGGATTTACTACATCACAAACCTTTCCAGCGGCATTAAAGTTATTCGCCCGGAATTCGTTTATAATGAACCCCAAAAACTGGACCAGGAGCTAAGGTATGAAAAGGTGGTAAGAT
>JBBJOS010000024.1:20663-31922 GCA_037723965.1 Pyrinomonadaceae bacterium | reverse complement strand
ATCAAACAAAGGAGCACACGAAGTTCTGTGTCCTGTTTAACTTGACCATTACAATGAGGTGTCCATGCCATATATGGCGCATCTCTTATTAGAGCTAACCAGCGGTTTGCAACCTGTCGAAGTGCGCGGTAACTGCCAGTATTTCATTAATCTTCGCCCGGATGGATATGTTATTACTTTGAGCAATAATGAGGGGTTAGTAAAATTGTCCGATTCCCCCGCGAAGATCGATATGGGCAAAGCGGCTGAAATTACCTTGCAAATAAAAGATAAACCAGTGGTTACTGAAGATTGGATAGGTGAAGACCCGCGTCCCTGGAGCTTTCCCAATGAATGGCTGCCGGAATATACTCAGGCGAAAAAGCTAACATGGCAGCAGGATGGAAGCTCTTATAAAACGACCGTCAAACTTTTGCCGGGTGAAATACGCGTTTACTTCGTCAAAAAAGCGTAGAACAGGCTGCCGAGCCTGTTCATTCCTAAAACCGGCAAGCTCTGCAAACAGCGGTACGCCTGCAAATATTTAGATATAGAGCACCAGGGATTTATGAACATCGGAATCACCGTTTATCCAACTTATGGCGGCAGCGGTATTGTCGGCTCGGAGCTTGGGCGGGAATTGGCGGAACGCGGGCATAACGTCCATTTTATCTCGTCCGTACTGCCGACGCGCGTTACGGAACTCAATGACCGCGTGCATTTTCACGAAGTCGAGATGATGTCGTATCCGCTGTTCGAGCATCAGCCCTACGACCTCGCCCTTGCGACGAAAATGGCGACGGTCGCCCGTGCCGAAAAACTCGATCTGCTTCACGTTCATTACGCTATCCCGCATTCGATCAGCGCGATTCTCGCCCGCGAATCGATCAAGGAAAAGCGTTATGTGCCCGTGATCACGACGCTGCACGGAACGGATATAACCCTCGTCGGTGCGGACCGCAGCTATTTGCCGATCACCCGCTACGGCCTACAGCAATCGGACGGCGTGACGGCCGTTTCGAAGTTTTTGAAAAGCGCGACGATCGAAACGTTCGATTTCGACGACGTCGAGGTGATCCCGAATTTTATTTGCGAATCGCAATACACTCGGCTTGAGAACTGTCCGCTTCGTTCTGAACTAGCGCCGGGCGGCGAAAAACTGCTTGTCCACGTTTCAAATTTCCGTCCGGTAAAACGAGCGTCGGATTGCGTTGAGATTCTTGCGAAACTAAAACAAAGCGATGAAAAAGTACGGCTGATCATGGTCGGCGACGGGCCTGAACGGGCGGCGGTCATTTACCGGGCGGAACAGCTTGGAGTTAAAGAAGAAACAATATTTGTTGGTAAAAGGGCAAATATTGCGGATTATCTGGGCGTGTCCGACATATTTCTGCTTCCGTCGGAACTCGAATCGTTTGGTCTTGCGGCACTCGAAGCTCAGGCTTGCGAGTTACCGGTTGTCGCTACCCGAATCGGCGGAATTCCGGAAGTCGTCAACGACGGTGAAAGCGGATTTCTGAGCGACATCGGCGATATTGAAAAGATGAGTACGGATACGCTTAAACTGCTTCGGGACGAAGCTATGCGGCGTGCATTCGGCTTGCGGGGCCGCGAATTGGCGATACAAAAGTACAGCACGGACAAAATAATTCCGCATTACATTTCGTTTTACGAGAAAGTACTGCAAAAAGTAAAATCTGCGGTTGCTTAGGTTATGTGATTTAGGGAGGACGATATAAATCATTCCCTATACCACAAAAAAACGTGTCGAAATCAAAAATAATTCGACGATTTTTTACTTCCCCGACATCGCCTATTAGCAGATCTGCGGGAAACGAAACGTAGAAAGCATAACATCGCCCATGACGGCCGCGATGATGCCGTCACGGTAAATTTCCTAACCACGAAAAGCCGGAGTCGGGGCCCCCGGCGGGAATAACAAGTTTCAACATAACCTATTGTAACGCCGTTGTTACGTTTTTATGCTCAAACGCTACTTTCACAAACGCGAACGCCATTTCGCGATGCTTAACGATAACCGGATCGTGCGCTCGTTCGAATGGGGCACGGAATTTATCACCGATAACCCGAACGGGCGCGATCCGCGCGAACTGTTTAGCGAATTTTCGAAAAATACGATTGCGAACAGCGAGGAGTTTTTCTTTTCGCCTGAGATTAACGATTACAGCTTGGACGGCGATAAATTAACCTGGACAAGCGGCGTTACGACGCCTTCGCCGGAAAATAACACAGCCTTTGCCACCTGGTTCCCGCACGAAACAAACAAAAGATCCGCCGTCGTCGTCCTGCCGCACTGGAACGCTCAGGCCGGAACGTACTTCGATCTCTGCAAATTCTTTAATAAGGTCGGCCTTTCCGCCCTGCGTCTGTCGCTTCCGTACCACGAGGAAAGGATGCCGCCGGAGCTCGAGCGAGCAGATTATCTGGTCGCACCAAATGTCGGCCGGACATTGCAGTCGCTGCGCCAGTCGGTGGTCGATACACGGTCGGCGGTCCGCTGGCTGAAACAGCAGGGCTACGAAAAGATCGGCGTCGTCGGCACCAGCATCGGCTCGTGCGTCGGGTTTTTCGCGTTCGTTCACGATATGACGATCGACGCCGCCGTTTTCAACCACGTTTCCGGGTATCCGGCCGATATCGTCTGGCAGGGCCTCTCGACCTATCATGTAAAGCTCGGCATCGGCGATAATCTCGAACTGGACGAGCTTCGGGAATACTGGCTGCCGATCTCTCCGATGGCATACATGGACAAACTCGCGTCGCTGCCGCCCCGCCCGCAGCGTTACATTTACACGCTCTACGACCTCAGCTTCCCGGTCGATCTCTCCCGCGACGTCATCCGCGAACTAAACCGCCGCAAAATAAAACACAGTGAATCCGCAATCCCTTGCGGGCATTATACTCTGGGAACGAAGCCTTGGGTTTATTTGGATGGATATAAGATTATTTCGTATTTGCGGAAGCATTTGAAGTAATCAATATTCTACTTTTCCTGAAGAAGTAAATTTATACACAAGAATTCCTTTCGCGCGCATTTGTCGATTCGCGTTGATAGTTGTGGATGAAAAAACAGCATTTTGCGCTGATTTCAATACGGCAGCTTTAAGTAGCGGATGACCGAAGAGGACTTTCGCCCTGATAACTTTTCCTTCCAAAATATCAATAATTACTTGAACTCCGACTGATCCCGCACATCGGAAACAATGGGGGAAATCAGGTTTTGGAATAAAAATGGCCTTTTTATTTACAATTCCCGGGTCGAAACATTTCTTTTCAGGTACAAAATTATAAACGATAATTCCCCTAACTTTAACTGGTATTTCAGGCATCGGTGCAAATTTCGCCTTCTTTGCCGCGTCTACAGCCGATTCGTATAAAAGCTCGTTACCCAAGATAGGTTTTGCTTCAACAACACTACCTTGTTCGTCAATCAGCGCTTCTATTCCACCCGTCCTTCGGCACAAAGGTCCTGTGCTTCCTGCGAATAAATGGGCTTGGGCAAACTAATGGCTCTGCCGTTCACGATGCCGATTTTCGTCAATATTGGTTTTTCTTGAGCGAATGAAATCGAAGACACAGAAAAGACGAGGGGCAAGAACAATTGAGTTTGTCTCATAGTCAAGTTAGACACTGATTTCATTATTTTGTTCCGCTACTTTATTTAATTGCCACTTTTCACTGTAGGCAATGAATTTTTCCGGCTGCAATTTTCGCATCGGTGATAGCGTCTCAACTTCCACAAAACTACCTGCGGTGTAAACTTCCGTATTCGAATTCATATCCGGATAAACCGCGCCTTCCACAAAATCGAATCGCTTTATAAATCTTAGATCTTCCCATTCGTACGCGGCCCAGCCTTGTTTGTTTAGAACGCCGACCTTCTGCGGTGAGTTTTCGTTTTCGTCAACCCGCAGGCGGATCGAATCCTTTTCGAACTTCCACCGCGGATCGGTAAAATCGGTGTACGGCCACACAGCCATTGAGCGGACAGGCAGGAGATTTTCGCCGCTGTAGGCTTTCGCGGGTTCATTCGGGATTACGGCTTCGCCGCCGGGACGCATTATTGTCAGCGCCCAGGCGGACAGTTCGATTTCCCTGTCGCTGTGATTCGTGATCTTGTGATCGATCAAGGCTTCGCTGCTGTTTTCAGATAATGTTACGGTGATCTCCTTTTGCGTTTTTGTATTCGGTTCGAGCGGCTGAATGAATCTTGCCGAAAACTCGCCATCTGCCGAATATTCAACCGCCTCATTATCTGGTGCATACGAAAGCGGCATATTCTCCGGAGCGATCCAGAGGCGGTGGCCGCCGTATGGTTTCCATGTGCCGAGGCCGGTTTTCACCTCGGCTCCGCCATGCCAACCTAAAATGTTCTCACCCGCATCCAACGCGTAGAGCAGAATACGCGGCCCGAAGTCGGTAGAAACAATAAGCTTCGCGTCGCCGTTCGAGATCTCGACGCAATTCGGAAAACCGAGATATTCTACTTTCGCTATCATGTTCTGATTATAAGCATTTGCCGCCGACATCTGCTAAGATTCTCGCGATTCAGTTGTGAGTTAAGATGGGTCAGTACCGCCTGCATCAGCGGGTGGTACGAATCCCGGCGAAACGTCGAGATTATGTCCTAATGAGCATCTTCGGTCATTGTCCCTGCCACCCGCTGACGCAGGTGGTACTGACATGCTCCGCTGACCTCAATTCGCTAAATGACTTCGATCAACGAAAAATTTAAAACCGTGGTGGATGATGGCCTGCGTCATTTAATCTCGCGTGCGGAAAATTCACGCGGCCTTAATAGCGCGGACCTTGCAATTCGCGTCGAAGCCTGTCTCGACAAATATGTGTTTCGGGACAACGCAATCCCCGAAAATATTGAAATTAAAAGTTTTATAGACGATATTCGCTCTGACGATCTTTGTCTGGTAATCGCCTGCGAAAAAGGTGACGAAAAGGCCTGGGAAGATCTGGTGACGAATTTCGATTCGACGGTAAAATCCGCTGCACGGAAGATCTCATCAAATAACGAAGATGCCGAAGACCTGGCAAGCTCGATCTGGGCGGAGCTGTACGGGCTGAGGCAGGACGCCGAGGGAAACAAGAAAAGCAAGCTCGCGTATTATTCGGGACGCGGCAGTCTGGCCGGATGGCTTCGGGCGGTTGTGTCGCAGCTTGCGATCGACCAATTCAGGAAGCAGTCGAAATTCGTTCAGATCGAGGAAAACCGTGAGTTCGAGAATCTTGCCCAGGAAGCTTCGGAACATTCGGGCAACGGCCTCGTCTCGCACACCGAAAATCCGGAGGATATTTTTACCGAACAGCAGACTTCGGACGATGTGACAAAAGCTTTGCAAAGTTCAATTGAATCGCTCGAAGCGGAAGACCGCTTGATTCTAAAGCTTTATTATTTTGACGATCTAAAACTAAAAGACATCGCAAAAACCTTCGGCTATCACGAAGCAACGGCAAGCCGCAAACTCGTCCGCGTCCAGACCGAGATTCGAAAATCCGTCGAGAAAAACCTGCGCTCCCAGCACGGCTGGAGCGAAAACGAGGTAAAACGCTTTCTCTCGGAAACGGCATCAAAGCTTGGAATCAGCTTTGAAAAATTGTTTACGATTCTCGTGATTATGGCTTTGATGCAAGATTTTCGCCTGTAAGGCGTTCTGTAAATGGGTTACGAAAACCAAAACCGCGGAGATATTTGAAATTAACAGGGACGAGTAGAATAAGGCAGACCAACATGGTTTTCCTGGTTGCTAAATTCCGCGAGTCCCTGTTAATTGTTTCCACGGCTCGAATTAAATGGAATTAGATTTCGACAAAGAAATAGATACGCTTCTGCGAAAGGCGCGGCCCGCTAAAGGTGTGTTCGCCGGCAACGCGAAGCTGCCGCACCTCGACGCGGACGGTATCGCCGCCTTTGCCGAAAATGCATTGCCCGAGAAATCGCGGCAGGCATACTTGGCTCATTTCGCTGATTGCAATCACTGCCGCGAAATTCTGTCGGATACTATTCTAATGAAATCGGAAGCGGTGCCGGAAACCGCTTTTGCCGCCGCGCCCGCAATTCTTACAACCGCCGAGCCGTGGTATCGCAAATTATTCCTGTTTCCGAACCTAGCCTATGTAATGGGCAGTTTGGTACTGGTGTTCAGCGGATTTCTCGGTTATTTAGTGCTTCAGAATGCGGGCGGCGATGCAAGTTCTTCCGAAGTTTCGCAGATCGAAGACGAACGGCGGGGCGTGAGCGGGCCGAACGCCGGTGAAGAGCCGGTGTATCCGTCGGCTTCATCGAACGCGAATATGAGTGCCGCAAATATGATGAGCGCGGCGGCGAACACAATGGCCAATGCCTCAGTGGCAAATCTGTCAAATAGTGCGTCCGCAATGAGCAATTCGAATTCGATGCCAATCGTTACAAGGAGGGCATTAGACGCTCCGCCGGGCGAAGTTCTGGCAGAACGCGACAAGGATGTTTCTGTGGCCGCCGCGGATTCTGTAATAATGCAGCAGCCCGCTCCGCCGCCTCCTGCTCCTGCAGCAAAGGCACGCCCCGAACAGCAAAAAGAAGACGCCGTTGCCGGTGCAGGCAAGAATCAACTTCGCAATGTTGAAGAAAGCAAGCTTACCGCAAAAAAAGCGAAAGATATGACGCGAAACGACGGCGGGCCGTACAAATCCGCCGGGCCGCAGCGAAACCAGCAGCGCAGCTTTCCCCATCAGGCTCAAAACGACTATGAAGTCGCCGTGACACGGGCAATCGGCAGTAAGAAATTCCAGCGAAAAGACGGCATCTGGTACGATTCCGCCTATCGCGGCCAAGGCACAACGAATGTCCGCCGAGGCACGGAGCAATACCGAAAACTCGACGGCGGTCTACGATCGATAGCGGAGAGTCTGGACGGAACAGTGGTTACTATTTGGAAGGATAAGGCTTACCGGATTCAATAGGTCTTTTATGAAAATTCTCGTTTCGCTTTTAGTTCTATTCTTTGCCTTTTCGCCCGGTTTTGCTTGTTCTTGCGTAAATACAAGTGTCCCCGTTAAAGAACACAACAAATATCTAAAAAATATAGAGGCAATATTTGATGGTGAGGTCGTATCTGTTGGCGAAAAACGAATAGTTGTAAGGAAGTACGAAGGAGGATTTACCTTAAAGGATACTGTCTCACCCGTCAAATTTAAGGTTTTTCGTATTTGGAAGGGTTTCGATCAATCAGAAATAATCGTCGAAACAGATGTTGAAAGTAGTTGCCGTTTCATTCCGGCGGTCGGAAGCAGATATACAGTTTATGCGTCGAAGGGACTGGAAACAGACGGTCCTCTTTCTATAGGCTACTGTTCGATTGGCAAATTCGATGATGCGAAAATGAAAATCGAATATGGTGAAGGCAAACTGATGAACCAACCAACACCGATTCCTCGAGCGAATGAGAAAACTGAAAACTTTTTCTCGATAGTTTGGAACAGAATCGTTTCGTTTTTTGCTTGACCAAGTAATGAATGTTACGGGCTTCGCATTGTAGATGAGTCTGAGGAAGATTACATCTACTCGAAAGAAATGTTTGAGGCCGTAAATCTTCCCGCTTAAATTCAAAATCGCGTTTTGGAAAATCTTGCCGCCTAAAATCCTTCTTCTTTTCCGGTCAAACAAGTTAAAATAGCGTAATGAAAGTATTTGCTTTTCTTTTATGCTTTTTGTGCCTTTTCGCGGCAATCACTTCCGCTCAACCCGCGTGGCAGGCGAATCTCGATTCTAAAGTCCATTTTTATCAAACCACCGATTTCGGCATTGTTCTGGCTGGAACGGAGAGAAGTTTGTACGCCATTGACGGGCAAACCGGCGAAAGGCTCTGGCGCCGTTCGACTGGTAGAATCGAAGAAACGGCCGTGACGCCCGTCCCCGATACCGATCTTATTTTGTTCTCAAGAGACGAAGGCTCTAAATCGCGGCTCGAAGCGGTCGATCTGATCTCCGGCAGCCGCATTTGGCAGAGCGAAAAGGTCAAAGGCGATGTTTTACAGTTGGCGGTCGATCCGGCGAATGACCTGATCGCGGTCGTTTTAGTAAAAGATCCGCGCGGAAATTCGGGCGAAGAATTCAAGCGCAAGCCGATCCTGCATGTGCTGCGGCTTTCGGACGGCGAGGAGCTTTGGAAACGCGAATTCGATAGCGACATCGACATGATGCCGTCGCGGTTCGGTGAGAATCTTGGTGAAATTGCTTTCACGCTGGATAATTATCGCGCGCCGCTCCTTATCGATGGCCGGTTATTTCTGTTTTACGAAGGCGCGACAAGTTACGACGCTCGAACCGGTAAAGAGAAGGAACGCGAGAAATTCAAGATAAACGAAAGCGGGCTTGCTTTGACCGAGGCCGATCCGGTGATCGACGGCGAGCGTGTGTATGTTTCGGGCCGCGGAAAGATCCGTGCGGTCAATCGCAAAACGGGAACAGTTGACTGGAAGGCGGACGATCTGGGCATTTGCGCCGAAATGGCTTTAGTCGGCAAAACGCTTTTTGTGCGAACGGGTGGGCAGTTCACGCGATTGAAGGACGGCGAGATCGAATCGAAAGGCCCTTTCGGCGTATCGGCGATTGATACGACCAGCGGCAAAACGCTATGGCGTTTTAAAGGTGCGGATAAAGGTTTGACGAATTTTGTTTTCAATGACGCACACACTATCCTCATTGCAGACAAAGATGATCTGATTACAATCGACGCGGGAAACGGCAACCGTACCGGCAAATTCGAACACAAGATCGAAAAGGCCCAGTTTGTTTTAATCAACGAAGGCGGGCAGGCTGTTGTCGGCGGACGCGATGAAATTGCCGCATTCAGGTCAGAACCGCCTGCGTCAGCGGGTGGTAGAAACTCGTCCATAATCTACGCTTCGGACAAATCAGATGCAAAAAGTTCTTCATTCTATAACCTTGATTCGGCCTCAGGCTCCACATCGCCCGCTTACGCAGGCGGTACTGCCTTCGAGGTTTGGCGAGTAAAACACAAAGCTCCCTCTCGCGGCGCATTTCGCGTCATCGCCGGTATCGCCCTCCGTGCAACAGCGCTTTATTTCCGCTACGGCGGTTTTGCCACATCCGCAATCGGTTTTGCCCGGACGGGTTTAAATATCGGAAGCGCAATAAATTCGTTCCGCTGGTCGGGCCTGAAAACGCGGTTTGGTTCGTTTGACCTGACGACGCTGGCGAGCAATTCGGCACGTAATTATGTGACACGGCGGATTTATTCCTACGGATCGCTGGGCAATACGACGAATCTGCTAAACCGCATCAGCGGTCTCGAGATAATAACGCCGTCAAATATTCGCAGCCGCATTGTCGGCAGCGTCGTGGGTAAAGCGACGCCTTCGCGTGCGGATGTGCAGGAAAGTATTCTCGACCGCCTCGATCCCGTCCGCCAGGTCGAGCGCCTGTCAGATTACCTTCTCCGCCGCAAACGCCTCAGTGAGCTTCGCGGGAATTTCATGTATTTTTACACCGATCTGCCGAAGCCTTTCGGACGCAAAGGCCTCGTCGGCGTAAATATTCACAACGGCCGCGACGCGCGGTATATTCTTGCCTCCGATCCGGACGCTCAGTTTGTAACCGACGAAACAATCGGACTTCTTTATTCCGTAGACGGCAGCCGTTTGCAGGCTTTCGATATAATGAACCGTTAACTTATGCTAATCTGAGGCTTCATTATGAAAACAAATCTGAATTTATTAGCGGCATTGTGCTTCCTTACATCCATATTTCCCATCGTCGCCCAAACATCCAAAGAAAGGTCCAATCCGTTGATCGCTGGAATGATCAAGCAGATCTCCGCGCAGCGGATCGAAACCGACATCCGCAAGCTCGTGTCATTCGGCACGCGGAACACGCTTTCTGAGCAGGACAATCCCACTCGCGGCATCGGCGCGGCGCGGGATTGGATATTCGGCGAATTTCAGAGGATCAGCGGCGATTGCGGTAATTGTTTGACAGTGGAAAAACAGACTTTTCTACAGCCGAAGGCCAACCGCATCCCCGAACCGACCAATCTCACCAACGTCATCGCTACGCTGAAAGGTACTACGAATCCCGAACGTGTTTACGTCGTGTCCGGGCATTACGATTCGATGTGCACTTCGCCGACGGATGCGAAATGCGACGCGCCGGGAGCTAACGACGACGCTTCCGGGACGGCGGCGGTGATCGAACTTGCACGCGTAATGTCGAAACAGAAGTTCGATGCGACGATAGTTTTCATGACCGTTCCCGGCGAAGAACAGGGTTTGCTCGGCGCCGCTTATTTTGCCGAACAGGCGAAGGTGAAGGCAATGAACATCGAAGGTATGTTCACCAACGACATCATCGGCGGCGTGACGACGAACAAGAATTCACCCAACCGTAACCGCGTCCGCGTGTTCAGCGAGGGTGTACCGTCGAACGAGACAGAGCAGCAGGCCAACACGCGCCGCAGCGTCGGCGGCGAGAACGATTCGGCGTCGCGTCAGCTTGCAAGATACATCAAAGAGCAGTCGGATCGATACCTCAAAACCTTCAAGGTCTGGATGATCTACCGCCGTGACCGATATGGACGCGGCGGCGACCACATCCCGTTTCTCGAACGGGGTTTCACTGCCGTCCGCTTCACCGAAGCCGACGAAGATTATACGCACCAGCATCAAAACCTGCGCACCGAAGGCGGTATTTTCTACGGTGACACGCCCGAATTCGTTGATTTTGAGTACACGGCGAATGTCGCACGGGTAAATCTCATCAGCCTCGCCAGCCTCGCCAACGCACCGGCTAAGCCGAAGAATGTCGCGATCGTCACCACCCGCCTGACCAACGACACCGAACTAAAATGGGACGCCAACACCGACGCGGACATCGCCGGTTACGAGATCGTCTGGCGCGAAACGAACCTGCCCGAATGGACGAATTCGATCAATGTCGGCAACGTGATGAATTTCGTGATGAAGGCGCGCTCCAAGGACAATTACTTTTTCGGTGTCCGTGCGGTGGATAAGCAAGGCAATAAGAGCCCGGCCGTTTACCCACGCCCGGTGCGCTAAAACTTCGCTCCAATAACATCTGCCGGTCAAAAATCGCCACTCGCGGCTGCAGCCCCGCAACTCGCGGATTGCCAACCGCAGCCGACTTATGGGCATTAGTAACTGACTTATTGCCAATGTTCGCTGACTTATTGCCAATGTTCGCTGACTTATCGTTAATGTTCGCTGACTTATTGGTATTGTTAGCCGACT
>JBBJOS010000024.1:0-20563 GCA_037723965.1 Pyrinomonadaceae bacterium | reverse complement strand
TATCGGCAATGTTCGCCGACTTATCGGCAATGTTCGCCGACTTATCGGCAATGTTCGCCGACTTATCGGCAATGTTAGCCGACTTATTGGTATTGTTAGCTGACTTATTGGTATTGTTAGCCGACTTATTACCAGTGTTCGCTGACTTTCGGCAATGTTCGCCGACTTATTCCTAACCGCAACTGCCTGATCACCGCTGAAAGTTATCCTCAAGCCGCTGATTGCCGCATTTTGTTTGCTGCATCTTGCTTGCGGGGCGGCTTAACTCAGTATGAACGCATCCAACTCCAGCTTATGCATCTCCGCCGGAATTATGCGAGAATGTTCTATCTACTATTTGCCGGACTCGACTCTCAATCAAGGAAGTTTTAAATGAAGAAGTTTTACATCAGTTTTGCAAGCGTGATTTTACTCGCTCTTTTTTCTGCCGGCATTGTCAGGACGACGGCAAGTGCCGCGTTCGTTTCGCCGAACATCGTCATCAGCCAGGTTTACGGCGGCGGGGGCGTGGCTTCGGCCTCAACTTTCCGCAATGATTTTATCGAGATACTGAATCGCGGCTCCGCGCCTGTCAATTTAAACGGCTGGTCAGTGCAGTTTTCGTACTCGGGCAGCACAACCTGGCTCACGACGCCGCTCCCGAATGTCACGCTCGCACCGGGACAATATTTTTTGGTCCAGGAAGCCCAAAGCTCAAACGGCAGCGGCGCAATTCTGCCGACGCCGGACGCAATCGGCACGATCAATTTACACCCGGTCGATGGCAAGGTCGCGGTCGTCAACAGCACGGTACTCCTGTCGGGAGCCTGCCCGGCGACCAACCCGACGATCGTCGATTTTCTCGGATACGGCAACGGCGGCTGCTTCGAAGGTAACACGGCTGTCACCGGAATGGGCATCACCCTTTCCGCTCAGCGAAACGCCGCCGGATGCACCGATACCGATCAGAACACAGCCGATTTCACCGTCGCCGCTCCGGCACCGCGAAACACTTCGACAACGACTGTTACTTGCGGTCCGATCACGCTTCCGCTTTCGGGCAGCGGTTCGGCGAATCCGAATGTCGTCACCCCGAATTCGGCCGTCCTGCTCACAGTACTTGTGACGCCGGCCGACACGCCGCCGAGTACGGGCATTGCCGTAGCCTCGAATCTTTCAAATATCGGCGGTCCCGTAAACCAGGTATTTTTCGACAACGGCACGAACGGCGATGTAACGCCGGGCGACAACATTTTCTCCTTCAGCTATTTGGTCCCGAATGGAACAGTCGGCGGAACGAGGTCGCTGCCGGTGACGATTACCGATGCACAATCGCGCACGGCGAATACGGTCATTTTCCTGAACGTCAATGCACCATTCGGCAGCGAAGACCCGCTGCTGTTCGGCAATCCGTCAAACGCGACGCCGAATATCGCAAATGAAAATAACTACCTGATGTTCAAACCGCAGTATACGCTTTCGTATAACCGCAGCCGGGCGACGGCGAATTGGGTTGCGTGGCGGCTCGACAGTACATGGATCGGCGGAGTTCAGCGCCAGGACGATTTCAGGCCTGATTCTGCTTTGCCGTCCGGATGGTATCAGGTTTTGGACACCGATTATTCGGGATCGGGCTACGACCGCGGTCACATGACGCCGTCCGGCGACCGCACGCGTTCCATCCCTGACAATTCGGCGACATTCCTGATGACGAACATCATCCCGCAGATAGCCGCCAATAATCAGGGGCCGTGGGAAGAATTCGAAAGCTATTGCCGAACATTGGCGGGTCAGGGCAATGAAATTTATATCATGTCGGGAGTTTCGGGAAATATCGGAACCATCGCGCTAGGCCGTGTGGTCGTTCCGGCCAAGACCTGGAAGGTCGTGCTTGTGATCCCAAACGGCAGCGACGACCTTAATCGGGTAAGTAAAGCGACGCGGGCATTCGGAATTGTCGTTCCCAATCAACTGCCCCTCGATATCAACACTCCGTGGCGCAATTTCCGTGTACCGGTCGATGCGGTCGAAATTCTCACCAGCTATGACTTTTTCACAAATATCCCGAAAGGCACGCAGGAAATCATTGAACGCAGGCGCGACCGGGAATAGATAAACGTTCTGAGTTCAAACTTTAGTTTGTTTCTTCGCAAACTGAAAGACAAACTAAAGTTTGAACTCAGAACTTAACTCATGCCTTCTCGAATATTACCTGTGCCACCGCGTGATCACTCGTGTGTGAGATCGACAGGTGAACATTCTTCACTCCCAAATTTTCTAATAGACTCTTCGCTTCCCCGCTGACCTTAATCGAAGGCACGCCCATTTCATCAGAAATTATTTCTACGTTGTGCCAAGCTATCTTGCCCCTCCAGCCAGTTTTCAGAGCCTTTAAAAAAGCTTCCTTTGCGGCAAACCGACCCGCGTATGACTGCGCGGCGGCAACACCCTTGGCATCGCAATAAGCTCGCTCATTCTCCGTAAACACACGCACGGCGAATCGCGGAGTTCTGGCGATAGTGTCGCGTATGCGATAAACTTCAACGATGTCGATGCCGATGGAAACGATCATGGAACAGGTGTCAGTGATTGCTATTGAAACTTTAGCAGACAGCGGCTTTGAATGGCGAGAAAGCGAAGGCGTAAAAGTTCTCGTCTGCCGCCCGCTTGAGGATGCGGGTTTCGTAAATGGTTTCTCAACACGGCTCGGCGGAGTTTCGCTGTTTCCCGCGAACGATCTGAATCTGGCGGGCTTTGACGAAGACACGAGCGAAAATATCTACGAAAACCGGCGGCGTTTCTTGAATGTATTCGGTGGTGATCAAACTCTCGCAACCGTATGGCAGGTTCACGGAGATGGAGTGAAGTTTGTTGAAACCAGTAAAGATGCCGCGAATTCCGAGGAGGAGTTCGACGCTCTCATTTCCAAACTTCCGGACGTCCTCGTTGGAGTCAAAACAGCCGACTGCGTTCCGTTACTCTTTGGCGATCCGGTAAATAAAGCGTTTGCGGCAGTTCACGCTGGCTGGCGGGGAACCGTGCAATCAATCGCGGCAAAAGCGGTTAAAAAAATGGTATCAGCTTTCGGCACGGATCCGGCCGGCCTTGTCTGCGCAATCGGCCCGTCGGCAACATGCAAGAGTTATGAGATCGGGCAGGATGTGATCGACGAATTTCACGCCAGCTTTTCCACAGGTGGAAAATACTTCTCGCCGACGCGTGATGGCCACGCTCTGATCGATCTGCACCTGGCGAACAATGACCAGCTTTTGGGTGCCGGAGTTTCCGAAACGAATATTTTTACGGCTCCGCTGTGCACAATGGAACGGACCGACCTGTTTTTCTCCTATCGCGTCGAGAAAAAAATAAATGGAAAAACCGGAAGGCTTTTGTCGGTTATCGGATTGGGTCAGAACCGGGAGCGAGCGGACCGGCTTGGTCTAAATTCAAGGTTCCGAGTTCAAAGTTCAAAGTCGGACGTAAGCTAACTTTGAATTTTGAACCTTAAACTTTGAACTCCGCAAAGAACCGGTCGCTACCGCTCCCGGTTCTGACAGTAAATTATCACCGCACCATTGCGGTTAAAGTTATCTCTTTCGACTTCGGCGGATAGCATATCTCATCCGTACAAGCCTGGTACCGTACAACAACCCGCAGCCGGATGACATTTCCCTTAAAATTCGCCGGAACCGTCACGGTATACGGGAACGAAACACGGCCTTCGTAAACATTTATCGTATTCTCGGAGAATTGAAACTTTCGGTTTTTCCCGCGGGGAAACGATATGCGGGCCTCTTTGGTGCCGGTGCCGGTTATTCTCGCCGTTGTCGCAATTGAATATTCGTTGTTGGGCCGGTTCGAATTGACGTGCAGACCGCCCGGAATACTTAAAACGATCTTGCCCTTTGCCACCGAACCGCGCGCAACGGTGCCGTTTCCGAGCGAACCGGTGATTGTCTGGGCAGCCGTTTCGTTAACTCCGGGGGCCATCAAAAGTATTGCAGCAACTAAAATTCCTGTTAATTTCATATTCTATAATGGATCGCTACCGCTCGCGGTTCCGGCTCGGCAACTATTATTTCACCTCAAAGCTATTGAGCATCTCATTTATTCTATCCAAATAAGCGTCCTTATATTCCGGCAGGACGGAAATTCGCAGTTTATAAATTTTATTCGTACTAACAGCAAGCTTATAGAAACTGTTAAGAACAATGTCATCGTCTTCCCGCTCGGCTTCTATCAAAATAATATCGTCACCATCCGTCTTTTCTAACATTACCGCCGTCGTCTCGCGGCTAATCTGGTCACGCTGCTCTTGAATACTCGAATTATTGAAAACAAGCAGATCGGCCGTCGCCTGCCTGGTCTGTTCGGCGTGATCCTGGCCGAATTCCTTCGAATATGCTTCGAAAGCGTATTCCGAATCGTTGTTCAGCGGATGAAGAAAGCCTTCCGGCTTCGTGACCGAAAACTCCTCCGTTTCTATAGATTCGCGTTCGAATGCAATGGCTGCATTCTTTTTGATCTTGGTCGATGCGTAAACCATTAGGGCGACCAGAATAAGCCCGGGAATAAGAAGTTCCATAAATGTCTTCATTCTGAGCTCAACATCAGTTTGCCTCTTCGCGAACCCCCAAAGAGGTCAAAACGTGGAATCTAAGCGCTCGCGATCTGCACCAGATTCGGCTCCTGCTTCGCCGCAAGCTGGCCGCACGCCGCGTAAATATCACGGCCGCGGGCACGGCGTACATATGCCGACACGCCACGGGATTCCAAAATCTCCTTGAACCGATCAACTTGGAAGGCTTCCGACGGATGATAATCGAGCTGTTCCGCCGGATTGTGCGGGATGAGATTAATCTTGACGCGGTTCAATCTGTAGCTGGTAACCAGGTCGGCCAGATCGTGAGCATGTTCTTCTGAATCGTTGACGCCGCCGAGCAGCACATATTCAAATGTAAACCGCTCGCCCCGACGCAGCGACTTTTCGAATGCTTTTGCCGCTTTCATTACCTCGTCGATGTTCCAGCGTTTGTTTATCGGCATCAGGCGGTCGCGAAGCTCGTTGTCCGGTGCCGAAAGCGATATCGCGAGGTGCGGGCGTTTTTCAATTGCGGCCAGTTCGTAGATCTTCGGCACGATCCCGGCGGTCGAAACGGTCACGCGGTTCGGGACGATAAAAAGCCCTTCCTCGTTCGACATTATTTCGAGCGCCTTGATCAGATTTTCGAAATTCAAAAAAGGCTCGCCGGCGCCCATCGCCACCAGATTTGTGCCATGCGGTGTTTCGACTCCAACTCCGTAAACATCATTCAAAACAAGAATTATCTGTTCGACGATTTCACCGGCAGTCAAATTTCTTAGCAAACCCAATTTCGCCGTTAGACAAAAATCACAATTTAACGGACACCCAGACTGCGAAGAAAAACAGATGGTATTGCGGTTTTCGGTCGGGATATAAACCGCCTCGACCGGGTAGGCGTCGTGCGTGTTCATCAAATAGCGACGGGTTCCGTCTTCGGAAACATACTTGGATCCGACCGTTAAAGTCGAAGCAGTCGCGGTTTCCTGCAGCTTTTCCCGAAGCGCTTTGGGCAAATCGGTCATCTCACCGAAGTCGTGCATGCGCCGCTCGTGCAGGCCCTTAAAAATTTGCTTCGCGCGGTATTTCGGCTCGCCGATCCCTGTGAAAAATGCGGCAAGCTCCTCAAGCAGCAATCCGGTTAAATGAAGCTTTTCAGCCATAAATACTATTTTAACGTAAATTCAGATAAAACCGCACCTACAGGATCCACGCTTTGCTAAACTCTGATATATCGCAGACGCAGCCTTATGAGATCAAACCTCGAATTCCAAACTCGCTATGTACTTTACGCTTTAGTTTTAGCATTGGTTTTCACGGGAGGCTGCAATTGGGTAAGCGAGCGGATCGATAGCGGAAATTCCAACCAAAGCATCGACAAATCGACGATCCGCCCTGAAGCCGAAACTGTTCATCTATTGCTGGGAAACCCTTCAAATGCAGATTCCGGCAGCCGCGATAATTATCTGTTGCTAAAACGCACTTTCGCGATTTCGTATAACAACAGCCGAGGATCCGCGAATTGGATCTCTTGGAAAACAACAAAAAAAGATCTTGGAGACCCACTCGAAAGGCCCGATTTCCGGCCCGACCTGTCGCTGCCTAGAAATTTTTTGCGAATTAATGCAACCGATTACAGCGGCAGCGGTTACCAGCGCGGTCATTTGGTGCCGAGCGCCGACCGGTTCGGCGACCCGGAAGCAAATCTCGAAACATTTATGATGACCAATATAGTGCCGCAGACCGGGGACCTCAACCAATATCCGTGGGAAAAGTTCGAGTCTTATGTACGTTACAACGCCCGCCGAAACAGCGATGTTTACCAGATCGCCGGTGTTTACGGTGATCGAGGCAGGATTCGCAATAAAGTAACGATTCCCGAGAACTGCTGGAAGATCGTGCTGATATTGCCAGCCGGTGCCGGCATCGCCGACGTAAATGAAAATACGCTAATCATCGCCGTCGATATGCCGAATATAAAAGGAATCGCTAATAACCGGTGGCAGCAATATCAAACCACAGTCCGCTCGATCGAGCAAAAAACCGGCTATAATTTCTTAGATCGCCTCCCCAAAGATTTACAGGAAGTTCTCGAAAATCGTGCCGCTGACAAATGAAACCCATGTAGTACAAACAGCGTAAAAGTGCCATATGAAAATCAAACTCTTATCTCTTTTGCTGATTCTTTTCACCATTCAATCCGCTGCGTTCGCTCAAACCGTAAAGGAACCGAACCCGGCCGACGTCTCGTCGCTTGACGCGATAATGAAGGCGGTTTACGACGTGATCTCCGGCGATGCCGGCAAGCCGCGTGACTGGGATAGATTCCGCACGCTGTTTCACAAGGACGCGCGAATGATCCCGACCGGCAAGAATCCGACGACCGGTGTCGTGCGTGCGACCTCGTTCTCGCCGGATGACTATATCAAACGAACCGAATCTGTATTCGCCAAGGAAGGTTTTCACGAACGTGAAACGGCCCGCCACACGGAAACCTTCGGCAACATAACTCACGCATTTTCGACCTATGAGGCCGTCCGCAGCCTTTCGGACAAAAAACCGTTCCTGCGCGGCATCAATAGTTTTCAGCTGCTGAACGACGGAAAACGCTGGTGGGTGCTAACCATCTACTGGCAAGCCGAAACGCCGGATAATCCAATTCCGAAAAAATATTTAAAGAGCGGTAAGTAGAATCCGAAAATATTCGTCGGCCGAATGAATTTGCATGGCTGAATATACATTGGAGCGAAAGCTGACTCTCGACCGCCCGATAAAGTCGGTTTTCGATTTTTTCGCCGACGCCGTAAATCTGGAACGGATCACGCCGCCGGAGCTGAAATTTCACATCATTACTGAGCAGCCGATCGAGATCGTGAAAGGAACGCTGATCGATTACACGCTCAAAATGCGCGGGTTACCAGTGAAATGGCGAACGGAAATATCGGTTTGGGATCCACCGCATAAATTTGGGGACCGGCAGCTTCGCGGGCCGTATAAGCAATGGATACACTTTTACCGAGATCGATGCAGGAAAAACTTTGATCGAGGATGAAGTGCGATACCGCCTGCCGCTGGAACCGCTCGGCGATATCGCCCATTTTCTGATCCGCAGCGAGCTAAATTATATTTTCGATTACCGCCAAAAAGCGGTGGCGGAAATTTTATCCGGTTAGGCTTTTTACTATTCCGCACTTTGTTAGAGCGTTAGCTATATCTACGGGCTGTGCCCGTCTATTTGCGGAAAAGCTATGCTTTTCCGTTAGTCGCAAGAAAGTATCGCGGCTATGCCGCCGTCTTATCCTTAAGTTAGATCGGCGGCATAGCCGCAAGGTAATCTTTGTCGGGCCGGAAAAGCACAGCTTTTCCGCAAATAAGGCGGCACAGCCGCTTTGGCAGAACAAAATCCTTAGTCCCGCCATTCGCCGCAATACGCCAGGTCCGCGCGTCCCGTTATCAAAATCTCGTCATCGCCGCGCCAGAGAATCTCGGTCGTTCCGCCTTCCGTCAATACGGACACGTTTCGTTCAGTGCGGCCGGTGAATGCACTTAGAACCGCCGCTCCGCTTGAACACGTTCCGGACGAAGAGGTTTCGCCCGCCCCGCGTTCCCATATTCTGATCTCGATATTTTCCCGGTCGAGGACCTTCACAAATACCACATTAGCCTTTTCGGGAAATGCTTCATGGACTTCTAACTGCCGGCCGATACTGCGCCAATCGAAATTGAAATTATCTACAAAGGTGCAGATCACCGGATTGCCCACATTGACCGCCGAAATCTTTACAAAAGTATCGCCGACCGGGATTGAACGGTCGATAATCGATTCGAGCCTGGTTTCCGTGCGGACGGGAACTTCGTTGCTGGCGAATTTGGGTTTTCCAATTTCGGCTTCGAACCAGTAATGCCCCTCGGATATTCGCTCGATCAGCGTATAACTCTTCATTCCGCTGCGTGTCTGCAATTTCAGATCGTGCTGCGTCCACAAACCCTTATAATAAAGATACGCTACCGAGCAGCGTGTGCCGTTGCCGGAAAAACCGGCGATGCTACCGTCGGGATTGACGATCTCACAGAAATAATCGGCCTCTTCGCCCTCGAGTTTCGCGATTACGGCAATGCCGTCGGAACCGGCGCCGGTATTTCGATGGCAAATCGCTATTGCCAATTCCGGCAGGGGCTTTTCGGCCGGGATCTGATCGTTATCGATAACGATATAATCGTTGCCGAAGCCGTGGAATTTACAAAAATTTATGGCTGGCATATTCGAATTGCATGCGGATAGTCAATCCGCAAAAGTCGCTCCTTATTCACCGGTCCTTCGGCCTTAGAGTTTGTCGGAAGCAACATACTCAACGTGCTTTTCGTAGATTTTGCTCTCGACATCGTATGGCTTCTGCGCTGAAACGCTGGCGACGAATGATGGTAAAAATAGAAAGTTAAATAGATGTTTTTTCATGATCCGCAACAGTCTGTACAGAATCCTTTTGGTTTGCCTTTTCTATACTTGATTTTGGTTAATGTCGGAGTTGGTTTTGGCGGTAACGCGCCTTCTGGAACGTTCCAAATCTCAACGGTTAAATTTTCACGGAAACCGGCTTTAACAAATGAAAATCTCTCGATTGGAAGTTCTCTATGTAATAGCCATTTTTTTATTGAACGAGTTTTTGCTTCTGCGGACCGGAAATTTGGGAATACTTGCTCAATCTTTTTCTTCACCTCATTATATTTAGGCTCTTTGCCTTCATAGATCAATACAAAAATCGTAGATGAAGGATTTTGACGAGCCTCATTTATTGCACCGTCCATTCGAGCTAAATATTCGTCACAACCAAGGCTTTCAAATTCGTCTATCTTTGACGCCTCTTGCGCGGAAGCCGCGACGCTAAATATTAGACAAAAAAGAAAACTAATTGCTCCTCTCATAATCTTTACTTCCCCCAATCCGCAATAAACACATTCGTATCACCTTGTTTCGCGGCGTTTCTGTTCGATGCGAACACCAGCTTCTTGCCGTCCGGCGAGAACATCGGGAAACCGTCGAAGGTTTCATCGAATGTTACACGTTCCAATCCGGTTCCGTCCACATTTATTAACGCGAGGTCGAAATTACGCTTGCGGGCGTCGGTGGCGAAATAGTTCGTGCAGAAGATAATGCTTTTTCCGTCCGGCGTAAAGAACGGTGCGAATGAGGCGGCGGCGAGCTTTGTTACCTGGCGTTTGTTGGTGCCGCCGGCGTTCATTACCCAGACTTCGAAAACGGTCGGCTCGATCAGATTGTTTGCGAGGCGGTCTTTGTAACGGGCGATCTCGGCTTCAGTTTTCGGGTGGAAGGCTCGATAGACGATCTGTTTATTGTCCGGTGAGAAAAATGCGCCGCCGTCATAGCCGAGTTCGGTGGTCAGGCGTTTTACGTTTTTGCCGTTCTTGTCCATTACAAACAGGTCCAGATCGCCATCACGCATCGATGTGAAAATTATCTTTTTGCCGTCGGGCGAAACAGTTGCTTCGGCATCGTAGCCGGGCGTTTTCGTTAATTGTTTGGGATTGGAGCCGTCGGCTTTGGCGGCAAAGATGTCATATGACGGGTAGATTGCCCAAACATAGCCTTTGGAAAAATCCGGATTTGGCGGACATTCTTTGCTTCCTAAATGAGTTGAGCCATAGAGAATATCCTTGCCGCCGTTATAAAAGTACGAGCAGGTCGTGCGGCCGGTGCCGGTCGAAACCATTTTGACATTCGAACCATCGATGTTCATTGTATAGATCTGATCGCAGCCGCGACCTTCGCGTTTTGATTGGAAGATCAATTGTTCGCCGTCGGGTGAAAAATAGGCTTCCGCATTTTCACCGCCTGTGGTAAGCTGTTTGACGTTTTGCAGCCGCCGTTCTCCGGCCGCCGCGAGCGGATTTCCCTGTCCGAACGACCACGAAGATAGAATAGTTATAAATACTGAAACAAGCGCAAGTTTATTCATATCTTGATATTAGTGCTGAATCCAAAGGGTGAGCGCATCCAAAAGTATAAGTATAGCGAATAACTGTTATGAGTGAAAACAGGCCGCGACTTCCCAGAAAGGCTAAATCACGATGCGGTCCGATACAAATTTAGCGATCACGGATTAGATCAGATGATATTCGAGACAAAACAGGAAGTTCTAGACTGGTACGAGAGCCAACCCCGGGCATTGACGGATGATTTCATCGCGAATATCCCGTGGGACGAGGTACGCCGCCATCGCTTAGATCCGAAATTTATTCCGGTTTTGCAGTACATGCGCGATGTCGAAACTTTAACGGATATGTATCACCGCGAAATGCGGCGAACGCCGACCGGTCGTGATCCGGTGATCAGCAAATTTATGGAGCGTTGGGGCGTCGAGGAAGTAACGCACGGCGAAGTGCTGAATCTTTTTCTGAACGAACTCGGTGTCAAAACCAACCCCGACTGGCAAACACAGGTAAGAAAAGCCGTATCGAATTTCTACAACGTCAACACCTATTTCGTCACATCGCTGTCAAATCTTATCGGCTCGAAATTTACCGCAACGCATATGACCTTCGGCGCGGTGCATGAAATGACGACCGCGCAAAGCTACCGCAGATTGATGGAGCTTGCCGATCATCCCGTTTTGACGACTATCCTGAAGGGTATTATCCGTGAAGAATCGGCCCACACACAGTTTTACTGGAGCGTCGCACGGCTCGAACTGAGAAAAAATGAATTTGCTAAAAAGCTGGCGAAATTCGTTATTCAGAATTTTTATTACCCGGTCGGGCAGGGTTCGAAACCGAAGGATCAAACGGAATATACCATCGCCACGCTGTTCGGAGAAGGCAACGGAATGGCAGGCCTTGAAACCACAATCACGCAGCGCGTTCAGCAGCTTCCCGGTTTTGACAAGGTTACAAAGGTCACCGACACAATCGGCCGCATCTGCCGCGAAAACTCACCTCAAACAAATTTGGCGTTTCGCTCTTAATGCTTTAAGTAAACTTCAACGCCATTTCTGATCTCTACCGAAATTTTATTTCCCGATTCGGCGTAATCGAGATGAGCAACCGCCTCTGAAATTGCCAGAAAACGGTGAACGTCCTGACCGAAAGATTGGGAAAATAGCATTCCGGCGAGATCGTAAGCGGTTATCCCGGCATACGGCACTAACGACACGACCTTCCTTTGCCTATCGTCGATAGACCTGACGTAACGGTTAAAAATTTCTTCGAAATCGGTCACGGGTTCGCCGTGGCCGCCGTAGACGAGCGTCGGTGAAAAACTGCGGATTCGGGCGAGGCTGACGAGGTATTCCGCCAAAGATTTGAATCTTTTCTCGGGATTCACGGGATCGAGCGATAGTATCGGATTCGGCGTGATGCGTTTGAGCACGCAGTCGCCGCAGACGAGCGTGCGGTTTGCCTCCCGGACAAACGAGCACGAACCCGGCGTGTGTCCCGGTGTATGGAGAACCTTTAAAACTCCACCGGCGAATTCAAGTTCCATTGCATCGCGGAGCGGTTTGTATTCGCTGTCTTCGAGCGAATCGGCCAGCAAACCGACCTCGCCGTAAAGCTCCTGCATTTCGCCGAAAACTTTGTCGGGCACTCCGGAACTCAGCATCAACGAGCGGTGCCGGTCCTGCGCCAAACGGCCAAAAAGATGTCCGGTTTCCCATTCATGGACCAAAATCTCCGCATCCTTCGCTTCATCCCGTACTTGTTTTGCGAGGCCGCAGTGGTCTTCGTGAGCATGTGTTAAAACGATCCTGCGAATATCCGAAACCTGCACGCCGTTTAGCCGCAATCCGTCCCGCAGCGCATTCGCCGCTTCCGCCGTTTTCGGGCCGACGTCGATCAATGTTACCGGATCTTCCTTGATCAGGTAAACATTGACGTCGCCGACATAGAACGGCGTGGGGATTGAGAGCGGAATGATGTTCATAAATTTGCGATCTAGGATTTCAAATTTGAGATTCAATATTTAAAATTTGTTTTCCTCGAACCATCAAGAGCTATAATAGCTGTAACGGAAAGAAATGAAAAAGAAGCCGCAAATTGTAATTGTCGGCGCGGGTCCGGCCGGAACGAGCCTGGCGATCCGACTCGCGTTTAGGGGCATTTCGCCCGTGCTGATCGAGCGCGAAAAATTTCCGCGTCAAAAACTATGCGGTGAATTTATTTCGCCCGAATGCCTCAGGCATTTTTCCGATCTGGGCGTTTCCGATTCGATGCTTTCGGCGGGCGGCGACAATATTTTCGAGACTCGATTTTATGAACCCGGAGGAAAGAGCATAAGCGTCCCGAGCAAATTATTCGGAGGCGGTTCTGCTTTGAGCCTTAGCCGGGCACGGATGGATCTAAATCTGCTCGACCGCGCGAAAGCTTTGGGAATAACTGTACTTGAAGAAACGAAGGCCGCCGGATTATTGCGGAAGTGTGAAAGTGTTTGGGAATTAAGAGTCCGGCATAACGATGGCGGGAGTTCCGAGATCGAAGCCGATATTATTGTCGATGCAACCGGGCGGGCCGGTGCTATTTCAAAGCTGCTTGAGCAAAAGTCTTCGAATTGGAATTCGAAGCCCGGCAGTAATTCATACGTCGGTTTTAAGACTCATCTACAAAACGTAAATCTCGACAAAGGCCGCTGCGAAATATATTCGTTTCGCGGCGGATACGGCGGACTGAGCTGTATTGAGGATGGACTGGCGAACCTTTGCTTTCTCGTCAAATCGGAGATCGTGCGGGAATTTGAAAGCGATACCGAACGTATTTTGAATGAGCTTATATTTAAGAACAAGCGAGCTTGCGAAACATTAAAGGATTCCAAACCGGCGGCGAAATACCTGGCGGTAGCGGTCGATTCCTTCGGCTTAAAAAATCTTTCTCCGGCCGCCGGCATTCTTGCCCTCGGCGATTCGGCGGCGTTTATCGATCCGTTTACGGGCAGCGGAATGCTGATGGCGTTTGAAAGCGCGGAAATACTTGCGGACTGCATTTCGCGCGGCAATTCATCATTCGAAGCATTAACGGCGAATTATCATCGCCTTCACAAAGAAACTTTTTCCCGCCGCCTCCGTATATCTTCACTGTTAAGGCGGGTTGCTTTTTCGCCGTATTTTGCCAAATCGGCTATCTCGATTCTTAGCGTCAGCAAACTGTCCCGCGAGCTTTTGGCTCGTGCTACGCGGCAAAGCCCGAAATTCGCGGAAAATAAATCGTAATAAAAATCTTACGTTTTTGCTTGCCTAAAATCCCGTTTTGCTATAAAAACATCAAAGCAATCTTTTCTTTTAAACAGTCGGTTCGCTAAAGCAAAATAATTTAAGTTCAGAAAGTTTGGAGCTCCCGGTTAGATCACCGCCCAACTCCCCAGCTTCGTATAGCCCGGCCGCTGTTTCAAAAATTTCAACACTGTAAGGAGAAAAAAAATAATGGTAGCAGTTACTCATAGAGTTTCCACAACTGTCGGGAAATTCTTGCAGTTGGTAATTATCACGGCCCTCAGCACCTTTGCCGGGATGGCGCAGGCTCAGGCAACCGCGGCGGATTTGAGCGGAACGGTGCTCGATCCGAATGGCGCGGTCGTTGCCGGAGCGACGGTGACCGCGAAAAATAACGCAACCGGCATCACGCGTTCAACGGTTACGTCCGAAGACGGCATCTACCGGCTTCTCGCCCTGCCGCCCGGAGAATACGAAATAACATCTGAAGCGGCGACATTCAGAAAAGTGGTCATCTCGCCCGTCACGCTCACAGTTGGTCAAAGCGCTCAGCTCAATGTCAATATGGAAATTGGTGCGGCGGATGCAATCGTAAATGTCAGCGGCGAGTCGGTTGAGTTGGTTGAAACCACGAGAACAGCCGTTTCAACAACAATCGATCAACGCCGCATTGAAAATCTGCCTATCAACGAAAGAAGCGCGACCGGATTCGCCTTAACAATTTCAACCGTCGGCCGCGACAATGGCCGCCCTGTCGGACCTGCTCCGACATCGGGCCTTAATATCGGCGGCCAGCGCGGCCGTTCCACGCTCGTTCAAGTTGACGGAGCCGATTTTACCGATAATTCGATCAACGCCGCCCGTTCAACCGTTTCGCAGGAAGCCGTTCAGGAATATCAGGTAACGACTAACTCCTACCTGCCCGAATTCGGCCGCGCAACCGGCGGTATCGTCAACGTCGTGACCAAAAGCGGCGGCAACGAATTCAGCGGAAACGTCTTCGGCTTTATCCGCGATAAAAGCATTCAGGCCCGCAACGCATTCGCCCCGGTCATCGACGGAGACCCGGATAAACGCCCGCCATACACGCGTGTCCAATACGGAGCGACCTTCGGCGGTCCGATCATCAAAGAAAAAACATTCTTCTTCGGTGCGTTTGAACAGCGCCGCCGTCAGGAATCCGGATTTTTTACGAGCGATATCATCGGACGGCAGACAGCGAGTATAACTATCGGTGCCCCTTTCCTTCCTATTGCTCAGACATTTACAGGGCTGACTTCGGAACAGGTTGCATACATACAAACAATACTTCCGACTAACCCGGCTTTCGGGTTGGCATACGCTCATTTAGCGTCCGCCGGTGCTCAAACCGCGCTGAACGGACAAAGCACTCTCATAAATTTTCTGCCCGGATTGGGCGTACCGCAGGGACAGCCGATCGGCGGCAGGTTCATTTTGTCGGGAGCTCCTGTGCCTTTGACCAGAAATGCCGATGGTGAGCTGGTCGCATTCCGGCCGCTTACAAAGCTGCGGCAGATTTTTCCCATCTCGGAGTCAACAACTTTCACCTCTTTCCGCCTCGATCATCTTCTTGCCGAAAATCATCAGCTTTCCGCACGCTTCGGCTACAATCCGAGTACTATCAACGGCATACAAGATGAGTCGCAAAATCAGACGCTCGGCCAGAATGATTATTCGCGAACGGGAATTCAGGATTTGAAGGACACCTCTTTCGGCGTTTCGGTGTCCAGCATTCTGCCGAGAAATATAATAAACGAAGCGTATTTCAACTTCGGCCGTCGTAAAGCCTTGTTTGATTCGCAAGTCCCCAGTGTTGCGCACCAGATCGCAGGCACGGGATTTATCGGTTCGAATCCATTTTCCCCGGTTGACCGCACTGAGAACAGGTTTCAAATTCGCGATAACGTAACTTGGGCAAAGGGAAATCACACCATTAAATTCGGTGCTGATTTTAATTTTATCAATGTTAATGCCAGTTTCGAACTAAATTTTCCCGGATTGTTCAACTTCGGCCAACAGGCCGGCGGTTCGCTGGTAGTTGATAGAACCAACCCTGCTAATCCGATTCCTTGTGACTCGCAAACAATTGCGGATCCCACAAAAAGGTGTCCGGCCTTCACGCCGAACCAGACCTACGGCCTCGGCTTCCCGAGCGTGTTCATTCAGGGCTTTGGTAATCCAAACAGCAAGTTAAAAAATAAGCCCGTTGCATTCTTCGTTCAAGACACATGGAAGATTTTTCAGAACGTCACGCTTAATTACGGCCTTCGTTACGATTATGAATTTACGGAACAATACGAGCCAAGCCCTTTTACCGATCCGCTAACTGGCATAACCTTGTCCGCCACCGATATACAAACGGCACAGGATGCGTTGAACGTTACACAGGGTTTCCCACGCGATGGCAATAATTTTGCTCCGCGTGTAGGTGCCGCATGGGACATATTTGGAAATGGAAAAACCGTCGTGCGTGCTGCGGCTGGTATGTTTTACGATCATCCGCTGCTCGCGGTTGCCTTCAATTCGGATATTGCAGACGGCTCTCAGCAGCAGCAGGCAACATTGCTGCCGATCGGGGGCCCTTCGCCGACCGGCTTATTCAATGCGTTTCAGGTCTTTCACGGAACCGTCTGCGGCGTACAGGGATCTAACCCGGCGATATGCGGCGCGGCGGTAACGCGGGCAATCGCTCCGTCGTCAATATACCAATACGGATTTCAGAGGTTCGATTCGGCCAACTTCACCGGATTCGGGCCGATCCTGCCATTTACTCTGCATGTTGGCAAAGACTTTGAATATCCGGAAGCATTCCAGGGCAATCTCGGTGTTGAGCAAATGATCGGGAAGGATATGGCATTTTCGGCGAATTACATTACCGTCAATGCCCGCAAACTTGCCCATCCCCAAGATGTAAACACAGTCAACACCCAAGCCCTGGTAGATAACTTCCGCCGCTTTACCGCTAATAATCCGCAAGCCTGCCCTGTAAACGGCGTTCCAGGACCATGCGGCCCTAACGGACGAGCCCCGTCTAGTCTTTCAGAAGCGGCATTCTTCTATTCAACCGTACCGTCGGGAACTCCGCTTTACACTATTGTGGTTCCCGGATTCATTTCAATCAACAATACGACAGGTCAAAAGATCGTTAATCCGATTGCAGCTGACTTCTTCCGAAAACTCGGACCGAATTACTTCTTCGTGCAAGCTTTAACCGGATTGAATAAAGCTGCATTCGACAGTTTGCTGGCAGGCAGCCTTCGAAATCCTGGGCCGATTAATCCATATTCAGATGTGAACGCACAGTTGTCGGACGGTTATTCGTCTTACAACGCTTTGAACCTTGAATTGAAAAAGCGTTTTTCGAATAATATGCAGTTTTTCGCGACATATACGTGGTCGCATTCGATCGACGATTCGTCCGATCTACAGACGCTTCTAAAACCGCAGGACAACACGAATTTCCGTGCCGAACGTTCGGATTCGCTGTTCGATCAGCGGCACCGGTTCGTTCTCAGCGGCGTCGTCGGTTCGCCGGACGGTTGGAGAAACGGCAACGGATTTCAACGGTTTTTCAGTGATTTCACCGTCGCTCCGATCATTGAGGTCGCTTCGGGCCGTCCATTCAACATTATCGCCCCGGGCGATGCGAACGGTGATTTTCAGAGCACCAATGAGCGTCCGACCGTTCGCGAAGACGGCACCTTATGCCAGACAGCGGTTGACGCCAACTGCTTTCAGGGCGTTTTCCCGCGAAACGGCAATCTCGGCCGCAACCGCGGCATTACGCACGGATTTTTCTCGGTCGATATGCGTATCGCTCGAAAGGTACGATTTGGCGAACGCATCAGTCTCGAGCTGATCGGTGAAGTTTTCAATCTCTTCAACCGGTTCAACGAGGCAGGGGCAAACCCCTTCTACACAACCGTAAATGCATTCGGTGAAAGGAACGGCGGCAAGTATTACAGCCAGCCGACCTCCTCTTTCGATCCCAGGCAGTTTCAGTTCGGATTTAAGCTGAACTTTTAATTAACAATTCCGGCATTTGGCCGGAACTGCTTTTAAAGGCCGGACGGCGATTGCTGTCCGGCCTTTTTTCTTTGGTTTATTTTAGTGGATAATCGTCTTGTGTCTTCATTCACCGGCAAAATCAAACAGAAAGCCCTCGAGATTGGTTTTCACAAGATAGGAATCGTTCCGGCGGCGGCTCTTACCGATGAGGCTAATCTTCTGCAAACATGGCTCGAAAATGATTTCCACGGTGAAATGGCCTGGATGGAACGCGAGCCCGAAAAACGGGCCGATCCGCGGCTGATCTTTCCAGATGCAAAATCGATGATCGTGCTTGCCCTGAATTATTACACTCCGCACGAACACACCCAATATCCCGAAAACGGCAAAATATCACGCTACGCTTGGGGCGACGATTACCATGATGTCGTCAAGGAAAAGCTGCGCGAACTTCTTGCGTGGATAAAACTCGAAAATCCTGAAGCTGACGGAAAACTCTGTGTGGACACGGCTCCCGTAATGGACAAGGCATGGGCCGTTCGTGCCGGTTTGGGCTGGATGGGCAAGCACTCAAATATTATTACCAAAGAATTTGGCTCGTGGTTTTTTATCGGTGAGATATTGCTGAATCTTGAATTGGAATACGATACGGAAATCGTCGCCGACCATTGCGGCAGCTGCACGGCCTGTATCGACGCCTGCCCGACGAATGCGATTACCGAGTCTTATGTCGTTGATTCGAGGCAGTGCATTTCGTACGCGACCATCGAACTTCGGACGCCGGATTTACCCGAAAATATCGAAGAAAATCTAAACGGTTGGCTCTACGGCTGCGATATCTGCCAGGATATTTGCCCGTGGAACCGTTTTGAGAAACCGACGGATGAATTGCGATTCGAGCCTCGAAAAAATGAAGGTTCGATCAGCATAGACGAAGTTTTATCCCTGTCGCCTGAAAGCTATGCGGAAAGATTTCGTAAAACAGCGATCAAACGGGCTAAGCTGCCGGGATTGCAAAGAAATGCCAAAGCTTTGAAGAGTTCTTTCGGAATAACTGAAAACTGATAGCTGATAAGTGATAACTTCGGAGTTTCGTAAATTATCAGCTATCAGTTTTCAGCTATTCCGAATCAGTCTGATGTATCATTCATTTAATGCAGCTCCGCGACGCACATAACCGATTGATCCGCGATCTCCGCATATCATTGACGGACCGCTGTAATTTTCGCTGTTTTTACTGCCTGCCGAACGGCGAGCCGCCGCTTGCACGGAAGGATAAGATTCTCACCTACGAAGAAATCGTTTATATCACGGAAATTTTCGTCTCTCTTGGGATTGAAAAAGTTCGGCTAACCGGCGGCGAGCCGCTGCTCCGAAAGGATGTTCCAAAGCTGGTGGAGAAACTGTCCAAGCTAAAACCGCGTCTGGCTGATCTGGCGCTCACGACGAACGGTTTCGATTTTCCTCGAAAGGCGGCGGATTTGAAGGCGGTGGGACTTGACCGCGTAACACTTAGCCTGGATAGCCTTAAAGCAGATAAATTTAAAGAGATCACGGGCGTTGACGCTCTCGGCAAAGTTTTAACCGCAATCAAAGCCGCGAAAACTTTTGGTTTTGAGCCGGTGAAAATAAACGCCGTGATCGTTCGCGGATGCAACGATGACGAGATCGTCGATTTCGCCCGCTACGCCCGTGAAAATGATGTGAGCATGCGGTTTATCGAATTTATGCCGCTCGATTCCGGGCATGAATGGAACCGCGGTATGGTAGTTTCTGGAAAGGAGATCCTCGAAAAAATAAACGCGCGGTTTCCCTTGAAATTAAAAAATTCGAGCCGCGAAAGCGGAACTTCGTGGAAATATGTTTTCGAGGACGGCGCGAAAGGCGGGATCGGCATTATCGCTCCCGTGACCGAAATGTTTTGCGGCGCCTGTTCGCGCATCCGCCTGACCGCCGACGGGCAAATTAGAACTTGTCTATTCTCGAACACCGAGCACAATCTTCGCGATTTCATCCGAAACGGAGCGGGCCGCAATGAGATCGTCGAATTTATTCAGGACGCCGCCATAAAAAAAGAGGCCCGGCATCACATCAACGACCTTGATTTTGTGCAACCTGCGAGAACGATGAGTTTTATTGGAGGTTAGCCAGGATGTTTACCATGTATGGAGCTAAATCCAAATGCTTGCCAGATTTGTGAACCTGCATACGAAAACTGTTTCCTTTCATTTGCTGAATTTGAATATGCCAATACGTCTTTCCGTTTTTGGTAGTGGTGTTAAGATCTATCAAACGAGCTTGAATGATTTGCAATGGTATTGCGAACGCCATATTCATGTCCATACAACCCAAGACGAAAAACCCCTTCGTCGTTTTGCTTAGAAACTCTTGCCACGCCGGATGATAAGCATACCAATACAGAAAGTTTTTATTTTCATAACGCTTTGAAATGGTACAGGCAATTCCAATAGTTCGGTCGGCACTCCAATAAAGCGCTCTGCTTTTTTTCACTAATTTAATTTCATTTGCTTTCTCAATCGCTCGAAGAATGCTAGTCCGTTTCTCGTCAATCAACACAGACTCGGTAAATTGCCAGGTTCCTTTCTCACCTGACTCATCAGAAGTTTCTCGTTGGGGCACCTCATTTTCGACAACGCTTTCCACGTCTCTAACAGCCGTGAACATTACATCGATAAGGCGATCGTGTGATGGTCTAATTTAACAGGACACGAAACTCTTCGTAGAATAATAACATGAG
>JBBJOS010000023.1:0-50037 GCA_037723965.1 Pyrinomonadaceae bacterium | reverse complement strand
TTTCATTAAATATGGCGAAAATCAGCTGCTATGACAAGAATACAACGGACACAAATCTTGGTTTGTGCCGGCAAGAAAACGTTTCAATTTGCATAAAAGTAGCCAGATTTCGCCATCAATGTTTCCCCCTGATTTTAACAGCCCTTTCGATTAGATCTACATTCTCAAGGATCTTCAATCGCAGATCATTATCAAGGTTTGGGTTGCCTGCCAGGAATTTATTGACCACCGTCAGTGCCTGTTCGCTCTTTTGCCCGCCGATAAACGCCGCGAGCCAGCCGTTGACGAAGAATATTTTGCGTGAGCGTTTAAGGTTCGGCAGTTCCGCCAAAGCTTTTTCGAGGTAAGGCAATGTCAGAACGGCGTGTCTCGGTGAGTTGAACGAACCAAACGCCGCTTCGATCCAGCTTTCGGAGATGTCTTTGTTTGCGATAAAGTCGTTCCAGAATTTGGCTTTATTTTCGGCGGTTGCGATGCCGGCTTTTGCAGCCTAGGCGTAGCGTTTTGCTTCGTCGGAAGTCTCGGTTTTTTCAAGGCCCGCCAAAAGTGTGGGAGCTTCAGAATCGCCTAGGATAAGAAGTTTCGTGACGATATCGAATTTGTCTTTGGTTTTTAATTTTGAATCTGAGATCTTGAATTTGAAATCTAAAATTTCCTTAAGCTTTAGTCTCGCGTTCTCTGTCGAAGCGATATTCAGAAACGCCCGGTAAAATGTGATCCGCTGCCCGGGCGCTGGTGCTGCAATTCGAAGTTTTCTGCAATCAGTTTGCGATAACCGGAAGATCGTTGAAAACGGAGTAAGGGAAGCCCGCGGTTACTCTACCAATAAGCTTCAATATAAGGACGCAAGCGGCGAAGTGTATAGAGTAGCTTCGCGGTTTTCACTGGTTGCTGCAGCCGGACTTTTGGCCACCGATTTCGGGATCACGAAATGTGAAAGATCCGACGTCATAAAATGTGTTGAAGGAATGTTTGACGAATGGCTCGAATCCCGCGGAACCATGGGAGCGTCTGATGCAGCTCAGAGAGCAAAACAAGTTCTCGCGTTTATCGCTCAGCACGGGTCGAGCCGGTTTCAATCTTTGACCGATAGCTTTATGCGGGTACCGAACCGTGCCGGCTTTAGACGGGAGAACGTTAACGGCCAATCCGAATATCTTATCCTGTCCGATATATTTGAAGGCGTGATCTGCAGGGGATACTCGGCGATCAGCGTTGCTAGAGAATTACGCAAGCTCGGTCGATTGAAACAAGCTGAAGGGAAGAACCTGGCCCGCAAGGAGAGATTGCCCGAACTTGGACGCACGCGAGTCTACACGATCGCTTATGACAACGATTCTGACACAGACGCGGAAAGTGAAAACAATTAAACCCGTTACTAATTTTCCTGGAAAGGTAAAAAGTGGTCGGACCGGTCGGGCAAGTCGGGCCGACACCATTAACACTCAATAAAACACAGTACTTTATCCGGCCCGACTTTGCGGCCCGACTTTTCTAAAACAAGAAAAGTCGGGCCGTTTTCGTGTTCGGCCCGACCAGTGATCCAAAAGTCAGGCCAGCTTAAAGGACTGATAAGGAACCGTTTGGAAGAGGCGGCCCGACTTGCCCGACCGGTCCGACCATTTTTATAATGTAGGGAAAAAAGGAAGAAAAATTAAGTGGATTTTCTACCACGGGGTTTATCGCCAAAGCTGTTATCACTACCGCCGATGATCCGTATTAAACTCTGCACCTAAATCAGAGGCAGAGAAGCTGGGAATGCCGCCCGCGATAACGTTGCCGACAATTTATACCACGCATTCGCTCAAGCTTCGATGCGTACGAAGACTGGAGCAATATTTGAACAGTTCGATAAAGAATAAGGGTAGATGCTTAAATCGAATTTACGCATCCACCTTTATTTCTACGAACCGACACATACGTTAAGGGATATGTTTTGTAGGTATTGATGTATCGCCCGCGAGCCCGAACTGCGTTTCTGTGTAAACCTGAGCGGAGCGGATGATGTACCAGAAGCCGTTCCTGAATACAGCAATGTCGTCGAAGCCGTTTCCGTCGTAATCTCCGGGAACCGGTACGTCGCCTGTCAAGCCGAACGAGCGAAAGTTATAACTGCCGTTCGTGCTGTTCAGGATAAACCAGCTCGCTGCCGACGGGCGGAACACCGCATAGTCCTGTTTGTTGTCTCCGTCGTAATCGGCATTGACCGGAATATCACCGTTCAATCCCCATTGCTGCTCGACGAAGTTTCCGTTTCCGCTGTTCGCTCTGTACCAGGTGCCGTTAGATGGACGGAACACCGAAAGATCGGCTTTCAGATCACCGTCGTAATCTCCGGGAACCGGACGGTCGCCCGAAAGGCCAAACGCCTGCTCTCTAACATTGAACCCATTGCTGTTGAGAATGTACCAGGTCGAATTAGAAGGCCTGAACACTGCACGGTCGTCCTTCCCGTCACCGTCATAATCGGCCGGAACGGGAATGTCTCCCGGCAAACCGAACTGCCCGGATGTGAACGTCCCATTGCTGTTAGCGATATACCAATTACCTTCCGATGGACGGAACACCGCAAAATCAGCCTTGCCGTCACCGTCAAAATCTCCGGGAGCGACAATGTCGGTCGGGAGTCCCCAACTGGTTACATTATAGCCGGACGTCGATCGAAGCACATACCAGTTCCCTTCTGAGGGCCGGTAAACCGAAAGATCGGATTTGCCGTCGCCGTCGAAGTCAGCTACCGGGTTGCGTACGTCATCGTCGACAATTATTATCTGGGACCGCAAGTTATTGAGTGTTGCATTGGCCAGATTCGTAAAATTGACGAAAAACGTCTCGTTGGGTTCGTCGAGCCTGTCACCGATAATTTGTACGGTCGTCGAAGCGCCTTGTGAACCGGGCGGTATGACGATTGACGTGTTCAAAGGATTGTAATCCAATGATCCAGTTGCAGTTCCGTCACTTGTAACCACATTTAGAGTGACTGGCAAATAAGAAGGGTTCGATAGTTGGAACTGCACGTTTCTTGTGGTCTGGCCGGTATTGCCTTCGAGTACGCTCACCGGGGTGAAAGTGGATAGAGTTGGAACCGGATCGTCGTTTGTGATTGTACCTTGCCCGACGCCATCTACTACAACTGAGTTTATTGCTGCCGAAATATTCAGGAAAAAATGTTCATTGGGCTCATGCGTACTGTCCCCAGTTACGGTTACATTCAAATTCAGCGTTGTATTTCCCGGAACTATATTGGCGTTGCCGCTTGAAGCAATGTAATCCGAGCTCACCAATGCAGTTCCATCCGCGGTCGAATAAGCGAGGCTTATCGGTTTCCCACTAGCTGCTGAAAGGCTGACAGTAAAGGTAAATTGTCTAAAGGAGGAACCCTCATTAGCAGTTACATCGGAAATCGTCAGGTTTGGTTCGGCATCATTATCCACAATTGTGCCGACACCAACAGACTTCGTTACAAACGCATTATGGGGAGAGGAAAGTTTAAGAGTGAAATTTTCGTCAAATTCGTCCAACAGATCGCCATTTATCGGCACATTTATGACCCCACTAGTCTGTCCTGCAGGGATCTCCAGGCGGCCGGAGATATTTTGCAGGTCCGTTCCAACAACCGCGGTGCCATTCGACAAAGTATAATTAACGCGGACGATTTCAGTGCTTGGGGCGGATAAAGAAACGCCGAATGAAGCATTCACTGGCCCGGCATCAGATTCTGTGATCGAGACGTCTCCCACAGTCATACACGGTTTCTGGCCGAAAACACTGTAGAGAATGCCGCGTGAGGTTTCGGCATTATAACCGATATCAGGCAGGCCGTCGCCGTTGTAATCCGCCGCGAACAAAGACGCTGTGTAGCCCGATAACCCGGCGACCGAATACGAAACAGGCGAGCCCCAGCCCAAATTTGATCCGGTTGATGGAACTATAACTAGATTCTCAAAGGTGGTTTGGAGAATGACAAAAGCCAGATCGTCTAGACCGTCGTTATTAAAATCTCCGGCGACCAGACTTCGCCGGTCGCCCCCAGTCTGTAGAGTTGATGTATAAGGGACACCGAATTGACCGTTTCCAATTCCGGGAATGCCTCTTAATACCCAATTTAGATCAAACCCGGCAAGGTCAAGATGGCCGTCACCGTCAAAATCGCCGGTAACAACGTCGTTTAAGGTCGGGAATGACACTGTTGATCTAGCAAACTGACCTGTGCCATCGCCGAGCCAGAGATTCACGGTGCCGTTTGAGATTACTAGATCGACTTTGCCGTCCTCGTTAAAATCACCTTTCAAGAACTTCACATTATTTCCCTGTAACATAACCGGAAAATTGGCAGCAACCGTAAACGTACCGTTACCATTGCTTAACATCGAATAGCCTTGGCCGTTTTCGTTGACAACAAACACGTCGTCTTTTCCGTCCAAATTGAAATTTCCGGAAATCACATTTTGAAATGGAACATTCAATGATGTAGTTACACCCGCAGCGAGGTTTCCAGTTCCGTTTCCGAAATAAACGGCCAGAACGCGCTCATTATTCGAATGAGCGGTAACTGCATCTTGAAAGCCGTCCCCGTTAAAATCGCCGACGGTCATCGCATTTAGGGCCTTGCGCGTCGGAACACCAATATCAGGTCCCATCGCGTCCGGCCCGCTCAAATTAACGTTAACACTGGAGATCGTAACGAAATCGGATTTCCTCGAAGACGTGAAGTCCATCCGGCCATCATTATTAAAATCGGCAGCGTCAAGCTGGCTAAGGCCATAGAGGATTGACCTCGGGGCTGAAAACTTTCGGTCCGGCAGATTAGTCAATACCGAAAGACTATTAGAAGAAATATAAAGTTGCTGAATTGAAATCAGATCGGGGCGATTGTCGTGATTAACATCATTGTTTAGTATCGCGTTAGCTCCCGTTTGTATTGCCCAATAATTCGGACTGTTGAAATTACCATTGCCCTGCCCGTAAAGCACGATAACCATATATCCACTCAATGGAGCGGCGAGGTCCTGATTGCCATCCCCATCGAAATCTGCTGAAGTAATATCCGTCGGCGAGAGGAAATATTCCGTATTGATAGCTGTCCCGGCGGTAAATACTCCACTGCCGTTTCCCAGCCAAGGTTTCAGGTACGGCTGCGTAGGCGTCGTAGTATCTTCAAATGCGACGGTAAAATCTTTATGACTGTCATTATTAATATCGGAAATTGTAAACGCCCTTGCCTTTTCAAGAACAGAAAATCCATAGGTAAGCGCAAAAACACTATTAGCGGCGCCAAATACAAAACTGATGTTGCGCTGGGTGAATGAGTCGCCGCCCGACACAATGATATCCGAGATAGTATCGCTATTGAGATTTCCGACTTTCATAACAGCTTCGGAGCCGGTAAGATTCAGAGACGCCCCCACTGAAAAATTTCCCAAGCCCGATCCCAGGAAAATATTAAGCTGCCGATTTGATTGAAGCCGAATCGCAGCTATGTCCGTCTTCCCGTCCCCATTAAAATCACCTGCCTGAAGATCGTAATATTCGCCGCTATTCGGAAACGGAGTTGTGGGCGAATAAATCGTTGGAGCGAGAAACCTGCCAGTCCCGTCGTTTAGTAGAATTGCCAGCTCATTTCGAAGACCAGACCCAACGATCAAATCATGGCTCCCATCACTGTTAAAGTCTCCCGAAGCAATTGAATAAGCGTCGGCCACAGTCGGAAAAAACTGGGCCGGTGTAAAACCCCCTCCACCATCACCATAAACAACAGAGACGCTGCGCCGTTCGAAATTAGACGATGCAATATCGATGTTACCGTCGTTGTTAAAATCAGCCGAGGTGCTGTCCGCGGTATTGATTCCTATTTCAAAACTCGGGGCTATATTGAAATCGAACGGTTTACATTCGGTAGGCTGAGCAGAAACTTGTTGGTGCCCCCAGGGGCCGCAAAGTAAAAGGAGGATAAAAGCCGATTTGATAAGTGAAAATGTGGACATAAGAAAAACTATCTTTGATCTAAGAATTCAAAACGTTAACACATAGCCGCAACCGCCTCACTTGGGCCGCCGCAAGTTCCCTGACTATTGCGAAATATTTTTTGCCGGGATAGCCGTATCCCCCGCTAGCCCGAACTGCGTTTCAGTAAAGACCTGTGCCGAGCGGATGATGTACCAGAAACCGTTTCTGAATACCGCAATGTCGTCCGAGCCGTCTCCGTCGTAGTCTCCCGGAACCGGAACGTCCCCGGTAAGTCCAAACGATCGGAAATTATAGCCGCCGTTTGAACTGTTCAGAATATACCAACTTGCCGTAGACGGACGCCATACTGCAAGGTCCTGCCGGTTATCACCGTCGAAATCGGCCGGTACCGGAATATCGCCGTCCAATCCCCATTGCTGTTCGACAAAGTTGCCGTTGCCGCTGTTAGCCCGGTACCAAGTACCATTCGACGGCCGAAACACCGAAAGATCGGCCTTTAGATCGCCATCGTAATCTCCCGGAACGGGTTTGTCGCCGCTGAGTCCAAACGCCTGTGTTCTGACATTAAGGCCGTTGCTGTTGAGTATGTACCATGTCGAGTCAGAAGGCCTAAAGACTGCCCTGTCATCCTTTCCGTCGCCGTCGTAGTCGGCCGGGACCGGAATATCTCCCGGCAGCCCGAACTGGCCGGTGGTAAAGGTGCCGCCGCTGTGTGCGATGTACCAGTTGCCCTCCGAAGGGCGAAATACCGAAAAATCAGCTTTACCGTCGCCGTCGAAATCGCCGGGAGCGACGATATCGGAAGCTAGTCCCCAACTGGTAACGTTAAAGCCCGCCTGGGACCTGAGCAAATACCAATTACCTTCTGAAGGGCGGTAAACGGACAGGTCGGTGGTCCCATCTCCGTCGAAATCTGCTCTTACTGACTTAGTAATATCGTTTGCCTGGCGTTCATATGCTCCAATATCCGGCCTGGACGTTCCGTCACTATTACCGTCAAAAGGACGCGGCCGGCCACGCTGGTCCGTCGTTGGAAATGTTGTCGGGTTTCCGGCGTCGATCGCGGGACTTCCAATCCTCAATGCATGCGTTCGGGTCGGCCCGCCGTTGATTTTAAGTGGTCCAATGAACGGGTCGGTTCCGACAATGTTACCGGTTGTTGAACCTATTATCGTTGTTCCGTTCGTAGTTTCTATCAAGTTATATCCTTGAGACGTCAAAGTTCCCTGAAAATCAGCGCCTGCGCCTGAATTCGCCGAGAGGTTGTCGGCAAAAATCGAATTGCTGCCGGTAACGGTCCCTGCGACGTTTCTTACTCCCCCACCCCCAATGCCACCTCCGACACTTCTGGTCGAGTTTTGAACTACGGTGCTAAAACTTATTGTGATCGTGCCGACCTGGTTCTCTATTCCGCCGCCGGCCGGAGCGGAATTTCCGCTGATTGTAGAATTTGATATAGCCAGTATATTGGAATTGTAAATGCCGCCGCCGGCACCGACTGTTGTTGGAACCGAATTCCCATTGATCGTTGAGTCATCAATCGACATAATGCCGAAATTATAGATCCCCCCGCCGTTTTGGGAATTGACTGTCCGGTTATTTGCAATTGTCGAACCAGTAATAACTGCATTCGCCCCGTCAAAATTAATGATCCCTCCTCCCAGATTGTTGTTTATTGTAGATTTTTTAACAATAAGCTTTCCACGGTTATCCAGCCCCCCGCTACCCGGAGATGAATTTTCCGAAATAATCGAATTTGTGATTTCTAATGAGGTGTTTACTTGATTGAAAACTCCGCCGACCGAATTAACAGCGGTATTCGAATTTATGCGGGTATTCGAAACGCGGAGAATCCCCGAAAAACCCGCGATCCCTCCAGCGAAATTACTCGAGTTTCCGCTCACAACCGAATCGAGAAGGCTTAATTGCCTTCCGGCAAAATAAATTCCTCCTCCGAATCCGCTGTTAATTGTCCCTTGTCCGTTTCCCCCAGTGATTGTCATTCGCCGAATTGCTGCGTTTGAGCCGGTTCGGAATGAAAATACCCTGCTTTGATTACTTCCCGATATCGACAATAAAGAAGATCCCGACCCGCTAATGATAAGCGTACCGTTATTCAAAACTTCAAGTTCTCCCAAATTAAGACTTATCGATTGAGGCGTTGAAAAAATGGCGGGGTCAAAAATGATTGCGTTGTCCGGTGACGCAATACTATTTACCACGAAGATCGCTTCCCTTAATGAACAGTCCTGATCGCACACTTGATCATTCGTATCGGAATTTTTTGTTACGGTAAAACTAGATATTTGTCTTTCGTAAGCTCCGATATCGGGCAGCGCACTGCCATTGAGATCTCCGTCCTGAGGCCGAGCGACGCCTCGCTGATCGGTGAGGGGAAAATTATTTGGATCGCCGGAATCGATGGCGGGGCTGGTCGGATGCAATGCGGCTGTAACGGTTATGGCCCCGTTTAATCTAACAGGAAGCAGTTGGGGGTCGGCTCCCAGAATATTCCCGGTAAGGGTACCCGCAATCACAGCGCCCGTCGTATTTTCAATCAGGTTATAACCTTGAGAGGTAATCGTACCGCCAAAGTCAGGGGCCACGCCTCCGTTCGCGGTATTATCGGCAAAAATACTGCTTCGTATATTCGCATTCCCTAAGCTGCCGTTGAAAACCCCTCCGTGGCTGTTGGCCGAATTTGAACTTACCGTAGAACTTATAATGTTAACGGTGTTATAACTACTGTGATACAACCCGCCGCCGACTGCGGCTGAATTGTTACTGATTGTGGAATTTGTAAGAATTACGTTGCTGCCCGATCCGTAATCATATATGCCGCCGCCGTTGCCTGAGGCTGCCGCATTGCTGATGATTGCTGAATTGGCAATATTCGTGTCCGAACCGTCGTTCAGAATCCCGGCACCATTTACCGCTGAGTTATTCCTGATCGTGGACCCGTCGATATTGAGCTGGCTGTCAATGCTTTCGCTGTATAAACCGCCGCCGTTTCCGCTCATCGAAGAATTATTGCGTACCTCAGATCTGATAATATTCAGCAAACTTCTATAATTACGGACTCCGCCGCCTCCCTGGGTAGCTGAATTGTTTTCCACGACTGAGCTGGTGATAGTTGTACGGGAGCTGTCATTAGCGAATATGCCTCCGCCCTGCGTGCCCGCTTGGTTCCCTCCAATAGTCGAAGAAAGAATAGTCAGCGGCTGGAAGAAGCTTGAATTGTATATTCCGCCCCCTCTTTGTGATGCCGTGTTATTCAATACCATCACATTTGTCAGTTCGGTTGCCTTTCCAATTATCATGCCTCCGGCAAAATTTGCCGAATTATTGCTAATTGTCGTATTTGTAATAGTGAGAATACTTCCGCTACTAATGCCGCCGCCATTATTCGTTGTCGTATTATTGTCAATTGTTGAACTAGAAATGGTCAGAGTGCTTGTGCGACCACTTACGCACGAGTCAACTACCTTAATACCACCGCCCCCTTGATCTCCCGCGGAGTTATTACTAATTGTCGTACCGTTAATTGTCACGTTGCCGCAGCGGCTGTAAAGGCCCCCGCCCTCTCCGCCGCTTCCGGTAGCGTTGTTTGTTAAAACGGAATTATTGATCGTTATATTGCCAAGTTGATTCCGAATGCCTCCCCCGCTGCTAAAACCTGTTGCTCCGCCATTGCGAATTTTCAATCCATTAATTACCGCGGAGGCGTCCGGCTCAATCAGCAGAACAGTGCTAGCTTGATTGGCATCGATGGTCAACAAGTCCGAACCAGTTCCATTTATCGTAAGGGTGCCGTTATTTTCAACCTGCAAGTGTGTTCCGCCTAATACAATTGTCTGTGCAGTATTAAATAAGAGATTAAATGTAATGACATCGTCGCTGGCTGCCGCGTTCGAAGCCGAAATGGCTTCGCGAAGGCTGCAATCCACATCGCAAGTTCCATCATTGGTGTCCGCGGTTTTGGTGACGGTAAAAGTTGCACCGCCGACGATTGCCGAGAGGCTGAGTGTTAATACAAATATAGCCAACGTGCTGCAGAGAATTACCCTAACTTGCGCAAAACTTCGCTTCGGTAGGCAAAGGGTCGAGAAGTGTGCAAAAGTTTTGCGGAAAAAACCGTATAGATTCATGAGAGATGTTTCCTTTTTTTGACTGCGTATTTCAGAGATTAACCCCTTAAATTTTTACTTTAAGTTTACGTTGAAAGTATGAAGCTCGTGAGCGATTTCAGCCAGACCGGTTAGGACTTCAACCAGCTCAATGGTCGAAGAAAGTCATGATTGTCTTTCCGCCCCTCGGACTCGGCGTCGGGGGTACCTAAGTTCTAAGCTACTTACTTCCGGCTTAGGGCGAGCCGCCCTGAGCAGTATGCGGGCTCAACATTATTTCGCTGGAATCGCCGTGTCTCCGCTCAATCCAAACTGGGTTACTGTGTAGACCTCGTTCGATCGGATGATGTACCAGAAACCGTTTCTGAACACCGCGATATCGTCCGAGCCGTCGCCGTTGTAGTCGCCTGGAACCGGAGCGTCTCCCGTCAGTCCGAACGAGCGGAAGTTGTAGCTTCCGTTCGAACTGTTCAGGATGTACCAGCTCGCCGCGGATGGGCGGAATACGGCATAGTCCTGTTTATTGTCGCCATCGTAATCGGCGTTGACCGGAATATCACCGTTTAGTCCCCACTGCTGCTCGACGAAATTTCCGTTGCCGCTGTTCGCACGATACCAGGTGCCGTTAGATGGACGGAACACCGAAAGATCGGCTTTCAGATCACCGTCGTAATCGCCCGGAACCGGACGGTCGCCCGTCAGCCCAAACGCCTGCTCCCTGACATTAAAGCCGTTGCTGTTCAGAATATACCAGGTCGAATTAGACGGCCTGAATACTGCACGGTCGTCCTTCCCGTCACCGTCGTAATCCGCCGGAACAGGAATATCTCCCGGCAACCCGAACTGCCCGGATGTAAACGTACCATTGCTGTTTGCGATATACCAATTACCTTCCGACGGCCTAAACACCGCGAAATCAGCCTTGCCGTCGCCGTCGAAATCACCGGGCGCGACAATGTCAGAAGCGAGTCCCCAGCTGGTTACATTAAATCCGGCCTGCGACCGCAGCAGATACCAGTTGCCTTCCGACGGACGATAAACCGATAGATCGGATTTGCCGTCGCCGTCGAAATCAGCCCGTGCCTTTGCGACAGGCGGGGCGACATAGGGAGCAGACGTGTTGAAGAAGAGTTTCAGGTAACCAGTAGTACCGGCTGTCAAACCCGCAATCAAGTCTGGCTTTGAGTCATTATTTAAATCACCTGCGGTAAGGGCTTTAGTTTCGACTCCACTACCCCAAAGCGTTTCCCGGGAAAGGCCGCCAGTACCGTTGTTGAGAAGAACGGAAATAGTGTTTGTTGCCGAATAAACCGCCGCATCAGGTTTTGAATCGAGATTGTAATCAGCGACCGCGAGCCCGTAACCTGATCCCTGGGAAACAGGATACGATGCTGGTGATGCAAAATTGCCACCGCCCGTTCCTAGCATCACCAAAACTCCGCTACCTTTAGACGCGATAAGATCCAATATTCCGTCGGTATTCATATCGGCTGTTGCTATTCCTGAGGGCGATCCATTTGCGACCGGTATGTTTAACGAATTAGTGAACGAACCAGTGCCGTTATTTATCAAGATAGCGATTTTGTTAATGTTATAGGTGGCTACCGCAAAGTCCGGCCTCCCGTCATTATTAAAGTCGCCGACTGCGATCCGGTTACTTGCAATGTTCTGCAGATACCTAACAGGAGCCGCAAAAGTTCCGTTTCCAATACCGAAGGAAGTCCAAATGCCCTCATAACCGGTAGTAATCAAATCCAGCCTTCCATCTGAATTCAAATCGCTCGCAGCTACGTCATATATATCACTTATTCCGATCTGGAATGATAAAGGATTAAAAGTATTTGCTCCGGTGTTTGTGAAAATTTGAATATTCGGAGCCGCTCCGTATGCTCCATGTCCGGCGGCGGCAATGTCCGTCCGTCCGTCCGCGTTGAAGTCGCCAGTCGCGACTGAATTAAATCCCACAACCGTACCACCGACTAAAAGCTGTTCCGGTTCAGCCGGAACAATGGACCTGCCGGGTGCCGGAGATTGAAAGAACACCGTCAGGCTTCCTGCCCCGCCGCCGGAACCTGATGTTACGGCCACAAAATCCATAAAATTATCGGCATTAAGATTTGCTATTGCTATATCTTTCGTGCCGGGCTGCATACCGAAGCCCGGTGCCGACTTGAAATTGCCATTTTGCTGATTAAGTAAAACGACAATACTTCCGAGTGTTACAAATTCGAAAGATTGCGCGGTGACAATATCTTTCCAGCCGTCAGAATTTACATCTTCGACGAAAAGCCCGCTCCCGCCGTCTAAAAGTTCGAGGGTAGACGAAAATGTGCCGTCTCCTATTCCCTTTCTGATAAGTGTGCGATTTTTGGAATTGAAAATTAGGTCCGGTCGGTTGTCCTGATCCACGTCCGTAACTGCACTTAGATATATGCTATCCCTCGATTGAAATTGATGATCTTGGCCCGTAACATAAGTATAGGTCCCAGATGCTAGCCGGATGGTGACCCACGGATTGAACGATCCTCCATCCATAGTCACAACGTCTACTTTGCCGTCACCATTGAAATCTCCGAAGCCCTGCACGTCCACATCGGGAGATACGTCGGTGGCTATATATGGTCCAAACTGTCCGTTACGGGTATTCAGCGCAATTACATGAATGGAGTTATCGTAAAACCAAATATCGGGAAACGTATCATTGTTGAAATCATGGATAATAGGAAGAGCTTGCTGAGCCCCGCTGAGGGTAGGGCCCACGCTAAAACTTCCATCGCCCTGGCTTCTGTAAAACATCAATGCAGTTCCGGGAACTCCCGATACGGACGCTACGAGATCAATCTTTCCATCCCGGTCATAGTCGAGCGTCTTTAAATAAAGCGGGTTGGATGTTGCATTCGCAAATACCGGGGCCGAAAAAGTTCGGTCGCCATTTCCTAGATAAATGGCAATATCGTTCGAAATGGTCTGATGACCGCGTACAATAGCGGCGTCGCTTCGGCCATCCCCGTTAAAATCGCCCGAAACAGCCGAAATGTAACTAGAGCCTCCGGGGGCATAGACCGTTACTGGCTCCGAAAACGTCCCGTTTCCATTACCGAACGCTGCCACAACAGAGCCAAAGGTCGATATTAGGGCATCCACCTTTCCATCGCCATTGAAATCGCCGCTTGCGGTCTCGTAATAGGCAGAATGCGCCCCCGAGAACGCGCGGGCAGCAAAGAAATCGACCGGTGGTCCAACCGGAACGGCAAAACCAGAAGAAATCGTAGTAAAAAGGAAAAATATGACGGCAAAGAAAACGACTGAGGGGTAATGGTGCATAATTGTGGGTGAATAAAAGGAAAGATACCAACCGTTTTGGGATCAGACAGGGAATAATAGCACCTTTGAGGGCGAAAGGCTAGATAGTCCGGGTTAGGATTAAATATCAGGTCAAATGTCTCATTACTGTTCGCCCGGGCGATCCGATTCCGGGCGTCCGGATGAAAATAGTATATGTGCTACTAATACGTGCTTTGATGCCAATTCGGGGTCTCTACGCGATACTATGCCGAGGCGGTTATACGAAGCGAATAAATTCTTGTGACGAAACATAATGTGGAGCCGAGCGGGGACGAATTGTTTCAAAAATAGGGGGAGGGGGAGCGAAGCACAACCCGGGTCGCTGGCGGAGGACTATGGGCGTTTTGCTGCGTGTGATCGGCGATGTAAAAATATTTTTCAATTTTTGGCAAAGCAGATTTTGTGTCTGATGTCCGTTTCCGATGCATCCCATCACAACTCCGGAAATTGAGTATGTTGATATGTATTCAGACGGGTTTTCACATTCGGAAGTTTTGAGCATGTCGGCTCGCAATTTCTTGAGCAGTTTTTGCCCATCACCGCGACATCGCGCGCCTTCCGGCAGGCAGCAAGAACGAGATTTATAGATTAAGGTTGAGAGTGTAACTGCTCTATGCTATTCGATGGCCACGGCATATACAAAGGTTAAACTGAAACCTCCGAGAACTCCTGCACTTAACGCCGGTCTAACTTACCCGATGTCACCGCGTGCAATGGACATTACTAAGGGGTCGCTTTTCTGATTTAATTGCCAAATGCTTTACGTTCTAACCACGCGAAACTATAATTTTGTATGCTTAAGCCTACACTGCAGATACCAGTCGGGATAATTTCCGTAAGCGGCAGAAAATCAATCTCGACATAAAACATTATGCAACTCTTCTGCTCAATCATATTGTTTCTTCTAGTCGCCGTGAATTGTGCTGGCCAAATCTCCCTTGCCGCCCTGTCGTACAATTGTCCCAACACGCGGTCTCGAGCATCAAGCTCACGGCCCAGCCCGCCAGCCGGACCAACCTCACAATACGTTTTCTCAGTTTGCCGTCCTAAAGCAACCAACGGTGAGCCTTGCGCAACTATAGATGCTAAGCGGACGGGCTAACCGGTTTCTATGAATTTTCGGACGGCCGTGGAACTCATTGCACCCGATCCAGAAGCTTGCTCAACATCATGAAAACCACAATCCTAATACTCGCAGCAGCTTTGCTGTTGATCCCGACCGCGGTCGCAGACAATCGGAACCTAATAGAAAGTGCCCCGGACGTGGGAGCCGCCGCAACCAAAAGGTTAAAGCCGTTCATCTCAGAGGCCGAGCTCAATCGGTACTTCGGAAAAATCGCCAAGAGCCGGAAAAGAAACAGCGGGTCGGGTGGAGGCGGAGGCGGCGGTACCGCGGATCAGCAGGTCGTAAGCGTGTCCGCCGGCTCCGCAATGGTGGACGTCAACGCCTCCGCGGGCGAGGAGTCGATCACGAACGTGCAGCACGCAGGTGTCGACGAAGGTGGGATCGTCAAACTTCACGGCAGTCATCTTGTGGTGCTGCGGCGAGGGAGGTTGTTCACCATCTCGACAGCTGGCGATGAAATCAAGCCCATTTCCACGATAAATGCTTTCGCCCCGGACATCGACCCCGACGATACTTGGTACGACGAGATGTTGATTTCCGGCGACACGATAGTAGTGATCGGTTTTAGTTATGCCCGCGGCGGCACGGAGATAGGGCTGTTCCGCATCGGGGGCAAGGGCGATCTCCATTACCGCTCGACGTACCATCTACGCTCGAACGACTACTATTCGTCCCGCCACTACTCGAGCCGCCTCATCGGCCGGAAACTCATATTTTATTCGCCTTTGGAGATAGACCTGACTGCTAAAGACGTCCTCGGTTCGTTCCCCGCACTCCGCAGGTGGCACAAAGGGGCGAAGGATAGCGAATTCGAGCGGATCGCTCCTGCGACTCAGATATATCGCCCCGTGCAGGAGATCGAAGCGGACGATGATACCGTAACGCTGCACACCGTCACCACGTGCGACCTTTCCGACGGCGGGATGTCGTGCACCGCGAAGGCGGTGATGGGGCCGTCAGGCAATGTGTTCTACGTCTCGCTGGAGTCGGTTTACGTCTGGGCGACGGAATGGGATTACAGCAGCGATAAGGGCCGCAACCACTCATTCTTGTACCGCATGCCGCTGGAAGGGGCGGAACCAGGAGCTCTCCAGGTTTCCGGCGGCCCGGTTGACCAATTCTCCTTCTTGGAAAGGGACGGGCGGCTGAACGTGCTCGTCCGCTCCGAATCGTCCGGTGACGGAATGTGGAAGGCGGACGCGGCGGAAGGGGACGTAGCCCTGATGAGCGTACAGGTCGGCGGTTTCTCGGACGGACGCGAGGCAGTGCCCGCCGCCAGCTATCGGCAATTGCTGAAACCGGAGGGCTACAATTTCCAGAATAGGTTCATCGGCGGTTACCTGCTCTACGGGACGGGTAATGGGTGGACGGAACCGAAGAAATCCAAAACGCACACGCTTTATGCGGTGCCATTGGGCGGCGGGGCGGTTTCTGAACTCGCTTTGCCACACGGCGTCGACCGCATCGAAGCACTCGGGAGGGACGCAATCGTGGTAGGGACGCACGGGAAAGATCTGCACTTCACGTCGATCCGATTGGACGCCGCACAGCCGAGCGTTTCCGCCCGTTATGCGGTGAAAGGGGCGTCGCAGGGCGAACTTCGCAGCCACGGTTTCTTCTATAAACCCAAAGGCCGCACTTCCGGTATCGTCGGGCTCCCCGTCCGTGGCCCGGGTCGACCTGGCTACGATCATCTCGTCGATGACTCAGCGTCGATAATTTTCCTCCGCAACGAGTCGCTGGACCTGTCCGAAATAGGCGAATTGAAATCACGGCCGGAAACCGCGGTCGACGACGGATGCCGGGCGTCGTGCGTCGACTGGTACGGGAACGCCAGACCGTTATTTTTGGGCGATCGCGTGTTCGCGTTGATGGGTTACGAATTGGTGGAGGGGTCGTTCCGCGACGGCCGGATAAAGGAAATCGGCCGCTCTAGCTTTGCCCCTGTGCAACCAGGCCGGGCAAAGACGAAATGAAGATGCTCTAGCAGTTTGCAGCCTGTCGACCTGAGCGTTTTGAGTTCGCTCGAGGCGTGGGTCGGACTCCGCAGCGGGTTATACGTGGTGCACCTTCTGACGGGGCTTATGAACCGTTTGGCTTGGGGGAGGGGGCAAGCTCGACCCGGGTCGCTGTCAGACGACATTGCGCGTTCTTCTGTGTACGTTATGAAGCTTAAAAAAATTTTTATTTTTTATAACGCTCGGTTATGTAAGGATGTAATTTTTTCTATTGTATCTATTTCTATATATAAAATATCATTGCAAATAGAACGCAGCGAATATGAAGCAAACACACGGTTACTCGCGGTATTTAGCAACATTCCTCATTTCAACCACGATGATGGTTATCGGAATGGATACTAATAAAACTGGCTTGCACACAAAAGTTTCGGCTAAAGTTTCCAAAGAAACAGCGGTTTCAAATATGGGCAGTTTGCCGGTTTATTTCGAGGAAAATAAGGGACAGTTTAACGAAAAGGTTCGATACTTTACTCGCGGAACTAGCGGTTATTCCCTGTTTTTGACGGCAACAGACGCAGTTTATGTTCTTTCTAGTAAAGAACATAAAATTGAGAGAAAAGCATCAAATATTGCAGGTCCTGAAAAGCCGACAACCGAATTTGAAACAGCAAAACCGTCAAAGGCGGTTGCCGTTTACATGTCATTGGAAGGTGCTAATCAAAACTCCGAGTGGTCCGGTTTGCAACCTCTCGAACACTGTACAAATTACTTCCAAGGAAGCGATGAATCAGAATGGCAAACGGATATTCCTAATTATCAAAGCGTTCGCACAAATCAAATTTACGAAGGCATTGACATGGTTTGGCACGGCAAAGAAAAAGGGGCCGTACAGTATGATTTTGTTATTCAGCCGAACGCAAACCCGAACCAAATCGAGTGGAAAATACAAGGCGCAACAGGTATTGAGCTTTCGGCAGAAGGCGATCTGCTCATCAAAACTGAATACGGAGATATTAGGCAAAACAAACCGTTCACCTATCAGGAAACAAATGGTCTGCGGGCAGAAGTTGAAAGCTACTACATTGTTGAGAAAGGTGCGGCTGGAAACGATGGCGATGAGAATAGTTTTCGCATTAAGTTTGATGTAGGCAGCTACGACTCTAGTAAGCCGTTGATCATTGACCCAACTGTCAATTTGAGCAATCTCGCTTTTTCGACTTTTTTGGGTGGCAGCGAATCTGACTGGGGCAATGCTATTGCGACTGACGCTGTAGGCAATGTTTATATAGCCGGACGCACCGGATCAATGTCCTTCCAAACAACACCGGGAGCATTCGATACGACTCACAATGGGACGGGCTTTACTGATGTTTTCGTTACCAAGGTGAATGCGACTGGTTCAGCATTGATTTACTCGACTTTCATAGGCGGATTCTATAGCGACGACCCGAATGACATCGCTGTTGACTCGTCAGGAAACGTATTTCTGATTGGAGAAACGCGTGATGCCGTAAACAACAACTATCCGACGACCACGGGAGCATACGACAGAACTCACAATGGCAATTTCGATGTTTTTGTAACCAAGTTAAATCCAACCGGTTCTGCCTTGGTTTATTCAACCTACTTAGGTGGGAGCGATTGGGATCGAGGCGGTGGAATATCAGTTGACGCTACTGGCAATGCTTACTTGACTGGATTTACCTATGATGGCGCGACCGATTTTCCCACAACGGTGGGTGCATTCGATACAACCCAAAATGGATTTCAGGATGCATTCGTTACCAAGTTGAATGCCGAGGGCTCGGCTCTAATTTACTCCACATTCATCGGCAGCAGCGGGCACGAGGGCGGCTGGAAGATCGCCGTTGACTCATCAGGAAATGTTTTCCTGACCGGTGGAGCCTATCAAAATGGTTTTTATCCGACGACGGAAGGGGTCTTCGATAGAACGCACAATGGCGAGTATGATGTCTTCGTTACCAGCTTGAAACCGTCAGGTTCGGCCTTGATCTATTCGACCTTTATTGGTGGGGCCAATTGGGATACTGGATCAGGCATCGCCGTCGACGCCTCTGGATATGTGTTTGTAACGGGCGAGACTAGTTCAAATGATTATCCGACAACGCCCGAGGCTTTCGATACAACTTATAATGGCGGCCAATATGATGCTTTCGTTACCAAGCTGGACGCGAGAGGTGCGACCTTGGCATATTCTACGTTCATTGGCGGGAGTAGTGACGATCAGGCCACTGACCTCGTCATCGATTCGTCAGGAAACGCTTTTCTAACGGGCGAGACCCTTGATGCCGTGATAACCGATTATCCGACGACGGCGGGAGCATTCGACACAACTCATAACGGTAATAGTGATGTTTTCGTTACGAAAGTGAATTCCACAGGCTCGGGGTTGCTTTTCTCAAGCTTTATCGGCGGAAGCAGTGATGATGGAGGCAGCGCCATAACCGTTGATTCCGAAGGAAGTGCCTTTCTGACGGGAATTACACATGGTGGCTTTCCAACAACGGTTGGAGCGTTTGATACAACTTATAATAATGTCGGTGATGCTTTCGTGAGCAAGTTTGGTGCAAGCGCCATCGCATCCGCGCCATTTGATTTTGATGGAGATGGCAAATCGGATCTATCCGTTTATCGTCCGTCTGCGGGCAACTGGTATCTGCTGCGATCGACGGAAGGCTTTAACATAACGAGTTGGGGACTCGCGTCGGATATTGTCGCTCCGGGAGATTTCGATGGTGACGGCAAGGCTGATTTCTCTGTCTTTCGGCCTTCGGAAGGCAATTGGTATATAGCGAACAGTAGTGGAACATTTACCACCGGACAGTTCGGACTTCCGGGGGACATTCCCGTTCCGGCTGATTATGACGGTGACGGGAAGGACGATAGAGCGGTGTTCAGGCCTTCTAATTCGACCTGGTACATTCTCAACAGCAATGGGTTCAATGTGAGAGAGCAGGCTTTCGGCCTTTCCGGCGACCGCCCGGTTCCGGGAGATTACGACGGTGACACAAAAGCGGATCTCGCCGTTTTCCGCCCCTCAAACGGCACCTGGTATCGTGCGAACAGCGGAAACGGAAACTTCGTCGAGCAGCAATGGGGATTGAACGGTGATATTCCGGTCAATGCCGATTACGACGGAGACAACAAACAGGACTATGCGGTGTTCCGCCCGTCGGCAGCGAGCTGGTTTATCCTGAACAGCACGAACGGCAGTTATAACTTCCGCTCGTTCGGACTCTCTGGCGACGTTCCAGTCCCCGGAGATTACGACGGCAATGGCTTAGACGACATCGCCGTATTCAGAAATGGATTCTGGTACATCATACGTTCGGCGGAAAGCTACTCAGTCACGCAGTTCGGGCTTACAGGCGATATTGCTATTCCTGCTAAGTAACATTAGACGGTCGAACCGAGTTATCGGTAAATCAACAAACGGAGGCGAAATGTTTCGACCCCCTTTCTTTTCGTGTATTGACGATTATTCAGATGCTTCTCGATATGATTGAGCGGGAACGTATAAATGGGTAATCCTATTGGTGAAGATTTAGAATCCTAGACGGATAAAGTGGACTTAACCACCGGTACGACCGACTTCACTTGCTCGAGCAATTCTTCGTTTGTGAACCTTCGCCGTTTCACTATTTGCCAGCCCGTATAAGTCGATTCCTTCCACGGACAGATGCTTCGCCGCCATTCCAGGTACTTTCCGATCTCGCCAGTTTCCGGGTGGCGGCGGGAATAATGGTAGACGTGGGTATTCAAAATCTTTTGAGATTTATCCCGGTCGTATTCTACCCACTGCTCGTCGCTCATATATTCGAGGCTGGCACGGGCGGCGGACATGAACTCGCCGTGGGTTACGACCACCACTGACTGACCTTCACACTCGCGGTGGAGCGTATCGAATAAACTTCTCACGCGCATCCGGACGTCGGCAATCGATTCGCCGCCCGGCGGTCGCCAATAGAGTGCGTCGATCCTTCTCACATCAACATTGATCGGAAAATTCTCCTTATATTCCTTAAGCGGCATCGATCCGATCTCGCCCCAATCACGCTCCCTCAAACGCTGATCGAGACGCCATTCTGCATCTGGCAGATCAAGTAAAGCCGCCGTTTCCTGCGTTCGGATATAAGGTGACGAGTAGTAGCGGTCGAACTTCTCGCGGATATTCGCGGCTATCCATTTTCCGCTTTCGGCCGCTTGTTTCCATCCTTCCGGAAGCAGCCGCCCGCGGTGGCCGGGGCGTTCGCGAAATTCCTTTGTAAAAAGATCGTAATTTCCTTTTTTACCTTCGTTTACAACCTGGTTAACCCTCGGAGTGCCCGTGACGGACTATTATCAAATCATTAGGCATTGCCATTGGCTTTTTCTCCTTTCTTCCCGGTTTTGCCCATTAACGCGGTCAGAACCATCCATGCCCGGTGATATTTTTCTAGCCTCTGAAGGTCCTTAGGATGAATATCTCGGAGCCGAAGCATATTCACGTTGTCTTCGAGATCGGCGAGTTTTACGTGGTGGGCGATTCGGCTTCCAGCACCCCGCGTTACAAATTCTTCGTAAGTTTCTCCCGAACGCTTTTTAAGGCAGTCGACCGCGTGGGCTACCTCTCCCGAAAAGCCCTCGTCCCTGAGCCTCCTAAACGACCATGAACCCTTCGGCTCGCAGTCTTCAACGACATCGTGAAGGACTGGCCGCGATCATTGCCGGTTCCGATGTCATTTTCATCATCATTCGCAGAGGGTGAAGTATGTAAGCCTTTCCTGCTTTATCCGTTTGACCGGCGTGCACTCGTGCCGCGATCTCTATTGCTTTGTTTGGTGTTGTCATATTTATTGTATTTTTCCTTTTAGTTAAATTCGTAAAAATATTGGTATCGGCAGCGTTCAGCCATGGAGATCGAGTCAGAACAAATCCGCTTGATGATCCGCCGCATGGCCTTTCGTCTCTTCTCGCTTATCGAGCGTAATTCTGTCGCTGTAAAGCTTGCAGAATCTCTCATTAGGAAATTTATCATTTATTGCATCGCCGGCAACGCTGATTTCGCAGTAATCGGCAATCACGCAGACGGCAGCTCTACGGATATTCGAGCGTGTAAAGTGATCCCGATACCTCAGAAAAACTCACCCTGGCTTAATCACCCTCAAACTGAACCCCGCCCTCGCCTCCAGTAATGCTAATAAATCCGATCTTGAAATGTTCATATTTGGACTCGTGTCCACTGTATCCGGGAACCGTCGTGACCCATAACGCTTCGTCAGGCATTAGCCTTACCGAAATCCTGTTGGTAGCCTGATCGTACCGATATTGGTTGGTATCCAGCTTGAGGATGCTCGACCCCCATGTTTCCCTGAGCTGAGATTTCGGTATTTTGCCTGGTGTATTATCAACCGTCAGATGCCGGGATAGCTTCAGCCTGTAGACCACGTCAATCGGCTGCGTTGAATTGTTCACGACGAAGAAATCCGTTACTTGCGAACACGAAACTGCTAACAAAGCGAAAAGTATTACTCAAAGAAACAAATAAATTGAGGCTCGCATAAAATGCTTATCGGCAAAACATACAGTTTTCGTTAATACAACTTGAAGGGATTTGCTTTCAGCTGTGTTGCTCATTATACCTTGCAGCCAAGCAACATATGCCACAAATCTTCGTTTGTGTCCTAAAAAGAATCCAGCAAGATCTCACCTACCTAACCTGATTCCCGGCCTTTTCCGTACCTCGCCCACCAAATAGGCGACACCGCGAACCCGCGTTTTTAGTGGCGGTGCAACTCGCTTAACCGTTGGATTATCGGGGTAGCCTTGCCCATCGTGCCGTACGACAGAGTAGTACCCGCGAAGGATCCCCCCGCCCACATTAAAGAAGATAAGGTCTCTCCACCCGTTCGTCTTGTTTTCGCTAACGACCACCGGGTTGCGCGTTGGTTCGAAGTTGATGAGAAGCTTGTATCCCTTGCTGGTCTTTGAGAACAATAGAATATCGCATCCGCCAGTGCCGCACTGATAATCTCCATACAGGTATACCAATACTTCAGGGTTTCCGTCGCCGTTTAGGTCAACCCGATTGTAATAATACCGGATCTCGGCGTTGCCGAGTTCGACTCCTGAGTATAAAGCTTCCGTCCTAATTTTGGCTTCGAGACGTGAATCCCGAATTTGAAGCGAAGCAAATTGCCGCAGGACTTTCGGGGCTACACTTTTTTGAGCTGTTACGGTATTGGGTATGCATATGATGCTAAGGATCAATAACCGAAGAATGATTTTGATAGAGTTGTGCATAACTTTGTTCGATCAGACCTGCGGTCAAAAACCTTCGTTTGTGCCGGCGAGAAAACTTATCGATTTGGATAACCGTATTCAGATATCACGGTCAATATTTCCCCCTGATTTTAACAGCCCTTTCGATTAGATCTACATTCTCAAGGATCTTCAATCGCAGATCATTATCAAGGTTTGGGTTGCCTGCCAGGAATTTATTGACCACCGTCAGTGCCTGTTCGCTCTTTTGCCCGCCGATAAACGCCGCGAGCCAGCCGTTGACGAAGAATATTTTGCGTGAGCGTTTAAGGTTCGGCAGTTCGGCCAAGGCTTTTTCGAGGTACGGCAGCGTTAGGTCCGCGTGCCTCGGTGAGTTGAACGAACCGAATGCCGCTTCGATCCAGCTTTCGGAGATGTCTTTGTGGGCGGTAAAGTCGTTCCAAAATTTTGCCTTGTTTTCGGCCGTCGCGACGCCGGCTTTTGCGGCATAGGCGTAGCGCTTCGCTTCGTCGGAGGTTTCGGTTTTCTCAAGTGCCGCAAGAAGGGCCGGAGCATCAGAATCGCCCAAGATAAGAAGTTTCGTGACGATATCGAATTTGTCTTTGGTTTTTAATTTTGCATCTGAGATCTTGAATTTGAAATCTAAAATTTCTTTCAGCTTTAGCTTCGCGTTCTCTGTCGAAGCTATACTCAGAAACGCCCGGTAGAACGTGATCCGCTGCCCGGGCATTGGTGCGGAGCGCATTTTCTCGATCAAAACCGCCTCGACCTTTGGTGCAAGCGCCAACCGCTGCGCGTCAGAAAGGTAATACGTCATCGCCGTCGAAACGCGGCCCAAAAGCGTTTGTATCGTGCTCTCATCCGTTTCAACTCCTAAATTCTTTACGACCAGCTCGACATAAACCTCCGGGGACATCTCCGCTTCCCGGACGCTGTCCCACAAACTTCCCCACATCATTGTCCGCAGAAAATCGTCCTTTTCGTTCTGGATATTTTTCAGAACGTATTCGCGGCTTTTGTCGTCAAGCAGAAAGATGCCGTAGCCGTAGTCCTGATAGTTTGGGAATATAGCCGCTGGTGCCTCGTTGCTGTTTAGAACCTCTGGAAATGGACCACTACTTTCAAAATTTGGCGTTTTCTTTATTTCCATGCCCGGCCTTATATAGTGAGCAGGTATGTCGGGTTGAACCACAAGAAAGCTTTTTTCGAAATATCCAGGTGACCCTCCCAGAATAGGGCCGAAAATAAAATCGTGGATCTTCCTTTTACCACTTTTAGGAATAATTAGAAGTTTAACCTTTTGCTGCCAATATCCATTAAAATCAGGGTGAGTTCGATGTCGCAGGTCATAGAAGATCCCATCTAATCCAATTGAGCTATGTGCCCGGCCAGAACCTACCGACATATTGCTTAGGCTCCGTTGAAGGACCCAAACATTTGCCCATCCATTCAACCTGCCTTTTTCAAAGGAACTCGCCGTTTCAAATTCCTTCACCAGATCCGTCCACTTCGCATTCGCAAACCTCATGCTTCTTCAAAAACGCCCGCACAGCCGTTTGAAATTTATCCGGCCCGATGTAAAACTCTGCCTGTTTTAGAAACGAAGGTGCTTTTCGATAGACGATATTTCCGTAAGCTGATTTTGCCGAATTTAGATTCTTGATCTCCTGGTAGATCGGCGTTGTGCCTTTGGTCGAATCGGTCAGGTAGGCGGCCTGTTTGTTGCGTTCGTAAAATATCTTCCAGGCGTTGTATTCGGGCATTACTTTTTCGAGCGCCTTGTACGCCATGAACTCGGCAAAGCCTTCCTTCAGCCACAGATCGTCAAACCATTTCATTGTTACCGTATCGCCGAACCACTGGTGCGCCGCTTCGTGAAAGATCAGGTTCGCCCGCGTGATGTGATCGTTCTTCGTCGGCTCGGTCGGGAAAATAACGCGGTCTTCGCGCAGGAATGTCGCACCCGCATGCTCCATCCCGCCAAACGGAAATTCGGGAATCAAAACAAGATCGTATTTCGGGAACGGGAATTTGTAATCGAAATAGGATTCGAGATATTTAATGCCCTCGCGGTTGAGACGGAATACTTCAGCTGCGTGGGGTTTGAATCTTTCAGCCTGGGATTTTCGGACGTAGACCTTAGTACGATAGCCTGGGCTTTCTTCCAACAGTCTGGAAAAATTTACTGGATCAACAATCATCCCACGGTTTCTCAGTATTTCAATCTCTTCTAAGTCGGCCTTGGACCGTGGTTGGGTTTGATTAAATTCCTCGAACGGCCCCGCCGCAAATGCGAAGACGTAGGTGCTGATTGGTTTGGTTTCCTTGAACGTCGCCCATGAAAATTCCATTGATGGGAAAGTGTCCTGGGGATTGAACGGGTCGAGAAATTGGCGTCTATCATAAAGCAATGCGTCGGTATTTGTAACAAACTTCCAGTCCTTTGGATAGATAACATTAATCGAGAATCTCGCCTTCAAATCCGGCTGATCGAACACCGGAAACGCTGTGCTCGCGTCCGACGGCACAAACAGCGAATAGATATATTCCGCTCCGTCTTCCTTATCGACATACCGCGTGATCGCCGAACCGCTCGTCAGGATCGGCGATGTGAAGTCTAGCTTGATGACATTCTCACCCGGCTTTGTGCCGCCAAGGAAAACTATGTGTTCGTTCTCGATCGTGTAAACCGGCCCCGCAAAATCCGGGCCGCCGGGAAAGGAACGAGGCGTATCGATGCCGTTGAGCGATACTTTGGAAATCGTGGAGCGGTCTTCATAACCCTTTATGGAGCGCCAATCCAGAATGACCGGAGGCATCGAGTCATCGTGTACGCCTGCGGTCAAGCCGGTGCCAAACTGAGTGCCTTTCGGCAGCGGAGATACGTTCACACTTATCTCGATTGTCCCCTTGAGCACCGGCGACATTTTTTCGAGCGTCAGGTTGAGCTTGTAACGCACATCGCTGTAATGTGACGCCCGCCATTTGGCTAGCGTATGCGAAACGCCCGGCTCGACCGGCGGAGTTTGGGTAAAGGCCGGTAGAGCCAGAGCGGCCACGATAAGTATTAGTTTCAGGACCATAAAAGCAAATTGCGCAATTTAGCTTGCGTGCAATAAGGGAACACGGGAGATATAACCCCATCGTGTTTACAAAACGTTAGGATACCCAATTGGGGAAACGGTTGCCTGCCCCGACTTCGTGTTGTACACACCTTCTATGATTTAATCCAACCGCTTCCTGGATCGCCATCGGGCTTAATACAACCAGGCGAAAACCAAACAGTTTCGATTCTTGGTTCCTTATTGCGAAGTCGTTTTGAGTACCCTCCTTCGAATTTCCACATTTTTTTCACCCATCCGTGGTCTCCACCCTCCGGAAAAAAACCATCGTGTTGATGTAGATAGCCGCAGTAAGCAATGCGGAATTCCGGCGATTTGCCCTTTTCCAACGCCCATTCTCTAGCATTAAGTGGGTCCCTGTCGACCAGCGTTTCGTTATCCAATCTTCCGCCATAGATGTCGGTACTCCCCATGTAGGGAGGATCTAGAAAAACGCCGGTTATGCCAATATTTGTGGACTGCGTATCACTTATTAGAGGTCTTTCCCAGCCGTCATTAAAAAATCGAACGTGTTTTGTTCTCAGTTGCAAGAAGTGTAAGTGCTCTTCTAGGGACTCACCTAAGTATCCGCCTTCTTTGGCTCGTATCATTTTTCGAAACGGGAATGATTCAGGATCATCCGCTCCGGCTCCGATCCACTCTCGCTGGATGTAGAGCCAATAGCCGGCCAGCTCCGGGTCACATACGTCTAACTTTTTTTTATCATTCTGAATTTTTCGCGATAATTCTCCATGTTTTTCCATCATGTACTCTCGTCGGCCAAGTAGTTCCGTCTCGTGCGCCGGAAAGTCTACTGATTTTATTATTTCCCTTATGTCTACATTTTGGATTGCCCTCCAGAAATTGAGTAAGAAGGAATTCGCGTCGTTCGCAAGTTCGCGGCATTTTTTGCCATCAAGCATTCTCATATCGAATATTGGACGACCTAAAAGTACCGACAACCCCCCGGCGAAAGGTTCAATGTAATTCGGAATATCAGGACCGAAGCGTCGCCAAACCTCTTCGGCAATGTCTCTTTTTCCACCAAAATAAGTAAATGGAGGGAAAAGTTGCTTGCCGGCGTAATTCCACGGAGGAACATTCGTCTGGTCTACCGCAACCGAATGTCCTTCGGCGTGTCGTAAGCTTAGTTCGTTCTGCCCGAATTCTTCGAAGTCGAGCAGAACGTCTTCCGTTGTATTTGGTTTGTTAATCATTCGTCGAGTCCAATATCTTTAAGTTCGGCAATTACGGTATACATTATGGATGCGACGAATTTTGAAAGTCTTTGCGGGGAAACGTTCAATTCCTTCGATTCGCGCTGAACCTTCGCTTGAATCAACTCCCGCAAAGGAAGCCCCGGACCGGGCTCAAATCTTATCGGTATCGAATCTTCAGTATCCTTTCTTGGCCTTTCATCCGGCTTGGGTTCATCCGGCTTGGGTTCATCCGGCTTGGGTTCATCCGGCCTGGGTTCATCCGGCTTGGGTTCATTCAATTTGGGTTTATTCAATTTGAGACCAACAATTTCTCTTACAAAGTCTTTATTCGTATAGTATCGATTTTTCTCCACGACCTTTCGTTGATAAGCGATCTCTAAAGCGCGCGAGGGATCCGTTGTTTCCATAGCGGTACGGACAAGGCTCTCTTGGGTCAAAAACAATTGTTTAATTAATAATGTCTGCTTTTCGCGGATAATCTTTTCGTCTTTTTCGATTTTCTTGAAAGCCATCATCGGCTGTGCAAAAAGCTTTTCTATACGAAGAACGTAATCATATAATTTCTTCTTCTTAACAATCTCTTTTTCTTTATTGCAATCAAAGGCGAATCTTCCGATTGCCGCCAACCGACCACTTTCCTTAGCAGTTTTAAATGCTCCGCCGGAACAAGGTACAGTGTCTTCCCAGATACTGTGTCCGGCAAAACCGAGTACTGCCCAAGAACACTCAACATTTGATGTGACATCCTGAATAGTTTTAACTGCAAGACTGTAATTCGAAGCAGGATCGGAAGCGATAAGGTTTTCAACCTGAGTCATATAAATATTAGGAACTTCTTCTATAAATTTCCCGTAACGGTCGCTTGAATCTTGAGGTTCGGGGTCTGCCCCTTTGTTTTTAATAATATTTCCCGTCGAGGCACTGTTTTCCGTGCTCGGTGGAATCTCTGTAAGTGATTCTTCAGAATCTTTAATAAATAAATCCGAATTTGAGGTTTCGGACGGTGCGCAAGAATTCGTATCGGTGGCGCAATCCTGATCTAATGATATGCTGGCGGGGCCCGTTTCTGAGTTTTCAACAACCGGGATATTTTCAATCTCGGTTCCGTGTACATTTTGTACCGTATTGTTATTCTCGTTTCCGAGAAGAATTTCAGAGTTGTTCGATGCAGCCGTGTTTAGCTGCGGTGTTGTGTTTATCACGAGATGAATTACAGCATAAAACATTCTGAAAAAAAAATACCGAAATTTCCAGCCCCGAAAGTGCTGCAATTTGCAATCTTATGTTAATAATGCTAGATCGAAAATCAAGTTGACTAAATTTACGATTTCTTTAAAACATTGAATAAAACCCACTTCTACTAATTTTCTAGCCAAATATTGGCAAAGAATAAGTTAATTCGAATAATACAACCTACTCGACCTCGAAGAAGGCAAAATTATTCAAAATTCACATTTGTAAGTGTGCTTTTCGCTTCAGCTTGGTAAATCTTAGGGTAAAAACTAACGGCCGTGGCGTGCTCGAAAAGAGGATAAACTTTGCAATTTTGTTTTCATAACTGCTTGTGGTAGCGTATTACGCAAAAATTATAATGTGTAATATATCTTTTTGTTGAAAGTGAATGAACACGGACTGCGAAATAGTATTACACAGAATTATAGTTCTAAAAATTTTCTCGGCGTGCCGTTCAATATCAGCAGCTACGCGTTATTAACGCACTTGCTCGCGCAAGTTTGCGGGTTAGAGGTCGGCGATTTTATACATACGTTCGGCGATCTGCATATTTATTCCAATCATCTTGAACAAGTTGAAAAATTGCTGGCGCGTGAGCCGATGGAATTACCGAGATTGAAATTTACAGGTGCGGAGGAATTGACAGGATTGGATGGTTTGCTGAGTTTCAAATACGAAAATCTTATTTTAACGGGCTATCAGCCGCATGGAAAGATTGCCGCACCGGTTGCGGTCTAATGGAACGCGCACATCCTTGTCCGCCAAGCTTGGGGGACAAGGATGTGCGCATTCCATTACTATCGTTTTACGATCGAATACTGGATCCTGCGATTATAGAACTTGCCTTGCTCGGTGTTGTTGTCGGTTTTTGGCAGTGTCGCGCCGTAGCCTTTTGTCTGCAAGACTTCACCCTTTACTCCGAAGTTGACGAGTGACTGCTTCACGGCATTTGCGCGGCTTTCGGAAAGCGACTGATTGGAAGCTGCATTTCCATCGCTGTCGGTATGTCCGCCGACTTCGAGCACAATGTTCGGGGGTAGTTTTTTGATATAGTTCGAGCCTTTTTGCAGCGCCGCGAGACGCTTTGCCGGCACATCGAATTTGCCGCTGTCGAAATTGATAATAAGGATATTTAAGGCCTTAACCAGATCTTCGGGCGTGAACGGATCGGGAAGCGCATTAAGAGCCGTGTTGTAGCATCGTTCGGCTTTGTCTTCCTCGCCGAGTCCAATGCTGTCGCAGTTTTCTCCGGGCTCTACTTTCTTTTCCTGACAGCGGGCAATCAGCGGTTCCGGCGTGACGCCGTTTCCGCCGGTGACATCGCGCGCGTCGCAGGTAAAGGTCGGATGATCGATGGAAATTTTCCGCTTGCCGGCACCGAGGTTTATCAGCCGTATCGAACCGTCTTCGCTGGTCACGCCCAGACGCTGGTTATCGACGAGTACATCGCTTCCCGGAGGCGCTCCCTTAACGGTGACTTCAAAACTGGTCGTCCTGATAAAGAAAATATAAACCAGGGCCAGGCCGATCACCATGAAAAACAACATCGTCAATAGCCCGGCACTGATCCAAAACCAGCCGGGAATTCCGCCTTTTTCCTCTTTTTCCTTTTCTACCTGTGCGGCCTGCTCGGTCGGAGTCGGCGGAAGATTTTGATATTTGGCACGCTCGGCCTCAGGCAGGCTGAAATACGGTGTCGTTTTATCCGGAGCACCGCCGAAATCATCAGCACCGGAACCAAAATCCGCCGGTGAAACATTTATGTTCGTGTTTGTTACGCCCCAATCGGCATTTGGGACTGCCTTTGCGCCCGGATACATCGTCTTGCCGAAATCCTGCTGGTCCGTATTGATCGGTTTGATATTCGTGACCGTCTTGCCCCAATCGTCGGCAACCGGCTGTTTCGGAAAATTGTAATTGGTCTTGTCCCAATCATTCTGAGCGCCGCCGCCAACGTCAGCCGGAATATTAATATTCGGCGTGGTCTTCGAAAAATCGTCCGGCGGCGGAGGACTGGGAATTTTCTTATCTTCGCTCACAGATCGTTGGCTCCTGACAATAGACGGCGAACTTCGCGCAGTTTTGTGATTCTAGCACAAAATATTTTTAGCGTTAAGAATTTGCGCAAGTGTTTGATCGGCAGAAAGCTTTTTTAAAGATACGCTCTTGCAATTGACGCTGTGCTGCGACCTGTAACATTTCAATCGATACGTTGGAGAAACCGCTCGGCTTCTGCGGGAGAAGTAACAACAATGATCTGCAAATGACCATAGGCCGGCTCTTTGAAAAGGAACGGATATTCCCGACGCCGCCGGCGATAGGTTTTTACGACCCACCACAATATCGAATCCCAGCTAAGGAATGACATACGGAATGTTTCAACATTTCCGGCCCACATCACTTCCCGATAAACCATACGCCGGACGGTTCGGCTCAAAGCACGCCATGCAACGACGTGAAAAGGATAATTAAGCCAAATGATTGTCGTGGCCCTGGCCCACACAATATCCCGGACGGAACTGTAATTACCGTCCAATACCCAAGTTTCCGGCATAACCGCCGCCGACACCATTTTCCTGAACTCTTCTACCGGGGCCGGAGTCCAATTCGGTCCCCACTGAATGCAATCAAGCTCTATATGCGGCAACTCTAACTCCCGCGCAAGATCGCGCGCAAAAGTGGTTTTCCCGGAACAACTGGTTCCGACGATTACAACGCGCGTTAGCTCTGTTACCTCCATGGGGATTATATTGATTTTCTCTTAATCGAACATCGATTTAGCAATTATGATTGCGCAATTTAAAAGAGAATTAAATGTCGAGTACTTAATTATCACTAAGACTGACTTTGACTTTTATTTTATATTCGGCGGTTGGGCGTTTTTGGTGCGGATGGCGATGCCTTCGTCGGCGATTAGGAAGACTTTTCGCTGGTCGTATGTTGAGGTATTGATCGGGGCGTAGGAGAGCAGGTAGCGTTTGCTGCGGAGTTCGTCGCAGATGAATTTGGCGGCGGTCTGGGCTTCGTCAAGCTGGAATATTTTGCCGCCGGTGCCTTCGGTTAGTTGGGTGACGACGGCTCCGGCTTTGGGCTGGTCGCGACGGAAGGCGCCGCCGGTGCGGTCGGGTATTTGGAGCGAATAGACGGTTATATTGTGATTTTGCAATGACGCAAGAACGTTGTCGAACGAGGTTTTGCTGCCGCGGTCAAGGCCGTCGCCGATCATTACAACTGCCGTTTTGCGTGTTCCGGGCATCAGCGGCAGTAAAATTTCGGTGATCGTCGAACCGAGAGCGTCGAAAAGAAACGGTTTGCCTTTTTTGCGAAATGTCGCTAATGAAGCTTCCATTTTCTTGGCGTCGTCGGTCCATTCCTGGACGATCTCGGCTTTTTCGTCGTAGGCGAGAACGAAAAGCTGGTCGCCGTCGAAAATTTCGTACGCGAATTCCATCGCCGCTTTTTTAAGCTTTTCGATATCGGTCGGCAAGGTTTGCGAATTATCGACTAACAGAACGATCTTCGACGGTGAAGGGTCGAAGCTTAGATTCTTGATCTTCTGCTCAACGCCGTTTTCGTATAGGTAAAGATTTTCGAGTTTCAGCGGATCGGTCTTTCCGTCGGTGCGTGACGCGGTGACGCTCAGGATCGAGCCTTCGAGATCCACCGCTTTCGAGCTGTGCCGCGATTGAGCGAATACGCCGGTCACCGCAGCTGCTGCGCAAAGGCTTGAGAGCAAAAATCTTGTTACCGATGAGATCATCTTATTCTTTTTTAGCGGCGGTTTCCGTTTTGGGCGTACTCGCTGTACCGCTTTTGGTGTCGCTTTTAGTGTTTGATGCAGTATCGGCCGTTGCGGTTGATTCGGCGCCGGAAGTTTTTTCGCCCTTATCGCTTTTCGCATCACCGCCGGGAGCCTTTTTGGCGTAATCGGTTACATACCAACCCGCACCTTTAAATTGAAAACCGGATAAGGATACCTGTTTTTCAAGCAAGCCTCCGCATTTTTCGCAAACTGTCAACGGCGCTTCGGAGATCGACTGGCGTTTCTCAACGTGCGTTCCGCATTCGTTACATCTATATTCGTAAATGGGCATAAATTATATCCTGAATGCATTATAGGCGAATTTGTCCGCGGATGATTGCATCAAACACAGTATTGAATTTAAAATCAATCAAAACTATGAAAAAGCTTATAAATATTTCAATTTTTGCGGCGCTTTTACTCGCGGTTATTTCCGTTTCGGCCCAATCGGACAAGCCCGCCGAGCTGAAAACAGTTGCATCGGTCGATTTGAAGCAGTATTCGGGCAAATGGTACGAGATTGCGAAATACCCAAATAAATTCCAAAAGGACTGCGTGGGAAATACGACGGCAACCTATACCGTGAAGCCAAATGGCAAGCTCGACATTCTGAACCAGTGCATAAAAAAGGACGGCACCAACAGCGTAGCCAAAGCTGAGGCAAAGATCGACGACAAATCGACGAACGCGAAGCTGAAAGTGCGCTTTGCCCCGGGGGCTATATCGTTTCTTCCCTTTGTTTGGGCGAATTACTGGATTATCGATCTCGGGCCAAACTACGAATATGCCGTTATCGCCGAACCCAAACGCGAATATTTCTGGATACTCAGCCGCAAGCCGGACATGAGCGATGCGGCGTATCAAACTATATTGCGTAAGGCGGAAACAATGGGCTTCAATCCGGGAAAAGTGGAGAAAACTCCGCAAGGCGTCGAATCCATAAAAGGCGGCGTGATAGAAAAGCAATAGTAACGCGCTGGCACCCATGCCTGCAATGAGCTCCGCTTCGACGCGAACAGTCTTTTGGCGAGAAAGTAGACCGGCCGCAAACCTCACGCTTTCGCGGACTCCGCTGGCAGGCAAGGGTGCCTGCATTCCATTACCAGTTTGTTGCGGTGTTTTTCTCCACTTCCACTAAATGTTCAGCCAAGAATCGCTCCGCATCAATCGCGGCCATGCATCCGGTTCCGGCGGCGGTTACAGCTTGGCGGTAATATGCATCCTGGGCGTCGCCGCAGGCGAAAACACCATCGACGTTGGTCCGCATCGTTTTTCCTTCAGTTATTAAATACCCGACGTCGTCCATATCAAGCACGCCTTTGAACAGGTCGGTGTTTGGTTTGTGGCCGATGGCGATGAAAACGCCTTGTGTCGGGAAGACGCTTTCTTCTTTAGTTTCGCGGTTTAAAAGCTTTATGCTCTCGACTCCGGATTCTTTGGTTCCGTTTATTTCTTTTACTTCGGTGTTCCAGATAACGTCGATCTTTTCGTGATTGAGGACGCGTTCCTGCATGATCTTCGAAGCGCGGAATTCGTTGCGGCGGTGAATTACAGTGACCTTGGTGGCAAAGCGCGTCAGGAACATAGCTTCCTCCATCGCCGTGTCGCCGCCGCCGACTACTACGACCGGACGTTCGCGAAAAAAGAATCCGTCGCAGGTTGCGCAGGCCGATACGCCGTTGCCGCCGAGGCCTTCGGGGACGGGCTCTTCGCCGGGAATGCCGAGCCATTTGGCGGATGCTCCGGTTGAAATGATAAGCGTGCCGGCTTTTATTTCGGTCGTGATCTCAGTGCTGTCCTGACTTTCCTTGCCGTACAGCGTGAATGGCCGTTTCGACAGATCGACTTTATCGATCCAGACATTCATAAATTCCGTGCCGAATTTTACCGCCTGATCCCGGAATTCGTTCATCAGGATCGGCCCCATTATGCCATTCGCAAAGCCGGGATAATTTTCCACATCAGTAGTTATCGTCAATTGCCCGCCGGGCTGCGGGCCGTCGATCACGACCGGGGCAAGCTGCGCGCGGGACGCATAGATCGCCGCCGTCAATCCGGCCGGGCCGGAACCGAGAATTACTATTTTATGTTCAACCTTATTCATACGGTCTCATCTATTCTCATTCAAAAATTTGAAGTATTCGCTATGTTTATAGTATAACTATCGCGTGGTAAGTTAGTCGAATTAGAACTCCCGCGATTCCGTGGAACAATTCAAACTTTCGGACAGTTTATTCCCGCCTTCCGAATATTTGCGGCGGATAGATGTTTGCAAACTTTCCGTGTTAAACTGTTTCTAATTTGCAGGCACTTAAACAAAAACGCTGAATGCTGACCAATATGCAGCCTCAATTCGAGGAAAAACGCTTTGCTCTCAGAATGGCACTGCGCCTGCCGATCGTCGTATCCGGCCGGGCCGAGGACGGAGCGGCATGGAGCGAGCCGACCGAAACCGACGATATTTCGACGCTCGGGGCAATGTTTCAGCTGAATCAGAAGATCGAGCATGGTGAAAGCCTTTATATAAGATCGCATCGTCCTGACGGAGTGCCAGTTGAAGTCAAAGCCAAAGTAGTTCGGCTTTCAGCGGCAAATTACGGCACTTCGCGTGTCGGCGTCGCAATTGTCGAATCGAAGGACAGCTGGCTCAGATTATTCGTCGCGTGGATCGCCGATGATAATGTCGTCGAAGGAATAGACGAGTAGAACAGGCTGCCGAGCTATTACCGCAAAATACAAGAACGACGGACTCAGCAGTCCGTCGTATATTTTTATGCCGAATTACGAAACGATCACCATCGAAAAACGCGGGAAAATTGCGGTTCTTACCATTAATCGCCCAGACAAGCTTAACGCCTTGAATCACAAGGTGCACGCAGAAGGCGTCGCCGCTCTCGACGAATTGCGAAAGGATGACGAAGTCCGCGTATTGGTAATCACGGGTGCAGGCGAAAAATCATTTATCGCCGGTGCGGACATCAGCGAATTCGCCGGCCAGACTCCGGTCACGCAGCGAAACACATTTCACGAAAAGACTTTTTTTAATTCGCTCGACAGTTTTCCGAAACCGGTGATAGCGATGGTAAACGGTTTTTGCCTCGGCGGCGGAAACGAATTGGCGCTTGCCTGTGACCTGCGTGTTTGCAGCGAGAACGCGAGATTTTCTCAGCCGGAGATAAATCTCGGCATAATTCCCGGCGGCGGCGGCACGCAGCGTTTGACACATTTGATCGGCGAAGGCCGGGCGATGGAAATAATGATGACCGGTGACATGATCGATGCTCAAACCGCTTTGAAGTACGGGCTGGTGAATTATGTTTACCCGATTGCCGAACTTGAAGAAAGGACAATGGAACTTGCCGCGAAGATCTCCGAGAAAGCGCCGATCGCTCTGCAATTAGCAAAGGAAGCGGTAAAATTTGCTTCGCGTTCGAATCTGGACGAAGGTTTGCGGCGCGAGGTCGATTTGTTTGCAATCTGTTTCTCGACCGAAGATAAAGAAGAAGGTGTAGCAGCTTTTCTCGAAAAACGAAAACCTGTATTCAAGGGCAAATAGATCAGGAATGCTTGACGCATAAGACTATTTTCGCTAAATTCAAAGTTTGCTTATACTTCAAATTTCAGATCTGAAATTTGAAGTATCTCCGGGGACGTAGCTCAGCTGGGAGAGCGCTGCAATGGCATTGCAGAGGTCAGGGGTTCGATCCCCCTCGTCTCCACCAAGTTGTCTGAACTGCGGAGCGAGAAAACATTTTGATCCTGAAACCTTTGAGAGTAATGGGATTTTTTATTATCCTCCGGTGAATCAGTTATAGATTCGTCAGATATATTTAAAGTGGAAAAGCCAACCGGAGTAATATCCTGTTGGCTTTTTTAATAACAGCCGTTTCGGCTATAAACTATTATAATAATAGTTTAGCTGCCTTGTCCTGCACTTCGCCCTTTATTATTAATGGTCAAATCGCCTTCTTCCTTCAATGAATTTGCCGTGGCGGAATTAGGCGTATCTAATTCCGTACGAAGTGTGTGAACACGATCTCCTAAATCCTGACGCCTTTTTTCTACTTCCTGTTCCGCGTTGACGTATTTGCCGAAATTTTCCTGATTTGTCAGATCCTGACGATTTTCATGCTCGTAGTCCGCGTCGAAATCGCCGAAATACTCGCGGCGTCCGGAATCTTGCCGGTTATTCAACAGATACATTAAAGCAGCACCCGAACCCACGCCGATCAAAAGCGGCAATAAACTGCTGCCCGAAAAATAACTGTCACTTGAATGAGATTGATACGTTATCCCGTTAACCCGGGCATTTTGATTACGCGAAGGCGCGGATTCTGAAATCTCGCGAATTACTTTGTTTGTTCTGACCGGATTGGCCCCTGACTGAACGACATCGGCCTGGGCTACAATTCCGCAGCATTTTCCCTTGTCATCAACGACTAAAACCCGGCGGATCTCTCGATCTTCCATTACATTGAAGCATTCTTCAACGCTCATTTCCGGCTTAACCGTCGACAGATTCGATGTCATTATATCCGCCGCCTTCATATTAATTGGATTATGGCTTGCCGCGACCGTTCGAATTGTAATATCGCGGTCGGTTATCGTGCCGACGGGCCTCATGTCCGAATGGCTGTTCACGACCGGAATTAGGCCGCAATCTTTCTGCTTCATCAACTGTGCAACTTCCTGCAGCGTCGAATCGGGCGTGCAGCACGCGGGGTTCGGCGTCATTATTTCTCTTACCTGCATAATAAAAACCTCCTTGAAAATAACTAAAATGTGCAGCGCATCAATACGCTTTGGTTCGAGAATATGACAGATGCAAATACTATTCCTTTAAGATTCGAGGAGTAGAGAGCTATTCGTTAAAATTGATCAGTACGAGCGGTCAATGCTGATCGCCCGAATAAATTCGTCGGTACCGCATCTATATCCGCTGACGCGCAGCCGCCGGCCCTTTCTTAGCAAGTGCTCGAAGAAAGTGGTCCTGTTACGGGCCGAAAGGCGGTCTAAATTGACCTGAATCGATTGACTGCCGCTTTTTGTACGGAGTTCAAACGCGACGAAAGATTCATCGGTTTTTATATTTTTTACTTTACCCACCAGGTTAGCGGCTCCGCAATCCTCGAGACCCGATAAATTTGCAAGCCCGATCAATTGTCCGTTTTCCGCATAAGTTGCAGTCGCAAGCGGCGGAGCCTGGCCGAACGCCGAACACGCCGGTAAAATTAATAAAACGAGAAGCAATTTTTTCATAAGGCATACATTATAACGGCAAACCCGCATGGATTGTAAGTTGCAGGACAGAGGAATCTAAACTTTATTCGAAATCTTTCTTATCAAGCCTTTTGCAGCAGGGATTTCAAGCAAAGTACAGGAATCTATCCACGAAATACAAGAAAGCAAATCAAAATAAGACACGAATCGGACCGAGGCCGTTTCAGGGTCCGGACGCGGATTGGTGGTGGGCATGCAATTTCGAATATGCCGCCTCCTTTCTTTGATTTTCAATTCCTGGCAGCAGAAACACTCTGAGTGGGCGGTGGCGGCGTTTTCAAAAACGCGGTTTTCGACCAATTCCGTCTTAAATCTGAAGCTTTCCGCCTGGGCATTGTCATAGCATTTGCCTTTGCCATTGCCACTCATCGATTGTCTTAAACGCAAATTCCGCGAAGGAACAAAGCCGGTTTTTGGCAAATGAAATCAAAGAAGTGAATTGAACGACTTTTGCGTAATAGAGAAAAGTATTTCAAAATCGTAGGCTGAGTGCCTAAAGAAAAAGAAAATCCATTTCCCGCTTCCGACGAAGACCTTATAATACAGTGCCGAGATGGCAGCGAAACCGCTTGGGATCAACTCGTCGAGCGCTATCAACGGCTCATCTTTGCGGTGCCGAGGCGAGCAGGACTGGACGACGAGCAATCCGCCGATATTTTCCAGGATGTATTTCTAACTCTTTTCGAAAAGTTAAACGAGATCGAGCAGCCTGAGAAGATCCGCTCGTGGATCATCACGACCGCGAAATTCAAGACATGGGGTTTTATCCGCTCGCGCAAGGGAATCTATTCGCCCGCGACCGACGAAGAAATGGAAGCGGAAATGGCAAGCATTAAAGACAGCGCGCCGCTCGCCGACGAAATGCTGATCGAACTCGAACAACAGCATTTGTTCCGCACTGCATTGACCAGGCTCGAAGAACCGTGTAACAAAATTCTCTCGATGATCTACCTTCGCGATCCGGCTGCGAGCTATCAGGAAGTCGCGGAGGCAATCGGCGTCGGCCAGACCAGCATCAGCCCGATGCGTGCAAGGTGTTTGAAGAAACTGGAGAAATTGTTGGACATGTAGCCGCTTTTGTCTTTTTCCCGGCAATGCCGACACTGTTTAAATTGGAGAGCGTGTCGGGGAAACGGTTAATAACAGAATGAACACAGACGAAAAAATAGAGGAAATTGCACGGCTTATGCATCGGGATGATTCGATAGATGCACCGCCGCACTCACTAAAGTGGGCAAAAAACCTTATCCGCTCACGCATCGCGGAGCCAAAGCCTTCAATTCTCAGAAAAATCACCGCACTTCTGCAAATAGAGATTTCTCCGGGACAGACCGCATTCGGCGAACGCTCGGCGTCCGGGAGCGAAGTGCGGCAAATGCTTTTCGATGCGGGCGATAATGCAATCGATCTGCGGATCAAAAAAACAGGCAATAATTCGGGCATACAGGGACAGATTCTCGGGGAGGGATTCGAAGGTGCAAGAATGACTCTCGAAAATGCCGCCAACACCTTCGAGACGATCGTAGATCAGGAAGGCTCGTTTCGCCTGGAAAAGGTTCCGGACGGAACTTATAGGCTTGTAATCAAATCAACTGAAGCGGAGATCGCCGTCGAATCGATCCATTTCACACAATAAATTCCGAATAAGGCTGGTTTCGGGCGAGTTATGCAAACCGGAGCGAATAAAGAGAGATTCTTATTCGCTCCGGTTTGCGTAAATCTCCGGCAAGACCGCTTAGCTTTTTCGGCCCCGGATAAAGTTTAAGATGGACACCAGAGCATCGCCATATGAATCGACAAGAACTCGCCGAAAATTTGCTTTTGGCTGAAAGCCGGAAAGAAAGGCGAACTCAACTTGAAATGCATAGGGAAATCGCCGACGTGAAGCTTGCGGTGATAATAAAGGACCTGTGCCAATCGGCAATGACGGCCGACCCATCGAGGGCTTCAAAGGCAGCTCTGGCGCTGGGGAGCCTTTTTAAATTTAATCCCGAACGTGAAATAGAAGCCATTTCATTATGGGTTTCGGGGCTCGCCGATCTGACTAAAGGAAGGCTGCAATCCGCGGTTTCGCATCTCCAAGGTTCCGCCGGCCTTTTTTTGCTGCTCGGTCGAGAACATGAATCCGCCCAGCCGCGGATCGCGGCCCTGATTGCCGTGGCAATGCTTGGTGAATACGACGAGGCTCTGGCTATAGGAGCGGAAGGTCTAAGGATCTTTAAGAAATACGGCGACGAGCTTGGTGCCGGAAAGATCGAAATGAATCTGAGCAACGTCGTTGCCCGCCGCGAACTGCATTCCGAAGCGATACAATACTGCCTTTCCGCACAAAAACGATTTGCAAAACTCGGCGAAGAAAAGTGGCTGGCAATGTCACAGAATGACCTCGCTCGCAGCTACGCACAGATCAACGATTTCCGTAAAGCCGAAAAGTTTTATGAAAAGGCGCTAGCCTCCGCACAAAAGGCAAAATTGATCGTCACTCAAGCTGAGATCGAAGCGAGCATGGGAAATCTGGCGCTTTTTAGGGGAAGATACGCAGAGGCGTTACAATTTACGGAGCGTTCACGTCAAAAATATCAAGGCTTAAACATGCCTCACGAAACCGCCGTAGCGGAGCTGGAGATCGCGGACATCTACTCCGGAATAAATTTGGCGGAAGAGGCGTTCGAGATATACCAAAATGTTATTCCCTCATTAAAAAAATTGAAAATGCGGCGGGAGGAGGCTTTGGCAAGGGCAAATTTCGGCCGGTCGGCCGCATTGCTGAAAAATCCAAAGCTGGCACGCCGTGAATTCGCAAAAGCCGACAGGCTTTTTGCCGCACAGAAAAACCGCACCGCCAGATGGACGATCAGGCTTGACCTCGCTTTCCTGGAGCTTTCCGAGGGAAACTTTGTGCGCCTTTTGGAGTTGGCCGAAGATGCTTTGAAAACACTGGGGGAAACCGAGAATTTCCGGCATCAGCTAATGGCTGAGTGGTTGAAGGCCGAAGCAATCAGCCGCTTCGGCTTTGCCGCAAAAGCAACCGGCATTTTACGAGAATTGCTCCGAAAAGCCGTGAAGACGGAACAGCTAAACATCGTCGAAGCATCCCTGAATTCTCTTGGGAGAATTACCATGCAGTCAGGAGATTTGCAGGAGGCATCAGCCTATTTCAAGAGAGCCGTCAAATTAGTGGAAAGCTCCCGTGCTCCATTCGCCTCGGAACAATTCAGCAGGGCCTTCATGGCGGAGCGGCTCGAGCCTTTTGAGAATCTTGCCCGGATCCATCTTTCACGGGGACGGATCAGAGATGCATTTGAAGTCACCGAAACGGCTCGTTCGCGAACCCTTTTAGAATGCTTGTCAGGCACGGTTTCGAAGAATCCGGCAGCAAAAGCTTTAACCGACCTCGAATTAAAAGCGAATGATCTGCGCGAGGAGCTGAATTGGTTTTATAGCCGCCAGACTAAAGCCGCCGGAGTTGAATTACAACAATTTCAAAAAGAAGGTTACCGGATCGAGAAGGAATTGGCTGCTCTTTCCCGCAGGATCGGCAGCACAGATGCTTCCGTTAAATCAGCAGTTGGAACACACTGCGTGAGCCTGCCGCAAATTCAGCAGAGGCTCGGAACGGAAAAGGCAATTATTGAATACGTTAAATTCGAGGGTATGTTTTCCGCTTTTGTCGTGACAAACCGGAAAATCCAGTTCTTTGAGAATTTGGCGTCGGCAGCCGATATTGATGGGATGATGGAATCGCTTCAGTTCCAATTCAATTCGGTAAGGTATGGCGGCCGATTTACGGTAAAGTTCGGAAGCCAGTTAAAATCCAGGACGGATGCCCAATTGGAAAAGCTTTATGAAAAGCTGGTCAAACCTCTCGAACAGCATTTCCGGCAGCACGACCTGATAATTGTGCCGGCCGCTTCGCTGCATTATGTGCCGTTTCATGCTTTATACGACGGCCTCAATTATTTGATTGAATCGCGGGAAATAATTTATTCACCGAGCGCTTCCGTCTGGCACCGTCTGGCCGAAAGGACGAAATTTAAGCCGAAAAGTGTGCTTTTGATAGGTTACGCTGACGAAAATATACCGCTCGTTGATCACGAAATAGCGGAGTTGAAAAGCATTTTCCCGAAATCGAAGAGTATGACGGGCGCGGACGCGACCTTTACGGCGTTTCTCGACAATGCCTCTAAATTCGACATTCTGCACCTCGCCTGCCATGGACAGTTCCGGCCGGAAAACCCGATGTTTTCGAGTCTTCATCTGGCGGACGGCTGGGTGACCGTGCAGGACATGCAGGCCCAGCGGCTGTGTGCGGAAATCGTTACATTGAGTGCGTGCGAAACCGGCATGAACAGTATTTTTGCAGGTGAAGAACTTTTGGGGCTTGCCCGCGGTTTCCTGTCTGCCGGAGCCGGTTCAATGTTGCTTAGCCTATGGAAAGTTAACGATGAAGCCGCCGTTTCTTTAATGAAGTCGTTTTACGAAAACCTGCATCGAGGCGGGAGCCCGGCGGCATCTCTTAGAATTGCTCAAACCGAATTTATCCGGCGCCTGGCCCATCCATATTTATGGGCTCCATTTGTCTTTATCGGCAGCTGAAAATGATTTTATTCTTGGGTGTCTTTTCGCCGCTCCCTGCAACACTGTAGAATTGGATAATAGTTTCTGAAAATATTTTTGAAAGGCAAAAATGAGAATCTTGAAAAATCGGCTTTCGGCGCTTTTGGCCGTAATATTTCTTCTCAATTTCTCGGCTAAGGCGCCCGCCCAAATTTCCGGCGACTGCAAATGCGCGCCCGATGAGATATTGATCGATCTAGCTCCCGCCAACCTGGGAACGCTTCCCGCGGTCGCCGCCCAGTATAAGCTTGTCCCGACGCCGATATCGCAGGTGGGCACGCCGCCGACATATCGGATGCGGATCGACCGAACGCAGACGGCTCAAACACCGCTGCAAATTATCGCGGCAATGCAGGGCGACCCGCGAATATTGCAAAAAGAGACCAACCGGAAACTGTATCTTACCGAAAAGGAAGGCCTTGACTGGACAAAAGGACAGTCGTGGGCGACCGGTCAATCTTGGGCGACCGGCGGAAGTATGAAGGGATATAGGCGGCAGTGGTTCCCGGATCAGGTTCGGCTCGACCAGGCTCACACGGTTTCCACCGGCCAGGGGGTAATCATCGCTGTACTAGACACAGGCATCGACCTGACACATCCCGCGTTTGCCGGAAAGCTGGTACCGGGATACGATTTCGTCGGAAACGACAGCGATCCGAGCGACGAAGGCATTTTGAGGCAGAATCCGGTTTACGGTCACGGTACGCACGTCGCCGGTATAATCGCCCTCACGGCTCCGAACGCGAAAATAATGCCGATCCGTGTCCTTGACCAAAATGGTGAGGGCGACCTCTGGCGAATCAAGGATGCGATGATCTGGGCTTCTCAGAACGGGGCAACGATCATCAATATGAGCTTCGGTTATCCCGCCGATCTCACGTCGCAAAGTAACACGTTTTTACAGGACCTGTTCAACGGCTGCGACGATGTCGTCCTTCCCGGCGAACAACGTTTCCCGGAATTCGACGACAATCGATTACTGATTGTCGCCAGTGCCGGAAACGGCGGCCAGATCGGAAACGGCGCGGCCAGAATTTATCCGGCCGCCGAACGCGGAGAAACCGATGACAACCTGCTTAGCGTCGGATCCAGTACGCGGCTCGACCGGCTTGCCTTGTTTTCTACAATGGCGAACGTGATCAACCGCAGCGATGACCGGTGGGTGCGGGTCGTCGCACCCGGCGAAGGCATTGTGAGCGCGCTTCCGGGCGGGCGATTCGGTTTGTGGTCGGGCACGTCGATGTCGGCACCGGTCGTAGCCGGTATTGCGGCACTTGTTAAATCGGCGAATCCGAACCTGTCGCTGGAATTGCTTGTGGAGCGGGTCGAAGAAACAGGCCATGAATGGGACTGCCGGCTTTCTTCGCGAAATATCACAATGGAAACTTCACGAATTGACGCATTTTGCGCCGTCACGAATAACACAGCCTGTTTTATACCTAGAACGTCTTGTCCTGAATAATTGTTTTTTTGATTAAGCAGATAGCAATCAAGCCGGTCTTTACCGACCGGCTTTTTTATTTGCCTTGCTTCGTTAACTTTTTGTCTTTCTTGGCCGGCTACATGCACTGTGTATCTGAAACCCGCTGTGCAATAGGAAATTCCAAAAAAAAGCGGATTGTGAATAAAACGGTCAGGAAGGTAAACAAAATGAAAAATAACTATAAATTTCGGCACGCGCTAAAGATAACATTCATGCTGCTCGCAATTGCGGGTTGGGTGTCAATCCCGCTTTTAACGAATAGGGCACAGGCGGGAGATTCAATCCCGATCCTGACGAGGATTGCCCGTATGGCCTCGCCAACCGGCAGCATAAATCCGCATGGCCACGCCGAATATGAATTATATGAAAACGGCGGCCGCGAATTGGAAGTAGAGATAGAAGACGTAAATATCGCCGCTGGAACCGTGCTAACGGCGTTCGTTGACGGAAACAGCGTTGGCCAGATCATTCTGGAAAGCGATCAGCGGGGCAGATTAAAACTTCGTACAGCGGATGGGCAGAGCGTCCCGGTGACGAATGACGGTTCGACCGTCCAGGTGAGAAATGGCGGCACAGTCCTGGTGGCGGGCGTTTTTGGCGGAGGCGGCCCTAATCCTTCACCGACCGCATCGCCGACAGGCTCGCCAACTGGAAGCCCGACCGCATCCCCGACCGGCAGTCCGGACGGAACACCCAGCCCTTCGCCAACCGGCAGTCCAAACGGAACACCGAATCCAAGCCCAAGTCCGACCGGCTCTCCAAACAGCGGCAATCTCTTTGCCGGTTTGTCCGGCCCGACGCTTAACGGCGTTTTACCCGGGGGATACGCGGAATTTGAAATACACAGCAGTCGGGTCGAGCTTGAGATACGTCTCCGGCAGGTGAGTCTGCCGGCCGGTACTGCACTCGTAGTTTTGGTAAACAATACGCAGGCCGGAACTTTGTTCATGGAAGGCGGCGGCGAGGGCCGGCTGCGTCTCCGTTCGGATGAAGGAGCAACCATTCCGGCGATAACGGCGGGTTCCACTATAGTCATCAGAAGCGGTACAGCGGTGATTTTGTCAGGTACATTTGCGGGATTTACCGGCCCAAGCCCATCGCCCAGCCCAAGCCCTTCAGGTTCGCCGGGCCCGAGTCCAAGTCCTTCGCCATCGTTAGGCAGGTCCTTCGAATCACGTCTCACGGGGTCGCAAATGCAGCCGCCGGTTCAGACGGCCGCAACCGGAGAATTTAAGGTAACGCTCAATGCTGCGGAAACAGAAGCGGTAATCTTCGGTGAATTTCACAATCTCGGAAGCAATCAAACCGGCGCGAGAATCGAAACGACGACCGGAACACCCGTCGTCATCCGCAATTTTGGTGTTGTCGGCGGAAATAACGGTAATTTTGCTTCAGTAACGGTTCCTGTCTCAGCGGCTCTTGTCCAGCAGCTTCGAACCGGATTATGGTCAGCTGTCATAACAAGTGCCGGCAATCCAAATGGCGAGATTCGCGGGCAGTTTATCCAGCGTTCCAACACCAGCGATTTTGACGGCGACGGAAGCAACGATTTGGCGGTTTACCGGCCGTCGGAAGGTGTTTGGTATTCACTGAACGGATCGGGCTACAGCACGCAAAATCTCGGAACCGCAGGCGCTAAGATCGTGTCAGGCGATTACGACGGTGACGGACGGACTGACGCGGCTGTATTCAAGTCCGACACCGGCCGCCTCGCTACATGGGAAATAAAACGGAGTTCGGACGGCGGTATTACTTTAGAACAGTTCGGATATCCAACGGACATTCCCGCACGCGGCGACTTCGATGGAGACGGGCGTTCCGACCTGGCTGTTTACCGTCCCTCGACCGGCTACTGGTATGTCCGTAACAGCAGCAATCCCGGATACGCGGAAACTCGTTTCGGCCTCACGGGCGATGTGCCGCTTCCGTCGGACATGGACGGCGACGGACGCGACGACATTGTTGTTTATCGGCCTACGTCGGGAACGTGGTACTGGCTGCGAAGTTCCGACGGGCAATACCGCGAGCAACAGTTCGGACTAAATGGCGACATTCCGGTCCGCGGCGATTTCGACGGCGACGGTAAGCAGGATTTCACTTTGTTCCGACCGTCGAACAGTACCTGGTACACGCTCCGCTCAAGCGATTTCGGGTATTCCGAAACCCGGTTCGGCCTAAACGGCGATATACCGGTCGCCGGAAAATATGACAGTGACGGGAAAACGGACATCGGCGTATTCCGGCCCTCCGATGGCCATTGGTACATCCTCCGCAGCTTAGACGGCAGCTATTCTCCGGCTCAATTCGGTTTGAGCGGCGATATTCCCGTGATCTCTCGGTAAACCTGAGGGGCGGCATCTTGCCGCCCCACGATTCTTGGCTAAAGTTCGATCCAAACAGCAAAGCATAAGGAACGTAAAGGCTGTCTGGATTTGATGATCCGGTTGCTTCGCCCTCCAGCCGGAGATTGTCCGACCGAAGAATATTTCGACCCGCGTTGCCGACACGTTGCGTCTGATACAGGCCGGTGAGCGTCATCCATAAAGCTGCTCCAGGTGTAGTGCAATCCCGCGCTGAAATTATTACCCAGCCGTTTGGTCAAGCTCACCTGCAGAGCGTCGTAGGTCGAGCTTGCCGCGTTGGTGTATAACTGGATCACTTCGCGGCTAGGGTTGACACGGTTTCCGAAGACCCCGCGGCAGTTGAAGCCCGGCCGACATGGATTTCCGTCGACGATCTGTAGAAGTCCGGTACCGCGCGTTCTTATGTACCCGATCTGCATCAATACATCATTGGCGACCTCGTTATTCCGTCGGAAAGATATTCGAGTTCGGCATCACCGCTTTCGTTAAGAAAAGGCATCACTGCGATCGAACCGATCTGCCTGTTGCTAGTGAAATACGAGTAGGTAAGTGCAAGTACAGCGACCGCAGCTATCACACCTGCGGTGGCGAACCGGGATCGCCGTGAAGACCAGCTTGATCGTTGCGAGACGGACGGAATTTCCATTCGACCATTTTGGGGTGGTGGGCTTGCGATCTGCTCAAGGTCGGGAAAAGGTTGGGACACGTCGGAGGCCAAGCGTAGCGATTCGACCGGTTTTGTAACCCAAGGTGGGACTGAATTTCCGTTTTGTCCGTTTTCGATCGGCACCAGCCGGACGTCGCCGTTAAACCTGTATCCTCTGCGACGGAAGGTTTCGATAAAAGGCTCGCCGTTTTGCTGATCGCCGAGCGTATTTCTGAGGACGTGAAGATATTTTGCTAGATTTGATTCTTCGACTATCGAATCCGTCCAGATGGTTTCCATCAGCTCGTCCTTGCTAAGGATCTCGCCGCGTCTTTCAACTAACACCAAAAGCGTTTCAGCCGCTTTCGGCGCAAGCGGAATTTCTTCCGCGCCGCAGTAAAGCATCAGATGAACAGTATCGAGCCGAAATCTTTCAAACTCGTAAACGCCGTGTCGGCGGGGTTTAACCATCGTAAAGTTAAAGTCAGGATAAATTAAATTTAAATCCAAAGACACTTCCGCACATCTCCGATCAAATTGGTTGCGGAGCGGAAAATCAGGAAAACACTGGAACCTGTCTCAAGTACGCAAAGTCAGAGACATTTTAGTGTAGGGACGCAGAAAAAGAAAGAGTTTTGCGATAAAAGATTTGACGCTCCATGTCCGTTGAAAAAAGCGGGCTGAAAACACTAAATAAATGAGGAAAAAAAGATGAAAAATAGATTTATGCAGATAATTGTCGGAACATTTTTAGGATTGTTGATGCTGTTTGGCGGCACACAGCTTGTGTCCGCTCAAGACGGCGAAGGAAAGGGACGCAGCCTCGAAGGCGTGTGGCGAACGGTGGTAACGCCGCGCAATTGCGTTACAGGCGTTCCTATTCCGACAGCCGCTTTCAAAGCCTTACTCACTTTTCACAAAGGCGGAACGCTGTCAGCGTGGTTTCAAAATTCCACGATCACCGTCACACGCGGTCCCAGTCACGGACTATGGCAGAGCGATCACGGTTGGAGCGATTACTCGTTCAAATTCGTTCACCTACGCTATCACCTCACGACCGGTGAGTTCCGTGGAAAACAGGAATCGGGTGGGACGCTGGTTCTGGGCGTTAGTGGCGACGAGTTTACGACCGAGGGTTTTACCACGGTATTCGACGTAAACGGCAATCCTATCGGCGGGGGCTGCTCCACCAGCGCCGGCGTCCGTTTCAAACTCGATTAAATTGCGGCCGAGTGATATGTGAAGAAACTGATGTGCCGCCGGCCCGATAAGGCGGCGGCACATCTGCAGATCCCGAGACAATACAGTTTTTTTGCCTGAAATTCACATTAGAAAAGGAGTCCACAATGAAAAACAATTTTGGAACATTATTCGGAATTACTCGCCTTTTTCAATGGATGTCTTATTTTCGGTAAACCAAAACAACTGCTGCGCCGATTTTTACCACGCATATTGATTTCTCATCAAGTTTGTTTTACTCGGAGCGTTTTCAATTTTATTGTTTTATTTACTCTTGGTGATGCAAATTGTTTCGTTATGGTTATATTTTACCGTTGCACAATTTCGCCGCTGTCAATTTGTCCGAGTTTTACAAATTGCGTCTTTGCGCCGAGAAGTTTCTGAAAGTTTCTGAAATACGAAGGCAAGCCTTCCGCATCAGTGTCCGCGCCATTCTGCAGTTCATAATGCAAATGCGGAAATTTTGAGCTGCCCGAAGCACCCACCTGCGCGATTATTTGATTTTGTTTGACCATATCACCGACCTTAACCTTCGCGCTTCTTTGCTTGGTGTGTCCATAAATGCTGTATTCACCATTCAGATGGTCAATGACAATATAGTTTCCCCATAAAGCCATTCGATTTGTCGTAAGTTGTAATTCGTCAAACGAGCGATTGTCGGGCTTGTCATCGACAACTGACACAATCTTGCCATTGCCCGCCGCATAGAGATTCGCACCGAAACCAAAATAACTGGCGTTGTTCTTCTCGTCGCCTTGAAATATCTCGCCGACTTCATTCGCCGGAACAAAATCATAACTGTAACGCATAAAGTTTGTTTTGAAACCGAATGCAGCAATCGGCGCAAAAATATAATCAAATCGGCGATGGTGCGAGTAAAAATCGTGTCCGTCATAGATAATCGAGCGGCCTTTGATGGGTAAAATAAGATTCGTTTTTGTTTGATAAAAGACAGGTGAAACCACAGTTTCCGAAACAAATTGTTTTTTGCGGTCTTTCGTTTCAAATGTAAATTTATAAAGCATTCGACTCAGTTCCACGTCTGACGCAAAGCTATAAAAAGGATTAAATACAAGCAAAGATTTATTGGGTTCGAGTTCACGATTCGGGACGGTCATAATACTCGGACGCACGCCGTTTCCGTCAATAACCTTTCGCAAAACCAGTTTACCTTTACTGTCAAAAACGGAAACCTGCACTTCGCCCAAAGACAAATTTACATTCGTTGTATTTTCCAAAATAAAATCGAAATTTAGATTTTGTGCCGCAGATGTTTTCTCGATATAGATTGAGTCGGGTTTCGCGATAATTTTAACCGCTTGTGCCTCGACCGAAACAAACGCGAAAAGAATCAATAAAGCTGATAATATGTATGGCATATTGTTCTATTGTTTAAGTTTAAGAATTACAGAGAAGATCCAATTGCAGAAATCCTAACGTTATTATCAAAAAAAGTCACGATGGATTATGAACTCTGATATGGCAGAAACAATCTGGCTTAAGATTTATAAATCAATTTTTTGAGCAGTGCGGTGATTACACCTGTCGGAATTGTCGGCAAGGTTAAAACGACAAAAATAATTCCAGAGGCGCTCAAGAAATATCCGTATTGACCAGAATTTTCTGCGGTTGAGTAAACATAAATTGCCACAATAATTAATGTTCCTAAAAAACCGACAATTCCGCCCCCAACCGCGCCTAAATCGCCGATCCCGACCGCCAAACTAATAATCACGCCGATGAAAGCTCCGATAAAGCCAACGATAAGACCGTAAGCGAATGCTTCAACGAGCTTTTGCCCATCAAAAACCGTCAGCACAAAAAACATTAAGAAACTGAGAATGCCGCAAACGACTGCGCCGAGTAAACCGCTCAACAGAATTCTTGCAATAATTGGCATTTGAAACTCCTACAAAATAAATACGAAGGCATCAAACACAATATGACTTCTTTTAACATGGAAATAAAAAAGAGATTGCAACAGGAAGGTGCAATCTCTCAGGGTTTCTTAAAGCAACCAATTCCCTTGTATTTGGTTAAATTACAAACGCGGTTTGACCGCCACCGCCCATTCACGACGTTTTGAGTCATACCACATTTTCGCCCAATCGCCTTGTCGCAACGACGCTTTGTAAATTCCTTCGGCGCTTCCTTGGGTCGGAAAATAAATAATGCTTGCGCCGTTCGGACGGTTGCCGCCGTCAGCCGACGTAGTTGTCGTTACTGTTTTCGTCCGTATCGTAGT
>JBBJOS010000022.1:0-53694 GCA_037723965.1 Pyrinomonadaceae bacterium | reverse complement strand
GGTTTTTAATCTGGAATGCAGTGTTTCGCCTTCAATGTATTCTGAAGCGATAAAATGCTTGTTGTCCCATTCGCCAATTTCGTAGATAGTGATGATGTTCGGATGATTCAGAGCAGAAGTGGATTTTGCTTCCCGCACGAACCGCCGCATCCTTTCATTATCTGGAGCGAGAGTTTCGGGCAAGATTTTCAGCGCTACTTTTCTCTCCAATTTTGTATCTTGCGCCAAATATTCTTCACCCATCCCGCCGGCGCCGAGTAATTGACGGATTTCGTAACCTCCTAATTTTGTTGCTTGCAATCATCTGAAATCTTTAATTAAGACAACATCAGAGGTCGTCGTACCACGCGCCAAAGCTAAATTTTTTCCCTCCGGCGACCATTTAAAATTGTAAATTTGGTCGGTCTTAAAATCCGTCAATTGCTTTGGCTGACCGCCGTCTAAAGGAAAACTCCAGAGATTTGATATTCCGTTGCGGTGGTTGATGTAATTGAGAGCGCGTCCGTCAGGCGACCAGCGTATATCTTCCTCTTCAGTGTCGATCGGCAAATCAAAAACCTTTATGGGCTTGCCTCCGTCAGAAGGAATGAGCGCGTATCGCCATGGCGAATTAACTTCTTCGCGGTATTGGCAGACGATTAACTTTCCGTCGGGAGAGACTTCGGGGTTTTCCGCCGCGTATTCGGTTAATTTCACGGCATTGCCGCCATCAATCGAGACCTTCCAAATAGCAGGTTTGCCTGAACTATCAGAGCTGTAAATTACCGTTTGAGAATCAGGTGAGATAGCCGCGCTAAGATCGCTGTTGCCATTTGTCAATTGCTTCGGATTGCCACCGTCCAAATCCATACGCCAGAGATTGGCCGCTCCGGTGCGCTCGGAAGTGAAAACTATGTAGCGACCGTCGAGCGTAACTTTGAAGTCGTAGTTTGCGCCCGCGTCAACGGTGAGTTGTTTTTGACCCGTGCCGTCTCCGTTCATTATCCAAATATCATCCGCGCCGCTTGCCCGTGAGTAGTAGACAACACGACCCTCCGGCGTCAATGAGAGACCGTCCTTTCCCTCATCATTATTGCCGCCTGATTTAATCTGTACGGCGCGGTTGGCGTCCGCGTTGGGTGCAATCCAGATGTTGGAAATTCGGTTGGACTGCACGGCGACAAGAGCATCGGAATCTGTCGCAAAACTCATTCCGACATAATTGTTAAAGTCGGTCGTAATTCTCCGCGCTTCGCCGCTCGGAAACGCGATGTGCCAAATCTGTTGGGTGTAATAGGAAATGGCTTTATCCGCCGCTAAAATTAGAAGTCCGCTTTTATCTTTAAGCCAGGCGACGCGCTTGATTTCATACCAGCCTTGAGTGGTAATGGGTTTTTCCGCTCCGGTCGTGACATCTACCTCGACAACATTCATCAGACCGCTGCCCGAAATAGCCCCGCCGACAACGCAAGCGATGGTTTTGCCGTCAGGAGACCAAGCCGGAGTTTGTCTTGTCGACCACGGAAACGTTTGCGGTTTCTTATGCTGGGCGAGAGTTCGCTCTCTCGTGCCGTCTGCGTTGGCAATAATCAATGCGCTTTCGCCCAAATTCGGATTGTTGCCGCGTATGAAAGTGAACTGCTTGCCGTCCGGCGAATAACTAACCGCGCCGTCCATATCAGACAGCAGCTTCTTTTGAGCGCCACCCAGCACGGGCATTTGGTAGAGCGCAGCCAGCGGATCGTTAGCTCCTATTCTGACGAAGTTGATGTAATTGCTGTCGGGAGTGAAGGAAAGCGCCCAATATCCCACACCGGCCGGAGGAATGATTTGCACGTTGCTAGATGTAGCGACTTGCCTCGTCCAAAGACTCTGCTGCCCGCCTTCGTCTAAAACATAGACAACATATTTACCGTCGGAGGATATTGCGGCATCCGTGGATTTGCCATTTGTGGTTAATCTTTCAATTTTTATGGATTGCGGAGGTTTATCGGCTTTATCCCAAAATTTATAAAGCGCGAAAGCGATTCCGCCGAGCGCAATTACTAGAATTGATAAAACCACGCCCGCGCTTTTCTTATGACTCCTAATACCGCTGACCAAATACTCGGCGCTTGACGTCGAAAGTATACTTTCTGTTTGCTTTACATTAGTTCCCGAGTTTTGAGTGCTCCCTGTCTTTTCCTGTTGCGAACTGATTTCCCGTTCATCGCCGCTGGAGTCAGGCTTAACTGAATACTCTAATGCGGCTTTATCCTTTAATTCCTGCCGCAGTTCATCGAGTTCAATTGCCACGTCTTTGATTGATTGATAACGCTTGTTCGGTTCTTTCGCCAGACAACGGCGCACAATTCTTTGCAATTCCGCGGGAGCGTCCAAATTTAAGTCTTTAATCAGCGGCGTCGGTGCGTGAACAATCTTGTGCAGTGAATCAAGCGGGTCTTTACCTTCAAACGCTTTCCTCCCGGTCGCCGCTTCGTAGAGAATGCATCCGAAAGAGAAGATATCCGAGCGATGGTCAATCTCTCTGACTTTGCCCTGCGCTTGTTCGGGCGACATATAACCGGCAGTTCCCATTATCATTCCGGGCGTGGAATGCTGTTCGAGAATGGCTGTTGCAGTTTCGTCGGACGCATCGGTTTTCGCGCCTTTTGGTCTTTGCGGCTCGACGAGTTTCGCCAATCCGAAATCCAGAATCTTTGCATAATCGTCGCGAGCGATCATGATGTTGTCCGGCTTCAAATCGCGATGCACTATTCCCGCCGCATGCGCTTTCGCTAAACCTTCGGCGACTTGCGTCAGATATTTGAGCAGTTTCCCAAACGAAGTTTCCTCACGATGGATTTTTTCATGAAGCGTCGCGCCATCAACAAACTCCATCGCAATAAAGCTCACGCCTCCTGACTCGCCAATCTCATAAATATGCGCGATGTTCGGATGATTGAGCGCGGCGGCAGCTTCTGCTTCTTGAACAAAGCGGCGCAATCTATCTTCATTTTGGCTAAAATCGGATGGCAGCAGCTTGAGCGCGACGGCACGTTTTAGCTGGGTGTCTTCCGCCAGATACACTTCGCCCATTCCGCCTGCTCCGAGTGGCGATTGAATTTCATATCGCCCGAATTTTGTTCCTTTAGCAATCATCTAAAATCTTTAATCAAGACAATACCATTAGTTAAAATAACGCGCTTGAAGAAACTGGTTACTGTCGGGCAATCTTGATGTACATGCAAATCTCGTGTTCGGAAAGAGATTTTTATCGTGCACCAAAAGATTCTTTTAACTTGAAAGAATTTAGTTACCGTTTTCGCAAAAAAAACACCGGTGCGCCTATGGTGTGCCAAGTCTGCCAGACACAGCAAAACCATTCCGAACGATTATAAACTAAATGCTAAATAAACAAAGATTAAACAAAGTCTCGGAAACCAAGAGAAACCGGCTTTGAGCTTTTGTAATCATCAGGTCGTAAGTTCGAATCTTATCATCGGCTCCAATTTAATTTTCGCTGATCCCAACATTTACGAAAAAGAAGGCAGGCAATTTTGGTCTGCTTTTTATTTTAAGCTCCTGAATTAGAATCAGATGCTAACGCGGTAATGCGTACAAGTTCGGCGACGCTCCACGCCTGGGCGGCGCAGCCGCGAGGGGTGTGGGGCGGGTCGCCATCGAAGATCTCCGATACTTGTCCGGTCATCGCTTCAGCCATGTGCTTTTTAAAGTTTCCGGCTATTTCACGGGCTCGATTACGAGCTGTAAGATTATTTGAATTTACTTTTAAATAGGCCTCGACAAACGGCCCGATCAGCCAGCCCCAAACGGTTCCCTGATGATAAGAGCCGTCGCGCTCTAGCGTCGATCCGATATAAATGGGCACGTAACGCGGATCATTTGGCGACAGCGAACGCAAACCGAATGGGGTTAGCAAGTCGTTTTCGACCTTGTTTACTACTTTCCGTGCCTTTTCCGCATTAAGCATCGTGTGCGGCAAGCTGACGGTAAATATTTGATTCGGCCTTACCGAGGCGTCTCTATTGCCCCCATTAACCACATCGAAAAGGCAGCGATCCGAATCATTCCAGAACTGCCCATTAAAACTTCCTTTGGCGGTCTCAGCCATAGAAACATAGGTTTTTTGCCGTTCCGGATAGCCGAATCTTTCCGCAAGTTCCGCCATGACGCAAAGAGCGTTGTACCAAAGCGCCTGAATTTCGACCGCCTTTCCGGTTCTGGGCGTGACGACCCAATCGCCCACCTTGGCGTCCATCCACGTTAACTGCACGCCGGGCCCGCCCGCAAAAAGCAGGCCGTCGGTATCTACATGAATTTGGTAACGCGTCCCCCGAATGTGCCAATCGATGATGTCGGTGAGTTTTTCAAAAAGTACTTCGCGGACGAAATCGTAGTCGCCGGTTTTCGCGGCATAAGCGCGGATCGCCTCGAAATACCACAATGACGCGTCAACGGTATTGTATTCCGGCGTTTCACCAGCGTCCGGAAACCGGTTCGGCAGCATTCCTTCGGAAATATGCTTGCTGAATTCGGTCAGTATGCTTTTAGCGATTTCAGGCCGGTTTGTCGCGAGAGTCAGGCCGTTCAAAGCGATCATAGTATCGCGGCCCCAATCGGAAAACCAATGATAACCGGCAATTACAGTATTTCCTGAACCGCGTGAAACTATAAATTGATCAGCGGCCAGCGCGAGTTGCGACGAAAAATCATCTGTCGAACCGGCGATATTTACGATTTCCTGACGGCGTTCAATTTCGGCCGCCTCGCAGGCTTCCAAATCATCGATACTTCGTAACCCGGTCGATACAATAACCCGTGCATCCGCCGCAAGATGGAACCGCAGGCTAAATGGCTGAAACAAGTCTTCGTGACAATCGAAACCGCGTTCCCTCTCAATTGCGTATTCAAAATTCCGATACCAGTGACCTTGAGTTTCCACAAATTCCGCATTATGGGCAAAATACAGCGTCGGCATTTCCGCGTAAGGCGCAATCGAAACCAGATTTTGCCCGGTCTCATAATCGTCCTTAAAATCGGCATCCTCGTGCCGCAAATGGTGATGATCGCGGAAAGCGAGCAAAGGCCGAAGTTCAATTTCACATTTGAGATTTGAAATTTCAGATTTTATTTTCCATTGACAAACGGTCGAATTTTCGCCGTAAATCATGAATACCGATTTCTCAAATTCAACGTTATTTACCTCGAAAGTCCAAACGGGAAACGGATCGAGACGGAAATTTTTTAAGAATTTATATCCGTCGGGATATATGCCGCCGGGATAGCGATTGCTCGAAAGCTCAAAACGCTTACCATCCAAAATCAGCGTTTCTTCGAATTTCGAAAGCAAAACCATCCGTCCAAGCGGAGGACGAGTCGCGGCGGTGAGCAACCCGTGGTAACGGCGCGAATGCGCGCCGGAAACCGTCGAAGATGCGTAGCCTCCTATTCCGTTAGTCTCAAGCCATTCGTGTACCAGCGAGATTTCAAAGTTTCCGCAAATATTCGAATCGAGTTTTATCATTGTTTGGACCGCGGCCAACGAAGTATTTTACAACACTTACCTCGTGCCGCGATCCTAAAAACATTTTGATTCATCTATACTCGCCATTTGAATCAGTATCGCCTTTCCGTGAAATTAATGCTCCGGCGACAATGCCGATCAATGCCGCAGCCCCAATTGCCAGGCCGATCTTTGCCGATGCCGGCAGAGGCCTGCTTCGTAATGCAATCGGCGCGAGCAGAGGTTTTACAAAGTGGCCGAGCCAGGGCACCGATGCCATGCCCGGTGCGGACAATTCAAGCTCGATAAAGCTCTGCGGCAGACCCCGCCGCAATCCCCGCCAGCCATCGGCTATTGTTGCAAGCAAGTGCGGCCTTCGGTGAATGCCGCCCATTACCACTCCACGGCCATCTTGCTCCGTCAATTCTTCCAGTGCCGTGTGAAGTGTCGGCGCATGCGTCCATAAACAATAGAAAGCTACGCGGCCGTCAGCATCGATGATGTAAGTCGGATCGGCCAGGCCGCCGTAAACCTGATGCGTCGATCCGGCAAGATCGTCGATCAGCACCGGATAAGTATAATTGTCTTCACGGCTGAATTTTTCGGCATCCAGTTTCTTCTGATCGAAGGTTTCGTAGCCTTGAACCTCCGGCCCGGGATGCGCCTGCCGGGTAATAACGTCCAGGAATTGGACTTCGCCTCCCCATTCCTCGTGCAATTTGCGAAGCGGTTCGACCGAACCGCCGGTAATCGGTCAGCTGTATGAGCCGAAATGCATAAGCACCGGACTCCCGCGAAGTTCGCTCAGCCGCAGCGTCCCGCCGCCAACCTTCGCAAGTTCGAAATCCGGAGCAATCTCACCCGCGCAAATGCCGTCGGCAGTGAACGTGCGTTTTGCATCCTCGATTAAAATTCCAGTGGTGAAATGCTCGAAGTTGTACTCCTCGGAGGACTTTCTCGTTTCTAGGTGCTGTATTCTGTCCGTGACTTGTATGCTATTCATATTTTTTCCTCAAAGATAAATCGCCAACCCTTCGACGCCGTCAGTTTTCTCCGGCGGCCAATTGTTTTGAGTCCCGCCTTTAAGCGGCTTCTTTGACAGCATATAGCTGCCTAAACGCGGGACTCAAACGCTTGATCTTTTAACTGTCAATTATTGCGTCTGCTCGTAGCGGTTTGCGACTGGTCGTTTCCTTCATCCCGCATGGAACCGCTGGTGTCAGTCATTTCCTCTTCAAGCGATCTGGCCCCATTGCATTTTTACCTCGCTGGCACGCTGCATCAGGACAAGCTTTCCGCCTTCTATCGTATCGACCATATCCATTTCGATCCGATGGTGTTTTCCGTCCGGCGAGTCGGTTCTGGTGAGTTTTATCACATTGTTTTCGAGCTTATCCACCGTCCCGACGTGCTCTCCGTCGGAACCGACTACTTCCATATGTTCCTTGATTTCCATATTCATGTCTGCCATATAATTTCTCCCCTTATTCAACCGATAACCTGCGCTTCCGCCGGTTTTCATTTTTTTCGACGCGACAAAGGCCGCGACCGCCAATCCGCCGCCTACGAGAAGTCCCGTAGTAATAAGCGGGTGAATTTTTGCACGCTGATAAATGCTATCTTCCAGAACAAACCGGTAACTCGATCCGCTCTCGCGTAATTCTGAATTTGTATTATGCAGCCCATTTTGCCGGTTTATCACTGATTGCTCGCCTGAATTCTAAGCTGTATCAATGATCATTTCGTTCATCTTACGCTCAGGCGGCGCATAGTGCGCCATTGAAGAATGGATCTTCGCCATTCCTCCGACAAAGAAATCGTATATTTTTTAATTTCATAATAATTCCCCTCCTTCGAAATTTTAGCTGAATACCGCACCGATATTCCGGCGTGGCAAATTTAAAGTTCATCTCATTTTCCAAGTATGCCGTTCGATTCATGACTCTTCTGTTCGACTCAATACAATAAAAGCAGAAATACGCAAGGAAGATATGTGTTCGATGATCAGCAAAGATTCGCTCGTTTTACTCGATTTTTCGGGGTTTGGTCACAGTCAATTTCGAAATGCTGCCGGCGCAGCTTACCTAAAAGCCTCGATTGGACGCAGATCACCCGCTTCACCATTCGGATCATCGAAACGAATCGGTACTACAAGCGGCCGTGGAACGCCGGATGGTGCGGAAAGATATAATTTGATGTCTTTGAATGCACTTAACCCAGTTTCTTTACCAAATAAAGTGGTCAGTTGCTTCTCATCTAATTCCAAAATTTTTCGTATCGACCCGAATTTTACTAATAGATTCTGCCGCTGTCTTTCATCGAGCGATGGCAGAATACCGGGCAGTTCGTAAAAATAGCTCATATCGCGGCTTTGCCTGTGTACGGAATTCGCGAGATCGTGAGCTTCATCGCGCAAAACCCTTAAAACACGCATTGCCTCGATCTTCGCATCGAACTCGATACGAGATCCGTTTTCAGTCAAAAAGTGCGAAATTTCAGAATGTTTGCCGGGCCGCTTAACAGCGGAAATTATAGAAAATTTTCGTTCGGTTAATTCGGCTAAACCTTTTAATGCTGCATTTAGCTGCGATTGGCCGCCGTCAATAAGAATGAGATCCGGCAAATTTCTCGGCGTAAGAAGGCTCTTATTAACGAATTTAGCCAAAGTTTCCAATTCGCTCGCTTGATCCGAAAACCAAAATTCGTACTCGTCCGAAAGAAATTTCCCATTTGCCCAAATTGACCTCGCTGCCGTCAGGTCGCTGCCGGAGATATGCGCGGCATCAAATGCTTCTATTCGGACAGGAATTTTATCCAGTCCAAATATTTTAAGAAGATCGCGTCCGATCTCAACAGAGGTCGGGCGCGGTTTCCGGCCGGCCAGGCTGTCTTCCAATTTTGTCCTTGTCATCGCACGTTCCGTTGTTATCTGATGGGCGCTGATCTTAACGACTGATATTTTGATTGTTCCGCCAAACTTCCGGCTTAATATACGCGAAAGTTCTAATCGGCCGGGAAAATCCTGAGAAACGCGGATTTCACGCGGAGGATGAAATTTATAGAATTGCGAGATGACGTCTCCCAATGCCTGCTCAGGAACTTCGCCCGTTGAAAAGGGCCAGACAAAAACCCGCATCCCCAGCGTTCGCCGGACTCGCTGTGTAACCAAATATACCTTTATTTCGTCATTACCCGTTTCGAGAACCAATGTATCGACTGCGTCATTCAGCCAGACGCGAAGCTTCTTGTCCTGCCAGAATACCGTCACGCGATTGCCGATGTCGCGAAGATACGCTGCCTTTTCAAAATCCAATCGGCCCGCGGCATCCCCGATTCTCTCGTTAAGTGTTTCGCCAAATCGTTCCCGTTCGTTCGAAAGAAACAGCCTGACAAGATCAACCATTTCCAGATAATCTTTTTCGCGGCATAGGCTTTTTACACAAGGCGCAACGCATCGCTTCGAATAGTATTGTGTACACGGAACCGGGAATTCACCATCGATATCGATCTGACAGCTGCGGAGACGAAATGTCTTATTAGTGAAATCGATCAATATTCTCGCCGCGGAACGGTTCAAGAAGGCGCCGAAATATTCCGCATCGTCATTATCGATTATGCGTGTAGCGAGAAGACGAGGGAAGCGTTCCCGCGTCAGCTTCAAATGCGGATAAAGCGGCTGCCCCGCAAGCGAAAATCGATATTTAGGCCGCTCATTCATCTGCCGGATTTTGGTATGCATCGAGCATTGTGTGGATCGTATCCAGCGAATCGGCATCCTCAATCTTCTTGTCGTCTCGCCATCGCAGAATCCGCGGAAAACGAACGGCGACGCCGGATTTGTGCCGCGTGGATTTTTGCAGTGCTTCGAACGCGATCTCGAAAACGAGTTTGGGCTTAACGCTTCGCACCGGTCCGAATGTCTCGATAGTATTATCGCGAACATATCGATCGACCTTGCGAATTTCAACATCGGTCAGCCCGGAATACGCCTTGGCAAACGGTACGAGCACCGAATCTTTCCAGACAGCGAACGTATAGTCCGTGAACAGATTGGATCGCTTGCCGGTTCCCTTTTGGGCGTAAATAAGCACGGCGTCGATGGTCAGCGGATCGATCTTCCATTTCCACCAATCGCCGCGGTGTCGTCCTGTGCGGTAAGGAGATTCGCGGCGTTTGAGCATAAAACCCTCGACACCGAGAAAACGGCTCCTTTCTCGGATGACGGCCAGCTCATCCCAATTTCCGGCCTCGACCGAGGGTGTCAGACGTATATATTTCCTTGATTCATCGTCCAAATTACCAATGATATTTTCCAGAAATTCACGACGCACTTTAAACTCGAGCGAACGAATATCGCGGCCCTCGTATTCGAGGAGGTCATAACATTCGAGCACGGCCGGAACCTCCGCAAGTATTTTGGCGGACACGTTTTTGCGCCCGATCCGTTTCTGTAACTCGGTAAAAGGGAGAACCTTTTCATCTTTGAACGGCAGCACTTCCCCGTCCAAAACCGTCCCGTTCGGAAGATTAGCCGCAGCGGTGGAGATTTCCGGAAATCGTTCGGTTATCAAATCTTCGCCGCGGGACCATGCAAAAACTTCGTCCTTTCTTTTTATGACCTGAGCACGGATGCCGTCCCACTTCCATTCAACCTGCCAATCGGCAGACGGTCCCAGTTCACCGGGCGAAAAATCCATCTGATGTGCCAGGTGAAATGGGAAAGGCCTCGCTATCGGTGTTTCGTCCTGCCCCATTTCCGGGTTTAAAAGCTGATTAATGAATTCCGGTGTCGGTTCCCAATCGCCCATCGCCCGGTGCGTAATGATATCGACCGGAAGCTCCGAAACCTGCGACAACGCCCGCACGACAAGCTGCTGCGAGACGCCGACGCGAAAGCTGCCGGAAATCAGTTTGTTATAAACCAGACGCTGCGAATAATCCATCCGCGACCAGGCGGCGATGACTTCGGCTTTCTGCAAATCTTCTGCTGCACCTCGCAGCGGCAGCAATTTCTGCTCGACAAGAATGTGCAGCGGGGTCTCGTCGACCTCCGTATTATTCGGCAGTAAAAGAGCTATCGTTTCGGCGCTGTCGCCTACCGTATTGCGTGATTCTAAATAGAGCCATTCGGGTATTCCCGCCGCCTCTATCGCCCACGCCCGCAGCTTCGCGGACGGTACGATCTGGCGCGGCTTTCTTCCCGACAGAAAATAAAAAGCCCACGCCGCGTCTTCCTTCCCTGCCTGCTCGAAATAAACCCGAAGCGCCTCGACCTTTTCGTTGGTCTTATTGGTTTGGTCGAGTTCGGTATAAAGTTCGGTAAATAGCTTCATTCAATTTAGAACATGCTGAATAGCTGATAACTGAAAGCTGATAATTAAGATGTTCCGAAATTATCAGCTATCAGCTATACGGAAGCAATATTTTCTTCTTCCGCATCATCGCCCACATACTGCGTTTTCAGGGGTGTCGCATTAAATCCGGTTTCGTTCAAATACCGCACGACCTCATCAGAAAATCCGTGAGTTACATAAACAGTATCGGCTTCGGAACTCTTAATCGCCCGCAAAAGTTCCGGCCAGTCTGCGTGATCGGACAGCACAAAACCACGATCCACCGCTCGCTGTCTTTTCGCTCCGCGGACCATCATCCAGCCGGAAGCAAATCCGGTCGAATAATTGCCGAACCTTTTCATCCATGTCGATCCGTGAGATCCTGGCGGAGCGACGATCAGCGAACCGACGAAATCCTTCTTATTTTCGACCGAGCCGACGTACTGCGTTTCCGGCAGATCGACGCCTTCTTCGCGGTAAGCCTGCGTTAATCGTTCGACCGCGCCGTGCGTGAAGATCTTTCCTATCGTCCGGTCGATGCCGTTCATCACGCGCTGCGATTTGCCGAGCGAATATGCGAAAATGACTGAAGCTTTTCCCTTTTCGAGGTTTTTACGCCACCACGAATTAATATCCTCGAAAATAAATTCCGTCGGCTGCCACCGATAGATCGGCAGCCCGAATGTCGCTTCGGTAATAAAATGATGGCATTTTACCGGCTCGAACGGCGCGCATGTAGCGTCCGGCATTAACTTATAATCGCCGGAACAAACCCAAATTTCGCCTTTATATTCAACGCGGACTTGTGATGATCCGAGTACGTGACCGGCCGGATGAAAGGAAACCTTGACACCATTTATATCAATTTCCTGCCCGTATTTTTGTGAAGAAATGATTGCGTCATCCCCCAAACGAATTCGCGACAGCCTCTCGCCTTCCGCAGGCACTAGATAATCCTGATTTCCGCGATACGTGTGATCGGCGTGAGCATGAGTTAGAATGGCTTTCTTTACCGGTTTCCAGGGATCGACATAAAAATCGCCGCGTTTACAGTATAATCCGCGGTCGGTCAGCGTGATAAGGCCGCTTTTCTTCATTGCATTATTTTACATTATTGCTGAACCGAGCTTCTAAATATTTATCGAAGGATTGGATAGATCAGCATTTGACCCTACGGTTCCGGCGTTCCATCTATTTGTTCTTGCCCCGCAGAGTTAAAAGCAGCATTTGATTTTGGTATAAGAACAACCGGCCGCTCTTTATTTCGTAACGATTTGCGCGCCTCAACCCATCCAGAAACTCACGTTCAACCATCATCCGGCCGTCCTCGATGCATGCCCGCATTGTGGAGATGATCTCTGTAACCGCCAGCATCTTATTAGCCGAAGTATAGCTGCCGCCGAATACGTTGCACCCTGAATTACCGCCGGCACTGCCTTTGGACGGATCGAAAACGATGAAAGCATCTTTGATCGCGACCAATGTTTTTCTGTTTCCAATGGACTCAAGTATCCATTTTTTGTCTTCAAGCCTTACGGCCGATTCGTCTTCATCAATAGGGTCCTGCTTTCCTAAAATTTTAAACTCGAGGATTATGCGGCCCCGGCGGTTGTAAAGCTTAAGCAAGTTTCTGTTTTGGCGGTACCGCACAGCTTCGTCCAGCGCCTGCGTAACCGTCGATTCGGGAATACTCCTCGGCATCATTTTGCACATACGCTTCGTCATGCCGATATTTGAAAAGTTTATTCGATTTCCGTTAATTACTACCGCTCCGAACATTTGATTGCAGCCGCTATTGCCCATGAACCGCGAGCGGCCAATATTTATCTCGAAAAATGCAGTCGAATTAACGGCCTGTTTGCCATAAGCGTAAGTAAGCGTCCATTTCGCGGTACTGATATTATCCCGCTGGGCAAACGCCGTAATACTCGCAAGTACCACAATTATGGCCGAAAGTATCGATGTCTTTATTATATTATTTGTCATAATTTTCCCCATTTTCGTTGTTTCGTTGTCGTATTCGGGCGGCAGCGAATAATGCTCCAGGAATCGGGCTGCAATTAAAGAACGATTCATAAAACAGCATCTTGCATTCCGGGACAGCAACGCTGTATCTGAAAATCGAAATCTTAAATTCAAAATCGTGTTTCAACTTATATTTCTTATTTCTAACTTCTTACTTTTGATACAATTCCTCTTGTATAACCCGATTGGAAAAATTGCAACTCAAAAAGCTTTTTTCCGCATCATTACTTCTGTAAATGCCGGCGTTTTCATTAACTGTTCTAACCGCTTTGGCTCGCACTTTACGTACAGCTGAGGAAATATGCAATACAAATTCAGATTTTCGCGATTGGCACTTGGGGCCGCTTTGGTTTTTTCACTTTCGGCGGCCGTTTTGGCCGATACGATCCGTTTGAAGGACGGCAGCATTATTAAAGGGAAAATCACGGCTTTCGGCGGTGGCAAATTTACAATTGCCATGGGCGACGGAGCGCGTGCACGGCAAATGTCCTTTGCGGCGGCCGAGATTGATTCAATACAGTTCGATTCTCCGCGTTCATCGCCGCAAATCGTCAACGCCGCCGTTCGGAACACTCCGGTCAACGATATCGAAGACGAATCCGAAGTGATCGATGATTCCGAACCGCCGAAAATCGTGCCGCGAGTTGTAACGACAGGCACGGCCGCCAAGGTAAATATACCGGTCGCGTCGAATAAAGCGAAAACGCCGTCAGCCGCCATCAAACCAATCGAGATCGGCGTCAAAGTTCTCGCCAATAACTCATCGAATGGCTGGACAAATTCCGGCTTTGTCATTAAAAAGGGGCAGAAAATAAGGATTAACGGAAGTGGCAAGATTTCCATCGGTGCCGGCAGAACCGCAACCCCTTCGGGCCTTTACGACATTGAGGATTCAGGCAAACTATTGCCCAGCGTTCCAACGGGAGCACTTATTGCCGTGATCGGCGACGATAATAACGAATTTATTTACATCGGCTTGTCACGTGAATTCACCGCTACTCGCGATGGAGCTTTATTTCTCGGTGTCAACGAAGGAAACCTCAATGATAATTCGGGGACTTTCGACGTAAAAATCGAGATAGATCCTACATAAAACAGGTAGACAAACCTGTTTATTCAAAGACCTGACAAAATAAAAAGCGTCGCTGTTACTAAAAACTGCGACGCTTTTTCACTTGAATCCAGCAAATACTTAACCTTTTGCTTTCTTAATTTCCTCGACCAGCACCGGAACGGCGTCGAACAAATCACCGACGATTCCGTAGTCCGCAATATCGAAAATCGGAGCTTCCGCGTCTTTGTTGATCGCAATGATCGAGTTGGCATTTTTCATCCCGACAATGTGCTGGATCGCTCCCGAAATGCCAAGTGCAATATAAACCTTCGGAGCAACCGTCTGGCCACTCGAGCCGATCTGCCGGTCAATCGGCAGCCATTCGGCATCGCAGATGGGCCGCGAAGCTGCCAGATCAGCACCGAGAGCATCCGCAAGCTGCTGCGCGAGAGCAATATTTTCCTGAGATTTGATCCCGCGCCCGACCGCAACAATAATCTCCGATTTGGAAAGATCGACGGTTGCTTTAGCTTCTTGAAACGGTTCTTCCGGCGTCATGCGGACATTGCCGATTTGCACATCCATAGTTTCTACCGACGCAGTTCCTTTCGCCGCGCTGTCCCCGCGAAAGGCTCCCGATTGAAACGTAACGAAATAAGGAGCGTCGCCGCCGATAGTAACATCCGCATCGAGTTTCCCGAGAAATATTCGCCGCGTGAAAACCAGCTTTCCGGCGTCGGACTTGTATCGAATCACATCGCCAACGACTTCTCTTCCAATTCGCGCCGCAATCTTCGGCGCAAAATCCCGAACGCGGTAGGTGTGTGCCATCACGACGTATTGCGGGTTCAATGCCTTAATGACCTGTTCCCAGGCGTCGGCGTAAGCATCGGGCGTATAAGTTCCAAGCTTTTCGTTATTTACAACGATAACTTTTTCCAGGTCGTACTGGGCTATTTCCTGGGCAAGCGCGCAGTCCTTGTCGCAGGGAATAACAGCCGATACCTTTAACCCAAGATCTTTACCAATGCTCTGGGCTGCAGTAATTGCTTCGAGCGATATTTTGTTTAGAATGCAGCTTTTATGTTCGATGAAAACTAAAATCATAAATTTGTGAATCGTTGATGATCGATCCCTATATTAAAGATCTACTAGAGGACTCGAATTTCCGTCTTCAATTTCTCGACCAGTTCAACCGCACCGGCTTTCGCATCGCCGTTTCCGAGCATTTGCGTCTGCTTGGTCTTGAGCGGCATATAAACCTTCTCGATGTTCTGCGCGGACGCAAAGTTTTCAATCGTCGGCACTACATCTCTGACCTCTTTTTTCTTCGCCGCCATGATTCCCTTCAACGATGCATATCGTATCTGCGAAATACCGGATTGGATCGTTAAGAGTGCCGGAAGCTCATATGTAAACCATTGATACCAGCCGCTTTCAAGTTCACGCTTTAAACGCAGGCTGCCGTCGAGTTTCGAGCGATCGACCTCGATCACCAGCGTAGCACTCGGAATTCCTAAAAGCTCAGCAAGAATCACGCCGGTCTGCCCGTAACTCGCGTCGTCAGATTGCAGTCCGGTAAAAACCATATCCGCTTTTTCTTCGCGAATGGCGTCGGCGATGGCTTTCGCAATCTGGTATGGAGAAAGATTTTTTGAGTCATCGATGACGACATGAATCGCCCGGTCTGCACCCCGTGCCAACGCGTCTTTAATAACAGTTTTCGCGCTCTGGGGCCCGAGTGAGCAAACAACAACTTCACCTTCACCTTTAGCTTCCTTCATGCGCAAAGCTTCTTCCAATGCATAGCCGTCGGATTCATTCGTCTGGTGAGCAATGTCGTTTTCGTTGATCCACTTTTCGTCGCCGCCGATACGCAAAACCGCATCCTTGTTGGCAACCTGCTTCATTAATACAATGATTTTCATAATTCTTAAGACGCTGAAGGCGTCAAAGACAATAGCCCAAGATTAAACCCTGGGTAGCGCCGTAAATTGTCTGGCTCCCTGAAGGGAAAGCGACATAATGTGGTGTGCAACCCCTTAAGGATTGGAACAATTGTGGCCGGTCCCTGGGGGTTTCACCCAAGGCTATTATCTGCGTCCTCATCAGGAACAAGCCTAATCCTCAAATCTTTTAAAGATCAAACAGGCATTCGTCCCGCCAAAGCCGAAACTGTTGGACAACACGTAGTCGACCTTCGTGTCGCGGGCGACGTTTGGAATGTAGTCGAGATCGCAATCCGGATCGGGAACTTCGTAATTGATCGTCGGCGGCAGTTTGTTGTTATGCATCGCTAGCACCGAGAAAACGGCTTCGATACCGCCGGCGGCACCCAGAGCGTGGCCGGTCATCGATTTTGTCGAACTTACCGGCAGGTTCTTCGCGTGTTCGCCAAAAACCTTTTTGATCGCCAATGTCTCGAATTTATCGTTGTAAGGCGTGGAGGTCCCGTGAGCGTTGATATATCCGATCTGTTCCGGCGTAATTCCCGCATCCTTGATTGCCCGCTGCATAACACGGATCGCTCCCGAACCGGTTTCGTCCGGCATAGTCACGTGAAAGGCATCGCCGCTCATTCCGTAACCCGAGATCTCTGCGTAAATTCTTGCACCGCGCTTCTTTGCGAATTCGAGCTCTTCGAGAATCAGAATCCCCGAGCCTTCTCCGATTACAAAACCATCACGTTCCGCATCGAACGGCCGCGAAGCCCGTTTCGGATCATCGTTACGAGTCGAAAGCGCCCGCATGGAAGCAAATCCGGCAACCGACATCGGCGTGATCGCACTCTCCGCACCGCCGCATATCATCGCATCGGCGTCCCCACGCTCGATCAGTCGAAAGCTGTCGCCGATGGCGTGAGCACCGGCAGAACAGGCCGTAGCGGTTGCCGAATTCGGGCCTTTTGCACCATGACGGATCGAAACGTTTCCCGAAGCTAGATTTACAATTGCCGAAACAATAAAGAATGGCGAAACGCGGTCAGGCCCGGAATTCAGCAGTTTCTCGTGCTCTCTTTCAATTGCCCAGAAATCACCGATGCCCGAACTTATATAGGTTCCGACCATTTCGTCGTTAGAAGAATCGATGATTAAGCCGCTGTCTTTCACAGCTTCGTCTGCCGCAGCGAGCGCGAAATGAGTAAAGGCGCCCATCCGCCTCGCTTCCTTCTTATCGAGAAAACTGAGCGGATCGAAGTCCTTAACTTCGCAGGCGAATTGGACCGAAAACTTTTCCGGATCGAATTTTTTGATGTAATCGGCGCCGTTGGCTCCGTTCATCATTGCGGCCCAGGTCGTCGGTACATCGTTCCCACACGCCGTCACCAGTCCGAGTCCTGTTACAACTACTCGACGTTTCATATTTGTTCAGTGGTCAGTGGCCGGTGATCAGTGGAAAGCTTTCTTTCAAGCGAATTTTTTAACCCGTTGATTACTCTTCCCACCTCGGCGGATTTGTCGAGCAGCAAGATCGTCTCGTCCGCCGTTATATAGCTTTGCATTTCCGCGATCAGAGTATGGGTTTCAGTTTCCAACAACGAACCGTACGCAATCGAAAGATGATGCAAAAACTGCTTTGTTGAATTACGGCCTTGCCCCCCAGCAATATTCGAAGGAACTGAAACCGCCGCCTTCCGAATTTGAAGAGTCAGTCCATAAAGTTCTTCCCTCGGAATTTTCCCGGTTGAATCATAAATCAATTTGACCAATTCCATCGCCTTCTGCCAAGCAATCAATTGTCGATAGCTTTGAACAGCCATTTTCTTATGTAAGTAATCGGCAGATTTTCATCAGTTTGAAAGTAGAATTGAACCGTGCATTCTGACCTCTGATCACTGTCCACCGACCACTGCTTACCCTGCCTTGTGTTGTTCGACGTAAGCGTAAGCGTCGCGGACAGCCTGTATCTTTTCCGCGTCTTCGTCGGGAATTTCGATGTCGAATTCCTCTTCGAACCGCATCACGAGTTCGACCAGATCAAGCGAGTCCGCACCCAGATCTTCGATAAACCGGGCATTTTCCGTAACTTCCGCTTCATCCACACCTAATTCATCGACAATGATCTGTTTAATTTTATCTTGAACTTCTGACATATTCTCTCCTGTTTAAAGCAATTGTAATGTATTTCTCAAACTTTCCGTATTTTCGACATTCAAACCGCGAACATCACGATCGATCTGCCTAACTAAACCCGACAAAACTTTTCCGGGACCGACCTCGACAAAATCTATGACGCCGCTTTCAATTAAAAAACGCACCGTTTGCAGCCACAAAACAGGCGACGAAACCTGCCGCGTTAAAGCGTCGCAAACTTTTGAGGAATCATCATTCGAAGCTGCACTAAAATTATGCACTATAGGCGAACTGAAATTCCCGTATTCAAGGCCTCGCACATCTTCCGATAATCTTTCCTGTGCCGGCATCATCAATGCACAATGAAAAGGCGCTGAAACATTCAGTTTTATCGCCCGTTTCGCTCCGCGTTCCTTCAGCAATTCGCACGCACGATCAACCGCTTCGGCGTTTCCGGCAATCACGACTTGTGAAGACGAATTGATATTGGCCGGGCTGCAAACCTGTAATTGAGCCGCTTCGCCGCACGCCGCTTCTATCGTTTCAACATCCGATCCGAGTATCGCCGCCATCGCACCGGTGCCGACGGGAACCGCTTCCTGCATGTAAGTCCCGCGTTTTCGGACCGTTAACACCGCATCAGCAAAATCCAAAACACCGGCAGCGACCAGAGCCGAATATTCGCCGAGACTGTGGCCGGCAACATAATCCGGTTTCGCAAAACCTTCGGATTCCATTGCCTTAAACGCCGCGACCGATGCAGTCAGAATTGCAGGCTGCGTATTCGCCGTTAACTGCAAATCTGCTTCATCACCGAAAAAGCACATTTCAGAAAGCGAAAATCCGAGGGCATCGTCTGCCGCCTCAAAAACCTCGCGGGCGGCAGGAAAATTGTCAAATAGATCTTTCCCCATCCCAACGACTTGGCTGCCCTGACCGGGAAATATAAATGCTGATTTCGACATTATCTAAAATCTAATCACCGTTCCGCCCCAAGTAACGCCGCCGCCGAATGCAGTCAGTAGTACCAAGCTTCCTTCATTTATCTTCCCGGACTGAATACATTCATCCAATGCAATCGGGATCGAAGCCGAGGATGTATTGCCAAGTTGAGCAATATTCGAATAAACTTTTTCTTCCGGAATACCAAGCCGTGATGCAACCGCATCGGTGATCCGCTGATTAGCCTGATGCGGAACTACCAGATCGATATCATCGACAGTATATCCGGCCTTTTCCAGCATTTCAGCCGAAATTTCGGCCATCGAGCGCACGGCAATTTTGAAAAGCTCGTTGCCTTTCATCTTAAAGAAATGATCGCCGTTATCGATCGTTTCGTGCGTTGTGCCCAACTTTGTACCGCCGCCGGGTGAATAAAGCTGCTCGGCGTAACGTCCGTCCGAGCGTATTTTCGTCGCGAGAATTCCTTTACCTTCCGTAACCGGCCCAATCACTGCCGCACCTGCTCCGTCGCCGAAAATTACACAGGTGCCGCGATCAGTGTAATCGACATACTTCGTCAAAACCTCCGCACCAATCACCAACGCGTATTTTATTTGCCCGGTGCGAATCATCGATTCGACCATAGTCAGCCCATACAAAAAGCCCGAACACGCCGCGAAGACGTCCATTCCGGCTGCGTTTACCGCGCCGATCTGTGCCTGGATCAAAGCTCCGGTCGAAGGCATTATTTGATCGGGCGTCGTCGTTGCACAAATGATGATATCTATTTCGCTAACATGGATACCAGCGCGCTCGACAGCCTGCCGCGCTGCCAGCGTGCCGAACTGCGAAGTATATTCGTCCGCTTTCGCTTTATGGCGCTGTTTGATACCGGTGCGCGTAGTTATCCACTCATCAGATGTTTCCACGATCTTTTCCAGGTCGGCGTTAGTAAGAATGCCTTCCGGATAAGCGTGTCCCATCCCGATGATGCCCGCGTTTTGATTAGTCATTGATAAGAATTAGAACTTAAAATTTGGAAAATTTCAAAAATCTATTCGGATTCTTTGACGTCGATTATCTGACGGCCTTTATACATCCCAGTTTTAGGATCGATACGGTGCGGCACTTTCGCTTCGCCCGTGTCCTTGTCCAAATAATACTGCGGTGTTTTCAGGGCATCATGAGCACGGCGTTGGCGTGTGCGTGAATGCGAGTGTCTTCGTTTAGGATTCGGCATAATTACTCCGGCTTTCAAATTACAAATTACAAATTACAAATTGATCATCTACTCAATTTGAAACGTGTAATCTGTAATTTGGAATCTATTTTAAATTCTTCAGAGCCGACCACCTGGGATCGATCTCTTTTTCTTCACAATTACAATCTATCAAATTTCGGTTCGCGCCGCACTTTTGGCACAAACCCTTGCAATCTTCAGTGCAAAATACCTGCTCAGGCAGGTTCAGCAATATTTGTTCGCGAACTACTTCTTTAAGGTCCAAACTCTCATCCGCCAGCACATCCGTATCGAGGTCGCCGGCTTCGATTTCAGCGGTCGCTGCTTCCGGCATTTCCGTGATATAACTTACGTCAAAGGCAACGTTAAAATCCTGTTTGATCGGCGTAAGACAGCGAGAGCAGTCAAACTCCGCATCGGCGGTTATCTTTCCGGCAACATCCGTTTGAGCCGTATGTTTTACAACTTCGCCGATTGCCTTCACGTCGCTCAACAAGCGGAAGTCATTGGTGCCCAATTCGAACTCTTCAGTCGTCGCGGAAAAATCGAATTGCAAAGAACCTTCAAAATTGCCTAAATCGATGATCATTTCCTAAGAATAAACTGCCGGAAAAAACATCTCAACAGGCAAACGTATAATTATAGACTACGAGCCATTGGTGTCAACCCGGAGAAGCTCCATTACCGCCATTCTGAACCAATCGCTGCGTCTAAATTCTCAAATCCTTTTTCCTTCAATATGTTCGCTAAGCCTGTATTTATCTCACGTGCGAATGACGGGCCGGAGTAAACGAAGCCGGTATAAGATTGAAGCAAACACGCACCCACCGCGATTTTTTCAAACGCATCCTGTGCGGTAAAAACCCCCCCGACGCCGATGATCGGCAACTTGCCTTCGGAGAATTTATGTATTTTCGCGATAACGTGATTGGACATCTGCCGCAGTGGCCTTCCGCTTAAACCGCCCGCTCCGATCTCAACTATTGATGTGTCCGCCGTCTTTAGGCCTCCGCGTTTAACTGTAGTATTCGTCGCAATTATTCCGGCAATACCGAACTGCTGACAAATATCTGCGATTGTTTCGATTTCTTCATCCGATAGATCGGGCGCGATTTTTACAAGAAGCGGTTTCGCGGCGGCGTTACGATTCTGCAAAGCTTCCAGTAATTCCTCCAGATTTTCCGCCTTTTGCATTTCCCGCAGATTAGGCGTGTTCGGCGATGAAATATTTACCGCAATATAATCCGCAACTTCAACTGCCAAATCAAAACTCTTAAGATAATTTTCCGTCGCTTCTTCGATCGGCAAGTCTTTATTTTTGCCGATATTTACGCCGAGCACGCATTTCGGATCGATCTTCTTTAGCCTTTCAATTATTTTTTCAGCTCCGTCATTATTGAACCCGAGTCGGTTTATAAGAGCATTATCTTCCGGCAAACGAAACAATCGCGGCTTTTCATTTCCCTTCTGCGGCTCGAACGTAACCGTCCCAACCTCAACAAATCCAAAGCCTAGCGACGCAAGCTGATTAACTACGACGCCGTTCTTATCGAATCCTGCGGCAATCCCAATCGGATTCTTAAACTTCAAACCGAATCTTTCCAAACTGCTGAATTCGTCAGTTTCAAAACGACTCGCTGCTAAACGTTGAGAGAGATTAGACGAAAGCCCAACACGCAACGCTTCAATACCAAGCTCATGGGCTCGCTCGGCATCAATACCGAAAAGTGCCGGCCGGACTATCGATTTATAAAGGGACATTATTTGGCGGGGAAATCTACCAATTCATAAAGCTCAGTCAAAGCAATTTCACATTCAACGGAATCTAACATCAGCGTCGCATCCAACCCAACGATTTCGGTTTTCCGCCAATTATCTTTTTTTGAATAATGTTCCAGAAGCGGTTTGTCTTGGGACACTAAAATGTAATCTTCCAAACTTTCGATATAATTCGTGTAACGCAAAAACTTTTCGCCGCGATCGTAATTTGCGGTTGAGGGCGAAAGAACCTCAAAAATTACTGTTGGGTTCGTTAAAACATCGCCCTTATCATCGTGCTTGACGGGTTTTCCGCAAACGATTATGAGATCAGGGTACGAAAATAAACCTGAATCATTAGTGGCCACTTTCATATTCGGCGAAAAACCGCGACATCTCTTTCCGCGAAGTTGATTGTGAATCAGTCCGTGAAGATTAAAGCAAATTGTGCTGTGAGCGAGACTTTCGCCGGCCATTGCATAAACGCTGCCGTCGAGAAATTCGTGCTTTTCCCCAGCGAATCGCTCAAATTCCAAATAACCCTCATCGGAAAAAACAGGATGTGTTTGTATTGAAGCTAGATTTTTCATAGTTGTTCGCCACCCGTCCGAATTCATTTTAATCCAAAACCGCAAAACTTTGAACATTTATCTTTGAACTTCTAACTTAGCTTTGCTACGATTTGCTTGCAAATGGCATCCGAAATTTCTTTAACCGAAAAATCCCGCATTATGGACAGCGCGCGTATGAAGCGTGCGGTTTCGCGACTCTCGTCGGAGATCGTCGAGGAAAATCACGGCGCACAGGATCTTTATATTGTCGGAATTCGCCGCCGAGGTGTTCCGCTTGCCGAACGAATCGTCGATAAGATCCAAGCTATCGAAGGCGTCCGTCCGCTTTACGGAATCATTGACATCACGCTATACCGCGACGATCTTTCGACCGTCGGTGCAAATCCGATCGTCAATCGTACCGAGCTTGACCATGATATCGACGGGAAAATAATCGTTCTGGTCGATGACGTTCTCTATACCGGCCGGACGATCCGCGCCGCTCTCGACCAGCTAATGGATTTCGGGCGGCCGAAAAAGGTGCAGCTTGCCGTCCTGATCGACCGCGGCCGCGAACACCGAGAACTCCCGATCCAAGCCGATTTTACCGGCAAAATCGTTCCGACCAAGCAAACCGAGATTATAAAGGTTATGCTTAAAGAATATGACGATATCGAAGCCGTCGGAATTTTCGAACGGTCAAGTGAATAGATTTTATTGAGCAAGGCCTGATGCCTTGCTTTTTTATTACCTAGGCGAGTCTGAACCGGGAGCGATAGCGACTGAGGTAGTTCCTATCCCGATGCTAAAACGCACAGCTTGATTTGCAGGGCACTCACGAAAAGTTGATGGAAAAACCATTTCGCCGCAGAGATTTACTTGGAATTCGGAACCTCTCGGCCGAAGAAATTACCGGCATTCTGAACACCGCCGAGAATTTCCGCGAGATTTCTAATCGCGAGATAAAAAAAGTTCCGACATTGCGCGGTAAAACCGTCATCAATCTTTTCTTCGAATCTTCCACCAGAACACGAACGTCTTTTGAGCTTGCCGCCAAACGTCTTTCAGCGGACACGGTTAATATCAGCGTCTCGTCATCAAGCGTGAGCAAAGGCGAAACACTCCTTGACACGGCAATGAACCTCGACGCAATGCAGCCCGACTGTATAGTCGTCCGCCACGGCTCGGCAGGCGTGCCGCACCAGCTCGCCAAAGTCAGCAAGGCCGCCATCGTTAATGCCGGTGACGGTGCCAACGAACACCCGACGCAGGCATTGCTCGACGCGATGACGATCCGCGAACGCAAAGGCCAGATCAAAGGCCTCGAGGTTGCAATTGTCGGCGACATCCTGCATAGCCGCGTCGCCCGCTCCAACATTCATCTATTGACAAAGCTAGGTGCGACAGTACGCGTGGCCGGCCCGAAACCGCTCGTGCCGAACGATTTCCAGCATCTTGTAGAAAACGGTTTGCAGGTTTCTCCTCATATCGAGGACGCTATCGACGGGGCCGATGTCGTGATGATCCTCCGCATCCAACGCGAACGGCAGGATTCGGCCTTCTTCCCAACCTTGCGCGAATACGCGATCCATTACGGCCTCACAAACGAACGCCTTAATCTAGCTAAAAAAGACGCCATCGTCCTCCATCCAGGCCCGATGAACCGCGGCATAGAAATCTCATCCCAAGTCGCCGACAGCTCGCGTTCGCTCATTTTAGATCAGGTAAAATACGGCGTCGCGGTGCGGATGGCGGTTCTATATCTTGCGACCGGCGGGACTATGGCTGATAAATAGTAATGAACGAAATCGTTTTTGAAATTATAACGGAAATCAGTAATGTCGAAACAATCGCCATCGGAACCAGCATTCGGGAAATTCATTTGCTTCGCGAACAATCCGGAAGCGGACGTTGGCGAAAATTGAAAGGAGTTGCTTAGGTCAAACTTCAAAATGGTAGAATCAGACTTGCCGAACTGCATTGGTATGAAGCACACGGCATCGGCAAAAGAAGGATGAAGTTCAAAACATTTCTGGATTAAGTTATGAGCGAACAAGAAGGACAATTTGTTTTATGCATAAAAAACGACGGTTGCGATGATCTACAGATTCGCAAGATTTACGAAGTGCTGCCGGACGAAAGTGCCGCGAAGGACAAATATCTTCGCATTGTCGATGAATCCGGCGAAGATTATCTTTATCCGTCAAACTATTTTTATCCGGTCGAAATTGCCCAAAGTGTTTGAGAAACATTGCTACACGTCGCATAGAATGAAATCAGCGAGAATGAAAAGACTTCTAATAATCTTCTCGTTTATTATTCTAGTTTCTTGTTACAGGTTCAAAATCAGAACGAAACTGAATTTCAAAATAGCTTGATCGAGAAAGTTAAAAAACCTAGAGATACGACACTAGAAAGACTCTCAACACCGCTAGGAAAAACACGAATACCGGAAATAAAACAAGGTGAATACGCGCTTGTCAGAAATGCCGAAACGAAAGACGAAAAGGGCTGGATGATTCCACCTTATAAAAATGCGCAAATAAAAATGGGTTTTGACAACGAACCTGTCATTGGTGAAAAAGTTACGGCAATTCCTCTACACGTTAAAATCGAACCATTCCAACTTGGGATTTCGAAAGTTACCAAAACTAAGAATAGCGGTTGCTTGGAAAACAAAAAGAAAGAGTTTTTCTGGGCGGTGGAACTTGAAACTATTATTGATAAGGAAATTTTGGAAGTTGAGCGAGTTGATAGTAATTACAAAGACCAAATGCCTTTCGCAGTTTTTGTAATCTATCCTTCGGTAGAATTCGCTAGAAGTTTGGACAAATCTTCACTTTCTAAAACAAGCCTTCCGAAAAATGTAACGTTAGAGCGAGTTTCATCTGCAATAGACCTTGATAATGACAAAAAACCTGATTTTATCTCTGTCTACTTTTGTTGCGGCGAACAGGAGAAGGAATCGACCGAAGAATGCCCTTATTTGTGTAAAAAATATTACATAAAGACTGCTGGAAAATGGCAGATTTTTATATCCATGATTTCACAGAAATCTGTTGAACAGAAATGAAACTTTTAATTGCCGATGGCCACCTTATCGACCCGGCCGCACCTGAAAATACTGGCATGTCAGTTCTTATAGAAGACGGACGCGTCTCTGCTTGGCTCAAACGTGGCGAACCGGCTCCCGAAGGTGTGGAAATTTTCGATGCCAGCGGTTTGCTTATCGCTCCGGGATTCATCGATATGCATGTGCACCTTCGCGAGCCGGGGCAGGAGCATAAGGAGACTATCGCGAGCGGCTGCGCGGCTGCGGTTGCGGGCGGCTGGACAAGCGTTTGCCCGATGCCGAATACGCAGCCGATCAATGATAATGCGGCTATCACGCGTTATATGATCGAGCAGGCCGAGCGTGCAGGTTTAGCGAATGTGTTCCCGATCGGAGCGATCACAAAATCTTCGGACGGCTCGGAACTTGCCGAAATGGGCGAGATGAAGGCTGCTGGTGCGGTCGCCGTGTCCGACGACGGGCGACCGGTTCCGAATGCCGGGATGATGCGGCGGGCGATGGAATACGCAAAGGATTTCGATCTGCCGGTGATCGACCATTGCGAAGACAAATCGCTCTCGTCAGGCGGCGTTATGCACGAAGGCCGCATCTCGCTCCTGCTCGGCCTGAAAGGAATGCCCGCACTTGCCGAAGATGTTGATGTTGTTCGCGATATTCTTATCGCAAAGGAAACCGGCGCCCACATTCACATCGCCCACGTCTCGACAAAAGGAGCAATCGAAGCCATCCGCCGTGCCAAGAATGAAGGCACAAACGTCACCTGCGAAGTCACGCCTCACCATTTCACGCTGACCGACAAATCGGTGGAAGGCTACGACACCAACACCAAAATGTCACCGCCGCTTCGTAGCGAAGATCATTTGGAAGCCATTCTGGAAGGCCTGAAAGACGGCACCATCGACGCCATCGCAACCGATCACGCACCGCATCACTCTGACGAAAAATCACTTGAATACGACCGCGCGCCTTTCGGCATCACGGGGCTGGAAACTGCTGTCGGCCTCGCGTTCAACGAATTGATTCAAAAAGGAGTTTTAAGTCTTGTGCGGCTGATAGAGCTTTGCTCGGCCAATCCCGCAAGGATTTTCCGGCTAAAGGATCGCGGCACCCTGAAGCCCGGATCGATAGCCGATGTGACTATACTTGACCCTGATCTGGTTTGGACTTATCGTAATTCCGATACAAAATCGAAATCGAAGAACTCACCGTTCGACGGCTGGCAATTTACAGGCGGAGCAGTTGCGACAATCGTCGGCGGAAAAGTAGTTTATCGAAGATAAATGGGGCAGAACCACCTGCGTAAGCGGATGGTGAAGACTGTGGCAGAGATGCTCGTGGGGCCTGACCACGCCCTTTGACTGAATTCGTACCACCCGCTTACGCAAGGGGTTCTGACACAACAAACACTATGTCTAAATTATCACTGTTTCTCATTTTCTCAATCTTCCTTTCATTGCCAGGTTTCTCTTTCGGCCAAACTTCCGAACCATACGATATCGTCATCATAAATGCCCGGGTCGTCGACGGCACCGGCAATCCCTGGTTTCGCGGGTCTATCGCGATCAAAGACGGTAAAATTGCAAAGGTTGGCCGATTCGAAGGTGCGGAAACAAAGCATGTTATAGACGCAAAAGGCCAAATTGTTACTCCCGGTTTCATCGACGTTCATGCCCATACGGAGGATATTTTCGGCAATCCGTCTGCTGAAAATTTTATCCGGATGGGCGTCACGTCTCTGATCACCGGCAATTGCGGCGGATCGGTTACGGATGTCGCGGAATTTCTCGGACGCTACAAAGAAAAGCCTCTGGCGGTAAATCTTGCCACGCTGATCGCGCATGGTTCAGTACGCTCAAAGGCAATGGGCCTCGATAACCGTGCACCGACCGCAGAGGAGCAGAAGAAGATGAATGCGATCGTCGAGCAGGGCATGAAGGACGGCGCGGTCGGCCTTTCGACCGGGCTGATCTACGTTCCGGGAACGTTCGCTAAAACCGAAGAAGTCGTCGAACTCGCAAAGGTCGCTTCGCGCTACGGCGGCACATACGCCAGCCACATCCGCGACGAAGGTGTCGATGTCGTTGCAGCCATCAACGAAGCAATTAATATCGGCGAACAGGCAAATATGCCTGTCGAGATCTCGCATTTTAAGATTTCGGCGAAAGCTCTCTGGGGCAAAAGCCCGATGACGCTTGGCATTGTCAGGTCCGCCCGCGAACGCGGCTTGACGGTCACGGTTGATCAATATGCCTATCCCGCTTCGTCTACGTCGCTCGATGTCCGCCTGCCGAATTGGGCGGTCGCCGGCGGCCGCGAAGAAGGCAAGAAACGCCTCGCCGATCCCGAAACACGTAAGAAGATCACCGAGGAAATGAAGAACGACCTTAAGAAAAAGGATTTTAAGGATTACAGCTTCGCCTATGTCGCTAATTTCGCTGCGAATCCGGAATTCAACGGCAAGAACATCGCCGACATCACAAAAATGGTTAAAGGCAAAAAGAAGCTGGAAGACCAAATCGAACAGATATTCGACATGTATGAAAAAGGCGGGGCCTCGATGGTCTATCAGGTTATGAGCGAGGATGACGTGAAAACCATAATGAAGGAGCCTTTCACAATGATCGCCTCGGACAGCGGCGTGCGGCAGTTCGGATCGGGCGTGCCGCATCCGCGCGGCTACGGTAATAATGCGCGCGTCCTCGGCAAATATGTCCGCGAATTAAAGGTCGTCACGCTCGAAGACGCGATTCGCAAGATGACATCGCTTCCAGCACAGACTTTCGGCCTCCGTAACCGCGGCCAGATCCGCGAGGGCTTTGCCGCCGATCTCGTAATATTCGACGAAAACAAAGTCGTCGACAAAGCCACATTCGATGCCCCCCATCAATACGCAGAAGGCTTTTCACTTGTAATGGTGAACGGCGAAATAGTTTTTGACGGTGCGAAAATGACGGGTAAAATGTCCGGCCAGCCACTTTTCGGCGGTGGAATGGACAAGTAATCGGATAAACTTATATTTTCCTGGTATACCGGGAATTTGGCCGGTTCGGCAAGAGTTTAAGGTTGCTGATCGGAACTTAGCGCAATTTCGCGCAAGTGTTAATATATCTGAAATCTTGACTTTTACCCGGAGGACTCTGCTGAATGGAATTTCTTTCCGACCCTAATGTTTGGATCGCTTTTGCGACATTAACCGTGCTTGAACTCGTTCTTGGAATCGATAACGTGATCTTTATCTCGATTCTTTCCGGCAAGCTTCCGGAAGAACAGCGGGCGAAGGCTCGATACATCGGACTTGCACTTGCGCTCGTGATGCGCGTGATCCTGCTGTTTTCGCTGTCGTGGGTGATCGGTTTGACGGAACCGCTTTTTACTCTTTTTGGAAAAGGTATTTCCGGAAAAGATTTGGTTTTGCTTATCGGCGGTTTATTTTTGATCGCCAAGAGCACGCACGAAATTCACGGCAGCCTCGAAGGCGAGGAAGGCCACGGCTCGAAAAAATCATATGCCGGTTTTACGGGCGTGATTATCCAGATCGTGCTGCTCGATATAGTTTTCTCTCTCGATTCGGTCATAACAGCGGTCGGAATGATCAGCACGACCTACGGCGATTTTGGTATCTGGATAATGATCGCGGCGGTCGTCATCTCGATCATTGCAATGATGCTGTTTGCCGGGCCGATCGGCAGTTTCGTACAGCGTCACCCGACGATAAAGATGCTGGCACTTTCGTTCCTGCTTTTGATCGGAGTCATGCTGGTCGCCGAAGGATTTCACCAAACGATTCCGAAGGGCTATATTTACTTTGCAATGGCATTTTCCGTACTGGTCGAAATCTTGAACATGCGTCTTAGAAAGAAACCCGACCCTGTGCATCTTCATAATGCATACTCGGATGACGATGAAGCGAAGGCGATGAAATAGTATTTTGTCGGAACCGGGAGCGAGAGCGACTGGGTTCTCTTTAGGTAGAGCCAAAAAACCCAGTCGCTATCGCTCCCGGTTCCGCCTGAATTCCGCGTTCGGGGACGAAAAATCCAAAACGTCGCCGCTTACCGGATGATAAAACTTTATCTTCCACGCATGCAGGCATAGCCGTTCGAATTCCCTTCCGCCACGCTGCGTATCGCCAACTATCGGATGACCGAAATGTTTACAATGAATTCGTAATTGATTCGTCCGCCCCGTAACCGGCTCTAGTTCGAGCAATGTAGTGTCCTCAAAACGTTCCTTTACCCAAAACCGCGTTTCGGCATGTTTGCCTTCCGGGTTAATGTCCCACATTTTAAGATCTGGGTAGCGTCCGATTGGGCCTTCAATCGTTCCGGAATCTGCAGCCAACACCCCTTCAACCAAAGCGAGGTATCTTTTTTCTACAAGCTTCCGGTGAAAATGATCCGCCACGATTCGATGTGCACGTGATGTTTTTGCTACTACCATCAGCCCGGACGTTTGCTTATCAAGACGGTGAATCAATCCCGCTCTGATAAACTTCGCAACGGTTTCTCCCGAACTTTCGGCACACAGAACAGTTTTATTTAAGTGAAAAGCCAGAACGTTCAAAAGCGTGTCGCTCTGCTCGCGGTGTGACGGATGAGCCAGCATTCCACAAGGCTTATTCACAACGATCAAATGCTCATCTTCGAACACAATATCGAGTGGCATTTCCTTTGGACGCATCGCCGTTTGTTTGAGCAGATCGAGTTCGATCTCAACAAAATCGTTAGCCCTGACCAGATAGCCGCGATTTTCAAAACGCCCGTTGACCTCGCATTTTTCAGTCTTGATAACATCACGCAAATACATTTTGCTCAACCCGTTAAACCGGTCGCACAAAAAATCCTCAAGCCGCCTGCGGTGGTCGCCGGATGTAACTTCTATTTCGAATTTGTCGCTCACTTTATATATTTTAACCCAGCATAAACATCTACGCAGATTGTCCTTCGGAATAGCTGATAATTTCTGAACTTGTTTTTAAAAGCAAGCTGTCAGTTTTCAGTTATCAGCTATTTCCAATGTATTTTTAGCTACATTAATGTAAGGTATAGTTTTACATCTAACATCGCTGTAACTAATATTGAATGAGCCTTTCCGTTAAAAACCTTAAATGTTCGCAAACCCTTTAGATTTAATCTCCGGTATCAATAATGCCCTGACGCGCACTAAAGATGTGCGAGCCAATATCCGCTCCGCGCTTGATTTACTAACAAGCGAGCTAGATTTCATCTCAGCAATTATTTTCCTGGAACAGCCCGAAACGGAAAAATTATCAATTGCAGCGGCAAGCGGCCTTGATTCGGGAGATTTTCGGCGTTTGGAATCGAAGGCAGACCGGGGAATATTTCGCGATGTTCTCAGGAGCGGTAAAGCTATTTCAATCGAAAAACTCAGGGGCGATTCTTTCATCGGCTTTCTCGGCAAAAATTCGGAATCGAAATTACACGCGGTTCCGTTAATTTTGGAACAACATACGTTAGGCCTGCTCGTCGTTGTACTCGATACTATATTAAGGGGTAGCGACAAACTGCTATCGCTTGTCGCATCGATGATTGCGCAGACTTTGCGGATCGAGCATTCGGTACGCGGCGAGCGGCAAAAGCTCATCGAAGAAAATTCTCATCTCAAACAGGAACTAAAGGAAAAGCACGAATTCACGCATATCATTGGCACTTCAAACCCGATGAAGAATGTTTATGACCAAGTAACGCAGGTCGCCCGTTCGAATGCAACCGTACTGCTTCGCGGCGAGAGCGGCACGGGGAAGGAAATGATCGCGAGCGCCGTTCACTACAACAGCCTTCGCAACAAGCGGCCGCTGATAAAGATAAACTGTGCCGCATTGCCTGACACGCTGATCGAATCCGAGCTTTTCGGTCATGAAAAAGGAGCGTTTACCGGAGCCGACCGGTTCAAAAAGGGGCGCTTCGAAATGGCCGACGGCGGCACGCTCTTTCTCGATGAGATCGGCGATCTGCCGCTGCAAACGCAAATAAAATTGCTTCGGGTATTGCAGGAACGTGAGTTCGAGCGGCTCGGCGGAGGCGAAACGATTCGCACTAATATTCGCTTGATCACTGCGACCAATAAGAATCTCGAAGAAGCGATTGCCAAAGGTATTTTTCGCGAAGATCTCTATTACCGCTTAAATGTTTTTACGATCCATCTTCCGCCGCTGCGCGAGAGAAAATCGGATATTCTATTGCTCGCCGAGCATTTTTTAGAAAAGTACGAGATCGAGCATGGCAAACGCATCCGCCGAATATCTACACCGGCAATCGATATGCTGATGAGCTATCATTTTCCGGGCAATGTCCGTGAGTTGGAGAACGCCATTGAGCGTGCGGTGCTCGTCTGCGATTCGAATGTGATCCACGGACATCATTTGCCGCCAACACTCCAAACAGCCGAATTTACCGGCACCGTCACGAATGTGACTCTTTCATCGGCCGTCGAAGCGTTCGAACGCGGAATGATCCAGGACACGCTCAAATCGACGGGCGGCAACGTTGCCAAAGCCGCTAAAACGCTCGATTCGACCGAGCGGATTCTGGGTTATAAAATAAAAAAATACGGCATCGATGCGGCGCGTTTTCGGAGGGCGGTTTCGTAAATGTCAAAAGTGGAATACATCTTTCGAGGCTTGCCCGACCTGGATGCTGCCCGCAGGTTTCTCACGTCGCTCGCTGAAAAACATCGTGCCAAATCTGAACGCCTACTAAAACACGACGCATTACTGTCAGATGTTCTCACCCTCGTTTCGTTCAGTCCGCTTTTAGCGACGACGCTTTTGCAGAACCCGGAATATCTCTGGTGGATTGACCGCAACCGCACCGGATCGGGCGTTCGCAATAAATCTGAGCTGCTCGAATCACTCGCTCGTTTTTTCCTGACGAATTCACAGGTAGAACCACACGTTCTGCTTGCCCGCTTTCGGCGCCGCGAATTGCTTCGGATTTTTCTGAGTGACATCCGACGCCTTTCCACGATCGCCGAAACCACCGAGGAAATATCGAACCTGGCTGACTCGATCCTTGAAAACGCCCTGCGGCTCGCCCGGCAGGAACTCGACAACCGTTATGGCCCGCCGCTTGAAATAGACGGCAAAGGCCGCGAGAAACCGGCGGAGTTTTGCATTGTTTCACTCGGAAAACTTGGTTCATGCGAGCTTAATTACGCTTCGGATATTGATCTTCTTTTCCTTTATTCATGCGAAGGATCGACATCAGGCAGTGGCACTCGTGGCCAGGTAACAAACCGCGAATATTTCGCAAAGCTCGCGGAAACGATCTCAAAACTTGTTAGCCGGCACAGCGGCGAAGGAGCAGCGTATCGAGTAGATATGCGGCTTCGTCCGCACGGGCGCGTCGGATCGCTCGCTCTTTCCGTTCGCGATACGATTAACTATTACAATACCGAGGCCGCTGATTGGGAACGCCAGGTTTTGATCCGCTCACGCGCCAGTGCGGGTGACGCCAGAATTTACAAAAAGTTCTTTGCCGCTGTCGAAAACTCCGTATTTTCCAAAGACCGATCAATCCAAAATGCGTTGACGGGCGTTCGCCGCTCGAAAGAGAAGATAAATTTCGAGAATATGACGAATCGCGATTATAACGTTAAGCTCGGGAAAGGAGGCATTCGCGAGATCGAATTTATTGCCCAAGCTTTGCAGATTGCCTATGGCGGCCGCGACAAATGGCTCCGCGTTTCGCATACGCTGAAAAGCCTCGCGCGGCTTGCGGACCGCAAACTGCTGTCGGATAAAGAATTAACGCAGCTTTTTGACGCATACGAGTTTCTAAGGCATCTCGAGCACCTCCTCCAGATGGAAAACGGACTGCAAACCCACGCGGTCCCGGGCGAGCCGCAACGGCGTTTGCTGCTTGCATACCGGATGAATTTTGCCGATTCCGAGGCTTTCGATTCCGCACTTAAATCTCACACAGCCAATGTAAACCGAATTTTTGTCCGAATTTTCGGAACGGCTGAAAGCGAGCCGGAATACATCGCGAGGGCCGTGGCCAAAACTGGAACGAGAATCACCGAACCTCACAAGGAAAACGAACTTTTTCCACCGCAGCTTTTGTATTCGCTGCAAAGATCAGACGTCTGCGTCGAGGATCATCCAGAAATCGCCAAGCGCCTAAAAACTCTGATTGAAATATCGCCGCGGCTGGTCGAAATTATCTCCGCGAATCCGCTTCTTATTAAAGACATTCCCGCAGCTTCGGATAAATTTACAACTAAGGATTACCACCATATATTAGAAAACTCGGTTACGGCAAAAAAGGGATTTCGGGAACAAATTGCGGTTCTGCGGCAGGAGTGGACTCGGCTTTTGCTCGAAATAATCGCATTCGATGTTTACGAGCAATTATCGCTGAAGGAGGTTAAACTGCTCCAAACAGAGCTGGCTGAAGCAAGTATTGGGGCTGCTTTTCTAGCGGCAAAATTTGAGCTTGAAAGGATTTATAAAGTCGAAATCCCTGACCTTGGCCTCTCAGTACTTGCACTCGGAAAACTGGGCGGGTGCGGAATCGATTACGATTCGGACCTCGATCTGGTTTTCGTTTATGATGAAGCCAAAACGCTGCCCGCAGCCAACACCGGGCACGGGGAATTTTTTGGCCGTGCCGTTGAAATAATCATTACTGCTCTTTCCGGCGTGACCCGCGAAGGCAGTTTGTACCGGGTCGACCTTCGTCTGCGTCCGCATGGCAAAAACGGCCCGACGGCAATTTCGAAAATAGCGTTTCTTGAGTATATGCAAAATGAAGCCGCTATTTGGGAATTGCTTGCCTATGTAAAAATTCGCGGCGTGGGCAACGAATTGGCTTTGGCGGTCGAAAACGAGATCAAGGCCGCGATTCATGAGCGTGCGGCAAGCCTCGGGGATTACGAACTCGCCAGTGAATCCCTCCGTATTCGCAGGCAGCTGGAAAAAGAAAAATCGACTTCACGCCGCAGCGGCGACATGGACATCAAATTCGGCCCCGGCGGTATGCTCGACATCTATTTTTCCGTGCGGTATTTGCAGCTTAAAGACAATATTCCCGATAGTAAAGACAGCCGATCCACCCTTCAAACACTTCGCAAAATGTTCGATAAAGAATCGTTATCTAAATCTGACTACGACATTCTTTCCGCCGGATATAAATTCCTTTCGGCTCTCGATCATAATATTCGTTTAACCGTCGGCCGTTCGAACCGCTTGCCGCTTGCCAATCAAAACGCACTAAATATTATCGCGACACGCATGAATTTTGAATCGACCCAAAAGCTGGCCGAAGAACTGACTATTCACCGCCTTAACATCCGGGCTTCTTACGAAAACATTCTCGATTCATGACAAACAAATTCTTTTTCCAGGGCATTGGACTTTAGAGATTGCTAAATCGCCGGATAAAGTGTTAAATGGCTAGGTTGAACGATGCCTGTGAAACGTTTTCCGGCATCCCACACCGAATACACCCTCTAGGAGAATTTATGAAATTTGTTTCACTGGCATTAGTGTTATGCCTGCTTGCGATCACAACGCCATTCGCACTCGCTCAAACCGCTACAGTACCGACCACAGAGGTAGCCGCCAAAACCCCAAACGCACCGCTTGCTTTTGGCCTTCAGGACGGAACGCCGCTCAAGCTTCGAATCAACCGGAATATGTCTTCGGCGGACGCCAAGACTGGAGAAACGGTAGATTTCGAAGTCCTGGAAGACGTTAAATTAGGCGAGATAATTGTAGTTCCCCGCGGCGCCACAGCACTTGGCACCGTTACCCGCGGCAAGGCAAAGGCCCGAATGGGACGAGGCGGCAAACTAGATATAAATATTGATTCCGTAAGGACCGTCACCGGCGAAAAGATAGCGTTGCGAGCGATAAAGGAAACGAAGGGCAAAGGTTCGACCGGGGCAATGACCGGAGCAATCGTAGCCAGCAGCATTTTATTTTTTCCGGCGGCGCCGTTCTTTCTTTTCATGAAGGGAAAAGACATCAAAATTCCGAAAGGAACGGAGATCACTGCTTATGTTAACGGAGACTCGGCACTTGATAAAAACAAGTTTGTGGCTTTCTACAGTCCTCAGTCGCCGTCAGAAACGTCAGGTTCTAATGAAGCATCCGGTATGCCGGTACTTATGATCAAGTCTAACCCCGAAGGTGCGGAAATCACGATTGACGAGGTTTTCGTCGGCAGCACGCCATCCTCTTTTCCACTGCGATCTGGTGAACATAAAATATCAGTGAAAAAATCGGGTTTTCAGACTTGGGAACGAACTATCAGCTTGACCGCTGGAAGCAATATAACGCTGGATGCTTCACTCGAAAAAACTCCTTAAGTATTTTTGTGGACTATACAGCTTTAATTTCCAAATCACTATCTTCAAACCAGCACTGCTCGCAAAAGCGGTGCTTTTTTCGTTCTGCTTTCGTATATTCGACGGACGCGGGGAGGCGTTCGGCAATGAATTGCTGATCGGCGTTAAGTTCGGCCCAATTTTTCATTTTCGGAAAATGGCATTTCGGGCAGGAATTTGTGTCAAAACAATTCATCTTGTTTTTGCGTTTAGGTAATTTAAGTTTAATATTCTATCAACAATGTCAGAACCGGAAGCGGTTATCGACCAAGAGAGTCGGAAATACTAACCATAAACCCCGTCGCTACCGCTTCCGATACTGACAGTAGAAGGACCCGTCGCTATTGCTCTCGGTTCCGACATATTAAAATACAGATGAAAACAAAACTCTTTTTGCTTGCCGCGATTTGTTGCCTGACTTTTGTCTCTCTGCTTTACGCGCAGACTGAAGAGAAATTCGATTTCTACACGCGCGGCGAATACCGCCAGAATGTGCCGCGTCCGCAGACGAGTTTGCGGTTTGACGTCGGCGATCATCATACGACCTATGCCCAGATGGAAAAGGTTGTTGACGACATCGCGAAGGCCGCACCCGAGCGGGTGAAGATGTACGACCTCGGGCTGACGAACGAACACCGGATGATGCGCCTTGTCGCGATCTCTTCGCCGGAAAATATCGCCCGCATAGACGAGATCCGGGCGAACGTCAAAAAACTGACCGATCCGCGAACGACATCCGCCGCCGAAGCCGCTCAGATCGCACAGAATACGCCCGCAATCGCCTGGATGGCTTATACCATACACGGCAATGAATCGTCGTCCTTCGAAGCAATGATGCAGGTGGTTTACCAACTCGCGGCCTCGAACGAACCAGCGACGCTCGATATTCTTAAAAATAACCTCGTCCTCGTCCTGACCGGCGAAAACCCCGACGGGCACGAGCGTTTTGTCACCTGGTACAATTCCGTCGCCATCGGCAGCCCCGACCGCAACGCCATCGAGCACCGCGAGCCGTGGAGTATTTACGGGCGTTTCAACCATTACCGCTTTAATCTAAACCGCGACACCTTGGCGATGACGCAAAAAGAAACGCACAACATGGCGAAGGCGTTCAATGAATGGAACCCGCAGCTCGCTGTCGATCACCATGGCCAGCCGTCGCAGTATTTTTTCCCGCCGACGAGCCTGCCGACCAATCCAAACCTGCCTCAGCCGGTTACCGCTAAATGGGAAGAAATTTACGGCCGTGCAAACGCCAAGGCCTTTGACGCCAATAAATGGGACTATTACGTTCGCGATGTTTTCGACGCATTTTATCCGGGATATTGGGATATGTACCCGTCGCTGAATGGCGCGATCGGCATGACCTATGAAACCGACGGTGGCGGTAATAAGGGATTAAACTGGACCCGGGACGACGGCACAATTGTGACGTTCCGTTCGTCGATCGCCAAACATTATGTCGCTTCGATGACTACGCTTGAAGCTAATGCGAAGAATAAAACCGAGCGGCTCAAGGATTTTTACGAATTCCGCGCCAACGCAATGCGGGACGATGCCAAATCGAAAATGAAGCGCGTAATCATTTTACCCGGAAGCGACCGTGTAAAGTCGGCTGAGTTAATCGAACTCCTTCGCCGCTCAAATATTGAGGTCAAGGTTGCAGGTTCTTCGTTTACATCCGCAACGGCGCACACGTACTTGGAAAAGGATTCGAGGGCTGTTTCAAACACCTTTCCCGCCGGATCGTACATTATTGATCTCAATCAGCCTCAACGTATATTTATAAAATCGATACTCGAACAGGATACCCCGCAGGACAAGGCTTTTATCGATGATAATATGGCCCGTTTCCGCCGTAACCAGCTTCGCGGCAAAGGCCAGCCCCCCGAAGATTACGGCTTTTACGACATCACGGCGTGGTCGCTGCCGCTCGCGTTTGGTGTGGAAGCTTTCTGGACGGAAGACACCGCAAACGTCGCAGGTACGCCGGTGACAGACGAAATCCTCGCCGCGGCAAAACGCGGCGGTGTAAACGGCCGTGCGCAAATCGCTTATATAATTCCCTATGAAACCGACTCGACGGGCGGATTGGTGATGCGTCTGCTGCAAAAAGGCTTTAAGGTCGCCGTCGCGACTCGCCAGTTGAATGCCGGCGGCCGAAATTGGAACCGCGGCACATTCGTCGCTAGGGTTTCAAGAAATCCGGCGGCGATCCACGATGAGATCGCCAAACTTTCCCGCGATATGGGTGTAAATGTCACTGCGGTAAACTCCGGTTATTCGGACGAAGGAGACACCAGCATTGGCGGCGAATCCGTTATATCGCTCCAGGCCCCGAAGATCGCTATCGCGGCCGATGAGGGCATTGATGCCGAATCGTACGGTTCGATCTGGTGGACACTCGACCAAAACGGCGTCGGATTTACGCCGATGTCAATCAATTCGATCAAGAACGGCGCCCTGAAAAATTATAATGTGCTGATACTTCCGGACGGCAATGTCAGCCGTTATTTCAGCTCGTTCGGAACAGCCGGTGTAGCGACATTGAAGGAATGGGCGTCGAATGGCGGCACAGTCGTCACTGTCCGCGGAGCTTCCGTGTTTGCGGCTCTCAAGGACGTCTCGTTAACTTCCGCCAAACTCGTCGGAAGTGCCGACGATGAGGAAAAAGATAAAAAGCCCGAACCCTCTCCCTCGCCGACGCCGCGGATAAATGATAAAAGTCAGCCGCTCGAAACCGCGACCGAAATTAAAACCGACCGCGACGAAGGCATCGCTCCGAGCCTGCCGCCCATCGCTTCGCCGTCCGCAAATAACAATAAAGTGCCCGAAGGCCTTCCGGGATCGATTATGCGCGCAACCGTTGATCGCACCACGTATCTAACCTACGGCGTCGATCAAAATGAATTACCCGTCATTTTAGGCAGCGGCTATTTTTTCAGGTATTCTAAGGAAGGCACTAACGCACTCGTTTTCGACGCGAACCCGAAGAAACGGCTGACGATCTCCGGTTTCGTCTGGGAAGGAAATACGGAGGAGCTATTAAAGGGAACGGCGTATGTCATCGATGAACGGATGGGCAGCGGTCACGTCATTTTATTTGCTGAAGACCCGTTTTTTCGCGGCTTGTTCCGTTCAACGACACGGCCGTTCTTTAATTCGATACTTTTCAACGGAGTGTTTTAGTTCTGAGTTTAAGCTTCAGATTGCTTCTTCGTTACTCCAGAAGGCCAGCTGAAGCTTGAACTCCGAACACGAAAAATATGTTCACCATCAAAGCAGGTTACAGCGATCAAATTGAATTTAAATCGAGTGCCGAAACCGTACGGGCGTTTTTCCGCGATATGAAAAATTTTGCTGACCTGATGCCCGGAGTTGCGAGCATTCATGAAGATGCCAAAGGAGTGGCGCATTGGCGAATAGACGCCGATTTGCCGGTCGTCGGGACGATGACGCAAAAATTCGCTGTCGAACTCGCGGAAAATTCCGACGAACGCGTGGAATGGTTCCCTGTCTCGGTCGAGACACAGAATTTTTTGCGCTATTCCGCCGATTTTCTTGAAAAAGCTAAGAATGTAACCATCGTTCATTTTTCGCAGATGGTCGAACTTCGCCGCAAATCCGCCCGCGAGCTTCATATGCTCGCCGGAATCGCCGGCGAAAGCCTCATCAGCAGCGAAATGAGCAAAAAGATTACCGAAATGATCAAGATATTTATTCAAAGAGCCAAGGAGAGACTGGAGAAATGAAAAAATTAATACTGCTTCTCGCGATTACTACAATTTTTAGTATCACTGCATTTGCGCAGCTTACGCTTCCGAACGCAAGCCAAAGACAAGAAATCGTCCAAACCGTAGGCGATGTAAAAGTGTCCATCGTCTATCACCGCCCAAATATAAAAGGCCGCAAGGTGTGGGGCGGGCTGGTTCCCTACGGCGAGGTTTGGCGGACTGGGGCCAATAACGCAACTACCATTGAGTTTTCGGGAGATGTGACAATCGCCGGGCAGAAATTGCTAAGGGGCAAATACAGCCTTCACACCATCCCGACCGAATCGGATTGGACAATTATTTTTAATAAAGAATCGAATCAATGGGGCAGCTTCACATACGACGCTAAACTTGACGCCCTCCGCGTGACTGCAAAGCCGGTACCGGCTGAACTGCGCGAAACAATGTCGATCGATATCGATAAGGTGACCGGCACGACCGCACAGGTTGCGATCCGGTGGGATAAAATTGCTGTTCCATTCACCGTCGATATCGGTGATGTAAATGCCCGGCTCTTGAACAGCGTTCCTGTTCAAATGGCAAACCACGTTCTGGGACAAAAACTCACCGCGAATTACGAACAGGCTCTCGGCTGGGTTGACGGGTCGGTCAAAACCCGAGAAACCTTCAGCAATTTACAGCTTCGTGCAAGGCTGTTGGCCGAAATGGGCCGTACGGCAGATGCCATTGCAGCAGGTGAAAAAGCCGTCCAGGTAGGCAAGGCCGCTACACCGGCTGCAAATACCGCCAATTTCGAAAAAATACTGGCCGAATGGAAGACTAAAAAATAGTTCCCTTTTGGAATAAGAAACCCGTTCCGTCTGTTTTTATACATATAAAGTTGACGGAACGATTTTTTTTGATATAATCCTTATTGAAATTGAATTTCAGTTTCTTTACCCAAATATGCAAAGCAATACAGCATTCAAATTCGCCCCGGTTTTTTCCGAGGAAAAAAAGGTGGATGTATCGTTGGATAATGGTCAAACGGTGATCAAGCTTTCCACCTGGACGGACGATCTTGGTTGGTGCTCACAGAAAACCCTATCTCTCGACGCTGAAATGCTCGACGAGCTGCACCGCGTTATCACCGCCGCCAGACTTAAGATCAAACGCGAAAGGGACGATTCCGGTGAAGAAATCATCCCTTCGAAAGTTCTGGAATTTCCAAAATTTGCCTAAAGTTCTGAGTTCAAGCTTCAGCTTGTCTGGCTGAAGCTGAGGAGAAGCTAAAGCTTAAACTCAGAACTTAACTTACTTCCCTTAAAACAATCCGTTCCGAACCAACTCGCGCGGTACGCTCCGAAGTCAGTTTTTCAAGCTCCTCAACATGCATCTGCTCATCCGAGATTTGACCTTCGAGCCAAAACTTCTGCGGCAGATCGTTATCGTCGCACGAAGCCCAAGCGGCCATATAAACGTCGATCGCTTCCCTTTCAAGCTCCAGGTCTTGCTTCAGCATTTCCTTAAGATCGGTCGATTGCCGGATCATCGCCGGCTCCACACCCGGAATTCCGCCAAGAGCCACGATCTTATCGCCAAGCACTTCTGCATGATCCTGAGCTTCCTCCGCCTGGTCGCGAAACCACTTCTTATAAACTTCCCTTTCTGTTCCGGTCACCAGATAGCTGTGCTGCGAATACTGAATAACACCTGCCAGCTCCAAACTCAACGCCTTATTCAAATTTTCAATCAATTCCGCTCTTGCCATAATATTCACTCCGAATCCAAATGGATCAACTAACAAAAGTATAACGGAATAAAATATCTTGTCAAGCTAAAAGCTTTACTTTCAATAACTTAGAATTGAAATTCAATTTCATATTCAGTAGCATTGATCGGCCTGCCTGTTAGAAATTTTTTCTTTCGCTATAAATTCTTCGATGAAGCAACCCAAATTGTGCGATTCACTCAGATATTTTATTTCAAAAGAATGTTTATCTAACTAGAAATCGAATCTCACGCCTAACCGTATTTGGCGATTGCGTACCGTTCTAGAAGGAACAAGGAATTCCTGCTGAAAACTAAGACGCTGTTCGGTGTTGGTAGGATTAAAATTTATAAACTCGGAGCCGAACGTGAAAATTGTCGCGTTGAAAACGTTGCCTATTTCAATATTAGGACGCAGTCGAAAACGCTCCGTAAACTTAAATTCCCGGCTTGCGCTAATGTCGAATATGAATTGTCCGGGCCCATTTCCGGCATTTCGCGGCAAATTGCCCGCACTGCCAATGGGAGCGAAAGTAAATTGTTCGAAAACCGCCTGCGGAAAAGGTGTTCCTCGATCACGCCAGTTCAGGTCAGACAAATTACCCGAAAAATTCGGCCTGTCAGTGGTAACTTCATCCAAGTTTCGGTCGTTTGCATTTCCCGGCCCGTTAGAAAGATTGAATGGAGCTCCGGAGGCAATGCGTAGTACCGGAGATAACCTAAGTTTGCCGGCTAATGCCGGAAGCTCAAATGTACCTGAAAAGGCAAAACGATGCGTTCTGTCTTGCAGCGAACGAGTAAAATCCTCTGAGAAATCGAAGATATTCGACGGATTTGTAGTGTTATTTATACCGTCGTCTTCAAGTTTTGAAAACGTGTAGACCGCCCGGAACGACGCCCCAAAACCGTAAGGAAGTTTACGAAACCGCCTCCGCAATTCAACGATTAGGCCGTTATATTCGGAACTGCCGATAGAAGCAACTTGATCGATCTGATCAGGAAATCCGACGCCGAGTTTTCGCCCGAGCAAATTTAGGGTCGATCTGGAACGGCCGATTGGCGTCAACGCCGCCGACGACGGATTTCGCGATGCCAGATTAACGGTTGTGACTCCGGCTGCCGTACTCACGCCAATTGTATCCGACGGATCGCCGTTTACAAACCGAAGAGTCGGGTTGCTAAAACCGTTAACCAAATAGTCGTTATAATCGTTGAATCCTTCAGGCAGATTGTAAGGATTCGCGTTGAACTCGCGAAAGAGCCGGATGGTTCGATTGAATGTGTAGTTTGTTTCAAAAACAAAACCGCCACCTAAGTCACGTTCGAAACCGGCATTGAACTGGTAACTTTCCGGCACTTTCAAAGTCGGGTCGATGCGCCGTAAATTGTTCGCCGGCGTTGAAAAGCCGGTTTGAGATGCGGTTAAGGCGCCCGATGAACGAAGAGAATCCTCAATCGCTGACAATTCATCAAGCGACAAGGCATTAGGAAAATCGACTTGTCTGAGAAATTGGCAACGGGCCGTATTAAAGCTCGCGTTTACGGGATCAAAGCATACAAAATTCGTGGCAGTGGTCGGCCCCGGAAGGCGATTGCTGTCATAGCTGCGACGGGATTCGGTTAGATTAGCATCGTCAAAAGTGCGTAGCAAGACACGGTTATAAAATATCCCGCCGCCGAATCGGATTACGCTCTTGTTGTCTTTGAAGGGTGAAAACGCGATTGCGGCCCGCGGCCCAAGATTATTGTTATCGCCAATGATCGTTTCTTTCTCGAATCGCAAACCCAGGCTTACCGTAACATTCGGCCTCATTCGCCATTCATCCTGAACGAATACGCCGTAATAGGTATTTTCCTGGCCGGTCTGACGGCCGAAATTGCGCCGGTAGCGGCCTACATTGTTATCCAAAAAATTTCGAACCGAGAGAAAATTAAAAGTCCCAGTGGCGTCCTGCAGATCAAGAAAATCGGATTTAATAACCTGGGAATCCACGCCAAATTTAAATGAGTGCTGTCCAGCAACCAGATTCAATGTTTCTTGAAACTGATACCGAATTTCTTTACGAGTTCCGGGAAAACTGAAATTTGAAGCAGTGGTCGAATTTCCCGCAATCAAAGTTCCGCTCCTACTATCATCTCCGCTTAAGGTGTCGGTTAAAGTGACCAGCACTACGGGTTCCAAAGGATTAACCGAAGCAAAGTTCGGTTCAAATCGCGAAAACTGGAATCTGAATTGATTAACGGCTTTTGAGCTGAAAATATAATTATCCGTTAACGTATATGCGTCTGTATTCCTGGATGGCCCTAAAATGGCTTCTTCCAAACGGCTGGTCGCGGAGCGAAACTGTCTCGAACTCCTTTGATTACCGAATTGAAGGCCCAGCGTTATATTGTGCCTGTCGCTGAAGTTATGATCCAGACGGCCTGAAAAATTGTGCCGTTTGGAAGGAGTCGGAACGGTTAACACATAGGGTGCAAATTGAGCGGGAGATTGTCCCGTATTTAATGACGTAGCTGCTTCGAATCGCGGCCCTCCGCTATTCGAAGCAGGAAGCGCAAAATTTGGGTTAGCTAAAACCGGGACGACTGTGTCGATAAGCGTAGAATCCTGCAAGTCGTTATATTCGTATGATGAAAAAAAGAATGTGCGATTTTTGAAATAACCAAACGGAACCGGGCCGCCAAACGTAAATCCGGGGTTATACTCGACAAACGGAAGGCGTTCTAATCCGCGACGATTGTTATTAAACGTATTCGCATTAGTAACCCCGACAGTACCGAAAAAAACGATATTGAAACTTCGTCATAATATTCTACATATTCATAAACTCAGAAGATTACGACAAAACCAAGAACTCAAAAATATCATCCGCTAGGCCCCGGTGTTGGCTCCCCAAACACCGACCGGAACGCTTGCGCGGGGGGACGCGACGCCTGGAGACACAAAATTTACTTTAGTCATTTTAGAGATGATTACCGAATTGTTTCGGTTGTGAAACTACGGGGCCACCTGTACTTAAATAGCCGTATATCTATTTTGGATTTTATTTAAGCCGATTATCTTGACATTGTGAAAAATAATTAACACTACTGTGGTGTCGACCGAACAGACATAAAATAAAAAAATGGAGGATAATATGAAAGTTGTAAAACGTTTACGAAACCGTAGCCCAAACACAAATGCGTATTCTATGCAAGATGCGGCAGATTATTTGGGTGCAACCATCAAGCAGGTCCGATTCCTGATTGAAGAAGAGTATCTAATACCCATTCAAGGCCGGCAGGGCGTAAAATATTTGTTTACGCGGAAATCTGTGCACAGGATCAAGGTTGTGCTACCGAGAATGCGGAAAGCGGTGAAGGCTGCGTTACCGAGAATGCGGAAAGCTATGTCTGCCTAAAAAACAGGGGTTTCGGAATTTATACTTCCGCGACCCCGTTCTTTTTTGCGAATAAAGGATGATTCCTTCGACACCGGAAGAATGATTGCCGAGTTAAAAGCCTGCATCTACTCTAAATCCCAAAATTAAAAGCCCTTTGGCCTTATTAGATTGTAAACGAAGTGTTCAGCGGAAACGGTGCAACCATTGCTCTTGAACCGCGAAGAACGCTCAAGCGGCTGAGCGTGCGAAAAAACAAGACCGCAAAGCCGACGGACCTGTCTTTTCGAGTTACAAGATTAATAAATTCGATGATGTTTCAGTTGACCACCTTTAAGGGCCGAAGCAGCTGTTGAATTCTTACCTTCCTGTTAGGGGATCATTGAATGCACCTGCACTTGCATGAAAATATCCGCACCGATCGCCGCTTTTGCTGGTATTTGATCATTATCCGATATGACGCTATGGTGTGGTCATGGAAAATTTTGAACCAATTATTGATCTTGATACAGCAGAGTTTATAACCTTCGAGGCTCCGGAATGGCTTGAACTCGACCGCTTCGAACAGGAAGCAATCGAAACAAATTCTATCCCTTTTTACGACACCCGCGAACCCGAAATAGACCGGGAGGAGATGTGGCCCTCAGGCTGGGACCGCGTCGGGAATGAGCCCGACGAAATCATCGAATCGAATGAAGGCGCCCAAACCGCACGCGAAGAAGAGGACGCGTTTTGGTATTCAATCGATCAACACCATAACAACTGCCTGCGTATCCGGGCCGAAGAAAACCTGTAATCCTGCGGCCGCCTGCCGACGATTTATGGTTAAAAAGCAGCCCTTCCACAGTCCTGAAAATGGACGGTTGAGGGGCTGAATTCCCTTCCGAACTGCCTTGATTTATCCTATAAATCATTTAGTCCCCATTTTCACGCATCCTGACCCGCTATAATGCACCTAAACGTAATACTCGCATACAGATGCGATAGATGGGGACTAAATTCCTAAGTCTACAGAAAAAACGATAATTTATATAAGAAGCATCGATTTCCGCGCGTGCTTCGGTCTTTGATGAAACGGCCGAAGTATTCGAGGGTATCGGCAGCTATATTTCGATCGCTGACAGCCTCCCAAAAGTATGCAAATATTAGTTTGGCTGCAGGAACGTTAGCCCACGGAAGCGGGTAAAATTCGGTTTGAAAAAAATTGAGAGCATTTTCGAAAAACTTTTAAATTGACACGTTTAGGAATGATTGATTAATTTCAATACCAGCCGAAATCAAATAAATCCGCCAAAGCAAACTGGCAAGTTGCAGCCGTAAGCTGAACAAAAAGCGCTGGAAATAGATTAACTGCTTTCAAGGTAATTAATCGGCGGCTTTCATAAAAGGAACATTCGCTAGAATATAAAACCGGATTAGCCTTCCAGAAGAATTTCAACCAAAACAATTGATTTGAGTTGCGCGTTTCCTTCGAAAGAAAGAACAACAGGAGAGCGAGCATGCATTCGATTATTGGAACTTAAGAAGTTCCTGCTTGTAGAGCGTTGGGAAGCCTTGGCCGCCGTAAGCTTCAGCACTTTCCGCCGAATACCACCGGGCGGTATTGACCGCGGGCAATTCAAGGAATAAAGGATTGGTATTTTTGGCCTCCCGGGGCAGGTCACTTCCGGCGGTGTAACCCGCATAATTTCGGTCGTCCGGCGGACCTTTCCCTCGTTGAACCTCCACCGGCGCTCCTATCTAAACCCGTCGTTTTTGCAGGATTACCGAAACCAATGCACTGCTCAAGCACCCTTACCGCCGAATAGCAATCTCGGCAGAAAGTGTTCTTCGTCAATGTTCCAAACAGCAATTCTCCGCTAAAGCCGGACGAAACTGGTTAAAAGCTATTTTCCGAACGGCTTCGGGTTAATTGATGAATAGTACAGTAAAGGGAAAAGCCCTTTAAGCATCGGTATTCGGAAACATCAATATTTCGAGCCTATATCAATCGGCTTGATGCCCGTCGGCCCTGTTCAAACGGGGCCCGGGAAGCGATGGTATTGAATCGCTACCATCAACACCCTGGCGGGCGCCCGGAGTTTGCCGCACCGGCCGGCTTAGCCCCCCTTTGTGGGCTTTTTGCCGGCCGATGGCTAGTAAACTCCCTTTTCCGCTAATCGTCGCGGCGACAGCGCTTTAATCGCTATTACCGCTTTATCCGGATTCAGCGAAACTACTATAAGTGCAGGGGGGCGGGCATGAAACCCTGTTCCGGCCGCGAGGTGGGCGTCCCCGGCCGTGCCCCGGGCGAAGCGGGTTCAATAAAGTCGAACCGGTTGCCGCTGTTCCTTTTCCGGTACGCGAATTCTTACAGTATGTCCTTTCGACCGCCGCAAAATATTTATTCACCACCGGAGGAAGGTTTCCGCGCGGCCGGCAGCAATGCGATCTGCTCGGCCGGAATCCACCTTTTTGGAAACAGTTCAACAAACTTATCTACGAACAGCCGGCTGGAAGGCGACTCATGGTAGGTCCCCTCGGCCTCCAAAGCCGTGAAAACAGCGTTTCGAATTACTCGTTCGAATTCTTCTTCTTTTGCTTCGCCGGTCCGCATGCGGATACTTTGAATCAATTTGGTAAACTTATATTTTCGAATTGCTTCGAATATTACATTTGCTATGAACATTGCATGCCGCTGGTTTTCATCCATCGCTGCAAAATACTCGGAGGTGCTGCCCCAGGTCCGGTAGGTTTCATCAAACGGGCTCTTTTTAGCACCGCCGGCAACCGCCAGAATTTGCTCGCGAATTACCACGGCCGGATGATCTTCTACGGTCAGAGCTTCGGCCATGGCTTTAAGGGGCCGCAAAAGTGCCGCCGCCTCACCTATGTCGCTGCCGCCGATATGTTCGATTGAGGACATCGCGCCGGCAAAGTCGCCCCGGATAAATTCAACGCCGGCCTGGTAGACAGTCGGGTACGGGCTGCTGTAATCGCGGAACCGTTCCATCCTCTCGAGCGTTTTCTCCGCGGCTTCAATATTTACGGCGTGAAGATGGCAAAGCGGGTCGTAGAATATCTCGCCTAGATTCTGGCCGGCAATACGAAGAAGTTCAGCGGCACCAATTCCTATTGCCCGGGAAAGCTCGTCCCGGCTGACTCGGGTGCCCTCCCGGAATATTGATTTAAAGCTTAATTCCAAGATGCCCTCGCGGACAACGCCAAGCATTTCGTTTAAGGTCATTCCAAGTTCGATCGCGGCGACCGCAATGGGAATTTCGGCATACGCTTCCGGGGAATCCAGCATCATTGATTCCTCCGCCAGTTCAGAAAGCTTTTGCTCTAATCGTTCCTGCCATTTGCCGAAGGCCTCGTCCGAGCTGAAATCGCGCCGCGTTTTCAGGTTCTTCGGCAGCCGCAGCGTTCCAGTTCGCGTTCGATTTGGCCGCGGCGTTGTCGATGGGTGAAAGATTTGATTTTCTTGCCATATTCTTTAACCGGCCGGAATGCTTTAATTGGTAATCAATCCGCGCCGAAAATTTTATTTAACGGGTCGATCTCGTCCGCATAGCCAAGGGCCCACTGCAGCCATCGGGCCTTTTCGCCTGCGGGATCAAGCTCATTATTTGCTTCGGCCAGTCGTGCTCCGTAGGCATGCAAATAGGCTCTTATCTCTTCACATTTCCGCCAGGCGGAGGCATCGCGCTCCAGATCATTTCGGCGCTGCATCTCTTCTTCCCGCCTGCGGGCCGCTAATTCGCGGATTTGGTGCTCCTCCTCGCGTTTACGCCTACGGGCGATTTTTGATTCAATAGAGTTAATAATTCCGGCAAAAACTTCGTTGATGCGTCCCTCAAGCGGATCATCCTTTCGGTCCTGCCACATTTCATAGTCGCCGTATAAAGTATTGATTTTGATTCGCAACCTGCCGCTCGGAAGAAACTGCTCCAGATTGCGGAGTAGATACGGCGGCTTTTTCTTTTCTTCCGGACTAAGCTCACGGACGGTCTTCCGAAATTGTTCCTCCAACGCAAAGGTGATTTCCTCGCCGTCTTTGGAAACGCGTGTTTCTTCGATGCGGCTATGGGCGGAAACATCCGTCATATACCCTTTCGACTCAAACGAAATTATAAGGGCGCTTAGTATGCGAAGGGCCCGGTCCAATTGAGCGAAGGAAACATTTACGGCGGGAAAACCTTTACCGGCCGGCAGCTGGACCTTTTCGACGGGCGTGTATTCTTTTCCCGAAACAAAACGGCCGATCATTGCGACAATCGCCGGGGCATTTTTTAGATCGGGCGGAACCCGAACGGGCCCCGGCTCGGCAAACAAGGACCCGGGATAATCCCCGCTTTCGATCGGCACGCAGGCCGCCGGACGGGGGTTTATATAGTGCCTGGTAACGGTTGCGGCCGACGCTTTCGGCAATGGGCACGCCGAATTTTCTGCCCGGCTTCAATCATCGCCCAGTAACCGCGCGGCGGTTTAGGAATATTCATCTTGCGGCAGATTTTGCCCAGAGCAACATCCGATAGACCGAGCTCGCCGGCTACATAAACGGCCGCTTTTTGCCAGACCCTGTCGTATAACTCCTCCCGGGTGAGGAACTTTTCGCTCATCGTGTTTATTCACCTTCGCTCTACTGAACAACTTCCAAAATTGAACGAACGGGAGGACAATTAGTCTTCCTCGCTCCTGCCAACAAGGCGCCGGCGATCCCCCGCTGAGGATCCATTGCATGCTCCCCGCTCCATCTACATTTCAAGCACCGGAAGCATTCATGATATTTATTCGCCTAACGCGATTTCGGTTAAACCGGTCCACCTATTTTCCGCCGCTCGGGGAGCTTGTTATTTCATCCGGCAAATCAAGCCCGTCATCGACGAGGACTTCCAGGCAAAGGCCAGCCGCCCTTGCATAACGCAGAAGAATAAGCAGCGGCGGTTCCCGCTGCCCCCGCTCGTAGCCGCTGATGCTTCCCTGAAGAATCGATTCGGGTTTGCCGAGCCGTACCAGGAATTCCGCCTGCGAATCGCCGAATGATTTGCGTATCTGCCGCAATTTCCGGCCAAGCCGATTCGGCGAATGCTTCGCCAGCCTTCGTGCACTGCCCATTAGGACGCTCCTCCCCGCGGACAAATTACCAAAAATCGCTGAGGGCTTTGATATTTGTAAAATAAACCAATTGGTTTTATGCTGTCTTCATCGCTGCCTTCCGCCGAAAGTGCATATAAAGCCAGCTTTCTTTCAGCGGCGTTGATTTCAGGGGGCGAACGTTTTGATGAGTGCATAAACGCGGAATCTGTCTGTTTAACGGTCAAAGCATAGCAGATATGAATTCAGGTGCGAAAGCAAAATGGAAATAAGCAAGTACTTTACAATATGAAAAAAATAACAAATAAACTGGTCTTCAATCTAACTTTAATGGTCACGCTCATGTCGATCGGCTGTTCGCCATTAGGCGGCTTCACCCGGTCCATTGCCGCCGAAGCGATCGAGCAGAGCCGAAGTTACCCGGCCCCTGCGGCCATGACAATTGATATTCGCGGGCGGCTGCTGAATGCCGGCGCTACGGCCTGGCAAATATCAAAGGACGATACGGCCGAAGCAGCCGCCGTGCGCGCAAAAGAAGGCTTTATGCAGCGCCAGCCGCAAATCATTGTCGCCGAACAGCTCGGCTTCCTGAATCTTTACTTCGAGAAGCCGGAACTGGGCCCTCGCAGCTACAGCATGCCGCACGAACTGTATTTACAGCACTTCGGGATTTGGGAGTTTCATGTTCGGGCGGAGCTTACGGAAACCGGCAGGAAATTGTGGCAGGACCTTTCCCTACCGGAAAATCCCGAAGAACTGCCGCTTGCCGTTCGCGACAGTTTGAATATAACCGGAATGTCGGATGCCAACCAAACAATGAAACGGGTTGAATTTACTTATAAATGGAAACCCACCGAGCTGGGTGAAGCGTTTGATCCGGCAGGCCGGGCGTTCGCAAAGCTTCCCGAAGGCCTGCGGGAAGCTCTTCAGAAAACGCAGCGAAATATGTTCGGCGGCGGAAACAGTAATACGGCCGATTACAATACGTTGCGAAGGGGCGTTGCTCATTTCAAAAAGTTCGACGACGGATGGCGTATATCCGATCTATCTTATTTGTAAACAATTCGTCGTACGAATTTCGGAGGATAGGGCGCACCCGGAATGCGGCGAAACAATAGACAACCGGATCGAACGACAATTGAAACAATAGAACAAGGCGATAAAGGCATCTATTGCCTTTATAGCCCCAGAAAGGAAGCCGAATATTCGCCGGTGCTGCAGTCCGATTGCCGTTTTTTCCGGCAGGGCGGGAGACTTCTCTCCTGCCGCTCGTACCGCAACCGCCCTGAAACGATTTCGAAACGGCGGCGCAACAGCGTTTTTGAAAACTGGAGCTTTCCATCCGCCGTTCCCGTCCTGCATATCCATCACACATGGCACGTATTAAATGCTCTCTGCAACCAGCCCAATAACCCAGCCCGGAATCCACCCGGCCCTTATATTATAAGAAAAAAACAGCTGGAGTTCTTCGGGCCTAATTTTTTTATTTGAATTAATTTTTTAGAAAAGTTTTGATTTGCGATAAATATTGCTTATCACTATGAATGACGATCGAAGAGGTCGAAATAAAATTCAGTAAAGGATAATTAATATGAACTTTAAACGTTTCTTGCGGGATTTCGAAAAAGGAACCACCGACCTTACCATAGCCGGGGCGATGGAATTCTTGGAACTAAACCATCATCAGGTCAGAACCCTAGTTCGAAGAGGGATCCTAACACCTGTGAACCACGAGCGAGGGAAACTTCTATTCTTTTCCCATAAAGATTTAAAAGCTCTGCAAAACAGGCTTAAGTCGTACCGCTAAATGGTCCTAATTTAATCAGGGGTCGCAGATGCAAATTCCGCGGCCCCTGATTTTTCTTGCGACGAGTAAAATTGCCTCCACACGCGTAGAATCAACGCGAATATTGCGGGCGTCCTTTGTATACCCAACAAAGTAAACAGGCCGATGCGGTTTTACGCGTTCGCGGTGACGTTGCAAATGCAAATTATTGGTACGTTCGCTCCTTGATGGCAATTTATCCATAAAGAATTACAGGTGCGGAATGAATCCGGCAAAATCGCTTTCCATTTTGAGGCGTCGTTTTTGGTATATATCGGTACCTGCAGATGATCGATTCCATTACTTTCTTTTCCTTCGGCCTTTTTTGCCGAACTCCGTGCCGTTAAGATTTCGAATTTCGCGGCGTGGGGCTTTTCTCATTCAGTGTTGTATTGCGTTTAAGCCTAGGTACGAACGAACGCTTTTGCGGAGCTTCCCCACTCACATCCGCCGATAAACGATTTCATCAAGGCAAATAATAAAACTGTCCGCGACTAACGGATAGTTTTTGCGAGCTGCCGTACTATTTTGGATCTTTGAGGAAATTCGGTTTGTTGACGTGTTCCATATTTCGTTGTTGCTATCACGACGGCCGCTGTTTCCACGAGTAACTTTCCCTGCTGCCCGGCAGAGCCTGATTTATCGTTGCCCGGAAGCCCGGGTACATCGCCAAGCTAAAATAACAGCAGCCAATAATAGAAAAGCGAACCCGCTCAAAATTGTTCCGCCGGATCCCAGGCATCCGCCGCCAGCGCCGGCGCCGTGTTCCGCGGCATATGCTGATGTTTCGTCGGCGTATTCTTCTTCGACCAGATCAGATCCATTCATAAATGCACCTTCGTCATTCGAAAGACTTTACTCAAATTCGGTCCCCATTCGTGGGCGGTTTGCCACCGAATTTACAGCGATTGCACCCATGCGGGTCTCTTACGGTTTCCCGCATGGGTGCAAAACGCCCATGCCTCCGGCCGCCGGGCCGCTTCGTAATCGGCAAAGCAAAACCGGGGTTTTCCTGATTCAAGTTTTTGGCGTTTGCACAGCAAGGACTGGCCCAAACACCAAAAGAGTTCACGACGGTCTGATGTAGGCCTCAACCCGGCCCGGATGATCGATATAAGAAAGGGCGGCTTATCATCCGAATTTACCTAAGCTTGTAAAGCTTTCTTGAAATTATTTTCTTATCTTTCGCGACGGATTGTCATGTCCGATGAATAATAGCGCCGCATTTCACAGAAGGTCGCGAAAATAAAAAGAGCGCTGGCGAAGAAGGCCAAGTCGGCACATTTTACATTATTGATTTCAGAAACGCTTCGAGACCAGCGGCAGGCATTCCCGGGATTATAACAGCAGCAATCTAGTAAAAAGAGAGGGTTGGGAAACCCGCAGGCTGCAAAGATCTGCAGCCTCCGGTGTCTTTTTGTTTGTGGTCGAGATGACGCTATCATCCGGTTATGAAAATTAAAGCAAGTAAGATAACGCCTATCCTTTCAACCGTATTCGAAGACGCGTACTGGAAACTGCGCCTTTTCGGCGACTTAAGCCTTGACGTAAAACAGAAGACCGGGGGCGCCGAGTGCGGCGACTATGAACATGTCTACGATTTTCTGGAGGACCAACATGAAACGCTCCGAACAGCGGATGCTGATAACGCCGTGCACCGCCTGGCCGAGCACATAAATTATCCGCTCTGTCTTTTTGAGGACTGGATCGAGGACGGACGGGCCAAACGCAGCATTGAAGCGAATAATTAGTTGCAAAGGAACTAGGCCCGCCCCCCGCCAGAATAAAGCCTGCAAAGCGCCGTATGTGGCCAGGGAACGGCGCTTTTGTCGGCAAACGCACGCCGGGCGGTGGAACGGACAACAAGGATGTTTCTTTTTTGAGTGCCTTCCGAATTACGTCTTTCCAAAATTAGTATTCGCCTAGGGCCGGCGAGGACGGTAATTCTTACCTAATCTATTAATTATAGAACAACCAATACCGCAGAAAAGTGTGATGGTCAAGTTATTCAGCACACAAAACTCTCTTTGCTCCTTTGTTTATTTT
>JBBJOS010000021.1:0-55801 GCA_037723965.1 Pyrinomonadaceae bacterium | reverse complement strand
ATCAAACAAAGGAGCACACGAAGTTCTGTGTCCTGTTTAACTTGACCATTACACTTCATCGCATCGCGATGTTTTGATTGTAGCCGTGGTGCTTTAGCCCACGGTGGAGATGCGGTATTATGTCGGCGATGCGTTAGGCCGCGAAGATTCAATCGTCGCTGACGCGACGCCGACGTTGTATGCGTTTCCGTGGGTTGAAACCCACGGCTACGATCAAAATGCCGCTACGCGGCAAAGAGAACCGCGGCTGCAATCAAAAGCGGCTATGCGGCAAAGAGAACTGCTTTCGATAATTTATGGCAAATACCTATTCGCATTGTTACAACCATATTGTTTTCAGTACTAAAAATCGCGTTAATTTCATACATCCGGAAATAGAAAATCGTGTCTGGGCTTATATAGGCGGGATCGCGCGGAAACATAAAATGACCGCATTGCAGGTGGGCGGTATTGATAATCATATTCACGTACTCGTCAGTTCGCCCCCGTCTATTGCTCCGAGCAAGATCGCACAATATTTGAAAGGCGATTCGTCATTTTGGATACATAGTGAATTTCAGGCAATGAACAAATTCGCGTGGCAGGACGGATACAGTGTGTTTTCGGTTTGTAAATCACATGCGGGAAAGGTCATCGAGTATATCAAGAACCAAAGGAAGCGACACGAGCAGCAGACGTATGAGGAGGAATATGTCGAACTTTTACGGCTGCACGAGATCGAATACGACGAACAATATTTGTTCGGATGATTCAGGCGTTGCTGACGCGGCTTTCTTGAGTTTGATACAGTAAAGTTGGGTGGGAATTACTGTATCAAAGTGGCGGAATCACTGTATCAAAGTAGGGGAAACACTGTATCAAAGTAGGGAATTCGCTGTATCAAACTCAGTAAATACGGGCATTGGCGGGAAAAGGGCCGGAAATCCGGAAAAATGCGAATTACACACTTGGACGCGCACCGATTTTGCGCTCTGACGGCGCGTTTTTGAATCGGATGACATACCCGAACTTTTGCAATCGGTGGATGCAGGCAATAGACTTTAGGTATGCAGAGCGTTGCCGAGCGAAAGGAAGTGCCGAAGAGTATTCTGGTGGTGGACGATCACGAGGACATTCGTGCGATGATGCGGCTGACGATCGAAAACTTCGGCTATACCGTGATCGAAGCCGCCGGGCCGTACGACGCGATCGAGAAGGCCCAAAAATTTCAACCGGATTTGATCCTGATGGACATAGGCTTGCCTCTGCTGGATGGTTTATCGACCGCAAAGTTGATAATCGATCTGGAAAACTGCGGGCAAATCCCGATCGTCGCCGTTACCGCTTACCGCGACATCCGCGACCAGGCGTCAAAGGCCGGATGTGTCGATGTGCTGTACAAACCAATCGAGCCGGAGCGGCTTGAGAATCTTCTGCACCAACATCTCGATGGCAGCTAATCAAACTGTTTCTTAAACTCCTCGAACGTCTCCTTCAGTGAGGCAAATTCGCCGTTCAACCGTTCGACTTCTTGTTCGAGCTTTTCAATCCTTTCGTTCGATTGCCCGCCGGCGGATGGCCGTTCGCGTACAATATTCAAACTTTCTATATCGATGTCACCAGCGAGCAAATGCGCGTAACGCGCCTCTTTCTGTCCGGGCTGGCGTTCGAGCTTTATGATCAAAGGCTCGTCGCGGCGGACAAGATCGTCCAGCGTTTCCTGCACTTCGCCAAGACCGGAGAATTCGAAAAGCCTGCCGGTGCGTTCGCGAATCTCGCCTATGGTCTGAGCGCCGCGTAAACAAAGCACCGCAAGAACGGCAACGGCGGGCGGTTCCAATTCGTAAACGCTCGGCAGCATATGCTTGTATTTCACCGTCCGGCTGGTGCTTCCGTAATAGAGGTAAACGAGATTTTTATCACGCAAACTGTCGACCGCTCCGAGAATCGCGGTGTCGTCGAGCGACACTACCGGATCGCGATTGCTCTTTTGATTGCAAGCGGCTGTCAGGGCGTTCATCGTGAGCGGGTAATATTCGGGCGTGGTCAGCTGTTTTTCGACCAGGCTGCCAAGGACGCGGACTTCGGTTTCGGATAATATTTGGGGCATATAAATTCTCACTAGCTTAATACATTTCCGCGTTGATGTTTAGTGATCTACAATCGATCTGTGAATATTTTAGTAGCACGCACGCCGGAGGAAATAGAATTTGCTTACGAGAAACTGTCGGAGTCGAAAGTAATCGGCTGCGATACGGAAACTTCTGGATTAAGTGCCAAATATGGCAGGCTTTTTTCCGTCCAATTCTCCGACGGAGATTTTAATGTGCTGGTTCCTATTAGCGAAAATGTTCCGCTCGGGAAGCTGGCGGAAATTCTCCAGGACGCTTCAATAATCAAAATATTTCATAACGCCAAATTCGACTTCGATTTTCTTCGTGAAAACGGTTACGGCGTGCAGAATGTCTTCGATACGATGATCGCCGAAAAGGTTTTGACGCGCGGAGCCAACCAATCCGCTTCGCTGGCGGAAACACTGTACCGCTACTTCGCCGTCGATCTGGATAAGTCGCAACGGGCAAAATTTAACTGGACGTGGAATGGAATTTGGACCGATGAGTTGGTCGATTACGCTCTATCCGACGTTGTTTATTTGCCGCAATTAATGAGCGAACAGAATCAATGGATCGAAAAACTCGGCCTTCAAGACGTTTATGCCGAACAAATAGCGAAAATGCACTCCCAATTTCTTACCAACGGTGATAAGCCGGGTGGCCTTCCTTGACCGCAACAAAAGTTCCGCGGCACGTGTCGCAAATTTTGCCATTTGCAATCAGCTCGGCTTCGACAACCGCGCGATCATCGGTAGATTCGACAATTCTTGCTTTCAAAGTTATCAAACCATCGCTTGGTGTCGGACGAAGAAGTTTGACGTGGAAATCGGCGGTTACGGTTGTAGCGGCTTCATTAGCTCCTGCCTTTTTCATTAAGTGATAGGCTGCCGCCCAATTTGAATGGCAATCGAGCAATGCTCCGATGATCCCGCCGTTCAAAACTCCTGGAAACGCTTCGTGATGCGGCTCGGCCCGCCATTCCGCAACAAATTCATCGCCGTTCGCAAAGCTGCGAATACGCAGCCCCTTCTCGTTCTTCGGCCCGCAACCGAAACAAATGCCGTCGGGCGAGTAAATTTCCTGTATAGATCTTTCGTTATTCACGTTTATTTTAACGGCCCTATCTTTTCTTCGAGAAAGTTTGTCAGGTCATCGACCGCTTCGATGTGAACGGGCTTACCTTGCCACGCTTTGATCGCGAAAACGATCAGCATAAAGAAAGTAACGATCGAAAAGATCAAGCTTCCCAAATCCGCGAGGCCCCCGACTATTCCGAGGATCGATGTGATTACCAAAATCCCTAAATGCGCCGCTAATCCTTGTGAAGCGTGAAACCTGACCTTTGCCTCTTCCTTCGGTACTACAAGTAGGAGTATTAGCCCGGCAATCAGACCGATATAAAAAGGCAGATAAGGCAATCCGATCAAAAACTTCTCCGGCATCCCGATCTTCGCGACCTTTCGGCCCGAAGCGGCGTTCATATCAGAAAACGCCGGTGCGTGATACAACGGAGCGGCCGGCTGTTGCTGATTTGTCTGCCAATAGGTCGGAAAATCAGCTTCACCGAATCTGCGTGTCTCTTCTTCAGTAATACTCGACGGAGCGGTCGGAAATTCGGCTGTTTTAAACGGCGTCTGCTGCTTTGCGGTCGGTGCAGCGGCGGCCTTTACCCTTTGCGGAAAATCGGGATCGAGCGGATTTGTGTCGAATTTCTTTGCCATCGTAATTTCTATTTTACGACATCATATAGGGTTTAGTTCAAAAATTCTAAACGAAACCCTTTGATGAATTGCGTTCGTTATCCCATGTCCCACTGTCCCCAGCGTTTTTAATTTTCAAAGATCGATGTTTCGAACGGAACCAAGCGGTAAACCGCCGTTGTCATTTTGATGGATGTTTCATTGATTGTCAAGTGTTTTATCTATAGGACAGATTCTTCATTACTATTAGTTAATTTGAAAGACAATAGTTGCTGAAAAAGTTATTTATTCTGGGAAGATCCGAGATGAATTTTCATCGCGAAATCTGTTGCCTTTCCCTTATCGCTATGAGGGCAGGTATCACAAAACAAAGAGCCGCAGAGATTATGGATAAGTACATGGAGCCGTCACTAACAAAATGTCTCAGTTCGTCGGCACAAGGAGTTGTAAGAGCCTTTTCGCTTTTTATTCAACTATTTTTATTCCTAGTTCACCCAACTGTGAGCCATCCACTTCACCCGGCGAGTCCATCATTAGGTCTTGGGCTGAGGCGGTTTTGGGGAAGGCCATGACGTCGCGGATGTTTTCGGTGCCGCAGAGGATCATGCAGGTGCGTTCGATGCCGGCGGCGAAGCCTCCGTGCGGCGGGGTGCCGTATTCGAGGGCGTCGAGGAAGAAGCCGAACTGCGCGCGGGCGCTTTCCAGGGACATTCCGAGGGCTTTGAAATTCAAGGCCTGGATCTCTTTTTGGTGAATACGGATCGAGCCGCCGGCGCATTCGTAGCCGTTTATGACGGCGTCGTAGGCCTTGGCGCGGACCCCGCCGAGCAGGTGATGTTCGTCGTCATTTTCCACGGCGCGTTTGAAAAGCTCGAGGTCTTCGTCCATCGGTGAGGTGAACGGGTGATGAGCGGCGGTATACCTATCGCTGTCCTCGTCGTGCTCGAACATCGGGAATTCGGTGACGATGAGAGGTTTGTAGGCTGTGCGGTCGATGAGGTTCTCGCATCTGGCGATCTCGTTGCGGAGAGCGCCCAGTGCGGCAGCGACGACGGATTTGCGGCCAGCGACGATGAGAATGGCATCGCCGGATTCGGCATTGTGTGCGGCAACGGCGAGTTGGGCGATCTTTTCTTCGCCGAGGACTTTTGTAAGCGACGATGTAAGAACCCGGTCGCTACCGCTCGCGGTACTGACAGGAGAAGAGTCGCCCCGGTCGCCATCGCTCGCGGCACTGATAGGAGTAGACTCGCCGCCAACCTTGATCCACGCCAAGGCTCCGGCGCCGTAGCGTTTGGCGAAGTCCTGTAACTCGTCGAGCTGCTTGCGCGAATATTCGGCTTTGCCTTTTGCGATCAGGCATTTTATCTCCCCGCCTTTGCTTAGAACATCGGCGAACGGGGCAAAATCGGTGTCCCTTAACTCGCCGGAAAGGTCGTGTAATTCCATTTCAAAACGCAGGTCGGGTTTGTCGCTGCCGTAGCGGCGCATTGCTTCGGCGTAGGTCATTCGCGGCCATTGGGCGGGCAGATCGACGCCGATAAGTTTGAAAACGTGGCCGAACATTCCTTCAATCTCGCGGTATGCCATTTCCTGGTTCGCGAACGACATTTCCATGTCGAGCTGCGTGAATTCGGGCTGGCGGTCGGCGCGGAGGTCCTCATCGCGGAAACAGCGGGCGATCTGGTAATACTTGTCGAAACCGGCAATCATCGTGATCTGTTTCAGAATCTGCGGCGACTGCGGCAGGGCGAAGAATTTGCCGGTGTGGATACGCGAAGGCACGATAAAATCGCGCGCTCCTTCGGGCGTCGATTTGAGCAGGATCGGTGTTTCGATCTCGATAAAACCGCGAGTGTCGAAATATTCGCGAATCCTGGAAACGGATTTCGCCCGCATTCGAATATTATGCTGAAGCTGAGGACGGCGGAGATCGAGATAGCGGTATTTCAGCCGCGTGTCTTCGCTGGCTAGATTTTCCGAACCGGCGACTTCGAGTTGAAACGGCGGTACTTTCGCATCGTTCAGGATCAAAATTTCCGATGCTTTAATTTCTATATCGCCGGTCGCGAGCTTTGCGTTATGTGTACCTTCAGAACGCGATACGACCTCGCCTTTAACGGCAATTACGAATTCGCCGCGCAGGTTTTTGGCTTTTGCGTGGGACTTGGGCGATTCTTCTTCGCTGACGACGATCTGCGTCAAACCCTCGCGGTCACGCAGATCGATAAAGGTAAAAACGCCGAAATCGCGCTTCTTCGCGACCCAGCCCATTAATATGACCTGCGTTCCGACATCGCTTTCGCGCAGGTCGCCGCAGGTGTGTGTGCGTTCGAGATTTCCTAGTGTGTCCAGCATAAAGAATATTGCCCGCGAATAACGCGAATATGCGCGAATAAAGAATTTAATTTGTATCTTTTGCCCAACTACCGATTTCTTCGAAGATGGTACGCGTCGGTGCTAGCTTCTTACTTTTTGCCAGCCGTTCGTGTTCGAGTTTTGGATGCTGACCGAAATTTACAAGCAGTGCAAGCTCTAATTTTGTGGCATTTAAATAATTTATTGCTTGCGCCCGGTGAGCGTCGATGATTGCAGCAACAGATTTAATCTCAACAATGATTTTTCCAAAACAAATAAAATCCGGTTTAAAGAACTGAGTAAGCAACGTGCCTTTATATTCGATCTCCAAATTGGGTTGAGCAACGAATGGAATATTTTGCATCGCAAACTCCACTTGGAGGCATTCCTGATAAACCGGCTCTGTAAAACCAAATCCCTTTTGATTGTACACCTCAAAACACGCACCGATTATTAGAAAGCTCTCTTGCTTGTACAAAATTTCAATCATTTCTTTTCTTATTCGCGCCTATTCGCTTTATTCGCGGGCAAAACAAAAACGCCTTTCGGTTTGCGATAAACGAAAGGCTTAAGCGTCAGAAATTTACACCCTCGCCCGTCAATTATTATCGTCGTTAAACCGAACCGCGTTCATAAGATCTTAAAAGTAATACCGGGCAAAATAATACAGTATGGGCGCGCCGAAAAGCAAACTGTCGAGGCGGTCGAGGAGGCCGCCGTGGCCGGGCAGGAGGTTTGCCGCGTCCTTTGTTTTTGAGCCGCGTTTCATTGCGCTTTCGGCCAGATCGCCGAGGACTCCGATGACGGCAAGAACGACGGCAAGCGGAATCGAAATTTGATACGGCAATTCCGGGAAGAACCAAAATGTTGCGAGTGCGGCGAAGGCGGCGGCGGCAATTATTCCGCCGATCAGCCCTTCGACCGTTTTGCCGGGAGAGATCGCGGGTGCCAGTTTGCGTTTACCCAACGCCTTGCCGGTGAAATAGGCACCGATATCGGAACCGAAGATGACGAGAAAAAAGAACGATAGCAGATCGGTCGAAAGGCCCGGAAACTGCTCGAAGCCGACACTCATTGAGATTAGAAAACCGGCGAGAAACGCAACGTACAAGACTCCGAGAATCGTCACGCCGATGCCCGTCAGCATCTTTGAAAAATCCTTTTGAAACCGGAATGTCTGCGAGATGAGCACGCCGGTAACGAATAAAGCGAGCGTTAAAATGAGAAGATCAGGCGCTTTTGACGGAGCGTCGAAGATAAATGAAATCACGAGTGCGGCGGCTCCTAAATAACCGACCGAGGCATCCGCTTTTAACTCAAGCTTTTTGGTGAGCGAGTAAAATTCGAAAAGTCCGGCGGCAATCGCGAAAACGGCTATCGCGACGAAGATCCAAACGGTTTCAGGGACATAGGCGGGCAGAATTATCGACGCGATAATGACCGGCAGTGTGATGAGGGCAGTTAGAATTCGGGTTTTCATAAAATTTTAACCGCCCAGACGCGGAGACGCCGAGAAGTAATTCGAGGATAGCGATTCATTTTCTACCCGGAAGTCGATTCACGATTAATGTAAGCCCTTACTTCTTGCGGGCTACTGACACGTGCGGCGGTTAACTTTCGACCGGTAAACTTTCTTCCTCGCCGTCTCGGCGTCTCGGCGGTTCATTTGATGTTGCCGAAGCGCCGGTCGCGTTTTTGGAAATCCAGTATCGCTTCGAAAAATTCGCCTCGGCGGAAATCCGGGAAGAGCGTCGGCGTTACATAGATCTCGCTGTACGCCAATTGCCACAGCAGAAAATTTGAAATGCGCATCTCGCCGCTGGTCCGTATCATCAAATCGACGTCGGGAAGGCCGTGTGTGTAAAGGTTGCGCGCAATGTCGTCCTCAGTCAGATTCTCGATGGAACCGCCGCCAGCCAATTTCATTTGAACTGCCTTTTTGCATGCTTCGAGTATTTCGGCGCGGCCGCCGTAATTTAACGCGACGCTAAGGATCGTGCCCGTATTTTCCGCCGTCGCGTCCATACCAGCGGCAATTTCCTTTTGCACGTCTTCCGCAAGGCCGGCGATGTTGCCGATTGCCTGAAATCTAATATTATTGCGGTTCACTTCCTTTAGCTCGCTGCGAAGAAAGCGTTTAAGCATCGACATTAAACCGGAAACTTCGGCTCTTGGCCGTTTCCAGTTTTCGGTGGAAAAGGCGTAAAGCGTGACCGCCTGAATTTCCAAGCGGGCACAGGTATCGACAATTGCTTTTACCGAATCGGCACCGGCACGATGGCCGAAAATCCGAGGCCTGCCGCGCTGTTTCGCCCAACGTCCGTTTCCGTCCATTATTACGGCAATGTGATGCGGAAGCAGTGCCGGATCGATTTGGACGAGCAGGTTCGCCTCGTTCGAATCCGGCTTGATTATTTCGGCGAAGTTTTCGTGCATTGCAAGCTTAGACTCTGAGAACACACTCCCTACCGGTCGTGTTTCCGCCTTTTAGTTCCGCTCGGCGACATCGATGATCGCGTCAATATTTACAGGACCGTAAATATGCGGGTATATTTCGTTGTTCGTCGAAGGCTCTTCGACCAATTCGGACATCAATTTGTCGGTTTCAATACTCAGGATCAACACAGTTCCGGCATTTTCGTAATATCGTTTCAGGACGGCTTCGAGCTGATCTGCGTAGCTGCAATGGATGAAGCCTTCGGTCGCTAAACTTTCAGCTTCGTATAAAGGTTTGTCCTTAAATTGCTCCCAAACCGCCGGTAAAACGATGTGATAAATTATCATTTGAGTATGAGTGAACAGGCCCGGCAACCTGTTCTACATTAGTCGTAATCTACCTTTAATAGCGTCAGGCCGTTGGCCGGTGCGGTCTTTCCGGCGAGGCTTTTGTCCCCCGTAATAATTGCAGACTGGATTGTATCAGAATCCTTTTCGCCGCGCCCGACTTCGAGCAGCGTGCCCATGATCGACCGGACCATGTACCGCAAAAAACCGTTGGCGCTGATGCGGAATTCGATTATCGCTGAATTGGCACGCTTGTCCCATGACGATTCGATCGAGCATTCCGTAACTGTTCGAACACGTGTTTCGCCGTCCGCGTTGACCGAGCAGAACGCTGTCCAATCGTGCTCGCCGAGAAGCAGCCGCGACGCCCTTTCCACGCGGGCAATATCCAGCGGACGGGCTTCGTGATGGGCGAAACGGCGCCAGAACGGAGACATAACCGGAGCGTTTATTACGCGGTAAACGTAGGTTTTATTTTTCGCGGAAAAGCGGGCGTGAAATTCGTCCGGGGCCTTTTCGGCCTTGACGATACGGATGTCACGCCACAGATTTCCGTTTATCGCGTGAACTAGTTTTTCCGGCGTGAATGGGCGATTCATTCTAACATTCGCAACCTGGCCTTCGGCGTGAACGCCGGCGTCGGTGCGGCCGGAACCGGCGACCTTGACATCGGCGTCCTCGAGGGAACCGATCACGCGTTCGAGCTCGCCCTGGATGGACCGGTCATTTTCCTGCACCTGCCAGCCGTGAAAATCGGTGCCGTCGTATTGGATCAGTAATTTATAATTCATTATTTCCGGCTTCCAGGTTTATAAGGCTCAGTTCCCGCTGCACAGAGAGGACAGTCTCCCGGTGGATAACTCGGCACTTCAAGGCTCGCAAGAGAAATTCTGGGAACACCGACATCGGCGGTGCCGTTCGAGCGGTCGATTATCGATGCAGCGGCGATAACGTCTGCCCCATGTTTCTCTAATGCGGCGATGCAATCGCGGGTTGAGCCGCCGGTGGTTATTACATCTTCGACGACGAGAATTCTTTCCTTCGGCTTTATCGAGAATCCGCGGCGAAGCGTCATTTCTCCGTTCTGCCTTTCGGTCCAGATATATCGGACGTTTAGCGCCTGCGCGACTGCGTATCCGATTACCAAGCCACCGATAGCTGGTGAAGCGACGGTATCAATATTCGAATCAACGAATCGCTCCGCGATATTTCTGCCATACAGCGCAGCGTCTGCGGGATATTGCAGTGCCAGCGCGCATTGCAGATAATTTGGGCTGTGCAGGCCGCTCGACAAAATAAAATGCCCGTCGAGGAGAGCATCGGTGTTTTTGAAGTGATCGAGTATTGAATTCATTCCAGGTTTGACCGGGCAAATGAGAATTATGTCAAAAACCGCGTCAACTTCCCAATCCGCCGCTACATATTCGTATGATAAATTTTCCGTTTCGATTTGTGCATGTTTGCGGTTTCGGCTTTTCCCGTTAAAATATAGAAGAAATGCCGCTGTACCCAAATCTTTTTTGCGAGACCTTACTGATCAGTGAAACGATAGCTTACCTGAAATCGATTGGCGGGAGAGCGTCCGCGGTTCGGGTTGTTGATAGTGTAATGAAGATCCGCCGGGCCGATCCGGATTTAGCCAGGCTGCTCGTCGCCGATTTGATCGACCGTGATCCGCGCTTGATGCTGAACGGTGACACGGTGGAATTTATAGGTCTGAATCACGAGGAAATCGACCTTTTTGAAACCGGATTCGTCGTGTTCGATCTGGAGACGACCGGAGCGAAAGCGCCGCCGTGCAGGATCACGGAGATCGGTGCTTACCGCGTCAGAAACGGGAAGGTCGAAGAGGAATTCCACACGCTGGTAAATCCTGAGATGCCGATTCCGCCTTTCATAACCGGATTGACCGGAATCAGCGACCGCATGGTCAGCGACGCCCCGAAATTTGCCGAGGTCGCGGCGGGCTTTATGGATTTTATCGGCGATTCCGTACTGGTCGCGCACAACGCCCGTTTCGACATGGGTTTTCTCAATCATGAGATCGGGCGTGTTTACGAAGATTACCGCGTAGGAAATCCGTCGCTTTGTACGGTGCACCTTTCACGAAAGCTGCTGCCGAATATAGAAAATCATAAGCTCAATACGGTCGCGAATTATTATTCGATAGAATTGCTGAATCATCACCGTGCGACCGATGACGCGCGGGCGACGGCGCATATATTTTGCAATTTGTTAAAGGATTTGCAGCTTTTGGGAATACGCGATCTGGGAGCGGCACAGCGCTTTAAAAAGAAATTATGTTAGACGATTATCAATTGCCGCCGGAAAATCAGCAGAATCTGGACATCCGGTCAACGCCGCGAGAGGAAATGAACCTTTTCGCGCTCGATACTTTTAAGTACGAATTTGCAGGCCGTGAAATTTGGGTCGAATTTGAGATTCCCGAATTCACAGCGATATGCCCGTTTTCGGATTTTCCTGATTTTGCGATCATTAAGCTCAAATACGTTCCGAACGAGCGGTGCATCGAGCTGAAAAGCCTTAAGCTTTATATAAATTCATTTCGGAATATAAAGGTATTCCACGAGCATGTCGTTAATATTCTAATGGACGATTTTGTGAAGGCGTGCGATCCGATGAAGGTTGAGATCGAAGGGGATTTCCACGTTCGCGGAAATATTAAAACGATTGTGAAAGCCAATTATTCAAGGGCTGATTAATGTTCTGAGTTCACGCTTCAAAGTGTCTTATTCTAAAGCCGAAGACACGCTGAAGCGTGAACTCAGAACGGTAGCCTAATGCACGACGGAGAGCGTAAAGTCCGGGTGGGACAAAAGATGCTTTTCGCAGGCTGTTTCGACGAGCCTTTCGATCTCTGTCCGCAATCCATCCTCGTCAGCGGCATCCGCATTCGTGATCTCGGAAATAATCAGAAATTTAGATTTTTCGAGCAATGTTTGCTCCCGAAAAGAAAGCTTTTTTTCGTGGCCGAGAAATGTAAGTTTTTTTAATACATCAACTGCCTCGAAGACATCACCGGACTGCAGTTTTTCTGTAAATTCACGCGAACGCGTTTTCCAATCACACGAAACCGCTTCAAAATCCGTCGAAAGCTTATCGATCAAGGATTGGCACTGTATCGACGAAATTATCGGCCGAATCCCAACATTTCCAGCATTAGCCGTAGGTACAAAAATTATCGAGTTGTCGCTTAAAACCCGCAATAAATAAACGTTGATCGAATTTTCGCCGATAGTTTTACTTTCGATCTGCTCAACCATGCAGACGCCCTGGCTCGGATAGGCAACTTTTTGTCCGATACTCAGTTCCATAGATGTTTTCTCCCGTTTAATACATGAGAAACATGCCGCTGGGACAAACCGGTCTTTAACGCGGTTCGTCGAATCAGTTTGCTTATCAACTTATAGGTGTATGATAGCACGTTTTACCGTGTTCGGAAAGAAAAATCAATGCGGGCTTAAGGCCTTATTTTGCAGGCAATTCAATGACGAATGTGGTACCGCGGCTGAGTATGGAAGTCACCGAAACCTCACCTCCGTGAAGGCGTGCAAGGTGTTTTACGATCGCCAAACCGAGGCCGGTTCCGCCCACCTCGCGAGTTCTGCCGCGGTCAGCCCGGTAGAATCTTTCGAATATCCTCTGAAGATGCTCGTTCAGAACCCCTTCACCGGTATCGCCTACGGAAATCAGGTAACTTCCCGCGGCCTGGCGGCAATCCACCGTCACGCTTCCGGCTGGACGATTGAATTTAATAGCGTTATCTATTAAATTCGTGAGCATCTGTTCGAGGCGCAGGGGATCGGCCAAAACCGTCGATTCAGGAGCGACACTATTGACCAATTCGACCTTGCGGACCGCAGCTTTTGCGGATAGGCTGGCGAACACGTCCTCCACGATCTGGGATAATTTGGCCTGCTGGACATCCATCGAAACGGTGCCGGATTCGATCATCGAAAGTTCCAGAATGTCGGAGATCAGGGCGTGCATCCGCTCGGAGTTCCGGCGGATGACACCCAAAAAACTCCGGTTATTCTCTTTATCGTCGATTGCGCCGTCTTCGAGAGTTTCGACAAAAGCCATTATCGAGGTAAGCGGCGTCCGGAGTTCATGTGAAATGTTCGAGAGAAATTCCTGACGAACCCTTTCCAGAAGTTCGATCTGTGTCACATCGTAAAATACGCCGACGGCGCTTCGCGAGTCCTTTAAATCGATAGGCGTAACGCGAATGTCGAAGCTTCGCTTCTCGTTTCCGGGGAATTCCAGTTTGATGTCTGACGGTTCGCCGCGTTCAATTGCAAGCCGAAACGCCGAATGCAGATTCGCGTCGCGAATGACTTCGCTTAACCGGCGGTTTTCGAGTGGGCCATTATGCCGGGCAAAGGCCGAATGTGCCGAGCTGTTCGACGCCGTGATCCGCATTGACGAATCGACGATCAAAACGCTCTCGCGCATCGCGTCGAGAAATCCCTGCAGAATATTCCCGGAAGTTTCCGGCCCAACCGCTTGCAGGTCTAAAATTGAAAGCTCAGAAACGGTCATTTACATTCGATGAAACGATAACCGACCCCGACAACTGTCTCGATACAGCCGCCGCAGTCGCCCATTTTTTGCCGCAGGCGGCGGATATGTACGTCCAGCGTGCGCGTATCGCCAAAATAGCTGTAACCCCAAACATTATCGAGAAGCTGCTGCCTGGTCGCAACCCGCCCGATATTTTTAATTAGATGTTCGAGAAGCGAGAATTCCTTTCGCGTTAATTTTACTTCCGTTTCACTGCACGAAACGCGCATATCCTCGAAATCGACAGTCAGATTATTGTCCGCATATTTAGGCGCGGCCTCTTTTTCGGCCCGGCGGAGAACTGCGCGGACGCGGGCAATCACTTCCTTGACCGAAAACGGCTTGACGATATAATCATCTGCTCCGGTGTCGAGGCCCGCGATTTTATCAATTTCAGCTGCCTTTGCCGTCAGCATAATAATCGGCGTCGTTTCCGTTAGGGGCTCGCGCCGCAGACGCCGACAAAGCTCCATCCCGCTCATTCCCGGGAGCATGAGATCGAGAAGGATCAAGGACGGCGTTGTTTTGTCGTCAAGCGCGATGCGGAGGCCTTTCTCCGCGGATTCGGCGATCGTCGAGCGAAAGCCTTCGCGCTTGAAATTGTAATGCAGACTCTCGGCGATGTCGGCATCATCTTCAATTATGAGGATGTTTTGCAGCATAAATTGCGTACGTACTGAATTGTAAGTTATTTAGTTCCCATTGCGCAGTTTACGGTGCCGAACTTAATTGGGTATTAACAAAATGTTACGGGAAGGTTAAATGTTACATTTTGGCCGGAATGCAGGCACCCATGCCTGCAATGAGCGTTGCTTCAACGCGGACCACCCTTTGGCGACAAGCATTTTACCGGCAATGTGACGCGTTCGCGGACTCCGCGGGCAGGCAAGGTGCCTGCGTTCCAGTCATGCACCCGCCTTCATTTCTTCTTTTGGCCGGATTATTTCCTGAAGATCGCCGCAGTCGGCGGACAGATCGCTCCACCTATCGATGTTAAGCGTGATAGAAACAAAGGCGGCCGTCGGCATCGGTTCGCTCTTGTCAGTCAAATATTTTATAAATCCTTCGATTCCGGGATTGTGGCCGACGATCATGGCCGAATTCGTTTCTTCGCCAACTTCGGAAACGACTTGCCGCAGAGCCTGCGGGCTTGCTTCGTATATTCTCTCGTCAAACCTTAGTTCCGCGTTTGACCCCGAAGATTCCTTGACGATCACTGCAGTCTGCATTGCCCGCTTGGCCGGAGAGCTAATTATCAGGTCAGGCAGATACTCCTTTCTGGCTATGAGTTCTCCCATAAACGGCGTCGCAACCAGGCCGCGATGGTTCAAAGCCCGGTCGAAATCGGCGATGCCGGGCTGCTCCCAACTCGATTTCGCATGCCGGAGAATATAAAGATTTTTCATTGAAAGTTTACAGAAGCGGCTAAATTAATAAGGAAAGGACAATGGTTTATTGTCGTATCCGCCCGCTTATTTTGTCAAAACGGCGGTGTGTTGAGATAAACTTGCATCATATAGCGTTCTGAGTTCAAGCTTTAGCTTGTCTTAAGCTTAGGGCCGAAGACAAGCTAAAGCTTGAACTCAGAACGAAAGACGGTAAATAATGAATTCCCTGAACGCGGCATTACTGGTTAATTTACTCGGCTTTACAGTCGGCATTGCCCTTTATGTAATGTTGGCCGCAATGGTCCTCCGGCATCGTAAGACCTCCGGATTCGGCGGTACCGATTTCCTGCTTTTAACTACGGCTATTTTAGGCTTGATTTGGAATCTTGGCGAGCTTTTTGTTTTTGTGCAGAAGGATTTCGGATCTGCGCAAGGTGGTCCTTTACTCGTAGCCGCGTCGTATTCCGCGTTGGGTTTTTTGCCGTCGGTCGTCGTCCATTCCGCTCAGGATGACGATACGAAAATTAATTGGCTAACATTTGCGGCTTACAGTCTTAGCATTTTTGCTTCTGTGCTCCATTTTCATGCGGCGCTGGCAAATCAGGCGGCACCGTCGGATTCAGCTTTGCGGACGCTTACTTTCGGCTCGGTTATGCTTGCGGCCGGATTGCTGTTTTTCAATTTTCGCCAGACATTAGAGAAGAAGGCGATCCGGGCAACGTCGCTTTTGATATTTGCGGTTTCAGCACTGCATTTGAGCGGTGACAGCGCCGAAAATTCGTGGATCGTCGAGCTTGTCGCCCACCAATCGTCCTTGCCGCTGGCGCTGGTCATTCTTTATCAAAACTACCGCTTCGCATTCGCCGACCTTTTTCTTAAACGGGCGATTTCGTTAATTCTGCTGACTCTGGTCGCCTTCGGCTTGTATGCCGTAATTGCCGCGCCGCTTTTGCGTTACCACGAGACTCACGACCGTAACGACGTGCAGGCTGTGAGTCTGATCCTAACGCTTTGGATCGCGACCGCTTTAATTTACCCGGCGATACATCGGCTCGCTGTTTGGATGGTGGATAAAGTGCTTTTGCAGCGGGCAGATTACGAAAAGCTCGGGCTTGAACTGGCAAAGAAAATAGAAACTATCGATTCGGCAGATGAGGTTTTGACAACGATAACAGGCCGGCTTGGGGCAGTCCTAACCGCTAATAAATTCGTATGGACCGAATGTCCGGACCGGGAAGCGGAAACGAAGTTAGACCTGGTGAATTTTCCCCCCGACAACGCCGGGATTTTTATCTTAACGGCGGAAGCTCCGTTTTTTCGGATCGAACTAAGCGAATTTCACGGCGGCCGGCGGCTGCTGTCGGATGAGACCGCGATGCTCGAAGCAGTTTCGCTAGATACGGCGCGAAGGATCGACGCTCTGCGGGTTTCGCATGAGCGATGCGAACAGGAGTTTCGCGAGCAGGAATTCTCGAAACTCGCGACCGAGGCGCAGCTTTCCGCGCTTCGTTCGCAGATAAATCCGCACTTTCTATTCAATGCTCTCACGACAATTGGCTACCTGATTCAAACGTCGCCCGATAAAGCGTTTCAAACATTACTGCAACTTACAAAACTCCTGCGCGGAGTATTAAGTTCGACGAGTGAGTTTTCCACACTCGCCGAAGAAATGAAGCTGATCGAAAGCTATCTGGAGATCGAACGCTCGCGGTTCGAAGAACGATTGCGGGTAATCATCGACATTCCGAAGGAGCTCGAAAATATGCGGATACCGTCGCTGATCTTGCAGCCGCTGGTCGAAAATGCGATAAAACACGGCATTTCGGAAAATAAAAACGGCGGCGAGGTTCGAATATCGGCGGGATTAAAACGTCGAAACAGCGGGGCTTTGCTACGGATGACGGTTTCGGACACGGGTAGCGGGCGAACGATGCGAAAGGTTTCGAAATCCGGCGGCATCGGCCTGCGGAACGTTCGCGAACGGCTTAATAACTATTACGGCGAGACGGCCGCGTTCGACATCGACATCGATCCGCAAGAGGGAACGGAAGCTGGAATTGAACTGCCAATTGAGGCGAAATAGTCTAAAAATATGAATAAGCTTAGAATAGTCATCGCCGACGACGAGCGTCCCGCACGAGAGTTCCTGAAATCGATACTGCGTGATTTCGAAGATGCCGAGGTCATCAGCGAGGCTGAAAACGGCGGTGAAGCGCTCGAATTAATAAAGGAATTAAAGCCTGACCTCGCCTTACTTGACCTGCAAATGCCGGAGATTTCCGGTCTCGAAGTCGTTAAACTGCTCCGCAAATCGCAAATGCCGCTTGTTGCATTTATCACTGCCTTCGATCAATACGCGGTGCAGGCATTCGAGCTAAACGCGGTCGATTATCTACTCAAGCCCGTCGAAAAAGCGAGGTTGCGGGCGACTTTAACGCGCGCCGCCGAAAGGCTGGAGCAGGCCGATTGGCGCGAAACCGAATCGGGTAAACTGAAGAGCGCCGCCGAGATTTATGACGATTCATCGCGGGCGGAATTTCTTGACCGCATTCCGGTGAAAAAACGCGACGATATTTTTCTTGTGCCGGTCGAAGTAATCGCTTCGATTGTCGCCGACGGCGAATTGCTGCACATTACAACGTCGGAGAATCAAAAATACTCGATCAATTTCCGCCTCAAGGACCTCGAAATGCGGCTCGACGGCCGCGTGTTCGTCCGCCTTTCGCGCGGAGCCATCGTAAACCTCCAAATGATCGACCGCGTATCGCCAATGCCGGGCGGCACGTATCTGGTCGCGTTAAAAAACGGGCAAGAAATTGCGTCAAGCCGCCTTCAATCGCGAATTCTGCGCGCGGAGCTTCTAAAGCTTTGACGTTTGATTACGGGTCAGAACCGTCTGCATCAGCGGGTGGTAAAGACGATGCTTGGAGATGAGCGTTAGAACCTAAACATCGACTTTCCGCTTGAGATCATACCGCCGCTGACAAGCAGGCAGTGTTGACTTTTTAGAAAGCCGTCCATTGCCTCAAATACCACACTATCCGCCATTTCCAACCATCCGTTGAAAAGAGATTCAGTGTTGTTTTATGTGTGTGTGAAAGTAAGTATTCTTTAGCTTTCGTAGAGTACACTTCGAGGAATTATGCATAAAGTCCGCTATTTTTTGTTTACAGGTTTATTTACCATTTTGTCTACGTCGGCCGTGTTTGCCCAAAACGGCACGGTGCGCGGCACAATAACCAGTTCGGTGAACGATGCTCCGGTGCCGGATGTTTCGGTTCAGATCACGCCGCTGGGCCGCTCGGTGGAAACGAATGAGCAGGGCATTTACGAGTTCACGGATGTTCCGGCCGGGCGTTACACATTGATTTCACACATCGACGGGTTTTCCGATCAGGCGAAGAGCGTCGTTGTCGCGGGCGGAGTTTCGGCTTCAGTCAATTTCGACCTGAGTCTAACGGCGCTTCGTGAAGACGTTACCGTCACGGCGAGCGGCACCGAAGAATCGGTTTACGAATCGTTTCAATCGGTAAACGCGGTCGGCTCAACGCGGATCAAGGAACAGGCCAGCACGTCAATCGGCGAAGTTCTCGAACGCGAGGCCGGTGTCGGCAAACGTTCGTTCGGGCCGGGAACATCGCGGCCGGTCATTCGCGGGTTCGACGGTGACCGCGTATTGGTTTTGCAGGACGGCATCCGCACCGGTTCGGTCGGTTCACAGTCGGGCGATCACGGAGAGCCGATAGATACGCTGAGCCTCGAGAGGCTGGAGATCGTGAAAGGTCCGGCGACCTTGCTTTACGGATCGAACGCTATCGGCGGTGTCGTTAACGCTGTCACGTCCGACGAAGACGATGCTCATGAAGGTGTGCGGGGTTATTTCACCGGGTTAGGAGCGACCAATAATCGCCAGGCCGGAACGTCTGGCGGCATCGAATACGGCTACAAGAAATTCGTTTTCAAAGGTAACGGCAACTACTTGCGCGAGGGCGATTACAACACGCCGCTGGGACGCATTCCAAATTCGGCGGCACGGGCGTTCGGCGGCAGCGGCAGCGTCGGGTATTTCGCTGACAAGGGCTTTTTGGTCGGATCGTTTACCGGCGACAGGCGACGTTACGGCGTTCCGTATGCTCCGCTGTTTGAAGAAGGCGTTCTGCTTACCGATTCGAACGGCGATCCCTGCGAGCCGGCCGAAGAAGGAAAAGGCGGCGAGACTTGTCAATACGATATATTCGCGATCCGCGACCGTTTCAGCAATTCGCTGCCGGAAGTGCCGGATGAGCAGATAGATCTGAAATTGCGGCGCAATAATTACCGGCTCCGCGGGGGCTTCCGTTACCTCAAAGGCCCAATTACGCAAGGGAATTTTTCGATAGATTTTACCGACTACCAGCACCAGGAGATCGAGACCGCCGACGGCATAGACGAAGTTGCGACGACATTTACGAATGACACTTTTTCTTACCGATCGCTTTTTCAGCAGGCGAATTACAAGATGCTGTCAGGCCGTTTCGGGTTCGAAGGCTATCGCCGCAGCTATTTGACTGAAGGTGCGGAAGCATTAGTCAATGGCAGAGTCCGCCAGAATAATTTCTCCGTATTCGGGCTCGAGGAGCTGGATTTCGACCGCGTATCGTTTCAGTTTGGCGGGCGCGTTGAAACGAATCGTTACAATCCGGCCAATCCGATATATGCCGATCTAAGTTTCACCGGCTTTTCGGGAGCCGCCGCCGCCCGTTTCCGCCTTTGGGAAGGAGCATCTTTCGTCGCGAATTTTACGAGTTCCTACCGTGCTCCGGCTTTGGAAGAGCTTTACAACGAGGGAGCACACATCGGCACCGTGACATTCGAGGTCGGTGACCAGAACCTGAATCGCGAACGCTCGAACGGCATCGAGCTCTCCTTGAGGCAGCAGTTAAAACGCATCCGCATTAACGGCAGTTTCTTTTATTACAACATCAACGATTTTATCTTTCTGGCTCCGCAGGACTTTAACGATGACGGATTGATTGACGTTGAGGATAATCTGCCGATCGGGGCGTACACGCAGGATAATGCCCGGTTCGTAGGTGCGGACTTGACGGTGGATGTTGATATAAATAAATACGTCGGAGCGTTTTTTAACGGCGACGTTGTTAAAGCGGAGCTTCGCGACGGCGGTCTTCCCTTGCCTCGGATCACTCCGGCGAGGGCGCGGCTTGGCCTCGACTTTCGTTATAAGGGCTTAAGCGTAAGGCCGGAAGCGATCTTTGTCTCGGATAAAAAGGCGGACGATATATTCTCGCTAGAAACGCCGACCGCCGGTTACGGCTTGTTCAACGTAAACGGGTCATATACGATAACGAACGACCACACGGCGCATATTTTCTCGGTAAGCAGTTCGAATCTCGGCGACCGTTTGTACCGTAATCATTTGTCGTTTATCAAAGATCTGGCGCCGGAGCAGGGACGCAATCTGCGGTTTTCTTATACTTTGCGGTTCTTTTAGTCTGCATTCAGTTCAGCGCTAACATCCTTTCGAAAACTCGTTTATAATCCATAAAACGAATTTCGGGAGGATATTAGCGCTATGAATACGGAAACTCTGGCCTTTGATACCGCAAATGGAAAAACAACCGCTTATGCCGCGGTTCCTGACGGCGGAAGCCAAAAAGCAGTAATTGTGATCCAGGAATATTGGGGACTGAACGATCATATTAAGGGAATTGCCGATCGTTATACCGCTGAAGGATTTATCGGCATAGCACCTGATCTTTATCGCGGCAAGATAGCGGCGGACAGCGAAGAGGCTTCGAAATTCATGCAGGAATTGACGATCGAGGACGGGCTGGATACGATCAAAAACACTATCAATGCGGCACGGGATAAATACGGCCTGTCGCATTTCGGGATCACCGGATACTGCATGGGCGGGACATACGCCCTGCGGGCATCGTGTGAACTGGAAGGTTTGAGTGCGGCGGCGGCTTTTTACGGTGACACGCCGCCGGAAAATATTCTTCAAAAATTAAAGACACCTGTTATATTTATTTCGGCGACGAAGGACGCATGGATAAATCCCGAAAAGGTTGCCGCGCTCGAAGACGCCGCGGAACGATTCGAGCTCCCGATTACGTCGATAAAATATGAGGCGGACCACGCATTTTTTAATGACACGCGGCCGGAAGTTTACGACGTAACGGCGGCAAATGACACCTGGGCATTGGTCACCGGGTTTTTCAACGACAAATTGTAAAAGGGGAACAGCGTTTTAAGTCCCGCCTCAGGCGGCTTCCGCGTTGGCAAAGAAGCGTGCTGAAGCAGGTACTCAAAACACTTGTATTACGCGGCGTAAGCTTATTCGGCGACGAGGGGAAAAGAGGAGTCGTTACTGGAAATTACCTTAATAATAATCGGCTCTATCGCTATCGCGGCGACGGTGATCCCGCTGATGCGTGCGGATGCATGGTGGATCAGGATCTTCGATTTCCCGCGCCTTCAGATCACTTTTGCCGCCGCCGCCACGCTCGCGGCCTTTCTTCTTTTTGCGGAAAATTTCTCGGCGGGCGGGATATTTTTCCTTGTAATTCTTGCATTGTGCCTGCTTTACCAGGGCTACATGATGTTTCCGTACACCCCCCTTGCCCGAAAGCAGGTTCAGGTGAGTATTAATGCGACCGCGGAATCGAGCGTTAGCCTGCTGTTCGGCAACGTCCTCGAAAGCAACCGCAACTCCCAGCGGTTAAGGGAGATTATTCGGGAAGCCGATCCGGATATTTTCCTGGCCGTGGAGACGAACGGATGGTGGCGGGAACAGTTGAGCGAAATCGAGCAAACTCATCCATACATTGTTCATCAGCCTCAGGAAAATACATATGGAATGCTCCTTTATTCACGGCTTGAGCTGGTGAATCCGGAAGTGAAATTTTTGCTTGAAGACGATATACCGTCAATACACACGCGGGTCAAACTGCGGTCAGGTAAAGAGTTGGAACTTCGCTGCCTGCACCCGCGGCCGCCGTTTCCGACGGAAGATGACAGCTCGACAAATCGAGACGCGGAGATTTTGATCGTCGGGAAAGAAAATAAAGAAAAACCCTCGCCGTTCGTGGTAATGGGCGATTTGAACGACGTGGCCTGGTCGCGGACAAACTATTTATTTCAGGACATCAGCGGCCTGCTCGACCCCCGTGTCGGCCGCGGATTTTACAACACCTTCCATGCCAAAATACTTTTTCTGAGACTTCCGCTTGATCATTTTTTTCATTCGAACCATTTCCGCCTCGTCGAATTCCGCCGCCTCGGCTTTTTCGGCTCGGACCATTTTCCGGTCTATATAAAGCTGAGCTACGAAAACGGCGCAGTGCACGGGCAAGAGAAATTGCAGGCCGACGCTTCGCAAAAAGAAGAAGCTCAGGAGAAGATCGACAAGGCGTTATAAGTAATATTTGAGACCGGGAAGGCAGGGGGAACAGGAGAAAAGCACGCTATTTGAGCAAATCATTAAGTTCATTCCGGTTAGGCAGTGCGGTTCTGGCGCCGATTGCGCGGCATTTCAGGGCGGCGACGGCGTTTGCCATTTTGGCGGATTCTTCGACGGGTTCACCGGTCAGCAGGCCGTAGAGCAAGCCGGTGCGAAAAGAATCACCGGCGCCGGTCGTGTCCTTGCAGCCGTTCGGGACGGCAAAACCGGGCGATTCGATAAAAATATCTTCACAAAGAAGCAGAGAACCTGTTTCACCGAGCGTTACGCCGACGATACCGCAGCCATAACGCGAGCGAATTTCCTTCAAAGCGGCATTCTTATCCTGGATTCCGGTAAATTTTTCAGGAAAGTCAGCAGACGCGATCATTATATCGACGTACGGCAAAACTTCGTCCACACCTTCGAAAAGATTATCGATGTCGATTGAAACAATAACGCCTTCTGATTTCGCGCTCTTCGCCATAGCCAAACACGCACGGGCGTCTTGAGGGGTGAAATGCAGTACCTTGCCAAGTGTCGCGGCTGCAAGCGGCGCCTCCGATTCGCCGTAGGCAAGTTTAGCGTCACGCTGCCAGATGACCGTCCGTTCGCCGTTACGTTCGTCGATGATTATAAACGCGATCTGTGTCCTGGCACCTTCGATCCTTTCGGCAAAACTTACGTCCACGCCTTCATCAACCAGACTTTGAACGCCGATATCGCCCGCCGCATCCGAGCCGAAACGCCCGGCGTAAATAGTTTTTAGGCCGAGCCGCTGAAGTCCGGCCATCGTCGTCGCGACTTCGCCGCCGGCCGCCTGGACGTAATCGCTCAGTTCGACCTTTGAATTAAATTCGGGATATTCGGGGACTTGGATCAGGAAATCGACTGCATTCGTACCGAAACCGGCAGCGTCAAATTCTTTCGTTTTTAATAGTTCAAAAGGAAATTGCATTTGTTAGTTAGTCCCTTCTTGTCCGTACCGCTGCGTCAGCGGGGGTCAGTACCCCCTGCGTCAGCGGGTGGTAAAGACTCTGCCTGGAAATGCCATTAGGACCTAGCCACGACTTTAAGCCGGAAATCGTGCCACCCGCTGACGCAGGCGGTACTGACCTTTTAATCTTGCCACTAATCTCATTAACGGTTAGATTTATTACTATAAGCAGTTTAATTTAAAAGATTTCCGGAGAAATGCACAAATGCCAACAACGAAATGTCCCGAATGCACAGAAGAAGTTTTTGTTGACGCCGAATCCGAGCAGGGCGATAAGATCACATGCGACGAGTGCGGCTCTATCCTGGTTGTGGTCGGGCTCGACCCGATAGAAGTGGATCTAAAGGACGAATCCGACAGTGACGATATCGGGGATAAGGATGGTCTTGATGACGGTTACGATTATTAACCGATCAACCGGATGCAGAATCAGATAATAATCGAGCAGCTAAAATATTCGGAGAAGGGCGACGCGCTCGCTTTTTTGGGGAGAGCCTACGCTGACAATCCGCGGCAGAGCGATCCCGATTTTTGGGATTGGCATTTTATCGATTCGCCGCATGTCGATCCGGAAGCGCTTCCGATCTGGCTGGCGAAAAGTAATGACAGAATCGCCGGTCAACTGGCGACGCTTCCCGTTGAACTGAATATCGGCGAGGAAAAGGTAAAAGCCTTGTGGGTACTCGATTGGATTGTCGATGCGGATTTTCGGCGGCAGGGAATCGGCAAAAAGCTAGCGATGGCGGCCGAAGAATACAGCCCGTATCTGCTCGGAGTAAATACGGACCAACAGCATGCCCCGGCTCTGCTTTTGGGATTGAATTGGGTTGTCGTAACCCGGATTCCGCGCTTTCATAAGATATTGTTTCCGGGAAATGCCTTGCGTGAGATATCGAAAGTAGCACCTTTGAAAAGCATTGTTAATTTTGTTTCGGCGCCGCTGCGGCCGGGCTTAAAGAAGGGTTTTATCGAAGATTCCGGTTTGCGGCTTTTAGACGGCTTCGATTCGTCGTTCGATACGCTTTGGAACGAGTGCAAAACGCAGTGGAAATGCGCAGTTTCGCGGAGTTCGGAGATGCTCAATTGGCAATTCAAGCGGCAGCCGGGCAAGAAATTCGATATTCTTGGATATTTCGAAGACGGCAAACTGCTCGGTTACGCGATCATTTTTTTTCGCAAAGCCGATGCAAAAGGCTCAATCGCGAAAGCCGCGATCAGCGATATTTGCTATCATCCGGGCAAACCGCGGCAGATTGTCGATATGCTGATTCAGGGAGCGTTGCAGATTTGTGTTGAACGGCGGGCAGGAGGCTTGGTCGCAGACGCGATCGATGAACTGCTCGAAGACCGGTTAAAGCATTTCGGATTTTGGAACGTAAACAGCCCGTTGCAGTTAATGGCAAAATCGCCGGTGAATCAGGAAAAGGTTTATCAGCGTGAGAACTGGTTTTTGACGCGCGGCGATTCGGATATTAGTATTTTTGAGGATTCTAATTTATGAGCAAATCATTTTGATCTGCTTCGTGTTTCATTGTGTCTTTTCGTGGTTACAGTCTTAAACGGAACAGAAACCACGAAAAGACACAAAACAACACGAGACGTAAATCAATCAAAATCATGAACACGCCGGTACTTATTTACCATAAAATCGATCTGCCTACGAGCGACGTTAAGATACGCGGAGCCTACACCGCACCCAAAAAATTCGAAAGGCAGATAAATTATTTAAAAAAGAACGGCTTCTTATTTTATACCGCTTCCGAGTTGGTCGCGCAATATAGCGATCACGGAGAATTTCCCAAAAAAAGCATTGCTTTGACATTCGATGACGGCTGGAAAGATAATTATTTGAATGCTTTTCCCATATTGAAAAGGTATGGCGTCAAGGCAACCATCTTTCTGGTTCCAGCCAGTATCGGGAAAACCACCGATTTAGTTACTGCGGACGGCGAAGGCGAACGTGAACATCTTACCGAAGCCGATATTCTCGAAATGTCCGCGGACGGGATCGAATTCGGGTCGCACAGTATGAATCACAAATTGTTTCATCAAATTACACCGGCGGAAATCGAATACGAGGTATGGGAATCGAAAAAACATATCGAGAATCTTGTGCAGAAACCTTGTACGGTATTCGCTTATCCGGCCGGATTTTACACGGATTTTGCCAAGGAAGCTTTAGAAAAAGCCGGTTATGAAGCGGCGTTTTCGACAGTTTACGGGCCTGAATTGGAAACTGACTTATACGCCCTGAACCGAACAGAGATTTTGCGGCGTGATGGTTATCCGTTCCGGTTTGGCAGGAAAATCAGGGCGATGTTTTAGGATGACGGGCAGAACCGCCTGCGTCAGCGGGTGGTAAAGACTTGGCCTGGAAATCCATTAGGACCTAACCACGACTTTAAGCCGGAAATCATGCCACCCGCTTACGCAGGCGGTACTGCCTATTGCTGAGCCGAATAACCGGGGCGATTTTGTTTTACCACCAGCCCCGATTTCGTTTCGATGCGCACCTTGTGAAACTTTCCGTCTCGGCGATTTTCTTCTCTGGGATAAAACGCGAGTGCATAAGAAGCGGTGATCTCTTCAGCCAATGCCTCAAACAGCGGGTCAAAACTTTTCTCGTTGGCGTAAAAGCTTTTACCGCCGGTTTTTTCGATCAAACCGCTAGCTTCGAGCGGTGTCAGCAGCGGCTTTTGGGTTCCGAGCAGCCGCGAATACGAAGGCAAAATCACCGAATATACACTCGTCTCGGCTAAATTCGCTCGTTCGATCACCGTTTCGGGCGAAACGATATCGCCGACCGGAAAGCCATCGGTGATTAGAATAACGGCACGTTTCGTAAAACGGCCTATCAGCACTTTCGGAGATTTTTTTTCCAGCAGCCGGATGGCTTCATCAACGGCATCGTAGGCGTGAGTGGATAATCCCTGCTGATCGCGGGTGAGCTTAGTGAATGATTTTTCGAGTTTATCGGGGCGGTTGGTGAACGATTGAATCGTCTTTACCTCCATCGCGAAGGTAGTCACCGCGAAATACGAATTGTAATCCGCCAGCCGTTTTGTAAAGCTGTGCATCGAGGCCCGCAATTTTTCGAGTTCCTCCGGTGTCATGCTGCCGGAAACATCGAGAGCAAAAACCAACGACAGCGGCCGGCCTTCGATTTGCTGTTTAATCGGCTGGAAGAATTCGAGGCTGCGTTCGACACCGTCCTCGAAAATGCGGAAATCCTTTTCCGACAAATTCCGCACCGGCCTTCCGTTTTTATCAGTCACCGTCGCCTCAAAAGCAGTTAATTCGGTATTTACGCGAATTACTTCATCCGGCGTTTGGGCATACATCTGAGAGGCCGAAAATACCGCGTAAATTATTGCAAATACGGGTAAGATCCGCGGTAAATATTTAATCCATTCATTTTGAACGAAAGCGGTCATTTTGATTTACCAGAGTGATGGCTACAGCGGCTTCAATTTTGCAATATACTGCTTTTTCACGGTGCTTATACCAGTATAACTAGATAATAAAATTTGGCACACAGATTGTATAGTGCATATTCGATGACGGCTCACTATTGCGGGTTGTCATAGGTTGCAGGTGCAAATTAGCCCGTAGCCTATGTGCACTTGAATTCATGAAATACTTCGGTCCAGCAAAACATATGTGGCAGTCGAAAATGTTTTTCGGCTCGATTGTCACAATGGCGTCCTGCGTGGCCGGCTTTGCCGCGTTCGGTATATCTATGTTCGCCGCGGCCTTTGTTTGCACGTTGATCGCCGCCGGTCTTGCTTACAAATTTCATACGCTGATCCTGGAACAGCATACCAAGCAGATCTGCGAGGCAAGCCGGATGCACCTCGCGACCGTCGAAGCTCTGGCGACCGCGATCGACGCACGCGATCAGGTTGGTGCCGGACATGTGCGCCGCACGCAAATTTACGCTCTCGGCCTGGGCCGCGTCCTTAATCTGGCCGAAGACGAAATAAACGCCCTGCGGACCGGAGCCTTACTCCACGATATCGGAAAACTCGCCGTGCCGGACCATATACTTAATAAGCCGGGCAAGCTTACCGACGCCGAGATGGAAAAGGCGAAGATACATTCGTCAGTCGGAGCTTCGATACTTGAAAAGATCGGGTTTTCGTATCCGGTGGTGCCGACGGTTAAATATCACCATGAATTTTGGGATGGAACCGGTTATCCAGAGAATCTTAAAGGCAATAAAATCCCATTGACGGCTCGCATTCTGACAATAGCTGATGCCTTTGATTCGCTGCGCGGCGCCAGGCCGTATCGCTCTGCCGTATCACGGGAGGACGCTTGCAAACATCTTCGGGCATTGGCCGGAACCCAATTCGACCCGAAGCTCGTCACTACATTCCTGCATAATCTAAGAGATTTCGAGGATGAGATCGACGCCGAAGGATTGGCGTACGATCAAAGCGGCGAAAGTTCGGTAGAGCAGCAGGAAATGTGGGAGGAGCCTAGCGCCGGTTATGTCGAACAGATCAAGAGCGCCAACCGTGAAGTATATACACTTTACGAGATGGCGAAGGAATTTAGCTCGTCGCTCGATCACAAAGAAACCTTGTCGCTTTTTACAAAGAAAATAAGGGAACTTGTCCCTTTTGATACCTGTGTCGTTTATTTATTGGATGAGTCGGGCGAATTTGCAACGGCCGTTCACGTTGAAGGGAACAACGATTCAGCACTGCTTGGTAAGCAGATAAAGACCGGCGAAGGCTCCACCGGTTATGTCCTGGCAAATCTAAAACCGGTTGAGAATGTAGATCCGTCGATGGATTTTGCGTTTTTCCGTGAAAATTTCAGTAATGAGTACGCCGGAATGGTTTCATTGCCGCTGATTGCCGACGAGAGGTTGATCGGTGCGGTGTCGCTTTATTCAAGCGAACTTGCCGTATACCAGGAAGAACACCTGCGGGTGCTTGAAACGATTTCGAGCACTGCCGCCGATGCCATTCTCAAATCGGTGCAGCACGCCGAATCGACGGCATACGCTTTAACCGATCTCATGACGTCGCTGCCGAACGCCCGTAGCTTGCAGCAGCAGTTCGAAAAAGAAGTGGCCCGAGCCGATAGAGCGGGAAACAGCTTTCAGGTAATAATGCTGGATTTAGACGGTTTTAAGGCTGTAAACGACACGTTCGGCCATAAGACGGGCGACAAAATGCTGAAGCAAATCAGCCTGGTAATCCGCGAACAGCTGCGGGAATACGATTTTCTCGCGCGGTACGGCGGTGACGAATTCGTCGCGCTCATACCGGAAACCGGAAGTTCGGATGTGCTTGAATTGTGCCGCCGAATCGAACTGGCCGTTTCCGAATTCGATCTGCCTGTCGGGCTTGATTCGGTTGCGAAGGTCGGCGTCAGCATCGGGGCGGCAAGCTATCCGAATCACGGTGAAAGCTTTGACCAGATGATAATCGCCGCCGACAAGGCAATGTATTCGACAAAAGCCTATCGCAAACAGCGTAAAGCGGAGTTAATAGAAACAGCTAAAGTTGCCGAGCCTGTTGAAGTTGCGGATTCGCCCCTCGAAGTTGCTGCCGTAATTGAAACGGTTCCCGTGGAATTTTCTTTCGATGAGGGTTTAGTGCTTGAGCTCGATGAAAGCCACATCGTCTCGTATTCAGCTGTTAATTAGCGCAACCTGTCAGTACCGACGCTGCAGCGGGTGGCACGATTCTCTTGTCGGTACCGACTGCGGCAGCGGGGGCAAGATTTCAGCTTAAAGTCCGGGTTGGGTTTAAATGGAATTTCCAGATATAGTCTTTACCATTCGCTAACGCAGGTGGTACTGACCCCGCTTACGCAGACGATACCGACCTGAACGTCAACTAAAAGGCCTGCGAGAACCGGAAGTGGATCTGGCTTTGCGGTAACTGGATAATTGCATTCGGCGCATTTACCTGCGGGAGCAGGAAGCGCGGCGGGTTAAGTAAATAGCCGTAGTCGATCCCGAACTCACCCCCGACGGGCGTCTTAAGCCTTAATCCCAAGCCTACAGTATGAGTCCACAATGCCCGCAGATTTTGCCGGGCAATATCGTTTGGCGGAGCGTCCGGCGGATTAAATATATCGCGCACCCGAGTGAAGACATTTCCGCCGTCATAAAAAGGCACCGCCCGAATCGATTTCGTTAATGGGATACGTGCTTCCAGATTAACTACCGCAAGCGCGTTGCCCCCGAACGGGACAGTGAAGGGATCGAGAAAAACGGGTTCGCCCTGGCTGTTTCGGAAAAAGCCCTGCGGAACCACGGCAGCGCGCGGCCCGGCCGACTCGAAATCGAAGCCGCGCAAGGTGTTCGCTCCGCCCCCGAAAAAACGTTCGCTGATCGGTAAAAGGCCGTCAAGTTCGGGATTTGAGGGAAAGCGGTTTCCGGACGAAAATACTTGTCCCAGGCCGACGATCGCCCGGGCGGCGAAGGTGGTTTTCCTAAACGCATTGAGAGTGTAATAGTAGTTGTACGCCGCCTGAAATTTATTAAATCCGATATTCGCACCAAGAACGGGCAGTGAAACGTTATATTCCGCGGTCAGGTAACTGCCGTTCGTTGGATCGCTGGCACTGTACCGGCAAGGTTCGCCGGGTTCGCCGCGGGCGATAATTTCAAGGACAGTGTACTCGATGCCGCAGCGCTCGCGGGTATCGCGTACAAATGTTGCCCCGAAGCCGGAAATTCGAATTCGCGAATCAGGTGTTAGCAGGTCTTTGATCAGCAGACTCTCGATTTTGTAAATCCGGACGTCTTCGAAGCGGTATCTGAAAAACAGTATGCTGCGGTTTTTACGGCTGATCGTGCGGTTCGTTTCCGCCGTTAAAGTAAGCCGGTTGAGCGTCGGGTCGCCGGCTTCCCCTCCGAACTGATCGATCGGATTACCGTCTTCGTCAACACGCTGAACGATTCCGAATGTCCCTTTGTCGAACGCCGAACGGAAAAATCGCGTAACGGTCGAATCCCGCTGATATTGGGCCGAAAGCGTCAGCGGAGCAAAGCGTTTTTCACCGTCACGAATAAATCGCGGATTTACAAAATCTATACCCGCAAGCTGCTGCCGCTGGCTGACGCGAAGCCGGGCGCCGCCCTGCCACAAACGCCCGAAAAGATTAAGATGCCGAATATCGACAAAGCCGCTGGCACCGACATCCGTCGAAAAACCGCCGCCGTACGATAATATCCGCGGAGCCTGCTCATCAACCGTAACGATCAGATCGGTGATCCGGCTGCCGTCGGGACGTTCTCCGGCAGGACGCGGTTTTATCGTAACGCTCGTAAAAGCATCGCTGCCGAAAAGATTCTGCTCGCTGGTGTAAATGTCCCCGGCACGAAGCACTTCGCCGGTTCTCAGCGTTAAAGCTCTTTCAATGGCTTTGGTTTTCGTGTCTTCATTGCCGGTTACAAGAATACGGTTGATAAAAACCTTTTGGCCTTCGTTTTCGATTTCAAACGCGACCTTAAATAGCTTTTTGCCGGTGGCCGGGTCGTCTGACCGCTCATCAATCGAAAAATTGACGACCGCGTCGTAGTAACCGGCCTGCGAATAAAACTGAGAAAGTTTTCGCTGGGCATTTCTGACCTTTGCCCTTGAGAAATTTTTGCCGACTATGACGGGTATCTGGGCCAAAAGCTCGTCATCCGTAAAGGCGGTATTGCCTTTGATCTCCAGCCCGGAAACGACCGTCGCGGGGCCTTGTTCGACGACAAAGGTGATGATCAGATTTTCACCGTCGGGCGAGACGCCCTGATTTGCCCGCACGGCCGCATCGCGGTAACCGAGCTCGCGGAGCAACGAACGGATCGTCGAAGAATCTTCTTCAAGCAATTTTTGGCTGGTATAGCCGCGGCCATAACCGAAAAGCGGAATGATGCCGAGCAAATTGGCTTCCTGCGTTTCAAGGGCGGGCTTGATATCGGTGATCGTAAACTGGTCAGTGCCCTCGAGCCGCATATCGGTCAATTTTAGTTGGCGGTCAAGCTCGACGCGGTATTTTACGGTGACTTTTTTATCGGTCAATTCCGCATTATTGAGTGCCGAACAGAGAAATTCAGTATCGTTTTTGATAACCGAGGATTCGCTTTCGGTCAGCGGCGGATCGACGGAGCAAACCGCCATGACGTCAACAAAGAAATATCCTCGTTCCTGATAGTAATTTTCCAGCCGCCTTTCGCCCTCGATGATCGCGGCGTAATCGATAGTGCCCTCGCTCCTGACCGGTAGCAGCCTTTTCTGCGTCCGTCCGCCGATATTGGCCTCCTCCGGTTCCACTACAATTTCGACGATCGGCCCCTGCTCACCGGTAAGCTCGATATCGACCGCATTTTTTTCGCTCTCGTAAACTACGCGGGCATCGTTAAGCCGCGGAGCGAGCCGATCTTCGTCCCGCAGAATTGCACGGACCTTTTCCACATCCGCCGTCAATTTTTCGCGTGAGAACGTTTCTCCGGGTTTGAGCTTGATTTTATCCGCAAACTTCAGCGAATCGAAACCTTCTATTTTTATATTAAATGTATCGACGGTCGCCTGCTCATTGGTCGTGACGCGGAATGTTACCGAAACCTCCACAACGCCTTGAGGCGGGATCTGTTCGTAAATGACTTCGGCCTTGTAATAACCGCGGTCGCGTAGATATTCGAGAATAAAATTAGCGTTGTTGCGAAGAGTTTGCTCGGTAATGGCGGTGCCGGCTTCGAGGAGATTCAGCCTGAAAAGCAGTTCCTGTTCGGTAAATTTGCTGTTGTCTTCATCGACAATGACGATAGCAACCTTTTGCGCCTGCGTTTTTCGCTTTATCACGAACCGCAGATTTACGCGGTTATCGGACGCCTCGGCCGCTTCGACCGAAATAGTGGCGATGCGTCTCGTTTCGTAAAGCTGCTCGATAGTATCGCGAATCCGGACGGCGGAATAAGAAGGTCCGACCGTTCTCCGCGCGATCAGCCTGAATTCTTCTCCCGCGGAGGCATCTTGACTCGTTTCCTCCAAGGCGATCGCGACGTCTCCTATTTCGCGGCCTTCATATCGGCTTTGTGAAAATGCGGATAAGCAAAAACCCACAAGCAGAGCGCAGAAAACCACAGCCCGGCCACTGCCTGAGCGATTGAAAAAGCCGAATGCAAACAACGAAACAGCCCAAATTAAATTTTCACTTACCCGCTTGTACAAGTGCATTCTTCGGCCAATCTAAAATCTCTTCCTGAATCTTACCTCTAAACTAAAATTATTCCGGTTTTCCGTCACATTGCTCAATGGACGCTGTTCATATTGTGCGACGAACGAAAGTTTGTTGGAAACCCGGTATTCGAGCGCCAAGACCTGATTCTGGTCCTGCGATAAATTGGTTGCGTATGTCACACGCAATCGGTTATTGATCTGCCGTCCGACGGTTAAACGGGCGGACGGGTTAAGCCGTTCTCCGGATATGATCGGGTCTATCTCGAACACATTCAAACCGAAGAGCCGGTCGGTAGCTTTCCGTGCCGGATTGTTGATGATCGAATCGGTCAGAATTTCAGCCGCCGTGTTTATTCCGGTCGAAGCCAGCGTCGGGATGCCCGATTCGGTGTTCGAAAGGTTTCCGGTCGTTATCAGCGAGATAACATCCGCCTGCGGCAGTGCCGGGCTCGACCGGACGGTGGCATTCAAAAGCTCGGTGTCCGTCAGCGGGCCGGAAAGATTTACGAAAACCTGGTAACCGCCGATCTCGGATTCGGCCTGCAGGTTAATGATCGGCTCGATCTCGGTATTCGGGGGAAATTCTAAAACTCCGCGCTGTACGATATAACGGTCTTTTCGGAAAAGGATCGTCCCGCTGTTCGCGGTGATGCGGCCGGAAATTTGCGGATTATTCGTATTACCGGTAAGCCGCAGCGAAACGGACGCGGTTAGATCCGCAATATTATTGCGTACAACAAGAGCATCGCGGCCTTCAATTGTCAAATCGAAACGCGGAGCGTAAATGGATGACGATCCACCGGCCGACAGTGAGCCTTCGCGGCGGGCGCCGACGATATTGGCGAGCTCGATGTCCTGGGTATATAAACTGCGCCTGGCGCGGATATTTCCCGCGATAAGAACAGAAAGATCGGTGCCGATGCGGCGGCCGGAAACTTCCAGTGTGGCGTCACCGGTAGTAATAAAGTCTTCGGGAAGCGGAACGGTAATATTAGATCCGTTAAGGCCGATACGGAACGAAGTGATATTAAGATTGTCGCCGATAAGGGCGCCGCCGCTTGCGACGAAATTACCGCCGCCCAAAAATCCGGTTAATTCATTAAATTGAACCTGATTTGCGGTAAAAAGAATCTGTCCTTTCAGACGGTCGAATGTCAGACGGCCGGAACCGATAAATGTTGCCACCGACGCATTTTCGATATTTGCCGTGCCTGAGATGCGGGCGGTCGAATTTACACCCGCAAGCCTTATCGCGACATTCGCAAATCCGGCGAAGAAAGTATCGGCTGCCGAAATACCAGGAACGACGTTCAAAAGAGCAAGATTCACGCGGCCGTCAACCGCCAAATTGTTTATGCCGTCAGCCGTTATCGCCTTCGTCCCGGAGACCGTGACGTTAGAGCCGCCGCCCGAGAAACGGGCAGATGTGAAAGTGATCTCACGTGTGTCGAAAGTTACGACGACCGGTTCGGTAGCAACCAGCGGTGTGTCCTGTATTTGAAGGGCTAGCTGGCTGAACTGTGCGCTTCCGGTCAGATTCGCCGTTGTGAAACTCCTATTGCCCGCGTCATCCCGCTGTGAAAGATTGCCGCCGAATTCAATCTGCCCCGTCCCGGTGCCGCCGATAGGAATTCCGCGCAGTTGCGGAACCAAAGCGACGAACGGCCCAAGCGGGCTTTCCTTAAACTCCGTTCGAACGCGAAAGGGCAGGTTTTCGTCGCCGAAGTTTACTGTAGCGTTTATAACCTGAGGGCTGTTGCCGAGGACAGCCGTGAGATTGGCGTTGAGTACCTGATTTGCCGTATCGCCGTTGAATGTTATCTCGCCAAACGGGTTTTCGTTTATAACGACATCGCGGGCCGTTCCGCCGAATTTAAAGTTATATGTCGATGGACGGACCGATTCGCCGGTTGCTTTGGCGGTGATGTCGGCAATTCCGGTGATCGCCGGGATCGCGTCGGCATTACCCAAAAGCGGGCGAAGGCCGGCAAGCTGTACACCCTTGCCTTCGATATCGAAATTAAATTTCGTGTCGGCCCGGTCGTAAGTTCCGTTTGCTTTCAAAAAGCCTGGCCCGGCACGCAGTTCGAAATTCTCCAGAGTTATCAAAGTACCCAAGAATGTGGCTTTAGCTGTCAGTCCGTCAAACGCTTGCCCGGCCACCGATCCGCTCGTTGACGATAGATCTATCTGGCCCGAAGCCTGATTCGGCAATCCGGTAACATTCACTGTACCCGAGGTTTGAGCGCTGAAATCGCGAATGCTTTCCGGCAGCAAATTTCCAATTGGCAGTGCGGCTATCAAATTTGCGGCATCCACACTGGTCAGCGTTGCCTGAACGCTGATGTTGTTCGCCCCTGTATTCGGCACCGAAAGATTAAACGCTACGTTTCCGCCGTCCCTTTCTCTTAAAATACCGTTTCTGATCTCTATACCGGAAACCGGTGATACGAAAATATCGGAAGCTACCGAACCGAGTTCACGGCCGCGAAGTGAAATGGAATCGAGAGAAGCTTTTCCGTCGACGGTCGGATCGCTGAAGTTTCCCGTTAGTGTTCCGGTAAACGCAAGGTTACCAGCTAGCAGTACCTGCATCGAGTCGAACTGTTCCTCGACCGCCGGAGAAACTCCAAGCACCCGTACCAAGCGGTCGATCTCGCTTGCATCCGTGGAATTGAGCGCCACATTCAAATTCGAATCGTCATTCCTTAAGTCAAAACGCCCGGTAGCCGAAAGACGGCTTTTTTCTGTATTAAAATTGGCAAGATCGACGTTGAAGAGGCCATTCGTCGCCGACAATTGAATCTTTCCGTTGATCGGCAAAGTTCCGCGGTCAACATTTCCGGCGGTCGCGGTGATGTCGGCATTTATCGTGCCGCTGGCCGTCCGGTATTCGGTGCCATTGAGCGTGAGGTTGACGTTGCCAGTCGCCTGGCCTTCGAGCGGTATGATCCGGCCGCCTTGAAGAGCGGCAAGCTTGGCGAGATCGAGATCAACAAAATCAGCCTGTATGGTTGACTGGCCGCGTGTGCTAAGAGCAATCACCGCGTTTCCATTCAAACGGCCATCCATTACGGCGGCGGTCAAATTGTTAAGTTCGACCCGGTCATTGCTGATGTTGACGCTCGCCTGCGCGGCTCCGAGTGGAATGTTGCCGACGATCCCGCCGCCAAGGCTCATATCGGCACTTGCCCTATATCTGCCCGACGGCTCTATCACAAAAACCGGTTTAGCGATCCGCACGTTTTCAAGCGTGCCGCCATTCGCCAGGTCCGCCGTTCTTTTCAGCGTTATAGTCCCAGCATTGATATCCTTCGAACTTCCTTGCACGCGGCCTTGCCGGATCGTCAAACGCACACCGGCAACGTTCAGGCTGCCCAGCGTAGCGGCACCGGCGTCAACCGTCGCGATACGCAGCCGATCCGAATAAACGACAGTTTGGTTACCTGAATCTACAATAGTTAGTTCGGGAGCATTCAAACCGGTGGCCCGCGTTCCACCGCTGCTGACGTTGTCGGCACGCAGGTTTTTTGCTCTTATTTCGGTTGCATTAGGATTATCTGAGAGAGTAAGTTCGTCCGCGGTCAAGTTTCGAACCTTAGAGCCCTCGATATCCGCGCTTTGGGCCCACAGGCCGTTAACCGTAACGTTCGTCCTATTTCCCGTATCTTTAACGCGGAGATTCCGGCCCTTAATGCCATTCAGTTTATAATTCTGCGCGGTAAGTGAACCGGCTTGAACGTTTCCTGCCGAGAGGTTGGTCACACCGTCATTTGTCGAGAATTGCAAGTTTCTCGTCACGAGGTTTGCGAATTCATTATCATTTACAGAGAATTTCGAAGCACGCACGTTTCCGGCACTTGCGGTTAGCTCCTTATCACGATACTCGGCGACGGCATCCGAGAGAAAAAGGCCGCCAAGAGTTAGTGCATCCGATTTGGCGGCCGCTGCCTGCAGTTCGCCGACCCATCGAAAATCGGTGCCCGTGCCGCGGACGTTGCCGGTGATCTTCGGAAAATCGATTCGAAAATCTTCGAAGGTGAGCAATTCGGCAATTGCGGTGCCATTAGCTACGTACTCCGAATTCGTGCCCTCGACGGTTGCAGCGACATTTACGGCCTTTAGATAAATACCGTCGGCGGCGAGAGATTGTGAATCAATGCTGCCTTCAACCCGATAATTTTCGCCTTCGCCCGATACATTGCCCTTAAAATTGCCGGTGCCGCGAAGAGTGGCGCCCAGAGGAAAAATGTTCGAAGTTTGAGTGAGATCAACGGTTGATTCGATATTGAGATTGTATTTCAAAGCGGCCCAATCATCGAGCCGGCCGTTCATCGTGGATTCCCCGATCGGCGTCGTCAGTTTAAATTGGCTGATGTCCGCACCTAGCCGGTCAGCGATCCCGACGGCGCGGATATCAACCGGGGTCAGCGGCCTTTCGTCGTAAACGAATTTGGAATCGGTCGAGGTAAAATCGAATTTATATCGTTTCTGCTCGTCAGGAGCCTCGATATTTTCAGGTTCGAGCAGGAAAACGACATTGTTTGCGTCAGCGGCGATCTTTCGCGAAACGTCGCCGAAATGAATCACGCTGTCCCGCATTGCAAAGGTTACCGAATCGTATTTGAAATTGACGCGGCCGCCGGCCTGATCCTCGACAAGCCGGAGATTGGAAAAATTCGAATTTCCGTCAGCGTCGAATTTCACCCATACTTCGGCACCGCTAATGTCCGTCGTGTCAATGCTGATATCGCGGCTCAATTGCCATGCGTAAAGGTCCTGCACAGTCAGGCCAAGGCGGGCATCCCGAATAAAAAACAGTTTTTCACCGCTTATTTTGTCGGTGAACGTAGCGTTTTTGAGTTCCAGTTCGAGCGGACTGAGCCCTAGACGGAAAACATCGGCATCGAAAACAATACCAATATCCGCCATTTTTGCCACGAACTGATTTTTGACATAAGTATCTCCGCCGCCGGTTCGATAAAATATCACCGCGGCAACGACGATCAGAACAATCAGAATCGCGATTATCCCTGCAGAAATGGCGGCATTCCGGCGAGTGAAGTATGCACGCCGTTGGGCCGCGGGCGATAAATTTTCGCCCGGCCCAATCCCTGGTTCCGTACTCTCCGTTTGTTCGATCTCTTCTTCCGGCATAAATAATACTGCCCTTTGTATTACAGACTAACCGTTTCGGTAATTTCCAAACCGAATGCTTCGAGCGCATTGATTTTCGGCGGATGATTCGATAAAAGCCGGATCCGCTTTATACCCAGATCGCTGAGGATCTGCGCTCCAATACCGTAATCATGCAGTTTCCCGTAACCTGTTTCGAGTTTCGCGGCCTGAAAATCGATCCCTTTCTCATGCATCAGTGCGTATGTACGAAGCTGATTCACCAGATCAAGGTTATTCTCTCGCTGTCGCAAGTATAAAACCACGCCGCATCCGGCTTCGCCGATTTTTTTGAGAGAGGCTTGAACCGCACCAGTCGCCTCGCCGAAAGCCGAGCCGAACATGGCAAAGGTGATGTTCTCCGTTTGGACGCGAACTAAAACAGATTCGGTTGTCCGCGAAACATCGCCCATCGTCATTGCCAGATGCGTTTCGCCATTCATCTCATTTTCGTAAAGGATCGTGCGGAACACACCGAAATCAGTCGGCAGGTTGGTTTCGACCACGCGTTTTACCAAAGTTTCCTTTTCGATTCGGTAGCGGACAAGGTCTGCCACAGTGATTATCCTGAGGCCATGCTTTTCCGCAAATATCTCGAGATCGGACATCCTCGACATCGTCCCGTCGTCATTCATTATCTCGCAGATTACGGCCGCGGGGGACAGCCCCGCGATGCGTGCGATATCGACGCTGGCTTCGGTCTGGCCGACGCGGACCAGAACGCCGCCGCGTTTGGCGCGAAGCGGAAAAATATGTCCGGGACGGGCGAGATCCCATGGTTTTGAAGCGGGATTGACCGCAGTAAGTATCGTAGTTGCTCGGTCGGCGGCTGAAATTCCAGTCGTAACTCCTTCGCGCGCCTCGATCGAAATGGTGAATGCTGTTCCCATGCTCGACGTATTGTTCGATGTTTGCGGCGATAATTGAAGTTCGTCGCAACGCTCCTCGGTCAATGGCAAACAGATCAGCCCGCGGCCGTGGATGGCCATAAAACTAATTATCTCCGGCGTGACGAGTTCAGCGGCACAGACGAGATCGCCTTCGTTTTCGCGGTCTTCGTCATCGACAATGATTATCATTCGGCCGTTTCGAATATCTTCAACGGCTTCGTCTATCGTGGCTAGAGGCATTTATTTTAAGAACAACAATTAAGGCCTATATTAAGTTGATTTTACCGAAAACGGCGTATTTATGCGAACAAAAAATCGCAATTAACAATTATCCGGTTTGCATCTACAATTGAGCGGTGTTTTTGGAACTGAAATTGGCATTGCGCTTTATGCGCGGAAGGCGGCGGAGCATCGTCCGTTTTACATCGGCGGTCGCGATAATCGGCATTGCCGCCGGTGTCGCGAGTTTGATATTCGCGCAGGCCCTTGCACGCGGATTTCAAAGCGAGATGCAGGAAAAGATATTGGCGAACACGCCGCACATTACGGTTTTCTCACGAGACGGTTCGAAAATCGCCAATTGGGAATCGATAGCCGGGAACATCGGGCAGATAGAAAATGTGCGTTCAATATCGGCTACGGATCATGAACCCGCGCTTCTCGCCGGGCCGGATTCGACTAATTACGCCGTGGTGCGGGTAAGCGGCTCTAATAATTCCGGCGGTGAAATTGAAATTGCGGCAGGAGTGGAACTGGCCGCGAAATCCGGCTTGAAACCAGGAGATAAAGCTGAAATTGTCGCATTGGAAAACGGAGCGACACCGAACACCGTCCCGGTTCGCATTTCAAATGTACTGAATACGGGATTTTTTGAATATGATTCGACGTGGATCATCGTTTCGCCGGATAATTTTATTAGAATTTTCGGCCAAACCGAATTCGTGCCGTCAGCTTTGGAGATCTCCGTTAATGATATTTATCAAAGCGGTACTGCAGCGGCAGTGATCCGCGAACAAACCGGCGGAAATTTCCGCGTTGTAGATTGGCAGGAAGCGAACCGGCCCTTGTTCGCCGCATTGAGTTTGGAAAGAAAAGCGGCACTCGTAATAATTTCGCTGATAATTTTTGTGGCGGTACTTAATATCGCGACGACGCTCGCCCTGCTTGTTAATGAACGCCGACGCGACATCGCGATTCTGCGGTCTTGCGGAGCATTGGGGAAAACGGTTGTCGGAATGTTTTTATTCGAAGGATTGATCCTTGGGCTGATAGGCGTGGTTTCCGGTTTAGTACTCGGCTTAACGGCGTGCCTGATGGCAAATTATTTCAGGTTAATAAATCTTTCGGCGGAAATTTACTTGTTGAGCTATATACCGCTTCGGCCGACGGTTATCGACGTTGTGACGATCTCGCTTTTTGCGTTGATCTTGTGTTTGACTGCGACAATTTATCCGTCAATCAAAGCAGCCGGTGTAAAGCCGCTCGAAAATCTTCGCGACGGGGCGTAGTTTGCACGGTCGGAACCGGGAGCGATAGCGACTGGGTTCTTAGCCCAGCAGAAGAACCATTCGCTATTGCTCCCGGTTCCGATAAGCGGAATAAGGGGAATCAGCTCAGCTTTAATGATTTTAAGTACTCCCGAAAATCCGCCCCGAGGTCCTCGCGTTTTAGAGCGAATTCTACGGTAGCAATGAGAAAGCCGAGCTTATCGCCCGCATCGTGGCGGATGCCGTCGAGCTTTACGGCATAGAATGGTCTTTTCTTTAGCATTAGCCGCATTGCATCAGTGATCTGTATTTCACCGCCCGCTCCGGGTTTTGTCTGTTCTATCGTCTCGAAAATATCCGGCGTGAAGATGTAGCGGCCGATGATCGCGAGGTTTGACGGAGCGTCCGCAAACGCAGGTTTCTCGACCATGTCCTTGATGCGAAAAACATTCGGCTCGACCTCTTCGGCATCGATCACCCCGAAACGCGAGATGGCCTCGCCTTCGACCTGCATTGTCGCGATCACTGGGGCATCGTATTTTTCGAACACGTCGATCATCTGCTTGAGCGCAGGCGTTTCGGCATCCACAATATCGTCGGGCAGAAGCGCCGCAAAGGGGTCGTTACCGGCGAAATCCTTTGCCTGGTAGATCGCATGCCCTAGCCCGAGAGCCTGTTTCTGCCGCGTATAACTGATCCTGGCAATATTTGAGATCGCCCGCACCATTTCGAACATCTCGGTTTTGCCTTTTTCTTTTAGCTGGTGTTCGAGCTCGAACGATATGTCGAAATGATTTTCAATCGAGCTTTTATCGCGGCTGGTGATGATAAGGATCGATTCGATTCCAGATGCGACTGCTTCCTCGACGGAATACTGGATCAGCGGCTTATCGACCAGCGGGAGCATTTCCTTCGGCGACGCTTTAGTCGCGGGAAGAAAACGAGTGCCGAGGCCGGCGGCGGGGAAAACGGCTTTGCGAACTTTGTTTGACATAGCAAGTTTGATAAATTCGTCTAACCTTTATGACGTAATTAAAATGGTAGGTTATAAATGGCTGATAAACAAATCTTCGTAGCCGTACTTGAAAAGCACGCCAAGCTGGACGCAACCGGTATAACGGTTCCGTTCGATGTCGAGGCCGTTTTCGGCGCCAACCGCTTGCCGGTGAAAGTTTCGATAAACGGAGCCGAATACCGAGGCTCGGTTGTCCGCATGGGCGGAAAATATATGATGGGAGTGCCGAAGATGTTTCGGGCCGCCGCTGGGATCGAAGCCGGTGATAACATTGTGGTCACAATGGAATTGGACACCGAAGCCAGAACGGTTGAGACACCGCGAGATCTGGAAAAGGCGTTAAAGGAAGGCAGCCTTCAAATCGCTTGGGAAAAGCTGAGTTATACGCACCGGAAAGAGCATGTGCGGGCAATAGAAGAATCAAAAAAGCCGGAAACGCGGGCGAGAAGAATTGAAAAGGCAATCGAAATGATCAAAGCAAAGCAGCCGCAATCCAGAAGATGAAAGCCGCATCTGCCGCCGTACTTACAACTGGCCACCTACTACTGATTACTATTTATGTTAGACCTCAATTTTGTAAGAGAGAACCTGGAAACGGTTAAAGAAGCATTGCGAAACCGCAATTTCCCAGCCGATAGTCTCGAAAAATTCCTTGAACTCGACACCGAACGCCGCCGCGTAATCGGCGAAGGCGATAGGATCAATCAGATTCGCAATTCGGCGAGCAAAGAGATCGGAGCATTGATGCAGGCCGGAAAAAAAGACGAAGCTGAGGCCAAAAAGGCCGAGGTCTCAGGTTTAAAGGAAAGCCAGGGCGAACTGGAAAAACTCCGCGACGAAGCCGAAGCCGCAATGCACGAACTGCTCTCGCACCTTCCGAATATTCCGTCCGTTGATGTTCCGGTCGGGAAAGACGAAAGGGCTAATGTCGAAGTTAGAAAATGGGGCGAGCCAAAAGACTTTGAGTTTGAGCCGAAGGACCACGTCGATCTCGGTGAAGCTCTCGGAATTCTCGATCTTGAACGGGCAACGAAAATAACAGGTTCGCGTTTTGCGATATTAAATGGAGCTGGTGCAAGATTGGAGCGGGCGCTTATTAATTTTATGCTTGATGTTCACACGACCGAGCATGGATACACTGAAACGCTGCCGCCGTTTATCGTTAATCGAAAGAGCCTTTTCGGCACGAACCAGCTGCCGAAGTTTGAGGACGATCTTTTTTTTCTTAATGACGAGCGCGGACTCGCCTTGATCCCGACGGCCGAGGTTCCCGTAACGAATTACCACTCCGAAGAAATTATCGACGCCAAAGATCTACCTAAATTTTACGCCGCTTACACGCCGTGTTTTCGCTCCGAGGCGGGAAGCTATGGGCGCGATACGCGCGGGCTGATCCGGCAGCATCAATTTGAAAAGGTCGAACTGGTGAAACTCAGCGTTCCCGATAATTCTGCGGAAGAACACGAAAAACTAACCGCAAACGCCGAGCGCATTTTGCAGCTTCTCGGCCTGCCATACCGGACGGTTGTTTTATCGACCGGCGATATGGGCTTCGGCGCGGTGAAAACCTACGACATCGAGGTCTGGCTGCCGAGCCAGAAAACATACCGCGAAATTTCAAGCTGCTCAAACTGCGGCGATTTTCAGGCGCGGAGAATGAACCTCCGTTTCCGCCGCGGTGGTGGTGAAAAGCCCGAATTTGTTCATACGCTCAACGGTTCCGGTCTTGCGGTCGGGAGGACTTGGATCGCGATTCTCGAAAATTACCAGCAGGAAGACGGATCAATTGTAATACCTGAGATCCTTCAGCGTTATATGAACGGCCTGGAAAAGATAAGCTGATGTTCTGAGTTCAAGCTTCAGCTTGTCTTGGACGTTGGGCCGAAGACAAGCTGAAGCTTGAACTCAGAACCTAGAAGTTGACCATTTTTCTCGCAGTAATTACTATGTAATTATGAAAGCCCAGATCATACAAATTGGCAATTCGCAAGGCATTAGAATTCCAAAAATGCTGCTCGAGGAAACTCGTCTGGCCGGCGAGGTCGAGTTGGAAGTTTTCGAAGGCGGCATCCTCATTCGAAACGTCCAAAAACCACGTGGAAACTGGGATGCTGTTTTCAAATTGATGGAAGATAGCGACGATGATGCGCCGCTGGAATCAAACTTGAGAACTGAATTCGAGAAAAAGGAGTGGCAATGGTGAAGCGGTTTGACGTGTACCTTGTTAATCTCGACCCTAATCCTTCGCTCGACGCAAAGAATACGCGGCCCTGTGTCGTGATCTCTCCGGACGAAACCAATCGAAACCTGGAAACGGTAATAATTGCTCCGCTTTCATCGACGAAAGTAAAATATCCGACGCGCGTCGCCATAGATTTTCTGAACAACGAACGATTCGTCATTCTAGATCAGATCCAGGCAGTAGATAAAATTCGTTTGGTCAAGAAGATCGGAGAGATGCCGCCAGATGCCGAAAAAAAAACATTAGAAAGATTAGAAGAGCTTTTCGCGAAGTAACAAACGCTCTAAATTAAAAAAAAACGGGGACCGATTCGGTCCCCGTTTTAAGTTTGTACGAACAAAAGTTGGATATTTAAGATTTCGGAATTGCAAATGCCGAGTAAACCCGGCTAGTTGGAATTGCAACATCTGAGTCTTCCACCGTTAAAAACAAACCAAAATCGGCAAGTGCCGTTTCGCTTCTAATTTCCGCCTCATCACGGCCGCCGGTATTAACTACCTGACCGAGTTTCGTGTATTTTCCATCAGGCGATGAAGTCCATAAAACAAAACGCTTGGCCATCGGAACTTTCTTCATATCGCCAAAACGCATTTTGACCTTCGTCGTACCTTTTTCCCTGTCGATGTAAGCTTTGGCATCCAGACCTTTTAAATCTCCGCCAAATTTAAGCTCGACTTCCTTTTCCGAATCTCCGAACGCCGAAACGTTCAAAAGCGGTACTTCATATCCGGTTGCCATAGGGGAAGTCGTGGTAGTAGTTGTGGTGGTTGTCGAAACGACTGCCGTTTTGCGAGGAATTATAGTATAACCGCTTGGCACGTCACTGCGGTACACGACCGTAGAAGGGTCATATGTACTCATACCTTCCGTAGGTGATAACACCAGCATGAATTGGTTCATCGGCGTGGTGAATTCCGCTTTTCCTACTCCATTACTGAAGGGGAGTTGTCCGAGCATTGACGGAGTTCCTGACGGATCGACCGCATACACATAATAATTAGATGCAGTCATCGGAGCTCCACTTACATCCAAATAAACTTTTGTACCGTCAGCGGATCTTACGATCCTGGCGCTTCCTTTGCTGCCAGCGACTGCGGTGCCGGGAAGCAGCGTGACCATAACTTCCTTGCCCACCGGGTATTCTATAACTGAATAACTGCCGTCCGGGTTCACAACTACTTGTTTAGCCGTCGTATCTTGTGCATTTACGGCAATGAAAGCCGAACTCATCGAAAGAACTGTGGCACATGCAAATTTCCTTAAACTTCGTTTCATAATATTTTAAAACCTCCGTGAATTTAAAACCCATATTTCAAGCGCGCAAAATGCCCGCAACTAACCTTATAATGGCAAGTGCTGTGCCAGAACAGGCTAAGATATAGCGGCAAATGGAGTTACATCGGCTCACCCGTCAATTACAGGTCAATGCTTCGAAAAGTTGTATTGAAAAGAAACGGAAAGTGTATGGCAAACCACATTAATAGTTCGACTTATCTATTAGTTTGCATGACTTGTACAGTAACGACTATTTGTAAAGTTAGCGCAAAAAAGCACGGACAAATTAGAATCCGTGCTTAGTCCGATCGTTTAGGTAATGGAATTATCGTACCGGGCTTACAATAACGCCGCGTTCGTCGTCATCGTTACGGTTGATAAGCACATAAACAACGGCCGCTCCAACTGCACCGGCAAATATTGCCAGCGGCAGCAGCAGTCCGCCTTCATCGTCGTCATCTGTCGTCTGGGCCTTTGCAGCCGGCGATCCATTCGCATAATTAAGTGTTCCGGCTTCGGCGGCCGCGGCCGAAACTCCGGAAGCAAGATCGATCGTAAAGTTTCCCTTAAAATTCTTATCGTTCAAAAATGCATTATCGGGCGTTATAATATTGACCGAAACGCCCTCGGCGCTGAAAACCGTAATCTTGCCGGCGGAAAGGTTTCCTGAAATAGTGTCGCCGGTAAAGCTTAAGCTCAAAACCGAATTCGGCGACAAGCCGATCCGCCCCAATTTGCCGAGGCTAATATTCGCAAATGCCGTATTAGACGTTTCGACCACGCCGCCCGAAACGAAGGTACGTCCGCTGACAGCCTGTTCGCCGTTTATCTTGACGACGGGCTGCACGCCGTTTTCCGCCGTTCCCGAAATGGCGATCTCAGCCGTCGCGTAAGCGGATCCAGGAGCAGCGAAAATGAACAATGACGAGTTTGCAAAAATTACAAGCGTGAGGCACGTAGCAGTGAAATATCTTAACCCAGCGGCTTTTGTAGCATTTTTCATTAAATTTTTCCCCTAATTTTATTTCCGATTGTGAAATCTTAATGCGCGGAATTCAGAAAGTCAAATTTTTTTTCGGCAGACGGTCGATTTTTAAAACCGGCGAGTCTTAAATGTTGTGAATGTTATGCTTACAATATTTAAAAAAAATATTCGTCAAACTATAAACCGGAGCTTTGAAGTTTAGCCTTCGCTCTATTCCAAAGTTCGTCCATTTCCGGCAATCCGGTCTGTTCCAAAGTCCTGCCGGAGGCAGCGAGTTCCTTTTCGATAAATGCGAAACGCCGCCGGAATTTGCGGTTGGTTTTCTTGAGGGCCGATTCAGGCTCGACATCCAGTTTTCGGGCAAGATTTACGATCGTAAACAGAAGGTCGCCGATTTCCTCGTTAATATTTTTGGCGTCATGCTTAGCAATCGCATCCTTTAATTCGTCAATCTCTTCGGAGACTTTTTCGAAGATCTGTTCTGTATTCTCCCAATCAAAACCACTCTTTGCCGCCTTTTTTGAAATTTTTAAACCTTCAAGCAGTGCAGGAAAATGGATCGGGACGTTGTCGAGAACCGATTCTTTCGCCGGCTCGGCTTTTCCGTTCGCTTTCCGCTCAATGGCCTTTAGCGTGTCCCAGTTGTCGAACACATCTTTCGCATTTTCGAGTTTCTCGTCGCCGAAAACATGAGGGTGGCGAAGGATAAGCTTCCTGGTTATTCCGGCAGCTACTTGGTCGATCGTAAAATCTCCCTTTTCGGCCGCGATCGTCGAATGAAATACGACTTGCAGCAGAAGATCACCCAGTTCTTCGGCCAAATGCTCGGTGTCGCCGGTTTCATCGGCTTCGTGGATCGCGTCAAAGGATTCATATGCTTCTTCTAAAAGATATGGAGCAAGCGAAACATAAGTTTGTTCCGCATCCCAGGGGCATCCGCCGGGAGCACGCAGCCGCGCCATTACGGCAACAAGTTCATCAAAAGCTTTGGACATGATTACATTAAAGTCCAGTAAGTCTGGAAAGTCTAGGAAGTGGAGAAGGTCCGGAAATTCCAAAAAGTTTAGGAACGAAGAACTTATTCCCGACTTCCGCCACTTTCCAGACTTCCACTACTTCCTAGACTTTTCCCCAAAATGCTACTATCGAAACAGGATTTAAAATATATGATCGGAACAGAAGACAATCAGGAAGAAGTTACGTTTAAGGTCTCGGACCGCCGGAAATTTAATTCGGACGGATCGCTGAAAGAAGGTGTGGTACTTGAGGCTCCGAAACCGGCTGAAACGCCGACTGCCGAAATGTCGCAACCGGGAGAAAGTTTGGAGACGCCTGCACCCGACGCCACGCCGGTAGCAGAAGAATCGGAAGACACCGAGGCCGGTATGGATGAAATTCCCGGCGCCGAAGACCCGGCGAGCTTTGTCAATTTTCTCTCGACACTGGCGACAAACGCCGCTGCCTCGCTCGGCGCCATGCCGCATCCGGCAACCGGACAGCGAAGCGTCGATCTCGAAACCGGCAAATACTGGCTGGACGTACTCGCAATGGTCGGCGAAAAGACGAAGGGAAATCTTCACCAACAAGAAACCCGGCTGCTCGAAGGCATTTTAGGTGATCTGCGGATGCAGTATGTAACGATGGTCCGCGCAACCGAAGACAAGCTTAAAGAGCAGGCTGCGAAGAAATTCTCGGCGGGCGATATTTTAGGAAAGAAATAGTTTATAGGGTTTGGAGAGTTTCTTTAGTTTGTCCTTCGAATGGGTTCCGTACTCTCCAAACTCTATGAACTCCACGTAATCATGAAACTGACTTTCCTGGGCACGGGCACATCGACAGGTGTTCCATCCATCGGCTGCGATTGCGAAACGTGCCTTTCCGCCGATCCGCGTGACAAGCGGCTGCGGGTTTCGATCCTGATAGAACACAAAGATAAAAAGATCCTCGTCGATACCTCGATAGATTTTCGCCAGCAAGCCTTGCGCGCAAATATTCAAAGGCTCGATGCCGTCCTCATCACTCACTGCCACGTCGATCACGTTTTCGGCCTCGACGATATTCGCCCACTGAATTTTCGCTACGGCGCAATGGGCGTTTACGCAAATGAGATCGCGTGGACCGACCTCAAACGCATTTTCCAATACGTCTTTCAGCCGACACATTTCGGCGGCGGCCTACCGCAGCTTATACCGCACACGGTAATCCCCAATTCACCATTCTGCATCGGCGAAGACATCGAGGTAACGCCGCTCGAAGTCATCCACGGCCAGCTGCCCGTGATCGCCTACCGCTTCAACGACTTCGCCTACGCGACCGATCTAAAAACAATCCCGCCCGCCTCGATGGACGGCCTTCGCGATCTCGATGTGCTCGTTTTAGACTGCGTCCGCATAAAACCGCATTCCACTCACCTGTGCCTCGAAGAAGCATTGGCGATAATCGAAGACCTCAAACCGAAACGCGCTTTTCTTACGCACTTAAATCACGATATTCTGCACGAACGCGATTCGAAATTATTGCCGGGTAATGTCCAGTTTGCGTTTGATCAGTTGGTAGTCAACTAATTGACCGAAGTTTCAATGGTGTCCCAATCTCTTGGTGCTGACTTTTACCCTTCGGTCTTGTCGTTCTCTCTTCTTCTTTCGGGTAATCAAAGAACAAATTAAGTGTTGTCCAAAGTATTAGTAGGAAAAAAAGAAAAGGCGAAAATAAATGGACAAAAAGATTGTCGGAGTATCACAAAAACTGTTCCAAACTAAAAATAATTGACACTGTTTTGGCCGGTGCAGCGTTGAAGGGGAAAATTTTCGCGGCGCGGCGTTCCCGACTCTGCGAACGAAATTTGCGGCCAAAGATAACCGGATAAGGACACTTTTGAAGTTTGCAAATGATATTTACCTAACCCACTTCGGATCGAAATTAGAAATCGAATAATTGTGTCCGTAAGTGTTAACGCTTTGTTAGCGGAAATATAATCCAGTTTCTCATCTTCTCCATGCTAAATGGTGCAAAAACTGGATTTAGCATTTAGTTTTTAAACCACTATATTTTGTGTTGACAAAGCCTGCTTACTACCATATATTCTATATCCACTGCTGGTAAACGCGCTCGGAACTTTAATCGAAAGACCAGACCGCAATAGTGTAAATCCGCTCGATTTGAGCATAGGCCGGACTACTTTTTAAGTAAACTCCGTAGTGGAACTTGCTCTCTAATTTTTTGCCGGAAAGCATTTTTGGAAGGTTCAAACGGAGGAATTTAAGATATTTTATGGATACTTTTTCAGGACAAAACTCGACCGGAACCGCCCGCCAAACCGAAGAAACAACCCAAACAACAATGCGCGTCCGCAAGCGTAATGGCTCGTTCGAGCCGGTCGATATCAACAAGATCGTCCGGGCGATCTCGCGCTGCTGCGTAAATTTGCCGAGCGTCGATGCGCTGCGGATCGCGACCAAGACGATCAGCGGGTTATACGACGGAGCAACGACGCGGGAGCTTGATAAGCTTTCGATCCAGACGGCGGCCAGCCTGATATTTGAGGAGCCTGAATATTCGCGGCTCGGAGCCAGCCTGCTTAATCAATACATTGAAAAGGAAGTTCGCAACCAGGAAATCCATTCGTTTTCGCAATCGATTGCGTTCGGCGTTAAGGAAGGATTGATCGCACCGCGTGTCGTAAATTTTGTATCTGAGAATAGTCGAAAGCTCAACGATGCAATCGACCAAAGCCGCAACGACCTGTTCGAATTCTTCGGCCTGCGAACGTTATATGACCGGTATTTGCTAAAAAATCCAGAGACGCGTGATGTTCTCGAAACGCCGCAATTTTTCTGGATGCGTGTCGCCTGCGGTCTTTCCGAAACTCCAGCCGAAGCAATCGAGCTTTATCGGCTTTTCTCGTCGCTCGAATATGTGCCGAGTACGCCGACGCTTTTTAATTCGGGCACGAAGCACGAACAGCTCTCGTCCTGTTTCCTGCTCGATTCGCCCCAGGACAGCCTGGAAAGCATTTATAAAAAATACTCGGATGTGGCAATGCTCTCGAAGTTTTCGGGCGGGATCGGGATCGCTTATCACCGCGTCCGTTCGCAGGGTTCGCTGATCCGGGGCACGAACGGGCATTCTAACGGTATAGTGCCGTGGCTGAAAACTCTCGATTCTTCGGTTTCCGCCGTAAACCAGGGCGGAAAGCGAAAGGGCGCAGCCTGCGTTTACCTTGAAACGTGGCACGCCGATATCGAAGATTTCCTTGAACTGCGTGAAAACACCGGCGACGAGGCCCGCCGCACGCACAACCTGAATATCGCGAACTGGATTCCCGATCTCTTTATGAAACGGGTTCAGGCTGACGAAATGTGGTCGCTTTTCGATCCGAGCAAGGTGCCGCATTTTCCTGATATATACGGTGACGAATTTGAAACCGCTTATGCCGAAGCCGAGGCTGATGGCCTGTTCGAAAGACAAATTAAGGCTCGCGAACTGTACGCAAAAATGATGCGGACGATGGCCCAGACCGGCAACGGCTGGATGACATTTAAGGACGCCAGCAACCGTAAATCGAACCAGACGGCGAAACCGGAAAACGTCGTGCACCTGTCGAATCTTTGTACAGAGATCATCGAGGTTACTTCGGATAGCGAGACGGCGGTCTGCAATCTCGGCTCGATCAATCTTTCGCGGTATATCAAGGATGGCCACTTCGATTTTGAAAAGTTGAATATTAATGTCCGGCTCGCCGTGCGGCAGCTCGACCGCGTGATCGACCTTAATTATTACGCTATCCCTAGCACGGCCGATTCGAACCACCGCTGGCGGAACATCGGCCTTGGCGTGATGGGTTTGCAAGATGTATTTTTCAATCTTCGCCTGCCGTTCGATTCGGAAGAGGCACGTAAGATCTCGGCGAAGATCCAAGAAGAAATTTATTTTGCTGCAATGAGCGCTTCGTGCGATCTGGCGACGGAACGCGGAGTTCATCCCGCATTTCCCGAAACTCGTGCGGCTCTCGGTGATTTCCAGTTCGATTTCTGGGGCATCACGCCGGACGATATGAGCCGCTGGAACGCTTTGCGTGAAAAGGTCGTGCAGAACGGTTTGCGAAATTCGCTGATGATCGCGATTGCTCCGACGGCGACGATTGCCTCGATTGCCGGCTGTTATGAATGTATCGAGCCGCAGGTGTCCAACCTGTTCAAACGCGAAACGCTGTCCGGTGATTTTGTTCAGATCAATAAATACCTCGTGAAAGAGTTAAAGGCTGCCGACCTTTGGACCGACGAGGTCCGCAACAAGATCAAATTGAGTGAAGGATCTATCCAGGAGATCGAAGAATTTCCCAGCGAATTAAAGGAAATTTACCGCACCGCCTGGGAAGTGCCGATGCGTTCCCTGATCGACATGGCCGCCGACCGCGGTGCGTTCATCGACCAGAGCCAATCGCTAAACCTGTTCATGGAAAGCCCGAATATCGGCAAGCTTTCGTCAATGTACATGTACGCGTGGCAAAAGGGATTGAAGACGACCTATTACCTTCGTTCGCGTCCCGCAACAAGGATCGCACAGGTTGCCGCGGCTGAAAATAGGACTGCGGAAGTCACGGCTTATTCCGACGAGGAAGCATTGGTATGCTCACTGGAAAACCCCGAAGAATGCGAGGCCTGTCAGTAAGTTCGCTTAATTGAGGAGTAAATTATGGCAATCAAAATAGATGGTTGTTCTGCCGTTGGTAACGCGGGGGCTGGGTTTTATGTACGCGGTGATGCCGAAATGATTGATTGCCATTCGGCCTTAAACGGAGGTCGGGGATTTGACGTCACAGACTACTCCTTGATGGAAAAACTAGGGTTGCCGAAAGAAACGAATCCTCAGATGTTGATTGATTGGCTCACAATTCTTCAAAACCAACCATCTGTAACTCTGGAAGAGGCTGAATCGGCAACTTTCTGGGAAAAGGCGGGCAAGATCGCACCGCCCCTTTCGATTGCAAGCAGTCTTCTAGCGATACTTAACAACCCGATCCTGCTTCAAATTGTTAAAGCACTTTAAAGTACTGTATCAGCCAAAGAGAATTGAATCAAAGGAAATATCATGCTTCTTGATCCTGGTTTCAACCTAACCCTTCGCCCGATGAAATACCCAGATTTTTATGAAATGTATAAAAATTCGATCAAGAATACGTGGACGGTCGAGGAGGTCGATTTTTCAACGGATGTTTCGGATCTTCGCAATAAAATGACCGGGCCGGAGCGGCATATGATCAATCGTTTGGTGGCGTTTTTTGCGACCGGCGATTCGATCGTGTCGAACAATCTGGTTTTGAATCTATACAAGCATATTAATTCGCCGGAAGCACGGATGTATTTGTCGCGCCAGCTTTATGAAGAAGCCGTACACGTGCAGTTTTATCTTACGCTGCTCGACACCTACATTCCCGATTTTGCAGAACGCGAGCAGGCTTTTGCGGCGATCGAGAATATTCCGTCAATCCGTGCAAAAGGCGATTTTTGCATGAAATGGATCGATTCGATCGACAACTTGCAGTTTTTGCAAACGCGCGACGACCGCAAACATTTTTTGCTTAATCTGATCTGCTTCGCGACGTGTATTGAAGGTCTGTTTTTCTTCGCGGCTTTCGCTTATGTGTATTTCCTGCGATCAAAAGGCCTGCTTCACGGACTTGCCGCCGGAACGAATTGGGTTTTCCGCGATGAATCGGCGCATATGGCATTTGCCCTGGAGGTCGTAAATCAGGTTAGAAACGAAGAGCCGGGGCTTTTTGACGAAGCCTTGACGCGGCAGATCGTCCAAATGCTCGATGAGGCCGTGGAATGCGAAATGCAGTTTGCCGAGGACATTTTAAGCGGCGGCGTCGCCGGCCTTTCGATCGCCGATATGCGCCAATATCTCGAATTCGTCGCCGACCAGCGTCTGGCAATGCTCGGCCTGCAAAAGGTTTACGGGGCAAAAAACCCGTTCTCGTTCATGGACCTCCAGGACGTGCAGGAACTCGCCAACTTTTTCGAACGCCGCGTTTCGGCTTATCAGGTTGCGGTCGCTGGCGATGTAAGTTTTAACGAGGCTTTTTAAAACGCGGCATGACCCGCCGCGCATTCAACACCGGTAACACCGAGTCTTGCGGTGCAAGACTCGCTGATAGGCGGTCTGGTGCGTGTCATTGTTAAGGGACAACCACACATTCGCTCATTTCTTCAACGGAATCCGACTCCCGTACGTTAGCGAGCGCCAGAGCCACTCGAGTGGTCCAAACTGGAAACGGCTGAGCCACGCCTGACTGGCGATAATCTGAAATAGAAAGACGGCGAAACCGAGTGGCAAGTACAATGTGGGACCCATTTTCCCTCCAAGCCCAAGTCCCGTCCCGTAGAATATCAACGTGCAGATCACACACTGGCCAACGTAATTGGTCAGTGCCATTCTGCCCACCGGAGCAAAGTGATGTAACAGTTTGGGTCCGCTCGGGCTAATCCAGATCAAACAAAGCAGGGAAGCATACCCGGCGCTCAACGGCAGAATGCTTACCGTGTCGCTTACCGTATGCAGCCAGGACTCCGAGTAGAAATTAAATGCGTAGATCACGTTGAGCGGAAGCCCGACAGCGAGACCGAAGACGGCCAGGCGTTTGATAATTGGCCGATAGTCGTGCAGATGCTTGTGTATTTCGTTTCGGCCTAGATAGAAACCTAATAGGAAACACCCGAAAATCTTGAAAATCCAACCGCTTGTAATCACGTAATCCAATTGACCGAACCAGTTACCAAGGTTGAGCCGGACTATCTGTGCAAAGCTCCCGCTTGCCGTGAGATCGATCCTTGCGTCGCTAGCGAAGCCAAAGCGATGGTAGAGAAAATCGCGCGGAGATGTAAAGGATTCAGCGGGAATTGCATGGGCGAGCGTGATAAAGGCGGGAACCACCAGCAAGACCGCCGCGAACGCGAGGATAGTGCGATTGTCAACTTTAACAAAGAGCAAAAGCAAAGCTCCGCATAAGGCATAGTACTGAAGTATGTCGTTATGCCAGAACAGAATAGCGTGCACCGCCCCGATCAGATACAAAACAAACAGGCGTCTGAGAAAGAAGCGGTGAAACACCAACTCCTTAGCTTGTGCGCGTGTGAGCAGGATCGAAAATCCAACTCCGAAAAGTACTGAAAAGATCGTGTAGAACTTTCCCTCGATCAGAACCAGTTCGAGGAAGTCGAATACTTTGTCCGCCGAATAGGTGTTCATACTCACCTTTGTGGACTCGGGCAAGTATAGATAGAGGGAGTACGAGATCATGTTTGCGGTGACTATCCCGAACAGCCCAAAGCCACGCAGGACATCCAGAAACTCGAATCGTTCCTGTCCCAATGTCGTGGTCAATGTTGCTGCTCGAGCAATGCTGGATTCCATTGTGTTATCGATAAGACCCGCGCGCAAACAGCTAGAATTATAGGTTATCTTGCAGAATATGCAATAGAAGCTTTAATTAACGGATCAGGTTTTAGCCGTTCTTGATCATCAAACAGAGGGAAAGTTGATGTTGCGGATGATGAAAGTTTTAACGTAGCTTTCAAAGAATTTGCCCACGAATAACGCGAAAGCACGCCAATAAGATATGATGTCTTTATTCACGTTTTGCATGATTCGCTAGCAAAATAGATACACAACGATGAACAACCAAATTACGGACTTTATAAAACACAATTTCCGCCATTTTAATGCGGCGGCGATGGTCGATGCAGCGGAAGGGTATAAAAATCATCTCGATAATGGCGGGATGATGATGATCACGCTGGCGGGTGCGATGAGTACGGCTGAGATCGGATTGATCTTAGCGGAAATGATCCGGCAGGATATGGTGCAGATCATTTCCTGTACGGGGGCGAATTTGGAGGAAGACCTTTTCAATCTCGTCGCCCATGATTTTTATGAGCGTGTCCCGAACTATCGCGACCTGACACCGCAGGACGAACAGGAGCTGCTCGACCGCCATATGAACCGCGTGACCGACACCTGCATCCCCGAAATGGAAGCGATGCGGCGGCTGGAGAAAGCGATGGTCGATGTCTGGACAAAGGCCGATACGGCCGGCGAACATTATTTTCCGCACGAATTTATGTATCAGGTGCTCCGTTCCGGCGCTCTCGAAGAGTATTACCAGATCGACCTGAAAGATTCGTGGATGTTTGCGGCGATGGAAAAGAATCTGCCGATGATCGTGCCGGGCTGGGAAGATTCGACAATGGGCAATATGTACGCCGGGCATGTGATTTCAGGCGATATCAAGAACGTCCACACGGTGCGCACCGGTATCGAATACATGACGATGCTGGCCGATTGGTACACCCGCGAATCGAGAGGCTGCACCATCGGATTTTTCCAGATCGGCGGCGGCATCGCGGGCGATTTCCCGATCTGCGTCGTCCCGATGCTCCATCAGGACCTCCAGCGTGACAACATCCCGGTCTGGGGCTATTTCTGCCAGATCTCAGATTCGACGACTTCGTACGGCTCGTATTCCGGCGCTGTTCCGAATGAGAAGATCACTTGGGGCAAGCTAGAGGCGAGTACTCCAAAATTCATAGTCGAATCCGATGCATCGATAGTTGCACCGCTGATGTTTGCGTATATTTTGGGGTGGTGATAAGGGTCAACTACCGTCGACCATAAATTGAAAGATATGTTGGGTCTTTCGCTAATATTTCGGCGAACTCTTTCTTAAATTGTTCCTTAAATTGTTCCTGATAACCGTCCCCGTCTGCGGATCGATAGTTTTCTTCAAAATACTTCCATCCAGCATTGCGTTGCCCGGCATAAACCATATAAAGGAACTTTGTGCGGACGCGAAACTCGTTCGATATTTCTACATTGGTTTCCGAGGTTGTATCGAGCCCAGACAAAAGATCGTCTAGTTGTTTTGTTACAAACTCAGGAAACCGCTTCGTTGCCGGAACGTACATTGCAACTTTTTTGTCATAAGCGAAAATCGCGGGTGGAAAGGACGCTCCTGCATGCCCTGCTGCTCCCATGTAATCGAAGGCCATCACGTCTCGGTGAAATTCAAACATACCGTCGCCATCCATATCTATAGGTACCAATTCGTTACCTACTTCGTTTGCAGAGTCAGAAATGTTTGTGATGGTCTAATTTAACAGGACACGAAACTCTTCGTAGAATAATAACAT
>JBBJOS010000020.1:0-65048 GCA_037723965.1 Pyrinomonadaceae bacterium | reverse complement strand
CCACAAGACCCGGATTTCTCTACTTTAGACTGGCATCGAAAAGGGGGGTAGCTCAGAGAAATATTTTTTTGATTTCAAGCTGGCGGTAAAATGGGGTGGGAAGTTGATATAAATTTTTCAACTTTAATTAAGATGAGCTTGAAGGCTGCCTTTCGAGTGCGTCCGCGCACTTGTTTAGAATGAAAAAGCTCCTGAATAACAGGAGCTTTAGGCGCGGTTGGAATGTTAAACCGATTGATCTCGATTTATTTTTGAGTATTAAGGTAAATGCAGTGTCCAATTATCAGAAAAGATATTTACATTCTAGGAATAGTAACTCCATGCTGACCTTGATATTTGCCCCCTCTATCTTTATAAGAAATTTCGCAAACGTCGTTATCGTCAGCTTCAAAGAATAAAACCTGGGCGACACCTTCGTTCGCATAGATTTTCGCGGGCAATGGAGTTGTGTTACTAAATTCCAAGGTAACGTATCCCTCCCACTCGGGCTCGAACGGGGTTACGTTTACGATTATTCCACAATTTGCGACAAATACCCCGGCGTCAATTGCGAAGTTTCCGTACTGGGGAACTGTAAGGCAGTAGACGTCATGAATTCCTTTTATGTCCTTTATGCTAACTATTCTCCTAGCGTTATCAAGCCGCCGGTGCAAAGTATGGTTCGAACTGGCCGGTTCAAATTTTCGTTTGCCTCCTTGAAACCCTGTTCCTGAAACACTAATACTTTGATGCGATTTCTCTGGTTGATTTAATCCTGCGAGCAGATCCCCCGGTCGAAGCAAATGGGCTTCTATCATCTGGCCATTCCAATTGGCAAATTTGTGATCCGGCGTGCAGCGAACAGTTTTTTCATTGTCGAAAGTCAACTCTACTAAAGAGTTCCGACCAATAAATCTAGGGTGTTCGAGACGAGATTTTACACGGTTGTTGTTCGAATCCAAACTGTATCCGGAAAACTCTTCGCCGTGGGCGAATAGTTTTTCGAGTTGCTCTAATGTCGAAGATTTTCCACCTGCCAAAGCTACTTTGGTATCGCCGGAAAAGCACCTGGCGTACGTGCTTTTGCCCAAGCAGATCGTCAGAACATTTCGGGGGATCCGAAAATATTCGACGGTACGGGCCAAACAAAAAGAATTTGGCGGAATTATAATCGAATCTGCTTTTATGTCGACAAAAGAATTTGGATCGAAGTTTTTCGGATCGACGAGTGCGCTGTGTACATTTGTGAAAATCTTAAACTCGTCCGAACAACGTACGTCATAACCATAGCTTGAAGTGCCATAAGAAATTAGCTTTTTGCCGTCAGATTCTCTAACCTGCCCTGCTTCAAAGGGCTCGATCATGCCATGTTCCTTAGCCATTTTTTGAATCCATTTGTCTGATTTTATGCTCATGGCTGAAATATAAAAGAAATATTGGACGAAGTAAAGTTTTACCAATATCACGTCTGACATCGATTTGACTTTCGGAAGCAAGGTAAAACGGCAGCGGCTTACAACACTTACGATTCTGCTAAAAGCTTTCCAGGAGAGATTTAAGGAGCTGGAAAAAATAGACAAGGTTCACGAGATCGAACTACGAATACACCAATCAAAAGATTGCGGAAGCATACAATTATTTTTACGAATGATAAGCCTAATAAAGTTGGAACACCATACAGAAAACAAAATCCGAACGTAAAACGTTAGTTCGGCTTCTTCATCGCGAAAATGTTGAGATTTCCGTCACCGACCGTAAATTTGAGGGGCACACCGCCGACCCCGGATTTAGCGGCGATCGATTTTTCGGTAAATGCGTCTTTACGGGTTTTAGGTTTTAATTCCGGGTAAGTGTTATCGATCTTACCGGTCCGCAAAATTGCAGCATCGACCTCGGCGTTCAATCCGGCGGGCAGGCTGACGTTCATTGTCCCGATCGCCATCTGAATATCGGCAAAACGCCCTCGCCAGCTTCGCACCGGGACATTAACATCAACCGTGCCGCCGCCGAAGGTCGCGTAAATGCCGCCGCCGACGAGGTTCATCACGGCTTTTGAATCAAGAAAATTGATCTTCATAGCGCCTTCGATACCGGCGATAAAAAGATCGCCTTTGCCGCCGTCTATTTCGAGGTCGCAATATTGCGGGACCTTGATCACATAATCGATCTTAAATGGCAGGCCGGTCAAATGTTTAGGAAATTTTTTGGCTATCGTTTTGAGAAGTTTTTTATCGTGCGTGCCGACGCTGATTATTCCCGCCCGGCCGGTGCTTTCTTCGAGCACATAAGTGGTGACCTTTGCAATTTCGTTTAGATCCGCTTCGATCGAGGCCTGTATCTCGATCTCGGCGGAGATTTCGATCTCATTTTTGCTCCATCCTTCGACGCGAATCGAGCCGTTCGGAGCCCCGACAACAAACAAAGTCCCGCCGACGTTGAAATCAAGCGTTTCGGTTTTGTAAATGGTGCGTTTTATCAGCGACGGTGTTTGCGCGAATGCCGAAATAGATAAAAAAGATAGGATAGCAACGAAAAGGAGCGATTTCGCTAAGGATAGTTTATTCATTTGTTTGGTGTGCGGTCAGGAGAGAGGCCTTGACAATGTTAGGCTTTTTGGATGGATAAGGTCAAACTTTTTTATTTAGGGAAGTGCTAACAGCTTTCTTAAATATTAGGTTTGACAGCTGATTCAAAAACTTCCTTGCCCCATTCGTTGATGCTTTTACCGGACAATTCAGCTATTTCGGCTATGCGTTCATGAAGTTTGCCTGGCAGTCGAAGCATGACTTTGCCGGAATAACTCTTTTTCACCTTTTCGCCGGTTTTTTCACAGACCTCAATATAAAAATCAACTGTTTCTTTCATCGAAGAGGTTAATTCGTCCACTGTTTCGCCGTGGAAGGTAACAATTTCTTTTACTCCTATGAGACGACCAACAAACAGCTTATCCTCGGCTGAAAATTCGACTTTTGCCGTAAGTCCCTTATAACTTAATGTATTATTCATACTCTTTGCCTACTAATACTAAAAACTCTCGAAATGCTTCAACCTGATATTTTCTCGCTTCCTTCCTGGATGCGGACGATGGACGAAAAGCTTCTGCATTTTCATTTCAAATGCGATGCGGGAGCCACTGCCCTCAACCAATTCTGCTCCCAAAGCGAGCATTAGTTTTTCAATGTCAGCGAACTTCAGCGATGCCACAGTGGGCACCTTAAATATCGAGGCAAGAGTTTTGTTATGCCTCTTATTCACTGACCAATGATAGCAGAAATTGCTAGCAAGGTCAACGAGTTTCTAGAATGAATAATGAGTTAAAATTATAAGCAGTAGAGAGTATTACCGCCTGATAAACGCAATGGTTCCGCGCTGGTTCGTGACGGTCATTGTCGCACTTCCGTCGCCGAATTGGCCGACGACGCGTCTGCCGTCGCCGACGAAACGCATGTTCCCGCCTGAGAACGAGCCGAGATTTATGCTGCGGGTCGAAGGTGCCGTGGCTACCAAACGAAACGCGGAATTGGAGGGAACGCGTAAATTTATATCGCCCCGCATCGAGGTAAAGCGGTAATTTCCGCCCGATTGAATTTCGCCGTCGAAGAATATATTGCCGATGCCGTTTTGGGCCGAAACAACACCGGAAGCGATGTTGGAAAGCGTGATGTCGCCGTCGCTGGAAATGTGCGCCCGCACAAATCCGCCGCGGACGTTGCTAACGTTAAGATTGCCGACCTTCGTTTCAATATCGACCTTCGAATCGTACGGCACCCGGATAGTGAAGTTCACGCTGCCGACATCGCCGCGGCCCTGATTATCTTTGACGAGATTGATGTAAATTGTTCCGCTTAGGCTTTGCGGGGCGACGTTCGCGGCCGGAGTTTCGAGATAAGCGGAAATACTCACTTCCTGCCTGTCCCAGCCTTCGACAGTCACGGTGCCCGAACGGTTCAGCAATTGAAGCCGCACGTTCTGACTCGCCGGATACGATTTAGAAAACTTCTTCTGGGCCGATGCTTCCGTAGGCGCAAAGAAAAAAACTACGCTCAACAGGAGAAGAATCGTAGTTTTTCCTTCGAAAATGAAGCGGGCATTATTTACTGCATTAAAGATCATTACTGCACTAAAACGTCGTTTATAATTCCGAAAAGTCGCGAAGCAGGTTCATTTTGTCATTTAGGGCCGAATCCAGCATCTCGCCGGACAGATCATCGTCAGGATTTTGCTGTAGGATCATCGTGTATTCTTTGACCGTTTGATTGATCTCATTCAAATTACGGTCGAAGGCGTCACGCATCTTGTTGTCCCATTTTGCACGCTGGGCCTGCACGCGTTTGTCCCAGTAGCTGATCGCGGATTCCTGTTCCTTCATTCGCCGCATTCGGGCTTCGTAGGGCGTATCGGCAATGCCGACCTTGCTCAAAATTTTCTCAAAAGTCGTTTGCGTGGCCGCCGAACGCGATGTAAAATCCTCGCCGGAAGGCTCGAAATAATTTTTAATGCCGACAACCGTCAGCAATGAACTTATCAACGCAATACCCAAAACGGCCGACCCGACCTGCAAAAACGAAAAACGCCATCCTTGTTGAGGCTTTTCTTCAACTGACGGCGGTTTTATATCGCCTTCGATACTGTTGCTGATGCGGCACCAAAGCGCCTGCGAATTTGGCGGAATAATTTCGGACGGCGGTTCGGTCTGGCAGGTATCGAGAATTACGGCAAAATCTTCGCACAGCTTTGCACATTCCATACAGAGCGTAAGGTGCGTCCGGACCGACATCGACACGGATTCGTCGAGTTCACCGTCCAGATATACGCTAAGGTTTTCCTGACATTCTTCGCAATTCATCTTAGTTATGAGTTCACGCTTTCAACGTGCCTCGTCCTGTACACTCATTAGCCCGTGCATTTACCACCTCATCAATAAAAGCGTTTTCAAACTAGATAGATTAGCCGACGCCTTTGATGGTTGCCTTTTTAGGCTGAAGTTTTTTGTTCTTTTTGTTTTATCAGCAGACCGCGGAGTTTCAGGCGGGCTTTGTGCAGCTGCGATTTCGACGTTCCGACCGATATGCTGAGCAATCGTGCGACCTCTTCATGCTCGTAGCCTTCGACGTCGTGGAGCACGAATACATTGCGGTATCCATTGGGAAGCTCGGCGATAGCGTTTTTCAGAGCGATGCGGTCGATGACCTGCATTTTTCGAGGATTGGCGGTGCCGTGAACGGTCTGTTCGGGCATCTCGCCGTCTTCGGAAGTTTTTTCGTTCTTAACACTGCGGCGGCGGAAATGCATCAGCACTTGATTAACCGTTAAACGATGAAGCCACGTCGAAAACGCCGAATCGCCTCGAAAGCTGCCGATCTTTCTGAAAAGCTGGATAAAAACTTCCTGCGTCAAATCTTCGGCTTCGGTCTGGCTGCTCGTCATCCGCAGCGTCAAGCTGTATGTCCGGCGGTGATAACGCTGGTAGATCATTTCAAAAGCCGCGATATTGCCGCCCGCCGCTTTCTGGCAAAGCTCGAAATCGGGCGCTGCCGCATCCGGAACTTCGGGCTCCGTAAACGCGGTTGGTTGAATTAAAGGTAGGCTCGTGCCGTCCTCAAATCCAAAAGCGATATCCTTTTCGATAGCCGCCGAGGTTGAATCCATAGATACTCCAAAAAGATTGCTGCCGGATTTTAAAAACTCGTCGCGTTCTATGATGTTCGACCTCCGAAAGTTAGTTGCATGAACCGAAAGAATTTATTGCCGTGCCGCTTTTCATTTATACCCGAGAATTCTATGACGAAAATTGAAAAAGGTAAAGCAGTTTTTAGTATCTTCAAATATCAAGTCGATTTCACCAATTTCCTGCCCAGAATGTTTAATTAATCTGCTTGCCGTGAAAAATCAAGATCAAGTCCTACTAATGGACTATTTCTCAAAATTTCGACAAGGCTCGGACGCAATCCTTTAAGATGTTTCCATTCATTTAACGAAATAACGACCGCTACCTCAACACCGCGACGGCGAATAATCTGAGGCTTGCCGTTTTCAGACAAACGTATAATCTCGCTTAAATTGTCTCTTGCTTCATTAATTGTATATGGCATCTCTTTTAGTTAAATTTACCGACCAAACGATATGATAACAGAGCAATAAAATCTATGAAAATTTAACTTAATTTTTCACCTCATACAGCAAGAGCCCGCGACGCGGGTGTCAGCGTAAAGCCCCGTGCGTGAGCACGGGGTGAATATTGCAAGAGAGTAGTAGCAATCGAAGATAGCGGCAAAAATATTGCGTTTTCTGCCGCCCGCAAACGCGGGGTGTAAATTTAATACATTGTCTCCTCGTGCTCACGCACGGGGCGGCGAAGCGGGGTGCTGTCGCCGTCTCGGATGGCTAAAATCCTTTTGGTGTAAGGTTAATTAATTTTCCTTTTTCTTCCTTTTTGATATACACTTCAAAAATCTTAAATCGCCCGCTTTATTCCTGAAAAATTTATGCTTTTCCTCACTCAGTCAGCCGCTGTTTATGGCATTGATGCTCTTATTGTTGATATCGAGGTCAATCTTCAGCCTGTGAAGGGCGAAACCGACACGACGCCTTCGATCACGATTGTCGGCCTGCCGGACACGGCGATCCGCGAATCGAAGGAACGCATCCGAGCGGCGATAAATAACAGCAGCTATTTTTTTCCGTTTCATAAGACGACAATTAACCTTGCGCCCGCCGATGTGCGAAAGGAAGGAGCAAGTTTTGATCTGCCGATCGCCCTCGCCATTCTGGGAGCGAATGGCGATCTTGGAAATATCGTAACCCTCAAAAATACGCTGTGTATCGGCGAACTGTCGCTCGACGGCCGCGTTCGTCCCGTTCGCGGTGCTCTGTCAATTGCTTTGACGGCCCGCGACACAGGGATCATCAACCTTATCGTGCCGGAGGAAAACGCGCCGGAAGCTGCCGTGGTACAGGGTATTAACGTCTATCCGGTGAGGGATTTGCGAGAAGCCGCTTTGCTGGTGCAGGATATTCACGCTGGAAACGGAACACGCATTCCGGTGCTAAAACTCGATATTACTGAATTTAAGAACAACGGCCACAATAAATACCGCGTCGATTTCTCTGAGGTTCGCGGCCAGCAGACGGCTAAACGGGCCTTGGAAGTTGCAAGTGCGGGCGGCCACAATATCTTATTTATCGGCCCGCCGGGATCGGGGAAAACGATGCTGGCGAAGCGTCTGCCGACCGTTCTGCCGCCGCTGGAATTCGAAGAAGCGCTTGAAATAACGAAGATCCATTCGGTCGCCGGGCTGACGGGGAAGTCCGGCCTGATAAACGACCGTCCTTTCAAATCGCCGCATCATACCGTCTCACAGGCCGGGTTGATCGGCGGCGGATCTATTCCGCGTCCGGGCGAAGTTTCGCTCGCTCATCTCGGTGTTTTATTTTTGGATGAACTGCCGGAATTCGACCGCAGCGTTCTCGAAGTTCTGCGGCAGCCGATGGAAGATAAACAGGTTACGATCTCGCGGGCCGCAAGTTCGCTGACCTTTCCGGCGAATTTTACTTTAGTTGCTTCGATGAATCCTTGCCCTTGCGGCTATTTCGGGTCGACGCGGGAATGCAAATGCTCACCGATACAGATACAGCGTTACGTCGGCAAGATTTCCGGGCCGCTAATGGACAGAATCGATATTCATATCGACGTGCCGGCGGTGAAATTTAACGAGCTTCGGGGCAAAGGCACGACCAATGACTCTGAAACATCGGAAGTGATTCGCGGCCGCGTTATTAAAGCCCGGGAGATACAATTAAAACGGCTGAACGGCGATGGCGTTTTCTCTAACTCGGCAATGTCGTCGAGCCAGATCCGCAAGCACTGTGCGCTCGACGCGGAAAGCGAATCGCTGCTCGAAAAAGCAATGACCCGCCAAGGCCTATCGGCCCGTGCTCATGACCGCATTTTAAAGGTTTCGCGAACAATTGCCGATCTCGAAGGCAGCGAAAACATCCAGTCGAACCACATTAGCGAAGCAATAAATTATCGTTCCCTCGACCGCAATTATTGGGCGTAATTCAATGGACAATGTAAAACGGACAATGGGCAATTAATTTCTTAATTGCCCATTGTCCATTCATAGCCGGTTAGGGTTAGATCATCTATATACCAGCGTGTTCATCGCTTGAGCGAGTTCGATGCGAGTGAGAGCCCTGGTTGGGTTGAAGCGGTCGCCATCCAGATTGATGAATCCGTTTTCCAACGCGGCGGCGACAAATCCTCTTAATTCGAAGGGAATGGAATTCGCATCGGCTAAGTTAAGCGGCAAAGCTGAATTCGTAGAAATACCTGCAGCCTTCACCATCGCGACGGCGGCGACAAGTTTAGTTGCGGAATTGTAGGGATAAAACCGGCTACTATTGGTAACGTCGTAAAATAGCCTTCCGCTTTGGTTCGACTGGACGCTTTCGACCGAATTTCTCGTGTAGATGTCGCGAACATCGGTGTACATCGCGTTTGCCGCAACGTATTGCGAAACGAGCCCGGCACGGACGAATGCATCGGCCAGATCGGCACGCGAAATGGAAGACGCCGGACGGAATTTTTTGCCTTCGGGGAGCATTACGTTATTTAACAGGCTCATTTCCGCCTGTTCGATGAGCGACGGCGAAAGTGAACTGAGATCTAACAGATCAGGATATGATACCTGCGTCAGTTCGACCGCTCCGTAAACATTCTGAACCGTTCCGAAACCCCCAGAATGCCGCACGGAACTGCGAAGCGTTTGGCTTCCCGGATTTCGAAGGACGACCTTTTCGCTGCGTCCCGTCAAACCGGGCAGGTTAAGATAATTCGATTCACCGACCAGATTATTGCCTGAATCATATAATTTCAAACCGAAGTCGTTCGTGCTTAAATCCCAGGAAACATTGACGCTTGCCTGGACCGTATTCTCCGGGATGGAAATATTAGATGATGCCGCGAGGTCCGGAAATATCGTCTGAATAAAGCTTTGCGATGACGAGGTGGTGAAACGTACTGAATTCTTTGAAAGGGTCGAGCGGAAAACGCCCATTCGGCGTTCCGGAAACGCGGCTTCTAGCACGGCGGAATAGGTGTTGAGCATCCCGGCACCGGCTTCGTGAAAGAAGTATTTCGGCATCGGCGTCGCCGTGCGGCTGAGAATGTCTTTTACTTCCGCCGGGCTGAGTCCGGGATTGACTTCGAGCATCAAAGCAATCGCACCGGCAACCTGCGGGGCCGAAAACGAAGTGCCGCTGGCGGTCGTATAATAAGGCATTTCCGAAGCCGTAAGCCGCTGCGAATCGGCACCGGCGATACCTGAAACACTGGTAGTGGTCGCCGTGCTGCGTAGGCTCGCGATGTTTGTGCCCGGTGCAACTAAAGAAGGATGCTGAATATCGTCGCCGAAATTGCCCCGTGATGAGTAGCTTGCCAATCCGCCCTGAGTGTCCGTCGCTCCAACGCCGATAACCCACGGGGCCGATGCGTAAGGATTCATAGTTCCGTTGCCCGCACCTGAATTTCCGGCGGAAAATACGACGTTCACTCCCCGGTCCGTCAGCATTTCCGTTGCGATATTTACAGGGTCGTTGTAATCATAGAGCGTAGCGGCGGAGAAACTGCAATTTACCACGCGAACGTTGTAACCGGCTCCCTTTTCCAAAAGGTAGTCGAAACCGGCAAGCACATGCGTCAGATTCAGGTCGCCCGCACTGAGGCCGAGCAGATTAGCACCAGCCGCGACACCGCTGAATTTACCGTTCGATCCTGCACCGCTCGCGGCGATCACACCCGCAACAAATGTTCCGTGGCCCGCCGTTAAATCGGTATTCGCGACATTTTCAAGAGGGCTCGGATTGGCGAAACCAGCCGGAGCGCTTTGGACATCGGTAAGACGGACGTTCTGAACGACCTTGCCGGCAAGATCGGCGTGCTGGGCGTTGATTCCCGTATCCAGAACCGCAACCGTTACGTTACGTCCGGTGACGGCGGCAGCGTTATTTTCAGCCCGCAGATCGCTGTCGCCCGCAACACGCTGGATGCCGGTCGTATTAAAATAAGGGTCGGAGTTAAAATTCAACGTCCGGTTGCCGTAAAGCGAACGCACGCTGCCAAGCCGTGATACCGCTATTAGCTGATCGCGTGTAGCGGTCACATAGACCATCGGCAAAACGCGTAGCCGCGTTCCCCCGAGAATGCCGATCTGCCGCAAAGCAGCAATGTCGGATTCGTTAACGGCCTGATGGAATACGATGATTGCATTAATGTTGCTGTCGTCGGTGGCGGTATTTAACTTGATCGCGAGTTCCGGATCGACGCTTTGAAGGCCGGTATTATCATCGGCTCCCGTCAGCGTGATGCCGTCGGCTCCCGTCAGCGTGATGCCGTCAGCACCAGTTAAGGTAATGCCATCGGCACCGGTTAAAGTGATGCCGTCGGCTCCGGTCAGGGTGATTCCGTTTGGGCTGATATTGTCGAACACGACGCCGTTCGGTCCGAATCCGGTGATACCGTCCGCACCTGTCAGAGTGATGCCGTCAGCTCCGGTCAGCGTAATGCCGTCTGCGCCGGTTAAAGCAATGCCGTCAGCTCCCGTTAGAGTAATGCCGTTTGTTCCTGCACGCGTTGCGCCGTCCGCGCCGGTCAATGTTATTCCATCGGCTCCGGTGAGTGTGATCCCGTCCGCACCTGTTAGAGTAATTCCGTTCGGCCGCCGCACTGCAATCGAATCCGCTCTGTATTGTGTGCCGTCCGCACCTGTAAGAGTAATTCCGTCGGCCCCGGTCAATGTGATGCCGTCCGCTCCCGTTAGCGTGATTCCATCGGCTCCGGTGAGCGTGATGCCGTTCGGGCCCGTGTAAGTTGCGGCGTCCGCACCGGTCAGTGTGATCCCGTCGGCTCCCGTTAGCGTGATGCCGTCGGCTCCCATCAAAGTAATTCCGTTAGATCTGTAATTTAAAAAGCCATCCGCACCGGTCAAAGCGATGCCTGACGTGCCGATGTAAGTTATACCGTCGGCACCGGTCAGCGTGATACCACTTGTGCGAACAATGTTAAGACCGGCATGCACGGAATTACCGGCGAATGCCAAAAGAAGTAAAAGGGTAATGGCTTTGTTCATTAAAGTCTGTTTCGAAAGTAAAATCGGAACCTTTTCAATATTGATGCAGTTCTAATAACAGCCGCGTACCGAAATAGAACGATTTTTTACGGCGAATACCTAAAAGGGCCTTGCCGGATCTTATATTGCTAGTATAGCAAGTTTGGTTCCTAATTTCACACTTGTCAATCGATCTGCGTAAGGAAATACCACATAATTACAGTAAATCGAGCCGGTTGAGAAAAACTTGAGATTTGAGCGCAAATTTCGGGCGGTATTTTTTATTTTCAAGTTTTTCTCAAGTTTCCTGTTATAACCTTGTATTCGTTATGACAATGTCCTTGTTCCTACATGACAATTTCGATTCAAACGAAAGCTTTGAGCCGCGTGGAAGCTCAAGCACGCCGCGACCGGCAATGGCTTCGTTAAAGGACGAATTCCATATTCTCGGCGATAAGCTGCGGATACCGGAACCGGGAAGAATAATAGCAAGGCCGCGTTTGGATGAGATGATCGAAAAATCATTATCGCAGTTCGGGGCGACATTGATATCGGGGCGTTCCGGCACCGGCAAGACGGCTTTGGCGGCGGATTACGCGCGGAAGGTTAGGAAAACGGCCTGGTATTCGGTGGAAACGTCGGATACGGATTGGAACGTGTTTTCGCGGTATTTTGCCGCCAGCGTTGCCGGTGCCTTAAGCATTCCGAATGCTGCTCTGCCAACTGTGAAACATGCGGGTGAGGTTTCGAAAGTCACTATTGCAGAATATCTCTCGAACATTTTTTCGCAGGTCGATGAGCAGCCGGCCGAGGAGCCTGTTTTGATCGTGCTCGATGATCTGCACCGCATTTTCGACGCCTCCTGGTTCGGTGAGTTTTTTAATTTGCTCCTGTATTCGCTTCGTGAAAACACGCATTTACTGCTCATCTGCCGGAGCAGGCCGCCTAGCCCGCTGTGGCGGCTGCGGTCGAAACAGATGCTGAATGTGATAGATGAAAAACTGCTGGCTTTCAACGCGGCCGAGACGACGGAATTTTTCGCGGGCAGCGGCCTCTCGAATAAAACGGCCCGCAGCGCTCACGCGGATTCGTTCGGCAGGATTGCGAAGGTAATGCAAATAGCGAGCAAAAGCTCGAAACAACCGCGTCCGTAAGCCGTTTCTTCGATAAAATTCTGCTTTTATGCCATAATATTGCTCACCGGTCACGTTAAACCCGATGCAGCAATCGAGCTTTTTTCTACGAACAAAACTGCTTCCGCCGCGAGCGGTTTCCGAGCTTCTTCAAAGGCCGCGGCTGACGGCGCGGCTGCAGGCAAATCTGGGCGCGCCGATGACGATGGTCGCCGCCGATGCCGGTTCCGGCAAAACCACGCTAATTTCCGACTTTATCCGCAGCGCCCGGCGTCCGTCCGTCTGGTATCAGCTCGATCACACCGACGCCGACCCGATAGTTTTCCTGACCTACGTTGCCCAAGGCATAAAAAACCTCGAACCGGCATTCGGCGAAGCCATTTTCCGTTACTTGTCTGAAGCCGACGAGGAACTGCTGCGTTATCCGGAGCGGGCCGTCGATCTATTGATCAACGAGATCCTGGAATCTGTCGAGCAACCGTTCATTCTCGTCCTCGATGATTATCATCACATCGGCCGTGACACGATCGTTCATAAAATGGTCGACCGGCTGCTGCAATATTCATCCGATCTTGTTCATCTAATAATTACGACGCGCGATCTGCCGCCGCTGGCGATAATGCGGCGCCGTTCGCAATCGGCGGCGCTGATGATCACGCGTGAGGACCTTTTGTTTACGGACGAAGAGGTCCGCGAGCTGTTCCGCAAAACGCTCAATGTCGAGCTAAAAGACGAGGAAATTACCGAATACCGCGGCCGGACGCACGGCTGGATCACCGCGCTGCAGCTCGTCCGGCAAGTGGCCGAGCAGGAAATCCACGCGACGGAAAGCGGGCAGACGCTCAATCTTCACCACATTCTGCAGCAATCCGAAAAGGACATTTTCGACTATTTCGCTGAGGAAGTCTTTTCACGCGAATCCGATGAAACGCAGAAGCTGCTGCTTTATCTGTCGCTGCTCGAATCCCTGCAGCTCGATGTATGCAGCCGCGTGTTTCCGGATATGCGATGCTCGGCGGCATTGCCCGACCTTGTCCAGAAAAATGTTTTTCTGACGGTGGCCGGGGACGGAAATTCCGCTGAAGAATACCGGTTCCATCCGCTGTTCCGCGATTTTTTGCAGCGCCGTCTGCGTTCTGAGATCGGCCACGCCCGCGTCTCGGCGGAAAGGAACCGAATCGGCGAGTATTTCCTGCGGGAGAAAAAGTGGGAGACTGCGCTTCCGTACCTGCTTGACGCACAAAATTTCGAACGTGCCGCCGAAGTCATTGCTGAAACCGGAAATGAATGGATAGCCGCCGGAGCGTTCACATCGCTTGGGTTGCTCAGCGATAAGGTGGCGGATGTCTATCTCGAAAAATCGCCCCGTTCACTGCTTCACAAGGCCGAAATTGCCCGGCTTCAGGGGGAAACCGAAAAATCTATAAATCTCTTGAACCGAGCCGTGAAGCTGCTGCACGAGCAGGGCGATAAAGCCGGCGAGGCCGAATCGCTGCATTCGCTGGCGAGCCTGGCGCGGAGAAAAGGCGAGAGTGCGAAAGCCTTCGAGTTTTTGAAAAGAGCCGAGCCGCTCGTCTCGCCGAATTCGGAAACCTTTATAAAATGCGCGAATACACGCGGACTTTGTATGATCGTGGCAGGTGATTGGACGGGGGCAGAACAGCAGTTTCGAATCGCGCTCGAAGCCGCCGAACAGCAGGGAAACGAAAACTATATTCGCCTCGTCACGCACAACCTTGCCCTCGCACCGGGCTTTCACGGCGATTTCGGCGAGGCGTTAAGGTGGTTCAAACGCATTTTTCGCGAGGACCAGCCTGAAAAGCAACTGCCGCAGGAAGCGATCGGCCATCTGAATGTCGCCCGGCTGCACCTGTACCGAGGCGAATTCGAGGAAGCCGAGAAGCATCTGGAATGCTCGCTCGACCTTTGCCAGCTTTACGATCTGAAATTCCTGCGCGGTGAGATATTCGAGGCTTACGCCAATTTCTATCGCGAAAAATCGGATTTTACTCACGCCGAAGAATTTTATGCCCGGGCGCAGAATGCATTCGACGAAGCTCAGATAGATGCCGCCGACAAGGAGCTGAATGAAGAACGGGCGATCTTTTACCGCCTGACGGGCGAATACGCAAAGGCCCGCGGGCTGCTCGAAAATCTTCTCGCGTCGCGTGAAAAAAAGGGGAACGAGATCGGTATGAATACGGCCCGGCTGCGGCTGTATCAGATTGATCTGGCCGAAGGAAGAACGGAAGGCTTGACCGGCGGGATCGAAAAATTAATCGAGTTTTTTCATCGCCAAAATCATTATTACGACGAGGCCTTGGCGTCAATGCTGCTCGCCGAAGCTTTTTTTGCTTTGGAAAAACGGCGGGAAATGATCGGCCCGCTCCAGCGCTCTCTCGATCTTTCGGCACGCTTTGATTACGAATACTGGCTGAGCGGCGAAATCCGGCGTAATCCGTCGATCTTCAGCCACGAGGAAGTTTTCGACCGGCTTCCGCCAGACCTGCGCGTGGCGGCCAGCCAAGGAATGAAGGATGAGGGCGGAATGATTAAAAAAGAAACTCGACCCTCGTCCCTCATCGCTCATCCATCAAAAGTCACCGATCTTACGGTCCGCGTTCTTGGCCTCGTCGAAATCTTCCGCGATGCCGCAAAACCATTTGCCGCCGACGCTTGGACGACCCGCCGGGCCCGCGATATTTTTTGCTATCTCGCGACCAGTAAAGACCGCCGCGTGCCGAAGGACGTTCTGATCGAAGCATTCTGGCCCAATGAAGATATCGAAACGGTAGAGAAAAATTTTCACCCGACGATCTCTCACATCCGAAAGGCGCTCAACAGCAATCAGTCGCTTAAACAAAATTTCATTGTCTTTCGCGACGGGGCATATCAGCTCAATCCCGAACTTTCATATTCGATCGACGCAGCCGATTTCGAAGCTTTTATTGCCGAAGCTGAAATTGCAAAGCGGGAAAAGGACGCGAAAAAACTGCGGGCAAGCCTGGAATCGGCCCACGCTTTATGCCGCGGCCAGTTTATGACCGGCGTTTACGACGATTGGGCGGAAGAAAGGCGGGCTTTTTATTCCGCCCAATTCGCCCGCGTGTCCGCCGCCCTGGCAAAACTCTCCTTTTCCGAAAAACGCTGGTCGGATACAGTCAAATACGCGGGTGCCGTGCTTGCTGAAGATCCGTTCCGCGAAGATATGCACCGCCTCGTGATGAAGGTTTTCGCTTCGCAGGGTAAGCCCGCGTCAGTCAAAAAACAGTACGAAGACCTTCAAAAACTGCTCAAAACGGAACTCGGTATAGTACCCGCTACCGAAACCCGCCGCCTGTTTCAGGAATTAATCCAGAAGTCCTGAGTTTACCAAAGCCCGAAAGCAAGGCGTTTTTTAACCCGAATTTGTTTGAAATCCGGGAAGCCGCTGGTGCCTCTGCAATCCGACATTTTCAAGTTTGCCTCAAGTCCTTCAAATCACCCTCAAGTATTTCTCAAAGCCCAACCGCTAATCTTTTCACAAGCAGTGATTCAGATTATTTCTTAAAGGAGAAAAAGCGGTGAAACTAGATTTTAGACATGGTGTGCGACGGTTGACAAATTTACTGGCCCTGGCAATGATCGGCGGCGTTTTGTTTGTGAACATACAAGCGGCGACATTAAGCCCGGACTTGCAGAAAAAATTAACCGGTGCGGCGGACAGCGTTTCGGTCGGGATGGTTATCGTTTCATTTAATACATCAAACGGGCTGCAGGAATCCCATTTGAATGTGTTACGAGGTGTTGGGGTAACGGGCGGACAAATTTTCCCTATTCTTGGAATGGTTGCTCAGCCGATGACCGCCGGCCAGGTTCGGGCGCTTAGCGGCAATGCCGCTGTGCGTTCTGTCTGGTCCAACGACAAGCTTATGTATTACATGGGCCAAGCCCGGACGATGACTGGTGTCGACAAGCTGCGTGCTGACAGCGCTCTGACGACGCGGAACGGCGGGATGCCAGTTTCCGGCGCGGGTAATTTTTCCGTGCTTGTAATTGATTCCGGCATCGACGCAACACACGCAGACCTTCAATTCGGCTCTAAAGTCATCCAAAATGTGCATCCCGTATTAGCGACCAGCACCGTGTCGGGTTTTACACCTAATGTAACAATCGAAAATCTTCAAAACACCGATGAAACCGTCGGGCATGGAACGCATGTCGCCGGAATTGTCGGCGGAACCGGAGTACGTTCGGGCGGCCTGCATGCCGGCGTTGCTCCCGGAGTCAAGCTCGTCGGAGCGGGACTCGGTGCCGGCATTCTTGTCGTCAATCCATTAGGAGCATGGGAATGGGGACTCGCAAATCAATTTCGATATGGTATTCGCGTGGTTACTAACAGTTACGGCCCGCTCGGCGGCGGAGAGTTCAATGAGAACCATCCGCTTGTCATCGCCGCCAAAATCGCTTACGACCGAAACATTACCGTTTTGTTCGCGGGCGGAAACGACGGTGAGGCGAAGGACACGCTGAGCCCGTACGCTCAGGCTCCATGGGTGATCGGAGTTGCGGCGGGAACAAAGGAAGGAACATTGGCGGGATTCTCCTCACGGGGAACGCCGCGGAGTGAACGCCTCAGCGACAATAATCCGTTAAACGATAATGACGCTCCGACATTGACTGCCCCGGGAACCGGACGAGCGTTTGCTTCAAACGCCGGCCGCTTCACATCCGCGATCGCGTCAACGCGTTCGACTCTGAATCTCACGGCAAACGGGCTGGACGCCGATACGGAACTCCCGCTCGGCTTAATTCCGTTTTACACCCAGATCTCAGGAACTTCAATGGCGACGCCATTTGCCGCCGGAGTAGTGGCGTTAATGCTCGAGGCCGATCCGACTCTCACACCGGATGAGATCAAGCAGATACTCATTGAAACGGCTTCCAGAATGCCCGGTTATGAGGATTATGAGGTCGGTGCAGGCTATGTCAACGCTCATGCAGCCGTTGACAAAGTATTCAACCGCGGCAAAGCCTACAAAAATTTACAGGATGTAAGTTATAACGCGGTTTTTGGCGAAGAACGGCCAACTCAGCAAACGTTCCACCTGGATTTTGATCCGGCTGTTTCCGGCCCGGCGTCGGCAAATGCGACGACATTTACTGTCGAACCGAATATTAATGTTTTGGATATGTCGGCAACGGTCGACACCTTCCTTGAAGAAGGCACGGGCAATTTCGTCGGTATCAGAATTACCAGCCCTGGCGGAGTTAATTATTCCACCGCGATCGAGACGCCTGTGCTGGGAAGTAATAAGCGTCAGATCGTCGTGCTCAACCCGCAGCCGGGGACATGGAGGCTGGAGGTTCGCGGCGCACGCGGATTGGCTGCCGCACCTCAGGCTTCTTCCCCGACTCAAGCCGCGGCCCCGGGCCCGGTTGACGGCAGTGTTAATCAAATTCGATTCATCCTGCCGAATATTGCCGATATTATCGGACATCCGCAGCAAGCCGGAATTGAAGCGGCGATCAAGAGCCGTTTGATAGATACCTATGCTGACGGCACATTCCGTCCCGATACATTGGTCAACCGCGAAGATCTGGCCCGTTCACTCGTTTTGAACACGGCGTTAAGGCAATCGCTCGGTGCGACGCCGAAGTTCGGCGACGTCTCCGGTGATTTGCGAAACATAACGGAAGCGGTGACGGCAAAAGGTTCTACGCTGCGCGATTACGATTTCGTGCCAACCGGAATGGTCAGCTTCAGCGGTACATCCTTCAATCCAGCTGGCACCGTGAACCGTCTCGATCTGGCAGTCGCGTTTATAAAGGCGATCGGACGGGATACGGAAGCAAGAGCGTTAGCTAACACGACAGTGACGTCAGGCGGCACTGCCCTGACGGACAATTCCCAAATTCCGGGAGCTCTACGCGGCTACGTCCAGCTTGCAATCAACAAGGGATTGTTCGAAGCGTTCCCTGCCGAGTTCAGGCAGATCGCACCGGGACAGTTCATCGTCGTTCCCGGCCCGCGATTCGAGCCTGCGACAACAGTGAAACGCGGCACGTTCGCCGAGAAGCTGACAATTTATCGCGGGTTGTTTACAACCGGCGGCTAAGTTTTCGTTCCCCGCGGGGGCAGGGAACGGAATGGGAGATGCGGAGCCTGTGCGGTGTAATAACCGTGCGGGTTCCGTGCCCCCTCAACCTTTCCTCAAGCGGCCGGGCAACGCGGGTCAAGCGAATCTCAAGAACGATCAATTATCTTCATTACATAGTTTCGACAGATTTTAATTAACGAAGGATTTCGGAGGGTAAATGAAAAGCAAGGCAAATAAAACAAGCAGGACAATTATTAGAGCGGCGTTGGTCACGCTAGTCATAGGTCTGGCCGCCGGTTATATGTGGCAGCCGTTCGGTAATTCCGAGGCGGCCGTCACGATTGATCCGGTCGCGACGATGTACAGGCGGTCGGCACCGAATTACGATTTGAATTTATCGCGGAATCTGCCGCATGTCCGGGTAGCGACCGGCGAGCAGCTTTCCGCCCTGAACAATTTCAAGTCCGCGGTAAACGCCCCGGACATGACGACACGGTGGAACGCTTTCGGCGGGTCGCCCGACGTGATGTACGATTTTGCATCGCAGCCCTTCTCCGGTACGCCGGAAGAGGCCGGACGAGCTTTTCTTACTCAGAATGCCTCTCTTTTCGGAATATCGGATCTGAACAATGTTCGGGTTTTCAGTGAAAAAGCTGCACTTGGCGGCCACCTGGTCCGTTTCCAGCAGGTTTTTAACGGTGTTCCTGTTAGCGATGGCGGCATTGGATTAGTCATGAATGCCAACAAGCAGGTAATTATGGCGTCCGGGCCGTTCTTTCGCGACGTCGCTGTTAATACACAGCCCAGCCTTTCCGCGGATCAGGCAAAAAATGCGGCCGCCGCGGATCTCGGGCAATTCAGCGCCAACGTTCCCGACGCGGTAGCGAACTTGCTGCAGGCGGGATTGGCGGCACTCACCGAACAGGCCGCTCCGATCGCCAATCTCGAACCGCAGCTCGGTGTTTACCCGACTGCTGACGGTTATCGTCTGGTTTGGAAGGTCGCAAAATTTTCGACCAATCCATTCGGCCTGTACATGGTTTCGGTCGATGCTCACACGGGTGAAGTTGTTGGCAGAAAGGATTTTGTCGCTTACCAGAATCCGGTACAGCCTTTTACGGCAGACGTTTATCCGAAATATCCACGCATTACTCAGGAACTGAAGGATCAGGGAATTATCAGTGTTTGCGACGGAAAGCCGTGCGATCAGGTCAGGGTAAATCTGAGAAAGTTTGATCCTTCAAACGTCTTGACCGGCCTCAACGGCACGCTGACAGGGACAAATACTGTAGTTAATAACGTACTTGCTACAAAACAGCCGTTTGCACAGGCTGTCCTCGGGACATGGCATTTTGCGAAGAATGACCCTACGGCATTTGAGGCACGCACTAACGAATTAGATCAATTTGCCGAGCCTGCTGAACATCAGGACGAGATCAATGCATTCTTTTTCACCACCTATTTACTTGAATATGTGGATAACCTGCATATCGCGGGCGACCCAACAACTTTTGGCTCGCAGGGAGCTTTCCCGGATACTTATCCAAATAAAACGACTCCGCTTCCGGCAACAGTGCACATTCCAGATGTAATTACGCCCATACAAGGCGGAAGCTATCCGCCGGCGACCGATCCCGAGTTCGTCCAGAAAGTCCTCGGCCTTGATAATGCTTTCGCGTTAAATTTAACGAGCATTATAGAAGGTATTACGGCGACAAAATCACCGGTGGTTGTCAATCCGACGTCTTATGGTCACGGATTTCTGTTCAATGATCTTGCTTTGGAAGGCACCGTTCCATATCACGAGGGTATGCATGCCATCACCTCGCCGATCGCCGGCCTTGAGGGCATCGAAGGCAGCGCGCTCAACGAAGGCCAGGCGGATATGTGGGCGTTCACAATTACCGACAATCCAAGTTTGGGTGATTATGTTGTTAACGCACACCGGCTCCGGCAGCGTTACCGCGAATTAAACCGCAACCCCGATTCGATCGGATATATCCGAAGCGCTAATTCGTCACTCAAGTACTCCGACATTGCGACGCGTCTCATTAACGGAGCACCGGATTTCGAAGAGCATTATGACGGCGAAATCTATATGTCGACGATGTGGGACATCCGAACCATGCTGAACCGCATGTATCCTCAAAACACGCAGTTCAAGCGTCCGCGGCCCGAAGACGGGCAGGCGCTTAAGGCCATAACGAAAGGAACAAACATTTTTGAACGACAGTTCCTTGGTTCAATGTATATTCTCGGAACAACATCGCCGGATACGCTCGTCAAATCAAGGGATGCGATGATCGTTGCGGACCAGATGCTTTACTCCAGCGATTCAACGGATTCCGATGCTCCCGGCAAACACCGGGCTTTGATCGAACAAATGTTTGCGTCAAAGGAACTCGGCGTCAACGCTGTCGAAGTTTCGGGCGGACGGGCCACGATCTCGACACAGGTTCAGCCATTTGCCGGCAATCAGGCCGCACCGGCAACGCCGTCGAATATCCAAGCCGTGCCAGCTTCTACACGTTCGCTTCGCGTTTCGTGGGACAGCGTTCCCGGAACGCTGGCTTATCAGGTGCTCAAACGCAAAATCAACCTTGCGGGCCAGAGAGAGCCAAACGGCCGCCGCGTGTACAATGATGGTGATGACTCTACAACCGGTTTCCGTCACGTGGCTTATGTGAACGGCGACACGGCATCGTACGAAGATAAAGGAAAAGTCCAGGAAATCTTCACTCCAGCCGGCTTGAACAACCTTTTCGACAGCGAATATGTAGTTCGTGCGATCGGTGTGAATACGACGGGACAAGTAGGATTTTCGAATTTGTCCGGCTCATCACGGGCATTGCAGACACGTCAGGATTTGACGGCCCAGATAGATGCGGCCCTGTCGAATATCAGTTTTACTGCGGGGTTAACGTCGTTCGATAACAAGTTGACAAACGCTCGCGGAGCTTTTTCAACCGACAAGACCATCTATACACCGATTGAATTTCAGGTAGTGAGCATTTCGAATCCGACCGTTACCGTTAGGAACGCGGACACCGGCGGAAACACATTTGTTTACAACCAAACGCTGCCGCTCGGCGCTCAATCTTCGGCAAAACGAATGGAGTTTAACAATCCGATGACGCAGTTATTCACCTTCGACGCCCGCATCTACGGTAATGCATTTGCCGGAAACACGGTTGGCACCGGATCGCAAACAGGCGACGGTACCGATGATCCGCCGCCGCCGACCGTCTATTCGCTCTACAATCAGGCGTTCACCGGAACACTGGCCGGTGGTGAAGCAACGGGTGAAACGTGGGGCAATCCACTGTTCAAGGGTATTACCTGGGACGACGTCCTGATAACAACCAAATCGGACGCTCTTGCATTGGAAGCCACTCTTACATCGGCAACATCGGTTGATCTCGATTTCGAACTGAGAACAACGAGCGGAACTGTAATCACACGTTCCGCCGGTGCCACGGCGACGGAATTCGTTTCCTCTTCTGTCGAGCCGAATACTACCTATGTACTTCGTGTACTTGGTTTCGCTAACGGCCCGACGACGTTCAATATAGCCACGACGCAGCTGCTGCCGAACGGCTCACTAAACGAAAATGGAGGAACGCGTACAAGCGGCGGTTCGACGACTTCGACTACAACTACAAATCCGATATCGGGCTTGTTCAGGTTCACGGTAAATCCGATAACCAAAACGGTAACTTTTTCTCTATTGAGATAAAGTCCTCTAAATACTGGATCTTAAAATGATCTTTCAGGTGAAGCCTATCCGGGCTTCACCTTTTTTATTTAGTTTTGCTGAGCAGTGTTCCTATTGGGTGGTGTTAAGCCGCAAAGTATCGTTCGAGCTCCGGGAGCGGTGCCGCACCGGTGCCGCGAAAGCACCGGCCGACGCCGTGCGCGAAAAATTATCAAGTCCGCCGAATTCAAGTTCTGCTCAAGTATTACTCAACCGCCGCTTTGTATCCTCAAACTACGACAAAACCTGAACGAGCACTCGGATCAGATGACGGAGAAATATTATGAAACGGCCAATAAACATTCTTGCAATTGCGATCATAACTTTAGCGGTGAATTTGACGATATTTGCCGCACCTTCGATTGACGGGCTTTTGTCCGATCAGATAAACGCATCGCCGCTGGCTTTGACGCCCGTTGTCGTTACTTTTGATCACAAGCCGGCAAGCGCCGATTTCCTGATGCTAAAGTCGCTCGGCATCACCGGCGGCAGATATTTGGAGCAACTTCCGATGGTTTTGATCAGCATCAACCAAGCGCAATTTAACGCTCTCAAAACAAAGGCCGGGATCCGTTCGATGTACGCGAACCGCCTTTTCAAGCTTCTCGACCGCGAGGGCCGCACAATTACCGGCATTGAAAACCTGATACGTGATATGCAGGTAACGGCATTAAACAAGGGATTTCCCGTAACAGGAAAAAACGTCGGCATTTCGTACATCGATACCGGTATCGATGCAACGCATCCGGACTTGCAGCTTGGGCAGAATGTTGCCCAAAATGTCTACTTCGCTACGGCCGATGTTCCGGTCGAACCGCCGGCCGGGTTTTTGCCGATCGTGCCGGTCGAGAATGTGCCGATTTCGGATATCGAAGGCGGACACGGAACTTTTGGTGCGGGTGTGACGGCGGGAACGGGCGCGGCGTCCGGTGGACTTTACACCGGTATGGCGCCGGGTGCGAAGCTCATCGGTATCCGTGCCGGCAGCGATGCGGGCCTGACGACCTATGCGATTGTCCAGGCGATGGACTATACGCTCGTAAATCAATTTCGATACAACATCCGCGTCTGTAACAACTCGTACGGAACAACGCTCGCGAATTATCCTTACGACGTAAACGATCCGATCAATGTAGCAACGCGAAATATGCACGACCGGAACATCATAGTGGTGTTTGCCGCCGGAAACGACGGTGACACGCCGGGTGCGATCAATCCATTTTCAGTCGCTCCGTGGGTGATTTCGGTCGCGGCAGGCGAAAAACAAGGCCTCGGAACCCCCGCGGGATTTTCTTCCCGCGGTAGCGACAACGGAACGGGCAGCGACACGGCCGGACAGCCTGCCGACGAGATGACCGCTCCAAATCTTCGCCCCGACATCATTGGCTCCGGCGTCGATATCAAGAGCGCACGATCAAAAGCACCAGGTGTGACAAACGTCGCGGGTACGATTCCCGTCTTTGTCGGAGCTAACGATCTTTCAACGATTCCGCCGGCGTTCCTGCCGTACTACACGACGTCGCAAGGAACAAGTTTTTCAACTCCCCAAGTGAGCGGGATCATCGCGTTGATGATGGAAGCAAACCCTCTGCTGACGCCGGACCAGGTTGTAACGATCCTTCGGCAGACAGCGACGCCGATGCCGTACGAAGAGCGTGTCGTGGGCGCAGGTTATGTAGATGCACACAACGCCGTGCGTACAGCGATGTCACTTTCGATGGTCGCCCATCCGGCAAATCTTTTCCCGTCCGACGATCCGAATGCACCGCAGATAAGTGACCCTGCCGACGATCAGCTCGGCACGACCGCGCAGGACATACGCGAGGGTTATTTCAGCTACGACGCAGTCTCAAACCAGATCGTCTATCGATTGAAGCTGACGGACGCCTCGGTCCGCACGCCGAATATGCGTTGGACAATGCTCTCGAGCTTTGGCGCGGTGCAGGTTTTTGTCACGGCATCCGTTACTGAAACTGTGACGACCTATAAATATGGAAAGGTAACGATACTCGCGACGGGCACGCGTAACCAACATACACTGGGTGACGCCGACTTCGGACAGATCGATGGGAATGAGATCACGATCAAGGTCAGTCTCGCGAAAGTAAACACGGCCGTCGGTAGCGACGTCCTTGGCACAACGTCCACTGGAACGCAGGCACAGGCGCAGATCTTAATAGGCTCGTCGCTCAGCGGCGGCCTGCTCCTCAGTTCGGATGTAGCAGCCGGTTCAGATTTCGAAGTCGGCGGCAACGATCCGGACCCGACACCTACGCCGACCCCGACACCAAGCCCAACACCGGAGCCGACACCAAGCCCAACACCGGAGCCGACACCAAGCCCAACACCGGAGCCGACGCCCAGCGAAGGCGGACGGTTCGACGAGAGATATTCGGGAACGATCAATCCGGGACAAGGCTCGGTCACCATCGCTCTCGTGGTGCGACGTTCGCTACTAAACGCGCAGATCAATCAGAATTACGGCAATCAGCAGATCGTTTTTGAATTGCTTGACGCAAATGGCAACCTTATAGCCACCGCGACCGGGCGAACTATCTATCTCGACGGCATAGCGCCGGGAAATTATTACTATCGTGTTCGCGGCGATGTCAGCAAGGCGGTCGATTTCACGATAAAGAGCAGGCAAGGGATGTAAAAGCTTGGAGTTCTGAATTCAAGCTTTACTTGTATCTTAACCAGAAGACACGCTAAAGCGTGAACTCAGAACTACGGCTTTATAAACAACTCATCCGCGTTCCACAACGAATACGGAAACACGCTGCTCGGTGAAAAATTACCTATTCTCTGATTTGCCGCCGAGACGATATGGCGGGCGGCTATCGGAATGATCGGCGATTCTTCGGCCATAATGCTTTGAATTTCATTGAAGACCGCGGCACGTTTTTGCACATCCGTTTCGCGCGCCTGCTCTGCAAAAAGAGTGTCGAGGCGTGATTCCCAATCCGATGCCGGAGATTTCTGGCCCGGCCGCCATTGATGTACCGAGCCGCCGCTCGTCAGCAGGCTTGCATACGTGGTCGGCTCGATGCCTGTAACGGACACGCCAAGCAGGATCGCGTCGTAATTGAACGACTTCGTCCATCTTTCGGTCAACGCCTGAAATTCGACCGGCGCAACCTGCATTTTAATGCCGAGCTTTGCCAGATCTTCCTGAATGACCGCGGCCATTAATTTACGCGGTTCATTCTCGACAGGAACGACTAAAGTGAATTCAACACGATTATTATCCGCATCGAAAAGTTCCGAAGATTCAGGCGTCCCCTGCATTTTGAATCCGGCCTGATTTAGTAAGCCTTTGGCCTTTTCCAGATCGTAATCGATTTTCGGCAACGCCTGATTCGCCCACACGCGATTTGCCGGTGCCACAAATCCGTAAAGCGGTGTGGCCAAGCCTTTTAGCGTGACAGAAGTTATTGAATTCCGGTCGATAGCCGACGACACTGCCTGCCGGAAAAGTTTATTGTTAAACCATTTGTATTTCGCCGATGTGTCTAAAACGCGTCCGTCCGTCGTTGCGGGATTCAGGTTGAACCACATATGATCCGTCGCCAACCCTGGCCCGGCGTCATAGGCCCGAATTCGTCCGGGTTGTGCTGTCAACGCGGCAAAATCGGTTGGGCGAATGCGTTCGGCCACATCTATAGCGGCCTGATTTAGCGAAGCAAATGTATTATTCGGATCTGCGATAATTTGCAAAACGAGTTTATCCAAATAAGGAAGTTGTGTACCTTTCTCATCTTTTTTAAAGTAGTACTCGTTTCGTTTAAGCGTTACGTTTTCGCCGGGAGCAGACGATTCGACGGTAAACGGCCCGGATGTTGCAATAGAATTGGGATCGGCGGTTATGCTCCATGCCTTGTCTAGTTTTCCGGCGCTCAGATCGGCTTCAAGTTTATGCTTCGGCAGGACGGCGAGATTGTCGAGGTAGTTTTCAACCGCTGCCACTTTTTCAGGAAAAATTAATTGAAAATGTAAGTCGTCGATCTTCTTCGCTTCGATCTTTTTGCCGCCTACGAGCATCGCATCGCGAAACGCGGGCGAATTGGTTATTTCGTCATAGATCCCGTTTAGCGTAAAGACGACATCGTCGGAGATCAGCGGGTGCCCATCGGAAAATTTCAGATTTTCGCGCAGCTTGATATCCACGGTAACTCCATCTTCCGCCGTTTTCCACGTTTCCGCGAGTGCAGGGCCATATTTCTGCGATTCGTGATCGAATTCGATCAGCCGGCCGCTCATCAGAACAAACGCCGTGACCAGCGACGGCTCGTCCGCCGCCATCAGATAATTAAATGTCTTCGGCGGCGAGGTCAGGCGGTAATTAAGCGTGCCCCCCCGGGTTCCGGCCGTTCGCTGATCGATCTTGGCTGCGGATGAGTTCGCCGGCGGCGAAACCGGTCCGCTGCCGCAGGCTGCAACAAATATGAGACAGGAAAAAAAAAGAAATCGGGATTTTTTCAGCATATAGTTTTTGGCGTGGGACGCTTCGATTTCAGAATAATACAACATTTAATGTGTTTCAGGCTTTTTCTTTTGCAAATCAACCTGGAATGGTAAAAAATGTTGACGGCTGAATTCCCGGAGAAATATTTGCTCAAACTGCTTCTCAGAAAACTTATTCAAGTAACGCTAATGCTGTTGGCGGTTTCGGTTATCACTTTCGTCCTGTTATCAAAGGCGGGCGGTGATGCTTTCTCGAATCTTCGTGACAATCCGCAGATTTCCGAGGCGTCGATTGACCGGCTGCGGGCCGTTTACGGGTTGGATAAACCTTTGGCGGTACGCTACGGCAATTGGCTGACGGCGGCAATTCAAGGGAACCTTGGCGAATCTCTTCAATTTCGTATTCCTGTAGTTGACCTTGTTTGGCGGCGTTTTCTGAATACACTGCTTCTTGCCGGAATTGCGCTTTTGGTCGCGGTATCGATTTCTGCCGCGCTCAGTATAATGTCGGTACGGCTGCGAAACGGAAAACTTTCAGCGTTTATCGAATTTGTGATTCTGATCACCGCATCCACGCCTCGCATCGTCCTGGCACTGATTGCACTGGCTTTGACGGTCCGGTTTTCAAGTCTAGCGCTGCAGACGGGAAGTTTGATGTCAATCTTTTTGGCGGCTGTCGTGCTTTCGGTTCCGCTGATATCGCTGTTCCTCGCCCAAACGCACGAAAGCCTGGGCGATGCAATGAACGAAGATTTTATTAAGCTTGCCCGTGCCAAAGGATTGAGCGAATCAGCGGTCATTATCCGTCACGCATCAAGGGCCGCGATCGGGCCGCTGTTGACCCTTTTCGGACTTTCGCTCGGCACTCTGCTTGCCGGTTCGGTTATAGTCGAGACCGTTTTAGGCTGGCCGGGAATTGGCTCTCTGATGGTCGCAGCCGTGCGCAGCCGCGATCTGCCGGTGGTGATGGGCGTTGTCCTAACCGCAAGCGCCGCTGTTTGGTTCGGGAATGCATTGGCTGAAATATTGCAGATGATGAATGACAAACGTTTGCGTTAAATCAAGTTTAACGGGATATCCTTAATAATGAATCGAGATCAATGATGCGAAAACTAAGCCGAAGATGAATAAAAAGCTGGCATTCGGATTAATAGTTCTCGCGGCATTTTACCTGGCGGCGATCTTCGCCGATTTTCTCGCTCCGTACGACTACCGGCAGCAATCACGGCAACAGCCGTCCGCTCCGCCGTCAACGATTCGTTTTCGCGATCCCGAAGGAAATTTACACCTGCGACCTTTTATTTACCCCGTTCGCCTGAACAATCCGCTTTCGCTGCAATATGCTGAAGACACTTCCCGGAGCGCTTCTCTTGGCCTTTTTGTTCGCGGACATAGATTCAATTTTCTCGGAGTTATTTCCAGCGATCTGCATCTTTTCGGTACCGTGGATCCTTCGATGCGTATTCATCTGCTCGGCACCGATGATCTGGGCCGCGACCGGTTTTCGCGGCTTCTCAATGCGGTTCGGTTTTCGCTGATCGTGAGCCCTTTAGGAACAGTCTTGGCATGCATTTTAGGAATTCTCATCGGCGTCGTCAGCGGTTATGCCGGACGGCTGTTCGACACTGTTTTAATGGGAACGGCAGACGCGATGATGTCATTGCCGACGCTTATACTTATCCTGGCGGCGCGGGCCGCATTTCCGCTCGAACTGCCGCCGATGAGCGCGGCTTTTCTTCTGATAATCATTTTTGCGTTTACGGGCTGGGCGGAAATTGCACGCCTGGCCCGCGGATTGGTGTGGTCGATGCGGGAACGTGAATTTGTATTAGCCGCCAAAGCTTCCGGCCTGACCGAAGCCCGCATTTTGTTCCGCCATATTCTGCCGAACATTTCGCGGCCGCTGCTGACACAGGCGACGCTGATGTTCCCGGCATTTCTCTTAGCTGAAATTGCTTTATCCTTCCTCGGCGTCGGTTTGCAGGAACCGGAATCGAGTTTAGGCAATATGCTGACCGCGGCGAGCGATCTGAACCAACTCGCGGCCAGTCCAATCGTGCTGCTCTCGCCCGCAATCGCCATCTTTTTATTCGTTTTCGGCATCCGCCTGGTAAGCGGCGGGCTAAAAGAAACCTCAGCGGATAGTAAGTCATCTTGAGAAGAACTAGGTTGTGTTGATACTTAAAAAGAGTGGTCATAATTTCTGAATCTGCGGCTTGGTTTACCTCATTTTTCTTGTTTCGTGCATTTCGTGGACAAATTCTCAAAACCGTTATCCACGAAATGCACGAAAGAAGAAATCGAATCACAAGCTACGGTTCAATCTTTTGCTGGATAATGTAATACTTATGTATTATATTCCGCGTTTGCGCATAGACATAAATGACTGCTAATAATTTAACAGGTTTCGACAACCTTCCTCAGACCATTCCTCATTTTTGCATCGAATCGTTTCGGCGTCATGATAAACGGGACGCGCTTGCCTATAAGATCGGCGACGTATGGCATTATATGCGCGGAATGGAGGTTATCGAACGGATCAGGCGTATCGCTCTCGGCCTTGCCAGCATGGGCGTCAAGGAAGGCGACCGCATCGCGATCATCTCCGAAAACCGGCCCGAATGGTCGTTGACGGATATTGCCATACTTTCACTTCGGGCGATAAATGTTCCGATTTACACAACGCAGGCGGTCGAGCAGATCCGCTATATTCTCGAAGATTCAGGAGCGAAAATGCTTTTCGTGAGCGGCAAGAAGCTTTTGAAACACGCCGAGAACGCCATTCAGAGCGTTGAACGGATCGAAAAAATGATCTTTTTCGATGACGACGCCGTTCCCGAAAACGAGAACCGGGCGATGACGCTCTCGGATATCGAAACACTCGGCGACGAGCAAGAGCGGAGCGATCCGAAAGCCTTCGATGATATGCTCTCGAAAGTTGCGGCCGACGATCTAGCAACGATTATCTACACTTCCGGCACGACCGGCGAGCCAAAGGGAGTGATGCTCACGCACGAAAATTTCGCGCATACTGTCCGCTCTGCTTCGAAGGGGCTGCCTATCCGAACGTCCGACCGCTCGCTCGCTGTTTTACCTTTATCGCATATCTTCGAGCGTACTGTTTTTTATGTGCTTTGCTCTAACGGCGTTTCAATCCATTATTGCGCCGCGTTCGATCAGATCGCATCGCATTTGCAGGAAGTAAAACCCACGATAATGACCGCCGTACCGCGTCTTTTCGAGCAGGTTTATCACAAGATCGTCAAAAAGGGTAAGGCCGCGGGCGGCTGGAAAACATCGCTTTTCGAATGGGCACTAGTCGTCGGCCAGGATTATTGGGAAGCCAAGGACAAACACGAATCGGTTTCGCCGATTTTGGCCGCAAAGCACGCCGTGGCCAGCAAGCTTGTATTCTCAAAATGGCGTGAAGGCGTCGGGGGAAACCTGCGGTTTTTCGTATCGGGTGGTGCTCCGCTGTCGAAAAAACTTTCCTATGCGTTTTGGGCTGCGGGAATTCCGATCCTGCAAGGCTACGGCATGACCGAAGCCTGCGTTACCTCAGTAAACCGGCCTTATGATAACAAGGTGGGATCGATCGGGTCGCCTCTTGAAGATATCGAAATGAAGATTGCCGAAAAGGAGAGCGAAATTCTTATCCGCGGCAAAAACGTAATGCTCGGTTATTACAACAAGCCCGAAGAAACCGCGAAGGTCATCGATGCAGACGGTTTTTACCACACCGGCGATGTCGGCTATGAAGATTCGGATGGCCATTTCTTCGTCACCGACCGTATAAAAGATCTCTTTAAGTTGTCGAATGGAAAGTATGTCGCGCCGCTCCAGGTCGAGAGTTTATTAAAGCAAAGCCCGCTGGTCTCGCAGCCGGTTGCGGTCGGCTCGGGCCGAAAGCAGGTTGGAGCCCTTATCGTGCCTGATTGGGACGCCTTGAAGGAAGTGCTGGCGGATGAAGGCATCGATGCATCCGGATCGCGCGAGGAAATGTGCGAAAACCCGCATATCATAAAACGGGTACAGCGTGATGCGGTCGAATTGACCAGGGAATTAAACGATTATGAGAGAGTAAAACGCGTCTATCTGCTGCCACGGGAATTTTCCATTGATAAAGGCGAAATGACGCCGACGTTAAAGATTAAACGCAGCGTCATCGACGAAAAATACGAGGAAGCGATTGATGAAATTTGCGGGAACGGGTGAGAAATGCTAATTGGTGAATGATAAATAAAGCCGTCTCTTCTTCATTTACCACTTCCCACTTATCTCATCCTCTTCCATCAACCTGTCAAAAAAAGAATCGTCACTATGCTTGTTCAGCAACGCTTCGGCTAGTTCGAAAAGAGGTGTGGGCATATTTTCCGGCTCGACATTCTCTTCGGCCGGTGGATAATGCGAATAAAATTCAACCTCGGCCGCGCAGAATTCGCACGACTTCAAGTGGCAGCGGATACCGCCTCCTTCACTCACCGCTAAATCACCGGTTTGAAACGCGAGCAGGTCATCCGACGCCGGGCAATCCTCATTTTTACAAAAGCTATCCATCTTCGAAACTCTAATTTTACAGACTTTCCCCACCGCGCTCCAAATAGCGGGGAATACTTTTCGACGAAACAAAACTAAGTCTACAACCTGTGTAAATCCATAATGGGGCATTAGTTCCATAACTATAAGAATAAAAGTTTGTCGAAAGGTACATGCCAGCCAAGTCGAAGCCGTTTTTGGCACCGCTAAACAGCTTAAAGGCAACGTTTATAAAACTAGGTTTAAAATCACTGGTGAATGCAAAAACTTGTTGCTCAAATCTAAAATAATTGCTAATATTTAAATCGTAGGCAGTGAGCATAAACCGGCTTAATGCCTTCAGGCCAGAAATAACCGCAATGCCCGGCGGAAAGCCACGCAAAGCACTCTCTACTTACACACAATTTGCGATTCAGATTTTCGCTTATCCCGGCATCAATTTGCCCGGAGCCACAGTGAATTTCTTTATCGACGAACGGCGCGACACGGCCGGGGAAAAATACCCCACAGGTTAAATATGAAGCCACTCGAACAGCAGGAAACCCTGCCAAAAGCCGCACCGGTGAGACATCATAAGGTCGGCAAATGGAATGAAAGCCTTCAGGCATCGGATGTAAATCAGATCTGGATCGAGCTTCACAGGATCGTTTCTTCCCATCCGCTGGTTAGGGCATCGAAGCGTGCTGGTTTTCTCGTCGAGGAAGGCAAATACAACGCCTATACCGATCTGACGCAGGAGCTATTCGTTGCTCTGCTCAGCAAGGAGCGTTTTCAGCATTACATCGACACGGAAATGTCGGATGCCGAGGTTGAAGCGGAGATCAGCCAAATCGAGCTGACCAACATGCTGACGGCGGAGCTTCGCAAGCGGTATCCGGAATCTTATCGACTGGCCCGCAGAATCTCAACATTAATCCAATCCGGCAAAACTTTCAAGCGATTTGATAATGTCGATAATCCGGACGCCCACCGCCGTCTTGCCGACCGTTTATACGGCCTCAGTGACTGGAAAATACAAAAGATGCGCCGCGATGTGCAGGAAATGCACGAACGCGTCAAGGTCGTTTCATTTCATAGCCGCGATACTCGAATGGTCGGATGTACCGGCGACGCCCAGATCGTTATCAGCAATCCGGAACTGGAAAAGCTGATCATCCGCGTTTTCAAGGCGATCGATTCACCGGTCGATGTGCGATCACTGCGTTCATTCGTAATGTCTCGTCTGCCGATAATGGACATTCATCTCGTTCCGGTCGGTGGTTCAGGCGACAGCGACGATGACGACCGTGCTCATTTCGAGATCGCCGACACCCGCGAAACACCGGAAGAAGACCTTTTTCGTCACGAAGCGGAAGACGAAGCCGCCGGTTTCGTCGATGGCTTTTTAATGAATTTAAATAAATCCGTTCGCGGCAAGGTAAAGCAGTACGACCGGATGATCAGTGTTTTGTGGCACTGCTATCTAATTTCTGACAGCGGCACACAGCTCGAAGTAGCTGATATGCTGGGTGTATCGGATTCGCTTGTGTCGGATTACCGTAAGCGAATCGAAGCCAATTTGCAGCAGTTAGCCTTCGACGGGGTCAACGAAGCCCGCCAATTCGAAAAAGCATTAAAGAAAAAAGTAAGAGAAATGATTGCGGTTGAAAGGGAAGAAGTAATAGCGTAACAGTCGTGAGCCGGGAGCAGGAGAGCGAAGCTCGACTCCAGACTCTAGACTCCAGACTCCAGTGTTTGCTCCATCTTTTTCATCAATTCATCAAACCGTGGATCGTCCCTCAAAAAGTCCAGATTCTTGTCATGCTCAAAATGCGGCCTGTTCTGGTTTCCGAGTTTTACCGCTCGGTTCAGCCATTTGAATGCTAAATCCTTATCGCCGAGCAGGGCATACGTCTCGCCCACCCAATAGGCCATATCATGGTCCGCCCGTGCCAGGGCAAGGGCATCGGGCGTTAATTGTGATTCGGCCTCTTCCGTCCTGCCCGCGCCGGCGAAATACATGGCGTAGAGCGGCCTGATGCCGTCCATCTGGGGGTTTTCTTTCAGCACTTCCCCCATCAGGTCAATTGCTTCCTGATGATCGCCGCGAAAATAATAGACGCCCGAACGGAAAATCGCGAGCATCGGGTGATTCGGCTCGGCCTTTTCGCCGCGTTCGATCTCTTTAATGGCTTGCTCGTAATCCTGCTTATAGATAAAGATACGGGCGCGGTTGTAGGCCGAAACAGCGCGCGCCGCCGGATCGAGCCGCGAAAGCTTTTCGAAAGCTTTGAGAGATTCCTCGTACTCGCCGTCGAGCCGGTGCATCACGCCTTTTACAAAATAAAGCGGAGCTTCGTTGGGGAATTGTTTATGCAGTATCTCGATCTCGGAACGAGCCTTTTTCTTTTCGCCGCGGGCCATGTAGATCATTACCATCAGCACGCGGGCTTCGACCACGTTCGGGTCGTAGAAAAACGCCTTACTGAAAGCAGTTTCGGCGTAGGTGTAATCTTCCGGCTCGCCTAAACCTTTAAAAAAGCGGTTTGCGTAACATGCTCCCAAGCCGCTGTAAGCAAGGGCGAAATGCGAATCGAGCTCTACAGCATTCTTAAAATTCTGGATCGCCGCATCGCAGTCTTCGGTATCTAATGTCCTGAAAATAAACCGTCCGAAATTATCGCGGCCGCGCAGATATTCTTCCCAGGCTTCGCGGTTATCCGTCGCCCGCCGGCCAAGTTTTTGCTGGTCGCCGTCCGACAGTTCCAGCCGCAAACCTTCCAGAATCCGCTGGGCGATGCTGTCCTGGATCGCGAGAATGTCAGAACCTTCGGCGTCGATGCGGTCGCTCCATAAAATATCGCCTGTTACAACATCGAGAAGCTGGGCCGTCACCCGCAATTTATCGCCGCCGCGCATGAAACCGGCCGACAGCACGGCGTGAACGCGAAGTTCGCGGCCCGCTTCGCGCGGATCGACATCCTTTCCGTGATACTTTGCGATGACCGAGCTTGGCCGGACAATGATCGAACGAATCTGGGCCAATTCCGTTATAACCGAATCGGCTAAAGCAAATTCGTAAAAACCGACGCTTTCATCCTGTCCAAGATTCTTAAAAGGCAGAATTGCGACACTTTTCTTTTCCTGCCCGGTCGCCGTCATATTGACGTCAGGGACGAAGGACGGTGAATTCGATTCAGAATTGGAGCGTGCAGAAGTAACTTCGGGTAATGATTTGCCCGTAAACCAATTCAGCGCCTTCTTGAAAACACCGCCATCGATATGGCTCGGAACGAATGTATCGCCGGACATTAACTGAGCACCGGCAATCTGTTCAAGCACGCCCCGCAGGTCGTCGCGCATAGCGGATATTTTTTGGTAGCGATCCTTCGGGTCTTTGGCGAGGGCTTTATCTACTATCTGCTGCAATTGCGGCGGAAGCGTTTCCTGGCGCTGCTGTTCAAGCGGCTTCGGTGTTCCGTGCAAAACCTGGTGCCGGACATCGATTACGGTTTTGCCCTGAAACGCCCAGATTCCGGTAAGCATTTCATAAAGAAGGACTCCGGTCGAAAAAATATCGGACCGCGAATCGGCCCGCTCGCCGCGTGCCTGTTCGGGAGCGGCGTACGTCGCCGTGCCGTACGGAATTCCTAGTTCTGTAATGTCGCTCTTATTGTGGCCTTGAGTTTGTGAGTCGTATTCATCCTCGAGCAGTTTAGCCAATCCGAAATCGAGAATTTTCGCCTGTCCCGCACTCGTCACCATTATATTTCCGGCTTTGATGTCGCGGTGAATGATGTTTTTCGAATGAGCATAGGCGAGTGCGTCTGTGACCTGAATGGCGATGGATACCGCGCTCTTTAATTCGAGCGGACGTCCCGCGACCAGTTGGCGCACGTTTTTGCCCTCGACGTACTGCATCGCGATATAAAAAACGCCGTTCTCGCTGTGAAAATCGTAAACGGTACAGATATTCGGGTGGTCGAGTTGAGAGCAGAGCTGGGCTTCGCGTTCGAAGCGTTTGAAATTGGCGGTTTTGGCGGTAAGTTCCGGCGGCAGTACTTTTATGACAACGGTTCGGTTAAGCTTCGTGTCAAGAGCCTTGTAAACCGTTCCTTGTCCGCCTGAGCCGATCTTTTCCTGAATTTTATATTGGTTAATTAGCGAACCAATCATACAGATTGCGGAACACAAATCGCGCAATCCGGGTCAAGGGAACCGAATCCGGGATCGTTCCGGGTATAACGCGAACGAAATCTAATTATAGTGCAGATTCTGAAATCCGCAATCTGCATTCTGAAATTTAACAGCCGGCAAACTGCCGGCTAACCGGGAATGATCGTTCAGCCGCGCGGCGGGTCGCCCCATCCGGAGCCGATATATGCTCCATTCTCAACGATACAAGGCACCACCAGATCGCCGCCCGAGTATTCCAGCATCTCGCGCTGACGCTGCTTATCGTTCTGCGCATCATATTCTATGAATTCGACGCCCTGTTCGGTGTAATACTTGCGGGCCTGAGCACAATACGGGCAATCGGGTTTTACATACATTACTAATGCCATTGTTTACAAGTTCTCCTTATATGTGAAATATTTTAACGGAGTTAAAGAAAAGTTCCAAATTTAGGAAGTGGAACGCGGACATCCTTGTCCGCAAAACCGTTGCGGCCAAGGATGTCCGCGTTCCGGTAATTTTATGACCGACGAAATTTTTGAACCATACGAACGCCTGATCGAGATAGAGATCCTCGGCAAGTCTTGCAATGTTCCCGAGAATAATTCGATTCTCCGGGGCCTGCAGTTCCTCGAAATGGAAGCTATCTCATACGGTGATTTCTGTTGGAACGGCGAATGCCTTAATTGCCAGGTCTGGGTAAAAAGCGGAGACAAGGAAAAAGCAGTCATAGCCTGCCGCACAGATGTTTTAAAAGGAATGCAAATTATCCGTATGAGCGATGAAATAAACTCTGAGTTCTTGACTTAGGAATTTCGTTTTGGCCGCCTTATTCGCAGTGGCTGTATCTGGGGTGTTTGCGATTACAGATACTCTTTGAGTTTCCGTTAGCACACCCTGGAACGCGGCCGCCGAGATGGCGCGCGAAAGCTCCGGCCGACGCCGTGCCGCGAAAATTTTCCCCACCGACGCGGTACCGGCCAAAACAGTGTCAATTATTTTTAATCTCGGAACCATAATGCGATATTTTGCCGGCTTTTTGCAGCCGTGTTTTCTTTTTTTTCATGCAAGCGCGTAGGAGACGCTGACGAATTTCTTCTCGAATTGCAGGAAAGAAAAATGACAGGGTAATCGATCAACTGTAGATTAAATTTCAGTACCAGGAGATTGGGACACCATTCATCAACTTCAGCATTTACTTGAAACCGGTACGAAAACTCAAAATTGGGATTAATACTTCGGCACTTTCGGATCGACCTCGTTCGACCAGGCTGTAATTCCGCCTTTCAAATTCTTCATTTCACCCGCAAAACCTGCCTGTTTCAGCATTTCGATGGCTTTGGCGCTGCGGCCTCCCATTTTACATTGGATGACGGTTTCGCGTTGAGGGTCGATCTCGTCCATTCGCTTTATCACTTCGCCCAGCGGGATGAGTTTAGCTCCTTCGATCTTGGCGAAAGCGTATTCGTCCGGCTGGCGCACGTCAATTAATTGAATATCGTCGCCCGCGTCCATTTTCGACTTTAAATTGGCTGCTGAAATTTCCTCGATCATTAATTTCCGTCCTCTGGGTTTTCTCGCTTATGTGTGCTTTGTGTTTGAGTTCTCGATCTAACACAACGTACACGGTGAAGATTTTATTTCCACTTTTACTTAGTTATCTTATAGCAAAAGCAGAGCAAACGCGAAAATCTGATTTTGGGTCTCAATCGAGTTTACAAAAATTTACACAGTTTTGCTTATGGCTGTCCGGCAAGTGTTGTAAAATTTGCATCTTAACGGAATCTTATGTGGAATTTATCTGAGCCGCGGAGTAGATCGGCGTCAAAAATATTGATCGGGATCACTTTCGCGGTTTTTTGCGCGGCATGCGGCGCAGCGGAATCGGCGGGCGAGCGGCGGGGAAATTCGAACACAAATGCGGAAAGCTCCGGAGCACCGATCGCCGTTACGGTTGCCAGAACCGAAGTGCGGCAGGTTCCGGCTTACATTCAGGCGTCGGGCAGCTTGGTCGCTGACGAAACTTCGGACATCGCTCCGCGTGCAGCGGGAAAGGTCAAAAACGTATCGGCGAATGTGGGTGATTTTGTCGGGCAGGGAAGCGTGATCGCGACAATTGATGATAGCGACGCAAGGCTACAGCTCGCATCGGCACAGGCCGGAGTAAAACAGGCGATTGCGGCCGTCCGTCAGGCTGAGGCCCGGCTTGGGCTTTCGCCGAATGGAACATTCAATGCGACAACAATCCCTGAAGTTCGCGCGGCCAATGCCAACTATGAGCAGGTATTGGCTGAGTTACGGCAGGCCGAAGCCAACGAACGCCGCTACGGAGAGCTGGTCAAGACCGGCGATGTCGCGATGATTACATACGAACAGTTCCGCACAGCGAGAGACACCGCCCTTGCCCGCGTAAACAGTGCAAAGCAAGCATTGGAAGCTGCCGCAAATGCCGCGCGACAGAATAATCAGGCGATTAGAAGCGCCGAAGCGGCAGTAGAAGCGTCACGTTCACAGGTCGGTATAGCCCAGCAAGCGTTGGCCGATACAATAATACGTGCTCCGTTTTCGGGCTTTATCAGCGCTCGTCCTGTGGCGGTCGGCGAGTATGTTTCGTCGGCGTCGATAGTCGCGACGCTGCTTCGTTCGAACCCGATAAAAATTCAAATACAGATCGCCGAAGCCGACATTCCGGCCGTGCAGCTCGGCCGCGGCGTGTCGGTGCAGGTCGATGCATTTAAGGACAGAAACTTTGCCGGAACGGTGACCGCCGTCAATCCGGCACTGGACGTAACGTCGCGATCGGCGGTGGTTGAGGCACGGATCGATAACGGTGATAATCTTCTGCGTTCGGGAATGTTCGGCAGCGCAAAAATTATCAAGGAAGGCGGCAGTACGGGAATCTTTGTTCCAAAAACGGCCGTGTATAACGATTTAAGTACGCAGTCGTACCGCGCTTTTGTCGTCGTCGATGGCATTGTAAAACTTAGAGTTTTGCAGCTTGGAATCGAGGAAGGCGATTTTTACCAAATACTTGACGGCTTAAATGCCGACGAAACGGTCGCTACAAGCAACTTGGAACAGCTCTATGAGGGAGCGAAGGTAGCGGGTTAGTCGAGAGCAAAACGAAGAATCATTTTCCTGCTCGCCGCTCTCGACTCCAGATTCTCGACTCAACAGTTTTATGCAATGGCTAGCTGAAATATGCGTACATCGTCCGGTTTTTGCGACCGTGATCGTTCTGTTTTTGACGGTTGTCGGAGGCTTTAGCTTTTTTACGCTTGGGGTCGACCGGTTTCCGAAGATCGATCTGCCGACGGTTTCGGTGCGTACGAGCAATCCGGGAGCGGCGCCCGAAGAAATAGAATCGGAGATCACAGACATAATCGAAGGTGCTCTGAATACCGTTCCCGGCGTTGAGGAAATGCGCTCTAGCTCACAGCGCGGCAGTTCGAATGTTACACTTACTTTCAATCTCGAAAAAGATCCCGACCAGGCATTTCAGGAGATCCAGCAGAAGCTCAGCACGGTGATAAACCGGCTGCCGGAAACGGCCGATCCACCCGTTGCACAAAAGGCCGATCCCGATTCGCAGCCGATTTTGCAATATGTCATCAGTGCTCCGCTCAACGTCATCGAGCTAAGCACGATGGTTGAAAATCTTATGCAGGACCGGCTCGCCTCGACCGACGGCGTCGCCGAAGTTTTCCTTCAAGGCTCACGCCAGCGGCAGGTTAAGGTTTTCGTCAATCCCGAACGGCTGCGTGCTTATAACCTTTCAGTGACCGACGTCTCGGCCGCCATTCGCTCCCAGAATCAGGAACTGCCGGGAGGAAGCCTTATCGAAGGACAGCGAACGCTCGGATTGCGGACGTTAAGCAAATTGACCAAGGTCGAGCAGTTCGGCGAAATCGTTATTGCCACCCGCAATAATTTCCCGATAAAGATCAATGATATAGGCCGCGTACAGGAAGGCGGAGCCGATCCGCAGGCAGCGGCGTCGCTCGACGGCGTGCAGTCCGTTTCGCTCGGCGTCCGAAAGCAATCGGGTTCCAATACAATCGAAGTAATAAAAAACGTAAAAGAACGGATGGCGGAAATCGTTCCTAATCTTCCGGCCAACGTAAAGGTGGCCGTAATTCGTGATCAGTCGGAATTCATCGAAAATTCGCTGGAGGCAATTGAGGAGCATCTAATACTCGGCGGTTTATTCGCAGCGATCATCGTATTTCTATTCCTCTGGAATTTCCGTTCGACCTTCATTGCGGCCCTTGCTATCCCGATTTCGATCATTGCCTCGTTCGCCGCCATCGCCGCTCTCGGCTATTCGCTCAATCAGATGACGATGCTGGCACTCACGCTGATGGTCGGAATCGTGATCGATGACGCTATCGTTGTGCTCGAAAATATTTACCGCTTCGTCGAGGAAAAGGGAATGGACCCGTTCGAAGCGGCAGTCGAGGGAACAAAAGAGATTGGTCTCGCGGTTCTGGCGACAACTTTGTCGCTCCTTGCGGTATTTATTCCCGTCGGATTTATGACCGGAATTGTAGGCCGCTTCATGTCGTCGTTCGGCCTGACCGCAGCGGCGGCAATTGCGGTTTCACTGATCGTTTCATTTACGCTGACGCCGATGCTGGCGGCGAGGTGGATCAAGAAGAAGAAAGTTCAAAGTTCAAAGTTCAAAGTTCAAAGTGAGGACGACGCTGAGTTTGATAGAACAAGGCAGAACGACGAAACCTTGAACTTTGAATCTGATACCTTAAACTCGGACTCGGCTTCGGAGCGCAATTCCAAATCCGGCTGGTTTTACAGCAAAGTTGACGGCGCTTATACATTTCTATTGAAAAGCGCAATGCGGTTCCGCTGGGTAGTCGTATTGCTGTGCGTTATCACAATCGCATCCATCTATCCGCTCTACAAATACGTCGGTATGGCGTTTCTGCCTGATGAGGACGAATCGCTTTATCAGGTCAATCTTCGCGGCCCGCAGGGAATGTCGCTATCAGCGACACAATCGATTCTTGACCGCATTGCCCGCGACATCCGGGCGGAAGTTCCGGGTGTAAAAAATACGCTCGTGCTTGCCGGGTTCGGTCGCGGATCGGGTTCGAACTACGGCTTTATCAATGTCAGCCTGACGCCGGTCGGCGAACGCGAAAAATCTCAGTCCGACCTTATCAATCAAACGCGCGGCATCACTAAAAAATATTCGTCGAAGGATTATCAGGTTTCGGTTTCCGCCTCGTCGTCTATTGCCGGCAGCATCGGCCTAGGCCGCGGCGGTTCCGGTGTCGGGCTATATATTGCCGGGCCGGACATGGGCAAGCTGACCGAATATTCCAACGCTCTTGTCGAAAGAATGAAAACCGATCCGCTGTTCCGCGATCCCGACACGTCCATCGAGGTCGGAACCCCTGAGATCCGCGTCGCAATCGACCGGCAAAAGGCCGCCGATCTCGGCGTCCGGGCCGGCGATATCGCGCAGGCATTAAATATAGTCGCCGCCGGGCAGATCGTCTCCAGCTACAGCGAAGGCTCCGAGCAATATGACGTGGTCGTCCAGGCCGAAGAGCAATACCGCCGCGACCGCAGTTATCTGCCGCAGTTCACTGTTGCTTCCACGAACGGGACTCCGGTTGGATTAGACCGTGTGGTATCGCTTTCCGAAGGTCTCAGCCCGTCTTCGATCAGCCGTTTGAACCGGCTGCGTCAAGTTACGGTTTCAGCAAGTCTGCCGCCCAATTCATCCGAGTCCGATGCCGTCGCAAAGATCCAGCAATACGCTGCGGAACTACAGATGGAACCGCAATACCTGACCGGTGTCACCGGCCAATCGAAGGAACTGAACCGTGCCTACGAATCGTTCATGTACGCGTTTCTGCTGTCGTTCGTGTTTATGTATCTGATCCTGGCGGCGCAGTTCGAATCATTTATTCACCCGGTCACGATTCTGTTGACGCTGCCTCTGTCGATTCCGTTCGCACTTCTTTCGACGGCAATTGCCGGACAGACACTCAATATATTTTCGGCACTTGGCATTCTGCTGCTGTTCGGCATCGTCAAGAAAAATGCGATTTTGCAGATCGATCATACGAACACTTTGCGGGCCAGAGGCTATAACCGCTATGACGCGATCATCCAGGCTAACCGCGACCGTTTGCGACCGATCTTGATGACGACGCTTGCACTTGTCGCCGGTATGATCCCGCTTGTTTTGGGAACGGGAGCCGGTGCGGCGACAAACCGTTCGATCGGTATTCTGGTGGTTGGCGGACAATCGATGTGTTTGCTTTTAACTTTGCTCGCGGTGCCGGTTTTCTATTCGCTGTTTGACGACGCTGCCGAATCGACAATTTGGCGCGGCTTCAGCCTCCGATTTGAAGGATTTAAGATCAAAACGCTGCGTCCTGCGTGGCAGCGCGTGACCGCTTTGTTTAGTTCAAAGCCGGAGAAACGAGAAACCGACAGGCGTGAAACACCGGTTGAACCCGACTTGGAGCCGCGTCTTTAGGAACGCTTGCCAAATCTTTGGGCTCTGCCCATCTACGCGGAAAAGCTATGCTTTCCGCTGAGTGCTTTAAGTATTTTGCGGCTATGATGCCGCTGCTCTTAGCCGCAATTGGATTTTTTAATGAGAGTTTTAGTTCTGACAATTTTAATAACAGTCTCCGGCATTCTCGGCGTATTTGCACAGACACCGCCTGTGGCCCCGACGACACCTCCGACGAGGCAACCGCAGCCTCCGGTTGTTCAGCCTGTAACACCACAGAATCCGCAGCAGACGAATCCGGCACAGCCCGCTAATCCGACCCAGCGTGATTTGCAGATTACACGCCCGGCAGATCCGACACAGCCAAATCCACAAACGCCTGTTTCGGTAACCGCTGTGCCGGCGGCTCCGGGCCAGAATGTCGGTGATGCATCGGGCAGAACGCCGTCCGAGCTTCCCGACGATCCGCCGCCTGTCGCCCCGAATTTCGAAGCTCCCGTTCGTCCGCTCCCGAGCGTCGAACGTATCGGCGTCGATCTTGCCAATCAGCTTCCCCTGACACTGGACGAGGCGATTGAAATGGCATTGAGAAACAACAACGACATCGACACCTCGCGAAACGACGTGCAAATCGCCGAATTCAATTTTCGCGGGGCACGCGGCGTTTACGATCCGGCGATCGTCGCGGAGAGTTACTACGAAAGCCGCACGACGCCGACGGCTTCGAGCATTGGCGGCGCGACCAACGGCTCCGTCACGCAAAAACAATTTTTCGGGAACGCCGGTGTTTCAGGCTTCTCGCCGTTTCAGGGCGGTTCGTATAATGCGGGTTTTACAAACTCACGGACTACGACATCGAACTTGAACGCGACTTTGAACCCGCAGTACCTGACCGATTTTACCGTCAACTATATTCAACCGCTGCTGCGCGGCCGCCGGTTTGACCTTAACCGACGCAATATTGAGATCGCTCGTAAAAATCTAAGTTTGACCGATTCGCAGTTTCGTCAGCGGGCGATCGAGGTCATTGCGCTTGTAGAGCAATCTTACTGGAACCTGGCGTTTGCCCTGCGCAATCTGCAAGTGCAGATAGATGCCGTCAAACAAGCGCGGACGCAGCTTGAAAGCAATCAGCGTCAGGTAAATCAGGGTGTGCTTGCTCCAATAGACGTGATCGCTGCTACCGCCCAGATTACAACCTTTGAACAAAGCGTTTACAGTGCTCAGGAAGCCGTTACGCGGGCCGAAAATACACTAAAAACGCTGATGTTGCCAGACCGGACGACAGATATATGGTCGCGTCCGCTCACGCCGGTTTCACCGATCACGCTCGAACCACCGCGCATCGGCCTTGAAGTAGCCGTGTCCGAAGCATTGACTAATCGGTCGGAACTCGCACAACTTACGACAAACAGGGAAATAAACGACATCGACCAGCGTTATTTTCGTGATCAGACGAAACCTCAGATCGATCTTGTCGCGTCCTACACCGCTGCCGGCCTCGCTGGTGCCGCTGCTCCGCCGCGGGTTTCAGTGCCGTCTGCATTGACCAATCGCGTCAACGATCTGTCAGTTATTGCCGGCCTTGAGCCGCTTCCGACAACTACAATAACAACCGGTGTTCCACCGAATCTTTCAGGCGGTTATTTTACTTCGCTCGGCAACCTTTTCGCGCAGGATTACCCGACCTACCGCATCGGCGTGCAAATCGCCTTGCCGTTCCGAAATACGGTCGCGAAAGCTAATCTCGGCCGCACACTCGTCGAAGGTACACGCATCGGCAACCAACGCGCACAAGCCGAACAAGTGATCGAAGCTGAGGTTCGCAACGCGCTTCAGGCACTGCGTTCCGCCGAGGCTCGTCTCTCGTCTGCCCTCGCCGCCCGCACCGCCGCCGAACAGCTTTCCGAAAGCGAACAGCGCCAATTCCGCGCCGGAACGACGACATTTTATTTAGTGCTTCAACGTCAGACCGAATTACTTGCCGCCCGTAGCCGCGAACTCCAAGCTCAAACCGATCTCAACCGAGCCATCTCCGAATTCCAACGCTCGACCGGAACGACGCTTACCGCGAACAATGTAAGTGTGAATTAATATTTTTATTGATCGGTGCTAGGAGTTAGTGGTGTTGAAAATTTTACCGCTCGATTAAAACCGCATCGTGAAAATAATTGCCGCGTGAAAAAACATAAAAACGTCCGTCGGTTGAAACGTCGAACCGATAAATTTCATCGGCGGTAAAATTTGTGATTTGCCGCCTCTCGCCGCTTGCGAGATTTGTTTCCCACAGATTATATACATCGGTTTGGAAGTCAATCGAAACGACTGATTCCGAATCGCTTGTCCAGCGCACTCGCTGACGAAATGCCGGAAAGGCAAAAAATTTTTCTTTTGCTGATAGATTTTCCAGCGACATCACGGCGACTTGTAAAGGCGATTTCGCTTCGTCGTTATAAACGCCGTGTGCCAGAAGTTTGCCGTTGGGCGATAATACCGGCTCGGAAACACCTTTTATCGTTTGGCTAGTAGCAATCGATTCGCCGCCTAAACTCGGGATTTTCCGAATCGAGCCTTTACCGTGCTGTAGGAAAACGTAGTAAATCCACTGTCCGTCCGCGGAAAAATAAGGAGAATTTTCAACTTGTTCCCTGTCATCGGATAGATCTGTCAACCGCCGGGCATCTGTTCCGTCCAAATTCATTCGCCACAAACGCGGCTGGCCCGAGCGGTCGGAAACGAACGCGATAAACTGATTATCCGGCGAAACGACGACGTCGATATTTTGCTGGCCGGCATTTTTCGTCAGTCGGACTATATCGCCCCCGTTCATGTTAGCGGAAAAAATATCGTAATTATTTTTGTCCCTCGCCGTGTAGACAATTCGATTATCAGGAGCGAAGGCCAAGCCGAAACGCCCGTCCGAGCGATTCACACCGGAAGTTACCTGCCGCGCCGCGCCCGTCTCTTTATCGAAAAGCCAGAGATGAACATTTTCGACCTCCTGAAAACCGACAATTTTGTCCGTATCCTTGCTGAAACTGAAACCCAGGTAATTGTCAAAATCATTTGTAATGCGCTTGGCGATTCCTCCGGGAAATTTAACGCTCCAAATTTGACTGTTGACTTCACCTATTTTCTGTGCAGAGATTAGTAATGTCTCGTGATTTGCCCAACGCATCGAATGAAAGTCCTGCCAGGCATCCTGCATTTCGAGTTCTCGTTCTGAGCCGCTCTGCAAGTTGACTTCGACAAGCCGCATTTCTTTGCTGTCGCGTCTTCCGATAATGGCTGTCAGGTGTTCGCCATCGGATGACCAGGCGGGAGTGTGTCCAAAACTGGCGTAAAATTCAGGTTCGGGTCGCGGGGGAAGTATTCGCTCACCACTGCCGTCGATTTGGGTAATGACGATGGAAGTGCTTTCACCTGGATTCTTGCTTCGCGGAAAAGCGACTTGTCTGCCATCTGGCGAAACTGAAAACCCGCCCCAACCATTGCTGGCGATAAGACGTGATTCGCCGCCGAAAACCGGTATTTGAAATAGGCCTTCGCGCTTAACAAAATATATAAAATTCCCGTCGGGTGAAAAACGCGCTTGGCCGAATTGCTCTACCGTTGGCGGAATGATCACGACTTCGCTTTCATTCGATATATTTTTAAGCCGAAGCGAAAAGAATTTGCCTTCGAGCAAAACGTAGAGGAGCGAGTTTCCATCAGACGAAATCGCCGCGCCGCGTATATTACCGCGTTCGGTCAGCCGCTTTAACTTAACGTCTCGTGAGTATAAAGCTTCCGGGTGACTAGTTGAGCCAAATCGCAAACCAAAGCCGAGGGAAGCAATCACGAGAATCGCGGCAAAAAACCCCAAAAACAATATTGGGCGAATAAACGATTTCCGCCGAACATCTGTAATAGCATGAGTTTCGGCTTTCGGCAATAAATCATGAGTGGCTTCATCCCGTTTTATTTGTGACGGCCCTTTGGAAATTAAATGGGCATTTTGATATTCGTTTTCAAACGACTGTTTATCAGGACCTCGATTTAGATCGGAGCGAACAAATCTTGCGGCCGGAAAGCGACCGACGGCGGAATTCCAAATCTCTTCTTCCAACTCAGCAACGATGACATTCGGCAAAAAACGGTAGCCGCGCCGCGAAACGGTTTCGATAAACTTCACGCCTTCTTTGTTCTCCCCAAGAACGCGCCGCAAAGTGAAAATATACTGCGTCAGATTATTTTCCTCGACGAAGGTATTTTGCCAAATCTCCTCCATCAAAGTGTCTTTCGATACGACGCGGCCGTGTCTATGCACCAGGCAAAAAAGCGTGTCGAATACCTTAGGCGCAAGCGGAACCGGCGTACCGTCACGATAGAGAACACGTTCTTCGGAGTCTATTCGGAAATCGGCGAATTCGTAAAAACTCATGCTTTTGCGGGCTTTTCGCGGTTTAAGAAAAACTTAATAAAAAATTGAGCGGGACTTAATTACTTTCTTGCAAAACCGACAGTATATTCACGTCAGGTAAAACATAAACCGCTCGACAGTACTTAAAGTCAGCCGTTCTTTTGATACACGCCGGATTATAACTTACGTTTCAATTCCGGCAAAGGAAAATTTTGGAAGGTGCTGGAAGTTGAAAGTGAAGCTTTACGTTAAAGATTACGGGCGTTCCACTTTGGTCGATTGGTGCAGCGGATAGAGTCATATCTCTATAGAACTAGCAAATTTCGAAAAGGGAGATTATTAATCGGAAAGGTTTTGGAGGTTCGTTATGGCATGGTACAGACTTCAGGATAATCAGGACAGACAATGGGACTTTAATCCGGACGAGATCGCGAGCATTGTGCGCAGCAACATCTATCACAGAGAAGTGGTCAGGCTCGGCCGCGAGGTCCGCCAGCATCATTGGTTCTCAGCTGATTCGGTTTCCTATGAGACGGACACTCGGAGAGCATTAGCGACTGCGGAATCGGAAGCTCCCCGCTGGGTCAGTGATGGGTGGGTTCAAGCCCATTTGAACGGCCGGGCATTTTTTGAAACATTGGTTCACCTGCGGCAGGAAGCCCTGGCTGCCGGTGATACATTTCGGCGGCTTTCAATGCGAGCGTCCAGTGAGAGCCAGCAGAATCTCAACCGCGCAGCAGACAGGGACGCGACGATTCTTAGCGGCCTTACTACGTTGCGAAATTCCTCCGCGAGCGTCTTGCTGGCAGGTGCAACTGTGTTGAGCGGCGGCGCCGCACTTGCGGCGGCCGGAGCAGGCGGCTATATTCGCTTTCAAGCCCGCATCGATGACGGCGGGACGGTCAGGCAGGCGGCGCAGGAAACGGCGATTGATTTATTCGTGGCATATATCACGCACGGAGCTGGAAGGGCTTTGCCTCAGTCGCCGTTGAATCAGCTTCATGTAAATATGCGGAACGCAAATGTCCTGGCAATATTCGGCATTTTCACAAATACTGCCGCCGATGTGGCGAAGACCATGGTTACCGGAGAAATAGGGCGAACACCGATACAAGGCAGCCGTGCACGCATGAATGTCGAAGCCGCAACCGTGATCACCACTAATATCCTCAGCAGGATAGCGATACCAGTAAGCATAATGTCGAACGAAACCAGGCAATCGGTGGATGCTGTGGTCGGCGCGGGGATTGGATATGTTGGCGACCTAATCGTAAATGCGGCACGAGGATCAAACCCAGAAACTAATAATGCTTCCCGCGGCGGCAACGCCCCACCGAATACTCTGCTATACACTAACCCCGCATTAAGCTCAGCCGAGGAATGGGTTGCTGCAAAGGCAATGCGCCGGGTGTAAGAAAAAGCGGCGAGTCGAAATCCCGCCGCTTATTTTGAATTCGTCAAACTGATTCTAGAGTTTAAATCCGCCTCTTGTGAGCATCGTTTCGAAGTTCGTCTTATCGACGGCTTTGATGTATGCATCCTTCGGCTCGACGACGCCTTTTTGGACGAGGTCATACAGCGAATCGTTGAGCAGCACCATGCCGTGCGTTTTGCCAGTCTGCATCGCTGACGGTATTTGGAAGGTCTTGCCTTCACGTATCAGATTGCTGACGGCTGGCGTGATTATCAATACCTCAAGAGCGGCGACACGTCCGCCTCCTTTTTTCGGCACCAGCGTTTGAGCGATAACTCCTTTTAACGATTCACTTAACATCACGCGAATCTGCTGCTGACGGTCGGCCGGAAACTGGTCGATGATGCGGTCAACCGTCGAAGGTGCCGTTGTCGTGTGAAGGGTTCCGAATACGAGGTGGCCCGTCTCTGCTGTCTCGATGGCGATAGAGATGGTCTCAAGGTCGCGCATTTCGCCTACGAGCACAATGTCCGGATCTTCGCGAAGCGCCGCCCGCAATGCGTCTTTGAACGAATCGGTATGATTGTGGACCTCACGCTGATTGACCAGACATTTCTGGTTGTCGTGGACGAATTCTATCGGGTCTTCGATAGTGATTATATGGTCTTCACGGTTTTTATTTATCGAATCGACCATCGCGCAGAGCGTGGTCGATTTGCCGGAGCCGGTCGGTCCCGTGACTACCACCAGACCTTTTGAAAGCTGACACAAGTCCATAATCGCTTTCGAAAGCCCAAGCTGCTCCGCTGTCAGAATTTTCGTTGGAATTATGCGGAAAACGCCGCCCATGCCCTTGCGGTCCATAAACACGTTGCATCGGAAACGGGCCAGGCCGTGGATTTCATAAGCAAAATCTGTGTCCTTGCGTTCCGCAAATTCGTTACGATTTCTTTCGGGCATGATCGATGTGAGCAGTTCCCGCATCGTTTCCGGTGTCAGAACCGATTCATTAGATTCGAGCGCCGCCATCTTGCCGTCCTTTCGCACCATCGGAGCCATGCTGACCGACAAGTGCAGGTCGGATGCTCCTGCTTCATTCATTTTGTGAAACAGGGCGTCCATCCGGGCGGTCATCATGAGATTGGTCTTTCTGCGGTCGGTGCTTCGCCGGTCGGCAGTCGGAAGTTCGATAGTCGGCTCTGGCTGATCCGTGGAGACGGTCGGTATGAACGTCATCGGTTCAGCCAAACCGGTATCGATTTGGAAATCACTGCGTTTTGCGGGCGGTTCGTAAGTCGAAGTATCGGAAAAAGTCGTCGTAAATTGCGGATCGTTAGCGGAAACGACTTCGATGGCCGGGCCGCCCTGCGGAAGTGTAATAGAGGGCATATATTCTTCGGCTATGTCCAGTTCGGGGATGTAGAGAGAGTTAGTTTGAGCCGACCCATTGGCCTCTTTTGCAGTGGACGAACTTTCAAATTCAAATTCGGGAGTGGCCGAAGAATCGAACTCGAACTCGTAAACATCGCCGAATTCGGATGTCTCAGCGAGTTTAGGCTGCTCCACCGGTTTCGCGGGTGCTGCAACCGGCGCTGGCTTGATCGAGACATTAAATCCAGCCGGAGATTTCTGGACCACGAAATTAAACCTCCCCAAATTGTGCGGGTGGAAAAATTGGACCTCGGGCTGGTTCGGCAATTCCTGTTTTGCGTCGGGCGGGATAAGCGGGAATACCATTAAACCGATCTGCGTTCCCGCCATCGGAAAGCGCGAAACATCGGTCGTGCCTTTTTCCGAAACAAGATAAGGATTTTTGTCCGGCTCCAGACGAAGCTCGTAACTGGATGAAGACACAAGTATTTGCAGGTATTCGTTTAAGGTTTCCATAACGGTCGGAATAGGCAAAAAGCTGAAGATCTAAAATTCGCAGAATGTGAGATATGATGAGCGGAACCGCTCCAAGGAAAGAATAACACGAACAAACAATGTTTGTCAGTAATAAAATGCGGTTCTGAGTTCAAGCTTCAGCTTCTCTTCGGCTCCAGGCTTTAGACAAGCTGAAGCTTGAACTCAGAACTTTAAACGGTCACTGCCTCGCGATACTCGCCCCAGACCGTGCGAAGACGATTGCTAATCTCGCCGACGGTAACATCGCTCTCGACGCAGTGCAGAATTCTCGGAAGCAGATTCTCGTCACCGCCTGCAGCATCTTGCAGAGAGTTTAAAGCTGTTTCGGCCCGCTGCCCGTCTCGCTTCGACCTCAACGCCCTCAGCCGCTCGACCTGATCGCGTTCAATTTGTTCGTCGATCCGCATGATCGGAATGGTCTCGGTTTCATCCGTTTGAAATTTGTTCACGCCGACTACGATTGCGTCCTGCGTTTCGAGCGCGCGCTGATAATCGTATGCCGCTTCCTGAATCTCGCGCTGTACATAACCGGTTTCGATGGCCTTTAACATTCCGCCCATGTCATCGATTTTCGTGATGTATTCCACCGCCATATTTTCAAGGCTGGTCGTCAATGATTCGATGGCGTAACTGCCTGCCAGCGGATCGGCCGTATCCGCAACGCCGGATTCGTGAGCAATTACCTGCTGTGTGCGCAGGGCGATTCGAGCAGCGGATTCAGTTGGCAGCGAGAGCGCCTCATCCATCGAATTTGTATGAAGACTCTGCGTGCCGCCGAGAACGGCAGCGAGGGCCTGGATCGTCGTGCGGGCAATGTTTACTTCAGGCTGTTGGGCCGTCAGAGTCGAACCGGCAGTTTGAGTGTGAAAACGGAGCATCAGTGATTTTGGATTCTTAGCCTTAAAGCGGTCTTTCATTATCCGCGCCCAAAGTCGGCGGGCGGCCCGGAATTTTGCGATCTCTTCAAGTAAGTTGTTGTGAGAATTGAAGAAGAACGAAAGACGCGGAGCAAAATTATCTACCTCCAGGCCGACGTCGATTGCCGCTTGCACATAACAAATCGCATCGGCGAGCGTGAACGCAAGTTCCTGGGCGGCTGTCGATCCGGCCTCTCGTATGTGATAGCCCGAGATCGAAATAGTATTCCAATTCGGCACCTCGGCGGCACAGAAAGCAAAGGTGTCGGTGATAAGGCGAAGACTCGGTTTCGGCGGGTAGATATAGGTGCCGCGGGCGATATACTCCTTTAAAATATCGTTCTGGATCGTTCCTTTTACCTTGTCGAACGCCACGCCCTGTTTCCTCGCGACAGCCAGGTAAAGACACAGAAGTGTTGACGCGGTTGAGTTTATCGTCATCGAAGTGGACACGCGGCCGAGCGGAATGCCGTCGAAAAGCGTCAGCATATCCTCAATGCTGTCGATTGCCACGCCGACCTTCCCGACTTCTCCCGCGGAAAGCGGATCATCCGAATCCAGACCGATCTGCGTCGGCAGATCGAACGCGACGCTCAAACCGGTCGTTCCCTGCGACAGCAGATATTTATAACGTTCGTTCGATTCTTTGGCACTCGCGAAACCCGCGTACTGCCGCATCGTCCAGAATTGGCCGCGATACATGCTTTTTCTTACGCCGCGAGTGTAGGGAAAATCTCCCGGATCGCCGAGATCATTGGCATAAGCCATTTCCTGCGTGTTAGTTGGGTTAAAATTTCCAGGAAGCTCGATTCCTGACGAGGTCTCGAATTTTTCGCGTCTTTCACTGGCCATAATGCCGTAAGGTTAACATATTTGATTGTGATTTTTGACTTACGCCACCCGCTTGCGTAGCATTTTAAATAACGGGATGGAATTGGACGAGAAAGCACAAAGTGCCGCACGCGACCTCGGCGACGCGGTAAATTCCGCCATCGGGTCAAGCCGCGGCGTTATCGACGCGATAGATTACCTTCGCGCGATAGGCTACGAACCGCACTTGACGCTGAAACTAGAGATCGCGCTGACAAAATCCGAAGGCGAATCCTCGTTCGAAGATTTTGAGCTCGACCTAAGCGAAGACGACGTCCGCACGCTCCAAAGAATGAAAATAAGATTTGAATAATGGTAAATGCTGAATAAAGAGACATTTACCACTCACCATTAATTTTTGAATTACTACAACTATTTCACCGAAATCGAAGACACCTTCATCCGCCGCCGTGCCAAAAACCTGCTGCTAAGTCCGATAGATTGGGCGATGATGGAGGCCTGGCAGGAACGTGGAATACCGCTGCACGTCGTGCTTCGCTCGATAGAAACGGTCTTCGACGGCTTCGATAAAAAGCCGGGGCCGCGTTCCATCAAAGGCCTTCTTTACTGCCGCGAAGAAATCGAGGCCCAATATGACGAATGGCTGAAAATGCAAGCCGGCAAGGCAAACGGAGACACGCCGCAGGCCGACGAATCGTTTTCACACGAAATCGTTTCGGCGCACATCGGGGCGGTGATAGACTTTTTGAAGAAATCAGTTAATAAAAATTTGAGCGAAGACTTTGACCGCGCCGCCGCTAGGTTAGAAGAGCTGCAAACTAATCTAACTGACGATTTTGAGGTTGTCGATAAAACCCTTTCTGACATCGAAAAATTTATCGATCAATCATTTCTGACGAACTCCGACAAAACGCATCTCAAGAAACTGGAAAGGGAAATCGCTGATCAGCTTAAGACTTATAAAAATGGCATGGAATCGGACGTCTATAAAATGACGTTCGATCTGATGCTCCTAAAACGTCTTCGGGAGGACGAAGGAATTCCGCGTCTTAGTTTGTTTTATTTATGACTCGTCCGGAATTCCCGTAAAAGATGGAACTCCGGACTTTACAAGTTTGCTTTGCTGCCGATCTGTGTTAAAAAGATACGCATTCTCAAACCAAATTCAGGAGCAAACAAATGAACAAACTGAAGATTCGAAAACTTGGTATTTTGTCGGTCGCGAAGATCTACTGCATTATGTGCCTGGTGCTGAGCCTTTTGATCAGCATCCCGTACGGATTATTTATTATTGCTTTTTCCTTAATGGGAGCCAGTGCCGGCCGTGGAAATGAAGCGTTGGCGCTCGGCGGGGGCGGCATTCTTGTTGGAATTCTCGTCATGATCGGCCTGCCGATATTTTATGCGGTCATAGGATTTGTCGCCGGCGTTATTGGAGCTCTCATTTATAACATCTTTGCCGGGATCGTCGGCGGTATCGAGATCGAGGTGGATAACATTCACTGATCAATTTTTATGAATAAACTTATTTTAGCTGTAATGGTCGGGATACTGGCTGGCTTGAGCTTCGGCCAGGCGCCCAAAAAAACCTCCAAACCCGCGACACTGACGGTTAAGGGCGACCGAAACCTTCCGCCGCCTAAGGTCTCTGACTTTCCGGGTGAGGTTGTCGGCAATATCTACCAGAACAGATACTTCAATATTAAGATCGTTCTACCTGAAAGCTGGCTGGCCCAAGGCCCGACAGTCAACGCCGCAATCAAGACTTCCGGTTCCGATATGATCTCCGGAAAGACAAAGGTGTACGACAAAGCTTTCGACGATGCCGTAAATCGGACAACAGTTCTATTTACCACAACCAGAGACATCCTCGGCATGCAGAATAACGCGATTATGGTCCTTACCGCTGAGAAAACGCCTCCGCTCATGCAGGTCAGGGACGGTCGGGATTACTTACGATTGACGTTCAAAGCTTCAAGGTTTTGACCGTCCCAGTAGATTTCAAATACAAGGAGACAATCCTGCCTGAAAAATTCGGAAACGAAACGTTCTATTCTCTGGAAATCGAGAGAACTGGATTTTCACAGAGATTCTATGCGACTGCCCGCAGTGGGCATGCTCTTTACTTTGTTTTGACATATGCCTCGGAGTCAGATTTGGAGACGATGAAGGAAATACTCAGAAATTCTGATTTTGCATGGAAGGGGTAATTTTGAAAAACAACGCCGCAGCGGAACCGGAGAACGCCGAACTCGAACTGAAGATCGTAAAAATCGTGCCGAAAGGGTTGGGGCTTGCTTTCAAGCCGGGCCTTACGGTTTTTGTGCCGCTTACAGCTGCGGGCGATGTTGTTCGTGCAACCATCCGGGAGCAAAAGGGAAAGACCGCATTTGCGGAGATCGACGAAATACTCGAACCTTCGCCGGATCGTATAGAGCCGCCGTGCCCGTATTTCGGCCGCTGCGGCGGCTGTGATTTTCAGCAGATGAATTATGAAGCTCAGCTTGCGGCAAAGCTGGCAATTATTCAGGATTCGCTTCACCGCATAGGCAAGTTAAATTACGAAGGTGAAATTTCGATGATCGGGAGTCCGAGAGAATTCGCTTACCGGTCGCGCGCCCAATGGCATATCGACACGCGGCAGAAAAAGATCGGATATTTCCGGAGAAATTCACATGACGTGATCGATATCGAGCACTGCCCGATCCTCACACCCGAACTCGACGCGACACTGCAAAGCCTTCGCACGAATCTGGATTGGGGAACATTTTGGAGCGACCGCGGCTCAATTGAAGCCGCTCATGGCAGTGAAGGCGACGTGTCTCTCTTTTCGCCGGAGATTATGGAGCCGACGCAAGAAATTTCATTTTCGGCGGGCGGCGAGAAGTATTATTACTCCGCGTTGAGTTTCTTTCAAGGCAATCAATTTTTGATCGAACAGCTTGTCGACATTGCAATTAGCGGAGCGTCAGGTGAAACGGCTATCGACCTTTACTGCGGCGTCGGCCTATTCACCCTGCAGCTCGCAAGAAAGTTCGGCCAGGTAATCGGCGTCGAAGGCAATGACCGCGCGATAGATTTTGCCGAGAAAAATGCTGCAAATGCTCAGCTTAGCAACGTCCGATTCGTCCGTGACGGTGTTGACGATTTTCTAACCGGCCACAATCTCGAGAACACCGACTTCGTCTTGCTCGACCCGCCGCGTGCCGGGACCGAGAAATGGACGATTTCCAATATAATCAAGCTCAAACCGAAACAGATCTCCTATGTTTCCTGCGAACCGTCGATATTAGCGAGAGATCTGCGAACACTGCTCGACAGCGGCTACGAGATCGAATCGCTCACTGCATTCGATCTTTTCCCGCAAACGCACCACGTCGAAACGGTGGCCCGATTGCGAAGGAGATAACGGGGCAGACATGAGTAACACGGACTAAACTTTTTACAACCCGCTGTCGTTTAATTCATCAAATAGTTATATTTGAACTAATTGCAATATCTTCTTAAACTTAAACCATGGCAAAGAAAAAAGATGATGCGGAAGGCGAATCGACCGCGGTGACAAAGAGTCTGTTCGTACGCTGCCGTTATTGCGGGCAAAAGAACGCGGTGCAGGCGAATTACGAGAACAATTCGGCAAAGTGCGGCAAATGCAAACTGCCGCTATCGAATCAGCCGCATAAAAAGTTTGCCGACCTGAGCAAGCACGAATATATTCACCCGTTAGACAGCAAAGCCCTTGCGGCCCTGCGTGCGATACCGGGCATCGATTCGGCTCTCAAAAAATTGCTTGCCGTAACGGGCGAATCGGCGATCCGCGTAATGTTCATGGCGAGTGCCGTCAAGGTCACGCCGAAACAGTGTCCGGACATTCACGCCAAACTTCAGATCGCCTGCACGACGCTCGGGGTCGATATGCCGGATATGTTCATTCAGCAGAATCCGATGGTCAACGCCTTCACCGGCGGCGTAGAAAAGCCGGTGATCGTGCTCCATTCCGCGCTTCTCGAACGCCTGACCGATGAAGAAACGCTTGCCGTAATCGCTCACGAAGTCGGCCATATCCATGCGGAACACGTTCTCTACCTGACTGCCGCGAGATTGATGGAAGCTCTCGCAAATGCTTCGATCGGCAAGTTGATTCCCGGTTCCGAGATAGTTAAATTTATTATCTCCGCCGGTATCGGTAGCGCGCTTCTAGCGTGGTCACGCCGTGCCGAACTGTCGTGCGACCGTGCGGCGATGCTCGTTGTCCAGGATCCGCACATTATCGGGCGGACGATGATGAAGCTCGCGGGAGGCACCTTCGCTTCGAAGATGGATTACGATCAATTCCTCGAACAGGCCCGCGAATTCCAAAAGAATTACGACGAGAAAAAGCTCGACAAATTCTGGGCGGACATAATAAACGCCGGCCTCTCGCACCCGTTCCCAATCTGGCGTGTCTCCGAGATACTGAAATGGGTTGACGAAGGTCAGTTCAAAGATTTAATGGAAAAGAAATAAAACCGATTAGCCGCAAAAAAGCACAGAAGGACAAAATAAGATTTTTCTTTTGCTGTACTTTTTGTGCCTTTTTGCGGCAATTACTCTGGTGCTAATCGTTCTCAAATCTCTGACACCGCCGCCCAGCGTGTTCCATGCAAACGGTAGTCGCGTCGAAGCAAGCGGGCAATTATGCCTTTGTTCCATTAAGCTCCCGCCGTCTTTACTATGAAATCGACCGCGTCCTGCGGAGAATCGGTGAGGTGGATGAGGCCGAGGTCTTCGGGGTTGATGTATTTTTCGTTGAGCATGGTGGACGTGATCCATTGCAGCATTCCCTGCCAATACTGCGATCCGAAGAGAACGACCGGGAAATTGCGGATTTTGCGGGTTTGGATCAGCGTTAGAGCTTCGAAAAGCTCGTCCATCGTGCCGAAACCGCCGGGGAAAATGATGTAGGCGTTGCTGTATTTGATGAACATCGTCTTGCGGACGAAGAAATATTTGAAGGTTAATGATTTAGTGAGGTACGGGTTCGGCTGCTGTTCAAAGGGAAGTTCGATGTTGCAGCCCACCGATACCTTTTTGGCCTCGAACGCTCCACGATTGGCGGCTTCCATAATGCCCGGGCCGCCGCCGGTGATGATCTCGAAATCGGCCTCGGCCAGCAAACGGCAGGTTTCGCGGGCAGCAACATACATCGGATCGGATTCCGGGGTACGGGCCGAGCCAAAGATCGAAACGCCGCGTGTAATCGCAGCCAGATCGTCAAATCCGCCCACGAATTCGCCCATGATGCGGAACACACGCCACGAATCGCTCGTTTTGTAATCGTCCTCCGGTTCCGGCGAGCGCAGCAGTATCTCGTCATCGGTCAAACGCCAATATTCCGGAACTTTTTCGAGATCGATTGCTTCCGCAACAGTCTCCGGTTCATGCGGCTTTAAGTTGTCTTTACGTTTTTTGGGTTTATTCGCGTCTGTTTCGGCCATATTAAATTGGAACGCGGACATCCTTGTCCGCTAACGGATTTGCGGACAAGGATGTCCGCGTTCCGGTTAAACTCCCATGATGTTGTATCCGCAATCGACGTGGATCGTTTCGCCGGTGATCCCGGAGGACATATCGCTGATTAGGAAAAGGGCGGTGCTGCCGACTTCGCTGGCCTGGACGTTGCGTTTGAGCGGCGAACGTTCGCCGACATAGCTGAGCAGCGAGCCCATATTTTTTACTCCGCGAGCGCTCAAGGTGTTGAGCGGGCCGGCACTGATGGCATTTACGCGAATGTTCTGTTTGCCGAGATCGGCGGCTAAGTATCGGGTCGAGGCTTCGAGCGCGGCTTTGGCAACGCCCATTACGTTGTAGTTCATTACAACCTTTTCAGCCCCGTAATAGCTCATGGTCACTATACTTCCGCCTTCGGTCATCAGCGGTGACGCTGCAAGCGCGATTTGCGTTAAAGAAAATGCACTGATCTCCAGCGCGGTCGTAAATGCTTCTCTTGTTGTGGTGACAAACTCACCTTCCAGAGCTTCCTTCGGTGCAAACGCAATTGAATGAACAACGAAATCAAGCTTTCCGTATTTCTCGCCGACCGCTGCAAACGCTGAATCGACCTCGGCCTGGTTCGTCACATCGCACGGAACGACGAGAGAATCCTGCAGCTCGGCGGCAAGCTTTTCGACGTTTTCTTTCAACCGTTCGCCTTGATAGGTGAACGCCATTTTTGCACCCTTTTCGGCACAAGCGGCGGCACACGCCCACGCTATGGAGCGTTTATTCGCCACGCCGAAGATTATTCCTACTTTGTTTTCAAGCATAATATTTTAGTGGTGAGTGTCGAGGCGTGAGGCGTGAGCAGGAGATCGTAATTCATTGCCGTCTATTCCTACTCAAGACTCTTTACTCTCACCTCGGAACTAATTTTTTCAGTCCGTTACGTAAATTCTCTGCAAAGCTTCAAAATCCAACAGCCTGATATCTATATCGACCGGCGTCGTCGAAAATCTTTTAGCATTCAACGCCGAGCGAAGATGATCGCCGGCTTCCGGTGTCATCTGCGTTACTAAAACCATCATCAGCTGGACTTTTATTCCTATCTGCATTTCTCCGAAAGTCGATGTTACCTGAGCGATCTTTCGCATCATCGTGTCGATCTTTTCCTGCCGAACATCGGGCGCGACCAGAAATGAAACCTCGATGCAGTTTATGACGCCGTCTTTGACGAATACGGCATCGAACGGCGCTTTGCCTAGTGAAACGTGCCGCATCAGCGGAACATTCTCTTCCTGCTGAATCTGCCGCAACGCTAGATCTTCCGCTACGATATAGGCCGATTGAAGATCGCTGATCTGTTCTGATTCGACTTCGAGAATTTTCGCAAGCTCGAAAACTTCGACGCTTAGATTCTGCCGCTGTATCTCCGGCAGCGCCGTTTCCCAATCGATCAGCTTTTCGTCCTTCGCCGCCGCCAGCTTTCGCGTCTGGCTGAAACTCGTAAACGCAAACCCGCCAAGCCCGGCAGCCGACAGCGCAAAGATCGCGGCCAGCATCCAATTTTGATTGACGAGCGCGGTAATCAGACCAACTATAAGGCAAAGCAGCACAGCGGCGCTGAGCATAAAAGGTGCCGTCGATAATGCTGTACGGTCGAAAGTTATCAGCGAATTGTCGATCTCTTTTGCCATTCTAATGTGCATGGGACCGTGGTGTGTCAATAGCCCGCACGTCAGTAAGGCTCTACGTTGAATACAGACCAAGTTGCGCCCTTACTGACATGCGGGCTGCTGACACGGTGGAGGATTGCCGACAGAAACTAAACAGCCGAAGATGCCTTAACGAACGGGATGTCCTCGAAATGCGTCATTCGTTTGAAATCGCTGAAACGCTGGTTGATTTCCATGTAATCAAGAGCATCGACCCGCTCCGTGCCGAATTTTTCGACGTTGAACGACGCCATCACCGAACCATAGATCATCGCCCGCCGCAGAGTGTCATCCGTAATATCACCCTGGCTGGAAAGGTAGCCCATAAAGCCGCCGGCGAACGTGTCGCCCGCACCGGTCGGGTCGAAAACGCATTCGAGCGGATAGGCCGGAACCGTGAAGAGGCCGTCTTTTGTGAAAAGTGTTGCTCCGTACTCGCCGCGTTTGATAACGACGGCTTTCAGGCCGTAATCCATGATCTTTTTCGCTGCTTTGTAAATCCTCGACTCATCCGTTAATTGGCGTGCTTCGGCATCGTTAATAATTATGCAGTCAACCACCCTTACTGTTTCGATCAAGGCATCCTTCATCGAGGAAATCCAATAATTCATCGTGTCCATCGCAACGAATTTTGCATCAGTACACTGCTCGCGAACCTGTTTCTGCAGCATCGGAAGAATGTTTGCGAGAAACAGGAAATCAGCGTTTTTGGAATTCTCGGAAAGTTTCGGATCGAATGCTTCAAACACATTCAATTGCGTGTCGAGAGTGTGAGCCGTATTCATATCGTAATCGTAACGGCCGCTCCAAAAGAACGTTTTGTCATCGCTTACAATCTCGATATCGTCAGTATTAATAGAATGACGCTTGAAAACCGCCCATTCTTCATCACCGAAATCACCGCCGACGACGCCGACCGCATTCACATCAGTAAAAAAACTCGCCGACAAAGCAAAATGCGTTGCAGCACCGCCAAGAACTTTCTCACGCTTGCCAAAAGGTGTTTCTAAAGCGTCAAACGCAACCGAACCGACAACTGTTAAAGACATCTGTTAAAAATTTCTCCAGGATAAAGAATTGTTGAATCGCTGGAATATCTGCGATTCAACGCGAATAGGCTATTTTACACGCCATGGCGGGTTTTGGCGATTTTTGCCGGCGTAAAATAAACAAATCTTGTTGGAGTTGGGATCTTTTAGGTAGGCTTGCCGCCATAACCATTGGCGGTCTGTCGGATCTTCGTCGAATACTAGGCCAAAATCTTTGAGCCTTTGGACTTCTGTATCCAGTTGGGGGCATTCGAAATACAGAACGATATTGTTGTTCGGGATAATATTTTCGGCGATGTTTACGGAAAGTGTCGATTCGCCGTCGGGACATTCCAGTCGAGCGTATCGGGGCAGGGAATCGACGATCAGTTTTAATCCAAGTTTTTGGTAAAATTCTACCGTTTCGACCGGCTTTTCCGAAAAGATCGTTACCTGATTGAGGTTCATTATTTAGCTTTCAGTTCGTTGAGAACTTTTTGAGCGTCATCTTTATATTGGCTGTCCGGATTTTTTTCGAGCACCAATGAAAGGTATGCGACAGCGTCTTCCTGTAGCTTAGCCGGGGCAAATTTATCCTTTTCTTTTTCGAGTTTGAGATTAACCTTCTGTTTGCCTTTGTTTTGGGAAAGGTAATAGCTGCTCATTCCAGCAAGATAAAGAAATTCCTCAATCCTGGAAAATTCGGGATAAGCGGCGTAAGTTTCTTCGAACCGCAGGATCACGCCTTTATAAGCCTTTTTTAAAAGAAACGCCTGGCGCGCGACATCGAGATTATGCTTGGCATCCTGTTCCAAAAGCGGATCGCGTTCGATCGCCGGATCGATATTTCGCTGAGCCGACACCAAGCCGCCGAAGGCAAATAAAATGATAAGAGCAAATGATGCAAACAGAAGATTTCTTTTCATAACAACTAACAGATGATGTTCGGACCGGAAAAGTTTTCCGGTCAAAGTTCTGAGTTCAAGCTTCAGCTTGTCTTATGCCTGCGACCCAAGACAAGCTGAAACTTGAACTCAGAACTTTATTTCGGAGAATATTTTCCGATTATGGCTTCCAGCTTCTTAGCTGTTTCAGCGGGCCAATGATCCGATGCCGTAAAGATCGCATTTTTAATCGCGTCACGATACTGATTCGGGGATTCCTTATTCGCAACTCGGTTAACGGCATCCTTCAAAATTAACTGGGCATTTCGGACGTTCTTATTCAAATACTCGATCACCATTTCGACAGTTACATCGTCGTGGCCTTCGTACCAGCAATCGTAATCGGTGACGAGGGCGAGCGTCGCGTAGGCGATTTCGGCTTCGCGGGCGAGTTTTGCTTCCTGCAGGTTCGTCATGCCGATGATGTCCATTCCCCATTGGCGGTAAACATTCGATTCGGCTTTAGTCGAAAACGCCGGGCCTTCCATGCAGACGTAGGTGCCGCCGCGATGCGTTTTTACGCCGACAGTTTTGCAGGACTCTTCCAGAATATCGCCGAGCTCGCCGCAAACCGGATGAGCGAACGTGACGTGGCCGACAATGCCTTCGCCGAAGAAAGTAGATTCCCTGGACCGTGCCCGCGTGCGGTCGAAAAACTGGTCGGGAATCACCATGTCGGTAGGAGCATATTGTTCCTGAAGCGACCCGACCGCCGAAACCGACAAAATATATTCGATGCCGAGCAGCTTCATCGCGTAAATATTCGCCCGATACGGAACTTCGGTCGGCAAAAACTTATGCCCGCGTGCATGACGCGGTAGAAACGCCACCGTAACACCTTCCAATTCACCGATGATAAACGCGTCCGAAGGCTTGCCGAAAGGTGTATCAATCTCGACCTCTCTGATGTTTTGCAGCTCCGGCATTTGGTAAAGACCGCTGCCGCCAATTATTCCTATATTTACTTGTTCCATTAATTGAGTGGTTCTGCTATTTAGCCGCCCGGTATGAGTAACGGTCGGGATAAAACACGGAAAACCGGCAATTCGCAAAAATTACCAGTTTTCCATTCCGTTGCATTTGTAATTATTTCTTAGCTTCGGGCTTTTTTGGTGCAGTCCGGTTAGATGCAGGGGGTGCTCCCGGCTCGCCTTCCGGCGACATTTCCATCGGCGGCATTTGCTCTTCGGTGACTTCGGGAACGGTGAAATCTTCCGGTACCTTTATATTGTTGCTTGCCACGATTTCATCCAAAAGAGCCTTTTCTTTGTCCGTTTCGAGTTTCGAACGAACATATGCTTTTATAGGCATGTCGCGGCCCTGCGGATTCGCGGGGTCTTTGAATGTCGTCGCTATCAGGATATGGCGTGCGTCATAAGTTTCGGTCGGCTTTCCGCTCGGATCTTTGCCTTCACCTTTCTTTTCCAGCTTGATTATATGGTAGCCGAAGTCGGTTTCCACGACGTTAGGAGAAACTTGTCCCGGTTCCAAAGCAAGTGCGGCCTGCTCGAACGGTGCGACCATTTTGCCTTTGGTAATGTCCTTGTAGATTCCGCCCTGCGGTTTGCTTTCAGGGTCTTTATTGCCCGGATCTTCCGAGAATTCATTCGCGAGAGCCGCAAAATCTTCGCCGGCTTTGGCACGGTTCAAAATTTCTTCCGCCTTTGCCTTTTTGGTTTCCGTATTCAGTTCAGGATGCTCGGCAATATATTTTGCGATGTCCTCGTCGGTGACTTTTGCTTTATCCGCAATCTTTTCCGAGTAAAGGCGGGCAAGGAACTGGGCCTGCTGCAATTTGATCTGCAGGTCAACTTTTTCCTTGAAATCCTTGGGCAGTTCACCGGCTGCGGCTTTTTGGTTGAACTCTTCTTCGTAAATCTCGATCTTCGCAAAAAAGTCGCGGGCTTGCGTTTTCTCCTCTTCGGAAATCTCGCGGTCCTTCATCTGAGGATTGCCTTCCTTAAGTATTTTTACCTTGGCGTCCAGAAACTTTTGGAATTCGGCCGCATGATCCGCTTTGCCGAAACCGATCTTATCTTTCAGTGAAGCAAAAAATCCCGGTGCAGGCTGTTCGCCCTCTCCCCAAAATTCCTTTACGCGGTCATCGGTAATAAAACCGAATGGCGGCATCGGCCCTTTATCTTTATTAATTTCGCGGTCGTAATTAACGGCGACGACCTCGGAACGGATATTTTCCAGCTCCTGTTTGTTCGTCGGATCGTTCGTTAGCCCGTCTTTCTGTGCCTGGCTTGCAAACGCAAGAAGCTGTTTCAGATTCTCAAGCTGCTGCTTTTTCAATTCCGGATCTTCCGCAAACCGCTTCAGAGCCATTGGATTTGTTTTCGCCACATCCGCCAGCAGCATTTCGACCTCTTCCTTACTTATGCTGTTAAAAGAAGCGGTAGTGGAATGCCCGCCAACCTTGTTTTTCCAAACTACGAGGCCGGCCCCGATTCCGAGAACAACCAATAATAAAATGAGGCCCTTAGTTAAATTACTCAATGTACAAATCCTCTCTTATGCTAAATCTATTCCGATACCGCTTGCCAAAATGCCAAACGGTTACTATAACAAAATCATTTAAAAACAACTAATAATTCCTCTCAATGTATCGTTTGTACTAATTCCAAAAGTACGCCGTTCGCTGAACTCGGATGAACGAAAGCCACCAAACATCCTTGAGCACCGATCCGCGGGCTTTCATCGATTAAACGCATACCCTGCGATTTTAGTTTCGCGAGCGACGCTTCAATATCCTCGACCTCGACCGCGATATGATGAATCCCACCGCCGCGCTTTTCAAGAAATTTATTGATCGGCGAATCTTCGCTGGTCGGCTCAAGCAGCTCGATCCGGCTTTCGCCGATCGGCAGCATTGCAACACGAACTTTTTGATCTTCGACAACCTCAGTATGAACATTTTCCAAACCGAGAGCATCGCCCCAAAATTTAAGAGCTTTGGATATGTTCTTTGTCGCTATGCCAAGATGATTGATTTTCATAGGGATTTCAGAATTTCCTCAACGGCCGAATATGGATCCTTTGTTTTCCCGGCGATCTCCATTGAAAGCACGTCTAATCGTTCGCTTGTTCCATTTTTATTCAAAAGATCCGCCAGCAGCCTTTCCTGCAACAACTCCAACAGCCGCCAGCGGGCAATCGCGTGTTTTCTTGTCAAACTGGCGTCGCCTACCTTTTGAAAGACGTAATAGCTTTCGATGGCTTTTGCGAGGTCTTCGATGCCTTTATTCTCGGTTGCGGTTGTTTGGACGATCAGCGGGAACCACATATCGGGGCGATGGGCGAGATTGAGAAGCGATTCTAGTTCTTTCTGCGTCCGTAGAACGCCATCGCGGTCGGCCTTATTAATGACAAAGACATCGCCGATCTCCATGATTCCGGCTTTGATTGCCTGAATATCGTCGCCCATCCCAGGAACAAGAACCACAACCGAGACATCCGCCGTTTTGACTATCTCGACTTCGTCCTGTCCAACTCCGACTGTTTCAACAATGACTTTATCGAATCCCGCCGCATCGAGAATCGCTACAGCATCGACCGTAGCCCGCGAAAGCCCGCCAAGATTTCCCCGAGTCGCCATCGAACGAATGAAGATATTCTTATCGAGGCCGAGCGTATTCATCCGTATCCGGTCGCCGAGAATCGCCCCACCCGAAAACGGGCTCGAAGGATCGACGCAGATTATCCCGATCTTTTCGCCGCGATCTTTATAAAACATCGCGAGTTTATCGACCAGCGACGATTTCCCGGCTCCCGGTGACCCGGTAATTCCAATGACCACAGCCTTTCCGGTCTTTGGAAATACGGATTTCATTAATTCACCCGCATCGGCCGTACCACTTTCAACTTTCGTAATGGCGCGGGCGATTGCCCGCGTTTCTCCAATCAATAATTTTTCGGTCAATTCGGTGATTGTCATTGCTGCTCAATTAAACCGTTATTCTCGCATTTTTCCTTATAAACGCAAAAATGACGGGAAGTATAATCCGCCCGCCACCTTGAATCTTGCTTGAATTCAAAATTTACATCTCGCCTTCGTCAGCCGAAGGGCCGTAAATTTGCGGGACCGGAATGTCGTTCATCCGCAGGTAAACGGAAAGCTGGCCGCGGTGGTGGACGATATGGTTCATCACGAATGAGCGCATTACGACCGCTTTCGGCATCGTGAAATAAACTTTTTCGCCGTTTCGCATCGTCCAGTTTTCGGCGAATGCCGAATCGTCGCAATTGCGGAGAGCATCGATTGCCTCGGCGACATTTTTGTCGAGAAATTCGACCAGATCGGCGGTCGTTTTGGGTTCGAACGGCGTATAATCCATCTTTGAAAAATCTAGCTCGGCGTGATGCATCGTCGATGGCGTCCATCCGAACATTTCCGCTACGTGGGATGCCAGCCTGACAAAACTCATGGATTTTTCATGCGGTTTCCAGTCGAATAATTCGGGTGGAATACGCTCGAGACATTTCCGGGCGGATAGGGCTTCCTGCTCGATCTCGGCAATTAATGCGAGGCTAAAAAGATTTGTTAAAGCGGCGCTGCTTGTACTCATAATTGATCTCCTTAATTTTTATTTCGGTAAGAGGGGCAGAATAATAGCAGAAGCGTTTCACGGATGCAACATTGAAACAAGAATTTTGTTGGCAATAATATACTTGACTGACCGCGATTTCTATGTTACCATGTAAACATGGAC
>JBBJOS010000019.1:0-66211 GCA_037723965.1 Pyrinomonadaceae bacterium | reverse complement strand
GCCTGTCTTTTTGATCTTGATATATTTGCATTGGTCAGTCAAGTATATTATTGCCCATAAAATCGATTACAATTGCCGTCCTCCTTTTTATATTGCGCAATCGTTGCCAATAAACGAAAATCAAATAAAACTTATTTCCAGGGGAGAGAAAAATGAGCGTAACAAAAATGATCGATCCGGCCGAGTGGACTGAATTTCTATCGGACTTTTCGGAGCGTAACCGAGGCCGTCGTGCCCGTTTCGAATTATTCCGCCGCGATGGCGAAGTCGCCGAGGAAAGCCAGGAAGGCTATTTCGAACAAATCGGCATTGAAAAAGACGTGGTGACTATCGAAAGAAAATATAAGAATCACGAAAAAGATAAGGTGATGAGCGACTCGATCCCGAACATCCACGGGATCACCGTGCAGTATGACACGGACGAAAGTGAAAATACTTTGGAATTTACCAACGATAAAGGAGATATGACCGTCCTGCACTTTGAATCGATGGTCGACGGTGGCTCATAAATTATTAGCTTTTAGCTATTCCGAATGAATCTTAATCGCCTTGCAACCTTTCAGGACAAGCGGCGTGTCAGGTACATGTTGATTGATTGGGCGCTACAATGGTTTGTAAAAGAATTTGTTATCCATTGTATACTCCCAATATTTCTGTTTCTCTTGGTTTTCACGCTTGGATTAAAAGATTTTGAAAAAATCGGTACTCGCGAATTCATGAAGAACATTCCGAAGAATGTTCTAAACAGCGTTGACCCGTCTTCCCGTAATTAATACCTCTCCAGCGGCGATTCTTTTTAATGCCTCGACGTACGCTGCATGTTCCAGTTCTAAAATTCTCGCCGACAGCGTTTCCGCCGTATCATCATCCAGCACATTAACGGTTCGCTGCAAAATGATCGCGCCGTTGTCCAGATCCTCATCGACAAAATGCACCGTGCAGCCCGAAACCTTCACACCATATTCGACCGCCTGTTTCTGAGCATCCAACCCGCGAAAACTCGGCAGCAAACTCGGATGAATATTCACGATCCCGTTCGGAAACGACCGTATAAATCCCGGCGACAGAAGGCGCATATATCCTGCAAGGCATACCAATTCGACTTTGTGTTTTCGCAATTCCGCAATGATCTCCGCATCATGCTCTTCCCGCGTCCTGCCGCTTCGTTCGATGACGCTCGTCTCAATGCCGCGTTCTCTAGCTTTACCTAACCCGGCCGCTTCAGCCTTGTCGCTGATAACGGCCACAACTTCGGAATCGGCTATAGTGCCGCTCTCAACAGCCTCAACGATAGCGAGCATATTGGACCCGCGTCCGGATATTAAAATTCCAATATTCATTTGAAAATCGAGGCAATCTAGTTGTACAATGTTCCTGTCCAACTTCAGGTGAAAATTATGGCCGTACAGACAACCTACAGCAACGCTAGAAACAAATTAGCATCTTTGCTTTCGCAAGTCACAGATGATCGGGAAATCGTCATCATCAACCGTCGAGGACATGAAGATGTAGCAATGATCAGCGCGTCGGAGCTTTCGAGCATAATGGAGACCGAGCATTTGTTTCGTTCCCCGAAAAATGCCCAGCGGTTGGAAAAAGCCATCGAAAGAGCTGAAGCCGGTACCACGGAACCGACATCGTTAACCGATCTCAAAAAAGAATTCGGGGTCAAATAATGCGCGAGTCGGTATTCGAACCGGAGTTCCGCGGCGACCTCTCATACTGGGCAAAAAACGACAGAAAAGTTTTGGTAAAGGTATTCGATCTGATCGAAGCGGTCATGCGCGATCCCTTCAACGGGATCGGAAAACCCGAACCACTTCGCCACAAGTCTTCGGGAACCTGGTCTCGACGAATAACAAAAGAACATAGACTTGTCTATCGTGTCACGGATGATCGAATAAACTTCGTGCAGGCGCGGTATCATTATTAGAAATTAGAAAATTATTGAAATGAGTTCACATATTTGTTAACATTTATGCGTGAAGTGATCTTTTACAAATTGCCGAATGGAACTTGCCCAGTCGAGGATTTTCTCGACTCTCTAAGCGGTAAGCAGGCCGACAAGATAACTTGGGTCTTGAGTCTGGTAGAAGATCTGCAAATGAAATTGCTTTGGCGGAAAAGCGAAAGAAAGAATATTTAACCCGAAAGAAATGAGTGACTTAAAAAAATATATTGAAAAGAGAAAAAAAGATGACCCCGAGTTTGCCGAGGGATTCGACGAAGGCTACGAAAACTTCAAGATCGGCGTCCTCCTTCAACTATCGCGTGAACAGGCCGAGATGACCCAGGAAGAAGTTGCGCAAAAGATGGGAACAAAAAAATCGGCAATCTCACGAATTGAGAACCATGCAGAAGATATCCGCCTTTCCACGCTGCACAAATACGCCAAAGCTCTGGGTAAAAAGGTCAATCTTGATCTCGTCTAGTTGATGAACGTCGATTTGGCACATCAATCCTAGCTTTTGGCCATCGACATTATGCCGAATATGGGTAATATCAACGGAATACATTTGCTAGTTAATAGTTGTTCATCGTCTTTTTGATAACGAAAGCTTGTTATGAAAATTTGTCTTATTTCAATTTTAACCTTTGTTGTTTTGCTTTTTATACCGAGAATTGCTGTCGCTTGTTCGTGCGATCTTCCGCAGCTTGGCAAAACCGAAAAGCAACTTATTAAACTCGAGCGCAAGAAATCGCAGGCTGTGTTTGTGGGTGAAGTCACAGAAATTATTGCTCCGAAAACTGCTTCGGGCGAAGAGGCATGGACAGCAGAGGTTCGCTTCAAAGTTCTGCAAACGTGGAAAGGCGTAACAACGGAAACCGTCAGCGTTTTTACCGCTAACCGATGTTGCATTTGCGGCTACAAGTTCGCGGTTGGCGAGCGTTATCTTGTTTACGCTTACAGTTCTGACGAAGACTGGGCGACGAGTTTTTGTACGCGCACCAAAATTTTGTCGGAGGCAGATGAAGATTTGAAGGTGCTTGGTAAAAATAAAGTCCCGAGAAGGTAAAGAAAAAGCTTTTTGAATGCGATGGACAGCACAATAATTCAATGTGCGTGAGGACAAACAGCTACTTTGTTAAAAACAAAGCCTGGTTTTCCTCGCGTCGCGAGGTCGCTGTTTCGTCCTATATCATCTCAACCGATAGCTTGCTTCTTGTTTTTGGCGAATAGCTTGCTTGTCAAATAGCTAAGATTTATCATCACTTTATGAATTATCACGACATTATTACTATCGAACCCGGGAAACGAGGGGGAAAGCCTTGTATTCGCGGAATGAGAATGACGGTTTATGATGTGCTTGAATATCTGGCTTCGGGAATGACGACGCAGGAGATTCTCGATGATTTTCCGTATTTAACGCACGATGACATTATGGCTTGTTTGGCGTTTGCCGCTGACCGTGAGAAAAATCTGCTGGTGGTACAGGCGTGAGCGTAAAGCTGCTCTTTGACCAAAATTTATCGCCGAAACTTGCCAGCCGCCTGGCCGACCTGTATTTAAACTCCGACCATCTTGATTTGTTAGGCTTGGGAACTGCCGATGATGTTTTGGTTTGGGAACACGCAAAACTCCACGATTTCGTTGTCGTTACGAAAGATGCTGATTTTGCGGACTTGAGCGTGTTGCGCGGTTTTCCGCCGAAAGTCGTGTGGATTCGACGCGGAAACTGCTCAACGTCGGACATTGAAAATCTGTTACGCAACCACAATTCGGATATTGAAGATTTGGCGATAGATTCGACTTCGGGAATCTTGACGCTATTTTAACAACCATCTAAAGCGTTAAACTTTTGATATTCCAACATTCCCAGTTCCCGTTGTAACGCGTCCGATTTCGTGAAAATCCTTGATGTGATCAGCAATCGCATTTTTATCAGATTCGGAGCAAATCACGATCATACCGATCCCCATATTAAACGTCCGGAACATTTCTTTTTCCTCGACATTTCCAAGCTTTTGCATCATCCCGAAAATCGGCAGTTCCGGCCACGTGCCGCGGTTTATTTCTACGGAGACGTTTTCGGGTAGGATTCGCGGGATGTTTTCGAGGAAGCCGCCGCCGGTGATGTGAACGAGGCCTTTGATGACACCTTTGTCGAGGAGGCTCTCGAGCGGGCGGAGGAAGCTGGCGTGCGTTTCGAGCAGTGCTTCGCCGACGGTCGTGCCTAGTTCATCCAGATAGGTATCGGCTTTGTAGCCAGCGACTTCGAAGAAGAGCTTTCGGGCGAGCGAATAACCGTTGGTCTGCAGGCCTTTCGACGGTAACCCTAAAACGATATCACCAGGCTTAATGTTTTTGCCGTCGATCACCTTTTGTTTATCGACGACGCCGACGATGAATCCGGCCAGGTCGTATTCGCCGTCCGTGTACATCGAGGGCATCTCGGCCGTTTCGCCGCCGAGCAGCACGCAGCCGTTTTCGCGGCAGGCACGGGCCATTCCTTCGACGACCGAAGCCGTTACGTCCGGATCGAGTTTGCCGGTCGCGAAATAATCGAGAAAGAAAAGCGGTCGGGCTCCCTGGACGAGAATATCGTTTACGCAGTGATTTACCAGATCGGCGCCGACCGTATTATGAATGCCGGTTTCGAACGCGACTTTGAGTTTTGTCCCGACGCCGTCCGCCGATGCAACAAGAATCGGCTCCGCCATTTCAGGAAACGCACCGGCGAACATTCCGCCAAAACTGCCGATCTCCGTCAGCGTCCGCTCATTAAAAGTGCTCCGGGCGTATTCACGGATCTTGGCGACGGCCTTGTTTGCGTTGTCGATCGAAACGCCGGCGTCAGAGTATGAAATAGGTTGTGACATAAAAATTACTGTTGCGGCCTGGCGATATTAAATTCGCGCATCAGGATACGGTCAAATTCTTCATTCGACGCGACAGGCGTCTCCGTCTTTTTGCCGCCACTGGTTACAATAAAGCTCTTATCGGTCAGCGTCTTTCGCCCGCTTGCGGTCAGCAGCGAGCAGACTTTTCCTTTTGTAAAATGCGATTCCGGCGAATATTGCTGAAAATCGCACATCTCGGTGAATTCGGAAAGATTGCGGCCGAACGATTTGAAGATATACTCGCTCTGCCAATCATCACCCTTTTTCGCGATCTCGTAAGAGCCGTCGTCGTGCTGACTGATTCTAAAAACACCGGCATCGTCGTGCTGTTCTTCATTCAAAACAAATTGCAGCGGTTCCGTCGTAAATGCTCCGAAGCCAACGTCCGCGAGATATTCGGTTTCTCCGATGCTGACAATAATTGCAGCGTGATCGTATTCCGGCCCGAAATCGCCCTTGCCATTCGCTACGCGGGCAGAAACGATGCGGGTCTTAAATCCGATGCCGAGAAGCAATTCGTTGAACAAACCGTTCAATTCATAACAAAATCCGCCGCGCCGCATCCCGATTATCTTTTCGTAAAAATTCGCGGTATCCAAAACGATCGGCCGTTTCCAATGAATATCCAAATTTTCGAACGGGACGTTTATTAAGTGCTGACGCTGCAAAAGCTTTAATGTTTCCAGATCGGCGGACAAATTACCATCAATGCCGATCCTCGAAATATATTCTTCCTTATTCATTACGCTTCACGGAGGATTATACTTATAGGCGACACTAAACGAAACTTCTTGTAAGCTTTATTGACTTGAGTACACGTCGGCGTTTAGCATTTTTATCGGGGAGAAAATTTATGAGTTTTACATTGCACGATCTCGGAGCGGAGAACTATGAGTTCAACGCGAACGTATGGACCTGGAAAGCGACGCTCGAGGTCATAAAAAGTTTGGACATTGTCAGCGAAGGCACCGTCCGGCAGATGAGCTATAACGCTACAGGGGCAAAAATAAGCGAGGACGACGCCCACGCGGTCGGTGAAAAGCTCCGCGACGTTATATTGCCGAAGCTGGAACCGAACAAGAGAATGTTCGCCGACCTGAGCATTACGGACGCACCGGACGACATGCAGCTTCACCGCGACGACGATGAGCAGTGGAAGAATTACAGCGTCAGCTACGAATCGCTGAAAGAATTTGCGGAGTTTTGTTTGAAATCGAAAGGGTTTCAGGTGTTTTGATTTGTCGGAACCGGGAGCGATAGCGACTGGGTTTTTAGAATTTGACGTTAAAGAACACACTCCCTACCGGTCGTGTTTCTGCCTTTTATGGAAACATTAAACGAAATCATCAATTCAGTCGGCCCAGCCTTCAAAAATATCTATGTCCAGATCGGCCTATTGATCATATTCGCCACCGTCCACGGTTACGCCGGTGCATGGCTTGCCGTTCGAATGCTCTTTCGTCCCCGTGTGCCTTTCAAAGTCTTAGGCATCACGCTTTTTCCGCAGGGAATGATCCCGCGTCACCGCGACCGCCTGGCAAACGCCATCGGTAAAGCGGTCGGCGAAGAGCTCGTTTCGCAGGAAACTATCATGGAAGAGCTGATGGGCAAGGATTTCCTGCGCAAGAAGATCAGCGGTGTTGTAGGTTCATATACAAATGAATTGATGGCGCAGAATTATCCCTCGATCATCGAAACTTTGCCGTCAACCTTGCGTGCGCCGGTCCTTGATGCGATAACATCGCTGCAGTTTAAGGTCGCGAAACATATTGAAGACGTTCTCAAAAGCGAAGAATCACTTGAATCGATTCGCGGTTTCGTTGAACGGCGCGTCGACGATGTTCTATCGAAACGCGTTTCCGAGGTTGTCGATGATGACGCTTTCGCGAAGATCACCGGTTTTCTAGAAGACCGCATTCACTCCGCCGTTAAAGCTCCCGCTTTTGCCGATCAAATCCGCGATTTTATTAACCGCCGCGTCGATGACCTTGTGAGTACCGAAACGCCTTTATCGCAATTGTTTACGGACGATGCAATAAATCTATTAAAAGAAAAAGCGAACGGTCAGATCGAGCCGGTCGTTCATCGCCTGACCGAGCTTGCTGCCGCCAAGAAAACACGCAACCAGATCGGCGGGCTTATCAAACGCGAGGTCCACGATTATTACGAGCAACTGCCATTCTTCAAAAAGATGTTCGTGTCGCGCGACAATCTGCTCGGCGAGGTCGATATCCTGGTTAATGAAAGCCTGCCGAAGAGAATTGAGGAAACATTGAAAGGTGATTTTTTTGCCGAAGAAGCCAGGAATTTTATAGATACGAGCATAGATGATGCTCTTTCGCGTCCTCTGCCCGAAATTATCGGCACTATCGATCCGGCGCAGATGGATCGCCTGAAAGCTCAAATTACAAAATCCGTGCTTGCGGTGCTTCAAGGTGAGGAAATGCTGCAGAGCGTATCGAAATACGTCGGCGATATGCTGCAAAAACTACGCCCGCACAGCATCGACGCGATAATGCAGACGCTGCACCCGGAATCTGACGAAAAGCTGAAAAGTATGCTGTCGCAGGGTTTGCTGAAAATCATCGCCCGCGAAGATACTTCGACGATCATCAATGCGATGCTTGCCAAACAGATTGACTTGCTCCTTTCCCAGCCGATAGGAAAGCTGTCCGACAATATCTCCGAGGAAAAGCTGCGCTCGGCCAGCGAGTCATTAGGCGACACTATCATCGCCGCAATACGAGAGAAACTGCCCGATGCGATCAAGGAATTCGATGTCGGCAATGTTGTTCGCGAAAAGATCCACAACTATCCGGTGGAAAAGCTGGAAGCGTTGGTCATGTCAGTCGCGAAGGAACACCTGCGTACTATTGAACTGTTCGGCGCGGCATTCGGTTTTATAATTGGGATTCTGCAGGCGGTCCAATTCTACATCTACGCGAAGTAATTTAACGTTCTGAGTTCACGCTTCAGCGTGTCTTCTGCTTAACGAAGAAGCAAACTAAAGTTTGAACTCAGAACGTGTCACAACCGCTTTCCTTCACGGCTCGACGCGATCAGCTTCTCCAGCCTGCTTATTTTTGTCTTTTCCTCCTTCGCGGTCATTATCGAAAAAATACATGTCCGGATATACGAGGGAGCTTGTTTATTAAAAAATTCCCAGGCGTTCGTGTCTTTCTTAAACATATTTTCGAACTCAGGACTTAATTCCTTCGGCTCATTTTCATAAGAATAGATCGATGACCTTTTCTCGTCGCGTTTTGCAAAAGCTGTAATCCCGCAGGCTTCATTAACCCTTCTTTGGTGAGCTTTTCAACCTTGGCTATATTGATAGCGCTCCAGATACTCTTCGGCCTTCGCGGCGTGAAACGGACGGTGTGCGATTCTTCACCCAGCGATCTTCCGACCCCGTCGATCCAGCCGAAACACAATGCCTGATCGACCGATTCGCTCCAGGTCATGCTGGGTTTTCCAGTTTTGACCTTATAAAAGCCGACGATCAATTCCGCGGCAATCTCGTGATTTTTCTCTAGCCATTCGCGGAATTCACCTTGTGATGGGAAAAATAACGGCTCCACTATTTCTTTAATTCCTCGTTTATCAGCGCACGAAGATCTTGCTGATTGAGACGCGCTAGCCTGCGGCCATTAACGAAAAATGTAGGAGTGCTTTTTACGCCCATCGTCTGCAAATCCTTCATGTCGCGGTCAATTTTTGCGGCGTGTTTAGGGTCGGAAACCGATGTTTTGAACTGGTCCATATTCAACCCCAACTCCTGCGCATATTTTTCGAACGATACGGAGGGCGGTATTGCCGTAGCCGACGGCGGAGCTCCGTGAACTTCACCCCATTCATTTTGCTTCGTGAAAAGCTTTTCCTGCATTTCCCAATATTTGCCCTGTTCGCCGGCGGCTTCGGTATGAATTGCGGCGGGCTTGGCGTTTTTATGAAAAGCGGCGTAACGCACCACGAACCGCACCTTTCCGTCGAACTCCTTCATTAAGCCTTTTACAACCGGGGCAAACGCAGCGCAGGTTTCGCATTCCGGATCGAGAAATTCGACGACCGTTACCTTAGCATCTGCCGGGCCGCGGCTCGGGCTGTCCGGCCGTACCAGAGCTTCGTTTACAGTCGCCGCCACGGGGACGCCCTGCACCGACTTCCGGTAGTAATTTGCTCCTATCACTCCGGCCACAACTACCAAAAGTCCCACACCAAGCAATATTTTTACTTCTTTCTTCATCGATTTTTATTAGGTTTATACAATAATAGACAAGCCGTCAGGCTCACAAATGCCGTCAGCGCCATTAACGGGATCGTTATAAAACCGAGCCATTCTATCTGGCGCGAAGTGCATGAAATTCCCTGCGTACACGGCGCAAGGCTTTCGGAAATCAGGCCGTAATAGAGCAAGTTGTGATAGAGCGAAATAACCAATCCGATCAGCGTGATAGGCAGCGCATATGATTTCCAAAGGGTGTCCCGGATCGCAATCCCAATGCCGATAATAATAACCAGCGGATACATCGCGGTTCGCTGATACCAGCACAAAACACATGGCGGCAGATCCATCACCTCGCTAAAAAACAGACTTCCTACGGTCGCCGTAAGGGCTATCATCCATGCCGCGTACGGCAGTATACCGTTAAAACCGTCGCCACTCGCAGACACTTTTTCACCGGCAATTTCCATATCTAATTAAAACATCTTTTGTATCAAATACCGAGTGTCAGGAAAAACGCAGTATTTGGAGCAAAATGTGACTATTTCGTGTAAAGAATATACCAGCGGATTTTATTAGTTCTGTTAACCCATTTGTTTTCAATAACTAATATTTTGGCACGGGCGTTGCAATATACAGTGCAAGGAGATTGTGAACGAATTCCAATCACTTTAATTTTATGAGGTCTTGTTAAACTCTTCTCAAATTTAAAACAGACGAGGCTTGATTCAAGGGGAGAATGTTATGAGATTATTAAATTTGAAAAATGCAGTTTTAGGGTCGGCTCTTGGTTTGGTAACAATCGTAGGAGCAACGAGCGTTAGTGCTCAAAATAGGAACGAGGAATATCGCGAGTGGCAGCGAGCCCAGCAGCAGGCACAGGAAGAATTGAGAGATTACCAGCGTACCGGTAGCCGCAGGGATTATCGCGATTATCAGCAGGCACAAAGGCGTGCCCAGCAGGAATACCGCGAGTATCAAAGGTCGAACCGTACCGTATATAACAACGGTAATGGCAATGGTTATGGATATGGCCGTGCCAACCGTGATTCCAACGGTACTGTTTACTATAGAAACGGTCAGCGTGTTTATCCGAATAATTCCGGTTACCAGACAAACGGATATCGGGTTTACCGAAACGGTTCTTATTATCAGACCGACAGTCGCGGTGTTGAACTGTTGAGACAGGCAGTAAACAGCGGTTATCAGCAGGGTTATCGTGAAGGTCAGCTGAACCGGCAAAACCGCCGGTATAATGACTACAATGATTCTAATATGTACCGAAGCGGCAACTATGGCTATCAGTCATATGTAGACAGCAGCCAGTACCAGTATTACTTCCAGCAGGGCTTCCAGCGTGGATATCAGGATGGCTACAACAGCCAAACGCAGTATGGATACAGATCGAATAATTCGGTAAATATCCTTGGAACCATTCTCAGTTCGATTCTGAGCTTTACGCGGAATTAAGCGTTTCGTTCTTAGAATCAAAGCGTCCGGCTATAACAAGGCCGGACGCTTTTTTATCGCCGACATTCCCGCCGACTGGCTCATTCCGTTCTCGCCCTTTATCTGCTCGATCTCAAGGCCGAGTTCTTCTATTTTGTCCGCTACCAGCACTTCGATCGATCACGGAATAGATCGTCTTCCTCATTATCCATATGCACTGCAATTAAAACGCTGCGTCGCGAGCGTTATTTCTTAGCTTCGACAACCGAGAGAATATTGCCTGCCGGGTCCTTGAACCAAGCGATATTCGGGCCGATGTTTTTTTCGGCTCCGCGAAATATTCCCTTCCCGTCAGTTTTAATTTCGCCTTCATAAGATTCGAAGCTTATCCCGCGGCCTTTTAATTCATCGACCGCTTCGTCGATGTTATCCGCATGGAAATTCAGAACGGTAAATGACGCGGCCTCGTGGTCGGCTTTAGAATATAAGAATACCGAGCCACCGCCAGAAAGCGTTATGGCCAAGCCTTCTTTCTCTTCAGAAACGTCAAGACCGGTAAGCCTCAATATTCTTTTCCGGGATCGGCAGTAAATATACATCGACATATTTAGACATAAACACCTCCAGTTTTAACTTCGCAGCGGCAATAGATCTCGAATCCGCCCGTCTCGCAAGTAGAGCCCAAGCCAAACAAGTATTCCAACGATGATCGGAATAAAAAACGGATCATCGATACGAACATGAGTAGCCGTCGCTCCGCCCAGATACGCGGTGAGTAATATTGCACCGAGTACTGCTGTCTGCGGGATCAGGTAAAGAACTACGCAGGCGAGTTCCACGATTCCAAGGACGGTCATCTGGTCCATTCTCCACCCAAGAGGAATTACATTTACCTCCATTCCCTCAGGCTTGAGAAATTTACCGGATGCACTGAACAGAAGCAGCATTACCGGCAATGCACTTACGACATATCCCGCCCAAAGCATTTTTTTCGACGCAGGTACGGGCGTATTTTCAATTACGGCTTCCATAAATTTTCTCCTGAAGTTCTGACTTTAATTTCTGTTGCTGGAAAGTAACGAGTTTAAGCAAACTGATATAACGGAATTATAAACCCAGCCAGAGCACAAGCCAAGACAACCCGAAGCGGTGATAAACGAATCGCAAATGTTACGCCCCGGCTGCGTCCTTTAATTCCTGAATATCGATCTTCTGCATTTTCAGCATCGCTTGCAGCACTCTGTTCGCCTTCTCGCGGTCGTGATCCTGTAGCAGTTCACCTAATACCGGCGGCACCCATTATTTAATCTCAGATAAATAACCGACCAACTTATCGAAGCTCGAATTCCAGCCTCCGACAACGCCCATGTCCTCGTGTTTTTTTCGGTCTTCGGTTGTCGGGTGCGAAATGCGGAGCGTCAGCCGCGTTTTTTCGCCGAGGTCATCGAACAACGCGGTCAAGATCATTCCTTCGGGAAGATCGATTCCTTTTGCATCGAAGCCGTCGCCGAATTCATCGGTGGTCACGATTCGCTCAGGCCGAACGATCTCTTTATAGACGCCTTTTCCCGGATATTCCGTACCGTCCGGGCCGGTCATTATATAAACTGATTTCCCGCCCGGCTTCATGTCCTGTTCGGTGACTTTTGTCGTAAACCCGACCGGCCCAAACCATTTTTCAACGTGTTTCGGTTCGGTCCATACATCCCATAATAGTTCGCGGTTAGCGTCGAATTCGCGTGTAATTACAATCTCGCGATCGTTCGTTTGAGTTTCAGCTGCTGTTGACATTTTATTTCTCCTGTAATGTTTAAGAATTTTCCGCTGCCGCGGTGTAATCTATCATCCATTTTACGCCGAATTTATCATCAATACATCCGAAATACGATCCCCAAAAAGTATCGGCGATGGGCATTTCGGCCTTGCCGCCTTCCGAAAGAGCGTTGTAAAATTTGTCGGCTTCTTCCTTGCTTTCTACGCCGATGTGGATGTAATGGTTATTGCCCTGCGTCAGCGTTTGTCCCATCAATTCCAGGGCATCGGTCGCCATCAGAATGCTCCCGTTTCCGATCGGCAATGAGATATGCATTATCTTGTCGCCGTCCGCCTCAGATATTTGAGCATCGGGGCCGTCGCAGCTTGGCATATCCTTGAATCGCATAGCGGAAAACTCGCCGCCGAATACGGATTTGTAAAAGTTAAAAGCTTCCTCGGTATTACCCTGGAAATTTAATACGGATTTAGTGTGGCCATTTTTTTTGATTCTCCTTTTTTGAACTTTTCGCAGGATGCTCGTAAGCCCTGTCTAAAAACACTATACATATATCACTTGTCTTATGCAAGTGATATTGATTGTTTTTTGCAAGTGTGTTACATTTACAATATGAAAGAGTCTTCAAACAGCCTGCGTTCCAATTGCCCGGTCAATTTCGGTCTTGAGAATTTCGGTGACAAATGGTCGCTGCTGATAATACGCGACATCGTATTTTGGGGCAAGAAAACTTACGGCGAATTCCTTAAGTCCGACGAAGGCATTTCCACAAACATCCTTGCCGCCCGTCTCGCATCGCTCGAAAAGGAAGGCATTTTAACTAAAGCTCCGCACGCGACAGATAAGCGGACCGATTTTTATATGCTCACCGAAAAAGGCTTTGAATTGATACCGCTGCTGGTCGAGATCGTCGCATGGAGCGGCAAACTCGCTGAATGGCAGGAAAACTCAGGTGTTGGAACTCCCGAACAGATCCGGCAGGTAAAACGCTTCGCCAAGACTCAGGATAAAAGAAAGATCATCGCCGAGATCCGAGAAGCCGTGTCAAAAAACAGCTACTTTTTCGCTCCGCGTTGACCGATTCACCGCCAATAAGGGTAAGGGTTTTCCCCTATTTTACTTTTCTTTGCAGTCGTGTAAACTTTCCGAAGTTCAACCTTTTTAATTCGATAACTGAGTGATGAAACAAGAAAATGCCCCTGCTTGTCGCATATTGTGCGTTGAAGACGACGTAGATTCGTGCGAGATGATTCAAATGCTGCTCACGCTGTCGGATGATGCGTACAACGTCACTGGTGTGCATCACGCATCCGAGGCAATGGAATACATCGCTGCCGAGCCGTTCGATCTTTACGTCCTGGACATGTGGCTGCCGGAGATCGACGGCCTTGAGCTGTGCCGCTGGATACGAAAGATCGATTCCAAAACTCCGGTCATATTCTTCACCGCCGTCGGCAAGGACGCCGACCGTGAGGCGGCAATGAAAGCCGGTGCCAATGAATTCCTTATAAAGCCAAACGACCTCGACCAGCTCGTCCCGACCATCGAGCGTGTCCTGACAAAGAATTACACCAAAGAAAAGTGTGCCGCTTGATCCGGGCTCAATTTCAAACCTTCGATAGCCTTTTCCGCATAAAGACTCTGCTGTGCCCGGCCGGAAAATCTTCGAGTTCGGCAAAGACGGTATAACCGAGCTTTTTGTAAAATTCCGGAGCCTGAAAGCTAAAGGTGTTCAGGTACGCCTGTGTGCACCCTTTTTTAAGGGCGGCATCTTCGATCAAATTAATCAGCCGCGTACCGTAATCCTTACCCCGCAGCCGCTCAGACACCCATAGCGTGTCCACATACATCCACCCGAACGAACCATAATTCCCGTGCACACCGCCGACGATCACCCCGCTTTCATCGCGTAAAAAGAAGGTCACGTCAGCAACGCTCGTCTCTCCAAATAACCCAAACGCATATTCCGCCAGCCCGTTCCGCAGAATATTAAGCTCGTCGTCCGAAGGATTTTCTTCCAAAGTTATCTCGTAATTCATTAAAGGCCGATTATGGCAAGAGATCGCCACCCATGCAAATCATTCCATTCGTTCCTTAAAGTCTATTTTGCCTGCTAACAGGCCGACAAACGGCATAATGATCCCATCGGTAAACGTTTTCACGATCGATCCGAAAGCGGCGCCCAAAATAACGGCCATGGCCAGGTCAAGAATTTACCGCGTGCGATAAACGCCTTAAAATCACCGATCATAAATATCTGATACCCCTTTGTTTGCAGAGACTATTTTTGCCGGCGGGAATGGCAAGGTAAGTGAGAAAGAAAAGGCGGGAACGGCCCGCCTCTTATGATGGAATTGATTTGCTTTGTTATACCGCGGCCGTTTCCGCAACCTCTTCTTCGTCAGCCGCTCCGAGATACTCATCAGCATCGCTTTCGGCGGTGGTTTCGGCCTCGTAACGTGCCATCTCGGCGGCTTGATATTGTGCCTCAGCTTCGGTCATTTGTTTTTCAACGACTTCGCGCGATTTCATCATGCTGCAGCTTCCCTCGAAAATAGCGCCGTCTTCAATTAGCAGTTTCGGAGTCTGGATATTCCCGACAACCCTTGCGGTACGGCCAAGCTGTATCTTTTCCGAGGCTATGATGTCGCCGTTCACCGTGCCGTTTATCATCGCGGCGGTGACCATGATATTTGCATCGACCTGCCCGTTCGTGCCCACTAGAAGGGTGCCCGAATCGGACGCGACCGTGCCGATCAGATGCCCGTCAACACGGAGCATCGCCTGAAAATTCGTTTCGCCGGAAAGCACCGTTCCATGCCCGACGAATCCGCTCAATCGCCCTTCCTTGATGTCGCGGGCCAGCGATTCGCTTTCGGTCACGGCCTTCGACGAAGCCTCCGGCTGCGACGAATATTGATAAGCAGGCGCGGCCTCGACCGGCTGCGTCTGATAGTTGTTCTCGTCCGATGATTCCTGCCTGGAACTTCTTCCCATTCTGATCATAGCTTAACTCCTTTTTTGTAAATCTTGAGAATAGAGGGACGGCAGTCTGAACAGGGGGGAACCTGAAAATTGTTAAAATGAATGACTTGCCGAGGAAATAGTAACGAATGTGTCTAGCACAATTATAATAAGTTACATCGCGGCGGCGTGTCCAGTCTTTTTTGCGGTTGGTTTAGAAATGATACTGGACTACTGCACCTTGCATTCTGAACAGATGCTTTCACCAAGTTTCGGAGGAAGAAGCCAAAGAACCGTTGAATCTTTTTCGGAGCTTCCAATTACTATCACAATCCGATTCCTCGGTATTTTACGAACGAAAAATATATGATCCTTCATTCTTTTAATGCGTTTTCGGATAACGGATGGGCCAGTTGATTTAGGAAAAAGAGTCACTATGTAGCCGTTGAAATCAGGTTCTTTAATTAAACTAGAAAGGAAGGCGTCCAGTCGGGCACGTTCATGCGCCGGTTTGAGTTTGCCAAATTCATCCGACGGGTGGGGATGAAAATTAAGGGATATAGCGGCGGTCGATTCAGCTGAGTTTGCACAACCTTCAGGGCGTCCTTCGACCGTTACTTTTGCGGTGATAGTTTCATTTCTAATTTCCCGCGTCGTCTGTATATGTATCCAAGGCTTTCCTTGCCCTTCAATAATTGTTCCGTCGGAAACCGTCCATTTATAATTAAATTTTTCTAAATCTTTAAGATTTGCATCGATCGTAAATATTAGTATTTGGCCCGGAACGGTCATACCTGCGGGGCCGATGATATTAATTGCGGGACAAACTGATTTTTCGCATTCGTCGCAGGTAGGATTTGCGGCTCCGGGTGGCACCCGCCAGAATTGCACCAGATCGACACCTTTTTTGACGGTGTGAAAAGTTATGCGACTTCCGTCTAACCCATTAGCAGTAAGATACTTGAATATCGTTCTCTGCTCCGTATCCATTGCATTCTGTAAATCAGCTTTGTTGTAACCAAAAAACACATAAAGCTGGTCATTCGGCGACTCATTCATCGCATCGCAGCGATAATATTATCTAATGTTGAGTGGTTTCCGACGGTTAAAGCATCATAAAATTCGTCTAGTTTTACAGCGCCTTCCGGGAAACAGATAATAATTGACTCACTTGCCGTAGTTGGACAACCTTCTGGGAACCCCTTTACCTCTACAGTGGCAGTAAGATTCGATCCCGATGCTTCCGATCCCGGTTGTTCGACCTTAACAGTTCGTGTTCCTTGCCCGCTGATAATTCGCCCGCTGCTCACGCTCCAGACATATTCGATATTCAACGAATCATCTGGTGAATCGATCTCAGCGATGTAGGTAGCCACTTCACCAGGATTGAACACTCCCGCTGGGCCGGTGATCGAAAGCTGAGGACAAGCAGATTTTACGTCCGTCTGCGCCACTATCGGCGTGAAAAGAATCAGCGAGAGCGTAATGATAGCCAACAAATTTTTCATTAGCCCAAAGTTACAACATAACAGATAAAAAATGAAGCTTTTTATGGCAATTACAGAATTTGAGAAAACAAGGTGATCTGAGTTTTTGAGCAGCTGAACCGGTTATGATTGTTAAAATAGCTCCATCATGTCAAACTTAAGGGTTTCGGAGGTTCTCGGAAAACTTGTACGCGGAAAGTAAAACAAAATCTAAGCTGCTCAAAAAAATGGGCAAAGCCATTGCTGATTTTTCGATGATCGAAGACGGCGATAAGGTAATGGTCTGCCTTTCGGGCGGGAAGGACAGTTATACGCTGCTCGATCTGCTGCTCGACGTTCAAAAACGCGCGCCTATTAAATTCGATATTCTGGCGGTCAATCTCGATCAAAAACAGCCTGATTTTCCGGAGCACGTTCTGCCTGATTACCTGACGAAATTAGGTGTCGATTACCGCATCGTCGAAGAGGACACGTATTCGATCGTCACCGAGCATATTCCCGAAGGCAAAACTTACTGCTCGCTCTGCTCACGCCTCCGCCGCGGGATTTTGTACACGACCGCGCTGGAAGAAGGCTGCACGAAGATCGCTCTGGGCCACCACGCAGATGACATTATCGTGACCTTTTTCCTTAACCTATTTTACGTCGGCCAGCTAAAGGCGATGCCGCCGATCCTGCGAAACGACGCGGGCAACAACACGATCATCCGCCCGCTCGCGTACTGCCAGGAAAAAGAGATCATCAGATATTCGGAAGAGCAGAAGTTCCCGATCATTCCCTGCAATCTCTGCGGCTCGCAGCCGAACCTTAAACGCGCCCGCGTCAAACGCCTGCTCGATGAACTGGAGAAGGAAACGCCTTTTCTCCGAAGCTCGGTAATGACCGCTTTGACGAACGTCACAGGTTCGCACCTGCTCGATAATGAGTTATACGATTTCAAAAATTTCGAGCCGATGATCAAGCAAATCGCTCCCGGTCACGGCAGCGTCGAAAAGGAACTCGATGCGGTATTCGACCACAGCGAAACGGCCTTCACCCCAAACCTAATGGAAGCCGCCGGTATCGACAATATTCAGCATTAATAAGATTAGCCCGCGAAATACCCTTACCGAATAATCAAACGCTGATCGTTTCCAAATACGCCCTCGCAAGTGGAAGCTCCGAATTAGCGAAATTTTCCGGAGTTTCGAGAAGCACGATCTTGCCTTTCTCCATCAGAGCGATCCTTGAGCCGAGCAGCATTGCTTCGTGCAGGTCATGCGTGACGAAAACGGCGGTCTTTCCCAGTTCGCGGACAAGCTTCGCGAATTCCTTTTGCAGATTCGTCCGCGTGATCGCATCCAGAGCCCCGAACGGCTCGTCCAGCAAAAGCAGATCGGGATCCGCCGCCAAAGCTCTTGCCACACCGACACGCTGTCGCTGGCCGCCGGACAACTCGTGTGGAAACCTGTCCTTGAATTTTTCCGCGTCGAGCCCGACGAGATCGAGCATTTCCGAGGTCCGCAAAAGTTTTTTCGATTCGTCCCAGTCCTCCAGCTTCGGCAAAAGAGCGACGTTTTCCGCCACCGTAAAATGCGGGAACAGCCCGCCTTCCTGCAAAACGTAGCCCGTTTGCCGCCGCAATTCGATAGGATTCCAATCCGCCGCCGGTTTGCCGTTCACCAAAACCTCTCCGCTCGTCGGCTCGATCAAACGGTTTATCAATTTAAGCGTGGTCGTTTTCCCGCAGCCCGATTCGCCCAGCAAAACGAGCGTTTCGCCGCTGGCGATCTGCAGGTTCAGATCATCAAGAATTTTATTGCCGCCGATAGCGTATTCGACTTTGCGGAATTCGACGATCGCAGCTGGATTTTCAGGCATCTTAGGTAAAGAAATTCTAACACAGAGAACATCGGAAAAGATCGGAAACCAAGAATGAAACCAACCAAAGAAGACCTTCGCGATGCCGTCAACCGGACGACCGAAGATCTGATCCACCACAATTTGAAGGTTTTATTCTGCGGCATCAATCCCGGGCTTTATTCGGGCGCGACCGGCTATCATTTTGCCCGGCCCGGAAACCGGTTTTGGAAGGCACTGCATCTTGGCGGATTTACGGAGCGGCAGCTGGATCCGTCCGAGGAGCACGAGCTGCTCGAAAATGGGATCGGGATCACTTGTTTCGTAAAGCGCACAACGGCAAGGGCCGACGAGCTTTCGGCCCGCGAATATATCGACGGCGGAAAGATGGTCGTGAAAAAGATCGAGAAATTCAAGCCGCAGGTGCTGGCGGTTTTAGGCATGGGTGCCTTTCGGACGGCGTTTAGTAAACGTGATGCGAAACTAGGATTGCAGAACGAAATGATCGGGGGCACACGCGTTTGGTTGCTGCCGAACCCGAGCGGGCTCAACGCTCATTACCAAATAAAGGATTTTGCGATGCTGTTTGGAGAGCTAAGGCAGTCTCTAGCTTAAACCGCGGCACAGGCGGCGACAGTAGCCTTTTTGATCCTGACTGGCTTTTCCGGTTTTTCCGCCGTGACCGCCGCCTTGTTGATCGCATCGACCGTTTCCATGCCTTTTGTCACGCGGCCGAAAGCGGCAAATTTACCGTCCAGCGACGGGGCCGCGATCAACAGGATAAAGAAATTTGTCGTCGCCGTATTCGGTTCGTCCGCACGGGCCATCGATAAAATACCGCGTTCGTGCAGGATCTTGTTCGGCTCGTCCACGACTGTTTTGCGGGCACGCATCCCGATCTCGTAGGTCACCTTGCCTTCGCGTGAATAAAGGTCGCCGCCCTGAATAACGAAATTCGGAACGACGCGGGTGAAAGCAGTTGTATTGAGAACTCCACTCGCCACAAGATTCAAAAAATTCCGCACCGATTCAGGAGCGCTTTCCGGAAACATCTCCATTTCGATCGCGCCGGCGTCGGTATCGAATTTAATGCATTGCCCGGCCATCGTTTTTACATCGGCCTTATCAAATGGTTCAGATGCAGGAGCGGCTGCGGGGCGCTCGTTTGTCTTCTTCGGAACCGCACTGTTTTGAGCGAAAATATTAAAAGCCAATGCAGCCAGGCAAACGGCAATTGTAGTAAATCGGAATAGCATCTAATATATTTTCAGCTAATTAGATTTCCGTGTAAAGTAAAAACCTCTTCGAACCATCATGAAATATCTATCGAAAACGATTTTCCTTCTGTTGCTCCTCACGTCATTCACTTTCGCCCAACGCGAGCTCGGCGTGCGTCCGACCGATACCGGCGGGCCGCTAATGGCGGAGCAGTCGGCATTTGACGTGGAAACCTACGACATTTCCGTCAAGGTCGATCCGAAAACGAAGTCGATTTCCGGCACTACGCTGATGATCGCAAAGGTCCTGAAGCCGACCGATGTTATCGTGCTCGATCTTGATACGCCGTACGCCGTGCAAAGCGTTTACGGTGAACGACGCGATCAGCAGACACAGCTGAAGTACGAACGCCGCGGCGGCAAAATTTGGATATGGTTCCCTGCCGCGAAAAAGGCCGGCCAGAAATTCGAAACGATCATCAGCTATTCCGGCGTTCCGCGGATTGCGCCGCGTGCTCCGTGGATCGGCGGTTTTATGTGGGAGAAAACTCCTCGCGGAGCCGATTGGGTTTCAGTCGCTCTTCAAAACGACGGCGCCGACCTGCTGTTTCCCGTAAAGGACCACCCTAGCGACAAACCGGCGACAGCGACGATGCATATCACCGTGCCTGACCCGCTTGTGGCCGTGGGGCCGGGAAAATTCGAAGGCGTAAAGAAAAATACCGACGGCACATCGACCTACAATTGGCGGATGACGAACCCGATCAGCAATTACTCGCTCGTTTTCAACGCCGCTCCGTACCGCAAGATCGAAGACAGCGTTAAAAGCATCACCGGCGAAACGATCCCGATCGTCTTTTACATCCTGCCTGAAAGCTATGACAAAGGAGCAGGCCTCATCGCCGAAACCAAGAAATACAACGCGTTTTACGAGAAATATATCGGTCCTTTCCCGTTCCGCTCGCAAAAGCTCGGCATCGTCGAAACGCCGCACCTCGGTATGGAGCATTCGACCGCCATCGCCTACGGCAACAAATTCAAGTACAACGAGGACGGCACCGACTGGCTGATGCTGCACGAATTCGGCCACGAATGGTGGGCGAATCTCGTCACCGCTAAGGATTGGAACGATTTCTGGATACACGAAGGCTTTCAATCGTTCATGGACACGCTTTACACCGAGGAAACAAAAGGCAAGGAAGAATATTTCAAAGCCATGCGTGCGCGAGCCAAAGCGACCCGAAACATGCAGCCCGTTGCCCCCCGCGAATCAAAGATCGCCTACCAGGTCTATATGGCCGGACCTGATTACCTGAAATCCGACGGCGACATCTACGGCAAAGGCGCCGTCGTCCTCCACACGCTTCGCTACCTGATCGGCGACGCCGCATTCTTCCGCGCCCTCCGCCGCATGGCCTACCCGACCAAAGCCATGGAAAAACTAACCGACGGCCGCCAGACAAGACTAGTCAACACCGACGATTTCCTCGCCATCGCCGAACAGGAATCCAAAATGGAGCTGGATTGGTTCTTCGAAATGTACCTCCGACAGCCGAAACCACCGAAACTCGTCAGCGAAGTATCAGGCAATTCCTTAACATTACGCTGGGAAACCCCAAACAACATGCCCTTCCCAATGCCCATAGACATCGAAATAAACGGCAAAATTCAGCGGGTAGAAATGAAGGACGGAAAAGCAACGGTTAGTTTTACACAAACCGTACCGGTCGTCGATCCGAAAGGCTGGGTTTTGAAGGCGCAATAGATGCGAAAAATCGAAGTTACATCCAGAGTTGTAGGCAGAGTTGTAGGTTTGGTGCCTATAGATAAACACGACCATGAAGCGGCTGAACGCGCGATTGTTGCGGGTTATCCTGCGATTGAATCTTCATTGCCACGATTACTTGAGTGGATCCAAGATATGAATTGGCCTGTCGCCCAAACGCTGGCCCCGTTCCTAGCATCTATCGGTGAACCGCTAATTCCCCATTTGGAAGTTATATTTGAAACCGAAGACGAAATTTGGAAGGCATGGATAATATCGAGAATCGTCGGAGAATCATTACCATTAGCCGTACACTTTCGGTATTACCTGGAGAAATTAGTAGATCAAGAAACAAAAGATGAAGACGATGAGTGGGTACGCGACAATGCGCGAGACGTCTTGGAAAAGTACGGCTGGCTGTAGTTTTATAAGCACCGCTTAATTGGGATTTATTTTCTATTGCATCGATATGCGATTCAATTTATTCTAAAACTATTATAAGAGTTCTTCTTGATGAAATTTTAGAACTGCCTGTTGCGGAACGGATCAAATTGGTTGAAGATATTTGGGACAGCATCGCTGTTATACCGGAAGATGTACAGCTCACTTCCGAACAAATGGCCGAGATCGAGCGTCGGATCGAAGATTATCGAAAAAATCCGGACGATGTTGTTCCGTGGGGAGAGATCAGAGAAAGGTTTGGGTTCCGGGCATTACGCGCTTAAGGCTATGAACGAAATTATTTTTTTAGTAGAAGACGCGGTTGAAGGCGGTTATACCGCACGAGCGCTTAGTGAATCCATCTTTACGGAAGGCGATGTTATGGAAAATCTGCGTGCCAACATGCGCGACGCTGTTGAATGTCACTTTGAACCGGAAGAAAAACCTAAAATGATTCGCTTGCATTTCGTTAGCGAAGAAGTCATTGCCGCATGAGATTACCAAGAGATGTCTCTGGTGCTACCTGACTAAAAAGTTGGGCGTTTTGGGTTATAAGGTTACGCGGCAGACGGGAAGCCACATTCGTCTCACTTCGGAAAATGGCCGCCATCACGTTACAGTTCCTAATCACGATTCAATAAGAATCGGAACGTTGGCCAATATTCTTGATGACGTTTGCGGGCATTTCAAAATCAGCAGGAGTGAGTTAATGCTACGCATTTGTATTTAGATTTCAATAGTTCCAAATTATTAATAAGCTAGCGTCTTGACGGTTATTTTCATGGCATCGATATTCATTCAATTTATTCTAAATTAATATGAGCGTCCTTCTTGATGAAATTTTAGAACTGCCTGTTGCGGAACGGATCAAACTGGTCGGTGACATTTGGGACAGTATTGCCGACGTTCCCGATGCCGTCGAGATCACGGTCGAGCAAAAAGCGGAACTCGACCGAAGGATGGACGATTACAGAAGAAATCCAGAAAATACTATTCCTTGGAAAACCATCAAAGCGGAAGCGCTCGACCGCAAATGAAACGAGTATTGGAATTTCATCCGGATGCCCGGAGAGATTTTGATGAGGCTGCGGATTGGCATAATGATCAAGAGCCAGAACTAAAAGTTGAATTTATTTGAGCCGTAGACAGAGTTCTTCAGGTTATAGTTACTATTCCTAATTCTTTTCCTGTCGTCTTGGGGACAAATGCTAGACTCTTCTCATATCAGCAAGAGACAAGTTATTAATTTACGCCGTTTTCCATACAAGCCGCAATCCAACTGATTGGCACAATCGAATCGAATAGCGAAGTTCGAACCCTCACGAATCGTAGTCATTTTCTGAGAGTTTCTATCTCAACTTGACCTACTAACTTTGCGACCTCAAGCGACAAAGAAAGAAAAATGGTCGGAATAAGCAATTTTCGTTGCATATATAAAACTCTTGACAATCTATGCAACAGATAGGAGAATTGAGTGGGCCCTTTTAGATTCGGCTCGCTTGATGTTTGAAAATTTAGCAAAAAAACGCTGGGACAGTGGGACATGGGACAGACCACCGCCTAAAACATTGGGCCGCACGACAAAATACCGGAATATTTCCTCCGGAGAATTATAAAACCTCTCAACTGTCCCGCTCGCCGCAAATTGCCCGAATCGGCCATTTTTGGTATTTTATAAAGTTACGCGTGTATTAATTATAGTTATCTTACAGGAATTTATAATGGCAACTCCAACGAAGAAATTGAGCCCGGCGGGCAATAAAACAAAGACTAAAAATACGGCATCGAACGCGAAAGAAGTCGTTGCGGAGAAGGCGAAAACGACGGTTGCGGACGGTTATGTCGAAACGGAGATTAAACACAAAACCGCTAAGGCTGAAACGCCGAAACCTTTGAAGGCGGAAAGGGGCAAGACGAACGGCAGTGCGAAATATCACGGTTTGGACACGCAAATCCTGATCGGGCTTTACCGGACGATGTATATGTCGCGGCGGATCGATGACAAGGAGATTCAGCTAAAGGGGCAGAACAAGATATTTTTCCAGATCTCCGGTGCCGGGCACGAAGGAGTACTTGCCGGCGCGGCTCTTGCGATGAAGCCGGCGTACGATTGGTTTTTCCCGTATTACCGCGACCGTGCGCTGATGCTTGGGCTTGGAATGACGGCGCAGGAAATGCTGTGGTCGGCGGTCGGGGCGGAGAGGGACCCGAATTCGCACGGGCGGCAGATGCCTTCGCATTGGGGGCATAAGGATTTGAATGTTCCGTCGCAGTCTTCGTGCACGGGAACGCAGGCTCTGCATGCAGTTGGCGCGGCGGAAGCGAGTTATCGGGCCGGATTGGTAAAGGGAATGCAGGACAAAGTCACCGGCTTTAAAGGCGATGAGGTCGTTTATATGTCGATCGGCGACGGCACGACCAGCGAGGGTGAGGTTTGGGAAGCTCTGAACACCGCCTGTAATTTGAAGCTGCCGGTAATTTTTGTTGTCGAAGATAATGGCTACGCGATCTCCACGCCGGTCGAGGTCGGAACGGCGGGCGGCGATATTTCGAAATTGGTTTCCGGCTTCCCGAATCTTTACATGCAGAAGATAGACGGTACCGATCCGCTCGAAAGCTACGCGGCCTTTGTCCGGGCGGTCGATTACTGCCGCAAGCGGAAAGGCCCGTCGTTCGTTCACGCCAAGGTCACGCGTCCTTATTCGCACTCGCTTTCGGATGACGAAAAACTCTATCGCCCGGCTGAAGAACTGGAAGCCGACGCGGCTATCGACACGATCAAATGCTACGCCGAATTTTTGATGACCGAAGGCATCGCGTCATCTGAGGCTTTGGAAAAACTACGTAAGGAAGTCGATGCAGAAGTAAATGAAGCGGCGGATATTGCATTAGTTACACCGCAGCCCGCACCGGAAACCGCTCTGCGAAACGTGTTTTCGCCGGATATCGATCCGACCTCGAAAGAGTTCGATACCGAGGAAGGAGCCGAACTTTCAGGCAATGCCGGAACGATGGTCGATCTGATCAACCGCTGCATGCACGAGGAAATGGAACGCGATGAGCGAATCGTTGTTTTCGGCGAGGATGTAGCCGACGTTTCCCGCGAAGAATATCTCGAAACCGTCAAAGGCAAAGGCGGCGTGTTCAAAGTCACCGCAAATTTGCAGCGAAAATTCGGCTCGGCACGCGTTTTCAATTCACCGCTGGCCGAAGCGAACATCATCGGCCGGGCAGTCGGAATGGCGATCCGCAATTTGAAGCCTGTCGTCGAGATACAGTTTTTCGATTACATTTTCCCGGCCTATCACCAGATCAGAAACGAAGTGGCCGTGACGCGCTGGCGCAGCGACGGCGACACGACCTGCCCGATGGTGATGCGTGTTCCCGTCGGCGGCTATCTAAAAGGCGGAGCCGTTTATCACTCGCAATCGGGCACGACAATATTTTCTCACACGCCGGGTTTGATGATCGCTTATCCATCGACCGCTCTCGACGCCAATGGGTTATTGAGAACCGCGATCCGCTGCGATGATCCGGTGCTTTTTCTCGAACACAAGCATCTTTACCGCCAGGTTTATAACAAATCGCAGTATCCGTCAAAGGATTTTCTTATCCCGTTCGGCAAAGCGAGAAAAGTTCGCGAAGGGACGGATGTAACAATTGTCACATACGGCGCACTTGTCGAGCGTTCAAATCAGGCTGCAAAACGCCTTGAGCAGCAGGGAATCACTGTCGATCTCATCGATCTGCGAACGCTTGTCCCATACGATTGGGAGGCGATTGCTGAATCCGTTAAGAAGACCTCACGCGTCATCGTCGCCCACGAAGACCCGCTTTCATGGGGCTACGGCGCGGAGATCGCCGCCCGTATTTCAGACGAGTTATTCGAATACCTCGACGCTCCGGTGCGAAGGATCGGCGCGACCGATACCTTCGTGGCGTACGCTCCGCAGGTGGAAGATTTCATCCTGCCGCAATCGGAGGATGTCGAGAAGGCGGTGCAGGAATTGATGAAGTACTGATTTACAGGGATGACAGGATGAAGAGGATATAAGATCCTTTTTATCCTGTTATCCCTGTAAATTCTTTATCTTGTAAATTCCGACGTCCAATCGCTCGGCGAAACCTTCATCCACCAGCTGATGATTCGCTCGCCCTGATTCCCATCTTGGGAAACCGAACGCTCTTGAATAATCACCCAGCAAAGTCATTCCGCACATTTGGAGGTATGCCCGGCCGATCTCGCGAACTGCTTCTTCGCGGGAGACTTTTTTGGCTAACTCTTTTGGGAAACGGGCTTCGGCGAGCGTCCAGATATACGTGAATTTTGGAACGTAGAGTACTTCCTGCGGCACGACCTTCATTTTTCGCTGGAGTTCGTCGATAGCTTTCGTTAAATCTTTTTTCTCTTTAATCCCGCATTCGGTCCGCAGATCGGATGTCGCCATTTCCCACTCCTGCCGCAGAACTTTTAGAACTTTTTGAGCGACAGGCGAAAGTACATCCTTTTCTTCCTTTTTCGGCACACCCCAGATCGCGTTGAAATACGGGATCATTCGCGGGGCCAGAAACATCGCGTTGCCCCGGACGAGCTTGCCGTAATATACCTTGCCGCGCTGGAACACTTCATCCTTGAGCACCCAGGCCGCGCTTGCTTCCGGATCTTTTTGAACATTCTGCGGGATATGAGCGTCACGCCGGCCGCAAACGGCGATGTAAACCGAAGGCAGATTCTTGCGCACGTCCGTTAATCCGAGACAGAAACCGAGATCCTCGACCATCGCCTCGACATCCTGAGCGGTTTCTACCTTATTCAATTCATCACGCCGCCATTTGCGGTCGCGGTATTGTTCGATCTCTTCGGGAAGCGGGTGCATAAATTAGCCGCGGATTTACGCGGATAAGAAATAATAGACAAAAAGAATAGGCTGAGCAATCGAACGATTGCTCAGCCATTTTTTACGGCATTTTTTCTGCCTTCCTATCCGCGTTTAACCGTGTAAATCCGCAGCTAATTGTCCTTCGTCCGATCTCTGCGAATCGGTGAAGAGGACTGAACGGTGATCGTCGAACCCTTCATTAACTGCACATCATCGCGGCCTTGATATATAACCGAACCTGCACCGGCTCCGCCGCCGAGGATCGCTCCAATTGCCGCACCTTTGCCTCCGCCGGCTATCGCTCCGATAATCGCCCCTACTCCTGCCCCGATCCCTCCGCGTTTTACAGTTTCCTTAGTTTGATTGTCACCGCGGGCCGTGCCTTCGGTATCAACCTTTACGACTTTTCCGTATTGGTCCCGGATGCCCTGCAGCGAACCGGCAAAGTCGTACGCACGGCCGTCGCGCATTGTGATCCGCTCGAAATTGAAAGTTAAATTCGAACTCCCAGAAATCTTGCCTGAACGCCCGACACCGGAAAGGTAACCTTCGATAACCGCACCGCGATATTCGTCCGGCGACTGCACGGTCATCCTGAAACGGTCGTTATTTTGCGAGGCCTTCGTATTTACTTCGTTTTCCAGAATGGCAGTCACGATTGTCCCGTTCGGCACTGCGAATTCACCGATTCGCGGTGTGTTAATGCTCGGCGTGCCGCCATATGTTCCGGTCCTGTCGGTGGGATCGTTGCTCGAATATGTTCCATTGTCAGGAGCATTCCCGGCTGTATTCCTATCGATTCCTAGACCGGCGACCGCGTCGGTTTTATTATAAATGCTGTCGGCGAAGATGGTTTCGGCCAGGTATTCGGTCGTGATCCGCCGCGTGACCTTCATCGTGCGCCCGCTATCTGTAACGACAAACGTAACCGTGTAATCGGTTTCGCCGCCGAGGCTTGATAATGTCAATTCATCGCCCCGAAGCGTCGCCCGGACGCGGATTGCCCTTCCCGCTGAAGTCTCGGTTTTCTCGCGGCCATCGGCGACGATCGTGATGGCCGGTGATTTGGTCGAGGCGATGGTTACCTGATTTCCGCGAACATCGAGAGCGATCTGCTCCGGTGCTTCGAGTTTTGATTCGAGGTCCTGCCTTTGAGCACTTCCGACGTTGCTGCTCGAAATAATATTGGCGGTATTTTCGCTTTTTGCTGTATCAAGCTGATATGTTCCGGTCAATCCGCTGCTGAAAGATGTCGAACGGCTGGGAGCCGGATAAGTATTGGTATTTCGGTTCGTATTCGGATAGTTTGAACTTCCGCTATTCCAATTCTCTGTAACGCCGTAGCTGTTCGCTAAGCGTTCCAGAAGCGTGCGAATGCCAGCCCAATCGGTTTGAAGCTTGCGATTCTGCTGATTCGAATTCAGAAATTGATCGATTGTCCGGGCAGAATCCAGAATATTCGAAACGTCGTCACGATTCTCGCGTTTAGCCGTTAAATTCGTGTCGAAGGTATTCACTTTGTCCTGCAGATCGCGTAGATCATTTGAAATATCGTCGATAGACTGCGAATCGGCAGAGCTGCTTTTCAGCTGATATTCCAAGCCGTATTGAAAATCATCGATTTTCGAATTGAGGCTGCGGACGATGTCGCGAGTCTCGCGATCGCTGCGCCGCTGGGCGTCCGCCTGCCCGGCCAGCCCGAAAACCATCAGACCAATAGCAGCGTATACGGAAAATAATGACGTAAACCTTTTCATAAACTTATCTCCTGACCGGTCGATACGAAAGGCAGAACTCCGCCTTACCGGGAATATGAAGCATTTTTTATACCAAACGTTGTTTAGAGCATTCAGTGAAATGCCCGCGGAAAATACTGTGCTAAAATCCATCTGTAAACGCGGCTTTATTTCAAAAAACGAATCTATGTCAGAAAATATTTATAAGGCGACCGTCCAGTACGCCGGTAACGAATTTTTTATCGGCACTTCTCCCAGCGGCCACGCTCAAACCATTGAAACAAATGGAGATAGAAATGCGGCTCAGACACCGCTTGAAATGCTTCTCGTATCCGTCGCGGCCTGCACGGCCGCGGATGTGATCTCGATCCTCGAAAAGAAACGGCAGGACGTAACGGATTACCGCGTCGAGATCGAAGGCACGCGTCGCGACGAATACCCGCGGGCCTTTACCGCATTCCGCATTCACCATATCGTGCACGGGCGTAGCGTTTCGGAAAAAGCTGTGGCAGACGCAATAGAATTATCCGACACGAAATACTGCTCCGTCGCCGCCACCGTTCGCCCGGCGGCCGAGATAACCACCAGCTACGAGATTATCGATGGATAAGGTGAGAATTTGTCTGCCGGGAGCGCCGAAAATCGGTCTGCGGTGTTACAAAAAGCGGGGCGGGGGCTACATAAATTCCAAGATTTCACCTTCCGCGACATCGCCTATTAACATACTCGCGGGAAACAAACGTAAAATCCACGACATCGCCTATAATGGCCGCGATGATGGGCCTTGCCATTCTGAATCGGAACCGCGAGAGATAGCGACCGGGTGTGGAGCCCTCATTGCCCGTTCACGGTAATTACCTTCGTCGCCGATATTTCGGCCGCCAACTTCATCGTCCACAAAATGCACCAATTCATGAAACATAATGTGTTGAAACTGATCGGGTGCGGGCTTGGTATCCATGCTGCCGCAGATATATACGTGGCCCGAGTGGATTTCCGGTATTTCCCGGCTACCGTCGCTGGACCTGGTTGGCGAGTATGCGGCGTGCGTTGAACCGGTCGGGTCAATTGTGAAAATGTTAACTCCAAAAACGCTTTCACCCTGTTTTGGTACGTAAAGCCGTCTTACGACAGTGTTTACACGATCGTAAGTCGTTCGAATAAATTGCAATTCAGAAATAGTTACGGAAGCTCTCTGCGTGCCGAACGCAAAGTGTAGGTTCGCCAGGTCAAAGGACTTTTTTTTCGTAAACAGGCCGCGAGGCCCGAGCATAAGGAAATCCATCGCTTCGACTATTGTTTTTTGGGCTTTTACGGCCATCGCGATTACGTCCGGCATAGCCAGCGTTATTTTTGACAGCAGACGGGCATTCAGCTCGGACAGCGCGTTTTTTGGAACGTCGTTCATTTTCTTGAGCAAAGCTCCGCCGGGATCAACTCGGCCGTCGGTGCCTAATTGGTGGAATACCTGAAAAGCCTTGATCGCGGCATTCGTTTTTGGTCCGATCTGGCTGTCTTCCTTTAAGGGAACCAGCGGGCCGCCATCGGCCATGGCAATGAGATTGAGAAGCTGCTGAATTTTTAGTGTGTCAGGCAAAAGATTGAAACCGCCCTGACCGACCGATTTTGTCAGCGTTTTGGCAGAAACACCACCTTCGAATCGGAATTGCCGGCATTCATCACCAGTCGTGCATCGTATAATCATAATTACATAATGACCTTCGCGTAGGAATAGCTTTCGTCAATCAAGTTTCTCTAGTACATTCAATGACGGTCGGCAAAACAAATTTTTGCGGTGCGAACTCGCCGAAAGAGACAGAGGAAGATGGAGCCGTCCAAAGTTTCGAAAAACCCGTTCGCCTGTCGCTCCCCGGACTTTACCATTAAACTTGGAAAAGTGCAGTGATTGTCTTCGTTTTGATTCGTGGTTCCAGTCTTAACCGAAACCACAAATCAACACAAAAAAGACACGAAAAAGAGAAACCATAAACCAGATTGCGGAAATTTCGTGTAAATCGTGGATAATGCTTTTGAGAATTTGACCATGAAATTCACGAAATAAGAAACAAAAGACAGGAAACCGTCGGATAGTCGGCGGGGTTCGTAACGTCAACGCAACCGGTTCAACAGAATCTTAAAAAAAAATGATACGAAAATACATCTTTACGGCATTGCTGCTTCTTTCCTTTTCGTTTTCCGCTTTATCACAGGCGGCGGATGTAACGGTAAGGATCTTGAAGGCAGAGGACGAGCGGCGGTTTGACGGAGTTTTGGAAAGTCTTTTGAAAAACGCGAGTCCGGCTGTTAGAGCGCGGGCGGCGCTTGCGGCGGGGCGGATCGGGGATGAGCGGGCGGTGGCTGCTTTGGCATTGCTTGTCGAAAGCGGCGATGAAAATGTGCGCGCCGTCGCGGCTTTTGCGATAGGCGAGATCGAATCGGTGAAGGCTGCCGATATTATTATTAGATTATTAAATAATCCGCAAACGCCCGGCCCCGTCCGTGCCAAGCTGGTCGAAGCCGCGGGAAAGATCGCTGCCGCGAACGCAAAGGACGAAAAGGCGAAAGAGCTTGGCAAAGCGATTCTCGACACGCTGGAAGCCGAGAACGGCAAAGGCATAAAGCAAAACCGCGACGTCGTGCTCATGGGAATTACCGCCGCGTTACGCGCACGGCCGGAGGGAACAGGTGTAGTAGTCGCGAAGTTCCTAACCAATCCTGACGCCCGCGTTCGTGCCGATGTAGCCAATACACTTTCCCGCGTTCGGGCAAAGAACGCGAATGGAATTCTTCGGGCAATGTTGGCCAGCGATGCCGATCCGATTGCCCGCGCTAACGCCGCCCGTGCACTAGGTGCCGCCGAAGATAAAGAGGCGTCGGACGTATTACTCAAAGCGGCAACCGGCGATGCGGATGAACGCGTCCGTATCTCGGCCATTCGCCCTCTCGGAATCCTTAAAGATGCTAAGGCTGGTGACAGACTACTCGAACGCGGAGAGAAGCTATTCGCGAACTACAAGAAGTCGAAATTCACTTTACCCGCCGAGAAGAATGAAATTCTCGAAATTACGGTTGCCCTTGGACTTATGCTGACAAATTCGGGAAACCGGCGTGCCGACGCGTTGATAAGAGAGTTTCAGCTTAGGGACAATCTCCGGTCGCCCCAATTCGTAATTGCCCGGCTTCGTATCGGAGCTCCCGCTGGGGACGGCAATGAGCTTCCGGATCTACCGGATCTAACAGAGTGGAAGCAGTACAGTGCATTTGCTCAGTTTGTCGGTGAACTTGCCTCGCTTGAGCCCGCCAGCGAGGAAGTAAAGAAAATCAAGCCGGAAGCACCCAACCTTCTCCGTCGGTTGGCACGGGCCGCGGCAACAGCCGATCCCGCGGCCGAAGGAAGTACGATCTTTGCGGCGCCTGATTTACTGCGTGAATACGCGAAATTTAAAACGGCTGATTTGGACGGGATACTTCGCGATGGACTTGCCAGCAAGGATATATTTGTCCGCGCGGCGGCGGCGGAACTTATAGCCGATCTGCCGGCGTCACCGGAGAATATTTCGGCGTTGAGGTCTGCATTCGAATATGCTAGTGCGAACGATATAAAATATAACGACGCAATCCTTGCGATTATCGACGCCCTCATAAAAATAGATCGTGTCGGGTCGATGGAAACGTGGGGCCTAGCCATTATTTCGCCCGATCATCTTGTCCGTCGGCGGGTCCGCGATGAGATCCCGGAAGAGACTAGAAAAATTACAAGTAAAGAATTACTTTTTCAGGTTAACAAGCCATTGGGGCCTGGAACCAGAATGGGCCAGGTTCTGAATACCGATGCAGACTACCGGCGCTCCGCTTCGCGAAAGAACGGCACTGTCAAGGCTGTTCTGACAACCGAAAAAGGAATGTTTACCATCGACCTGCTGCCAGAAGACGCGCCGCTGACGGTTGATAATTTTATCAAGCTCGCGAAATCAGGTTATTTCAACGGCCTCGAAGTTCACCGCGTCGTGCCGAATTTCGTGATGCAGGACGGCGATCCGCGCGGCGACGGCAACGGCGGGCCGGGCTGGTCGATCCGTTGCGAGCTGAACACCGTTCCGTTCGAACGCGGAGCGGTCGGCATGGCGCTCTCCGGCAAGGACACCGGCGGCTCGCAATGGTTCGTCACCCATTCACCGCAGCCGCACCTCGACGGCGGCTACACCGTCTTCGGCCGCGTGAACGAAACCGGCATGAAAATCGTAGATAACATCGTGCGTGGTGATAAGATCATCAGCGTGAAAATAGTGGAAAGCGGTTTACCACAGAGGACACGGAGAACACGGAGATAAGAATTATGGTTTTGGAGCTAGAACTATATGACGTGGTTTCCCTCATAAGTGACCTCGAAAAAGCCGAATTTGAGATAGGAACACAGGGAACGATTGTTCAAGTGTTAGAGCCTAGCGTTTTCCTTGTTGAATTTGATGGCGATGCTGAACTGATTCTTCCAGTCGTCAAGCAAGAACAACTTAAGTTGGTTTGGAGAAAAGGCCTAAAAACACTGTGACCTCTGTGCTCTCTGTGGTTAAATTCTTATGAAAGAAATCGAACAGCGAAAAAAGATCGAGATCGAGGAAGGGCTTGATAATTTGAGCCATTATCTCGACGGGCTTTTTCGTGTTCCGGGGACGGGCTGGCGGTTCGGGCTGGATTCGCTGATCGGGCTTGTTCCGAATGTCGGCGATACGATCACTTCATTTGCTTCGTTTTATATTCTGATCGCGGGCGTTCGGTACGGCGTGCCGAAGATCACTTTGCTGCGAATGGCTTTTAATATCGGGCTGGATTATTTGGTCGGGACGTTCCCGTTCATCGGCGATGCCTTCGATTTTGTCTGGAAGGCGAACAAGCAGAATATGGACCTCATCCGCACGCGGGCCACCGGCAACAATGTCGGGACGACCGGTGATTATATTTTTGTGTTCGGGATCATCGCGTTTTTGATTCTTCTGCTAATCGCTTCGATCTTAGTGAGCGTTTACATAATTTGGGCGATATTTTACGAAGTGCTGAGCGGTAATATATAAGGCGAACGACTGTTATCGGCTGTCGGTGTCCACGATCAGTTTTCGTTTGGCCTGGACGATCAGATTCGGGCGTTTGGAGGTGACTTCGATGTTGCGGGTGTTGGGCTGGCCTTGTTCGCCGAGCGGGATTTTTGGGGTGTAGGTGAGGACGTAGCTGGAATCGATCATTTTGGCGACGACGGCGGTTTTGTCGACCATTTCTTCGAGGCTGTCGGCCAGGACGATCTCGCCGTTCGTGTTGTCGGCGAGTTCGGCGAGGGCGTCTTCGCTGGCTTCGAGGTCGGCTTTGCGGGCTTTTAACCGTTTGAGCAAGCTGCGGTCGAGATTGATCGTCGGCCCGATCTTTGGGGCTTGAGCATTGTCGCGGACTCCGTTCGGAAGCTGGGCGGCAACCTCGTCGGGCATCGCTTTCGGCGGCGGCGTGTTGGAGATTATCTTCGTACGAGGCGTAATATCGGTTGATTCGAGCCGTGTGTAGCTGATGACGTGGACGTTGATGTCGGTCGAAAGCAGACTGCGAAATGCGTCGGATTTGGCGGTTCGGTTTCCGGCGCTGTCGGTACCGTCGGTGATGAGAACGAGATGCTTGTTTTCGAGCGTGTTTTTGCTTAGAAAATCCGCGGCCAGGTTCAGGGCTTCGACAAACGCCGAACGGCGGCCGAACTTCGATTTTTTGCCGATGGCGTTTAATATCTGCGACCGGTCGTCCGTCCATTCGGCGATAATCTCGGCCTTGTCGCTGTACTGCAAGACGGCTATCGAATCTTCGGGCCGCAGGGCGGCGGCGATGCCTTTTGCGACCTTTCGCGTTTGCTCTAAATTCTTTATCTGCCGCATTTCGCCGCCCGTATCCATCACTATCAGAACATTTGCCGGAATCCGCCGGACGCTGCTCGCCTGGTGGAGAATGTCGTTTTCGGTGATGACGAGATCGGCTTCTTTGACGTCGGTGACGAATTTGCCGTCCTCGTCGAAGGCGATGACGTTGACCTTCACTTCCTGCGTTAGCACGCGGACCGGATCATCTTCCCGTTCCGGTGTCGGCTGCACGCGGCCGCTCTGGGCGTCAGCCGCTAATACGAGCGAGAAAAACGCAACAGGAACGTAGAGCAGAAATTTGAATCGCGATAAAAGCATTACGTTTATGATGAGCGAATCAGAGGCGCGGATGCTTTTCAACGAACTTTAGCAAGTTGGCGGCGTAATCGCGGAAATTCGGGCACGAGATACCGTGCGGCGCGAGCAAACTTTCCGCAACGCTCGTGTCATAGGTCTGAGCAATAAAGAAATACGGCACGGCGGAATGCGGCAGTCCGGTGACCGGCGGCGAAAAAGGCGTGGAAAGAGAAGTCCGGATCAATTTTGGCGGCGGATTAAAAGAAGACTTCTTGCCGGTCATTGTTTCCGCGATCAGATCGAAAAGCTCGGCTGTCGTCAGCGGATTCGGATCGGCGAGAGCAATTGTTTTGCCGGCAGCGTTCCCGTCCATCGAAAGCCCGGCAATTGCTTCAACGACGAAATCGACCGGAACGAGATTCAGCCGCACGTTTTCGTTTCCCACGTTAACGAACCGGAGCAAAGCCGGAGCCTTCCGCAAATACTTAATCAGAAAATAAATGCCGTCGTATTTCGCGGTCTCGCCGGTGACCGAATCGCCGACGACAACCGACGGGCGAAAGATCGTAATCGGCAAATCGGCCTTTAGTTTTTCAACTTCGGTTTCCGCAAGGTATTTGGTTTCCTCGTAGAAATTGCGGAAACCCGCATCGTGTTCGAGTTCGGTTTCCAGAATATTACCGGTGCGGTTTCCCGCAACGTAACAGGTCGAGATGTAATTATAGCGTTTTAAAGCCCAGACGGAACGGGCGAATTCGTTGACGTGCTTCGTGCCGTCGAGATTTACGCGGTAAGCGATATTTTTCGAAACCGCCAGATCATAGGCGGCGGCAAGATGAAAAATGTCCGTCGTTTCCGATTGCAGAATGCTGAAATCATCGGCGGACATACCCAGATTCGGCTCAGTAATATCGCCTTCGATCAACGCGAAATTTTCGAGAGGCGTCGATGTATTCTGAGATATTTCTTTAACGGCTTTTGCCGCCTTAACGAGAAACTGCGGCTGAACCAGCAGAAAGAATTGCACATCCGGCCGCGCAAGACGCGCGGCCAGGCGTTCGGCAATAAAACCGGGAAAACCCGTGAGAAATATGGTTTTGGTAAAATTCATTTTGATATTTTAATTCAAATGTTCTGAGTTCAAGCTTCAGCTTGTCTTACGCCCAGGGTCGAAGACAAGCTGAAGCTTGAACTCAGAACTCTAGGATCACCTTTCCATAGCTTTCGTTCGATTCGAGATACCGGTGAGCTTCTGCGACATCTTTGAATCGAAATATCTTATCGACATTCGGCCTTACATCACCGCTTTCGATAAGTGGTAGCACGTCTCGCACAAACTTGCGGACAGCATAAGCTTTTTCTTCGATAGACCGGCCGCGCAGGACTGTGCCGACGATCTTTAGCCGCTTTTGCAGGGCAATGCCCAGATTAAATTCGGCCGACGAGCCGCTTGTAAGGCCGACCAGTATCAGCCTTCCTTTTAACGCGAGGCTGTCCAGATTTGCCTGGAAATAGCTTGCTCCTACGAGATCAAGAACGACATTAACGCCTCTGCCACCGGTTTTGTCTTTTACGATTGCGGCAATATCGGCGGTTCTCTCGGCTAAAACTGCATGGTCAAGGCCGAACTCCCTGCATTTATCTAATTTTAAGGCCATTCGGGATGTGCCTATAACCGTCACGCCTTTCGCTTTGGCAAGTTGCAACGCGGCGAGTCCGACGCCGGAACCGACGGCGTGGACGAGCAGGGCTTCGCCGGGCTTTAAGTCTCCGAGTGTAAATATCGCATCGTGCGCTGTAATGAATGCTTCTGGAATCGCGGCGGCTTCGGTGAAGTTCAAGGTATCCGGAATCTTTACCAGAAGGTTTTGGTCGATTGAGAGAAATTCGGCCTGTGCCTCGCCTGCCGTAATGCCGAAAACGCGGTCGCCGGGTTTGAAATTTGCAACGCTGTCACCAATTTCGCTAACTTCACCCGCGAATTCGAGTCCGGGAATATTCTGAGAAAAGCCTTGCGGTGCCGGATAAACACCGCGACGTTGAAGCAGATCGGCGCGATTTAATGCGGCTGCTTTTACACGGATCAGGACGCTGCCGCCGGACGGTTTCGGCGGATCGGGAAATTCGCGTATCTCCAGATTTTCAGGGCCGCCGAATTCTGCTATGTAAACTGCTTTCATGGGTTAATTATGCCTTGTGCCGATTAGGATGTTAGACATATTTTCGGGCTGTGCCCGTCTATTTGCGGAAAAGCTCTGCTTTGCCGGTTAGCTTGAAGATTAGCCGGGTATCTCTCATGCAATCTCCGGTTTTCCGCAAACAGGGCGGCAAAGCCGCGGCTACCAAACTCAAATTTCAAACAGCTCAGACTTTATTATTACCTTAATCTCGCCTCGACGTTGTTTGCTTTTAGCGAATTTCCGGTTGCACGCTGTAGATCGGCGATGGATTTATTTAATTCGGTTTGCGCTCTCAACTCATTGCTGCGGGCGGTCGTTAATGCCGTTTGGCGCTCTAATACTTTGTAAATATCCGATTGTCCGGAATCCAGCTTTCGCTGTTCGGATTCGTATTGCTTCGCCGTATTTTCGCGGGCGATTGCGGCGGCGCGAAGGCGGGCCTCGGCGGTGCGGACGAACTGCAAAGCGTTTCGCACATCGACCTGAATATTCTGCTCCAGCTGTTCACGCTGCGTCGCCAGCCGTTCGCCTTCGACACGGGCGCGGCCAAGCTGGGCACGCGACGTTTTATCACCGAAAAGCGGCAGATTGAACTGCACTCCGACGCGAACGGTCGGGTATTTATTAGAAAAAATATCTGTGATGCCGGATGCACTGCCGCCGAGCGATCCCAAAAGATTTTGAGTCATTATCTGCTGCTCACGCTGCTGTGCCAGACAGCCAGGGTCATTATTAACGCATGGTCGTGAAAACGGGCTTTGAAAATTTGGATTCTGGCTGCCGCCGATACCTGATGAACTGTAGCTCCCGACCAGATCGATCTGCGGTTTTTTCAGTTCCTTGAAATACCGCTGGTCAATAGAATTGATCTCTTTTTGAGCGTTGTTGATCTCCAGTTCCAGCCGGTTTTGCAATGCGGCGGATAGTGCGTCTGTCAGGCTGGTGTTTGGTGAACCGATATCGACCGGATCGACCGGTGTTACCGATTCGCTCCAGATCGCGTCGTTTCTGTTCGGCGAGATCAGATTCTTCAGCGCGTTTTCGGATTGCGTGACGACATTCAGGGCATCGTAAACGGACTGTTCGAAATTCGCGACCTGTGTTTCGGCGGCGACAATGTCTATCGGCGCCAGTTGTCCTTCATCGACTAATCGGCGGTTATGTTCCAATTGGTCCTTCGCATCTTTCACGCCGTCACGCTGTACCTGTAAATTTCTAAGCGCGTAAGTCAGATCCCAATAACCTCGTTGTACGTTCGCGATGATCTCGACGGTTCGCTGGCGAAACTGCGAATCGGTCAGTGAAAGATTTCTCTTCGCCACCTCGATTACGCGGCGGTTCTGATCGAAGCGCCGTCCGCGAAAAAGCGGCTGCGTGATGGTGAAATTCAAACTGGAATTATACTGCGGGCTCAAAATTGAAATCGGGTTATCGGTTCCCAGCCTGTTATTGTTAAACGTCCCGTCGAGAATCGTGCCGAATTTCGGAATATAGCCGCGAAGCCCGGCGTTGCCGACGAACGAACTCTGCGTGGTTGTTTGATTCGAACTGAAAATGCTGACGTTCGGAACTGTTGCCCGCTCATAATAAGACTGGCCGGAAAATCGCGGCTCGTAAACACCGCGCGCGGCTTGCAGGTCAAATTCCGCGATCTGTACATTTTTACGCGTTACCTCGATGTCCTTATTATTCGTCAAAGCCAGCGAGATCGCCTCCTGAAGCATCAGCGGCCTCTGGTTCGTCATTTCGACGCCGACGCGGCCGAGATCGGGCATGCTGCGGTCTTCAGAACTGTAATTCGGGGCAATCGCCGGAACTCCTTTAAGATTTTCCGGCGCGACTTCCTGTTTGTCGTCAACCGTCGGAATCGGGCTGGGAATCGGTGTCGCCTCCTGCGCAAAAACCGGAAAAGCACCGATCGAAAGTATAAATATAAATACTGTAAAAAATCGCTTATACATAAAATAACCCTATTAAGCGGCTTATAAATTGCCACTAGCTCTAGCTAGGGATGTCAGAACCGGGAGCGATAGCGACTGGATTCTTAAGCCCTGATGATAGGAACCCAGTCGCTATCGCTCCCGGTTCTGACTCGCCTGCTTGACTGACGACCCAACCACTAGCCGAAGCTAGCGTCAATTTTTGCCAAATAAAGAACTCGTCGCGGCCGTGAACCGCCGCCGGAATCCGCCGAAAAGCCATTCGGAAAATCTCGAAACGTATTGGAAAAGCCGCATTTCGCTAAGGTCATCGAACAGCGAGTAGAAAACCGGCACGGCCAGCAAGGTTAGCAGCAAACACAGTGACTGCCCGCCGACGACCAGGACGCCGATCGAGCGGTTCGTTCCGGCTCCGGCACCGGTCGATACGACGAGCGGGATCATTCCGGCGACCAGTGCGATGGTCGTCATCAAGATCGGCCGCAAACGGTCGCGGTTCGCCTGGATGATCGCGTCGTAGCGGCTCATGCCCTGCGAACGCAGATGGCTCGTATGATCGATCTGCAAAATCGCGTTTTTCTTAACCACGCCGAACAGCAGCAGCAGCCCGAGGCCGGAAAAAATGTTGACTGTCTGCCCCAGCACAAGCAGGCTCAAAATTCCGAACGGTATCGAAAGCGGCAGAGTCAAAAGGATCGTCACCGGGTGGATAAACGATTCGAACTGCGCCGCCAGCACGATATACATAAAGATGAATGACAGCGAGATTGCCAGCAGAAAATACATTCCGGCCTTGCCCATTTCCTTCGACTGGCCGACGTAGCCGGTCGTATATCCGGCCGGTATATTCAGGTCCTTTACCGCCGCATTGATCGCCGTTTGAATTTCCGCCGCCGAGCCGCCCGGCCGCGTGTTAGCCAGGAGCGTGACCTGCCGCTGGCGGTTTGTGCGTTCGACCGAACTCGGCCCCGTGCCTTCCTTTACCTTGACCAGATTATCGAGTGTTACGAGTCCCATTTTTGTCGAGGGCACGATCATGCGTTTCAAGCCTTCGACATCGTTGCGGAATGTATTGATCGCCCGCACCCTGACCTCATATTGCTCGGTTCCCTCGTTAAAAGTCGTTGCTTCGGTGCCGGCGACAAGCGTATTCAGCGCCTGCGAGACATCGCCGATCCGTACGCCGAGATCTGCTGCTTTAACGCGGTCAACTTCGAGCTGGACTTCCGGCTTGCCGCTTATCAGCGTCGAATCGATATCGACCGCGTCGGGAATAGTCTTCATTTTGTCGAGCAGTTTGATGGAATATTCCTCGAGCTTTTTGAGGTCAGGGCCGGCGATCATAAATTGGACGTTCGCGTTGCGGAAACCGCCGCCGGAAAATGCCTGCACCTGCTGTACGCCGGTCCGCAGTTCCGGCGGGAATTGTTTCAACAGTTCGCGGGCATCGGACATCATTATCTCCTGCGATTTCGGCCTGGTTTCGATCGGGCTGAGCTTGACGTAGATCGTTCCATTATTTACGACCTGTGCCTGTCCGCCGCCGACCGTTACCAGCGTATCGGTAACGCCCTCGGTTTTTCGCAATTCGGACGCGATCCGCTCCATTAGCAGCGATGTCGCCTGCAAAGACGAGCCTTCCGGGGCACGGACGGAGATCTCGAACTGCGACTGGTCATCGACCGGCAGGAAGTTTTTACCGACCAACATAAAAAGCGGATAAATACTAAAGAAAACCAGTACGCAAAGTGTCACGATTAACCAGCGATGTGCCATCGAAAACTTCAGCATCCACGTGTAAGTCGAATCGATGTAACGGTAGAATCCACCTTCTTTGCTGCCTTTCGGTTTCTCGGCCTTCTCGATCATTCCGTCGCCGCTGATCTGCAAATCGTCAGTTTCCGTCACCTTGTTAGGCCGTTTGATTAGCCGGGCCGCGAGCATCGGCGTCAGCGTAAACGAAACGATAAGCGAAATACCGACCGCAAATGCCGCCGTCAACCCGAAGCTCGACATGAACCGCCCGACAATCCCGGACATAAAGCCGATCGGAACGAACACGGCCATCAGCGAAAGCGTCGTCGCCAGCACGGCCATCCCGATCTCTTTCGTACCCTCGATAGCGGCCTGAAACGGGTCCATGCCCTTTTCCTCGACGAACCGGTAGATATTTTCGAGCACGACGATCGCGTCATCGATCACGATGCCGACCATCAAGGTCAGCGAAAGCATGGTGATCGAATTCAGCGTGTAGCCCATCGCGTAAACAAGGGCAAACGTCGAAATGATCGAGGTCGGAATAGCCAGTGCCGCGATAAAGGTCGTCCGCAGATTCCATAGAAACAGGAATACCACCAGACAGGCCAGCAAACTTCCAAGCACCAAATGCTCCTCGATGGCGTTCAGCGAATTCTCGATAAATATCGAGTTATCGCCCACCACGCGAACAGTGTAGCCATTCGGGAGCGTGCCCTTTATACCTTTGGATTCGTCGCCCGTGATCTCCGCAAGCCGCGACTTGATCTCGTGCGCGACCGCGACCGTGTTTTGCCCCGACTGCTTTGAAACGATCAGCGTCACGGCGGGCTGTCCGTTCAATCGGGCCTCCGAGCGAAGCTCTTCCGCCCCGTCTTCGACGCGTCCGATATCGGCGACGCGGACCTGATATGTGCCGCGCGTCGCGACCACTACATCGCCGAAATCCTCGGGCTTTTTCACTTTTCCGAGCGTTCTGACACTGGTTTCGGTCTGCCCTTCGTCGAGCCGGCCGCTCGGAAATTCGACATTCTGAATCCGCAGGGCATTGCTGACCTCCGCCGCCGTTACGTTATAAGCCCGCATTTTGTCGGGATCGACCCAAACGTTTATCTGCCGTTCGCGGCCGCCGATGATCGTCACCTGGCCGACACCGTTGACGGATTCGATGCGTTCCTTGATCTTGTTTTTGGCGATCTCGGTCACGTCGCGCAGGTTTGTAGGAGCTGACAAGACAATACGCAGGATCGGCGCGGCGTCGCTGTCCAGCTTTTGAACGGTTGGTTTTTCCGCGGTTTCAGGCAGCCTGGGAATGACCGTCTGCACGCGGTTCTCCACTTCCTGGGCCGCGATGTTCACGTCCTTTTCGAGCAGGAACTGGACGAAAACCTGCGAGACGCCTTCTATTGAAGACGAACGCAATTCGTCGATGCCGCTGATCGTATTAACCGCTTCCTCGATCTTTTCCGTGACCTCGGTCTCTATCTCCTGCGGAGACGAACCCGGATTGATAACGGTAACCGTGATCGTCGGGAAATCAACCTTCGGGAAAAGATCGACGCCGAGCCTGAAAAACGAAAAAATACCGACCACCACGAGGGATAAAATCAACATCGTGGCAAAAACCGGACGCTTAACACAAACTTCTGCTAACCACTGCATATGTTTATCGTAACGCCGCCATCCTGGCGGCTGTCGCGTTGGCATCCTGCCGACGCGTTTTGGAATGACGAGAGCAGGATGCTCTCGAGACAGCCGGCAAGATGCCGGCGGTACATGCTATTGATTTACAAAAACTCCATCAGTCAGTAAATTCAGATTGCTCACCGCCACAACATCGCCTTCGATGACGCCTACTTTGACCTGGATCATGTCGTTTTCGAGCAGGCCAAGCTGCACGAACTGCTCGCGGGCCGCTCCGTCCTTTACGACGAACACGCTGTTGGTCTCACCGGCCGTTTTTACCGCCGCAACCGGTATCATCACCGCCGGTTCAGGCTTCGACTGCGTGATTCTCACCGTCGCAAACTGGCCCGGTTTCAAAAGGCCGTCGATATTCTGCACCTCGGCTTCGACCGTCAGCGTGCGGGCGGTCACATTCAGGCTGGGTGCAATGCGGACGACAATTCCGGCAAAATTGCGGTCGGGGTATGAACTCGTTTGCAGGGAAATGCCTTCGCCGGTCGCGACTTTGCCTATTTCCTGTTCGGGTATGTCGATACGCACGCGCAGCGTCGATGTGCGGACGATCGTCGCGATCTTTGCGTTCGGCGTGTTCGGCGATATATATTCGCCGACGTCGGCATTGCGTTCTGCGACATAACCGCTGATGGGCGAATTAACTACTGTATCTGTCACTGCCTTCTGAGCCTGTGCAATCTGTGTCTCGGCAGTTGCGACCGCTGCCCGTGCGCTCGAAACGTTCGCTCTTGCAGTATCGACGGCCGTTCTCGCGATATTGATCGCCTGGATGGCGACCGCTGCATTCGAGCGGGCTTCGTCCAATTGCCCGATAAGCTGGTCACGCTGGGCTCTTCGCTGGTCGAACGACGATTTCGAAACATCGCCCGATTCTAGCAGCCGCTGCGTCCGCTGGTATTCCTTCTCGGCCAGGTCGAGTTGGGCGGACACCGATTTGACCTGCGAAAAATTCTCAATTTTAAAGGTTTCGCCGTCCCTGATCCCTAGCCGGTCAAGCGTTTGCTTAAAACTTGCACTTGATTGGGCAACATTTCCCTCGGCTTGGGCAACGGCTTTTCGCTGCTGCTCCGCCTGAGATCTGGCTTGTTCAACACGAATGGCGGCATCGCGGCTGTCGAGCCGCACGAGAACGGCTCCCTGCTGAACGTAGCTGCCGATGTCGAAATTTACCTCAACGATCTTCCCGCTGACCGCCGGTGCGACATCTGTCTGGGCGTCACTGACCAAATTACCGGTTGCCTCTATATAGGATGGGATCGGCCTGATAACCGCCTGGGCCGTCGTGACGTTAACGGTCGTCGGCTGATTATTTGCGTTACTCGCCGCCGAATTGGCGGACGAACCGCATCCCGCAGCTAATAAAACGCTTGCCGCCAGTAATAATGCCGTTGTAATGAAAACTCTCTGATTTCTCATGATATTAAAAAGTGCTTATGCCGCCTGTGTCGATACGCCTTTCAAAAGTATTTCGGCAAAATTTTTCGCCGCCTCTTCGTTCGTTACATCCAGCAAACGCCGGTTCTTATCCCACAAAATATTATTCAGCGAATGATGTATCAGCATTCCGAGAAACGAACGGACTACTATGCGCGGATTCATTTCACGCATTGCGCCGTCATTTTGGCGAAGCTGTATGTAGCCGCCGATAAATTCGTACAGCCGGGCGACGAATTCGTTAAAGAACCGGTCGGCCAACTCGTGCTCCTCAAGAGCCGAATAAAACAACAAACGCAAAAAGTTCTCATCCGCCTGCTGTTTCGTCAGGGCGTTGAAGGCAATGTTGTAAAAAACGGCGAAATCGTCCTTGTTCTTGATAGCTTCGTGCAAAACGGGATTTTCTTCCCACGGAAACCTTATCCCCTCGTGGCAAGCCTTATCGTCCAAAATTGCGCCGTAAAGCTCGCTTTTAGTGGAAAAATGACGAAACACCATTGCCTCGGAAACACCCGCGGCACGGGCTATTTCTTTCGTCGTCGTCCCGTTAAATCCCCGCTGTGAAAACAAAAAAACCGCCGAACGCAGTATCTGCTCACGCCGGGCGTCGCCTGTCATTCGCCCGACATGGTCGCATTTGAAAAAATCCTTGATCAAGAAAACTCCTTTGGAACGGATGTATAAGTAAGTGCTTACTTACTTGGAAGTTTGTAACTTTACATCTATCTAAATATGTTGTCAAGCGCCGCTTAAATAGTTAATAGAAAGTTAATATTCCATTAAGAAATAGCGACCCTATTACACGATCAAACAAAGCACCGTAACTAATTAAGTGAGGTGGACATTTAGTTTTAGCGTCATTCACGAGACTTTTCCTAATTGCCGGCGTATTCAAGGCGTCTAATAAATTGGCAGCTCTTTTTAACGGGCTTAAAAATTTCGGGGCTTAAGCCAAAAGCCGGAAAGGACCTTGAAACGCCCTTTCGTTATATTATTCATTTTTACCACGTCTAAAGAGCGTGGCTAGGCCCCATAAAACGCGGAAGTAATGCAAAAGCAATCTGAAAAATTAAAAATTTAACACAAACTATTATGGCTATGCTAGGGCCAAATAATTCGCGATCCCTAACCATTTCCGAACTTTTATTTTCATATTTCGTTTACAACTATGAAACGGCAAACGCCATCGGACGGGTTCATGGCTTTTTTATGATAATGGGTAATTTTTATGGAAAAAGGAGAACTAAAAATGTCGGAATTTGAATCAGAAGTAAAAAAAGCGGAAAGAGAGTTGGAACAGGGCCTGGTTCCGGTAACACCGGCCGAAGGCTCCGGGTTTATGGATGACGAATTTTTAGGAGATTTGAAAATGCAGGCACAGGAATACGGTCAAAAGGTACAGGACGCGGCTTCGAAAGCCAGGGGTTTTGCCGAAGAAAAATTCGCCCAGGCTGGGGATAAATTCAAGGAATTGCAGAACAAGGACCCAAAGGAATTGGTCGAAGAAGCAAAGGAATACGCCCGCCAGAAACCAGGCCAGACGATCCTGATCTCAGCGGCTATCGGCCTTGTTTTAGGTTTTCTTCTTAAAAGGAAGTAATACGGCTGTCCCTAGGCTGAAGTGAGAGCTTGCCGCTCTCACTTCAGCCCGGCTAAACGGCGCACTTGAATAAACAAAGCCGGTAAATGTGACGGTTACAATTTGGCTTCATAAATTAAATTAAAAGGAGTTTCTGTAGCCCGGCGAAAATGTGAAAAGCCGCCTTTTGTTATCACATCACGCATCCGTGCTTCTCCGGCCTGTGCTCCTAACGCCAGTCCTACTTCCTGCGATAGCGAAGCCGGAGTGCAAAGGAGCGTCGAAGCCGAATAAAAGGCGCGTCCGATCGGGTTGAGGTTATCCTTTAGATCATCGTGTGCAAACGGTTCGACGATCATCCAGGTTCCATCTGAAGCCAAAGATTCTTTGACGTGAGCGCTAGCTCCGATGGGATCGCCCATATCATGCAGGCAATCAAAGTAAGTGACAAAATCGTAATCACCGCCGGGAAAATCTTTCGCCTTAGCGACCTCAAACGAAACGCGGTCAGCGACTCCTCCTTCAACAGCTCGCTGCCGCGCCATTTCAATTGATTGCTCGTGGTAATCAAAGCCCACAAATGTTGAATTCGGAAATGACTGCGCCATCAAAACGGTCGAAGCTCCCAGCCCGCATCCAATGTCGGCCACTTTCGCTCCGGCTTTCAGCTTTTCTTCGACACCATCCAGGGCCGGAATCCATGAATTGATCAAATTGGCTGCGTAACCGGGACGGAAAAACATCTCCGTGGCGCGGAAAAGTCCCGGATCGTGTTCATGCCATCCAAATCCTTCGCCCGTGCGAAACTTTTCGGTCAATTGCGGTACGGCTCGAATCGCGGAAACGGCGAGCAGAAACGCTCCGGGCAGATAAGCCGGACTTGTTTCATCGGCCATCGCAAAAGCCTGTTCCTCGGAAAGAAAGTAGGTTTGATTTTCCGCGTCGTAGGAAACATATCCGCCCGCCGCCTGTGCGTTGAGCCATTCACGCACATAACGCTCGTTAGTTCCGGTCAGCCCGGCCAGCTCGGCCGGCGTAATTGCTTTGCCGGCCCCGGCCATTGCTTTGTACAGACCCAGGCTTTCACCGATAACAACCAATCCGGCGTGCATCGCCGCGCCGAAATCTGTAATACAAGTACCTAAAAATTGATTCAGTTTTTCTTCGTTAATTGCCATAATTTCTCCTGTGGGGGTTTATATACAACTTTTTCGTTAGAATCTCAAGCCTTTTACGCAAGACGGAATTTTAACGTCAGATGGTTGAAAGTAAATTGGGCATATCTATTTTAGACTTACGGCGATTGTCAGGCCGCTCTCTGGAACAGCCGGCAAGAAGGCGGGTTACGAAAAAGACGGCTCAAATTTGAGCCGCCTTTTTTTATTCGAATGTAAGTAAAAAACTATGCTTGTGCGTGGATCAACCTGCGAGTCCGGTCACCGAAAAGCACGTCGATTTTCTGAAGATCCAGAACCGCCGTTACTTCTCCCTGGCCGAAATGCGTGTGCATCATCGCCTGTCCCTTACGGTATTTGCGTGTCCGGTCGTACGGCGAAGCCGTTTTCGATTTGCCCATTGCGACCGAGGTTTTTACGCCGCGGTTGAACGTGCTGGACGTCGCGCATACTTCACATACCGCACAGGTTATTTTGCCCTGTTTGGTCGCCGTCTGAATCAAGTGATTCTGCTCGACGTCGCACGCCGAGCACATCATCACAATCGATTCACCAATAGAATACTTTTCTACTTTCGTTGCCATAAATTATATTTCCTCGTTTATCTGCCCCGTCGCGGCCTAAAAGAGCGAAAACTCTTTTTCGCCGGCGAGGCCTTGCCTACAGGTGCTTTACTTACGTGAAGCGACCCGCCGAAATCCGGGAGAAGTACGCGTTCAACAGCCTGGCCCGTCAGCTTTTCAATTGCCCGCATCGAATGTTCTTCAGCGGTCGTGAAAAGCGTTATCGCCCGGCCCTTGTTACCTGCACGGCCTGTGCGGCCGATACGGTGAACGTAATCCTCCGGTGCCTCAGGTATGTCATAGTTTATCACATGTGACACCGAATCGATATCGATCCCGCGGGCAGCTACATCGGTTGCGACCAAAACGCGGGTTTTACCGGTTTTGAAGCTCTTCAATGCTGCCTCACGCTGCGATTGCGAACGGTCGCCGTGGATGCGGTTCGATTTATGCGAACGCGCTTCCAGAATATGCGCGATACGGTCGGCTCCGCGTTTTGTCCTGGTAAAGACCAGCACGCGGTCGAACGTTTCGCGTTCCAGCAGGTCGAGCAAAAGGCTCATTTTCGATTGCTGGGCAACCGGATAAGCCATCTGTTCGATGGTCACGGCGGCGGTCCCGCGCTTGCTTATCTCGACGTAATGCGGATCGTCCATTACCGAAAGAGCGATCTTTTCGATGTCCGAAGACAAAGTAGCCGAGAAAAATAAAGTCTGGCGTTTTTCGGGAAGTGCTTTGACGATACGCTTAATGGCGGGCAAAAAGCCCATATCGAGCATACGGTCGGCTTCGTCAAGAACGAGCACGTCGATCTTGTTGAAATTAATCATTCCCTGTTCCATGAAATCGATCAAGCGTCCGGGCGTAGCGACGATTATGTTCGCACCGCGCTTGATAGCGTCGATCTGATTTCTGTAAGCCGCGCCGCCAATAATGGAAGCGCATCTGATATGCTTCGGTGCAAACTGACGACAGGCCTCATCGGTCTGGTTAGCGAGCTCGCGCGTCGGCGATAATACAAGGACCGTCGTGCCTTTTTTCTGGCTCTCATTCAAATGCTGAAGAATGGGAAACAGGAAAGCGGCCGTTTTACCGGTCCCGGTCTCCGCCGTGGCAATTACGTTTTTGCCTTCTAAAATTAAAGGAATAGCCTGGTTTTGAATGGGTGTAGGCTCAGTGAAACCCAATGACTTGCATCTATCCGTCAAAAACGGCAGCAAGCCTAATTCTGTAAAAGTCATTAAAATAAGTTATCTCTGGTCAACCAAAAAACTGTAGGTCAAAACCACCCGCGTAAACGGACGTGTTCTTTGAAACTCCTCAGTTTAATAAGGCGTTCCGGTGACCGCAATTATACTTTGCCTTTTCCATACGGATAGGCTATTGCATAATGCAGTTCTTCAGGATTTAATAAGAAGTTACGTTCGCGGAGTGATCTTCAGTGTAACGGTTGCAAGGAAGGAACAGCGCTCGAGGGCTTATAAAACTAATTTAAGCCGCTTCTAACAGTTATAAACGAACCGTTTCTCGAACTATCCATTTTGCTGCAACATAGAAGCAAGTTTACCGTTGGTGTATGAGATACGGAATATCAATTTATTAGAATACCGCATCTTTAGAAAAGATGCAAGCTTTTTTAACTTTGGCAATGGAACAGTTTGAATTATTATAAAACATTCGATCTGATCTGTCTTGTGTTTCCAGACTTAAAAACGGAACTGTAACCACGAAAAAACACAAATACACACGAAAAAACTGTGGAGTAGTTAGATTTAGCTGTGGAAAAATATGAGTTTTTCAAAGTAAATACGAAACCGGTACTAATATGGTGTCCGCCGAACGACGGTTTGCTATAATCTGGAAATAACCCGATCGTCCCAATATCCCGGAATGAATTTGCCGGTTTAAATTTGTGCCTGAATGCCGTCTCCCGCGGAAACCAAGACGGGACAGTAATTTATGAAGCGGAATTCTTTCTTATGGATCGTCGCCGGAGCCATAGCGGCGATCGTCCTGCTTATGGCGAATGTTCTGCTGAACTTCAGCAATGTACGCGCATTGACTCAGGATGCTAATTTGGTCGATCATACCTACCGGGTGATCGGCGGGCTGGACAATGTCCTATCTCTGGTAAAGGATGCAGAAAGGGGCCAGCGCGGCTTTATCGTTACCGGGGAATCGCGATATCTCGAACCTTATAATACCGCCGTCAAGGCCATTGACGCCAAAGTCAATGAAGTTGAGCAGCTCACCGCGGACAGCCCGGCGCAGCAGGCCCGCTTTCCGGAATTGCGAAGGCGGATTGGCTTAAGGCTTGAAATACTTGGCGGAAATTTAAGTTTAAGGCAAACCGACGGTTTTGATGCGGCGCGGGCGGGTATTATGACCGGCCGCGGTGAAAATGCGATGGTTGGGGTGAGCTCGCATATCGCCGAGATGGTCGCCTATGAGCAGGAGCGGCTACGCGAGCGGTCGGCGAAACATGATCAGGCTTATCGCACCACTGTTTACACCGGACTTCTTTCGGGCCTGCTTACCTTAATTGCTATCGGGGCTTTTCTGCTCATGCTTCGAAGTTATTTAAGGTCGCGAAGCAGGGCGGCCACCATAATTGCCGATCAAGGAGAAAGGCTGCGGATCACGCTCGCCAGCATCGGCGATGCCGTCATCAGCACGGACAAAGACGGACGCGTCAACTATCTGAACGGCGTAGCGGAATCTCTGACAGGCTGGTCAAATGCGGCCGCGGCGGGCGAACCGCTTGAAACGGTATTTAAGATAATTAACGAAACCACCCGCGAAACAGTTGAAAATCCGGCGGTCAAGGCCTTGCGCGAAGGGGTGATCGTCGGGTTGGCGAATCATACGATACTTATCAGCAGGAATGGAGCGGAATGGCCGATCGACGACAGCGCCGCGCCGATTCGCGATGAACAGGGTGCGATTTCAGGAGTCGTATTAATATTTCGGGAAATTACCCAACGCAAGCTGGCCGAGAATCAGCTCCGCCGTGCTCACCAGGACCTCGAAATCAAGGTCGCGGAGCGTACCGCCGAGCTTGCTCATACTAACCAATTTTTAAATGCCCTGCTGGAGAATCTTCAGGAAGGCATCGTCGCCTGCGATGCTGACGGCGTTTTGACCCTGTTTAATCGGGCAACCCGTGAGCTTCACGGCCTGCCCGAAGCGAAAATTCCCGCCGAACAGTGGGCAGACCATTACGATCTATTCCATCCGGACGGCGTAACTCGGATGAGCAAAGACGAGATCCCGCTTTTCCGGGCCCTCGCAGGTGAACCGGTCAAAGCCGCCGAAATGGTGATAGCGCCGAAAAACGGCGAGCCGCGCCATCTGCTTGCAAGCGGACAACAGTTCCGGAATGATGACGGCAAAGTGCTCGGGGCGGTCGTGTCGATGCACGATATCACCCGCCGTAAGCACGCTGAAGAAGCTCTGCGAACAGCACATGACAATCTCGAGATGCGAGTTGCCGAGCGGACAGCGGAACTTGCGGCCAGCGAGGAACGCTCAACGAATATTGTCAGCAGCATTGCGGACGGGCTTATTACTTTGGACCACGAATGGCGGGTTACTTATATTAATTCGCGGGGTGACGAGATTCTCCGTCCGCTGCGATTGACTGACTCAAGCGCTCGCGGGAAGAATTTCTGGGAAGAGTTTCCGGCCACGATAGGCACGATAATTGAGGAAAACTATCGCCGCGCCGTCCGCGAACAGGTGATGGTGCAGTTTGAAACCTTTTACACTCCATTAGAATGCTGGTTTGATATCCGGGCATATCCGTCACGGGACGGCTTGTCTTTATATTTCCTGGATATAACCGCCCGAAAACAGGCGGAAGCCGATCAGGCCGAACGTAACCGGTTAATATCCTTGCGTGCGGACATTAGCGCCGGGCTTGCCAGCGAAAATTCTTTGCAGATTGTCTTACAGGGTGCCGCGGAAGCTTTTGTTCAATATCTCGATATGGCCTTCGCCCGTATTTGGATTCATAACGCACAACAAGACGTACTGGAATTGGAAGCTAGTGCCGGCCTTTATACGCATCTCGACGGGCCGCACAGCCGGGTAAAGGTCGGGGAGTTTAAGATAGGCAGAATCGCCGAAAGCCGCGAACCTCATCTAACTAATGCGGTTGCCCGCGATCCAAATGTAAGCGACCCGAAATGGGCCGAAAAGGAAGGAATGGTCGCGTTCGCCGGTTATCCGTTGTTAGTAGAGAATCGGATGGTCGGGGTTTTGGCCATGTTTTCGCGCAATCAGGTTAGCGAGAGCGTTCTTACGGAACTTGCTCCATTAGCCGACGCGATCGCACAATTTATCGATCGTAAGCGCTCCGATTCGGCTATGCGCGAAAGCGAGGTCCGTAAGACCGCAATGTTCGAAGCGGCGCTCGACTGTATTATCAGCATGGACCAGGAAGGCAGGATCATCGAGTTTAACGCAGCAGCCGAAAAAACCTTTGGACATCGCCGCGAGGACGTGCTTGGCCTGGATTTGGCGGATGTCATAATTCCGCCCGCATTTCGGGAAGGCCATCGTAAAGGCATTGAGCATTACTTTAAAACCGGTGAAGGCCCGGCACTCAATCGCCGTTTGGAACTGTCGGCGCTGCGGGCGGATGGCAGCGAGTTTCCCGTGGAGTTGACCGTTACCCGCATACCGGTCGACGGCGATGCCCAATTTACCGCCTATCTTCGTGATATTACAGAAAGTAAACAGTTAAAGGATTTGCAGGAAAAAGCTACGCTGGAATTGCGCCAGCTTGCCGCAAATTTGTCCCAGGCCGACCATCGAAAAAACGAATTTCTGGCAATGCTTGCCCACGAGTTGCGTAATCCGCTGGCGCCAATCAGTAACGCATTGCAAATTATGCGCTTGACAGACGACGGCACTGCCACTGCGGCGACCGATATGATGGAGCGGCAGGTCGGCCAATTAGTCCGTCTTGTCGACGATTTGCTCGATGTCAGCCGTATCACGCAAGGGAAGATACAACTGCGCCGCGAGCGGATCGAGCTTGCATCTGTCGTCCACCACGCTGTCGAAGCCGCCAAGCCGTCCTGTGAAAGCGGCGGCGTCGATCTGCGGCTGGCACTAGAATCACAGCCGATATATCTGAACGGAGACCAGACGCGGCTAGCCCAGGTGATCGGAAATCTGCTCAATAATTCATGCAAGTTTACCGATAAGGGCGGAAGTATCGATCTGATAGTAGAACGCGATGGCGGCGATGCCGTCATCCGCGTCATTGATACCGGGATCGGAATAGCTCCCGGCCAGCTCGGCCACGTTTTTGAGCTGTTCGTTCAGGCGGATACTTCATTGGAACGGTCGATCAGCGGCCTTGGCATCGGGCTGACTTTGGTGAAAAATCTGGTGGAGATGCACGGCGGGAAGATCGAAGCAAAAAGTGAGGGCCTTGGCCGCGGCAGTGAATTTACGGTGCGGCTTCCGGTTTTGGAAAAAACGGAAATGACCTCTTTAGCCCCTGTTATGACAACAATTGAAAAAGCCGGCGAAGGCCGCAAAATTCTAGTGGTTGACGACAATATGGATTCGGCCGAATCGCTGTCGATGCTGCTGCAAATGAAGGGAAACGAGGTCTGCATGGCCCACGACGGCCGCGAAGCGGTGGAAACGGCGGCGGGCTTTCTGCCGCAGGTGATTTTACTGGACATCGGACTTCCGGTGCTGAACGGCTATGAAGCCGCCCGTGAGATCCGCCAGCAACCTTGGGGCAAGAACATGATTCTAATCGCCCTCACCGGCTGGGGTCAGGACGAAGACCGCCAGCGTTCCAAAGACGCCGGTTTCGACAGCCACATGGTTAAACCGGTCGATCACGTCGCTCTAATGAAGCGGTTGGATGAACTATCCGGATCGGAGGCAGAACCTCCTGCGTAAGCGGGAGGTAAAGACTTTGCGCAGAGATACGCATAGGAACCTAACTACGACCTTTGACCTGTCACTTAGAACGTTCTCTGCGTTAACCATTCAATCGCAACTTCTTTCGGCGTTCGTTTGTTTCCATCAACCTCGTAGTTCAGCCGCCGCATTTCTTCGGTTGATATAGCATTGTTTAACTGCTCGAAAGTCTCCCGCAAAACATCGATTGCATCCTCGCGCGCGATAAAAACTGCCTGGTAAGGAGGGAAGTATTTCCGGTCATCCTCAAGTTGGAACAGGTTCAGCGCGGCGATCAGGCCATCGGTAGAATTTCCGGCGATAATGTCGAGTTCGCCGGATTCGAGCGCTCGATACGTGAGTGAGAGGTCCATTTCACGCGGCTTTTTGGTGAAATTAAAGCCGTAAGCCTTTGCAAATCCCGTATAGCCGTCGGGCCGCGACATAAAATCCTGCCCGAATCCGGCCTGCCAGTTTTTGGCGAGCGGCACGGCGTCGGAAATTGTTCTTAGATTATTATTTTTTGCGACATCCCCGCGTACGAGGATGGCGAAATCGTTCGAAAATCCAAGCGGCGGGCTGACCGTAAGCTTAAACTTTTCAGCGTATTCCGCTTTCGTCTGATCGTAAAGGGCAATAGGATCGGTGATCGGCGGATGTTTGAGAAAAACAGTGTAGGCGGTGCCGGTATATTCGGGATAAACATCGATCTGTCCCCCCAAAAGCCCGTCATGCGGAATATTGCCGCCGAGTTCGAATTGACGTGTCACCGCCACGCCTTTTTTCTCAAGCATCTGCGCGAGTATTTCGGCCAAAATGATCGATTCGGTAAAATCTTTAGAACCGACGACGATTGGCCGTTCTCCTCCGGCACTTTCATCTGAAACTTCAGATCTGAAATTTGAAATAAAGCCGGAAGCAATAATTAAAGCTAAAAGCCCCGCAAAACCAAGCCCGATAATTCTCAGCCGCCCGGCTGAATGGCGTTCGCCGATGCGATAAGTCTTCTCAAACTGCCCCAACGCAAAATCACACAACAGTGCAAGAACCGCCGAAGCCAACGCGCCAGTAAGCAGCAGATTATTATCATTCTGCCGCAGCCCGCGAAATATGTATGTCCCGAGCCCGCCGGCCCCGACCGCCGCCGCGACCGTCGCAACGCCGACAGAAATCACCACCGCCACGCGTATGCCAGTCAACAAAACCGGCATCGCCAACGGCAGTTCGACCATTTTCAGCACCTGCCAACCGGTCATTCCCATCGCGACGGCTGCCTCGCGGACCTTAGAATCAATGCCCAAAATTCCGGTCACGGTATTTCGAATTACCGGCAGCAAGGCGTATAACGCAAGCGCAATTATCGCCGTCCGCGCGCCGATGCCGCCGATAAACGGAATTGGGATCAGCAGCCCGAAAAGAGCAAGGCTCGGCACCGTCTGCAAAATATTCGCAAAGCCGAGAATTGGTGTTTGAAGTGATTTTATCCGAGTCAGTAGAATCCCCAGCGGCACACCGAGCAGCACTGCAAAACCGGTGGAAATAAACACAAGAAATACATGCTCGCGCGTCAGCGTCAGCAGTTCGGGCCAATTTCGGTTTATGAAATCGAAAAAGTTCATCGCTATACGACGTCTTAGATGGGTCGAATACAATATAGCCGATGCAGATTGTAACAGATAAAAATCTGCATCAAAACAACTAAGAACAGGACTGGCTGCATCGTACGCTCAGTTTGCTGAATCATTATGAATAATGAAAATTTTGACATTAATACATTGCGTGTAGCATCGCCGTGTTCCGTGGGCTGGGAGACAATGACCGGCGACGACCGAGTTCGCAGTTGCAATTCGTGCCAATTGAATATTTATAACACGGCGGAAATGACTAAAGCCGAAGTTGTTAATCTTATCGAAAATCACGAAGGAAGGCTTTGCATCAGGCTTCACAAACGTGCTGACGGAACTGTTATAACGAAGGATTGCCCTGTCGGCATTCGCGCCTATCGCAAGCGAGCCGCTCAATTTGCGGGAGCGGCGTTCACTGCGATCCTCGGCTTGTTTTCGACATCATATTCTCAAAATTCGGGCGCGGAATCATTGGGCAAGGCTCAAACTGTAGGGACGCAGAATAAGGATAGTAAAAGCGAGCTGAGGGGAACTGTGGCAGACGCCAACGGTGCAGTAATCCTAAACGCAACGGTGAAGCTATTTATGGCCGAGTCCGAAGCTTCAATTGAAGTTAAATCCGGCGATGCAGGAGAATTTGTTTTTGAAAAGCTTGCGGAAGGGCTTTATAGAATTGAAGTCACAGCAAAACACTTTAAAAAAACAATTTATCAGAATGTGAAGATCGGTAGGCAGACAAAAGTCAGGCTCGATATCAACCTTGAAATAGAAGATGATTCAGTGGTTGTCGGAATATTTTTTGAAGAACCGTTGATCGACATGAGATCTACCGGCATTACACATACCGTTTTTAAGCGGGATAATTGACAGTCTGGCACCAACATTTTGGAACTTATATCGACAATAAGAATTCCGTTTGAGTTGGTTTTTCTTGTTCATCTTGTCCGTGGTAAATGAATTTAAACAAAGGCTATAAGAACAATAAGGAAGAATGGGATAAACTAAACCTATTCGGCGAGCACAAAGGTCTGACTCCGCTAATCGATGCATCTGTCCGAGTATTTAATCATCCATTGTCCGCGTTGTGTTTCACGTCCTTAAAGTTCGTTACTATGCTACCGTTTTCGGGAGTGTCCGGCGTAACGGCGATCTTCTATTCAAAATCTTTGTAGCCTAACCCTTTCATGAAAATCATTTTATCGTCCTCGACGTAACGGGGAATGCCGGGAACTCCAAGTTACTACACGCTTGGTTTCGGCCAAATCTTCGATCGCGGCAAAGCTTTTACACGTATTGATCGGAAACCGCGAATGTCGAAAATCTAGGAAGGTGGACAGGATGACGCGCGAAAATTTGTTCGTAGAAATGTACTCTTGAAGTTTGTTATCATTGAAAGTACCGGAAGCGGTGCGGGAAAATTTTCTTTCCGAAGCTAATAATTGTCTTCATTATAATATTGTTAAAATAAGTATGAGAAAAGTGGTATTCGGCGGCGCTAGCAGCCTGGATAATTTTATCGCCCGCGATGACGGAGCGATGGATTGGCTGATGTGGAGCAAAGAGGTTTCCGACATTATCGGCGATTCGATGAATAGGTATGACACTCTTTTGATGGGCCGCAAAACATACGAAGCCGCCCTTGCTCTCACCCCGAAATCCGAAAACGGCGACCGGCATAATCCCTACGGACACACAAAAACCTACGTTTTTTCCCGGACAATGAAACCGAAAAATAATACCGGGATTGAGATAATCGCCGAAAATGCCGTCGAATTCGTCCGCGAACTGAAACAAAAAGACGGGGGCGATATCTGCCTGATGGGCGGCGGCGATTTGGCCAGGCCGCTCTTCGAAGCGGGCCTTATCGACGAGATCGGTTTCAACATCCACCCGACACTTCTCGGTTCGGGTGTCCCTCTTTTTTATGAAATGAAGCGGCAGATCAATCTTGAACTAATCGAATGCAAACAGCTAAAAAACGGCTGTGTAGTGCTCTCTTATACCGTGAAAAATTAGAAGTGAATAGTCAATTATATTTACGATTTTCCATTTTCGATTTACAATCTAGAGAATATGGGATTGGCGAAACTAAAAACTAAAAGAAGCGTCGAAGATTATCTTGATGGCGAAAAGGACGCGGCTGTCAGACATGAATTTGTCGATGGTGAAGTGTACTCAATGGCGGGAGCCAGCGACCGCCATCATCGAATATGCCTCAACCTCATCACAAAACTGGATGTACATTTAGATGGATCGGAATGCGACGCTTTTATTACCGATATAAAGCTCAAGGTCAACGAAAACACATTCTACTATCCGGACATTTTCGTCGCCTGCGATAAAAATCCAAAAAGCCCTTTTTACCGCGAAGAACCGACATTAATTATTGAGGTAGCATCTCCATCGACCTGGCAGATTGACCGCCGCGAGAAATTGCGGGCATATCAGCAAATGTCGGGCGTTGTCGAATACATCGTCATTGAGCAGACTAAAATGCACATCGAACTGCTTCGCCGGCAGCCGAACGGCAGTTGGATTACGTATTTTTATAATGACAATGACCAGGATGTCGAGATCGAGTTTCAGTCCGTCGGATTAAAAACGAATCTCGGTGAGATTTACCGCCGTGTAAATTTTGATGAAATAGCTCCCGAAATTTTTGAATAAAAGAATCTCATTTATATTATTGATCTGTGCTAATCAACTCGTTCGTTTTAATCCCCAAACCCATCAATATAAAAAACATCATCGCGACCTCCTGATCGCCGAGGTTCCAGTGGACGAGCCCGCTTGTGAAAAAGCCGATCGTTCCGCCGAGACAGCCAAGCAAAATTCCCCTCGATTTCCACGCGGTTGCCATCTTTAATGCTTTCCACAAAGTCCGGGCGTAAATTCCTAAAATTGTCAGCCAAATAAGCAGTGCGGGCAGACCGCGTTCGACGAGCAATTGAATCGGTACGGAATGAAAATGCCCCATCGCCATATTTCCGCCGTCGAACATATTCCATTCGCGCCAGTATTTATGAACAGAATCCATACCGACGCCCGTGATCAGATGTTGCGGGCTTTCCGTCCAGATCCGCATACCGTCGCGCCACATCGTTACGCGGTAAAGCGACGAATTGTCATTCGGATCGAAGAACCCGACGCCGCGGCTTTGCTGCAAAATAAACAGCCCGATCATCGCGAGCGGCAGGCCGGCCGCAATTCCCGAAAGCAGCCATTTCCGGCTCGCACCGAACAAAAAGATCGCAAAACCCGAAACTAGAAACGCCAGCTGTGACGCCCGCGTGACCGTCATTAAAAGAGCAATGCCCATTCCGGTCAAAACGATCATAAGAAACGCGAATGTCCCACGTTTACGATCTTCTGAAGCCTCAATTTCCTCGTTCCGCTTCCGCCCGGCGTAAAATCCGGCGACCAGAAGCCCGAGTGCAAGTGAAGCGATCAGCTGCAAAACCTCCGCGTATGTCGTGTAATGTCCGTAAAAACCGCTCGACCGCCAATTGCGGCTCTTTTTCCAACTGTCGATGCCGAGCCTTTCAATTGCCGTGGAACCGGGAAGTAAATCCGTCCGCTTCATCTCGGCGGGCACGTCCCATTCGACGCGATATGCCCGGATCTTGCTCGTCTCGTTTTGCTCTATTGCCGTCACAATACTTTCGGGCGAATGAATTTTTTTGCCGTTTATTTCGAGAACCGCGTCGCCCTCGAGCAAATGCGCATTGGCCAGCGGCCCATCCGGCCGCAAGCCGTGAATCTCCACGCCGCGCCCGATCATCCTATGTACCGGCATCCACACGACATTGACCATGCATGAGATTATCAACGCAAATGCTGCGAAATACACCGCCCGCAAATTTCGCAGATTATATAAGACAAAATAAAAAATTAAAAAGATCGCCACGCCCCGCAGCCGGTCAAGCGAGGTCACCGGATCGTACGAAAAAAAAGATGAAATCACCGACCACAAAAAAAACGCCCACAGCGCGCCGTCGAGGAGCGTGAATTTAAATCGCGGACGCGGCTTAAACAAAAGGCTGACGAGCCACAAAAACATTCCCGTGATCCATGCCGTCTGCGTCGCCGCAATCGAATGCGGCGCCGAAACGAACATCAAAGCCAAAAACACAAACGCAAAACGCCGCAGCCATAACGCCAACCGGTTTTCATGTTCGGTGCCGCCCAGTGCATCAAGACGGTCGAGAAATTTCTTCATAAATGCAATTATTATAGCAGTTGCGATGGCGGCTAACCGCAAATTCATTGAACTGTTCTCAGCACCAAACGGTGCGGCGATAATTTAGCCTGGGGCATCGCCGCAGGTAAACGTCAATTCAATCTTGAAGCACCAACGGTGCGGAGTAATTTATTGGCTACTCAGCCGCGTTGCGGCTCTGGGTGACCACCTTGAGCTTCTCAGGGCGTTGCCCTGAGCTGGATTACTTCGCACCTCTGGTGCTTTACCGCTCTCATATAAATTATGCCCATTGAAAACCTGCAAACCGACCTGTCGCTGAAAACCGAGATCAACCTCTACTACGATCTTTTTGTGCCTGAAAATGTCGATAAAAACGCTCCGCTGCTGATTGCCGTTCACGGCTACGGCGCGCATAAAAAATATATGATGCGCCAGGCCAGGCTCGTCACACCGGCGAATTTCGTGATAGCTTCCGTGCAGGCTCCGCACCAGCATTTCCGCAAAACGGACGATGGCTACCGCATAGGTTTCGGCTGGCTGACCGACCACCGGGCCGAAGAATCCGTCGCACTGCATCACAAATTCCTGTTGGATTTAATTGATAAACTCGGTGACTCTATCGACCGCAGCCGCATCTATTTATACGGATTTTCCCAGGCGTGCGCCCTAAATTTCCGCTTCGCGTTCACGCACCCGGAAATAGCCAAAGGCATCATCGGCGTCTGCGGCGGAATTCCCGGGGATCTGGAAACGAACCCGGTTTACAAACCGTTCCCGGCGGAAACATTTTATCTCTACGGTGATGACGATGAATTCTATACGCAGGAAAAATTCACTCAGTTTGAGCTAAAACTGCGGTCATGGCTCCCGAATTTCGAATCAAAGCACTACGAGGCGAAACACGAGATAACCGAGGAAATGCGGAACGATATAAAGATTTTCTTGTCGAACGAATAAATTCTGATCTATAATCGCTTCAAAACCCTATCCCATATGAAATACCTATTTTTGTTAACGGTTTTAACCTTATCATCTTCATCCCCGTGAGTGTCATTGGTCAATTGCCGGTTATTGAAGAGGCCATCAAGCTCTATGACCAGGGGAAATATTCCGAATCAATAAGAGCTTTGGAAACAGCTTCCCGAAACGACGACCTTAAGGACGATGCTAAGCTCTGGAGCTATCTCGGCCTTGCGTACCTAAAAAACGACGAGATTAAAAAAGCCCGCAAGCCGTCGGAAAAAGCTGTAAAACTCGAACCGCAAAACGCCGTCTTTCGAACAAACCTTTCATATGTCTATTTGATGAACGGGCAGATAAATAAATCTCAGAGCGAAGCGGAAACCTCAATTCAAATAGACCCGAAACAGACGATGGCTTACTATCTGATGGGCATCGGGCATCTGTGGGAGGGCGATCCCGATACCGCCGAAACGTATGCCGAAAAGATTCTCGCCAACGATGCAGCCTTTCCGCAAGGCTATCTGTTGAAATCGGATGTTTTTGTCGAACTGCTTGGAAAACGGGTGGCAGCGGGAAGCAGTATCAAGGAAGAGGTAGACTTTTTGAAAAAATCCGTCGATGTATTGGAGAGGGGGCTGCAAAATTCCTCGACCGCTGCGGGACGAAAAATGCTGGCGGATAAGCTGGAAGGTATGAAGGCGTTTTACAGTCATTATTCTAAAGACCGCAGTATGCATCCACCGTTCCGCCCGTTCCGGAACCTGGCGTAACGCCATTCAAGATCCTCACTAAACCAAGAGCCGTCTATACTGACAACGCCAGGTCGGCAGGCAAGAGTGGTATTGTCCGGCTGGCCCTTCTGCTTGGGGCCGACGGAAAGATAAAGCATATCTTGAAAATAAAGGGAATCGGTTACGGACTCGACGAGCAAGCGATCAACGCGGCCCGGAAAATTACGTTCGAACCGAAAATGAAAGACGGCAAGCAGGTTTCGACCGTCGTTACAGTCGAATATGGCTTTACTATTTATTAAGAACCAAGCCTAATACTTCTGACCTCGACCTTATTCAGGAGCCCCTCGGGAAGAATCGCACGCGGCGTTTCTACTGCGGGGTCATTTTTTATTACCTCTACCTGAATATCTTCACGTTCCACATTCTCGAACAGCGATTTTGGGCCGAACAGGACGATGGTCGCACGTTTTCCCGGCTGGTCTTTTACGGCTACAAGGAATATCCGCTCGATCCGCTTTACGCCAATCCGGAAGGTGACATCGACGACGGTTTGAAGCAGCGTCGCCCGTGCGGCGGATACGTTGAGCGGTATTTGTTTCGCGGTAAAATCGGCAGTGCGGTTGGTTAGATCGATCCGCTCGGTCGAGACGGACGAAAGCGATCTGATAATGCTTGACGGCCCGCGAACGGGCACTCTCTGCGGCGAGACGGTTTCACTGTAGATTTCGTAATTTTCTGGAAGCTCGCCTTCGGTCTCGGCGGTCACCGCTACTTCCTTCTCCTCTACGTATTCGATCCTGATCGGAATTTTATTGGGCCGTATCGCATCCAGCTTAAGGCCCAGAGGCAGCGTGATCGAGACCGTTTCAGGTGTCAGCGAAACACTATGGTCACCAGCTGCAACATCCGTCAAATCTAGCGAAACCCGCAGATCGTCCTTATTTATCTGCTCGATCCTGCGTTTATCGCCGCTGAGCCGGATCTCGACTTCTTCGATAAGAGTTCCTGTAACGATAGAATTATCAGAAGTGCGAAGATTAAGCGGCACCGAATAATTCTCGCTCCCCGGTGTGCTCAGCCCGGTAACGCCAAGCCATAGAGCCAGGCTGATAACAAGGGCAACGACCTTTATCACCCAATCTTCCAGAAACACCTTTCGCACGACGTTTTTTAAAAACAGGGTAACCGGCTGTTTTTCACTTAAAATTTCAGATTCAGAATTCATCGTAATGTCAGTACCGCGCGAGCGGCAGACGACCGGGTTTCTCTTGTCGGAACGGGGAGCGATAGAGACTGGGTTCTTAGCCTCGGCGAAGAAGAACCCAGTCGCTATCGCTCCCGGTACTGACCCGTTTTAGCCTATTGTTATCTCCGTCTCCGCTTCCTTCATCGTTTTCGTCGGCTCGCGTTTCTTTTGGATAAGCGGAATTTCCATTGCATCGAGCAGAAGTTTACGAACCTGCGTCGTGTCGATATTTCGGTGGACGTTGCCGGCCTCGACATATGTGATCAAACCGGTTTCTTCGGATACCACCAGCGAGATCGCATCCGTTCCCTCGGTGATGCCGATGGCCGCACGGTGCCTTGTTCCCATTTCGCGTGAGATACCGGGATTTTTAGTCAGCGGCAAAAACACAGATGCAGCCGCAAGCCTTTCATTTTGAATAATTACCGCACCGTCATGCAGCGGCGTTGATGGATTAAATATCGTCACCAGCAGATCGTAGCTGATCGCCGCATCGAGCTGAACACCGGCATCGACAAAATTCCGCAACCCGACATTTCGCTCGATTACTATTAGTGCCCCAGTCTTTTCCGACGCCAAAGTCGTCGCCGCCAGCACGATCTCGTCATAAACGCTGCCGCCGAATTGCCCACGCTGCTTCCGCAAAACGGGAAACCGCAAACGGTTAGCGAAATAGATCAGTGCCTGCCGTATCTCCGATTGAAACAAAACGATGATCGCAAATCCGATATAGACCACCGCGTACCGCAGCACGAATTCAAGCGTAGCTAAACCCTGTGCTACCGCCAGCCAATATAAAAGAGCCAGCAAAACCAAGCCAATCGTAGTCGGCACAGCCCGCGTTCCCCGCAAAAGCTTCAGCAAAACGTACACGATGATAAACACGAGTGCAATATCAAGCACACTTCGCAGGCTGTTTATCGTCGGTATGTAATCGCTAAATTGCATGTCTTTGAGTCGAGAGTGGAGAGTCAGGAGTCATGAGCCGGAGTCTTCGGCTCTTTACTCTTTTCCGTTATCCCCGCCGTTTCCAAGAATATCATATCGACTTTCGGCTCGGCTTCTTTAATGGCTGTTTCGATTTCGGCGATCGTTCCGATTATCTGTGCATTGCTAAGTTCATCCTTTAGATTGACGTGAGCATTGACCAAAATTTGCTTGGGAGCAAGGTGCATCGTGAGGAGTTCGACCACTTCGTTGACATTAGGATGATCGCTTACGGCATCACGGATGCGTTTTAAAGATTTCGGCGTTGCGGCTTCACCTAAAAGCAGTCCGCGTGATGCTCTTGCCAACACAAATGCGACTACCGCAAGTACGACGCCGATCAATATCGACGCCAGCCCGTCCCAATAAGCCCCATTGCCCGGAGCAACCTGGTGATCGGTCAGATAGATACCGACAAATGCGATAACGATGCCGAACAGTGCCGCCGAATCCTCGAATATAACAGTCTTCGCCGTCGGGTCCTTCGATTCGCGAAGGTATTCGACAAAGCTCAGGCCCTCGTGCTTCGCTTCCTTCATTTCCTGATAAAGTGCCAGCCCGATCGAGCCTAATTCCAGAAAAAACGAAATACCCAGCACCCAATATGCCCACGCCAGATTTGCAGGCGGATGCGGATGTGCCAGCTTTTGGTATCCTTCATAGATGGCATAGGTTGCACCGACGCCGAAAATAAAGATCGCGGCGATGAACGACCAGAAAAACCGCTCTTTGCCGTATCCGAAATGATGCTTTTCGGAAGCCGGTTTGTTATAGAAACGCAGGCCGAGTAGCAGAAAGACCTGATTCGTCGTATCCGCCAGCGAGTGAAACGACTCCGCCATCATACCCGCCGAACCGGTCATTACCGCCGCAATAAATTTCAAGATCGTGATCACGCCATTCGCGACCAAAGCACCTAAGACAGCTAACATTATTTATCTCCCAGACTGAAATGCAGGCACTCCGCCTGCCCGCGGCGTGTCCGTTCGCGGACGCCGCATGCAAGCGGGACGCTTACGCTCCAGTCACTTCTTCCCCTTCACACCCTCTAAAAACCCGACCAATTTCCCCTCACGGTCAATCACCCCGACCGCTCCGACACCGTTCATCCGCATCAATTCTCTCGCTTCCGCCAGCGGCGTTCCCGATTCCACAAAATGCTCCGGCTCTATCGGCTTCATCGTTTGAGCGACGGTGGTCTTGTGCCAATCCCCGCGTGCGGTGGCTTTCATATCTTCGAGCACAAAAATACCATAAAGCTGCCTATCCTTCGCGACGGGAAATACGGTCCTTCGGTGCAGCGGCAGTATTTGATCTATAAAATGCTGCAATTTCGTCTCGGGATCGAGTGCAAAAGGCAGTTTCATCACATCATCGACAACCCTTTGCTCCAATTCCCGCACTTCCCCGATGATGCCTTTCGCCGAATCGAATAAAAAGAATCCCACCAGCATCGCCCAAAAGCCAGTAAAAAACTCCCCTCGTATAACGACGATAAAGACCCCGAGCACGCCCAGCCCGATGCCGATCACCTGCCCGCACCTTCCGGTCAAAACGGTTGCCTGGTTCAGATCCTTGCCGCTCCGCCACAGATGGGCCCGCAGCACACGCCCGCCGTCCAGCGGATAACCCGGCAGCATATTAAAGACAGCGATCAGGAAATTAAGCAGTCCGAGCAGAAACAGCAATATCGCCAGTATATCCAGCCCCGAAGCATTTGCCGCAGCCATCAGCAGTACGAAAACAACGGCAATAATAAAGCTCGCCGCCGGTCCCGCGACGGCTATCCGGAATTCGGCCCTCGGCGTCTCCGGCTCATGCCGAAACCGCGTCAGCCCGCCAAACGGATGCAGTACGATTTCAACGACCTCCAGCTTCTCCATTTTAGCGGCCACGGCGTGAGCGAACTCATGCAGAAATATCGAAACGAAAAACAACCCGGTCACCGCCAGCCCCAGCACCAAACTCAAGGCAAAATAATCCACCAGCGAATTAATACTCGCCGCCGTCACTACCGACATCACCCCAACCACCAAAAACCAGCTGTAATCCGCCCGCACCGGCACCCCCGAAACGTGCACCAGCACAACCTGACGCCGAAAAAAATCAAGATAACCCGCCATAACTTCTCAATTATAATCAGATTAGCACAACCCGGAACGGCGCGCGGGAACGGATGAAATGAATGAATTGAGCCACGAAATGCCAGCAGTCCAAAGCTCTGTGAAATCCAGAACTAATTAAATCCACGAGTATGCTGACATCTACGGCTTCTTCGAAAATAAAAATAACCGTTTTGAGTTCTAGCTTCAGCTAGTCTTAAGCCTAAGCCCAAAGACAAGCTGAAGCTTGACCTCAAGGACTCTCTTGTCTTCCAATCCTCAACCTGATAGAATTTTCTTCGTCTCAATCCGAATTCATAAAATTTAGAATCTTACCTCCTTTCACCCACAACTATGCGATACCTCCATTCCATACTTAATACCGTCTTTTTTTATATCACGACAGCAACACCCTTTATTTTTGCCGCCCCGGAGCAGCCGCCCGTCGATTTCTTTGCAGCCCGTGCCTTCGGGGGCTCCTATTCATCCTATTACGATACGGTAAGCGGAGACTTTAATGGGGATGGTAAAGTGGACGCTCTCATGTCTACCTATAGCGGTGTTGTAGCGGCCTTCGGCAATGGGAATGGAACATTCGCAGAACCCGTTAGTATCTATACTGCTTCCGGCGGATTTACTTTCTTATCAACCGTTTCAGGCGATTTCAACGGCGATGGCCGCAGCGATGCCGTTATGGTGCGTCAGAGTCAAAGCAGCTTTCCCGATATTGCGGTTTACCTGGGAAATAGCGACCGGACGTTTTCCGCGCCTATCTTTGCCAATGCCGGCACGAACCCGCTATACATTAAAACGCTCGACTATGACCGGGATGGGAAGCTCGATGTCCTGGCATCGGTATCCGGCGCTCCGGGGAACGCTTTGATATTGTACAGAGGCCTTGGTGACGGAAACTTTGCCGTCGGCCCTACCTTAAGCGCCGCCCGGCAAGGACTTCCTATTATCGGTGATTTCAACAACGACATGTTTCCAGATATCTGGTTTTACGATAATTCCGTGCACAGGATTGCCTTGAATACCGGCAACGGGCAATTTGGGCCGTTCACCGCAACCGACGTGTCTCCCGATGTAGACGTGCAGGGCTTCGGAGACTTCAATAATGACGGCAGGCTAGATGTCGTTTCCATGGACGGGGGCTCGTTCAATCCATGGGTCACGATCTGGATTGGAACCGGGATCTACACATACGCTGAGGGCCAGGATTATCAATTTCAGTCGTCGAATTGAGCTACCCCCCTTTTCGATGCCAGTCTAAAGTAGAGAAATCCGGGTCTTGTGG
>JBBJOS010000018.1:0-68661 GCA_037723965.1 Pyrinomonadaceae bacterium | reverse complement strand
CCCGCGGCGAGTCGCTGCAGGATGTTGTCCTCTTCACGAATCGGGCGCGGCAATAGAAAAAGGACGGTAAAAGAATAAATTTCTTTTACCGTCCTTTTTCTATTGAAGGGTTTAACGAATTGGCTTACGCGGCATTTTCTCGTCCATCATTGCGGTCTGATATACGAATGCGGCCATCACGGTCGCGGCCTGTTTCATGTCTTCGGCCTGGATGCGGTCGTAATTATCCTGGTTCGAGTGGTGCGTTCGGGTATCGTATTCGATCTCGTCTTGGATAAACTGGAATCCCGGAAGACCGATGCGGTCATACGAAAGATGGTCCGTGCCACCCGTATTGGACATCGTTAAGGTTTTCGCGCCCATTTCGCCGAACGGTGCCAGCCAGGCTTGGAATAGCGGACGGACGGCGGAATTGCCCTGCATGTAAACCCCGCGGATCTTGCCCGTGCCGTTATCCAGATTGTAATACGCCGACAGCTTATCGTAGTTTGCCGTCTTGACGATTTCGCCCGTCTGTCCCGGCGTCGCCGAAGGTTTCATTTCGCCAAACTGCTGTTTGACGTATTCACGCGAACCGTTCAGGCCCTGTTCTTCACCGCTCCAAAGAGCAACGCGGATCGTTCGGCGCGGCTTGAGTCCAGACGCGATCAGAATGCGTACCGCTTCCATCGCTACCGCGCATCCGGCGGCGTTATCGGTTGCTCCGGTCGAACCATGCCATGAATCGAGGTGACCGCCGAGCATTACGATCTCCGCTTTTAACGTCGGATCGGTGCCGGGGATTTCCGCGACAGTGTTGTAGCCCATCAGATCCTCATCGTGATATTGCGTTTGAATATCGACCGACATTTTTGGTTTAACACCCTGCTGGATCATGCGGATAAGGCGGTTGTAATCTTCTGTCGCCATCGTCATCTGCGGGACCATTCGCGATTCCATATCCTTGTTGTAAGGTGCGAAACGGCCTCGGGCAGGCGGACCGGCAGGGGCTGGTGTCGCTGAAGCCGGAGGCGCTACGCTAGCCGACGACACGAAAAGAGTTCCGCCGCTGCCGACGCGGCTGTTGTCGACTACGACGGCCGCCCCTTCGTCAAAAACAAAACCGCCGATTTTTTGTGCGATCTGAAACTGCCGCATCCGTTCCTGCTGTTCGGGTGTCTGCTGCTGGGCCTGCTGGCCCGGCTGAGGCTGGAGCGGTGCCGCCACCGGATCTGCCGCCATTTTGGCAAGTTCTTCGTCGCTCCAGCGGGTTCCCATTCCTTTGAATTCCGCCGCTAGGGGCCGAATCTTTGAAACGAGCACGATCTTGCCGCGAAGCTGGCCTTTGTATTTTGCAAAATCCTCGTCCGAATTGATATCGAGATGGACGACCTCAGCCGTAACGGCGCCTTTCGTCGAAGGCGACCATGCTTTTGGATAAGCGATCAGCGGAATCGTCTGAGGCTCGATGACCTGCGCCGAAAAGCTTTTCAGCGACCACCCGCGGCCGAACGGTCCCCACGCTTCGAGCTTCGCGTTCTGCATTCCCCATTTCGCCATCGTGTCGCGCGTCCATTCATTCGCACGCTTCATACTCGGCGAATTGGTCAGGCGTCCGCCGATCACGTCAGTAAGGTAGCTCAAATGCTGCATTACCTGCGAACGGTTCATGCCCTCGTCCTTAATTTTATCGATGGCTTCCTTCGGTGCCGTATAGATTTTGACGGCGGGAGCCGAAGCCGTTCCGACACCCGAAGTCTGAGCCAACCCCAGACTCGGAAGCAGTAAAGCGGAAATCAGGCCCGCGCCCAAAATTTTGCGTCTTAACATTATTTATATCTCCTGAAAAAAGCGATTTGTATCTGTTTTTAGATTTACCTTATTTATACCGCCGAAACGGCGAAAAGGTTTCAGAATCCGAACGAACGGTTATTTAGTGGACCAGGTAAGCGTATAAGCAGGCGGAACATTCTTAACAATAAGCTGGCTTTTTTTAGCTTTGCCGTAGCGGTCGCGCATGAATTCGCGGAACTTGATCGCGGACGGCATGTAGAAACCGTGAGCGTATTGAAATGTGCGGAGAGTGCAGCCTTGCTGCATAAATTTGTCGATTTCGAGGTGGATCTTGTCGCCGACCTCATTCGGAAGCGAAACAAACGGAAGACAGCAGATAATATAACTGACTTTTCCCGTGCCGGAGCGTTTGTGTATATCGCTCGCGTCACAGGCGTTGCCGCGGACGATCTGCATATCCGGGAAATTTTTCTTCAGCACGCGGGCCATATCGCGGTCGAGTTCTATGCCAAGATACGATCTGTCGTCCGGGACAATTTCCTGCAAAAACTTCGTGATGGCTCCGGTGCCGACGCCTAATTCAAGAACGACGTTATCCTTATCAGGTGAGATGCCCTCACACATTTTCTGCGCCAGTTCGGGCGAGCTCGGCGTGATAGAGCCGACCTTGCCTGGATTCTTTAAGAAAGCCTGCAGAAACTGAATATTTTCGTTCATCCGAACCTATATTACCGGAGCGTCAGCCTCCGTGCCGTATCTGACCTTACATCTGTGTTACCGACTGCCATTTTATAATCACACTCTTCGTTTTTGCAATAACGGAATGTTCCGTCCTTCTTGATAGTTGTCTAAAGAAGATATGGCGCGGCACATTTCGGGCAAGCATCCTACACCGGTTTGTCCGAAAATACTCCATCACATTTGGGATAGTTCGAACGATCGAGAGCTTCCATCATCTACCATTCTTCTTCGCAGTTTTCTTAGCAGGTGCCTTTTTTACTGAAGGCCTCGTCTTCTTTGCAAACGCTTCCGGCAGTTCGGCTTCAATAAGTTTTTTTACCTGTTCCAGCGTTAGTGCGGCCACCTCGTCCGCTGTGGAGCGCGTGCCATCGGCTTTTTTCGGAATTGAAATAATTTTTTTGCCGAATTTGATGACAGGACCCCATCGGGCATTCTCCAACGTGATCTTTTCAGCATCCCAGCGTTGTATGTAACGGTTTGCTTCTTTGCTGACCTTTGCTTCAATTAGTTCGTTCATCTCGGCTTGGGTCAGGTTCTGAAGATCGTACCGGCGCGGCACGTTGATGAATAAACCGTCCCATTTTATAAAAGGGCCGAAACGTCCCGTTCCTTTTGTGATCGGTTTATTGTCGTACTCACCGACCGGAGCCTCCGCCACCTGTTTAGCTTTTATATAACCGATCGCTTTTTCAGTGTCCACCGTCCCAAGATCGGTGCCGCGGGGTATAGAGACAAATTCATCACCCCATTTTATATACGGCCCGAACCGGCCCACGCTTACAGACAGTTCTCTGCCGTCATAACTGCCGATTGCGTCCTGCAATTTGAACAGGGTCAATGCCTCTTCAAAGGTTATTGTTTCAATGCTCTGTCCTGTCGGGACTTTTGCAAATCTCGGCTTCTCCTCTTCTGTGGAGCTCCCGATCTGGATAATTGGACCATAGCGGGCCATGCGGGCAACCACCGGTTTGCCGCTTTCAGGGTCGGTGCCAAGTATCCGTTCGCCCTTCGCACGCTCTGCGTTTTCGATGGTATTATCGACGTCTTTTTTGAAAGGGCCGTAAAACTCCTCGAGCATGTCGCTCCACTTTAATTTGCCGTCGGCAACATCGTCGAACTCTTTCTCGATCTTGGCCGTGAAGCCGTAATCCATGATGGCGTCAAAATACTGCTTCAGAAAATCCGTCACCACGAGCCCAAGGTCGGTCGGGAACATTTTGGACTTTTCTGCACCGGTATTTTCAGATGCTTCTCTCTTACTGATGAGATCATCCTTTAATACCAATACGCGAAAAGCCCTCGGCGTACCTTCTTTATCTCTTTTTTCGACGTATTCCCGTTTCTGGATCGTAGAAATGGTTGGAGCATAGGTGGACGGGCGGCCGATGCCGAGCTCTTCTAATTTTTTTACCAGTGAGGCTTCGGTGTATCGCGGCTGAGCACGGCTGAAACGTTCCGTTGCTCTGAGTTCAGACAGCGGCAGAGATTGCCCCACCGTCATCGGCGGCAGTAGGCCTTCGGATGATTCTTCCGGTTCATCCTCATCTTTATCTTCCTGATAGACCTTTAGAAACCCGTCGAATTTTAACACTTCTCCTGAAGCTGTCAGTTCTTCCTTATTTGTGGATATCTCTATTTTGACCGTAGTTTTTTCTAACTCGGCATCGGCCATCTGTGAGGCCATGGTCCGCTTCCAGATCAGCTCGTATAATCTCTGCCATTCCTCTTCCGGTATCGTGGTCTTACTTGTGTAGGTCGGGCGAATAGCTTCGTGAGCTTTCTGCGCGGATTCGTTCTTATTTTTGAATTTGCGGTACTGCTGATATTTATCCCCGTAAAGGCTGCTCACCGTCTGCGTGATATCTGCCAAGGCTGTAGCGCTCAGGCTTACGCTGTCGGTACGCATATAGGTAATATGCCCGTTTTCATATAGCTTTTGTGCGATCTGCATCGTTCTTGCCACGCCGTAGCCCAGTTTTCTTGATGCTTCCTGTTGCAGCGTCGAGGTGGTAAATGGCGGCGCGGGAGTACGTTTGCCGGGCTTTACCCGAACATCGGTGACCTTAAAATCAGCACCGATACAGCCCTTTAAAAACGTTTCCGCGTCTTCCGCACGGTTCTGTTTCCTGCCTTCGGCTTTGAAGATTACCTGCTTCCCCGTTATGTCGTCGGCAAAAAATAAGCCTTCAATTTTAAAGTGACTTTCTTGCTGAAAGGCATTGATCTCGCGTTCGCGGTCGGCGATAAGGCGTACGGCGACACTCTGCACACGGCCGGCGCTCAGATTTTTATTGCTCGTACTGATCTTACGCCAGAGCACTGGACTTAATTCAAAACCGACTATACGATCCAGCACCCGACGCGCCTGCTGCGCCATTACCAGGTTCATATTCACCGTGCGCGGATTATTTACGGCGGCTTCTATCGCGGGTTTAGTGATCTCATGAAACACGATCCGTTTGGTCGTCAAAGGGTCGAGGCCCAGCACCTCACACAGATGCCAGCTTATAGCTTCACCCTCACGGTCTTCGTCCGTTGCCAGCCATACCTCATCCGACTTTTTTGCCAGCGACTTCAGTTCATTTACGACCCTTTTCTTATCGTCCGGAACTATATAACTGGGTAGAAAATCGTTTTCGATGTCAATACCCATGCCGGCTTTTTCAAGGTCGCGGATATGGCCATAGCAGCTATTCACCTGAAAATCTTTTCCAAGAATCTTTTCGATGGTCTTCGCTTTTGCCGGGCTTTCAACTATTAACAGATTCTTCGACATAATTCGGTATGCAATCTAGTAAGGTTCTGGTGAATGTTCGAAATATGTGCACGTATTTCACACTGGATCGCACATCTTCCGCCCGAAGGCCCGTAACCGTTTCAGGTCATTTTGAAAAAAATATGCCAGACGCAACATTGCGTGCTGACATTCTGACTTCTAACACCTATTGTTTATCGCTGTCAATGCGAGTCTGTTCAATCAGGCGGAAACACGGCCGGTAGGGAGTGTGTATTTCGCAATCGAACTGTTTTAATTGAGTGTACAAGAACACCCTTGCTACCGCGCGGGTTTCAGCCTATATACGCCTCGCGTAATTCTTTCCCGGCAAAACGCGAATCAGATCGCGAATATCCAGCCCGACCAAAACCGAGTTGAGATCGCCGAATGAAAGCCCGCTTACTTCTAGCAGATTATCGATATGTACCGGTTCGTCCGCCGAAAGCAGTGTCCAAACTTTACGATCATTCACACTCAAGTCGGCTGGTATAAGCTCCTGCTGACGCGACTTGCTTTCGTTTCCTTTTTCAATGACCGGCGGCAGAATTTCGGCTGCGATCTCACTTGGAAGTTCCGCGATTACATCCTGCCATTGCTGAACCAATTTAGCACCGGACTTTATCAAATAATTGGTACCGAACGAATTTCGTGACGTGATGTTTCCGGGTACCGCCATCACTTCGCGGTTCTGTTCCATTGCAAGGCGCGCCGTTATCAATGAACCGCTTTTTTCGGTCGCTTCGACGATCACCACACCTAAGCTTAGCCCGCTTATGATTCTGTTGCGGTAAGGAAAGTTGTCCTTTAACGGCGGCGTGCCGAGTGGGAACTGTGAAACGACCGCTCCGCCCGATTCAAGAATTTCGTTTATCAGCTTCGCGTTTTCCTTAGGGTAAACTCCGTCGATACCGGTTCCCAACACAGCGACAGTCCGTCCGCCGCCGCGAATTGCTCCGCGATGTGCCGCCGTATCGATCCCGCGTGCGAGGCCTGAAACTATACAGATACCACGCGATGCCAAATCACGCGAAAGCATCTCAGCCGCATTCTCGCCATACGTCGAGCACATCCGCGAACCGATGACGCCGACGCAAGGCAAATCGAAACAAGCCTGCCAATCGCCCCGCACATAAAGCGTTATAGGCGGATCGGCTATCTCGCGAAGCAGCTCCGGATAGCTGCCGTCATCCAAGATCAATACATCGCCGCCAAGAGCTTTTAGGTCGTTCAATTCACTTTCAGCTTTTTCATGAAACTCCCGCTTCATTATGCTCTCGATCGTCTGCGGCCGAATCCGCAGCGATTCAAGCTGTGTCCTCCGCGCATGAAAAACATTCGCCGCGGACCCAAAGGCTTCGAGCAATTTGGTAGCCGCCCGCGGCCCAACACCAGGCGTCATATTCAAAGAAATCCAATCGATCATAAAAAGTCAAAGAACAAAGCTCTTCACTTTATCCCTTATCCTTTATCCTTTCCACTTTATATTGGCGGAGGCGTGTGGGAGTCGAACCCACCTGAGCTTGCTCTCACAATCTCACAAACGGTTTTGAAGACCGCGCCCATCACCGGACAAGTTGCGCCTCCCGAAAATAATGCAGACCGCCTCGATCCATCCGAAAATACAATCAGATTCGCCTAAGTTAGTGGTTCCAGAGCTTTCCAAAACATTGGTAAAAATACAATTCCAACCCCTAAATATTGAGTTATTGTACTCACCAGAAAACTTTTACGGTAGCCCTCCGGCATATTTATGGATTTCAATTTCTTATAACTCAGGACAGTTATTGTGAACGAGGTTATGAAAAACAACACGACGAAAACGAGAGTTAGTGTTGAATAACTTTGAGGAAAATAATTTGTCGCTGCAAAATATACAAGGACAAGTCCTAAGATTAGAACAGTATTATATAGCCTGTACTTGGAAAATGAGTCCAGTAATATACCCTTTTCATCGTTACTCAGCGCCTTCAGTGCTTTTTCGCTGATAATTCGACTAATGATTATGGCTACAATCAACCCAACGAAACTAAGTGTAAACGTATTCATTTTTTTACTTAACCAACATCATCGTAACCAGTGTCGCTCGTTCCGCGATATCGTCGAGCAATATATGCTCATATAATGTATGCGCGCCGTCGCCGCTGATGCCAAGGCCGTCGAGGACGGGAACGCCTAATGCACCGACAAAATTGCCGTCCGAAGCTCCGCCGACCTGGGTTTCGCCGAGTTCGTAGCCGAAACCCGCGGCTAAATCCTTTGCTTTATTATAGAGAGCGGCGACCGAATCGGTCCGTTCCATCGGAGGGCGGTTGATGCCGCCGATGACCTGTAATGTAACACGGCTGTCGAACGGCCTCAGGTTTTTGATTTCGGCTTCGATACGGGCGGCTTCTTCCATCGTGGTGAACCGGACATCGACGGAGCATTCGGCATTTTCGGGAATCACGTTCGATGTGGTGCCGCCTTTTATAACGCAGACATTTGCCGTCGTGCCGGCTTCGGGAGCATTGAGGGAATGAATTTTCTCGATCTGCCGGGCAAGTTCAAGGATAGAGCTTGCACCCTTCTCCGGTTCGAGGCCCGCGTGTGCGGGAACGCCGTGAGCTTTTACGACGAACATTCCCGTTCCCTTGCGCCCCGTTTTTATTCGTCCGGCGGCGGACGGTTCAAATACCAGGCAAAACTCCGATTTTACCGCTTCGGCTTCGACCAATTTTCGTCCGGTGTAGCTGCCGACTTCTTCATCGCATGACAGCAAAATCGTGATCGGCCTAGCGGGTTTCTCACCCGATTCGGCAAAATACCGCAATGCTTCCAACATTAATATAATGTTGGCCTTCATATCGAAAATGCCGCAGCCGTAAAATTTATTGCCGTCGATACGCGTCGGATTTTCGCAATTTGTTCCGACCGGATGAACCGTATCCGTATGTCCGAGCAGCAAAACGGGCTTTTTAGCGGATGGAAATGCCCGGACGATTAGGTGTTCGCCAAAACCTTCGGCAACAATCTTTTCAATTTCCAGATCAATGTGGATTTTGCGGAGTTCGCTCTCAATCCATGCCACAACCGCCTTGCTTCGTTCCGTATCATGTGACGGCGATTCGATATGGACGATCTCGCTGATCGATTGTATGATTGCGGCTTGCCTGCTTTCAAAATAGCCGAGTATCGATTGAGGTCTCATTTTTCGATTTCGGGTGTTACCGGCATGGTGCCGAAGATCGTATTCAGCGTTTCTCCTAGCCGGTATCCGGCCATTGCGAATTGCCGTTCAGCTACATCGAAAGCATTCTTTCTATATTTATCCGATGGCATTTCATTACGCTTCAAGTCTGCTGAAAAAACATCAGTCGGATTCAGTGCAAAACTTTCTTTCTGCCAGGCTCCGTATTGGCCGAGCTTCAATTGCGTCTGAATCTTTTCGAACGGATATTTTTTCATTATCTTGTCCGCGATCGGCTCGATGTAATCGCGTTCGCACTGCTCGCCTTTCAGCGGAATATTGCGGCCGGTAATCGAATCCCAGTAAGAATGCAGATTTGTCCGGTCTTCGCGTTTCGCTCCTACAGGAGAAAGCAGGAAAAGATTTCCTCCCTGATCGCCCTTCGGTTCTAAGTCAGTGACGCGCGCCGATGTGTGCAGCGGTTGGTGAAGGTCGCCGCCGATATGCATTATCCAGGCGATGGCGATTGCCTTATCGCCGGCCGAGGCTGCAGGATCACGAAGGACCTTGTCGAGCTCGATAAGCTTTTCTACGCCAAGTCCGCCTTCCGGAAAGCCCGTTAGCTCTTCCACCCTGCCGTTAATCTGTTTCCAGAACGTGTCGGAATAATGCCAGTTTCCCTTATGATATTTTGCATAGCGCGTCTTAAAATCCCGGTCCCGAACAATATCTGCCCAAATCGCCGTGAGCATAAAAAATTCACGCTTTCTGGTTTCTTCAGGTTCCGCACCATAGGACATATAAAATGTCGCAAGCTGCGAATCCTCCGGCGCTGCACGCAGGATCTTTATCACGTTTTCCCTTGCCACCCGCGACATTCGCTGCCAGGCGATGTATGCGGTGATCTTGTGGCCGACATCGTCCCAAGCTAACGCCGGCACCGCGGCCGAAACCGTTAAAATTAAGAGCAAAAATATATTTCCAAACAATCGTCGCATTACTTTCTCCTGGTTCTTTTTGGATGATTCTAACGAATAAAGGGAATAAGTGGAAGCAGTCGGTTGTCGGCGGTCAGTTTAAGAAGTTTATTGCCGAAGCGTTTTTTAATAAACGCTTCGGCAACTGCATATGTAATCTCGCGGACAAACCGTTCGCACCGAATACCATCATAATGACTGCAAATCTTTCCCCTAGATTCGTTCTAAATGGCAGACGGATCACATCCTAATAATGTGAGGTCAATAGTTTTTATGCAATACATTCTCGATTTGAATAAAAATTTAGCAGCCGTAGCGAAGGCAGTTCGTTCCGAAGATGCGTTCGGCAAGAAAATCGGAATTTTCGGCAAGCTTTTCGGCTGCTGGCATAAAAATTTGACCCGCCCTTTCACAAACGACAAATTGTCTTATCAGGCGTGCCTTGATTGCGGAGCAAGGCGAAAATTCGATCTAAGTAGTTTTAAGGTCTCGAGGGCATTCTATTTCCCTCAATCAGTGACGTTTGACAGCAATGGATCGAATCTTTAAATCCTGTCTTTATACCTCCCGGATAAACCTACCGGGTGCGGCTTTCCCAAAAAAGCCGCACCCTTTTATTTACCATTTCGGTACCCGGCACGGTTACACCCCGATAATTTCAACTAAACCTTCAATAATTGTTTCCAATTCTTCAATGGAAGCTTTTGCGATTTTTTTACCTAATCGTTGAACGGAAAGCGTGCGAATCTGACCAATTTTTACCCAGGATTTTTTTGGTAAATTTGGATCGGAAAGTTCGAACGTCAATGGAAAACTCACCTTCGGCTTTTGGCTGGTCACCGCAACCGCAATAACGGTTCCCGAATGCCCATTGAAAACATTCTGGCTTAGTATAAGAACAGGACGAGAGCCGCTTTGTTCATGGCCCAGAGTAGGATCAAGATTCGCCCAAATAATATCACCTCTTAGTATTCGGGCCATTGTTCAACCTCAGCGGCTAATCCAAAATCCGCTATTACCTGTTCTTCAGTTTTGTCCAGCTTTGCACATTCACGGGCAAGGCGGTTTTTATCTATCCTAGAAATTTTATCTTCAACAGCGGACTGAAATGCCTGACTTCGGTTCGGAAATATGCGTTCCTTTACAAGATAATCAACTCTTTTTAGAAGCCGTGATTCAATTGAAATTGTAACCTTTGCAACACTCATATAAAAGTAGTACTCCTAGTCATACCGAAAGTCAATAGTTATTCAATGTGCTATCTTTGAAAGCTACTTTTTAGAACCAATGCTGAATTCTTCGACCCGAAACCGATGCAGTTGCACAAAGCCGCATTTATTTTGCCCCGCCGCGATTGATTCGGCACATAATCCAAGTCGCACTCAGGATCAGTAGTATCCAGATTAATTGTCGGCGGGATTATGCCTTCGTTCATTGCCAGCAGCGTTGCGGCAATTCCAGCCGCTCCCGTCGCACCTTGCGGGTGGCCGATCTGCGATTTGGTGGCGGACATCGGCATTTTGTAGGCGTGTTTGCCGAAAGCTAATTTTACTGCCTGTGTTTCGATGCGGTCGTTTAGTTGGGTTGAGGTGCCGTGCAGGTTCACGTAATCGATGTCTTCCTTCCCGAGTCCCGCATCGTCGAGTGCCAGTGTCATCGCCCGTGCCGGTTCGACGCCGTTTTCTTCGAGCCTGACGCGGTGATAGGCGTCGCATGTCACGCCGTAACCGGCGATCTCAGCGTATATTTTCGCATTGCGGTTTACTGCAGCTTCATATTCTTCGAGAACGAATATCCACGAGCCTTCGGCGATAACAATGCCCGAACGGTCTTTTGAAAACGGTCGGGAGCCGCGTTCCGGCTCGTCGTTCCATTCCTTTGTGCAGACTGTCATCACCTCGAAACCTTTTAAGATTCCGGGAGCGATCGGCGAATCAACGCCGCCGGCGATCATCATGTCCTGTTTTCCAAGTGAAATATGCTGGGCCGCGTAAAATATCGCGTCCGTGGAAGAAGTGCAGCCGGTAGAAATAACGTGCGAAAGGCCGTGCAGCCCAAAGATCATCGAAATCTCTGACGAAAGGCCGCCGTGTGTGGATGAGGGAATTGTGTAGATGCTTCCGCGTCGCTCATTGCCGGAAAACCAGTATCCGAACTGCTTCTCGGTAAACGCAAGCCCGCCGCCGCCCGTTCCTATAACAACGCCGAATCTTCCTTTTTCTTCCGGGGCAAGGTTTTCCGGCGTGATTCCCGAATCTTTTACCGCCTGCCGTGCCGCCGCGAGAGCAAGCGGCACCGTTCGCGGCACATGGCGTCGGTCTTGGTATTCGATCTGGGCTTCCCAATCGAAATCCTGTATTTCACCGGCGATTTTGATCTTTGAATTTGTTACGTCGAAGCTCTCAATACGCCGAACGCCGCTCTTTCCCGATTTAAGCGATTCCCAGAACGCATTACGCCCGATGCCGATCGGCGTTACGCATCCAAAACCAGTAATAACAACCCTGCGGGGACTCGTAAAACCATTTAGCATAAAGTAAGAGTAACGCGTTTACGCGTGAAACACTTAACCGGCAAAACAAGTCTGACGCAAACGAAGGAATTACGCGTGAACGCGTTACTATTGCTCTAGTAGATCAGCCACGCGTCGAATACATAACCGGCGTGATCGCCGTAAGTCACCAGGCACCATCGCCCCGTTTTGCTTCCGATTGTTACTTTTTCCTTTTCACAGTTATTGAGCTCGATCACGGTGCCGTGCGGGATCTTCGCAAGCCGCTCGCCATATTCGGCATCCGGTTCGCTTCGCAGTGCCAGAAATCCGTCACGCGGAGAATTCAAGCGGGCCGTCGGTGTTCCGCTGCCGGGCGTTGGAAACGGCGAGGTGTTGGTGGCGGTTCTTTTCTGCTCGTCGATCGTTGTCTGGAGGTTGGCGAGTTCGTCGCGAAGCCTTGTCTTTTCGTCGTCAGGCGTTGGCGATGTTTTAGGCGTAACATTTGGAGACGGCGTTGCGGTTTGCCGTGCAGTGTTTTGATCGCCGGTTTTATAATAGAAAAATGCCCCGGCTAATCCGGCTGCCAGCAGAGCTAAAAATCCGAGAATCACAACCGCAATAACAATTTTGAATATAGTTGAGCCCGCTCCTTTAACGTCCACCGTTTTGTTGTCCGGCAGATCATAACGATTCGGACCGTTTCCGCTTGGCCGTACCACGGTCGGCTCCTCTCCGCGGAAAGCGGTCAACGCGGTGCCGTCAGCAAGACAGAATCGCAGCGTCTCATCGGTGTACGTAGTTTTGCAGGCCGGACATTGCTTCATATTATTTTGATTGCCGAACGGCTAATTTATAAAGGACTTTCGTCCGAATCGCAACTTCCGACTCCCCGCACGAATTAATTCTCAAAAATAAATTGCAAGTTTATGCGAGCCGTTCGTTCTTCGTATCGCAGCGATGTTCGTAAGCAATTTTAGGGAAGCCGATTGTTTGGCCTTCCCGAAAAGAATGCGAGCGGGCATACCGGCTGTGTTTGCTTGAATTAGCGGAATCGCCGGGGCTGCCGGCCGATAGAAAGAACCGCGTACGCAGTCTAATAAGTAATTAAAACAATGAGAAAGACTATTTTATTCACATTTTTTGTTGCCACCGTCGGCGTTTTGGGTGCTTGTACGAATACACCGGAAGTTAAAACTCCGGTAACCGCTCCGGTCGCGTCCCCGAGTGCGAGCCCGGCCGCATCGCCTGCCGTCAGCCCTTCGGTTGATCCGAAAGTTGCGATAGATGCAAAGGATAACGCGGCTGCTTTGGAAGGTCGTTGGCCGGGTGTCGAGGGAACTTACCTGAATGTCGCCAAAAAGGGTGACAAGTATTCGATAGAGATCAAGGATCTGGATAAGCCGGAGACCTTTGAAGGAACCGCGAAAGGCGGCACTATCGAATTTACGCGTAAAGGCAAGACCGAGACGATCAAAGCCGCAACCGCCGAGGAAACCGGTATGAAATGGCTCGCAGGCGAGAAAAACTGTGTGGTTATCAACAAAGGCATCGAAGGCTACTGCAAAAGGTAGCTTTCATTTCTCAGCTTAAAGCTGTGGTAAAGGCGGGCTTCGGCCCGTCTTTTTTGTTACAGCCGATTATTTCGCGAACTTTTTCCAAATGCGCTTCGTTTGAAACTGACAGCTAGACAGTTTCTTGGAGGAAAGCAATGAAAGATCGGACTTATAGTATTCGCGGCAGCAATTATATTCGGCGTGATTATCGCCAATTTTATATCATTCGGTAAAACGGCTGATCAGGTTTTTGATAACGTATCGGTCAGTTCCGACGTGCACGGTTCGGGAAATGTCGTATCGGAAAAGCGTGACCTCAACGACTTCAGCGGCATCGATGTTAGCGGTGCGTTCGAGGTCGAAGTAGTTTCGCAAAAGGATTTCAGCGTCGAGATCGAAGCTGATGACAATCTCCTCCCGCAGATAAAAACCGAGGTCCGCAACGGCATTCTTCGGATTTCCAACGAGGATGACATCAAAACAAACAATCCGATTCGTGTCCGCATCTCGGCTCCGGACATAGGCCGGATCGAAGTTTCGGGTGCGACAAAAGTTTCGGTTGCCGATCTTAAAAACGAGGAACTTAAACTAGACATCAGCGGAGCTTCCAAGGTCAGGCTTTCCGGCGTTACCGGCAATCTCTCGGCTGAAATCAGCGGTGCAAGTCATGTTGATGCCGAACACCTGAAAGCCAGTATTGCCAATGTCGAAGCGAGCGGTGCGAGCCGTGCCGACATTAATGTTTCCGAAGAATTGATAGCGGATGCTTCGGGTGCAAGCAAGATAAATTACACCGGTTCGCCGAAGAGTGCCCGGAAAAATTCATCCGGAGTGAGCATTATCCGCGGCAATTAATACGCCCGTCAAATCTTTTCTTTAAAGAGAGCGTGGGAGCCTTTCCCACGCTCTTTTAATTTCACTTGTTTCGATAGGGAAAGAGTTTATAATTAATCGATTGGTAAATCAGCAACTATAAGATGTTCGAGCCGACCATTCTACCCTCAAAATATAAACGAAGCTGGAACTGGACCTGGCCGCAGGTATTTATTATCGTTCTTCTGCTGTTGGGCGTCATTCACTTTTATCGGGTCAACGCTGTCAGCCTTGTTCCTGTTGCTGCCACTCCAACGCCATTTATAAGCACTACAGGCATCGTCGTCGAAGGCCCTGTCACAATCGAAGCTCAGAGCTTTCTGACATTCAAAATGGATTTCAACAGCCGCGTTACATTCAAAGGCTGGTTTGCCGCCAGTGTTAAAAATTCTAGGATCGACTGCCTGCTTTTGAATAAAGAAGCCTTCGAGATTTGGAAAAACGGCGGTGAGTATAAAGCTGTGGCTCAAACCGGTTTCCTCCCCGGCGGCCGGATCGAACGAGTGCTGGAACCGGATACCTATTATCTGATCTTCGATAATCGGCTTGCGGGAGAACCGGTAAAGAAAATTGATACTTATTTCAAAGTCGATTAGGTTTCCACGGATCGAGTTTTCACGCCGGCCAATTTCCCTTCCTTATCAATCCCGACAATGTAAATATCGATCTGTATCCTGCCGACACGAAAAATTCGCAGCCCGCTTAGATTCGATTCCAGAAGCTTTCTCAATGCGGCAAACTTCTCGGCGTTCTTCTTTTGGGATGCGGTATGCCAATCATTGATCTTCGATACGCGTTCAAAGAACTGCCGGGCACCGGTTACTTCAACCGGCTTTTTTTCGCTTTCCCTGATCGTTTCAAGGAACGATTGAGTATTTAATATATCGACCTTTCCGCCAAAAAAGGGTTCGACTTCGGCATCGGTTTCGCTGAGATATATAAGTTTCTCACAGGCCTTTTCGAGGCGTTCCGAAAGATCGTTTGAGTTCTCCGAATTTTTCATAAAATAAACTTCAAAATGTATCGGTTTTTGGATTCAGAAACCCTTAAAATAGTCTCTTTTTACTGCTCAAATCGTTGCAAACTACTGTTCCGAAAAGGGTTTAATCGGATATAAAAGTAAGTCTCGGAAACTGTGGATAAGTCCTTGCAAAGCCATTTTTTGTGTGTTAATCTACCAGCCGTTTGATAATAAGAAGCTCTCATAAACTGTTGAAAACAAAAGGCTTAAGGTTTCACTTTAAGGTTTAAGCAATTATTCACAGTGCTGTGGATAACCTTGTGGATAACTTATTTGTTAAGCTTCTGGAAACAGCGTTCAGAGCGTTGAAATTCAAACGCATCACGGAAATCCACAGGGCAAATTTCCATGGTGCTTAAAACAGTCACTTGAACCTAATTCGCTTAAGCATTTTTTTTTGACTTAAACAGCAATTTTTGGAGGCCGGCCTTGGATTCTATCTTGGAAAAAACCGACGTTTGGAACGACATTCTGACCTTTGTGGAACAGCGTCTTAATAAGCACATATTCGATTCATGGTTCCGCCCGATCATGTTTGACGGATTTGACGATGATCGCGGCGTACTCCGACTCCGGGCCGGACAGGTGACCAAGGATTGGGTTACGATGTATTACGCCGATCTGCTCGAAAAAAGCCTGGCTGCCTCCGGCCTTGATAATTATAGGTTGGAATGGTCGATAGATAAAAGCGAGACGGTAGAAGAGAAGTTTGCAGAAGAGCCTGATCCCGACTTTTTCTTTGAAGTGCAGAAGCCGGTAATTAACGATTTTCATCTTTACGGCCGTTCGGAGCAGCGTATGCAAAAGCCTTTTATCAGGAACGTGTCGACCAATTTTGTCGATCCCGATCCGGTCGAAAACTCCTTGAACCCGAAATACACGTTCGATAAGTTCGTCGTCGGATCGAGCAACCAGTTCGCTCACGCGGCGGCTCTCGGTGCAGCCGAAACGCCGGGAATTACCTATAACCCTTTGTTTCTCTACGGCGGAGTCGGGTTAGGCAAGACGCATTTGATGCATGCGATCGGGCATTCGATCAAGCAGCGAAACAGCCACCTGCGTGTTTCATATATAACGTCGGAAAAGTTCATGAACGAGCTGATCAATGCTATCAGGTATGACAAAACGCAGAGCTTTCGAGAGAAGTACCGTTCGATAGACGTGCTGCTGATGGACGACGTGCAGTTCATGGCCGGAAAGGAACGCACTCAGGAAGAGTTCTTCCACACGTTCAACCAACTGCATAATGACCAGAAGCAGATAGTGATCACTTCCGACTGTCCTCCGAGAGATATTCCCACGCTTGAAGAACGCCTGCACTCGCGTTTCGAATGGGGACTCATCGCCGACATCGAACCGCCCGATCTCGAAACAAAGGTCGCCATCCTCAAACGCAAGGCCGATCTCGACGGCATATTCCTATCCGATGAGATAGCCATCTATATCGCCGGAAAGATACGAAGCAACGTCCGTGAACTCGAAGGCTCTCTTGTCCGTCTGGTCGCCATCTCGTCGCTCAGAGGCGTTCCTATCTCCAAGATGCTGGCACAGGATGCGATGAAGAACATCATCGACAGCGAGCGTCCCGAAGGCCTCACGATGGACCGTATCGCCCGCACTGTGGCCTCGCATTACAAGATGACGGTTGAAGAGCTGAAGTCCAAAAACAACTCGCGTTCGATAGCCGTACCGCGTCAGGTGGCGATGTATCTGTGCAAACGCCTGACCAAACACAGCTATCCGGAGGTCGGCAGGGAGTTCGGCGGCAAGCATCATACGACGGTTATGCACTCATTTGAGAAGGTCGATGCACTGATCAAGGAAGACAGCAATTTCCACAGGACCGTAAGCGAGCTGGTCGATGTTCTATGCGGTTAAATCCGTGTAAACTATAGGTAATCATCGAAAATAGTTATCCACAATATTCCTAAACCATCAGGATAGTTAAGTTGTTTATTTGCAGTATTTGACACAAAGATTTCCACTTATCCGCAGGCAGGGCCCGTGAACCGCCTGTGGAATACGCGGAAAACTAAAAAGGGCAGGATTTATCCGCAGGAAAGCAAAGTTTTCCACAGGTTTTCCACACCGGTTGTGGACGGATAAGTCGAGTATTTATAAGAGTTTTCTGCGGTTTCACACAAATCCACAGGCTCTCTTACTACTACTGGATTTATATCTTGTTATTTATTTAGTAGTTTTAGTAAAAGGCGTAAGAGTAACGGCTTCAGCCGTGATTCTTACAGCAGTGACAAGGTTGATTTTCGGGTTAAGGGTTTCACGCGTAAACGCGTTACTCTTACAAATACTTAAAAATATTTTCAGGAGTTAAAAAAACAAAAATGGAATTCACCATCAGGCAGAGCGTTTTGAAGGAAGTGCTGGGATTCATACAGGGTGTGGTCGAGCGGAAATCAACCATTCCCGTTCTTTCGAATATTTTGGTCGAATCGCTCGGCGAGAATTCGATCCGCATTGTCGGGACCGATCTGGATGTGACGATCCGGTGCGATGCCGAGGCGGATATCAAGAAACCGGGAGCGATGTGCATACAGGCCCGCAAGATATTCGATATCGTCCGCACGCTCGAAGGCGGTGACGTTCATTTCAAAAAAGAGGACAGTGAATGGGTGCGAATGACCGCCGGACGTGCTAATTTCCGCCTTGCCGGTGTCAACCGCGAGCAGTACCCGGAGATCCCGATCTTAAAATCCGCACCGCTCAAGCTGTCCGCCGAGATATTCAATTATTTCATCCAGAACACCTCGTTTGCGATCACCAACGAGCAGTCACGCTTCACGCTTTCGGGTGCCAAATTCATGCTCTCCGACGGCAAGGCGAGAATGGTCACCACCGACGGCCACAGATTGGCCTATGTCGAAAAAGTGCTCGAAGCAGGCAGCAATCCCGATGCGACGATGGATGCACTGATCCCGAAGAAAGCCCTGCTCGAATTAGTGAAAATCTCAAGAGACGCAGACGGCGATGTCAGCTTCGGCGAAGACCAGAACCACATCTATTTCGAGGTCAACGGCCGCCTGCTGATCACCCGCAAGCTCTCCGGCACGTTCCCGAATTACGAGATGATCATGCCGAAAGACAAGGACAAGGTTGTCACATTCGACCTTGCAGAGATGAAAAACGCCGTCCGCCGCATCAGCCTGATGGCCGACGAACGCAACCGCTCGATCCGTATGACCGTCCGCGAAGGCGAGGTCGAGATCACCGCCCAAAGCTCCGAAGAAGGCGAAGGCACCGAGGTCGTTCCGGCAGATTACCAGGGCGAAGAGATACAGCTCGGCTTCAACTGGCAGTACCTGCAGGAATTCCTGAACGTCGCCGGCGGCAGTCAGTCAGCCGATGCAGAAGCCCACGCGTCAGCACGGGCGGATTCAGCAAGCGACGATAATACGGTAACTGAAACCACCGGCAACACCGTCCGCGTCAAAGAATCCAACACCAAACCCCGCATCTCCTTCGAATTCAAAGACGCCAACGCCGCCACCCAAATGCGTGTCGCCGACGATTCCACCTACGACTACAAATACATCGTCATGCCCCTGCGGATATGAGTCAAGATTTGAACGGAGTCCGAAATATAGAATATTGAATCATTATCGTTTATGTCATTTGCTCGCAAGAAAATCAGTAGGATCCCACGCCTATTCACGACAGTTCAGCTTGTTTTGTTTTCTTTCGCTCTAGTTTTAACAAGTTATGCACAAGAAAAAAAACTAATTTCGGCTGTTGTTGTTGTCAAGGTGGATTATTTGAGGAGTGCACCTGAACGCAATGCTCCCATAAAAAGAAGTGTAGTGCGGGGAATTAAATTACATCTGATTGCGACAAGTACGCCCGGATGGTATTTCGGGTCTGAAGTTGGAAGTGAAGTTTACGGATATATACATAAAGTTTCATTCCGAGATTCAGAATCGCTAGCCAACACAAAAACTAAGAAACCAGCCACCGATGGAAATATACGTCCACCTAAATATATAATTTTAGACACAGCACCAGACATAACAGAAGAAACAATTGAGAAAAAGAGGCCAGCTGCGACCCTACCGCTTGCTAGTAATCAATGCCTTTTACCTTTGTTTTGTCCGGACGCGGGAGATATCTATAATGCGTTACGCTCGAACGAAGACAAGTTTTCAAAGGGTAAATTTGAGAAAACATTGGATTGGGAAAAGCGAATGCTTACGGTTCTTCATGACGTAAAGATAGGTAACGGTAAGACGGCCGCTGAGAAGATGGTTTTTTTATACGAGCAAGGAACTGGCTCACTGGTCAATTACGATGCCACTTATGATGCCGATGAGGAAAAATGGACTTTTCCGCTATTATTTAGAAAAGTTGATAAATATTCCTGCATTCCAGTCGCCAGCCGAGCTGGAGAACTCCTTTGTCTTGTGACACCTGTGGATATTTCTTTTGTTTTTAATGCTGAGGTAAGGATGTCAACCGCTGCAGCCAAGACTAACGATGGTAAATTGCAACTTGCCTTCGTGGGAAAGGTTATTGCTCCTTACCTTTGGAGTGATAGGCGGGTGTCCTCGACTTATGCCGATATATATACTGGAATTCATTTCGAACTTGAAGAGATAATATGCCTGAATCCAAAGTCGGGACAGCGTTGGAAAGTTGAATATAAAAACTTGAATTCACAGTGAGTTTAGATGACTGGTTTCGATTATTGAAGTTGCAGTCGTTTTCAATTGTTCTTCCGTTTCGGGAAGTAACAAATGAAACAGCTATGAAATAAAAAAGAGGTCAAAGCATTTACTTGCTGTGGCCTCTTTTGACTTTGGTTATTGTTCGGCGTACTTATAATCAAGCACAGCGGTAATACCGATAACGAGGGAAATGATAACGGCATTTTTAACCTGACCTTGGATTAAGTAATCAGAGAATCCCGCTAGACCTCCCCACCCAACGAATTTGCGTAGGCAATTCGTTACCCTTTGTGTTAACATTTTTAGTTAACCTCCTTTTGTTAAAAAGGATGGACGCGAGGCTGAATGTTTCCTAGTTGCTTGCAGGCGTTAGAAACATCCAGCCTTTTCGCTATTACGTATCATCGGACACGCAAGCTGGCTTGCCCTCGTCCACATCAGAACAAGCCAAAAAACAAAAAAGCCGTCGAACGTCCTTCAGTTAGGATGTTCAACGGCTTAATAAATTAATGCTGCTGGTTGATTTGCTTTTGACAAGCATTTCTAAACATACTTCTGCTTCACGTTCGAGTCATCACGCAGACGAGGTGGTGTCTAATGTAAATTCAATTGATCGGGGCTGAAATTTACGGACGTCGGCATGATGAATTTAGCGGGAAAGCACTTCTCCAGTACGCTTTCGCTAAACATGAGTAAAAGTAGTTTTCAAAGAACACCCGTTTCGCGTCAGCCCGACGCGTATGTCATTGTGTATTGTTTTCCGTGTGTCGTGATCCCGGAACAAAAAATGATCCAAGGACTTGGTAACTAACTTAACATATTCAAGTGAAAAGTCAAACAAGAAAAGAACCGACCTTAAATGGCCGGTTCTTATATTATGCGACTTAAATTTTCAGGGGGACTGCTTTATTCCACGCTCATTTTGACGTGCGTTTCGGATAGGGTTTCTATGCCGAGTTTTGGTGCGATGCCGGATAGGAATTGGGTGGCTCCTAGTTGCCAGGCGTTGGTTAGGTCTTCGACTATTTCGTTGAACGCCTGATAGACTTCGCGGTTTTCGGGCGAGTCTTGGAGGGGAAGGCACGGCGGCAGCGGCTGGGCGAGCGGACGGAGTTCGAGGAATTCGTGGCCGCGAATGTCCATTTGGCGGATGGTTGCACGCATCGCTTCGTCGTAGGAGATGAGGGCGAACGTGGTTTCCGGCTGTTCGAATTTGGCACGCCCGGCGGCGTTTCCGTCGACCTGTTTGAGAATGATGTCGGCGAAGGTGTCGAAGAAACGCTCTTCGCTGTATTTTTCGCTCATCTGGCCGATGAACTTCAGGCCGATCTTGAGCAAGCCGGAGCGGACGATCAGCACCCGGCGAAACTGCTGCACCGAATTTCCCTTCGGATCGGCAAGCCGGTGCTCGGCGGTCATCTCGGCAAACGTCATCGCATTCAGCAGCCGCCCGATGTTCAGAAAACAAGCAAAGTCATCGGACTTCGCGAGAGTTGAGAATTCGTTTTCGTTAATTACAAATGTTGTTGCGTTGGTCATTGTATTTTCCTTTTCTTGATTGAGAGTTAATGTTTTTGAATCATCGTAAACAGGTGCGTTAGGTGTTTCAGTGATTCAAAGTTTCAGAGGGTTCTTTAATTACTATTAATAAGTAAAGTATGTATTGAATCTTGAAACACTGAAACAGCTACGCTCTATGGTTCGCCTGTTTCGGGCTGATTCAGTTTTAGATAACGCGAGACGGTCATTTGCGAAATGCCTAACGCCTCGGCTATCTGACGCTGTGTTTTGCCGCTTGCCGCCGCATCCTGCACCTTTGCTATCAACGCGTCCTTGTCCTTTTCGCTCGTCGTTCGCAGGTGCTCAGCTTCGGTAGCAGTTCCTAAGAAATCGAACTGTAAGAGGCTGCCGTTTTTGGCGATGCTGCATAGGAGAACGTTGTCGGCGTTGTAAATGATTGCCGTGTTACGGGCTTTGATTTGTTTTAGGTATTTCAAACCAACGTCTTTGGCACTTTCGCCGATTGCGAAGGAGGAATCGCAGAAGTTTATGAGCATCTTTGAGCCTTGCAGATCATTGCGTCCGAGAGGTTTCGAGCTGTCTCTTTTCGGCGTGTGGGCGAGGGCGAGAATGGATATGCCGTGGCGGCTTTTTAGCTCTTTGAGGTATTTCATCAAAGGCAGAGCGTTGCGGGCGTTCTCGGTTTCGTCGCGGAGGTAGGTGAGGTTGTCGATGATGAGAATATCGGCGTTCTCATCGACAATCGTTTTCGCAAGCGAATGGTTCAGGAACTCTTCGAAGGTCTTGAAACCGCTTAGATCGCTTGTTTCGGGGATTGACCTCGGCACGGCGGAAGTTGTCGTTGAACTTGTAATGGTTCGTGTGGTGATCGGCTCCGGGAAGGCGTTCTGAAAGTCTCGATTCGAACTGTTTGTCGGTTAACTCGAAATCAAAGTAAACGACTTTCTGCGGCGGACATTCAACAACAATTGAGCCTGTCGATTCACCGCGAGAGATCGCATCACCCGCTTGAACCGCTAAGATAGACTTTCCGACATTGGTATCCGCGAAAAGAATACAAAGTTCGCCTTGGAACCAAAACTCGCCGAAAAGCATCTTCGGGCTTGGACGTTTGCTTGCATCTTCAAGCCATTGATTGCCGGACTTGACGATGAATAGATTTGAAGACGCGAGATTTCTGATCGTGGCAATCGTTACGTTCTTTCTGGCCCGGTACGAATTGAAAATATTCAAAGGCCTCGAAGCCCAAACACCGCCGACCGGCGAGGAAGTTCTGCTGGCGGAAATTCGCGATATTCTAAAAACGAAGTAGCATCAATCCTGTCATTTCCGTGACCGATAGCCGCCAGTCTCTCGTCTTATCAGTACCGAGGGCAGTAGCAACCGGATTTCTCTTGTCGGAATCGGGAACGATAGTGACTGGGTTCTTAGGCTCCGGAGAGAAGAACCTAGTCACTATCGTTCCCGGTTCCGACACACCACGCTATCGGGTGTAACGCAATAATCCAAACGAATATCAGTTTCGTTGACATCAGCAATTCCTGCAACCGGCCCAAAATAACTCAGCCCGATCTTCAAGCAATCTACCCGGCACCAGTTCAAAAACCTGTCATAAAAACCTTTACCATAACCGACGCGATGGCCTGTCTCATCAAAGCAAACGAGGGGCACCAGCACCAGATCGATCTCCGCCGTTTCCACGAATTCATCATGTGACGGTTCTTGAATGCCCCAGATATTTTTTACAAGGCCGGTTTCCGGCGTAAATTTTAAACTCCGCATCTCGCCGCTTTCGAAATGGACGCCCGGCACGACCGTCGTGATATGCGGGAAGTCACGCCAAATCCGCTGAAGGATCAGCGTCGTGTCGATCTCGTTAAATTTTTCAATGGCTATGAAACAATGAAGAACCTTAATTCCGCAAAGGTCAAAATCGCGAAAAAAATTATCGGAAATTCGCTTGCTGTTTTCAGCACGAATTTCCGGTGAAAGGGATCTTTGTACCTCGAGGTAAGTTTTGCGCAGTTCCGCTTTGGTCATTCACACTATCTAAATTTTACCCGCGCTTCTTTTCGGGCCGAGTTTTGTTTGCGACGCTCGTCCGCGCCGACGGGTTTTCGGGTTTAAATTCTTTGCTTGTTTTCGGTTCGTTCTGTTCTTTCGCCGTCGCCAGGAGTTTTGATTCGTTCAAAATCTTCAGCGCGGCTTTGGCGGTTTTGCTTGGTCTCTTTTTTGTCATAAATATTTTTCCTTTTTTTTAATTTTTTACGATCCAGCCGCCGCCGACAACTTCTTCGCCGTTGTAGAAGATCGTCGCCTGGCCGGGCGTGATGGCACGCTGCGGTTCGTCGAAGATGATTCGTGCCTGGGCTTCCGGCAATGCATAAATGGTCGCCGCCGCCGGTTCGTGGCGGTAGCGGACTTTCACTTCAGCGCGGACGGGCTTGTTCGGTTCATCGAACGCGATCCAATTTACACCTTTGGCAATAAATTCAATTGATTCGAGATCATCGGCCTCGCCGACTACTATCTGGTTTCTTGCTTTCTCAATTTGCAGAACGTAAAGCGGCTTTTCATGGGCAATACCCAGCCCGCGCCGCTGGCCGACAGTGTAGCGGTGAATTCCCGTATGTTCGCCGATCACCTCACCGGCTGCGGTGACGATCTCGCCCGATTTGGGAAGCTCTCCGCTGCGGTTCTCGTGATTCAAATATCGGTCGATAAATTCCGAATATTTACCATCAGGGACGAAGCAGATCTCCTGCGATTCCTTTTTTTCGGCGACGTAAAGATTGGCGTCGCGTGCAAGGTCTCGGACCTCGCTTTTGAGCATTTCACCGAGCGGAAACCAGGCACGCGAAAGCTGCTCCTGGTTCAGTTCCCATAGAAAATAGCTCTGGTCCTTCCAGTGATTTTTGCCGCGGAAAAGACGGTAGCGGTTCGCGGCTTCGTCATATTCGACACGGGCGTAATGCCCGGTCGCGACCTTATCGCAGCCGAGTGAAACGGCCATTTTATCCAGCGAAGCGAACTTCAAGCGCGAATTGCAAGCCACACACGGGATCGGCGTTTCGCCCGAGAGATAGCTCTGGACGAATGGCTCGACCACCGATTCTTCAAAATCCTTCTCAAGATTCAGGACATAAAACGGCATTCCCAGGCTTTCGGAAACGCGGCGGGCGTCGTAAACGTCATCCAGCGAACAGCACCGCGAGGGCAGCGAATCGCCGTTTTCGTCGACATTTATATTGCGGCGCTGATTCCAAAGCTGCATCGTAAAACCGATCAGCTCATGCCCCTGCTCCTTTAATAACGCGGCCGCCGCCGAAGAATCGACGCCGCCGCTCATTGCCACCGCGATTTTCATAGCATTTTATTCTGACAGCGAAAGAGGTTTAGTTGCAAGCGGTTGGGCCTATGTTGCTTTTAAGATAGATGCTGGTTCAGTTGCAGGGATGAAAAGTTCTGTGTTAACTTGTCAACATTATGCGTCTCGAAATTGTCTAACTCCTCCGCTCCGTAAGCGTTCGTCTCGATGCGATTTCTTCGATCGAAGAAACGGACTGTCCCCGCACTTCTCGTGCTTTTCTTTTAGTTCTAATAATATTTCTATATGTCTTTTAATGATGAAACTGTCGCCGCACCGGCGTATGACAATTCCGCATGGTCTGTCTTAAAGGAAGCTTTTCGAGGTTCGGAGCGTGATTTTACCAATGGTTCCATTGGCCTGGCAATCTTTTTGCTGGCTGTCCCGATGATTCTGGAGATGTTCGGCGAGAGCTTGTTTGCGGTCATCGATATTTTTTTCGTCGCGAAATTGGGGGCGAACGCGATAGCCATTGTCGGGCTGACCGAATCGGTAATGGCTTTGATTTATGCGGTCGCGTTCGGCCTTGCAATCGGAGCGACGGCCACGGTCTCGCGGCGCGTCGGCGAAAAGGACGACGACGGAGCCGCTAAGACCGCTGCTCATGTTATATACCTCGGCGTTATTATATCGCTCGTGATGAGTGTGATCGGCGTGGTTTTCGCTCCGTATATTCTCAAATTGCTCGGAGCCGGGCCCGACGTGATCGTCGAGGGTGCAACCTTTATGCGGATCATGATCGGCGGCAACGCGGTGGTCGTATTTATTTTTCTGCTGAACGCTATCTTTCGCGGTGCCGGTGATGCGGCGATAGCAATGCGGGTTCTGCTGCTGGCGAATGGCCTCAACATCATACTTTCGCCGTGCTTTATATTCGGCGTCGGGCCGTTTCCGGAACTCGGCGTGATCGGTGCCGCGGTCGGGACGACTATAGGCCGGGCCTGCGGAGTGCTTTTTGCGGCGTGGATGCTCTTCAGGCCCGGCGGGCGCATTCATGTCGCCCGCGAAAGCTGGAAACTCGATCCCGCACTATTGTGGAAATTGACCAAACTGTCCTCAACCGGCGTCGTGCAGTTATTAATTGCAACCGCGAGTTGGACGGCCCTGATGCCGATCGTCGCCGGTTTTGGCGAGGAAGCGATTGCCGGATACGTGATCGCCCTTCGCGTAGTGATGTTTGCCTTGCTCCCCGCTCTCGGCTTGAGCAACGCGGCGGCGACAATGGTCGGGCAGAATCTCGGTGCCGGAAAGCCGGAACGCTCGGAAAAGGCCGTATGGACAGCGGCGTTTTTTAATGCGGCGGTTTATTTCAGCATCGGCATGATCTTCATTTTCTTCTCGAATCCGATCATCGGCATTTTCACCACTGAGCCCGCTGTACTTGCTTACGGCACGAGTGCGCTGCATATCATCGCATACGGCTTTACGTTTTACGGGCTTGGAATGGTTCTGGAAACAGCATTTAACGGAGCCGGTGACACCTGGACGCCGACATATCTTAACTTCCTGATCTTTTGGGTGTTCGAGATCCCGGCGGCTTATATTCTGGCTTATTACTTCGAGCTGGGACCGGACGGCGTTTTCTGGGCGATCACGGTCGCGTTCTCATTGCTGGCGGTAGCGAGTGCCGTGCTTTTCAGACGCGGGAAATGGAAAACAAAACTCGTTTAAGAGAATTTACAGGGATGATTAATGGGATAGAAGAATAAGACGATTAATTTGATTGAATCTGTCGAATCTAAACGTTTTTTGATTTATCTCCTGTATCCCCAGCATCCCTGTTAATATTCTTATATGTCTCCGTCCGAGTTTCCAGATCCGCAAACGCACGATTTTCCCGCCTGGGTTTTGGACGGCGACTATTTTTATGACGGTCGCGATATCGTCAGTCTGGGAAACGAGCTAAAGCCTAATAATGTCCGCGAAGCTTATCTGAATGGTATTTTCCCGTGGCATATCGACGGCATGCCGCTGCCGTGGTATTGCCCTGCGAAACGTGCGATCCTGGAATTTTCGGAGTTAGTTATTCCGCGAAGTCTTGAAAAGGAACGCCGCAAAGCAAAGTTTTTATATACGATCGATAAAGCTTTTCGCCAGGTGATGGAAAACTGCTCGGAGGTAAAACGGCCCGGACAGGGCGGAACGTGGATCACGCCGGAATTTATTGAGGTTTATACGGAACTGCACAATCAAGGAATGGCCCACAGCGTCGAAGTTTGGGATGAAGCTGGCGAAATTGCCGGCGGGCTGTACGGCATAGACTCGGGTGGAATATTCTGCGGCGAAAGCATGTTTCACAAAGCATCGAATGCGTCGAAACTGGCACTTTTGTTTTTGATCGATCACATGAAGGAACGCGGCTCAACCTGGCTCGACGCCCAGGTAATAACACCGCATATGGAAGTTTTAGGAGCAAAAGAGATTAAACGCCGTGATTTTTTGAATAAATTAAAGGAAACGCAGGAAATGAGTTTGTCTTTATTTTAGAATTACAACGGGTATTACAGTGGCGGAAACACGACCGGTAGGAAGTGTGTTTAGTAATCCGCAATCCAAAATCCGCAATAAAACTATGCCGCACCGCGAGAGAAAAAACATCCACCCCGGTCTAAAAGTCGCCATCGTCCTCAAACAAGACCAGCGAACCGGCAAACAAACCATCGGCACCGTCAAAGACCTGCTCACCAACTCCCCGAATCACCCGCACGGCATAAAAGTCCGCCTAACCGACGGCCAAGTCGGACGCGTGCAGGAGATATTAATGACTGCGTGACCGAAGGAACGAAAAACAGGAAAACAAGGTCGTCAAAATATCGCAACAAGGTTCCAGAACAAAAATAATTGACACTATTTTGGCCGGAGTTCTAGCGTCATCGTAACGGATGCGTTCGAGGAGCGCGGACGAAATTTGCGGCTCAACGCCACAGATTAGAACAATGCGTTAAGTAAATTGTTTACTATTAGTATATAGCTATAGTATATACTAATAGTAGTTATAGAAATGTAAGCAAAAAGGATGTACAATAACGACTGAAAAAAGTGAATAAGGGAAATGCTATCGGTCTGGTTTCTCTTGACGGTTGCCGCTGTCGTTGCGGTCACGAGTGGCTTCCGCGAAAAAAAGGAGAAAAACCGAGAGTTTGCCCGAAGTGTAAGAGTCCAAATTGGGATTTACCTAAGAGGAAGCGCAAAAAATGACTATATTAAGCGACATGGCTAGTGCCCCAACCTTTACGGAAGATCAGGTTTCGTCTCTTAACACGTCGAAAGAAAAATCATTCATCGATCGAAAGGTGGTAAATGTAGCTTCTGTGAAACATCGAAGCCCATTCCGGTATCCTGGTGGTAAAACATGGTTGGTACCGACAATTCGACAATGGTTTTCGGCTATGCCACAACCGGTAAAGCATTTTGTAGAACCTTTTGCGGGAGGAGCTATCGTTAGTCTGTCAATTCTTTTTGACGGATTAACCGAGTTAGTTACCCTGATTGAAAAAGACAGCAATGTTGGTGCTGTTTGGCAAACTATTGTCAGTGGTGATGCTCCCGAACTTGCAAAAAAAATCGAAGGTTTTGATCTAACCGAGGAAAATGCAAAGCTTCTTTTCAGTTCCACATTTGCGCCTGATGATGTCCTCCGGAGGGCATTTTCGACCATCGTACGGAATCGCGTGCAGCGTGGAGGAATCTTGGCGCCCGGCGCCAGCATGATGCGAAATGGGGAAAATGGCCGGGGGTTAAAGAGTCGTTGGTATCCGGAAACATTAAGGAATCGTTTACTAGATCTGCACAAAATGCATTCGAGCATTTGTTTTCAATCGGGTGACGGCATTAAGTTCATGCAGGATAATGCGTCGAACGCTGATATGGTTTGGTTTATTGATCCTCCTTATACGGTGGCTGGTCGGCGTTTGTACTCACATTCCCAAATAGACCATGAAAAGCTCTTCGAGGAAACTGGAAATTTAGCAGGAACGTTTTTGATGACATATGACGACACGCCTGAGGTTCGCGCTCTAGCAAATAAACATGATTTCACAGTTGCTAAGGTTGCCATGAAGAATACGCACCATAAAGTGATGAGCGAATTGCTCATCAGTCGAGATCTTAGTTGGTCTAAAACATAGCCCGCGACATTTTAGACCGAATCTTTGACTCGAATTCCGCTAATGTAACTGGAAATCCGCCGGTAAGACCTTCGACCGCGCGTTCAAGAGTTTGAAGTTCGTATCTGGACACAGCCAATGTTGCGGGATTTGTGCTTTCATCAAAATCAATCAAAAACCATGCTATATCACAATTGGAGATGTCATCGACTGTTTCTACGCCAACAAGATTAGTACGAAACCACGGAACATCGACAACCACGGCCATTTTCTTGCCCCAACGTCGTAGTGTTGGTACTTTGATTTGAAGTTGAGGCATTAATCGCTTTGGACCACTGCTTCGATAGTCAGGTCGCCTCACCTTGTCTGGGAATGGGATTCCAGCGCCCTCGAAGTTTGCAATGTGCGCAAATAGGTCGCTCATTTTCTCACCCGAAAAATATACGGCTTGGATTTCTAACGCACACCAGCGTAACTCTAAACTATCGGTATTAACCAAAACAATATCAATGTTGCCGACATCTTCGGATTTTGTATCTTCTTTTGGAGTCGTTTGATCGTCAGTTGGATTGACTGGATTAGCTGGGCGGCGAAGAAATCTAACTTCAGAAACTATCGCAGGATTGCTTGTGCCGATCAAGATTTCTGAAACAGTCGAATAAACGGTGTCGTTTTGTTTGAACCGGTGAGGACATAAAACTCTGAGTTTCCCCGCATCCCCGCCTGCCGGCTTTGCACTACCCCCATCTTCTTGCTCATAGAGGCGTAAAGAACAAATGCCCCCTTTTTTAGTACATGGAATCGTTTTTTTATTTGTTGATTGAAATGGACAAGGAGGGGCATTCTGCTTGTTTTGCACAGGAGCAATCGCGGCATACTGTTTACGTTCTTCCGTTGTTAAATAAACGAACGAGTAACCGTACCACTCCCCAATTCCAAATCGCGGTGCCAAGCTCCTTAACATCTAGCCATATTGCCGCGAACCAATACCGAAGTCAAGGGCGTTGGTTCAACAAGAAAAACAGCCGCGAAGAACTATTTTAGCCTGCTGGAAAGGCGGGATCCTTCCGCATATCGGGCGGTGCTGCCGGAGAAGAAACGCGGCGGATACGGAGCATGGGAAAGGGAGCGACCAATTTGGTCACTTGCGTTTCCTCTTCCTCAGTCCGCCGACAACGACGGTTTCTCGGAGTTTTAAGTGCAGTGCGTTGCCGTTTATTTCGGGATCGATGAATTTGAGCTGCGTGTCGATCTTGATGCCGAAATGACGGCAGAATGGAGCGGCGTTTATGCGCCAGTTGAATGGGTTCGCGACCACCGGGAACGAATCGGGAAGCCTCGGGCTGGCGGGCTCGATGGCGATAATGTCGAGTTCGCGGCTGTAATTCAGATACACCGCCGCCGGTTTGCCGATCTTGTGGTAAATATTCCGGTTGAGGAAAATAATATGCGCCGGGCTGATCGTCACATAAACCCGCTTGCTCGCCGCCTCATTCGCTCCGCCTCTAAATCTTTCAAATTGTCTATCCATAATTGTTTCACGTATTAAAACGTCTGTATCATTGATAGCACATTGTTTCATTAACGGTCAACATAGATTATTGATCCGGCCGTTGACGGCCGGGAATTTTTCCGTTTCGGATGCGTTTTATTGATTTTGTGCGTTTTGTCGATTTTAAGAAACAAGGGCCAAAAGATATTTGATTTGGCTGTCATTTTTTATGTTTTAGCGCTCTAATTTGAACAAAAATAATGAGCCTTAATCTTCAACAAGAAGGGCACAAAGTAGAAATTACCCTGTGCCCTTCTATGTTCAGTGTTGAAAACTTTTTACACGTCCAGATTCTTTACGTCCAGCGCGTTGTCTTCGATAAACTTCCTACGCGGTTCGACCTGGTCGCCCATTAGGACGGTGAAGATGCCGTCGGTTTCGATGGCGTCTTCGACGCGGACCTGGAGCATCGTGCGTTTTTCAGGGTCCATCGTGGTTTCCCAGAGTTGTTCGGGATTCATTTCACCCAAGCCTTTGTAACGCTGGATGGTCAGGTCTTTTTTGGCCATTCCGGTGACGCGTTCGAGCAGAAGCTCGCGTGAATTTATAGTTTCGCTCGAGCCGTTTTCGCCGATGATGAAAGGTGCGGCGAAATCTTCCTCTAAACGAAGCATTAATTCGATCGCTTTTTGGAATTCGACATAGCTCGCCATATTCCAATCGAATAGAATTCGCTGAAGGTTAGGCATCGTGATCTGGATTTCCGAAAGGCTGTGTTCCTCGTCGCTCATCAGCTCGGTCTCGAAGCCGGCGGCGGCGATCTTGCCTTCGAGTTCGGCCATTAATTCCACTTGTTCGAAAACTTTTCGCAGCTTGATGCCGTGCTTTTTCAAAACGCCGTCTTTCCCGGCAAACGCTTCCATAACCACGTTTAACAGAGCGGCGTCATTGCCCATGCGGCGGGCAAATCGCTCAAAATAGGTTTTGTATTCGGTCGTCTGCTCCAGTGCCTTTGCAAGTTCCTTGCCTGCCACGGTTTTATCGCCGGCGGTAATCTCGACATCGCTCGTGCCCATCCTCATCAGGTAGCGGAGCATCGCTTTTTCGTCCTTGATGTACTCTTCCTTTTTGCCGCGTTTGACCTTATAAAGCGGCGGCTGGGCGATGTAAATGTAGCCGTTTTCGAGCAGCTGCGGCATCTGCCTATAAAAGAAAGTCAGCAAAAGCGTGCGGATATGACTGCCGTCAACGTCGGCGTCGGTCATCAGGCAGATCTTGTGATAACGCAGTTTGTTAACATCGAAATCTTCCTTCCCGATCCCGGTCCCGAGAGCGGTGATTAAAGCCTTGATCTCGCCGTGGCCGAGCATTTTATCGAACCGCGCCTTTTCGACGTTCAGAATCTTACCCTTGAGCGGCAGAACGGCCTGATTCTTACGGTCTCGGCCCTGTTTGGCCGAGCCTCCGGCGGAATCTCCCTCGACAATGTAAATTTCAGACAATGCCGGATCTTTTTCCTGACAATCGGCCAGCTTTCCGGGCAGAGTCGATGTGCCGAGCGCGCTTTTACGCACGATCTCTCGGGCTTTTCGCGCCGCTTCACGCGCACGTGCCGCATCGACCGACTTGCCGACGATTTTCTTTGCGACTATAGGATTCTGCTCGAAAAATTCGCCGAGCTTTTCGTTTAAAAACGATTCGACCGGGCCTTTTACTGGAGAATTGAGCCTGCCTTTAGTTTGGCCCTCGAACTGCGGCTGCGGAATTTTGACACTGATAATTGCTACGAGGCCTTCGCGGACATCGTCGCCGGAAAGTGTGACTTTAGCGTTCTTGGTCAGGCCGGAGCTTTCCGCGTAATTGTTGATCGTTCGCGTGATCGCCCCGCGAAAGCCGGAAAGGTGCGTTCCCCCATCGACGGTGTTGATATTATTCGCAAAGGAAAATATCTTCTCGTCGTAGCTGTCGTTGTACTGCATCGAAATCTCGATCGAAAGCTCGTCCGAAACGTGCTCGAAATAAAGCGGTTCGTCGTGCAGCGGGCTCTTGTTTTTGTTCAAATGCTTTACAAATTCCGCGATCCCTCCTTTATAGTAAAACTCGTGAGACTTCTCCTCTTCCTCGCGTTCGTCCTTAATGAAAATACGAATGCCTTTGTTCAAAAATGCCTTTTCGCGAAGCCGCTCAGAAAGCTTTTCAAAACTATAGATAGTCGTTTCGAAAATGCTCGAATCCGGCCGGAAAGTGATCTTCGTTCCCCGCTTGGCGGTCGTACCGGTTTTTTTGAGCGGCGCAAGTGCAATGCCCGCCTCAAATTCCATCTCATGTGTTTTACCGTCGCGCCAAATTTCCAGCTTCAGGTATTCGCTCAAAAAATTCACGCAACTCACGCCGACACCGTGCAGTCCTCCGGAAACTTTATAAGAATTCGAATCGAACTTACCGCCCGCGTGCAGGATCGTCATCACGACCTCCGCTGCGGAACGGCCTTCCTGCTTATGAATATCTGTCGGAATGCCGCGCCCGTTGTCGATCACCGTGATGGAATTATCCATATGGATCGCTACTTCAATCGTGTCGCAGTAGCCTGCCAGTGCTTCATCAACCGAATTATCCACAACCTCGTAAACCAAGTGGTGCAGCCCGATCTCGCTCGTCGAACCGATATACATCGCCGGCCGCTTACGCACTGCGTCGCGCCCTTCTAAAACGGTAATCGAATCCGCACCGTATTCTGTCTTTGCTTTAGCCAATTTTTATAACCTCTATTATGAAAAATCTCGCTTGTTTACCTGATCTTGTAATTGAATTATCCGGGAACAATAGGCGAGTGTGTTATTGAAATAATTCTTTGTAAATCAATAATTTATTGTAGCATTTTTAGGTTATAAATAACAGTGTAAAACACTAGTTGATCAAGTATTTTCGGCTAACCGAGCCGCGCCATTTTCGACACGCATGACTTTCGCGTTTCCGCCGAAATTCTCGGTAAAACTTTCCTTTGAAGTCGTGATGAAGGTCTGCGTTTTGCCTTCGAGGAACTCGAGGAGCTGGCCGATGCGTTTATAGTCTAGCTCGGCGTCAATATCGTCCAATAGAAACAGCGGATACTCTTGCCGCTGCGAGAAATAGACGGAGAGATTGGCGAGTTGGAGTAGTAAAAGCGCGCTTCGCTGCTGGCCGGCGGAGCCGTATTTACGGAGATCGTGGCCGTCAAATTGGATGTCGAGATCGTCGCGGTGCGTGCCGACGAGCGAATAGCCGGAAACGATCTCGGCCTGGACGCGTAGTTTCAGACGCTCAGCGATAAGAGCTTCGTAATCGGAAAGGTCGCCTTTGTCTTCCAGAGAAGATGTGTAGCGGATGGAAATCTCCTCGCGGCCGAAAAGCTTTTTTTCCAGAACTTCGTTCAGACGCTCTATGAACCGCACGCGCGAGCGGTGAATACGCGTTGCCGCTACGGTCAACTGCTCATTCCACGGTGCGAGCAGTTCGGCGGTTTTTTCAATTGAATACTCGTTGTCGCGTGCAGTTTGGAGCAGCGAGTTTTTTTGCTTGATGACGCGGCTGTAATCGGAAATCGTCTGCACATACGGCGGATGGATGGAGACGATGCCGGTGTCCAGAAACCGGCGGCGGACGTCCGGGTTGCCGCGGACTATTTCGAGCTCGTCAGCGTTAAAAACGACGGCGTGAAGCTGTCCGATATACCGCTGAACCGTTTCGCGTTTGCCGTTGACAGTAAAACCTTTCGTGTTGCCTTCGAGCACGGCCCGCAGGTCGCGGTGAATGTCCTCGGCCTGCATCACGCGGCCGCGGATGATCGCGAGGTTCTCGTCGAAGCGTATCGCTTCCTGCAGCTTTGAGGTTTTGAAGGAACGTGTTGTGGCGAGAATGTAGATAGCTTCGAGCCAGTTGGTCTTCCCTTGGCCGTTTTCGCCGAGAAAAATATTCAGTCCAACCCCGCAGGCGATTTCACCCTCTAAATTTCGGAAGTTTTCGACCCCGACAGATTCAAGATGCATGCAAAAATTCTAGCATGTAAATTGTATTTATAATTTTTTCCACACGGCGCGGAAATTTATATTGCAAGTTTTGGCTTGTTTGTGCCAAACTGGCTTTGGTTATTTTCCTGCAGTACCTCTTCCCGAAAATAATTTTCTGAACTTCTTCCTTTATTAAGCATATATTTTATATAGAGAGTGTTGAACATTCTTTAACTTCCTTTTCGCATCTTAAACATTAGAAATATGCGTATTCTTGCAATACTATTTTTTGCTCTTGCCTTGTCAGCTTCGGCAATGGCTCAACAAGCACTTAAACCCGGCTCGGCGGCTCCGGCTTTTGCCGGCGAATTGCTTGACGGGAAACCAATCAATCTTACCGATTTGCAGGGTAAGATCGTCGTTATGACATTTTGGTCAACGCGCTGCGCGATCTGCCACACTGAAATTCCGAAGCTGAACCAAGTTGCGGAGCGGTATAAAGGCAGGGACGTTGTCTTTCTCGCTTTGACGATGGAGAACCAGCTCAAGGTCGAACCTTATTTAAGAAAGAATCCGTTCAATTTCAACATAATGCCGAACAGCTTCGGCGTAGTGCTGAAATATGCCGACATGGACAGTAAGGGAAATATCGATATGGGCTTCCCCTCATATTTCCTTATAAATCAGAAGGGCGCAATCGCACTTAAATCGAGCGGCTGGGATAAATGGTCAAACCTTGATTCTCAGATATCGCGGCTTCTCGCATCGGATTAAATTTTTCCCTGTTAGTGTTTTTTCTTCTCTAAACCCCGGCCGCCCTAATTGAGCCGGGGATTTTTTTGCGGCGAAAATTTGTTTATCCGCGATTTTTGCGATATATTTTCAATTCGCCGCCTTTAATGCGGAGAGGTAGCCTAATTGGTAAGGCAGTAGTCTTGAAAACTACCGCGAGTGATCGCTTGCAGGTTCGAGCCCTGTCCTCTCCGCCATTTTAATTTTGGATTTTAGATTGCCGATCTTTTCTTTTTTAGTTCATTACAAAACTTTACTTGCAGCCGGCTGAATTTCCTTGATTTAATTTCCGGTTTTGGTATAGGCTTGGAATGAATGAGGATTCATTCATAGTCCTTTGCGGCTTTGATTGGAACGCGCACCGGCTTTTCAATCTAAAATCGCAAATCTAAGATCCAAAATCGATATGTCTCGCAGTGTACATTCAAATACACCGGCCCGGTCTGTAGTCGCCGATAAACGCGAAGCCATCCTTCGCGCCGGGATCAAGGTTTTCGCCGGCAAGGGTTATTTTAATTCCAAGGTTTCCGATATCGCCGGCGAGGCCGGAATCGCCGACGGGACCGTTTACCTGTATTTCAAGAGCAAGGACGAAATTTTGCACTCAATATTCGACCGGGCAATGGCCGAATTTATATCCGAAGGCAAAAAGGAACTTGCCGGAATTCCCGCGCCCGAAGACAAACTGCGCCGCATTGCCGAGCTTCATTTAGAAAAGCTCGGCGCGGACCGCGATATGGCGATCGTTTTTCAGGTGGAACTGCGCGGCTCGACCAAATTCATGCAGGAATTTTCGGCCGCCGGGTTTGCGGAATATCTCGATATTATTCGCGAAACGATCGAGCAGGGCCAGAAAACGGGCGTGTTCCGCGACGATATGAAGGCCGTCGTTTGCGCGAAAATACTTTACGGAGCTCTTGATGAAATGGTCACGAATTGGGTGCTTTCGAGCAAATCTTATCCATTGGCTCCGATGGCGGGCCAAGTGCTGAAGATATTTTTCGGAGGCATAATGCAAAAATGACCGAAAACGCAACGGACATCATGACGGTGGCGCGGCAGCCGTTCGGCAGAGGGCTGCCCTTGCGTGAGAATGAGCCGCGGACTATAGCCAAATTATTCATTCAAGCGGTCATAGATCATCCTCATCCGGACGCTTGGAACTTTAAGAAAGATACTTGGGAAGCTATCTCCTCCCACGAATTGCTCGAACGAATAGAAAACATCGCTCTCGGCCTATATACGAGCGGCCTGCGAAAGGGCGGCCACGCAGAATTTTTCCCGCCACGAAAAGGTAAAAAAGATCGCCTTGCTGGAGAATGAATTTACCGTGGACGGTGGCGAGCTAACGCCGACGCTGAAGATCAAGAGGCGTGTTATGGATGAGAAATATTAAGACGTGATCGATAAAATCTATAACGGTCTTTGGTTAGTCCAACAAAGAAAGTTGTTTGAAATGTTAATTGAATTCCAAGTGCCCATCTATTTGCGGAAAAGCATAGCATTTTCACAATAGATGGGCACAGCCCGAAGGCTGGCTCGAGCTTTAAATGCGTGACCGGGTTAGTAAAGAACTCTTTGCGGCAACCCACCGCCAAATCCACTTACGGTCTGTTTGAGGGTTCCGGTGGCCATTTCCAGGATCGTCATAGCGATACTCTTTTTTGCCTTATCTACTTCGACAATATCGTAAGGCTCAAGCATTACGTCCTTTTCTACGCCTTTCTTGATCTTATCGTAATTCGCGGTGATTATTTCGCGATCCTTTGAGTTCGACTTTAAACGGTAAATCTTTATGTCTTTCGTTTTTGCCGTGCGGTTAACGCCGCCGATTTTCGCAATTGCGTCCGACAGGGACGTGCCGCCTTCTTTAAGAAGAATTCCCTGCGGCTGCAAAACTTCGCCGGTTATGTAAACCGGGGCCGCTTTCTGCACGACGATCACATCGCCCGGATAAATTACAGGATTAGCTTCTTCCTTTCCGAGGCGCAAGCTGCTCAGGCTGTACATTCGCGATGGCACGTCGAGTGCATCGCCGCCGTTTGGCCTCCAATCGTTTTCTGTATCGGCTTCGGTGCATGTCGGTTTTCGGGTGCGGAACACTTGGACCATTCCACCCGCCTCTTCCTTAACGCCGCCGGAGAACGAAAGAATTTCAAGCAACGTGGTTTTACGGGTAAGCACAACCTGCTGCGGCGTTCCGACTTCACCGTAGATCGACGCTGGCGGACGGCTGTTACGGCCTGTCACGCGCAGGCTGACCTGAGGAGTTTTAAGGTATTTCGCCAGCAGTTTTACTACTTCTTTGCGGAGTTCGCGTTCGGTTAGACATTTTGCCGCTACAGGTTTGTCGAAAAAGGGAACTTCGATCTTGCCGTCTTCGTCCAGAGTTGCGACAAAATCGAATTGCTCCTCGCCTAATACCTTTCCGGTAACCTCGTCACCGGGGCCGAGAAGGTAATTCTTCTGAACGCCGATCTCGGCGGCAGGATCTTGTGCAAAAGCCGTTTGAAAAAGACAAAAAGATAACACAAATAGATTGAAAAATCTGAAACGCATGAATAATACCTCGATTCGAATTAACGGAAATAAGAATAACTCACAAGCGGCTATGATTCAACTTTTTACCCTTCACGTTGTACACTTATAAATAAAGAGTTAACGCCATTTGTATTGTAGTTTTATTGTTGACACGGATTGTTTAGGCAATGTAATTTCGAATAACAGGAATTTCCACAACAGAGCAAATCAAAATGAAGGATAAAACGCCGGTTTCTGAACAATTGTGGTTCTTGCGCCGCCCGATTCAATTTTTGGGTGATGTGGCCGTACTTTGCTCTGCCTTCTTGCTTGCCTGCCTGCCCGCGATCAACTTTCGTATCGGCGAGGATTATTTCGAACGGGCCGTCACCCAGCTCCCCTTCGTCATATTCGTTCAATTTACTTCTCTCTTTCTCGTCGGGGCTTACTCTATACTGTGGCGGTATGTCAGCCTTGAAGATCTGAAGGTCTTCTTAAAAGCCGCGTTCATATCCGGTGTGATTCTCATCGCCTTCCGGTTTTTGCTCGGATTCACCAATTTCAACCTGTGGCAGGTCCCGATATCAGTAATTTTTATCGATACCGTACTGGCTTTCGGCGGAATGCTCGGCCTTCGGGTTTTGCGGCGGTTCGTTTATGAGTTAAGCGACAAGAACCGCAAATACGGCAGCAAACGCAGAATCAAAAGGAAAGATGCCCTGCTTGTCGGCGCGGGCCGTATGGGAGCGACGCTGGTAAAGGAGTTAAAAGGACGCGCCGACGCGGAGCTGGAGATTCGCGGGATCGTCGATGACGACGCCAGAAAAAAGGGCGGCAGCGTCAGCGGATGCAAGGTGCTCGGCACAACGCAGGATTTGCCGCGTTTAGTCGATGAACTGAATATCGAGCAGATCGTCATTGCTGTCGATCACGCCCAGGGGAAGGATATCCGGCGCATCCTCGATCTTTGCACCGCAATTCCCGTCAAGGCGCAGATCATTCCCAGTTTGAACGAGATTGCCCACGGCCGCGTTGCTATCAGCCGCATCCGCGATGTGCAGATCGAGGATCTGCTGGGCCGCGATCCGGTGCATCTCGATGACGAGAACCTCCACGAATTTCTGACCGGAAAGACGATAATGGTCACCGGTGCGGGCGGCTCCATCGGCTCCGAGCTCGTCCGGCAGATCATCAATTACAAACCAAAAACGATTTTACTGGTCGAACGTGCGGAATTCTTCCTGTTTCAGATCTGCCGTGAGCTTGCAGCCGAGGTTCCGAATTTAGAATATGTGCCATTGATTGCCGATGTTGGCGACGAACCGCGAATGCGCGAAATATTCGGGCGTTTCAGGCCTGAGGTCATCTTTCACGCCGCCGCCCACAAGCATGTTCCGCTGATGGAAACGAATTCCGCCGAAGCGGTAAAGAACAATGTATTCGCCACCCGCCGCATCGGTGAGATCGCCGGTGAATTCGGGGCAAAGCATTTTGTGCTGATCTCGACCGATAAAGCAGTGAATCCAACGTCTATTATGGGCGCCTCAAAGCGTATCGCTGAGATCGTCGTGCAGGACCTCAATCAAACCTACGATACGAATTACATGGCTGTCCGTTTCGGCAACGTTCTCGGTTCGGCCGGCTCCGTCGTACCGATTTTTCGTGAGCAGATCCAAAAAGGTAAGGCGATCACCGTCACCGATAAGGAAATGACGCGCTATTTTATGACCATCCCGGAGGCTTCGCAGCTTGTCCTTCAGGCCGGTGCACTAGGTTCCGGCGGCGAAATATTTATTCTCGATATGGGAAGGCCGGTTAAAATACTCGATCTCGCCGAGGATATGATCCGCCTTTCCGGGCTGACTCCGTACGAGGACATAGACATCGTATTTACCGGCGTCCGCAACGGCGAGAAATTATTCGAAGAGCTTGAAATTACCGGTGAAAATTTGGTGAAAACACATCACCCGAAAATTTTTATCGGCAAGATCGCCGCGTATTCGAAAGATGACGTATCGCGAATACTGGCTGATTTCAGTAAAGCCGTCGAAAATCGGGACGATGAAAAAATCCGTCGCATTTTCAACACCGTCGTGCCGGAAGCCAATATCGAAGAAAAGAAAATCCCGGTTAAACTTGAGACGTCCACAGGAGGCGAGAAAATTTTTGCTCCCCCATCAAAACTCGGCCTCGCTGAAAAATAAGGTTGATTTCATGAGCGACACAATCAGATTCGGGGTCAGCATCGATGAAACCTTACTGGAAAACTATGACCGGTTCATCTCCGGCCGCGGATATGCAACGCGGTCCGAAGCGTTGCGCGATCTGATCCGCGACGCTCTTATCCAGCAAAAGATCGAGGCCGGTTCGGACGCCGAAGCGCTTGGCAGCCTGACGCTTGTTTACGATCATCATTCACGCAATCTGCTGCAGGAAATGGCCGAGATACAGCATGACTTCCACCAGCTTATTTTGTCCGTAATGCACCTGCACGTAAGCCACGACGACTGCATGGAAGTGATTGCCCTGAGCGGCGTTGTTTCCGAGATCGTCAAGCTTTCAAATAGGCTTTTGAGCCTCAAAGGCGTGAAGAACGGAAAGCTGTTTCTCACTTTGCCTTCATCGCATATAACAAAAATTTAATTATTTTGAATCCGTGTATTCTTGATTACCGAATATCAGATCATATAGTGTTACTATTCTATTATTGGTGTTACTCAATATTATTTTTGATAAGGGTATAATTATGAAAACACGTTTCGTTTCACGGCCGGTCGGTTTACTAACAATGTGTCTGGCACTTTTTGTGTTTTTAGGTTTCGATGCAGCGGCCCAAAACACGCGGATTTTGTCGGGTACGGTTGTCACGCCTCAGTTCGAACTTGTGCCGAACGTTACGATAGAAATTGAAACCGGCGGCGAAAAACTAACGGCCGTAACCGACGCTGACGGGGGATTCATGCTTTCCGTTCCTTCCGGACCAATCTCCGTTAAAGTTTCCGGCCGTAATATTCAGCCTATAGACCTGAATTTTGCTGCCGCCGACCGGCTCGAAAATGTTCAATGGAAAATAACGTATATTATCCCGCCGATCTCCGAGATAGTTACGATTGAAGATGATGTGCTGGAACCTGCTATTGAGCGGCGTGACGACACCATTTATAAAAATTCGCTTTTTGCCCGCGATGATCAGCTTATTTTCACATTAAACGCCGGAATTAATGCCGGACAGCACGAAGGCGGCGGTAAATCGCTGGAAATTCGCCGTTTCGGATTCAATACCGATCACGGCGGATTAAACGGCGGACTGAAAATCCTGGTCGATAACTTTCAGCAGAATCAAGGAACGCAGGGACACGGCCAAGGCTATCTCGGCAACCTGAAATCTCTGTCCCCGGAACTGGTTCAGGACGTGTCGATAATCAACGGCCCGTTTTCCGCGGCATACGGCGATTTTTCGGGTCTTGGCGTGGTGCAAATCCGGTTAAAAGAGTCGCTGCCGCAGCAATTTACCGCACGAATTCAGGGAGGAGCGTTCAACACGTTTCGCGGATTTTTTGCGTACAGTCCGGAACTGAATAACGCCGATGCTTTTATCGCGTTTGAGCCGAGCTATACCGACGGCCCGTTCGATTACCCGCTCGAATACCGCCGCGACAACGTTTCGGGAAACTACACATACAAATTCAGCGACACACAGGCATTGGGAGTCAAGCTGAATCTTGGGCGGAACAGCTTCTTTTCGTCCGGGCAGATTCCGCTCGATGAAGTAAATGCTGGCCGGCTCGACCGATTTGGCGCAATTGATCCCGAAAATGGCGGCAAAGTTCAGCTTGGTACGGTCGGAACTTATTACAGGAAAGAATGGAAATCGGGTGCAACGCTAAAGGCGGACGCATTTGTCAGTCGTTCGCTTTTCGATCTTTTCTCGAATTTTACTTTCTTTCTCGCCGACCCGATTTTTGGCGATGAGATTCAGCAGCATGATAGCCGCTTACAGGAGGCAGGAAACGTACAGTTTCTACAGCCATATAAAATCGGTAATATCCAGTCGCTTTTGACTGTCGGCGGCGGTGCCCATTTCAATCAAATCAACGTCGGGCTTTACCCTTCGATCTCTCGCGACCCAGGGCGTAAATTTTTGCCTGAGAATATAGATAATCCTTCCGTGCTGCTGACCCAGGCGAACGCGAAAGTAAATAATTATTCCGGATATGTCCAGAACAGCTTTGCTTTCTTCAACGGGCATTTACGTGTTGATGCCGGCTTGCGTTTTGATTATTTTTCATTCGATGTAAACGGCTTCGAATTGGGTGGGCGTGATGACGGCGAAACTCCTTGCAACAGCGACTTTGCCAACCCGAACACGCCTGCAAATCCTTGTGCGCTCATTCTCGACGGCAGAGAAGGCAGCGGTAAATTTCAGCCAAAACTTGCGGTTGCTCTCTCTCCGTTCGATTCGATACCGATGACATTTTACGCAAATTACGGGCGCGGAATCTCATCTCAGGACGCACGCGGCGTTGTCCGCCAGCCGGACGCTCCGAAGGTGTCAACGACGGATTTTTATCAGGCTGGGACATCCTATAACGGAAAACGAATCTCGCTTGTGCTCAGCTCGTTTTTGATCGACCGTTCGAATGAACAGGTTTACATTACTGATGACGGAAGCATCGAGTTCGCGGGCCGTTCGCGCTCATACGGGGTCGAAATACGAAACTCGACCCGATTCAACCGTTATCTCAGCCTGAACGCGGGCCTTACGCAGGTCATCCGCAGTTATTATCCCGGCGAATTTACATCCGATTCACCCCGTCGGAGGGTTATCGTTGACAGTGCCCCGCGGACCGTTGCCAACGGCGGCCTCGTCCTATCGGAACTGCGAGGCTTCAACGCTTTCCTCAACTGGCGTCATATTTCAAGTTACCGCCTCGACGGCGAAGACCGTTCAATAAAAGCCGCCGGCCACGATGTGGTCGATCTCTCACTCACCAAACGCCTCCGAAAATGGGTCGATCTTAATTTTTCAATCGACAATGTGCTCAACAAAAAATACTACGAAACGCAAAACTTCTTCGAATCGCGCATCGCCCCCGGAGCCGATGTCATTTCCCGAATCCACGCCACGCCTGGTTATCCGTTCACCGTCAGCGCGGGTTTAACGTTCCGTTTTGGTGCAAAGAATTAAAGTAAGTTTATGATAAAATATTCTTGAAATGACTCGCACTGATAGAGGCAAAATGCTTACCCGGCTCAAAAGATTGTCCGATCCCGACGATGCGGGCGATATGCGATCGACTACCTCGCCGCAGGAGAGGTGGCTGATGATGTGGCAAATTGCCCGCGATGCATACATTTTCAAAGGAGAATCAGTTGCTCAACCCGGACTTCATCGACATATTGTCCGCGTTTTCCGAAGAGAACGTTGAATATATGGTAGTCGGTGGTTACGCGATGGCCTTTCATGGTTATGTGCGTGCCACCGGTGATATAGACTTTGGATTCGCATTTCGGAACAGAACGTGAATAATGTGTGGACTGCTTTGAAATCTTTCGGTGCGCCTATAATGGATTTGACGCTTGAAGATTTGCTAACGCCCGGAATGGTTTATCAGATGGGAGTCGTTCCTAATCGCATTGACATAATTAATGAGATTACGGGTGTTGAATTTAGTACAGCCTGGAAGCAAAAGGAGATAATTGAGCTTGGAACACTTCGAATTCCATTAATCGGAAAAGAACAGCTTCTTATCAATAAAAAGGCAACGGATCGGCCTAAAGACCAAAGCGATGTAATTTGGCTTGAAAATGAGTAAATGACCCAACCACAAATCTCCAAAAATCGAATCTCTCGAAAGGCCGCTAGTTTTACCGAATCGGTGATTCGCGAGATGACGCGTGAGGCGATGAAGTATGGGGCGGTGAATCTCGGGCAGGGATTTCCGGATTTTGCGGCGCCTGAGGACATCAAACAAAAGGCGATGGAGGCGATTGCCGCCGATCATAACCAGTACGCGATTACATGGGGCGTAAAGAGCTTTCGCGATGCGATCGCGGCGAAAACCAAATGGTTTCTAGGGATGGACGTCGATCCTGAAACCGAGATAACAGTGACCTGCGGTTCGACGGAAGGAATGATCGCGGCGATGATGGCGACGGTCGATGAGGGCGAAGAGGTTGTCGTATTTGAACCGTTTTATGAGAACTACGCGCCGGACGCGATACTGTCGGACGCGAAGCCGCGGCACGTTCCACTTTATAGAACGGATGAGGGTTTTGTTTTCGACCGCGATGAACTGCGTGCCGCTTTCAATGAAAGGACAAAATCGATCATCGTCTGCAATCCGAATAATCCGACCGGCAAGGTTTTTACGCAGGAAGAGATAGAATTTATAGCAGGTCTTTGTAAGGAATTTGACGTTCTTTGTTTTACCGATGAGATCTACGAACACATAATTTACGATTCCGGATTTCAGATTTCAGATCTCAGATCAGAACTGACAACTGACAATCCGCAACCGGCAACTTCCCACATCTGCATGGCTAATATCGACAGGATGCGGGAGCGGACGGTCGTCGTAAATTCACTGTCCAAAACTTATTCGGTGACGGGCTGGCGTGTCGGGTACTGCATTGCTCCGCCGGATATTTCGTCCGCTATACGCAAGGTGCATGATTTTCTGACGGTCGGCGCGGCCAATCCGCTGCAGCATGCGGGTGCATACGCTTTGAGTTTGCCGCTCGGCTATTACAAGGAGTTACAACGCGAATACCAAAAGAAACGCGATTTTATTATTCCCGTTTTGCAAAACGCCGGTTTCATATGCGACGCTCCTGAAGGAGCGTATTATGTGATGTGCGACATTGCCAACTTCGGATTTGCGAACGATGTCGAATTTACCAAACATCTAATTCGCGAAATCGGCGTCGCCGTCGTTCCCGGATCGTCGTTTTATCACGATAAAAGTCTGGGCTCGCAGCTTGTCAGGTTTTGCTTCTGCAAAAAGGACGAAACGCTTGAAGCGGCGGCTGAAAATCTGCAAAAACTCTCACGTGGTTAGAGCAACCTTTGCTTGCGGCCGCGCAACCTAAATGTTATCTACAGCGTAGTAAAACCAAGACGGTTTGTCCGATTAATTTCACAAAAAATACGGAGGTTATATGTTTCGTAAATCATTAGCTTTTATACTGCTTGGATCGGCAGCGGCTTCGGCAATTTATGCCCAAACGCCCGAACCTCGAACGGGGGCAGCATCTTCAAGCTCGTTTTCAATGCTGTTCAAAGGCGGCGGCAGTTATCTCGGTGTCGAGACCGAAGAAGTTACAAAAGAGAATTTTGGTAAATACGGCTTGCGTGAAGTTCGCGGCGTGGCGGTCGAAAAAGTAATCGACGGTTCACCGGCTCAATCCGCCGGATTGCAAATGGCGATATCATTGTGAAATTTAACGATGATGGGATAACCAGCGTTCGTAAACTTACACGCCTTATCGGCGAGGTCGCGCCGGATCATCAGGCCAAATTGACCGGTTCTCCGCAACGGCAATTCACGCGAAATTAATGTTACCGTAGGCAAGCGCCCGGCGCCGAAGTTTGAAAACGGTTCTTTCGCGATTGCCGGAGTTCCGGGACAGTTATTTCCGCCAAGGACTGAGATGCCTCCAATGGCCGCAATGCCTCGTGTACCTGCTACATCGCGAACACCGGGAGCGTTGGGCGACACCTTCGTATTCCGCAGCGGAAGTTCGCGAATGATTGGCATCGGCGTAACACCCTTGACTAAGCAACTCGGCGAACATTTCGGCGTCAGCGACGGCGTAATGATCAATAACATCCGTAAGGATTCGCCCGCTGACAAAGCCGGGCTGCGTGCAGGCGACATTATCGTCGAGGTGGACGGCAAAGCGATCAATAACGATTTCGACCTGATTCGCGGGATCGGCGAGAAAAAGCAAGGCGACGTATCGTTGACGATTGTCCGCGACCGAAATCGACAGACAATAAATGTTACGCCCGAAGAGAACAAGGGTGAAATAAACACTTTCTTCGAAGGATTCGACGCTCCTTCGGCACCCGGCGTATTCAAAATGGCCGTGCCCGCACCTCCGGCTACTCCCGGCGCTCCCATTCCGTTGAACCGTTTGTATTTACCTGGACGAGTTCTTTAAGAAACTCATAATTTAAAGTAAAAAGGCAGGAGTGGAAATTCTTCGATTTCTGCCTTTTTACTTTTACCTTTTTTTAATTCTGAGCCTGTTTTCGAATTACGTCCTTCGCCAGCTCATTCGCCTCATTGCTGTAATCACGGGCACGTTCGGTTATTTTTTGGTAATTCTCGCTGCGCTCCTTAAATTCGAGCTTTACCTTTTCGCGAAGCTTGTCGTTTTTCGGATCGTAATTATCGCGAAGTGAACGCGCCGCCTGACGGTAATTTTCGAAGGCTTCGCGGTGCTTCTTTAATGCTTCTTCCTTTAACCGCAGATATTCCTTGTAATCCGCATTGATCTCCATATCCTGAGCCTGCTGAAGTTTTTCAATCGCCTTTTCGCCGTGGTCCGCACCGTCGTTAATTATATAAACGACATCGTCGGCGATCTTTTTTACGGCCGAAGCATCGTCGGAGCTCATGGCCGCTTTAAGTTCCTCGCGTTTTTTCTCGTTGTCTTTATAGAGGACTTTGATCTTTGTCAGGTCCTTATTGGCTTCAACAACGATCTTGGCGGCTTCCGCCGTCTCATCGGCCGGGCCAAGCAATCCGCCCGAACTCTTGCATGAAGCGCAAAACGAGAATGCGATCAAGAGGATGCAGGCCTTATTTCTGTATTTGCTTACTCGTTTCATGCTTATAAAACATTCTAACTAATTAACCGGAAATTATCATTACTTTTCCGCCGCCAAATAAAACCGTCGAGCACGTAATGCGTTAACTGCGGCACTGCCAGCAATGGAACGAAATACACCTTCAGGTTTTGCCAATCCCAATCACCGCCAAAAAGCCACTGCTTTTCATGCCACACGCCGCGATTCCAAAATAATTCTTCGATATATGCAAACGCCCACAGCGTCGCCAGGAAAACAAACCAATTACTCGAAAGCGAACGGTAAACAGGTCCGGTAGATTCGCGGCGGGCACGGGCGTAAAAATATATGAGAGCGAAATAAGGAACGCCGTGAATAATCACGTTCGTAACCGTAAACGCATAATCCGAATTGAACAAAACAATTCCGGCATACCAGCAAATAGCGGTTGTCGCAACAACGATGTCTTTGCCGATATTCAGAAAACCGATCGTTTTATAAAGGTAAAAAGACTTACTAAAATAAGCTGCGAGCGCCAGAAGATAAACCGGAAATAAAACGGTTGCGACAAACGAAGGCAGAAGAAAGAAATCGTTAGGTACAAACCAGTCAAAATTTCGCGGCAGGCTGGTCATCCAGAAAGCCAGCGGGTAAACGGTCGCCAGATATATCGCCGCCGCATCTATCCACCACGTCCAATCGCTCGTTTCATTCAATTTTCGCCTATACAACGCAACCCAGCCGTACTGCTGCCGCACAAAATGAAAGACCGCAACAATCGCCAAAGCCTTCCAAAATACAAGCTCACCCTCAGAATAAAGCGCGACGCCGACCGCATACCCGAAAACCGGCACAAGCAGATAAAGCCAGAACCGCCGCTTCAATTCTTCCTTGTCGAAATAAACCCGAAAGCTCGTAGACCAAACATGCGCGACATCAATCAGCAGCACCGCCGATATCCACGTCCAATCCGGCGAATCCTCGTTGAGAATCCCAAGCCGCCAACCGATTGCCAATAAAAGTAAAGACAAAATGGCACTTCCCAAAAAGACTGTCAGATCAATCTTTTGGGAAAACAGCCAACAGTTTCTTTCAGTGTCGATCTTCACTAATAACCAATTAAACAAGCGTCCATTCAACGACCAAGAAGGATTCGGGCTTTAATCCGCACTTCAGGGCAGCTTCTAGCCAATTTATCTGAGTATTTCTGATGTTGTCATTCGCATGGCGTTTTAACTCGGCAAATACGATATCGTCGCTCTTCCAACAGAACACGTCCCAACACCCAGATTTCGATTTCCCAACAGCACAAATCTCATCGAAAGTACTTTGTATTTTCTCTGGTAATTTTACATTCTTTTGAATAGTCCAATCGATTAGAAAACGTTTTCTGTAGGTATCTACCCAAACCCCATCCCAACCAATATTTTGGAAGCTTCGTAAGATTCCCAATTCAGCAAATAAAGGCTCCCCAAAATCTAAAAAAGCTTTCCCTCCATAATCATCTTCGGGAGTGTCGCCTATCCACATTTTATAGCGTGGCATAGCCTTCGGCACTGTTATAGATTTATCCGTCGAAAGACGGAATATTTCGTTAGAAGTTGGATTCAGTTCTTGTGGATAGTTCATCTAGGTTCTCGATTTCAAAATGTTGTTTGCTGCGCGTAATCCATGATAAAACGCTTCTTCAAATAGAGCGATGCCGCTTAGATCGGTGTGGGCAAAATGAATATTGCGATACGGCTGAATCGCTTTTTCGCGGACGCCGCTCCAGATAAAATTCGGTCGGGGAGAGATCATCGCATGGCCCCAGCGCATTATATCGATTCTTTCGCATAGTTCATAAATTTCCGGGTGCGCGCGGGCGATGTCGGTCAGGCAGACATCGGCGAGGTCCTTCCATTCGTAGTTGAAAAGCTTTGTCCGGCCGTTTTCCTCGGCGCACATCGGGTAATAATACGTCCAGATCGCCGGGCCGTAATCGATTCCTTTTTGATGCGTCGCGTTTACATAGCCGAGCGATGGGCTTTCGGAGAGAACATTGTCCCACGCGAGCGGAAAATCCTTTGCAAAACGCGGCTTCGGCCTGTCCTTTAGAAAGAGGTTCGCGACAAACCAGGCATTGTGCTGAAATTCGCTTGCGGCAAATGGCGGAGCTTCATTAAATCCGCGAATCATGTACGGAGCGGTAAACATCGGCGAAGCAAATATTACTTTTTCGCAGTGAAACCCGCGTATTTCATTGCCGTTCAGGCAAATCACATCAACGCTTTTGTCGTTAGGAATCATCGATACAACAGCATGCGATTTTTTTATTTTATCCTTAACCTTTTCCGCCAAATGATAGACGAACCGCCCGTTGCCCTCTGGAAATGTGATAAACGCCTGCGATTCCTCGCCGGATTTTCGTACCCGTGAGCAAAAGTAAAAAAGGCCGGCCCAGGCCGATGTTTGATTAAGCTTTAATCCGTAATCGTCGCGGCAGGCATAATCGCAATACCAGAGCAGCCGTTCGGACGAAAAACCTTTCTGCCGCAGCCATTCGGCGAATGTAATTTTATCGAGATCTGTAGCCTCGGCATCGGTCGAGCAATTTGCCAAAGGCACGCCAAAAGCCCGTTTGCCGGAACTGTCGCGCCAATTCACCCAAAAATCAACCTGTTTTTGAAATTCAACGTACTGCCGTTTGTCTTCTTCGCTCGATCCGACCGCCAGATAAAGGCCATCATACCAACGGCCTTTGTAAAAAATACGCTCCTCCGGTTCGCGGCAGAGAAACTGCTCTTTTACTACAACTTCGCCATTATTCCCTCGGCCCTCAGTCAAAGACATTTCATCAAGCAATGAAACTAGCTCAGTATTTTCCTGAAACGGAACCGGCAAATAATGCGCTCCCCACGGATAGGAAACCGGATTTCCATTGCCGCTTTGCGATGTGCCGCCAATTTCCTTTTCCAGTTCCAGAATCACGAAATCATGGAAATTTTCGCTCACAAACTTCCAGCCCGCAGATAATCCCGCAACACCGCCGCCGATAATTGCTACTTTTACTGTTTCCCAATTACCCGCCGGAACTTCGAAGTTACGATTTTCACTCAGGATGTGGCCGAGGCTGACGTTTGCTCCAACAATCTCGCCCACAGGAAATTTTGACGCAGGATTTTGCCGACACGCCGCGATTGCGAACGGTGCGCCGAGGAACGTGGACAGTATTTCTCTTCGAGTCAGATACAATATGACTTTTCCTGTAATATGTCATTCATAAATTATCAGCTTTCAGCTATAACTTATCAGCTATTCCGAATGTATTCTTACTCAAACCTTCGCCACTCGGATTCGTAGTATCTGACCAGTGCCTGGTTGTCCAAGCGGTTTATCTCGATCTCGTTCGCAGGTAAAGTCATATCCCTCGGAAAATCGAACATCGATACAAATGACGCGTCATTCAGGAATTTTAGTTCAACGCCCGTGGGCAGTTTTGAGGGTGTTTCGAATGGCTGCATTTTTGCCAGGGCATAGCCCCAAACGCCGAAGCTTGGCACTGTCGTCTGATACGGCTTCACGATAAAGCCTGCGGCTTCCAGCGTTATTATGATGCACCAGTATGAATTACGGGCGATCAACGGCGACGTGCATTGGATGACGACCGCCGCATCGGGTTTTAGCTTGGTTTTTAGAAGATTATAAAAACGTGTGGTGTAAAGCTTTCCGAGAGCGAAATTATTCGGGTCGGGAAAATCTATTATGGCAACGTCGAACGGCTCAAGCTCTGTATTGTCTACCCATACGAATGCGTCGGCATTGGTCAGGTGAACACGCGGATCGTCGTAGGCGTTTTTGTTCAATTCAGCGAGAGCGGGAAGCGCCTTTGAGAGGCTCGTCATTCCGGGATCCAAATCGACGATCGTGACATTCTCGACCGATTTATATTTGAGAATCTCGCGCAAGGCAAGGCCGTCACCACCGCCGAGGACAAGCACGCGTTTCGGATTTTCGCCGTATGCTGCAAATGCCGGATGTACGAGGGCCTCGTGATAGCGGTATTCGTCGAATGAATTGAACTGAAGATTGCCGTTTAGAAAAAGTGCGTAGCCGGTTTTCCCTTTTGTTACGACAATTCGCTGGTAAGCCGAGCTTTTCGCGTAAATAATGTTGTCCATGAAAAGCCCGTCTTCGGCGAGCGTCGTCAGCGAATCCGCTTTTATGAAGGCGATAAGCAGAAGCACAATTATGATAAAACCTTTGATTCGAAGAATCGTCAAGTTACGTTTTATCAGCGGTTCGAGCAGCCAGGTTGCCCAAAGTGCAACTCCGGCGTTCAGCATTCCGAACAAGAGCGATGTGCGGTTTAATCCGAGCTTTGGAACCAGAAAAAGCGGAAAAAGCAGCGAAGCCGCAAGAGCTCCGACATAATCGAGCGCCAGCACTTTCGAAACAAGGTCCTTAAAGTCGAGCTCGTCTTTAAGAATCCGCATAAGCAGGGGAATCTCAAGCCCGACGAGCATACCAATTAAGAAAATCATGCAGTAAAGCACGATGCCGAAATAAGAAATATTTGCGAATGTGAGAAAAAGAAGCGGCGCGGAAAACCCGCCGAGGACGGCGACGGCAAGTTCTATATCAACGAATTTTTCGGCGACGTGCTTATCGATGAACCGAGAAGCCCACGAACCGATGCCCATCGCGAAAAGATAAATACCGATGACCAGCGAGAATTGCGTTACGGAATCGCCTAGAACATAGCTCGACAATGTTGCGGCAAGCAGTTCGTAGATGAGGCCGCAGGTCGCAATTATTATAACGTTGAGGAATAAAAGAGGTGTGCGGTTCATTCTAAAGGACAAAGGCGAAAGGATAAGGGGTAAAGTAAAAGGCTATTCTACCTTTATCCTTTATCCTTTCGCCTTTATCCTTTGAAAAGGTTAGCCGTGTATTGCAGCGGCTATAATAATTGCGATTCCGATCATTATCGAACCTATCACGATGCCGAGCGCGGTGTTTTGATCGTCTTCGATCTCTTTCTTAATAGGAAACATCCTGCTCAGAATGCCGTAGGCGACAGCGAAAAACACAATTCCGATAGACACAAAGATCAGCGTCGTCACCAGCGTTTCCAACAATTGATCGAGCTTAACGATAAATCCCAAAGCATTTGGAATCAGCATTTTTATCATCTATTTTCCTCCACGAAATCCTGTATAAATAAACGGCACACCGAGCCGCGAACGGCTGCCCGAATTTGCCAGTTCCCAGCCGAACCATGCGGATGCTGAATAAGCCAGCAAAACTCCGACCGCAAACACTAGATATAAGATTTTAAGCATAACCTTTTGTGCTTATAGAGTTCGTGAAGCTGTTAAAGTTGCGCGTTTAATTTAAAAACTCTATAAACCCTCAAAACTCACTCCTCGCTTGAATCGTCCGACGAACTCGTCGTGAACATACTGTCCTTCCACTTCCTCGATTCAAACGAGATCTTTCTAATCAAACCGAGAATAGGAACAATCGCCAGTACAAATAAAGCGCACAGGAAATTCACCCCACGAATCACATTCTGTTCAACTTTGACCGTGACAGGCATCGCCTGCGTCGAATTTGTCCACGTTCCCTCGACCCGCAGCGTGTATTTTCCGGCCGTCAGCGAAGACATCGTCGCGTCCTGCGTCGGCCCGCCTTCGCTCCAGCTGCCGTCGCTGTCCGTTCCGGTGTAATATTCGATCGGCACATTTACCGATTCCACCTCCTGGCTTTGATCGTTGATCAGGTCAATATCAAGATCGGCGAATGAATTATTTACGGGAGCCGATGCCGTGATCTTGATGTTCCGGTTTGCCTTTACATCAAATGATTTAGTGAATACCGTTTGAGGTGTCGATTGATTGACCATCGGCGGCAGCGTAACATGCTCCGATAGAGGAGTGGTCGACAAGCCGCTAAAGGGAAGCATAAACACCGCGACAACAAACAGCAGAAGCAGCGGCAGAAATCCCCAGGTATAATAAAACTGTCCGGTAAACGGCTCGTTCGGCCCAACACTCCAAGGCTTCGGCAGATCGGAAACGCCGAAGGCTGTTTCGATCTCGGAGTTCGTCTTATAAACGCCCGCCGACCAGGTCATTTCATTGCCCGTAACTTCCTGCGAAAGCATCATTGGTGCGGCGACGTAATCTATCGCCCGCACCGTTTCGCCCTGCTCGACACGCCAGTAGAATTCACCTTTTACAAATTCCACGACCGCCGGGGAATCCTGAAATATTTTGTAAGCCTTGCCATTATAATTTACCGCCGACGGAACGGATGTAACAGAAATGCTGTTGCCGCTCGCCTCCACTTCAGCCGGATTTACCGGTTCGACAAAATTCCAATGATTATCCGAATGCACAAGCCACCGGAAACCGATCATCGGATTGTAAAGCAGATACTCGTGCCAGTAATAATGCAGGCCGTCGATATAAACGCTTCTGACGACGGCTCCGATTATCTTGAATTTCACATCTCCGGGGAAAGTGCCTTCAGCCCCAATCTCTAAAACGAAATTTTGATCGGCCTGTGACGGCGTCAGGGCTTTTAGAAATGAAAGACTGCCCTGGTTTACATCGAGCAGCGAATTGCAGTTCGGGCAAGTTACACGCTCGGCTTTGTCGGGAGCAATGAGCTCCAGCGGCCCGCCACAATTCGGGCAGCCCATCGCCGCTGTCGTTACGCGTTTTGCTTCCCTCTGCACCGGACGGGCGTCTCCTAAACCTATCTGTTCGAGCGTTACCTGCGTACCGACGAAAACCCACGGCGGAGTCATGCTGTAATCCATCGTGCCGAATGCGTTGTCACGGCCGGAAAGATCCGCGTAATCGCTTCGCTCGCCGGGTATCAGTTTATATGGAATCTCTCCGTCGGCCGCCACGGATGTTGCGGTACCTTTTTCCGTGACGATAAACGCCGCCGGAGAAGGAATTTCCTGAACTATCTGGCCTATCTGTAATTGATCGAACGGAGGCAGAACGCGGCCTTCGGGCAGCGGCTGAAAAAATGTTAAATAGAATTTACCTTGCGCTTCGGCCAGCCAGCCTACCCAGCCGTTTGAGAACGTCGCGTACCACTCATACCAAAATCCGCCCATCTCATGCCGCAATTGAGCGCGGCCGGTAAGCTCGAAACTGTTTCCGTTATAATTCCCTTTCAGCCCCAATTTCAGCGGTGATTCGGAATCGGCAATGTCGGCGACCTTGCCCAGATCGGTAAGCTGACGGTCATTCCTCGCAATCGCCGAGCGGCAAAAGGGGCAGACAAGCACAACCGTCGAACCGGCCTTAAATTCGACCGGCCCGGCACAGTTCGGACAATTTGCCTGGAGAACGCTCATATCAACGTAACGCCGCCATCTTGGCGGCTGTCGCGGCGGCATCCTGCCGCCGCATTCCTCTACTGTCGACCCACTTCCAATTCCTCAATCCCGCTTTTACCGGATTGTTTAAAACATATTGCACAATGCGGGCTAATTCTTCGTCATCTCGAACAAGATGATCATAATACTCGCGTTGCCAAAACTCGCCGGTCCTTCCGATTATTTTGTTTGCTTCATTTGAAGAGTACGATTTCCAAGAATGAAGAATTTCATTCAGCTGATGTCTTTGACGTATTTGAAAAACGACGTGTACATGGTTAGGCATCACACACCAAGCAAACAAGTTATAGCGTTTACCATCAAAATGTTTTAGCGCGTCGGCTACTATTCCGGCTATTTCAGGATTGCGTAACTGACAATCTCCATAACCATTATCCAAATATTCATCAACTTTGTCTGAAAACAGCCAGTCAAGATTGCGCATTTCCGAATCCGAAAGTTGTCTTTCAAGACTGGCCAACGCTTTCTCCGCAATTTCCCGCTCGCATTCCAATCTAGAAAGAATGTCCGCGGGAAGTGAATCGGCGAGCCGGAAAGTTACAAAATATATGCCGTCTTCTTTTTCCCATTGAGGAAGTCTTCCCCGATCGCGAATTTTTACCTTGCCATAGCTGAGGAGTTTTCTATTAGATTGATGTTGTTTAAGGTCCGAAACCGTTGGAGTGCAGGATGCACTCCGGACAGCCGGCAGGATGCCGGCGTTACGTTTTTCGCCACGCTCGATTTTGGTAACATTTACGGTTTCCGCTCCAAGAGCTTCTGTTAGGTTTTGCTTCCAATCCCATTCAGGCCGTGTCGTGCAGCAATAAAGATTAAAGGTTGCGGTTTGATGTTCGGGATAGGTGTGACAGGCAAGATGCGATTCGGTCAGGGCGACGAGGCCGGTGACGCCGCCTTCGCCATCGAATTTATGCCAGACGGCGTCGAGCGTTTTCAGGCCGAGATCTTTGACGATTCGCGCGAAAAGGCCGCGCAGGGTTTCCTCGTCGCGTAATTTGTCCTGATTACAGCCTGCGGCTTCGATCAGCCATTCCGTTCCTACAATCATTCGTTTAACCTAAGAAACTTACGACGAAATCTTCATTAATGTTTAGAACTTCTATTCCTTGGCGGTATAATGAGATTTATAGACTTATGCTGAACAAAACTATAACCAAATTTTTCGTATTTGTCATATTTGCGGCATTCGTTTCATCATGCCACAGCAAGGCAAATGGCGAGGATGAACCGCCGATGTTCGATCGGGCCGCATCGGATTACGAGAAGCCGAAGATCGTCGGACGGATTGAATTCGGCGAAATAAAGGAAAGCAGCGGCATCACGATGTCGCGCTGTCAGCGGGATATTATCTGGACTCACAACGACTCAGGCGACGGCCCATTTATTTACGCAATGAGTTCCAAGGGAAAACACCTCGGCGCATGGCAGGTTCGAAACGCCCGGAATTTAGATTGGGAGGACATAGCAAGCTTCAAAGACAGTTTTGGAAAATGTCAGTTATATATCGGAGAAACAGGCAATACCGACAAGAACGAGCGTTCGGAACATAAAATTTATCGGGTGGCGGAACCAATCGTCGGAGCTTCCGATTCAAATTCCACAAGCAAAAATACCCTGCAAACGGCGGCCGCCGAAGTGCTTATTTTCAGCTATCCCGACTCACGGCACGACGCCGAAACATTGCTCGTCCATCCGCAAACAGGCGATATATATGTTCTCACTAAACAGCGGGACAAACCCTCCGGGGTCTATAAACTCAAGCCCATTTTCGATGAGTCCATAACTGTCAAAGCCGAAAAAATCTCGGACATCACCCTCCCCGCCGTACCAAACGGCCTGCTCACCGGCGGCGAGATCTCGCCCGATGGCAAACGGTTAATTCTCTGCGATTATTTCGCCGGATACGAACTGACCTTACCAGTTGGAGCGGCCAGCTTTGACGACATCTGGAAACAAAAACCGTTCGCCATCGAGCTCGGAGACCGCAAACAAGGCGAAGCCATCGGTTATTCCGCCGACGGCCTCTCGATATTAGCCACCAGCGAAGGCAAAAACCAACCAATTATCGAGGTAAAACTACGAAACAAACCTTAAAAAAGTGGCCAGTGACTTTTCAAGCCACCAGCCACTTTAGTATCTGATTATATTTTAGTTGTATTTCTTCGTGGTTTCAGCCTTAAAAGCCGGAACCACAAAGTTATACAAAAAACATGAATAAATCTAAGAGAGAAACACTTATTGGGTAATCGTAAATTTACCCTTATTCTCAATAACTTGTCCGCCGACGCGGTCTTTGGTTACGACTTTGATCTCGTATTCTCCGAGCGGCATCGCGGTGGTCGGCAGCAGGCGGGCGAGTGTCAGTCTTTGGCCGGAATCGCTCAGGCCGCTCCAATCCTCGGATTGCCGAAGCACTTCCTTGCCGCCTTTAGATAAGACATATTCGACGTCCACGGCCGGCCGCAGCGTCGTCTGGTCGATGCCGGCATTATAAACCTGCAGGTAAACACCCACGTCCTGACCCTGCTGGTAATTTCCGGCAAGATTCGGAACAACCTTGGCGTTTCCGATCACGAACATTCCGCCGATATCGCGTTCGTTCGTATTTCGAAGCTTTGAAGCAAGAATCATCGTTGATGTCGAAAGCTTCTTATCATCGTATCGCGGAACGGTAAATCCTTGATTTACAATACCTTTATTGCCCGTGACAACATCGCGGACGACAACATCGACCTTGTATGTTCCGGGAGCAAGGGCAATTGCCTTTTGATAAATAGATTTTCTGTCTTTAACTTCGATTAATTCGGCCTTCGTAGCATTAGCAGTTACCGAATCCTCAAAAATGCCCGAACGCTTTCCGGAAACCGCCGTTATGCGGCCGAATATATTCATTCGTGCCGTCTCAAGGCCGCCTTCGTCTCTAAAAGTAAGCTCTTTATTATCTGTCTGCACCGTGAATGTCGCGATCACGCGGTCATCGGACTGCCGGAAAAAATCCACCCGCAGGTCGAATCCCAGCGGATTATTATCCAAAACACCTGAATCGCCGCCGGCAATTTCCTGAAGATCACTGAACTTTACCGACGGAGGCCGCTGCAGGCTTGTAATAATTTCCATGCGCCGGAACGGTGAATCCTGCTCACGCTGATAACTTGCACCATTGCCGCTCCCGGAGATACGATCGCCTTTGTCGCCTATCCCAAGTTGTTCCGCGGTCGTCAAACCTGCTCCCGGAACGGTTAGAAGGGCGTCCTTTTCATTTGCGTTGCGGGCAATTCGATATTCGCCGGTTCCGGTCGGATCGACGAATTCAATTTCGAGGCCATCTCCAACGCCGTCAAGGTGCCTGTAAAACCATATCTCAAAAGGATATGTTGTGGTTGAGCCGCCGCCTTCGTAGCTTGGACGGTCATATGATCCGCCGGATGGATGCGATTCCACCGAATCCGGTTTGCCCCAAGCGATGTATGTTCGCCCGCGGTCCGTTTTCCATCCCGGAATTCCTGATGTGTAATGCTCGTTGGCGTAAGCGATCCGTTCGTAATATTCTTCGCGGTATTCGTTTTCTTCGGTGTCCGGATTCGGATCGCGGCGGCGCCAGAAATTTTCGATAAAATTCTCTCGTTCCTCGTCGGTCGCCAGAGCATCGAAGGCGCGCTTTTCTTCCTTAGTGATGATGTATGCCACGTCTGTATTACGCCATTTCTTGTAAGCCTCTTTTAATTCCGGCTTGACGTTTCTAGCGTTAGTCGTCGGATCCTGGCTCGGTTTATTTTTATCCGGCTTCTGGGCCACGGCGGTGGCGGGGCCAACGCTCAAAATAACGGCCCCGAGCGCGATATTACGAATCAACTTCACTTTTGACATAACAGTTAAAACTCCTGCTGTTTTTCACACCGGAAGGCACCGGCATCGATAGATTTTAGCTTTGTTTATATTAGATAGTTAACCCTAATTGTTCAAGATGCGATTTAAGCCTGATTGGTTGCATCCGAGAATGTAAAGATGGTCTTAGACTTGAACTGCCTTAGCTTCAGCGTCGGTTTTTCTTTTCCGGCCAAAAAACCACGCTATGCCAATTGAAAAGATATAAAGGACAATCATCGGCGTGGCAAATAACATCATGTTCGGTATGTCCCCGGTCGGCGAAACTACGGCGGCAACGATAAGAATGACAACCATTGCTAGTTTCCAGCTTCTGACCAGCAGTCCCGCGGAAATTATCCCGATCCTGGATAAAACATAACTAATTGCGGGCATCTGAAAAATTATTCCCATCGCCAGCATTATTAAAGTAATAAAATCGAAATAATCGCTGGCACGCAGCAGCAGGCGAAAGTCTTCGCCTAAACCCAGCAAATATCCGAGTGCGGGAGGAAAAATTATGTAATACGCAAAAGCGGCTCCGAAAATGAAAGATACGCTCGAAAGGGCAATAAAAGGAGTTACATATGAACGCTCGTGCTTATACAAGGCAGGCGAAATAAATCCCCATATCTGCCACAATAAAAGCGGTACGGATAAAGCAATAGCGGCATACAGAGAAACCGTGACAAACAGCGTAAACGATTCACCTGCCGTAGTTACGATAAGCCTTTCTTCCGCGTTCTGCTCTTTTTCCGAACCTGCGCTGAGCGCCGCAGGCAACCGCACCCCGGAGGGCAGAACCGCATTATTAGTATAAATAGGTTCCGCGGTGTATAAACCGAGTATTCCATCATTATCCTTTGCCGCCACGGCCAGCACAGAAGTTCCCGGCTGGATAACACTGGCGCCGAGGGTCGTGGACTTATCAAATGCGAATCTGCCTTTTTCGCCTTCCTTGATGCTAGCAAGCGGCAAAATCTTCTCATCGCCCGTGATTCCGCTGATCGGCAGATCGCGCCTTTCCGCATTTGAAAGAGCAACCCTAATGGGAACTGATAAAAAATCAAAGATCTTATCCGAAATCGCCCAACAAAACATAAATGCCACAACTATAATGATGACAACCTTTACGAGCCGTTTTCGAAGCTCGTCAATGTGTTCGAGGAACGACATCTGAGCTTCGAGCTCTTCCGCTTTTTCTGTTTCGATCTTTTTCATCAACGGTCGTTTTAAAACCAATTTCGTTTATCGGACAGCTCACTTTCTTCTTTAGGTGATTCGATTACTTCGTTCGCTTCTGATCTTATTGGCGGTTGCGTTGCATCAAAGGATTCCTTGTCGATTGATTTAATCGCAGGTGCGGGAATGTCCTTAACAGGTTTATCCATTATCGATGGAAATTGCGCGACAGGTTTTTCATCTATTTCTCCGGTTTTCAAAGCTTTTTCTTCAGCTTCGAAATTTACTTCCCGTTCCCATGTCGATTTGAAATCATTGGTCGTGCTGCGCAGATCAGCCAGTATTTTGCCGGCTTTGCGCGCAAGCTCAGGAAGCTTTCGCGGCCCAAGAAACATCAGGGCGACAATCCCAACCATTATTAATTCGGAAGTGCCGATTGATTCAAAAATAAATAAAAACAATTCTATTTAACCTCGCCGTATACCCTGCAACTAATAGAGGATACTTACGTTACCTCGATAAGTTTGGGCCCCTTTTCCTTTATACTCCCAATTATTTTGGCGTCGGGAACCATTCTCAGAAAGTCATCAGCCTTCGCCGCTTCCAAACTTATTAACAATCCACCTGCTGTTTGCGGATCGAATAACGCGCTTTGCATGACGCCATTTACGGCCTCTGTGAAAATAACCGTTTCGCCAACATACGAGCGGTTATTTTTATCGCCGCGCGTCAGCATTCCCCGTGAAATCAAATCCAAAGCGTTTGGCAGCAGAGGCACCCGTTTGGAATCAATTTCCAACGTCATGTTGCTGGCCTTTGCCATCTCAAACGCGTGTCCGAGCAGTCCGAAACCGGTAATATCAGTACACGCGTTCGCTCCGACCAATTGCATTGCTTTAGATGCCTCAGCCGCTGATGTTGTCATTACCTTAATTGCCGCTTGTTCAGTTTCCACATCTGCTTTTCTATGTTTTATTGCTGTATTAATTGCGCCGGTTCCGATAGGTTTAGTAAGAATCAGCACATCTGCCTGCCTGGCGCCAGCGTTCTTAATAATCTTATCAGGATGGATGATTCCCGTAATTGCATACCCAAACTTCATCTCCGCATCATCGACCGAATGCCCGCCTATCACCACGACGTTTTCGGCATTCATTGCTTTTTGCCCGCCCAGTAATATTTTGCCTAAAATATCCCAATCGCCTTTTTGCGGGTAACAAACTATTGACAGTGCTACGATCGGCGTCCCTCCCATCGCGTAAACATCATTTAGAGCATTGATCGCCGCAATCTGTCCGTAAGTTTCGGGATCGTCCGCCACGGGCGTAATAAAATCAACGGTCTGAACCAACGCAACATCATCCGAAAGGCGAAAAACACCCGCATCGTCAGCGTTTTCAAATCCGACGATCACATTCTCATTAAATTGAGCCGGAAGCTTGCTCAAAACTTGAGCGAGGTCGCCCGGTGTGAGTTTGCTCACTCAGCCGGCACCGGCAACCATTTCCGTCAGTCGTTTCTTTTCCATTTTACCTTCTTGTTTCTACAATTAATTGATAAATCCGATTTAGATCTTCGGAGCCGTAATATTCAATTTCCAACTTGCCGCCGTCTCCTTTCGAATCAGGTGTGATGCTCACTTTGGTGCCGAGCTTCCGCTGCAGTTTGGTTTCTGCCAGCACAAGATTTGCATCCTTCTTTATTACCGGTTTAAAGCTGCCTCCGGTTTCGGAACCGTTCTTTGAACGCTTTACAATGCGTTCGGTTTCTCGTACCGACAGCGATTGTTCCATTGCCTTTCGGGCAATGCGGCGTTGGGCTGATGCGTCATCGGTCAGCAATAATGCTCTGCCATGTCCGGCACTCAACTTTTCATCTTCAATATATTGAAGAATATCATCCGGCAATTTTAGAAGCCGCAGCGTTGTGGCAATCAAACTCCTTTCCTTGCCGACACGTTCAGCCACCAATTCCTGCGTAAGCCCAATGGTATCAATTAGTTTGCGGTATGCTCTGGCTTCTTCCACGGCGTTCAGTTCCTGGCGCTGAATATTCTCAACCAACGCCAGTTCAAGCAATTTTTCGTCAGAAACTTCTCGAATTACGACTGGGACATTTCGTAAGCCGGCCCGCTGTGCAGCTCGCCATCGCCGTTCGCCGGCAATGATCTGATAATTTCCTCCGCGCCTTCGGACCACTATGGGCTGCACAATACCGTTTACGGTGATAGATTGAGCCAATTCCTCAAGGGCCTTTTCGGTGAAACGCGTCCGCGGTTGTTCGGGGTTCGGTTCAATCTGATCGATTCCGATTTCCAGCGCTGCCTCGGATTTTGATGTTTCTTCCCCGAGCAATGCACTCAGGCCCCGGCCGAGCGGTTGTTTAGCCATGCCTTAAAATCTCCTTCGCCAATTGAATATAGCTTTCTGCGCCCTTCGATCGTATATCATATAACACAATCGGTTTTCCGTAGCTTGGAGCTTCCGCAAGCCTGACATTACGGGGAATAACCGTATTTAGCACTTGCGAACCGTAAAACCCTCTCAAATCTTTGGCTACCGCTGACGATAGATTAGTCCTTTCATCAAACATTGTTAAGAGCAAGCCTTCGATTACAAGATTTGGGTTTAACTCGCGTTTTAATCGTGCCAGCGTCTCGAAAAGTTCGGTTACGCCCTCTAAGGCAAAATACTCGCATTGAATTGGAACTAGGAGAGAATTCGCCGCCGTCAGTCCATTTACCGTTAAAATCCCTAAGGCGGGAGGGCAATCAATAATTATATAATGAAAATACCCTTTTATTTCATCGAGGAGCTTTTTTAGAACATAGTGGCGTTCTTCTATATCGGCAAACTCTATATCAATACCCGCCAAATTCTTATCAGCCGGCAGAACCCACATAGTCGGCATCTCAGTAGGCAAAACGATTTCTTTAACCGGGTCTCCCGTAATAAGTGCATGGTAAAGGCTTTTGCGGGAATTCGAGCGAATAATCCCCGAGCCCGAAGTCGCGTTTCCCTGCGGATCGGCATCTACCAGCAACACTTTCTTTTTTTCCAATGCCAAAGCGGCGGCAAGATTGATCGCCGTAGTCGTTTTTCCGACTCCGCCTTTTTGATTGGCAACGGCAATGATTTTCCCCATTTTTTTTAACTTGGGTGGTCTGAATAAGTAGAGTTCGGTGCGTAACACGCAGTGTATTAATAAAGTACCACAAATAAAGACTGTATTCTATGAACAAAAATTGTGGTACGTTCCACAATACAGGAAAAAATGTGGAAAGTACCAGAATTTATTGGGTAATTATTTCGTTAATAAAAGCTTTGGCTTTTGCCCGGTAAGATGAACTAAAACAGTTGAAACGGCGGATGGAGTTAATCCGGAAATTCTACGAACCTGGGAAAAGTTCTTAGGCTTTGCCCTCTCAAGCCGTTCCACCATCTCATGCGAAAGCCCGCCAACTTCTGTATAGCAGAAGTCATCAGGCACTTTTAGATTATCATGGTGGTTAACTCTTTCAGTTGATGCATTCTGTTTGTCAATATAACCGCTATAAAGCGAATCGGCGAGAGCAGTTTCAAGCTCGGTTAAATCAAACTTTTTAGGTAAAAGCCGTCGAATCATATCGGATTTAACACCCTGCCTCATGGCCAGATGCGATAGCGTGAAGGAATCGCCAAGATCAACCCCTAATGTTTGTGAAATGCCGGAATACTCAGCCGATGAGCGCTTAAACCTGGTATTGTCCAAAGTATTTCGGATATCTGCAATTCTATCGCGTTTCAAACTGAACCGTTCCCAATCGCTCTCACCCAAAAGACCGGCCTCTTTTCCGCGCGTACTTAACCGGTGATCTGCATTGTCATGCCTGAGAGTCAAGCGGGCCTCGGCACGCGAAGTAAATAACCGGTAAGGCTCGTCAACCCCATGATGGATTAAATCATCGACAAGCACGCCTATATACGCCTCGTTTCTCGCAAGTACAAACGCTTTTCTTTTCTGCACGGCAAATGCCGCATTCATTCCGGCCATCAAACCCTGACAGGCTGCTTCCTCATAACCTGTTGTGCCGTTAATCTGGCCGGCCAGAAATAGCCCGTCTATCCGCGTCGATTCCATTGTCGGTTTTAACTCACGCGGATCTACATAGTCATATTCAATCGCGTAACCGGGACGGATGATTTGTACACTTTCAAAACCGTTAATCATCCTGAGCAATTCTAATTGCAATGCCGATGGCAGTGACGTCGAAAAACCGTTAAGGTAAACCTCGTTGGTATTATTGCCTTCAGGCTCAAGAAAAAGCTGATGGCGATCTTTATCGGCGAATTTTACGACCTTGTCTTCAATCGAGGGACAGTACCGCGGCCCGATTCCTTTGATTTTGCCTGAATAAAGCGGAGATTGATGCAGATTATCCCGAATCGTTTGATGAAGCCGCTCACTCGTGTATCCAATAAAACACTGTATCTGTTCCTGTTCGATCTTTTCCGTGGCAAATGAAAACGGCACGGGCTTTTCGTCCCCAGGCTGGGCTTCAAAAGCTTCCCAATCTATTGTTCGTCCATCGATTCGCGGTGGCGTTCCTGTTTTTAACCGGCCGACGGGAAAACCACGGCGCTTCAAACTTTCGGCAAGCTCGATCGAAGCGGGCTCGCCCGCCCGTCCGGCGGAAAATGTTCGTTTGCCTGTATGGATCGTACCGTTCAAAAATGTGCCGGTCGCGATGATAACGGCTTTCGCTCCGAAACGGCGTGTGTCTTGCATGTCAACGCCGATAACCTTATTATTCTCAACAATTAGATCGATAACAAAACCCTGCCGCAAATGCAGGTTCGGCGTTGCCTCCAGGACCCGGCGCATCTCCGTCCGGTATAAACTCCGGTCCGCCTGTGCCCGCGGCGATTGCACCGCCGGCCCGCGAGAGCGGTTAAGAAGACGAAACTGGATTCCGGTGCGGTCGATCACGCGGCCCATGATCCCGCCTAATGCATCGATCTCGCGAACGACATGTCCCTTCGCTATACCGCCGACTGCCGGATTACAGGACATCTGGCCGATCAGGTCCAGATTTATTGTCACAATTGCTGTTTCAGATCCGAGCCGTGCAGAAGCGGAAGCCGCTTCGCAGCCCGCATGTCCCGCACCGATAACAATGACATCAAAATTTTCGTCGAACATTTTTACCTCAAAGACAAAAATAGCGGGATCACCCGCTGTTTAGCTTGAACCTTAGATTGTAGTTTAACTGATTGCGTCTGCCAATGGAAAGAATGCCGTCCTTCGATTACCGCCACCTGCCCTTTAATGCGGTGATTGGGTCAGCAATCGATTGAAAGCGTGCGAGTTTGACGTGATCGGCATTTTTGTACGAAACGACCGGCATTAAACCAAAGTCCATCAGTTTTTCGCACGCGGCTAAAGTAAGCAGGGTTTCAGCACAAGGCTTGAATACCGTTTCGCCATTTTCCTTATAAACATGAGCCGGAAGGCCGTCGATATCCTGGATCAGCGAACGGCCCATGTCCCAGCCGTATTCACTGTAGCTTTGAGCAAGCAGCAGTGCGGCGGCAAATGCCGAATTTGTCCATAAATAGTTTTCATGTTCTATCTCACCCGTAAACTCTTCAAAAGAAAAAGTTTCCGCCGGATCGGTATCCGCTCCGTAGGGCAGGCGGCCGAGCAGCCTCGGTATCGTCATGCCGAGAAACTCCGATTCCGGCTGGTCGCGGAGTGCCGCCCAAAGCTTCCGGGCAGCGGTATCGGCGGACATATCCCAGTCACTCGGATCCGCGTGTTCGGCAAGCGAATGTATTCCCAAAACGTCAGGACGCATATGTGAAATGAATGGCGAATTAGCGGCAGCGGCTATTTGCCCAAGGCGTATCAATGCTGCGATATCGTCCACATTAGGCCCGAAGGCATAATTCCCGAAAATCGCCGCCCAGGGTTCGTCACCTTCTTTAACGGAGGTTCTGTAAAACATTGAATCGGAAAGAGTTCCTGCCGATTTTAGGTCGCTGATTAATTCATCTTTGCTCAAATTCAGAACATAGATCTTCAAATCAGTGCCCGTTTCAATCCGGCGGACTGCGAAATGCAGGCCCCGCCACGCAGATTCGAGTGCCTGAAAATTCGGATGATGAAGAATGTCACGCATCAATCCGCTGGTTGCGTTATCCACCGCTGCAAGCATTCCCGCTTGCTCGTTCTCATCCACGGAGACGATGTAAGGCCGAACCAGATCGCTGATCAAACCGCTAAGATCGTTCGATATTTTCGTTTTCGGCGGAGGTGCTCCGCCTGACGGTTTGGAGAGGATCGAATCCAGGAGATTGCCCGACAGTGGGACTATTTCTTCCTCGACTTCAACTGCCTCAACTACCGGTGCATCGGAGCATGACCTCACTTCGCGGGCCGCAGAATAAAAAGTATCAGGATTTACCAGACGCTTTCTAAGATCGCGAAGCTCGGCAAATAAGGGCAGCCGGCGGAAAAGCTGGTCGGGATGAAAATCGTCGAGATCGGCGAATTCGAGCGAGATGTCGCCAAGGTTAGCTCGCAAACGCATCCGCGCCATCACCTCATCGAAATTGTCGCGGTCTACCTCGATAGTGCGCCGTGAAGCCGGGTCTGCCTTTTCGCCGTCACCGCTCCAATCGCCGAGAATCAGCATTCGAAAGGGCGGCTCATAGATCACACCAGTTTTTGAACGCTCCAGAGTTACCTCAGTTTCAAATTCATTATCCGAAAAGACCATTCCCATTCCTCCAACCAATAATAATCCAGCGAGAAAACTATCGTTCTAAATGCTTCATTTGTCAATATATTAACTGCGTTCAGCTCACTAATTCTGCAATTTCCACCGAGTTCGCACAGGCAAATCAAACGTATCTCAAAGATTAGTTTCGATCCTTTCCCGTAAATAATAATATATTTATCTTCCGACTCTTTGCTTTAATGCAGAACGATGCGTTTCGTTGTAGAATTCTGATTGCTCATATTTTATGAATGATTCACTTCCCTTTCAATCAGAACTTTCGCTGCCGCAATCGCCCCTAAATTCAGCCTGCAAGCGAAGTCTCCTCCTGCGGTTAATCCGGGCGGCACAGCCTATAACGCGCACAGATATCGCGGGCCGTTTAAGCATGAATAAAAGCACGGTCACGGATAATGTGGTGCCGCTGATAGCAAGCGGAATTCTTCGCGAGGAAACGCTCGAGAAAGACGGCAGCGGACGGCGCCCGCGCGTTCTTTCATTTGCGAACGCAGACGATTATTTTATCGGCGTGAACCTTGGCGTGCGGCGGTCACAGGTCGGCATAACTACATTGAACGGAGAGATCGAGGATAAGGAAGATTTCGAAACGCCTTCGGATGCGAATACCGCCCTCCGAATGGCCCGCGAACGCATCGAAAAGCTATACAAAGCTAATCCAGAAAGGCGGCTGCGTGTAATAGGCGTAAGCGTTCCCGGCATGACTGACGCCGATCGCCGCCAATTGATTTTCGCACCAAACTTGAACTGGACAGATGTCAATATTGCCGACATTCTGCGCATAAACGACTCGGTCGAGGTCGTCGTCGAAAACGATTCTGCAGCCGCGGCCCTGTACGAAGCAAGGCTGAAACTTCGCGATTCGGCGGACGGTTCGATGTCGAATTTTATTCTCGTCCGGTCGGGAACCGGGATCGGAGTCGGGTTGGTCATCGGCAGCGAACTTTATCGCGGCAGTGGTCTGGGACGTGGCATTGCCGGTGAATTCGGCCATATGACGATCGTCGCGGGCGGCAAACCGTGCGTTTGCGGCAATCGCGGCTGCTGGGAAAAATACGCGTCGGCAGCTTCGGCAGCTTCGCTCTATCTCGGCGACCGCCCGCCCGGCAGGGGCGAAAGTGTCCCGCGATTCGTCGAGATCGTCAGCAAAGCCGAAAACGGCGACAACCGCTCCCGCCGCACATTGGAAAAGATCGGTGATTATCTCGGCATCGGCATCGCCAACGTAATAATGGGCATCGGCATCCCGCGTGTAATTATAAGCGGACGCTTAGTTTACGGCTGGAGCTTCATCAAAGGCCCAATGAACGAAGCCATCGAACGCAGCATCGTCGGCAAAATAGACGGCTGGACCGTCGAAGCCGGCGAACCCGCCGGAGCCGCAATCGGCGGCGCTTTAGAGGTCGCGGTGGAAGAGTATTTAAGCTCAATATAAAGTAAGGAGTTTTGAATTTCTTACTCAAATTTAACGCGGAATTAAGAAGGAGCAACTGTCTTTGATCAGATTAAGTTTGTAGCACAGTTAGCCAAAAAAGTGCTTATGCGGAATGGTTCCGGTCAATCATTAGTTCGGCGTTTTCTTCTTGCCACGCTGAAGAAACTTATGGAAAATTTAGGTTATTATGAAAAAACGCTCAATGCTTTCTCGTCGAGTTCACATCGTTACAATTGCTGTTTTCTGTCTAGCCTATGCCTTTAATGTTTTCCAGGTTTTAGGTCAGACAACTTCGGGCAAGCTGATTGATGCAAAAGTTCATTCACGCGCCCTTGAAAATAATCTTTTAGGAGACTCGGCTGACCAACAGGTTGCCGTCTATCTACCGCCGGGTTACGAGGCTTCGCCGTCGAAACGCTTTCCCGTGATTTATTTTTTGCACGGTTACGCGACTGAAAATCAAGTGCCGGAACGCGGCAAACAGTTTCAGAATTTAATGGATAAACTAATTGCGGCGAGCGTAGTGCGCGAGATGATTGTTGTCGTGCCGAACGGACGTAACGCATACAACGGCAGTTTCTATACAAATTCCAGCGTCGGCGGCAATTGGGAAGATTTTATCAGTCGAGATTTGGTTTCATACATTGACGGCAAATATCGAACAATTCCTCAAGCCGCAAGTCGCGGCATTACCGGTCATTCGATGGGCGGCTACGGTTCGATTGTGTTGGGAATGAAACATCCCGATATTTTCGGCGCGGTTTATTCTCTAAGTGCCTGCTGCACCTCTTTGCTGGCAGATATGGGACCGAGCAATATGGCTTGGCGCACAGCATTGAAATTCAAAAGTAAAAAGATTTTCGAACGGACAGTTTCAATAATGTTTATGCGATTGCTCTGACGGCGATGACTGCGGCTTTCTCGCCGAATCCGCAGAGTTCTCCGCTTTTGATAGATTTCCCATTTCGACTTGAAAACAATATGCTCGTGCCAAACGGCGAGGCATACGCCCGTTTCCAAGCGAAATTGCCGGTTAATATGGTCGCCGAATATACAAGCAATTTGCTAAGTCTTCGAGGCATTTATATTGATTACGGAGTGCAGGAAGAATTTTCACACATTCCGGCTGGCAGTCTCACCCTTTCGAGAGAATTGTCCGAACACGGAATTCCACATACTTTCGAGGTTTATCATGGCGACCACAATCGCCGCATTCCAGAGCGTTTGGAAACACGAGTGCTGCCGTTTTTCTCCCGAACATTGAAATTCGAGGAGCGGTAGACACGGTTGAATTGTGCTAATAAAAACACGCCGAACAATTCAGCTATGAAAGAAGCAGTCAAGCACAGAGATTGACCTGTCCGCCGCG
>JBBJOS010000017.1:0-69755 GCA_037723965.1 Pyrinomonadaceae bacterium | reverse complement strand
CAAACAAAGGAGCACACGAAGTTCTGTGTCCTGTTTAACTTGACCATTACAGTTTCGTGCGCCCACAGAGGCCGAGTATGAACAGTTGGTTGAGATGCTGGACAATCTAATCGATCAGGTCGGCGAAGACGGAACCCATCCGCTTGCGTCTTTGATGGATGTACTTTCTGCCCTGATCGAAAATTACGAAAACGCAAATGTGCTTGAATTGGCTTTGAATAGCTAGTTTTTTGAATGAGTTTAAGGAAAATATGACCTGCTTAACACGAACAATTTTGCTTGCAGTTGGTCTAACCGTTTTGTCGGCTGGACAGTTTGTAGCGCAGGAAAAGCATTCGAGCAATTTGTTTGAGATCAAGGTGGACGGCAAAACGGGTTTCATTAATCGGACAGGAAAAATTGTAATTGAACCAAAGCTAAATGGGGTCTACGAATTTTCTGAAGGTTTGGCGGCGGCATATGTCGGCAAAGGCCAGTTTGATGAAGGTTACATTGATGAAACTGGTTCGATTGCAATTGAACCAAGATTCAATATTGCAGGTAGATTTTCAGAGGGCTTAGCGTGGGCGGGAATTGATCTAAATAGAAGACCATATAAATTGGGCCCTCTTACGCTCTATACATCTCAGTCCAGCCATTCATTCGACTATAATATCGGCTTCATTAACAAGACGGGCAAATGGGTTGCAGAGCCTGTCTATAAGTTCGCAAGGGATTTCTCCGAAGGACTTGCGGCAGTAAAAACAAAAAATAACAAATTCGGTTTTATCGATAAATCAGGAAAATTGAAAATCGAAGCTAAGTTCGAGTGGGCCTCAAGTTTTTCGAATGGTCTTGCCGCTGTTTTTGTCCGCGGAAAACACGGGTTCATCGACAAAGAAGGAAAATACATCATCAAGCCGAAATATGCGAACGCATCAGATTTCTCCGAGGGATTGGCATGTGTAAAAATCGGTGGCCGAGTTCGCAACCCAACTTTAAGAGATCCGGTTACTACAAGCGGCAATGGAGATTTGTATCACGCTTATATTGACGTAACCGGTAAAATAGTTTTCCGAGTCCGCGCCCTCGGTTGCTCCCTCTTTTCAGAAAAAGTTGCCAGAATCGACTTTGGTGAAAGACGGAGATTTATCGATAACAAAGGAAACCTCATTTTTAGCTCCGACATTGATGCTCTCAGCGATTTCTCAGAAGGAGTAGCGAGAGTATTATTACCCGGAGTCGGTGGCGGATTTGGTTTCATAGACCATTCCGGAAAAGTTGTACTAAGAAGTCAATTTCCATTTGTGAGTGATTTTGAGAACGGGTTGGCACAAGTTGCAGATAATATACACCTTTACGACGCAGGTTTTGGTTATATAAACAAAATAGGGAAAGTCATTTGGCCGCCCACTAAGTAATATAGAACAATCATGACAACACAAAATCCATTAGGACTAAAAAAGATACATCACGTTGAGTTTTACGTTGGGAACGCGAAGCAGGCGGAGTTTTATTACCGGAAGGCGTTTGGGTTTTCGCGCCTCGCGTATTCGGGGTTGGAGACGGGGAACCGCGAGGTTACTTCGTATTTGATACGGCAGAACCGCGTCAATTTTATATTGACTACGCCGCTCAACCCGGAGCATCCGGCGGCGGAGCATGTCAAACTGCACGGCGACGGCGTGCGTGACATTGCGTTTCAGGTCGAAGACGCCGACCAGGCCTTTAACGAAGCCATTAAACGCGGCGCCACCGCCGTCAGTGAACCGCACGACTGGTCGGATGAGCACGGCACGGTCCGCCATGCGGCGATCGCGACGTTCGGCGATACGATCCATTCATTGATCTCGTATAACAATAATAACGGCCACAATTACAGCGGCGTCTTCCTTCCGGGATTCGTGCCGCAGGAAGTGGCGGGTGAAGACGCCGGTATTCAACTGGTCGATCACATCGTCGGCAACGTCGAGCTTGGCAAAATGAACTACTGGTGCGATTTTTACCGCGACGTGCTCGGATTTTTCCGCTATATCACCTTTGACGATCAGGATATTTCGACCGAATATTCATCGTTGATGTCGATTGTCATGAGCGACGGCGGCCACAATATTAAATTCCCGATCAACGAACCGGCCGAAGGCAAAGGCAGTAAATCGCAGATCCAGGAATACATCGATTTCTACCGCTCGCCGGGCGCCCAGCATCTCGCACTGCTCTGCAAAGACATCGTTTCGACCGTCACTAAATTAAAAGCGAACGGCATCGAATTCCAGTCGATCCCCGACAGCTATTACGACGGCCTGAAAGAACGCGTCGGCGCCATCGACGAAGACATCGATGAGCTGAAAAAACTCGGCGTCCTCGTAGATCGCGACGACGAAGGCTACCTGCTCCAAATATTCACCAAACCCGTCGAAGACCGCCCAACAGTCTTCTACGAAATCATCCAACGCAAAGGCTGCAAAGGCTTCGGCAAAGGCAATTTCAAAGCGTTGTTCGTGTCGATTGAAGAAGAGCAGCGGAAGCGTGGAAATTTGTAAAGCGTATTCTTACAAACCTCCTTAGCCACGAATTACACAAATCGCACGAATACGACGCTTGTTCATTCGTGCGATTTGTGTAATTCGTGGCAAAATCATTTCTGATGAATCTAAAATACCAAACAGGTTTCGGCAATGAATTCGCGACGGAAGCGGTCGAGGGTGCTTTGCCGGTTGGGCGGAATTCGCCGCAGGTTGCGCCGCTTGGGCTTTATGCGGAGCAGTTTTCGGGGACGGCTTTTACGGCTCCGCGTGGGGCGAATAAGAGGACGTGGACATACCGGATACGGCCGAGCGTTTTGCACAAGCCGTTTCGGCAGATAGACGCGAAGCTGTTCAGGTCTTCACCGTTTGATGAGGTGGTGACGACGCCGAATCAGCTGCGGTGGGATCCGCTGGCGATTCCGGAAGAGCCGACGGATTTTGTTGACGGGATCACTACGATCGCGGGGAACGGCGATTCGTTCGCGCAAGTCGGGATGGCGGTGCATGTTTATGCCTGTAATCAAGGCATGGGCGACCGGTTTTTTTATAATGCCGACGGCGAAATGCTGATCGTGCCGGAAATGGGGCGGTTGGGGATTTTGACTGAGTTGGGCGCGATGCAGATCGGGCCGGGCGAGGTCGCGGTGATTCCGCGTGGTTTGAAATTCAGGGTCGAACCTGCACCTGACGACAAACAATGCCGCGGCTATATCTGCGAGAATTACGGCCAGCAGTTTCGGCTGCCTGATCTTGGGCCTATCGGGGCGAACGGGCTGGCGAATCCGCGTGATTTTGAGACGCCGGTCGCGTGGTACGAAGACCGCGAGGGCGAGATGGAGATCGTCGCGAAATTCGGCGGAAATTTGTGGGCCTGCGGGACTGACCATTCGCCGCTCAATGTCGTCGCCTGGCACGGCAACTACGCGCCTTACAAATACGATCTGCGGCGGTTCAATACTATCGGCTCAATCTCATTCGATCATCCCGACCCGTCGATCTTTACCGTTCTCACCAGCCCAAGCGAGCAAGCAGGCGTCGCAAACTGCGATTTTGTCATCTTCCCCGACCGCTGGCTCGTCGCCGAAAATACGTTCCGCCCGCCGTGGTACCACCGCAACACGATGAGCGAATACATGGGCTTGATCTACGGCGCCTACGACGCCAAAGAAACGGGCTTCGTCCCCGGCGGCGGCTCCCTCCACAACCAAATGTCTGCCCACGGCCCCGACCTCGACGCCTTCGAAAAAGCGTCGAACGTGGAACTGGCGCCGCAGAAACTATCGGGCACATTGGCCTTCATGTTCGAATCACGCTACATCATCCGCCCGACCAAATTTGCAATGGAAACCTCGGAATTGCAGCATGAGTATTTCGAGGTGTGGCAGAGAATGAAGAAGAACTTTTCGGGAGGCTAAAGAGAATGCGAATGTTAAATGAGCATGAAAAGATTGTCGTGCGCTTAGCTCAAGAAAGGTTTGGAATGCACGATCGCGATGAAATCTTCTTTCTTGAAAACGGCGAGGCCATTCTTCAGGCATGGGGCAACAACGGAGACGGGCCTTGGACGAACCTTACAAATATTGCATCAATGCTTTCGGAAGGCATATTAGACGAATCCGAAGTAGGAGAAACACAGATGTGAATGTTAGCTAAACAAACTTATCGATCTCGTCGTAACAATCTGGATGCCGAACAAAGTTAAAGTAAACAGTTCATCGATCATGAAATCAATTCCAACGGAAGTTGGGATTGAGGCCGCGGAATTGGTTACAGGCGTGGCTAATGAAAATAACATCGCGATCGCTCTCGCGGGCGGCATCGCGATGCATATCTATGGTTTTACGCGGGCGACTACCGATGTCGATATGCTGGCTCAAGAAGTGTTGCCGCTTGAGAGTCAAAGCAAGTTGAGTTTTGGCGGAGAGAATTATCAGGTATATGTTTCGGAACGGGCCGTCTCGGTCGATGTCATTGTCCGCAACGACGAGCTTGCAAAAATCTATGAAACGGCATTAAGCCAGGCAAACGAGACCAATATCGGAATTAAAATCATTTCCACGGAATGGCTGGTCGTGATGAAATACTTTTCGGCACGGGCAAAAGATAAAATAGACCTTATCTGGCTTCTTCAGGAAGAAGGATTAGTGGACAGGAAACTGATCGAAAGCAATCTGACAGACGCAGTGGGATCGCAATCAGCATTCTTTATTTACTCCGATCTTAAGAGCGAATTCGACTATGCGGATTTTCTGAAGCATCGCGAAAGAAGCAAGCATGAATGAAATTCACGTATCGACATGTGCAGAAATATCAAGACACTTTATAATTTTGAGCCGACGGCGACGTCGGATGAGGTGAGGGCGGCTTCCGAGCAATTTGTGCGGAAGCTTTCGGGCTTCTCGAAACCTTCAAAGGTGAATGAAGCGGCATTTGAACGGGCGGTGGAAAGAATTACTATTGCTGCTCAAGAACTTATGGATTCGCTGGTCACTACCGCGGCACCGAGAGATCGCGGAATTGAGGCGGAACGTGCGAAAATGAGGTCAGCGAAGCGGTTTGGCGCTTAGACAATAAAAGGGAGATAAGAACATGGCGGGATATTTGACGGATATCGAGAAAAAGACTTTGGAAAATACGAACTTTCGCGAGGTTTTGTTTACCGGGCCGCACAGTCAGCTTGTGGTGATGTCGCTCGAGCCCGGTGATGAGATCGGTATGGAAATACATGATGGCATCGACCAATTTATAAAGGTTGAGGCCGGCAAGGGCAAATCGATTCTCAACGGCGAAGAGCACGAGCTACACGACGGCTCCGCAGTCGTCATTCCGTCCGGCACGGAACACAACATTATCAATACCTCGGACACCGAGCCGCTAAAGCTGTATTCAATATATTCGCCGCCCGAACATCCGGACGGCACCATCAATAAAGACAAGGCCGCGGCTTTGGAATATGAGAAAGAACATCATTAGTTTGAAGCTTTGACGCATCATTTATGACAGGAGGCGGAATCCACACGGTTTAAGTCAACCGGGCAAAATAAAAATTTGCCTGAATTCCGAGACTTTGTCAGGTAAAAGAATTCCTGGCGAATCATTGAATTTTCTTGGGTGTTATGCAATTTTTGTTTGGGTTAGCACTAATCGTGACTGGCTCGTTTTTAATTTTCTATCGTGAAAGAATTTTCAACAGGCTTGACCACGAAGCAAAGAGCAGGTTACTCAGGTGGTATCTGGGAGTGGACAATGTTTGATACGACATCCACCTTAGAACGAAATTCCTTATATTCGGAACTCTTTTCGCTCTCGCCGGTGTTGCGAATGTTTACTGGGGGCTAACTTCCTGAACCAAACTTAGGACAGTGTCTTCTATTCCATCTCGCTTTCATCTATATCAAAATTCGCATAGACCTTTTGGACATCGTCGTAGTCTTCGATCACGTCGTAGAGTTTTAGCATTTTTTGGGCGTCGGGGCCTTCGAGTTTGATATAGGTTTGCGGGATCATCGAGACTTCGGCGGCTTGGGGTTCGATTCCGGCTTTTTTTAGGGCTTCGGTGACAGCTTCGAAAGTGTCGGGTGAGGTGTAGATCTCGAAAACATCGCCTTCGTCCTGCATGTCGTCGGCACCGGCCTCGATGGCGATGTCGAAGAGTTCGTCTTCCGATTTGGCGGTTTTATCGACGACGATGTAGCCTTTCTTATCGAACATCCAGGCGACTGAACCGGCCTCGCCTAAATTTCCGCCGTTTTTCGAGAAAATATGCCGAAGCTCGGCGACGGTGCGGTTGCGGTTGTCGGTCATCGTTTCGACCAGCACGGCAACGCCGTTCGGACCGTAGCCTTCGTAGGTGATCTCGTCGTAGCTGACGCCGTCGAGGTCGCCGCTGCCGCGTTTGACGGCGCGGTCGATGGTCTCGTTGGGCATGTTAGCGGCTTTGGCGTCGAGAATGCCTTTACGCAGGCGGGCGTTCGCGTCCGGGTCTCCGCCGCCGGTGCGGGCCGCGACCGTGATCTCTTTGATCAGCTTGGTAAACATTTTGCCGCGTTTGGCGTCGGTCGCACCTTTTTTGTGCTTGATTGTGTGCCACTTGGAGTGTCCTGACATTGATTGAATTTTCCTTGATTGAGTTTTGCGAAGATCAAAAATTCCCACCCGCTACTACAGGTAGTTCTGACAAGATTAAGGTATCACGCCGATTTTTCTTTCCGCAAACGCGTTGATTTACATTTTCAGAGGTCCGACGAAGATATTCAGCACGACCGATTGCAGCAGGCCGATGATGATCAGCACGATCATTGCCGAAATATCGAACATTCCGATCGGCGGGATTAAACGCTGAACGGGTATCATTATCGGGTCGGTCGCGCGTTTAACGAATCCGAGAAACGTATTTTTCGTAAACACGAACCACGTTGAAATAAATCGGATAAAGATAAATAGCACCAAAACACTCAGCAAACCGTAAAGGATAAAGCCAATGAACATCTTTGGATTGCCGGTCGCGACGCCTACAGAAAGTCCATCGATGACATAAAACGTGTTGCCGATGATCTGGCTGGTGAAATAGGTCAGGACCAATCCGATAAAGATAGTTACCAGCGGTGCGAGCCGCGTATCGACTTTGAAATTCGCCAGAAATCTCGCCGCCGGATAAACGAAACGCTCGGTAAGTTTACGGATTTTAAATCCGAATCTGCCAATTTTTCCAAATGGATTCGGATCGGCGTAATTGAATATCAGCCGCAGGACCATAAACGCCAGAAAAACGAGAAATATTCCCCACAAAACCATCCAGACTATCGGGTAAATTGTCGTTGAAAGCATAATATTTATTCGATAGAATTTTCTATTCCGATGATAGGCGAATCAAACCCGCCTCGGTTGGCCTGAAACCGCAATCCGCGTAAAAGCCTCGAAGATATGGTTCAAAATCGACATGGACCCATTTAATTTCGTGGCTGCCCGCTTCCGAAACAGCTCTTTTAACCAGCTCGGTGCCGATCCCAAGATGCCGAAACTCCGGATGAACTCTTGTATCTAGAAGAAACGCGTGTTCGCCTCCGTCCCACGCCATATTGACGAAACCGACAAGCAATTCTTCATGCCGGGCGGAAACATAGAGCAAGCTACGTTCCAATATAGCCCTGTATGGCCGTGGATTATGGCCGGGCCAGCATGCCGCGGCTAAATCGTTTAGTGCTTCGTCCGATAGGGCTTCGCAAACTCTATAAGAAATTTCGGACATATCGATACTTTTCAGGGTTTTACACGAATTTCTCGCGTTCACCAAAAATCGCCGTTCCGACTCTTACTATTGTCGCACCTTCCTCGATGGCGATCTCAAAATCATGGCTCATTCCCATTGAAAGCTCGCCTCTGCCGTTCGAGAATGCATTTTGCGAGACAAGATCATCGCGAATCTCCCGCAGCCGTCTGAAATAAGGCCTGGTATATTCAGCATTCTCAAAATACGGTGGCAGAATCATTAATCCGTTGAACTTCAGGCATTTGCATTCCTTCAAAAATTCTACGAACGACGGCAGATCACTTTCCGCAATCCCGGATTTTGTCGTCTCACCGGCCAGATCGACGTGTACAAATACCGATAAACTTTCCCTGCCTTCTTCAATACAAATACGCTCCAACCGCTCAGCAAGTTCAAGCGAATCGACGGAATGGATAGCGTCAAAAAGCTGCACGGCCTTTCGCGCCTTGTTCGATTGCAGATGCCCGATCAAATGCCATTCCGCGGCATCGCGGCCGAGTTCGTCAATCTTTCTTTCCGCTTCCTGCACCTTATTTTCGCCCAGCGAAGCCGCTCCAGCGGCGATAGCTTCGAGCAGCACTTCCGTCGGATGAGTTTTGCTGACGGCAACGAGTTTTATCTCATCCGCGTTTCGCCCGGCACGCTTAGCCGTATGCTCAATTCGGCGTCGCACGACCGCCAGATTTTCCTCTAAATCACTTTGCACAGATAAATATAGCAAATCCGCTCAAAAGCGAGCAGGTTTTGATATTCTTTTGCGGAAATAATCTGCGGCTTGTCCCACATCCCGCTTTCCCTGAGCATTTTTGTCCCACTTTCCAGAGCCTTTTTGTCTGCTGACCCAATGTTTTACAGCACTCGTTGTCCCTTGTCCCAATGTCCCAGGTGATTTTTTAGATCAATTTTTCAAATATCAACGGGCACAAATGCGTCCGGTTAATTTTCGCTTTTGTTTCATCGATTGTCAAGTATTTTATAGATGCAACAAAAAAGAGCATGAGCCGCCACGTCTTCGAGACGGTTTCTAATATCCGCCCGGCATTCTTGAATTTCGGGCGTCGAATGCGTATTATCAAGGTTCGCCCAAAAATGCGGACGTGGCGGAACTGGTAGACGCGCGGGTCTCAGAAGCCCGTGGGAGTAATCCCGTGATGGTTCGATTCCATTCGTCCGCACCAAAATTTTGCAGAAGACTGCGCGTGTCAGCAGCCCGCACGAAGTAAGGGCTCACTTTGCCGAATGAGCCTTACTTCGTGCGGGCTACTGACACCGAATGCGCCAAGAATTCGTTACCGCGATCCAAACTCACCAGCCTTCTTTTGGGATGGAATTAGCGGATGACAAGATCGCCCGCCTCGCCGATTATTACGAGATAATTCAGCAGCACAACGAGTTTCTGCATCTCGTCGGGCCGATGAGCGCGGAGGAATTCGCGATCCGGCACATCCTGGAATCGCTGATGATGATCAAGCATTTCCCGTCGGGCACGCGGTTCGCGGATGTCGGTTCGGGCGGCGGGCTGCCGGCGATTCCGTGCCTGCTCGTACGCGGGAACGTGAAGGCCGTACTTATAGAATCAAAGGTAAAGAAGGCGAAATTTTTGGAAGAAGCCGCCGCAAGTCTCGGCATCTCAAACCAGGTTCAAATCGAGAACAAGCAATTCGAGGAAACCGATATAAGCCAGGTTTCAATGATAACCTGCCGCGCACTCGATAAATTTACCGAGAAACTCCCGCGCCTAATCAAATGGTCGCAACGGCGACCGATGCTGCTGTTCGGCGGCAATAATTTAAATGAGGCTTTGAAGGCTCAAAGAGTGAAATTCGATGCTCAGTTGATGCCGTTGTCGGAGCAACGGTTCTTGTTTGTCTGTGAATTTGATAAGACGGGCAAATAACTTCTCTGCCGGAAAAAACGCTTTCTGCAAAAACAAATTGCAAAATGCGAAACTCGACCGTGTTAAGGCTTACTTCAAAAAGCTTCAAACTCAGGCCCAGCCCTTGAAATCACTGGGCTGTAAGGCTCTCACAAGCATAAAACCATTCCCGGTCATGTAGCGGTCTCACAATTGCAGTTCGCTGCATTGAGTAAATCAAAAGAGAATTCTAAATTGTATGACTATTCTAAATTATACGGCCGAAGATAAAAAGCGAACGTGGGCGCGCCTAATAGCCGCTGCCGTAATTCCGGCGATTGTAGGGACCGTTTTTGTTTATTTTGTTAGCAGCGTTTTCACCAATTACGGCTGGACACTTTTCTTGGGCACGCCGGTAGTCATGGGTTTTGTTTCGACGGTGATCTTTGATTCGAAAGGCGAACGCGGCTTTGGCATCTGCTTTCTCATAAGTCTTCTATCGATTGGGGTAATCGGCCTTCTCATCATGTTTGTCGCTATAGAAGGACTGATTTGCCTAATCATGGCACTTCCTTTCGCAGCTCCATTAAATGCGATCGGCGCGTTGATCGCATACGTCGTCACTAGGGTGGCAGTTAGCCCAAATGCGGGAAAAATGATCTCAATTATTTTGGTTGCCGCATTGCCGCTGCTCTTGGGTTTCGAGATTTCAACAAAGAATGCACCCACGCTTCATCAGGTGGTTTCCACGGTCGAAATAGATGCCCCGATAGAAAAAGTGTGGAAAAACGTCGTCGAGTTCCCACAAATAGATAAGCAGCCGGAAGGCATTCTCAAATTCGGTTTTGCCTATCCGATAAATGCGCGGATCGAAGGCACTGGAGTAGGAGCAATTAGGTATTGTAATTTTAACACCGGCCCTTTCGTCGAGCCGATAACGGCATGGCAGAAACCGAATCTACTTGCTTTCGATGTAAGAGAACAGCCGTCACCGATGACCGAATTAACTCCATACGAACACTTGCATACCGCTCATCTAGAATATATCCGCTCGCAAAAGGGACAGTTTCGACTTTATGAGAAGAACGGCAAAACAATCGTCGAGGGGACGACTTTTTATACACATGATATCGCACCTGACGCCTATTGGAATCTATTTTCAGACGAGATAATCCACCAGATTCATCTTCGGGTTCTGAATCACATCAAAGAGGTTTCCGAGCGGTAGAGTTACGCGACTCAAAATTTAAGACATTTTATTTACCTTACTTCCAGATCATATTCCCGTAAACGCCGATAGAGCGTCGATGGCGAGATGCCTAAAAGCTCGGCGGTTTTGCCGCGGTGCCAGCCGGTTTTTTCCAGGGCCGTTAATATTTGCTGGCGTTCGGCGTCGCGGAGGTTGGTCGGTGAGGCGTTTTGGAATGAGCCGACGCCGTTTGGCTGCGGGGCGTTGTAGCTGACGGAAACGCTGGCTTTTTCGGTGCGGTAAACAATTTCGGGCAAGAGTTCCTTGATCGTAATTCGGTTGTTATCGGCGAGGAGCACGGCGCGTTCAAGGCAGTTTCGCAATTGGCGGACGTTGCCGGACCAGGAAAAAGCGTTTAATGCGTCGAGCACGGGCATCGTCAATTCGGGAGCATTTTGACCGGCGATCTTTTCCAGAAGGTGGCGTGCGAGCGGTTCGATATCTTCGCGGCGTTCACGGAGCGGCGGAATATTTACCTCGAAACTATTGATGCGGTACATCAGGTCGGAGCGGAAAACGCCCTCGGCAATCGCCCGGTGCGTATCGCGGTTGGTCGCGGCGACGAGCCGGACATCGACCTCGACCTTTTTAACGCCGCCGACGCGGAAAAACGAACGCGTTTCAAGCGCCCGCAACAGTTTGGACTGAAGCTGCAGCGGCATTTCCATTATCTCATCCAGAAACAGAGTGCCCCCGTGGGCAAGTTCGAACAGGCCGAGTTTGCGTGCCCTTGCACCGGAAAAAGCTCCGGCTTCGTGGCCAAAAAGCTCGGATTCGAGAAGAGTGTCCTGAAGCGCGGCGCAGTTCAGATCGATAAAGGTTTTATCGCTTCGCGGGCTGAGGCGGTGAATGGCCTGGGCTATCAGTTCCTTACCCGCACCGGATTCGCCCGTGATGAGAACCGACGTATCGGCCGGAGCAACACGGCGAACCAGACGTAGAACTTCCTTCATCTGCGGCGATTCTGCGATGATCTCGGGTAAATTAACATTCGAACGCTGGATCTGGGCGCGAAGCCTCAGGTTGTCCGTTTTCAACTGCTGTTTTTCAGCGGCCTGATTAACTAAAACGGAAAGTTCCGTGATCCGGTACGGCTTTGTGAGGTAATCGTAAGCCCCAAGTTTCATCGCTTCAATAGCTGTTTCGACGGTTCCCTGGCCGGTCAGCATTATAACTTCCGGCGGATTCTGCACCTTATCGCGCAGACGCCTGAGCAAAGCGATGCCGTCAAGCCGCGGCATATTAATATCGCACAGCAAAACATCGAAATCGCGCGCTTCGAGAGCCTCCCAGGCGGCTTCTCCGTCGGGAGCAGTCTCTACCTCATGGTTTTGCCGCGTCAGTTCCTTCTGCACGACGAGCCGGAGGTTTTTTTCGTCATCGACTACCAGTAATTTTGCCATAACATTTTGGGAAGTTCAGAGCACAACGGGCTGCGAGACCTGTTTTACGATTTTCGTTCGCGACTCTCGACTGCTTTCGTAATTGGGAGAAGGATTGTGAAAGTCGTTCCTTTTCCCACATTCGAGCGGACGCTTAAACGCCCGCCGTGGTCGGTGATTATGCCGTAGCAAACTGCCAGGCCGAGGCCGGTGCCTTCACCGACTTCTTTGGTGGTGAAGAAAGGCTCAAATATTTTGGAGAGATCTTCCTGCGGAATGCCGACGCCGGTGTCTTCGATTTCAATGGCGACGCGGTTCGAATGTGCCGAAGCTCGCATTGTCAGCGTTCCGCCGTGCGGCATGGCATCGATGGCGTTGGTGCAAAGGGCAATCACCGCCTGTTGTATCTGTCCGCCGTCGGCATTCAGCAAATCGAGATCATCTGCCGCCTCGATCTTTATTTCAATATTTTCGCCGCGTTTTTGGTGCGAAATAAGATTGGCTGACGATTTTAGTACTTCGCCGACATCAAGCGGATGGCGGTTGCCGGTGCGAATACGGCTGAAATCGAGAAGGCCGGTCGTGATCGATTTACAGCGGAAAGCCTCGCTTTTGATCAGGCCGAGATATTCGTTTAGGTCGTCGATAGCGTCGATTCCTTCGAAAACACCTTCTTCTATCCTTTGTTCCAAAGCCTCTGCGCAAGCGGCAATCGTCGCCAGCGGATTGTTTATCTCATGGACGACGCCGGCCGCGAGCCTTCCGACAGCGGCCAATTTTTCAGCACGGGCAACGGAGTGGATCGCTTCGACGCGAGCGGTAACGTCTTCGCCGACCGTGATTACGTGCGTGATATCGCCGCTTTCCTCGTCCTTCATCGGCACCTTGCTGACCAGCCAATGCAAAGTCGAGCCGTCATCGGCGGCGGTCTGCTGCTCAATGCGTTCGATCTTCCCGGTGCGGAATGCCCGTTCGAATTCCTGCTTGACGCGGCCCTCGGGATAGCGGGAAAGAACATTAAAAACATTCCGTCCGATCGCCGAATCACGCGGAATCCCTTGCGAGCCGATCTCGCGGTGGCGGTTCCAGGTGACGATGCGAAAATCGCGGTCAACGACATAAAGCGATACCGGCAATGCATCCAAAACGGCTTCGGTAAATCTGCGGTGCTCCTCTTTTGCCCGGTTTATCGAATTATTTATCGCCGCCTCGTAATGGGCGGAAAGGTTGACGCTCATCGCGGCCATCTGCGTGGCGGCGTCGATCAGGCTTCCTTTGGCGGGGCTGAAATCCTGCTTTTTGGTGAATCCGACGACTATCGCTCCCTTGATCTCGCCGTTGATATGCAGCGGTGAGACATATTCGAGCTTGTGTGTTTTCCCATTCAGCAGGAAATCGTCCGGGTCCTCGACTTTGTGGCCGACCTGTGGCGGCAGCAGGTGGAGCCATTCCTCGAATTTCGATTTGGCCAACGAGCGCGGGTCCATCTCGCCTTTTTCGTCGAATGAACAACTGACAACGCCTATATTTTCAAGCTCGGCAACAAACGCGCAGACCTCCGCCTGTACGCCCTGCTGTATCGCATCGGCGACGCGGCTCGCCACTTTTTTCGGATGTATTGTAAAAAGCAGGCTTCTTCCAAGGTCGGAGATGAATCTCAATTCAGGTGAAGGATCGGTATTCTCGCCCAGGTGGGGCAATGGCCTGCTTTGTTTTTTTACCGCGGATGGGAATGACATTCTTGATTTTCGAGTAGCCGTTTGTTAGATTTTTGTAATCGCCGAATTAAAGGTGAGATAAAGGCATGCGGGAAGGAAGCGTGATGACTTCCTCTATAATTAAAAACTTTTTTAAACATTTTGTCAACGCTTTTAACGCGAAGCCGGCAATTTGACTCCACTGCCTTTTCGGGCAAAAATTGATTTATCATAATTATGTGCTCAAGTTTTTTACATCGAATAAAATCAGTCCTCGTGATCTTCGGCACTTTGCTTTTATGCTTTGCGGGCGGCGTTTTAGGTCAGGATGTGGTCGATAAAACGGTCGCGACGGTAACAGACGGGTTAAAGACGGAACTTATCACATACTCCGACCTCCGCTGGCAGCTTGCCCTGCAGCCGAATGTGACTCTAAATCCGGCTACTTCGGAAGACCTCAACCGGGCGATGCAGTTACTGATAAATCAACGCATATTCGCCCTCGAAGCCGAAAGAATACCGCGTGCCGCGCCGACCGAAAAAGAAATAAGTGACAAAATCGCCGAAATACTTTCCTATTTTCCGAATACGGCCGAATTTGAACGGCGTTTGAATATCGTCGGCTTTTCATCGGTAAAGGACGATAATTTCGAGCGCATAATTGCCGAACGTGTCGCGATTGACAAGTACCTCGACTTCCGTTTCCGCGCCTTCATCGTCATCACGGCCGAGGATGAAAATAAGTATTACCGCGACACTTTCGTTCCCGAATTCACACGCCGGTATCCTGGAGTAATCCTTCCCACGATCGATGAAAAACGTCCGGACATCAACCGCATTCTGACCGAAGAAAGAGTAGCCACCAATATCGAAACCTTTCTAGACGAAGCAAAACGCCGCGTCGAGGTTGTGACACTGAGCAAGTTATAAATTCCGCATCTAAACCTATTCGAACCACCACAACGTATAACCCTGCGATAATTTGACGCCTTTGGAGAATTTGATGAAACTATATTTACATACGATCTTCGCCCGGCAATCGCTCGCGGCCTTTTTATTGCTCTCGGTGCTTGCCGGCCAGGCATTTTCACAGGCTGATGCACAAGCTGCCAGCACTCTTTCGGCGACCGAGAAAGAACTTTCCGCAAATATTACCATCAGCTCAATAAAGGAAACGACGGCCGCGTTATCCTCAGCCGAAATGCAGGGCCGCGGAACGATGCAGCCGGGCGGCGACAAAGCCGCGGACTGGATCGCCGGCCGCTTTCAAAAACTCGGCTTAAAGCCGCTCGGCGATAAAGGCACTTACCTGCAAAAGATCGATTTCCGCGAAACGGTATTTACGCCGGAAACAACATTCAGGATCGGTGACGAAGCCCTCAAATTCGGAACTGATTATGCTTTCCTGCCCTATTCCAAAGAAGATAAAAGCGCCGGTGGCGAACTAGTATTTATAGCTTACGGCCTTCAATCGCGCGATCTCGGCCGTGACGATCTGGCGGGGCTAAACGTGAGCGGAAAAGTAGTGGTTATGCTCGACGGGCCGCCCGCCAATATTTCCAAGGAAGCGTGGGAAAAAAGCAACGCGAAATTTGCGATACTCGGAACCATCGTTCGCGGCGGGGCTTCGGCCGTTGTTATCATCGGCCACGGCAGGGAAAAGGAGACGCCGGAATTGATAATCGATTATTTAGGCCGCCGCCAACTTGCAGTTGCGGGCGAAAATAGGGAATCGCTGCCGATCCCGCCGATCGTAATGGCCGGCAAAGAAGCTGCCGCGAAATTATTCGCCAAGTCCCAAACAACTTTAAAAGATGCCCTTGCGGCAGCGGAAACAACCGGCTTCAAACCTGTAAAGTTAAATCAGTCCGCAAAGCTCGTCTCGAAAACTAAAGTCATAAAGGGAACATCCAGCAACGTCGCCGGTTATATCGAAGGCTCCGACCCCAAACTAAAGGAAGAAGCCGTTTTATTTTCCGCGCATTACGACGCTTACGGCGTTGAGAACGGAAAAATATTTTTCGGAGCGGCGGACAACGCTCTCGGAACCGCTGAAATGATGGCTGTGGCAGAATCCTATTCAAAAATGGCGGTGAAACCGAAACGTTCGATGATCTTTCTGGCGGTAACCGGTGAGGAATACGGCCTGTACGGTTCGAAGCATTGGGCAAAGAATCCGACGTGGAATATAAAGAAAGTTGCCGCCAACCTAAATCTCGACGGAATCGGTTCCGAGGTTTACGGCCCGGTCAAAACAATGGTCGGCTTCGGAGCGGAACATTCCTCCTTAGACCCGCTGCTCAATGACCTGGCGAGCGCAATAGGGATTAACGTCATTCCGGATCCTTCGCCGGAAGAAAAGGTTTTTTACCGTTCGGACCATTACTCATTCGTCGAACGCGGCGTGCCCGCCTTAATGATTTTAGGCGCTCCGGCCGGAGACAAGGAAATATGGATGAAGCGAATAAAGGAATGGGAAAAGACGGATTACCATCAGCCGGGCGATGTAATTCAGCCCGGATGGGCATGGGAAGGAGCCGAAACGGTCGCAGAAGCAATGGGCATCCTCGGACTGAGAATTTCCGAAACGGAGGCAATGCCGGCATGGTTGCCCACATCCAGATTCGCAAAACTGGAGCGTGGCAACACAAAAGAAATTCCTGAAGAGAAATAGTGAATCGTCGATGTAGAACTCCGGTTTTTTGCTTATTCTCGTTCCTCTTGCTCCGTGGTTAACTTTTTAACCACGGAACAAGAGGAGCAAGCCTATCGAGAGCCCGCGTACTCGCTTGATCGAGTCTGGTAGTTAAATGAAGCCTCGCTCTTGACCTTCCAACTCAAGAGTTTTATCATCTTTAATTCACGCCGGAGTGGCGAAATTGGTATACGCACTAGACTCAAAATCTAGCGGGCTTAACGCCCATGTCGGTTCGATTCCGACCTCCGGCATTCCTACCCCATTTTTGACCCCTTTGTTTTTAACTAAATAGTTAGTTTCCAATCACTTAACTTGTCAACACTGTTTTGCACAGTGCACATATATCGCACTATTCACACTTAGAGTGGATAAAAAGTGGATAGTAAATCTTGTGATAACTTCTGTCGTTTGGATAATTTACGCAAAGTTTGATCATTTTGGGTTAACAATTTCGACACAGAATCTCGATTAGATAGACAGAAAAACGGACAGTCTCCCCAAGTTCTCAGTGTGTTCTGGTACGATATTTTGTGTCAATCTAGTTGGCCGGAAATCGATCCTCGATTTGCTGTCAAACGGTCTTTATGTGATGGCACGGATGGCAGATGTCTTGATGACGACGGGTCGGCGGCGGCACGTAGGAGATTGAGCATAAGCAACCTGGCTGCCGGGTCAAGGGATATGGACTCTTCGAAATCCAGATCACAAACCCAAACTCGCCCCTTTCCGGCAGGAATTTCGAATAACACAGTCATGTATTGCTCGGGCACTCGTTCAGCCGCAATGTAGCCGTGCGATGGAATAAACCGTATAAGCTCACGAGCAGCTCCGCGGGGGTTCAAACGGTGCGCGCTGCTTGCCACAAAAACGCGCCAATCGTCTCTGCGTGCCCACCATTTTATGTCCATTGCCTTTAAGCCTTGGGTCAATTGTGTATTGGCGGACGGTGTGTGGTCGGCATACTCGCCCGTTACGTTTCTGACGCTCAAGACCTCGTTCGGAAACATATCGACGATGCTCTTGCCCGGCGAGAACAATATCGCGGTCGCACCCGCTTCGATCAATTTACGCGTTTTTTCTCCCGCCTGAATGTGTTTCGATGAATTCGGGCCGCCGATCAAAAGAACAGTCTTCGATGCTTCGGCGTTCGCCGGGATATTGTCCGAAACAGCCTGGAAAAATTTTACCTCTGTCGTGAATTTGCGCAGATCGTCGCCGGGAGACAGCATTACGACCCGACTTCCTTCAATCGGAGCGGCCGTGTTAGCAGATTTTGCAAATACTTCTATTTTATCCAGCGTGCGGCTGATTTCGGTTTTGCCGTCGCTCAACCGGAATACCAGGTTCAAAGGCCGGCGTGCTTCTTTCGTTGCCGGTACGCGAAGACATATGGGATGACGCACGCCAGCGTAATATGGCAGATCTTCGATCCTTCCAACATCGGCGGCGGCTATTTCCTTTTTGGTTTCCCCGTCGATAAAGACCGCTGTCAGGGTCAGGCCGCGAAAATCGCGAAACTGCTCATCGTCGTTCGTAATAAAAACGGCGGTGTCGATCTCTTCACCGGCGAAAAAACGCCGCCGTCCCGTTTCGAGCGCCAAGCCGACCGGCGACCACGCTTCGCTCATCGATTGCAAAACCGGATAGGGCTTGACCGTACTTGCGTCATAGCTGTGCATAAACCAGCATTCGGCGGAAAACATCATAAACCCCGCCGTTTTATCGCCGCGCTGAAAGCGTAGCTGTTCAGCGTAGCGCTTGGTCATCGCCCGGTGATGTTCGAGAAAAATCGCCGGGTCGCTTCCCGGATACGAATCCTGTCCGACCCACGCCTGCGGCGTCAGCAGATCACGCGTGTAACGCAGGACAGGCAAACCTGTATCCAAATCGGGATAGCCGGTCGAAATTTCCTGGCCGATCAGCGGGCGGCCGGGCGTGAGATTTTTGATGTCGCTATTCGTATCGACCACAAACGGCGAATCTCCGTACCAGCCGCGATAGCGGTGAATGTCGTCCACATCGCCATCGTCGATGCCATTCGGCTTAAGCGTTTGGTCGTAAAATTCGTGTTCGCGTTTGTAGGTCGAATCGGCGACGATCGGGCGAAATGGATCGAGCCGCCGCGTTTGCTTAACGACCTCCGAAAGCTGTTTCCATTTGTCCAGATTTTTGTCGTCCCGGAGCAGCATTTCATTGCCGATCGTCCATAGCAGAACGCTCGGATGGTTGCGCCCGCGTTTCACGACATCCTCGTTTTCCATCAGCCAATGGGCGAACATATCGGGCGGTGTTGCTCCGATCTTGCCGGCCAATGCCCACGGCCGGATGCCCTCGATGCTCACTCCCATTCCGATCTCGTCGGCCGCATCGAGCCAAGCTTCGTTCCACGGCGTTGCGTGCGTGCGCGTGATCCTTTGATTGGCGTCGTGCATCAATTTGATCAATTTTCGCGGCAATGCCGTGTCCCACGAATTTTTGCCGTAAGGAAGCTGGTTCGAACCGCGAAGCCAGTAAGGCTTGCCGTTCAAAAAGAATTTGTTGCCGCGCGTTTCGAAGGTGCGAAAGCCGACCTTGTGCGTCCATTTATCCAGAATTTTTCCTGCTTTCGATTCCAGCGTCACGTCCAAACGGTATAGATTCGGGTCGGCCGGCGTCCACAGTTTTGGTTTAACGTTTTTGATAAACAGATCGTGAGCAGTCTTATTTTCGCCGAGTTCGATGGCTGCGGGTTTGGCGGCGGCAAACACTTTATTGGTCTTCACATCCGTCCAGCGTGCCTTCAAAACTGCGGATTGTTTTCCCGCTAAGCTTCGCGTTTCTATTTGCACACGGGCGCCGTCCAGCGACGGATTGAACCACGCATCGTCGATCATCGCCGAATCACGAACGACCAATTTAACGGGCTGCCAAATCCCGTGAAGATCGTAACTGCGGTTATCGGCGTCCGGTGAAAGCGGGCCGAACATGCCCTTACTCATCGTCAAAATTTTCGAGGCCGTCAGATTCACCGTTACAGCCTGGCCAAGCGAAAGCGTCGAAGCCGGTATCTTTTCCATTGAAACAAATACTGAGATCACATTGTTTCCTTTTTTCAGATACGGCGTCAGGTCGTAAGCGAAACGGCTGAACATTCCGGCGTGTTCGCCCAATGGCCGGCCGTTGCAGAACGCCTTGCTTTTCATTGCAACACCGTCAAATTCTATGAAGATATGCCGATTTTTCGCGAGTGCCGGGACATCGATTTTTAATTGATACCAGCCGTCTTCGGCCCGGTTCGTATCGAAGCCGAATTTTTTGAGCCGCTCCGTTTCAAACTTTTTGAAGTCTTCGGAATCATCGAGCCACCATTGAGTTCGGTTAAGAAGTTGCGGCACCGCCACGGAAAAATAATCAGCGGTCGAGTCCGACGTTTGCGGATCCTGGCCGTTTTTTACCAGATAACCCGGTTTATACAGCCATTCGCCGACAAGACTGATCTGCGCTCCGGCATTGAACCTAGCCGCGTCAACAGCCAGGCGGCCGCGTTTTACCGTTGCCTGTCCGAAAACATTAAGCGATAAAAAAATTATGCCGATCAAAGCGGCGAAGGAAATTTGTTGTTTAGTAATCTTCATTTTAAAAACTAGTCTAAAAACTTTAAGGCCGGCGGCGGTAAATGTCGGCGAAATTCAACCCGGCCGCGTGCATACTGACAAGGGTTTGGCCGCTTGTAATAGTTCGCCGTATTGAAAAACGTCCGCTCCGCCGAAGTCGTTGAATAATAAAGCATTCATCATGATCGGGCCTCTCGCACCGCGTTAATAAAAGCGAGAGCTGTTTTCGTAATCTTCTCCGTTTCTCCCGAACGAATCGCATGCACATCCGCCAAATCGCTTCCGACACCGGCGGCGATTGCTCCGGCGCGAATATAACCACCGATTGTCGCAAGCGTTACGCCGCCCGTCGGCATCAATTCTATCTGCGGAAACGGCGCTTTTATCGCCTTTAGATAATCCGCGCCGCCCATCGCATTTGCCGGAAATATCTTTACAGCATCCGCACCGGCCCGCCACGCTGCGAAAATTTCCGTTGGAGTCAGAGCACCGGGAAAAACGGCCGTCCCGGCCTGCCGGCAAACTTCAATAACACTCAAATCCAACACGGGACTAACGACGAACTTTGCCGCCGCCGCCAGACAATCTTGTGCCGCCGACGCATCTAAAACCGTTCCCGCACCGATAATCGCTTTGTCGCCAAACTCCGTGACCAGCGATCTAATCAGTGAAACGGCATTTGGGACGGTCATCGTTACTTCAAAAATCGAAATGCCGCCCGCCATTATCGCTTCGATCAGGCGTCTCGCTTCGTCTTCGGAGCGGGCGCGAATCACGGGAACGATGCCGGTGTCCCTGATTTTGCCTATTACCTGGGTTTTGTTCATCGATTCACATTTCCGTCCGCGCCCGCCATCAGCGCTTCTATCTCGGCGAGAGTCGCCATCGAATTATCCCCCTGCGTAGTCATCGCCAAAACGGCGTGGGCGGCGGCGCATTCGATGGAATATTGAAAATTTTTTTCCGCCAGCAAGCCATAAACAAAACCCGAAGCGAACGCGTCGCCGCTCCCAACGCGGTCAAATACGGCAATATCCTTGTATTTTTTGGCAGTAAAAACTTCGCCTTCGGCAAAACACACCGATCCCAAGGCGTGACGGCTGGCCGAATCTATGTCGCGGAGCGTCGAAGCGACGATCTTGAGATTCGGAAAATCGCCTGTCAACTTCTCCGCCGCTTGCCGGAAATGGACGGGATCGAACGCCGATAGCCGGGCATCAAAATTCATTACGCCGAAAACGACATCCGCGAACTGCAGCAACTCACGGTTAAGTATATTGGCGGCCTCACGCCCACCTTTATTTTTCCAAAGAGAATCGCGGTAGTTTAGATCGTATGAAACGGCGGCACCGGCGGCCCGCGCCGCCTGCATTGCCTCTTTCGCTGTGTCTGCTGAAGTATTCGACAAACCGGCAAAGACTCCGCCGGTGTGAAACCAGCGGGAGCCTTTTTGATTAAAAATTCCGTGCCAATCGATTTCGCTCGTTTTGAGGCGCGACGCAGCCGTGTTCGAACGGTCGAAACACGATGCCGGAGGCCGGTGACCGAAACCGCGTTCGATAAAATAAATACCGTTGCGCACTTTTGAGTCGTTTTCGCGCCAGATAATCTCCTCGGCATCAACTCCGGCTTGGAGCACAAAATCTTCCGCCAATCGTCCCAAAGAATTATCCGCCAGAGCTGTAACAATCGCCGTCTTCCGGCGAAACACTTTGGCGAGATTGCGGGCGACGTTATATTCCGCGCCGCCGTCGAAAACTTGGAACGAACGCGCCGTGTGAATACGCTCGTTTTCCGGGTCAAAACGCAGCAGAATTTCGCCGAGGGAAACCAAATCCCAACGGCAATTTTCCGGCGATTTGTTACTCAAAATATTCATATTTTCAGCAAGTCAAAATCAGTTTTCCGCGCTAACAACGATTTTGCCTTTTGTTACGCCGCTTTCGCCTGCGGCGTCAACGCTAAAATAATATTCCGCGTTTTTGTTCAGCCCGTTCATCACTAGCGAATTGCCTTTGACCACTTGATAATTGTTGTATAGTTTTTTCGGTGAAACCCCGAAACGAACAATATAATTCGATGCGTTTTTCGCCGGCTGCCAACGTAAAACAGCTTTTCTCGTATCTTTTTTATCGCGGTGAACGGTAAAAGTTTTCACTTCTTCGGGTTTGGGCAAATTCGATTTTCCAAAAACGCGCAAATCGCGTACTGCAAATTTTCCTCCAGCCGGTGTCAAAATGTTTGTCAGCCGCAGGTAACGAGCTTTCTGCGCGGTTTTCAATTCGATGTAATCGTGCGGCGCGTCTTGCGAGTTGCGGCTTTTATCAATCAGCAACGTCCATTTTCTGCCGTCAGCAGAAGTTTCAATTGTGTATCGTTGATAAATTTTCGTGGTCCGCCCGAAGGTTTTTGTATCGTGTTCGGCAAAATTTGCCTGTACCGCATTAATGAGCGAAACGCTGCCCAAGTCAACGCGCAGCCATTCGCCTTTGTCGCCAGTTTTCCCACTCCAACCAGTGCGAATGTCTTCATCAAAAGCGTTTTCCGCCGGATGATTTTCGAACGCCGAAGAAGCCGCCACGTCTTTGCCGAATGACAGAAGCATCCAGCCGGTTAAATTATTATCGAGCGGGGTTTTTACGGCGCCCGGCAAAAATTGCGGATAATCGCCGAGGTAGGTATTTGTCCGCATCACGCCGTCGGGATCGAAGCCCGCCGGAAAAATCCCCAAACGACGTTCAAACTTATGCGCGACGGAAATCACCATCGTGACGACTCGCCAGTAATTTCCGTGTTTGTCCCGAAAAGTCGCAGCGTGTCCGGCACTGCCAATAAAACCTCCGGGTTTATAGGAAAACGGGCTGTAAGACTGATAAACAAAGTCCTTATTCGGAAACCTCGAGGTGTAAACACCGTCGGCATAAGCTTTCCATATGGTTCCGGGTGCCGAATACTGCAAATAATAAACGCCGTTGTGTTTCGTCATCCATGGACCTTCGATCCAAGGCTCGACGCGGTTAACACCGTTTCTAAGATATCCGAGATTGTCCTCGCCCGCGCCTTCCCAGCCGTGTTCCTTGAAGTTCGCGCTCATTAGCCTGACGGGTTCCGAAACCGTTTTGAAATTATTCTTTGGGTCAATCTCGACAACCGAAATTCCGCCGTTAAAAGACGCGCCGTAATATAGATAAACACGATCGTCATCGTCCTGAAAAAACGCCGGGTCGGCATATTCGGCGATGTCCGCGACTTTGCGCCAGACGCCTTTTTTCGGGTCCTCCGATTCGTAAATCTCCTTTAATCGGTGTGCGGTGTAATACATTTTGTCGCCGAGAATCAAAATTGCGGGCGCCGGATTTTCAACCGGCAAATCCCGCGACTCGACAAACGTCCACTCGCTCATATCGTTTGAAAACCAATATCCGCCGGACTTTGAAGCGAACAAATAATAATTGTTTTTATAGAGCAGAATTACCGGGTCTGCGGCCGTGCGGCGGCTCGGCTCGTCAATCTCGAATCTGTAATCGATATTTATCGGATTGCAAAACGTGCCGTAATGCGAAGCTTCTGTTTTGCCCGCGACGAAATTAACCGCGAGCAAAATCACAATGAGCGAAAATTGCGGTAAAAATTTCAATGTTCGTTTCGTTCTTATCACTCCAGTTTCCAGATAAAACCTTTTAGTTTTCGGCAAAACCTACAAATTTCCGCTTGCCGCATCAACAACCTTTGCGGTTTCAAGTCGAGGCACGAGCAAATGAATTACCAGCAAAGCGAATAAATAAGCGAATCCCGCGACGGCAAAAATCGGAGTGTAACTCCCCGTCAGCTGCAATAAATTTCCGATGATCGCAACGGCGATCATTCCGCTGATCGAACCCGCAAAACCGCCAATTCCGACGACGGAGCCAACCGCCTGCCGCGGAAACATATCGGAAACGAGCGTAAAAAGATTTGCCGAAAACCCCTGGTGAGCGGCGGCAGCCAGGCTGATGAACGCTACCGCTGTCCATAGACTTGCAGCGTGAACCGCAAAATAGATCGGCACGACGCATAGCCCGCAGACAAGCATTGCCGTTTTCCGTCCGGCATTGACCGTCCAGCCCCGCTTTATCAGTGCCGATGACAGATAGCCGCCGCCGATCGAACCAAAATCTGCTGCCACGTAGATGACGATCAGGGGAGCGCTTAATTGGCTAAGCGACAGGCCATAATTTTCATTTAAGAATTTCGCCAGCCAGAATAAAAAAAACCACCAGACTGGATCGGTAAAAGATTTTCCCGCCGCAAATGCCCAAGTTTGTCGGTGATTTAACAAACTTGCCCATGCAATTTTTATAGTTGGCTCAACCGGGTCGGATTGAATATAAGCGAGTTCGGCTTTGGAAAGACGCGGATGTTCTTCCGGCTTGTGGTAAAGCAAAAGCCAGAATGCCAGCCAAATGAAGCCGAGTGCTCCGGTTATTATAAACGCCCACTCCCATCCGTAATTAATCGCAATAAACGGCACGACCAGCGGCGTAATGATTGCGCCGACATTTGAACCTGAGTTGAAAATTCCTGTGGCGAATGCACGTTCCTTTTTCGGAAACCACTCGGCGGTCGTTTTGATTGCAGCCGGAAAATTCCCGGCTTCGCCTATCCCCAAAGCAAAACGCGCCACGCCAAATCCAAGCGCGGAACGGGCAAAAGCATGCGACATCGCCGCGACGCTCCAGAAAACAATAGCGATCGAAAACCCGCGCCGCGTGCCGAGCCAATCCATAAGACGCCCGACTACAAGCAAACCAACTGCATATGCTCCCGTAAAAGCCGTGGCAATATAACCGTAATCGGATTCCGACCAGCCGAATTCCTTTTGCAGAGGAGTGGCTAAAATGCCTAAAACCTGACGGTCAACGTAATTGATCGTCGTCGCGAAAAACAGTAGAGCGCAGATCACCCAACGGAAATTGCCGCCGCTTTGAACGGGAGAATCCGTCAAAACCTCCGAGACTGCACCTGCGGCACTTGCCGCCGATTCTTCTGCTCCGGCTTCGGTAAGGGATTTTACTTCGTTTACTTCCTCAAAAGCATTTTCTGCCATTTCCACTCCTGCAACCATTTAAGCCCAGCCTTTAGGCGGCTTCCGTGTTAACTAATCGCGCCTAAAGACGGAACTCAAAACTCGATATTTATGAATTCACACCGGACGCAAGATAGCCGCCGTCCACGGCAATTGTTTGTCCGGTGATAAACGCCGCCGCGTCAGAAGCCAGGAAAACGGCGGCACCGGTTAATTCTTCAGGTTTGCCGAACCTTTGCATCGGGGTGCGCATTAAAATTTCACTGCCGCGCGTCGTCCCGTTCAATAATTCGGCGTTGAGTTCGGTCGGAAAAACTCCGGGAACAAGGGCGTTAACGTTTATTCCGTCCTTTGCCCATTCCGAACCCAAACTTCGCGTCAAAGCCAAAACCCCGGCCTTCGACGCCCCGTAAGCCGCGACTTCATGAAACGCGACAAAAGAGGCAAGTGAAGCGATGTTGATAATTTTTCCTTTTCCCGAATGTTTGAGAGGTGCGTAAAACGACTGGCAAGCCCGCAGCGTTCCTGTCAGATTCGTGTCCAGGATCTCCATCCATTCGGTTTCGCTAACTTCCTTCGTCGGATTCTTCGCTGTGCGTCCGGCGGCGTTTATCAAAATATCCACTCGTTCGAATCTTTCCAAAACGACATCGCGAAAAGCATCAATCGACTCGCGGTTCGAAACATCGACTGTTTTTTCCAAAGTCTCGCGGCCGGCATTTTTAACCTCGGCGCACACCTCGATAGCTAATTCTCCGCGTCGCCCGGTTGGAACTACATTTGCTCCTGAACGTGCAAGGGCCACCGCGATCGAGCGGCCCAAACCAGACGTGCCGCCGATCACGACCGCCGTTCTACCCGAAAGATCAGTTATGTTTTCCGCTTGTGTCATATTCATTAAAGCCCGACCCAGTCGCGAAAATTTCCCGAAAATAGTTTTGCGGTATCGCGTTCGATTTCCGACCGTGTAACATGCCGTCCGTCTTGCCAAAGAGCCGCGTACGATTCAAAAAGCGTATCGGCGACGGCGATGCGCGAATGTTTCCATTTGTAAATCAGCTGGTCTAGAATCCGTGCGTCGGAGTGCTGCGGAATAAAACTCGTTCCCAGCATCTCAAAGCGTTCGCGGGTGATCTCGCCGATGATCGAAGTGTTGTTCAAAAACCACCAGCAGCCGAACGGCATCAGATTCGAGAATTTCCGGGCCGCAACGCATAATTCGTGCTGATTTTCACGCGACAGAAACGTTGAAAGAAATTTCACATCTGGGTTTTCGGCGCATATACGAGTAACGGCGGAAACATCGGCCCGGCCGAGGCCGTCGCCGGCGAGCTTCAATGCCGGATTGACGCGGCGGCGGACGCCGACCATCAGCGCCAGCGAAAGGCCGTGCTCCCTGCAGGCGGGCAAAACGGCTTCCTTGATAAGCTTTCCACGCGGGCCGTCTTCGGGATAGGTAAAATCGTCCGGCAGGGAAACGCCCAGATAAAGCGGCCTCATCTTCTCGATCCAGTCATCCAAAAAACGGCGTGTCTCCCCGATCGACCGTTCGTCCAAGTTTACCGAAACTTCATAACCCTGTTTGTTTATGAGCGGTGCGGCTTCCGTCCACCCATTTAGGATACGGTCGAGCCGGAGAGCGGCATGGAAACGCGGATCGATACTTTCGCCGCCGTTCCAAACCTTTATTTCAGCGTCATCGAGCGGGTCGTTGGTCATCACGATGTCGCTGACACGGGCGATCTTCAACACCTTTTCGAGATAATTTTCAGTTTTATGAAGCGCGAAAAACTCACGGGCTTCCGTAAGATCAGCGGCACGCGTGTCCAGCCCGAGGGCGGAAAGAACCGCGATAACACCGCGCGTCGCTTCGGAAATCGGTGTGTTCTCGACAAACAGCGTGCGCCAGATCAAATCGGCCTGGGCCCGCTTTACCATTCGCCAGAAACCCGCGGGCGTCACCGTCGAGTAGCGGAAAAGCTCGGCGATCAAATAATGATAATTCAAAAGCTCGTCGATTCCCCACAAGCCGAGATCGCCGAACTGCGGTGCGAACAGGTGCGTGTGCAAATCGACGACGGGCGCCGTGCTGACCGCATCATCGACCTGCCGCCGCAATTCCTTAATGTCGCGAGCATCGCCCGCTCCGTCGGCGTTCGTTCTAATATCGATTTGTTTAACCGTAAAGTTATCCATTTTTTTTACTATAAATTCTGCCCGGTCAATAAGCGATTTCCGGAGTCCGAGAATCTTCCGGGTCCGCCCAGCGGTTGTTCGGTATGGTGGGTGTCCAACCCGGACGCAGCGGGTCCTGGTCGTACGGATACGAACCGAGACGCTTGTATAATTCGCTATATTCGGCAAGTTTGTCTCGATTTAATTTTATGCCTAAACCCGGTGCCGTGGGAACTTTGATCGCCCCGTTTTCATACTTGAATTTACCGCCTTCTATTATGTCGTCAACGAGTTGATGATAGTGAGCGTCCGCGGCAAAAGAAAGGTTCGGGATAACCGCTCCGAGATGAAGCATCGTCGCAAGCTGAATGCCGAGTTCGCCGCTGGAGTGGACCGCCACGCCGATCTGAAAAGTCTCGCAAACGCCCGCCGCTTTGACGCATTGCCGGATGCCGCCCCAAAAAGTCGTGTCCAGCAAAATAACATCGACCGCCGTATTCAAAATATTCGCCGCAAGCTGCTCGAAACCCACGACGACGGTATTAGTCGCAAGCGGCATCCGCACCTTTTCGCGTGTCCGCCGCATTCCGTTCAAGCCGAAAACCGGGTCTTCGAGATAATCGTTTTTGATGTCTTCGATCTGCTGCCCGAACCAGATGGCCTGTTCGGTGGACCAGACTGCGTTTGGATCGAAACGAAAACTGTCGCCATCGAGGGCTTTGGCCACCGCCCGGTAGCATTCGAGCTCGTACGCGGGATGAAAAACTCCGCCTTTCAGTTTATGCGAAGTAAACCCATGCATCTGCTTGAGTTCCTGAGCATGTGCGACGAGCTGTTCGATCGTCCTGACTTCACCTTCGCCGGTTTTCGGGTTTGGGTAGCGAAAAAATAAATATGAAGCAAACGGAACTTTGTCCTGCAATTTCCCGCCGAGGATCTCATAAACCGGAACGCCCCATTTTTGCCCCAAAATATCGAGACAGGCAAATTCGAGAGCGGCCAAAATCTGCGTGCGGTTGTTATAAAGCGAACCTGACGGGTTGGCTATTAGAAAACGCATTTCCTCGATCCGGCTCGGGTCGTGCCCAACCAGATACGATTTCATCGCCCGGAAAACGCCTTCGGCGGATTCGCCGCCGCCGCCCATTTCTCCGAGTCCCGTAATACCTTCGTCGGTCTCCACCTCGACGATCGTCCGCACGAACCGTCCCCAATGGACGCCGTTCGCATGGCGAAGCGGCGCCTCTAGCGGAACGGTTACGGTCGTTGCTTTAATATCGGTTATTTTCATTTTCGTTTCTTGCGGAATAGATTCGTGAACTTCCGCCACAAACTTTTGCCCTTTTCTGGTTTATCATTTGTCAGTCAATAATCAAGCTCGAGCAGCGGCCTGTTCGATGTCGCCTGACGCGTATTTAAAAGCGCGTGCCGCGTGTTGTCGCCGGTGTCGCCGTCGTATTTATATTCACGGATGAGCATGAACGAAACCAGCCGGTTGCCGGCGAACTGTTCGTTAACGAAATCGGTGACATCAAGCCTCGCATTACCGTCCGTGCCGTTCACGGTCAAAACACCTAGGGGGAATGCGGTCGATCCCACGCCGCTTGCGTTTGCTCCGGCTAGGTCGTGATTCGGCGAATTGTTCCAGGTGATCGCACTCTCGCTCCATGAATCGTCCGAAATGCCGTAAACATGAAACGCGAAGTTGTCAGTATCGATCGCATTCCGTCCGTAAAGATTGATGATCGCCTTTTTAACGGATGATACCGGCACTCCCGTCAGGCTGAATCGCATATAACTAATGCGGTCAGAATCGGCAGTGCTGTATTTTTTGACCCGCATTGAGGTATCGAGGCCGAAATTGATGTTCGCGCTCGTTCCGCCCTGAACCTGAGCGTCGGCTGTCGCGGTCAGGGTTTGAGCCGTCAAAACGCCACCCTTCGGAATCGTGATCAGCCACACGCTCTGCGGCGGTTGCGTCATGGTAAGAACACGGCTCAGCGGCATCGGCGTCCGCCGCACAACTTCGCCATTGTGCTCGGCGCTCACTTCCTCAACCGTGCTGATCGTGTTCGTATAAATTCCGAGACCGCTCATATTGATATTGAGCGTGTAGCTGTTTGAAGCACTGGTATTGACCGCCCAAACATAATAATTGCTACCGTCAAACGATGTGTATGCGCCGCCGTAGCCGCTCGGTGAAGCGCTCGTCGTGGTTTTATAGCGGTCGCGGGCATCTTTAAAGCCCTTGGCAAAAAGCTGCACCACCGACGCCGATTTGCGGTAGCCGCCTGTGTCGAAATTATTCGCCGCATCGTCCCAGGTATAATGATGCCCGACGCCGGCATCGTTCACATTGCTGTATTTGAAAGTCTGCGAGCCGTAAAGCCCTTTGAGCATCAGCTTGGCGTACACAAGTCCCAATTCGCTGAAAAGACGCGGCATATTCAGATTATTTCCGCTGGCGGCAAAACCGGAGGTGTTCTCAACATTATGTTCCGAGACATTGATCGGCAAAATGGTCCCGCCGGGCGAATTCGCCGACATTCCGCTTTGCATCGTGATCATATCGTTATAGTAAACGCTTGCGTCGTCAACATAGCGGTGCGTGTCGAAAACATCGAAGATATTGTAACCGACCGTCTGCCCGCGATAATCCGTTCGCAAACTGCGCGTAATTTTTTCGCCCCAGCCGATCGAATCGTCGCGGGTATCGGCATTATCCAAACGCTCATTGAACGCTTTTGGACTCGTGATAATAGGAGCATAAATCTTCGCCACGAGGCTTTTTCCGACTCTTGCATTGACCGCCTGAATCGCGGCGCGCTTAGCGTCCGAGCCGTAGCGTATCCAATCAACATAATCATCCTGATTGATATTGGCGCCCAATTCGACATGGTCGGGCTCGTTCCAGATCTGGTAATCGGTGACGTTGTAATTTTTCGCCAGCCAATACGTAGTGACGAAATGCCATTTCCAGAATTCCCATTTATCGGCGTAATTATTGAAAATGCTGATCGGCATCCACTGCGGATTATGGGTCACATTCTGCCAGTTACGCGGATTGGTCGCCGATGTCGCTCCGCCGACGTTGCAATGCTGCGTGTTGACGATCGGCTTGATGCCGAGCCGCTGCAGCTCGCTCATCATATACGCGAGCTTGTAGTGATTGCCGCTGGTTTCGAAATTTTGAAATCTGTCTTCGTAAACCGGCCAATTTACATATGCCGGATTTTCGGGATCTGCGATAATTGCCGTACGCCGGGCTTCGAATGTAGCCAAGCTGTTCACGCCATCGCCAAACGGAGCAAGATCGTCCTGCGGAGCAAAATAGGCCGCGTTCATAAAGATCCGCAAGGAGTTGGCACCCGAACGCTTCAGCCACGCAGATGTATTGCTGCCCGGCATGTAATGGCCCTGCCCGTAGCCGATAAGCGTCGGAGTTTTGCCGGCGACTTCGTTTTCCACCGTAATATTAGCCGTGCCTTGCCCGGAGATCGAAACACAGATCATCAAACCGGCTATCACCGTTGCAAAGAAGCGTAAACAAATCTTATTTATTGAATTTTCGTTGCCCATCTTTCCTCCGTTTGCTCGTATGTATTGGAAATTCGAAATTTTCGTTATGCCTTTTTTATTGCTCCAATGAAACCCATCTCGACCAGCCACATTTCACACAATTTTGTCCATGTTTCGGTCGAACCAGGATTATTTCTAAGAGCGATGGAATGTCCTCCGTTCGGGAAAATATGCAGGCTTGCCGGAATCTTTTTTTCCAAAAGGGCGTTATAAAACATCAGGCTGTTGCGCGGATCGACGGCCTTATCGTCATTGGCGTGAACGATAAAGACCGGCGGAGTTTTTGGACTCACCCGTTTTTCAAGTGATGTTTTGTCCACCAATTCGCTCGACGGATTCGGGCCCAAAAGATTTTTTTTACTCGTCGCGTGCCCGTATTCGCCCATGGTTATGACGGGCGAGATCAAAATCATAAAATTCGGATTAAAAGAGAATTTGTCGGATTCATCGCCCATTTTTGCCGAATCTTCTGTAGCCGTTCCCAGATGGGCCGCGAGATGTCCGCCGGCCGATGTTCCCATCACGCCGATTTTGTCCGTACTTATCTGCCATTTTTCGGCGTTTGACCGAATAATCCGCATCGACCGCTGAGCATCCTGCAATGGCCCGATTTCTCTTTGTTTCAGATCGGGAGAATTCGGCAGGCGGTAATTCAAAACAAAAGCACTAATCCCCAGCGTATTGAACCATTTTGCGAGCTGTATTCCCGAGATCTGGTAAGCCAGCCGTTCGTAGCCGCCGCCCGGGCAGATCAAAACCGCAGCTCCTTTATTTTCCTGCCGCGATGGAAAGAAAGCGTAGAACCCGGGCGTGCCGACCTGGTAAATACGCTCGCTGCGGATGTCGTCCTTTAAATCCATTCCCCTGGAATTCGGCATTTTGCCTTTTTCCCATAAAGGAATAAACTCCTGCCCCGCCACAGCAAAGGGCAAAGCAATCAGAAATAAAATTATGATTAAAAATAAGCGATCCATTTTTTTCGACTCACGGCAATTGCGCCGGGTCAACACCGAGCGGAAGTTCCTTTTTAATCAATCCAACGCGCCGTGCCGCCGAATCCTTCGCGTATTTCCAGAAACGAATTACCCAATCCATCGCCGCACGTTCCGCTTCCAGATTGTCTGAACCGCTCAAGATCAGCCAATTATCGATACTTACCGCAAATTGTTTCGCAGATCCTGCATTCGCGGGAATTCTTGATGCGGCCGACGCAATCAATTGATTAGTTTTTGCGGTTCCAACAAGGATTAAAGCGGCACGATTATCCTTCGGCAAATCCTTAAATTCGTAAATTTTCACAGGCCGCCCGGTCGCGCTTTCCAAAGCATTCAAGACCGCGTACGCCGTCTCAACATCCTGAATCGGCGATTTGTCGCCGTAAACGACGGCCAGAGGACGGTCAAGATCAAAAGCCAATGCACCCTCGCCGTACACGACACTCGTTTTAATCGCCGAATCGATTTGCGGTGAACCGGCCAAACGGGCCTCCGCCCAGCCGTATCTAAGCAACTCGCCGTTTTCAATCCGCAGAAAGACGTGATAAAACCCTGGCAAAGGTTCGGGCGCATCACCGGTTGAAAGGGCTTCTAACGCGACGTTGATAGTTTTCGATTCGTTCGCCTTTAGCCTGATAGAGGAACCGCCTTGTAAACCGGCCCGCAAATTGGCAGACTGCTCGACCGAGACCTTCAAATTCAAATCGGCCTTGCTCTTATTAGTTATCTTAAACTCCGCCGCGCCCTTGGCATTTTTATCGAGTTCGACGACAGCGTGTTCGACATGGATCGATTTATTCGGATGCGACGGAGCACCATATTTATTTATCAAAGCGGACAGAACGAACGCTTCCGGTTTCGGGCGCCGCGACAGCCAGATTTGTTCATAGTGTCGGATGCCCTTTAAAACACGCGGATTCATTGCCAGCGATTCGTTGAATTGAAACTGGTACATTACCGGCATCGACCGTGTCTTCAGCACATTTTCAAAGATCGGCGCATAAACTTTCGCCCGTTCTTCCGGCGTCAGCCGTGTCAAAAATCTCCAGTTCCACTCGGTTATAATAGGCGGCTTCCCGACACGCCGGCCATAGCTCGCGGCGGCAAGTGAAAATCCGCGCATATTCGCCATCGAATCGAGACCGTCGGAATATGCGTGCTGGCCGATGCGATCGAATTTCACGCCCAGTTTCTCCAACCGGTCGAATGCTCCAGTGTTTGTATGAGCCGTCAAATGTACCGGAACTTCCGGCGCAACTGCCTTTACCGCCGCGTAAACCCGCTTCCAATAAGCTGGAGCATCATCATTTATCCCGAAGATCAAAACTTCGTTATCCACTTCCACGCCGTCAATCTCGCTGCGATAGCGCCGGACTAGCTCAGCCGTATCATCCGCTGAAATCTTTGCGTCGATCAATGCTTTCAGCTTTAATTTACGCAGCTCACCGAAAAAGAAATCGAGATATTCAAAGCGTTTTTCCTTTTCTATCGCGTAAATCAATTCGAGATGATGAAGGCGGATCATCTCAAACCCAAGCGTTTTCGCGATGCGCAGATCACGCCGAATATCATCGGCAAAAAGCTCCCATTTGTTTACCGTATCCGCGGCCAAAGGCCAGTAGCCGTCGCGGTCCATGCCGGGAAGTTTTTGAATGTCGAAATTTTCGCCGAGGGTCGAAAACGGGAAATAATTTGTCCCGAAGCGGGTGAACGGAACTCCAAGTTGGTATTCAATCTTGCCTTCGGAGATTTTTTGTTCGGCGTATGATGTATATGCGACGAAAGCGTTGTCGGTTTGTTCGTCCGATAGTAGATTTTGATTGAATGCGAGACGCGATGTGAACGAAACGCTTTCGCCGCGCGGCATTAAACGGTTATCTTCAAGGCGTTCCGCATACGATCTCAGATTCGAGCGGGCGATCTCCGTCAACATAAAGACATCATCGCCTTTCGTCTGAGATTCAAATCCGATCTGCGGAATATTGGCGCCGACCCAGCGGGCCTTTCTTTTCGGCGTAACCTCCTGATGAACTGTAAATGATTGCGAAAAATCGTTTAGCCAGGCGGCCGAAACGCCCTTCGCAAAGTCGGCCTTTAACCAATCGACGCCGTGCTGGACATACCAGTTGCGGCTCTCGCCGACGCGGAAATTCGTCCAGTCGTTTTCGTGCAAAACTGAAATTCTGTTGTCGTAACACACGGAGCGTTTAATTTGATCAGGCTGCCGCCAGCGTGTCAGGACGGCGGCGTACACATTTTCCGTTTTTGCGGCGGAAACGTTTTTGAGTTCAGAATCGATGTCCAAAAATCCGTCGTGAAAAGCCCGCAGTTTGACCGTCAACTGCAACCCGCTCGATTCGGCAGTTCCTATCCAAATATCGAAAAGCGGGCCTTCCGCCACTTTATCGAATCTAATAACGGCTGGCAGAAACGCAGCTGAAAAATCTTCCTTCGTCGAGAACGGTGCACCTTTTAGTTCTCCGGGTTTCGAATTGCGGTAAAGAATCTGCCAGGATAGGCTGCCGATATCCGTCCCCGAGAACGTGAGGGCAATGCCACTTTCGGCCGGCCTTAAAATAAAGTCCTTTTTCGCCGCTTTCGGCGGGCCGGTTTGCAGGCTATATTTTTTACTTGATGAAGCTGGAATGTCAGCAATGAAAATGAGGTCTTCGCCGTCGTTTTGCACTGCCTGCCCGGTAGACGTGCTGTGCATCGAAGCGTTTCGATCCGCTCCTAACAATCGAACAGGCATGCGCACGGCATAGGGCTGATTGTTTACCAATTCAATCCTGGACGCAGACCTGTTTTCGCGCGGCGCTTGAGCCGCCGTCATCCACGATAGGCCGTTAAAAACTAAAACAATCAGTAAAAATCTAAATTTGAGCATCACTTTGCAATTTGTTCGGAGTTAAGTCTGGAAAGACGTAACTCCGAACTTTTTTTGAGAATATGAGTCAAAAAGAAGATCGCTGGATAAAGTACCAATCGGACAGACACTCGACCGCTCCTGTTCCGCGCGTAACGCATGGGCGGGCCATTGTCCCGACGCCGTCCTTCGTGGTGTAGCGAACCTTCCAAATACTTCCCGGCCCGACATATCCACGGTAAACGGAATTTCCCCAGGCTCCCGTCCAAAGCCAGTTGTCCCACATGTGCGTACCTCTCGGCAGGGTAACCATTACGCCGTCCGTATTCGATGAGTTCATAAATATCTCGCCATTGGTAAATTCCGAAGTGTCGAGATAGATGTTCGAAGTGCGGCATTTATCGCTGACGGCCGTTCCGTTCGTCCGGAAATTGACCGCGTAGCTGCCGTCCGTCCGGCGGTAGCTGTACTGTGCCCAGACGCACCGATTGACATAGCCGTAAGCATAACCGTAACCCCAGCCGTTCGAATCGACATACTGTATGTCCATACGCCCTTGGCCGGTATTGGTGTGATTATAAAGCCGCCCCATCGCATATGACTGCGGCTTGGAACGTACATAAACATCGGTCGCATCGACATAATAAGCCGTCGCCGCGTCGGCACCCTGAGAAAATCCGAGCAGCGCCGCAAACAAGACCATTCCGAGAATGACGGTCTTTGGCCTAAACGCCGATGTTAATGCGAACATTAGAAGTTTCGTCATAACTTACCTTTCCCCTTTTGTCGTTTATTCTTTGCCGATTCCTGGAAATTCTTCAAGGACCGGCATGCCATGGATTAAGGCGAATATCCGTAAAACAGAATTTCATCCGCAGCCGCCGGACTTTCGCCGCTTTTTTCGATTCCGCGCTGGAATCTTTTAGAAAAAGAATTTCAACCCAAACCGAATCTGACGTTCGCCAAAAGTGCTCGTCGATTGCCCGAAAGTGGCCGACGTAAACGAGCCGCTCGGGTTATTGAAATGCGTCGAATTGGTGACATTGAACGCGGCCATCTGTGCCTGCAATCTGAAACGTTCTCCAAACGAAAATGTCCTGGCCAAGGTGGCGTTGTAGTTGATGAAATGCGGGCCTCGCACACTGTTGCGGCCGGCATTCCCGAAGGTGAACGGATCGGGATTAACGAACACGCTTGTGTCGAAATAAAGCTGGCCAGGGCCGAGGCCGCCAAGAACCGTTGCCGGGCCGGTTTGATTGGGCTTGTTCGCGCTTCCCTGCGTGGTCGTATTCGTGTTGCCGAGCGTGCCTGTGATATCGACAGGTGACCCCGAACGGGCGACAAAAATGCCGCTCAGTGTAAATCCGCCCAACAGTCCCTGCCAGCGCAGTCCGTTCTCATCAAACAATCGTTTGCCGTCACCGAAAGGCAGTTTGATGACGTGGCTGATTACCAGGTTATGCTTGCGGTCAAATCCAGAAGGCCCGCGGTTATCATCGATATTGAGATCATTATCGAGTGCAAAAGCGGCTGTATAATCGGTCGATTTGCTAAGCGTGTAAGCTACGGTCAATCTTCCTCCTAACTTCTTAAAACGCCTGTCACTGCGGACCTGTAGAGAATGATAGGAATTGCTCAGCATGAAATCCGAAAGCAGAACATCTGCGGTGCGCCCGTACTGGATCGCAAACGGACGCTGGGCTGCGGTCGATCCGGGACCGGCGGCATTTAAATTCAATGTTCCGGGAAGGCGTGTTCCGCGGGACCCGACATAACCGGCGGAAGTGACGAAGCCCCACAGATCGCGTTCGACCGTGAAGTTATACGATTGAATATAACCGCGCCTTTGCTTCGGATTGACTACGCCGACTACGGCCGTATTCGGCGCCGTGACCACACCGCTCGTCAGGTCGATGACCGGAGCGGCGGGAATACCGGTCGTGAGCGTGATCCCAGGTGCAGCGAATGCAGCACTCGGCCCGGCGATCTGCAGATCGATCTGACTTCCGAAGTTTTGATTGGCCAAAGTGTTCACAGTAATCGGCACAAAGCTTATCCCATAGCCGGATCGGACGACTGTTTTATCGTCAAGCCGGTAAGCGACTCCCAATCTCGGAGCAAGATTGCCGCGTTCAGTCTTAATATTTATCCGGTCGTCATTTGGGCCGTAACCACTTATCAGAACGGTGTTGGTTTCCGGATCGTAATAAGACTGATCGCCGGGATTTGTACCGCTTGGATAAGGGTATAGCTCATAACGCAGACCGTAACTAAAGGTCAGCTTAGGATTTATCTGCCACCTGTCTTGTGCGAAGAAGAAATATTGGGGCGTGATGTATCCGCCCGTTTGAGCCACGGTCGTACGCCGGACCGATTGGGGCATGCCCAAAAGGAAGGCGGCCACCGCGTTTGCGTTTGTAACAAGCGGAGCGGGGCGAAATGTTGCCGAGGTTGGAGTACTGATAGCGGTCACGCTGGTCGGGCCGGTCGTAAAGGTGAATAAACCACGCGGATTGCTGCTGGTTGCTTGGAATTTGTCGAGTGTCAGCCGGCGAATGTCTCCGCCGAAACGGAATGTGTGGTTGCCTGCGATTAATGTCCAGTTATTGACGATATTGTAGCTTTTCTCGGTGATGTCGAAGGGAAGCGTGGTCGCGCTGCCCAGCGTTTCATAGCCGCTGATGGCAATTTGCGGAATTCCGGTCGCGCTGAAAAAATCGTCGATATTCGTATTGATAATTCCCAGAGAATTACCTAAGCCTTCTTTCGATGGGTTGCTTCCTGTAATATGGACACCGACATAGCCAAAGCGGAATTCGGTAATGAGTTTTGGTGAAAAGACATGCGTTAGGTTGGCGGAAATGCTGTCATTTCTGCCCGGCCCGACCGAAGCCGTCGCTCCGCCGCTGCTGTTTGAACCCCCGAGATCGCCGAATATCGGCAGGTCGGAAGTCTGCGATTTGAAGTAGCTGTAGCGCCCGAAAAGCGTGGTGTTTTCGCTAAAGTTATGATTGATCTTTATACCGAAATCCTCACGGTCCTGGATAAACGAGCCGACCGCTTCGTAATTATCGCCGAGGCCGGGAAGGTTCGGCAGCGGCAGAAGATTGAAGAGAGCAACAGCCGCCGGATTGAATTCCAACTGCGGCACGATATTACCGGCATACGCAATGCGATTGGTCGAGCCGGCTGCCGTCGGGCGGTAAATCTGGCCGTCCCTCAGCTGAACCGTCTGTCCTGCCGTGTTCATAACGGTGAGAGTTGTTGTTCCGGCCGGACAGCTGTTTGGCTGCGACGTCTTAACCACGCGCACTGGAGGTGGAGAACCCGGCGGTGGCGGTGGCGGCGGCGGCAAGAGACACAAATAACCTCCAAGCGCCGAGCTGAAATCACCCGCTCGGTACGCTGCAATTGGAACAGCGGCAAACGTACTTTGGCCGCGGCGGTCGCGGCCGCCCTGGTAATAGCCAAAAAAGAAGGTTTTGTCCTTGATGATCGGCCCGCCGAACGTTCCGCCGAACTGGTTAAGGTTCGTATTCGGCGGCTCAATGCGGGTGAGTGCATTCTTCGCCTTGAAAGCGCTATTCGTATTGTAGGCGAAGGCCGTTCCCCGGAAACGGTTCGTGCCCGATTTCATTTGCACGTTAATAACGCCGCCGGCCGCCCGGCCCTGTTCCGCGTCATACGAGTTCGTTGAAACGTCAACGACCTGGATCGCATCTGCGGGCAGAACGATTGCGGTTTGCGAAATTACGTTCGTTTGATTATTGATCGTGCCGTCAAGCTGAAAATTGTTGTAGCGCTCATTTTGGCCGTTGATTCGGCTGACCAGCGATCCGTTCGGGTTGCCGAAGCTTGAGCCGACAGCGGAAGGTTCGGAGACACCTGGAATTATTTCGAGAGCGCTTTGATAATTGCGGTCGAGTGATAGCGGTAGGTTCGATGTCTGCTCGCCGCTAAGCTGCGCGCTGACATCGGCACGGTCGGTTTTGAGGCTCGCCTGTTCGCCGGAAATCTCCACAATTTCCGTTACCGCTCCCGCTTCCAATGTAGCATCGGCGCGAACAGTAGAATTGATTGCGACCTCGACCCGTTCGCGTATGGACTTCTTAAAGTTCGTCTGCTCGACCTCAACCCGGTACGCTCCCGGATCGACGCTGGCTATAGAAAAATTTCCTTCGTCGTTGGTCATTACCTCGCGAGTCGTACCGCGGTCGATGTCCGTAACGACAACGCGGGCGCCCGGAACTGAAGCGCCATTCGCATCTTCAACGTGGCCGACCAGCGAACCGGTTACGGTTTGCGCCGCGGCAGTTCCGTGGAGGATTGCCAAACAACAAACCGCAAAAGCGGCCCAAACAAGCAAGTTTCGTCTCATAATCTAAAGCCTCCGAAAAAAAGTTCTATCGATCTGAAGTATTTTATCTATTTGTTCGTATCCACAACAAAATGGATAAATCAATCCCTGCCCTTTGGCTCAAAATCTTATCAGCTCAGGCAAAGGCCGGAGCACCAAAATGTTTTTGCAGAATCAGGGCAACGCTGCCGCGAAGCCTGGGTTTTTCCGCAGCTTCCGCCGGAACGATCTTTGTTACGCTATGGATCAACGGCGACCGCTCCGCTATAACGCGCTTAATGATCGGGTAAATACGTTTCCATGCCTGTGTCACCTCGCCGATAATGACAATCGTTGCCGGGGCAATGCCAATGGTCAGCATGGCAAGGCCGGCCCCGAGATGATAAGCCATCCGATCAAGCGCCTGGGCAGCTTTAATATCTCCCTGCTCAGCCAGACGCAGAATGTCGTCAAAAGTGGGTGACTGGCGATTGCTGTTTCCATTCCCGCGCGTTGTTGTCGCGGCCCCTTCATAATTGCGAATAGCCGCGGAATTCGAAGCGTACAACTCCCAGCAGCCCCGGTTGCCGCATTTGCATAGCTCGCCGTTCTCGATGATCGAAATGTGTCCGAATTCACCGGCGACGCCATTTGCCCCGCGCAGCAACTGCCCATTTGCAATTATGCCGGTACCGATGCCTTCGGAAATGGTTACGGCAACGAGGTCACGAACGCCTTCGCCGCGCCGTTCGAACCAAATTTCGGCCAAGGCACAGGCATTTGCGGCATTTTCTATCTCGACCGCAAGCCCGGTCGCAGTCTCGAGCGGAGTCTTAAAATCAACATCGTTCCATCCGAGATTAGCTGCAAAGATCAGCCTTTTGGAATTTAGATCGACGCGGCCCGGAACGCTTACGCCGATACCTTCAAAAAACATTTGCGGATGCGCTTTGATCAAGGCTTCGACCCGCTGGATGAGATCTTTTATAAAGTCTTCGGATTTCGATGCCGTCGGAAACGACTCCTGTACGATAAAGCGTCCATTGAGGTCGGCCAATGCAACGGTCGTTCGCGTAGGGCGGACATTGATCCCGATAATTCCGGTGCGCTCGACATTTAAATGCAAGAAACGCGGCTTTCGTCCCCGCGGCAGGTGACCGAAGGCTCCTTCGGTCACCCATTGTTCTACGACAAGCTGATCGGTTATTAGAGAGATCGTACTGCGCTGCAACCCTGAAAGCCGTGCAAGGTCGGCCCGCGATAGCGGCTGTCGTGTCCGTATCAAATCCAGCACGATACGCCGGTTTATATTCCGGGCGGTTTCGCTGGTAGCTACGTTAAAGCTGGTTAGATCGATTTTTCGCATCCCATTTCAAACGCGCGAGCCGCCGCGTTTTATTTTGTTCGGGATGCGAATAATATCTCATCAAAAGTTACAAGTCAATTAACGCCAGATAAATTCCCGCCTTTTAGTATAAAAGATGAGCAGTCGCGACTAGGTCTGCAACTATTGAAAATGCATTCAGCAATATATCGTTCATTCCTTTAGGGTTGCTTCCAGCGAGTTAAGGAAAATCTGTATTACTTTGCAAATTCACCGGAAACACCTATTTCGATAAAGATGTCTTCGCAGAAGTTTGAGCGAGAGCCGGTATGTAAAAGGCCGCGACTCCGACAGCTATTTCCCACGGTTTTGCTGCATTTAAATTCGTTAAGACAATCACCGTAATTTTATCATCAACAAAGCGGGCGAATTCCGACTTGAATCCATTTAAAGTTCCGCTGTGGTGAATTCTCTTTCTTCCTTTTACTTCATTAATTTGCCAGCCTAAACCATAAACGGAGTTCGTTCCGTTATTGAACTTAAACGGAGACCACATTAAGGCCCGGGTTTCCGGTTTCAAGGAATTTGAAGAATAGAGAGTCGCTTCCCATTTTGCTAAATCCGAAACGGTTGAAAGAAACGCGCCGCTCGGTCGCAGGGCAAGATAAACTTCGGCATTTTGCAGTTTGCCGTCTTGAAACGAATAAGCGTTCGCGCGATTCGGCACGATTTCGCCGAATGTAGTCGTGCGCGTCGCGCTCATTCCAGAAGGCTTAAATATCCGTTCAGCCAGGAAATCGCCCCAAGGTTTTCCGCTTACCTGGCGGATAATTTCCGCCAATGAAAAATAGCAGACATTACAATATTCATATTTTTCACCGGGCGTAAAACGCAAGGAAGCATCGTAAGCGGTTTTGATAACGTCAGCATCAGGTTGAATTTTCGCCGGGTCAAATCCGGGAGCTTCACGGATAACGCCGGAAGAGTGTGTCAGGAAATGGCGGACGGTATTGTCTTTCCAGCTTTCGGGCGTACCTTCAAGGTATTTATTGATTTTATCGTCGAGCGAAATTTTACCCTCTTCGACCAACAGCATAATTCCTTCGGCAATAATCGGTTTGCTGATTGAGCCGATCTTAAAAACCGTTTCGGTCGTCACGGGAACATTTGTTTCGACGTTTGCCAGCCCGTAGCCTTTCGCTTTGATGACTTTTCCTTCTTTAACAACGGCAAGCGAAAGTCCGGGAATGTTTTGCCGCCGCATTTCGGATTTAATATAAGCGTCAACTTTTTTAGATTGCGCGGAAACGTCAAGAACAAACGATAGTTGAAAGAAGAATAGACTAAGAAAGACGGAAAATAATAATTTGTGTTTCATAACCGGCAGAGGCGAAGGTGCTTTTATGCTGAAAAAAGTTTCCTTTGAAAAAGCATCTCATAAAGACATGACTTTTGAGACACTTTTTTGTCCATTTTTACTGTCTCGAAAAGGGTGTTTTTGTGGCGTTAAATCAAATAGGGGTTTCTTGCCATTCGGCTAAAGATTGATTCCAAGCTCGGTTTGATAGCCATTTGAAAGCGGTAAAGTTTTTATTGCTTCTAAGCCATTCATCAATCGTCAAAGATACACTTCTGCTTCCTAACTCTTCATATTCAAGCGAATGAAAAATATGCCAAGTATCTTTTAATTCTATTCTCTTAAACCACACAGAATAGTAATTGTCTTCATACCAACTGAACGAGAAAGTAACTCCCAAATTATCGCTGGTAATCTTGCTTACCTTATGGCGAAGATACTCCGTATTCTGATTCAAAACATATTCTTTGAATTGATTAGCGGTTTCTAACTCAGATTGTATTTGAGTGCATTCAAAAGTAACGTGATTTCTTAAAAGTGGTTTGATTCCCTGGACAAGTTGTTTGTGGTCGCAACTATCGGCATGCCCGGCTTCAGCCAATCTTCTGAGAATTTGCGGGTTCTCTCCGCCATATCGAATACATTCTAATTCTGCCGCCCAAGTCATTTTGATTGCTTGATAAAGTTCATTTTCATTTGTCGGTTGCTTTGCAACAAAACAGTGATTTTCGGTTTCATCAAAACCCATTAAATTGGGAGCGTAGAACTCAGGAACCATACAAGTTATACAGCAACCGTCTTCAACGTAAAAATCTCCTTCAATGTTCTTTGGATAGGGCTTAGGTTTATCGGACATAACTATTGTTTTTAATATTTCAAAATTGGTCGTTTTGAGACTAAATAAGTTTAGCACTACAAGATTGGTACGCTACTGACCTTTTATAAGTTATTTCTTAAGACTTTCATTGCCGACAGCGGCGGGCTGACGATATTTTTCTTTCTCCTTATCGCGTTCGAGAAACGGAATCCTTTTTGCATCCATTCCGGCGCAGGCATTCCTTTCAGAAAATGATCGAAGAATTCTTTCATTCTGCGCGAGTAATCGCGCCGCTGCGATTTATATATGCGGCCCGCTTTTTTCCTCGAATCGCTCTCTTACGCCTCTTACATGTTGTCCGAACAATGCTTTAAGCTTCGAAAGGGATTTCGGCGTTTTGGAGGACGCCTAGTTCGTTGCGGGAGACTTTTTCAAGGAGTTTCGGGTCATCGAACATCTTTAGGAGGCCGTTGACGGTGGCATAGCGGGGTTCGTCGGCGACGGTGACGGCGAGGTTGATGTAGGAACGCATGTATTGGTCGAGGCCTTCGAGCAGTGCACCGCCGCCGGTCAGGATGACGCCGCGGTCGTAGATGTCGGCGGCAACTTCGGGACGCAGTTCGGTCAGCGTGTCTTTAACGGTCTGGGCGATGCGGCGGACGATGCTTTCGACAATCGGATAGACCTCGCCAATGGTGATGTCCACTGCCGAAGGGCTGCCCGTCTGCACGTCGCGGCCTCTGACGGCGGTCGATTTCGAGATGTCTTCAGGCAGGAAGGTGGTGGCGAACTTGGTCTTTAGAAACTCGGTCGTTTCTTCGCCGACCTGCAGGCCGCGATGGCGGCGAAGATGTGTCGCGAGGACGACATTGATCTCGTTGCTGCCGAAGCGTTCGGAGGTCGAATGGACGGTAGAGCCTTTGGCTATGATGGCGATGTTTGTCGTTCCGGCACCGATATCGACAATCGCGGAGGCACGCTTATCGGTCGGCAGAACACCCGCACCGAATGCCGCTGCTAAGCCTTCCTCCATCATGAAAACCTTGCCGATATGAGCTTCCTCGGCGGCGTGAAACAAGGCACGCTGCTCGACGTGCGTAACATCTGACACCATGCTCATTACCGCCTGCAGAGAAATGTTCGATCCGCCGGTCTTCGCCTTTCTGACAAAATGGGCGAGCATCTTCTTCGTCCGCTCGAAATCACCGACCACTCCGCCTACCAGCGGTGCACGCACGACCACATCGCGGCTTTCACGGCCTGTCATGTCGGCGGCTTCCTGGCCGTAGGCGACGATCTCCTCGGTGGTTTCGTTAATCGCGACCAGCGAAGGCTCGTCGAGCACAACGCCGCGTCCCTTGACCGCAATGATCGTATTCGCCGTTCCGAGGTCAATCGCCATCGAATCGGTAACTAATTTTTTGAGAGACGAAATTTTTAACATACAGGTGGAACAGTAGTCAGTTGTCAGATAAGATGCGGATAGCGAAGCTATGTACGGGCAAATTCCCAACTGACCACCGACCACTGCTAATTATATTCTTATCCGCACCGATATAACAACAAAATACTTAGGCCCATCTTATCTCAAGGACATTGACCGGCTGCACGCGGTTCTTGACCGTCAGCGGCTCAAGCTGATTGACGGGGATAACATTCCCGCTGGCGGCGGCGGTGGCATCGCTCATTAGGATTTGCCCGCCTTTGGCGTTCGACTCGAGCCTTGCAGCCAGGTTAACAGTGTCGCCGATTGCCGTGTACTCGGAGCGGCGGTCGGAGCCGATGTAGCCAATGGTCGCCTCGCCGGTGTGCAGGCCGATGCCCATCGATATCTGACCGTAGCCTTCGACGCTCAACTCGGCGTTCAATGTCACTAGCCTTTTTTGCATCGTGACCGCCGCTTTTACCGAATTCAAAGCATCTTCCTCGGAAGCGGTCGGGGCACCGAATAATGCCATCAGGCCGTCGCCGATATACTTATCAAGCGTTCCGCCGTGCTCGAAAATGATCTCGGTCATCGCCGAAAAATAGCGGTTGAGCAATCCGACGACCTTTTCCGGCTTTTCCCTTTCGGAAAGGCTGGTGAACCCGCGAATATCGGCGAACAGCACCGTGATCGTTTGGTTGACACCGCCTAGCCGGAACGAATCCGGGTTGTCGAGAAGCTGCTTGACGACGTATTCCGGCATGAAACGGCTGTAATTCGCACGGGCAACCTCTTCACGGGCAAGGCGTTTGTGGGCCTTTATAGTCTCGACCGTGACTGCCGTCTGAGCAGCGACAGATGTTATCAGCTCAAGATGATCCGGCGAAAATGACGAGAACGGATCAAGCCTGTCCGCATAAAGCACGCCGTGAACATTCGATTCGGTGATCAGCGGGGCACATATCGTCGACCGAACGCCCTGCGAAACGATCGATGCGGCACCGGAGAACTGTGCGTCCGTCTTTGCGTCCTGCGACAGCAAAGCGACCTTGTCCCGCATTACCTTCTGCGTTATTGTCCGGCTGATAGTCAGCTTTTCGGTCAATTTTTCAATCTTTTCGTCGCGTGTCCGAACGGCCACCGGATACAAGCTGTAATCGAGGATTTTGCCATCAAGCGTTTCGTCCGCGATAAGGGCGACCACACGGTCGGCCGGTGTCCCGCGAAATATAAGGTCGGTCGCCTTTTCGAATATTTCTTTTAAGTCAAACACCGTGCCAAGCGATTTGCTCATCTCGTAAAGCAATTCGAGAATCTTGGCTTTCCGCCGGAGGTCCTTTACCTCTTCGGCTGTCGCAAGGCCGGATTCCATCGAAAGATGAGTTTGGCGGCCGATGATCTCATTTGCCGAAATCTGCAATTGGGTTTCGCCAAGCGGTTTATCGTCATAACTTACGCCTTTCGCGGTTTCAGCGGCGGCCGCATCGTGTGGGTTAAGCATAACGGGAATGCTCGGAATTTTGCGGGATGGAGTTGGAGGCTGTGCTGGAGTTTCCTGGACTTCGGCAAATTTCAAATGGCTTTCGCCGATCACCATCGCATCGCCCTGAACCAGAAGCTTTTCAAGAGAAGGTGCTCCGTTCACATAAACGTGATTGACGCTGCGTGTCAGACTGCCGTTCTCGAAATAGCCGTCAACAATCTTAAAACGCACGCCGTCCGCTCCGATGTAGGCATGCTTACGCGATACGCGGCGGTCGTTGAGCACGATGTCGTTTTCCTTCGCCCGCCCAATCGTATAGTTCTTGCCGGGCACCAGTTCTTGTTCCCAAATCCGGCCGTTTGGTTCGGTAATTTTTATTTTTGAACTCACTGTATGCTAATTGTAAATGGTTAAGGGTAAATGGTAAATTGGGCCACACGATGATTTATCTGGATAACAACGCCACAACGCAGGTCGCTCCCGAGGTTTTCGATGCAATGAAGCCGTATTTGACTGCTTTCTACGGTAATCCTTCGTCTGCATATTCATTTGCACGAGAAAGCCGCGAGGCAATCGAAAAGGCCCGCGAATCGGTTGCTGCCCTGATAGGTGCGGCATCGCCTGATGAAATTGTTTTCATATCCGGCGGAACCGAAAGCGACAACTGGGCGATTCTCGGAGCGTTGGAAGCCAGTCCGGACAAGAAACATATTATTACAACCCGCGTCGAGCATGAAGCGGTTCGCAAGTTGTGCGAAAAGCTGGAAACACGGGGTTATACGGTCACTTGGCTTGATGTCGATAAAGATGGAGCACTTGATCTCGGTCAGTTGCGTTCGTCGATAACCGATCACACAGCAGTTGTTTCCGTGATGCTCGCGAACAATGAAACCGGCATTTTATTTCCGGTTGCAGAGATCGCGGAGATAGTTAAAGAAAGCTCAAACGCACTTTTTCACGTCGATGGCGTAAATGCTGCCGGAAAGATTTCAATTGATTTGCGGAACACCCAAATCGACCTTTTCTCGATCTCCGGCCATAAATTCCACGCTCCCAAAGGGATTGGAGCATTGCACATACGAGAAGCTGTTAACTTCCCGCCACTATTCACTGGCGGCGGCCAGGAGAACGGAAAACGTCCCGGCACCGAAGCCGTTCACCAGATCGCCGCTATTGGAACAGCAGCAGAATTTGTCATGGATCTAACGCCAATGGAACAAGTCCGCAGCCTACGCGACAAACTCGAATACGAAATTCTGCATAAAATTCCAAATTCTCGTCTAAACGGCACGAGCGATCCCTCAAAACGCCTGCCGAATACCTCGAACATCTCATTCGAAAATACCAATGGCGAAGCTATCCTCGCCAAACTCAACGACCACGGAATCTGCGTCTCGACTGGCTCCGCCTGCAACTCCGCTAACCACACCGCGTCTCCGGTTCTGCAGGCGATGGACATTCCGTATTCGCAGGCCATGGGATCGATCCGGTTTTCGTTGGGAAGGTTTAACAGCGAAGAAGATATAGGCTCAACTTTGCATAACTTGCCGAGAATTATTGACAGTCTTAATTCAGTGACTCGTCAGAATCACTAGATCAAATTATTCTCTGCGACGCTGAAAGCGTCAAAGATAATAGCCCAGGGTGAAACCCTGGGTAAATTGTTAATTTAAATCCGCTCCCTGAAGGGGAGCAACGACGCGTAGATGTGCGACACCTTCAAGGTCGGGAATGTTGTTTGGCAGGTTCCTGGGGTTTCACCCCCAGGCTATTATCTACGTCCTCTTCAGGGACAGATGATTATGCTGCCTTTTCGATTCCGAAACGCGAGAGCTTTAGATAAAGGCCCCGGCGGGTGAGGCCGAGCTCATTTGCCACACGCGAGATATTCCAGTTATGACGAGCGAGCGAGCCTTTTATCATTTGGATTTCGAGTTCGTTTACTGCCGCTTCGAGAGTTCCAACGGCATTGCCTGTATTAAATGAGAAAATGCTGTCGTACGACGCGATCGGTTTTACATTTCCGCTATCGCCGAACGGAGTGAGCGGCCGGGCACTCCGCTTTAATTCAGGTGAGAGGTGTTCGGGTGTTATGACCTCGTTATCTACAGCTCGGGCGATCACACGCTGTACCTCGTTGCAAAGCTGGCGGACATTGCCGTCCCAGTTGCAAACCATCAAAAGGTCGATCGTCTGCGGCGTAAAGGTTATATCGTGTTTTTTGAAGCGGGCGGAATAATGGTTTATATAGTAATTGATGATCGGCGGAATTTCCGAACGCCGTTCACGCAGCGGCGGCACGCGGAGGCGGATGACATTCAAGCGGTAATAGAGGTCTTCGCGAAAACTGCCGTCGGCGACCTTGTCTTCGAGCGGCATATTCGTCGCGGCGATAATGCGGACATCGACCTTTATCGGGCGTTTTTCCCCGATCGGCTGTACCTCGCCTTCCTGTAGAAATCTTAACAGTTTGGGCTGCACGTCTATTGGTAGATCGCCGATCTCGTCCAAAAACAAAGTGCCGCCGTCAGCCGCTCGTATCATTCCCGGCGAGTCGGTTACGGCACCGGTGAACGCTCCCTTTCGATAGCCAAATAGATGTCCTTCGGCCAGTTCCTTCGGCACGGCGGTGCAGTTAAACGGGACGAAAATTTTATCCTTGCGGTTTGAGATTGTGTGGATCGCCCTGGAAACGAGTTCCTTACCGGTGCCGGATTCGCCCGTTACAAGTACGGTCACGTCGGACGAACGAATCTTGTAAACTTCCTCGACCAGCGATGTCATCGCGGGCGACGAGTGGATAAAGCCAGGCATCAGGCTGTTAGACGTGTAGGGATTCGCCTCTTGCTCGACCGCCGCCGTTTTGTCTCGCTGCCGGAGAGCGACGACGTCCATTCCTAGTTCGACGACGCGGAGTAGCGGCTGTAGTGAACTGTCGTCATTCAAAACCGCCCCGGCTTGCGGCTGGATCAACAAATATGCCGGTGTCGCACTCGAAGCCCGCAAGGGAAATATTGCCAGATTCTTCGTCCGAGCAAATACTTTTTCTTCACCCTTTCGCTGTGCTTCGTCGAGTTTCCCCACCAGATCACCGCTCTCTTCCGGCGAATAACCGTGGGTAATAAATGCGTGAAGCTTTTTATTTTCGCCCGGCTCGGCAATGATGATCTTTTTCGCCTTGCTTTCCTGCTGCAGCACCGCTATCAATTCGCGGAAAAGCAATTCACGTGAAGCAGTTGCTTCTGCAAGCCGCACCATTAAAAGCTGCGAAACGACCGAATTCGAGCGCTTACCTTCGGCCGAAGCTGCAGTGATGTTTTCCGGGTCCTTTAATTTCCCGATATGTTCGCTTATCGAATCGACAAATGATTTGATCCCGAGTTTTCGAAATATCTCGCCCGCGGTTGTCAGGTGTTTCAACACACGATTAGTTTGCGTGTCCGGCAAGTTAACGCCGATCAGATAATGAACCAAGGCCGTGTGATAAACGTCTTCCGCGGTTTCGAATATAGTCAGGCTGCGGTTGAAATGATGTACAGCAAGCTGTTTATCGCTCTTTTCAACGCACGACAAGCCGCGAATTCGCTGAATATTGCCAAGAACGAAAAAATCGGCATTCGGATCGTTTTCCTCGATGACCTTCAAATAATTCTCGCATTCATCCGGGCTGCCTTCGCTCAGGCGGCTTTCAGCCAAAACGAGACCGGCCATGTTTATATAATGCTTATCGCCGATCTGACGGCAAAGCTCGATCGTTTCGCGGGCCTTTTCGGCGGCTTTACTGAATTTACCCTGGGCGAAATAACAGCGGGCCAGATTTCGCATCGCCTGCGCCTCGTACCATTCGCGCTTTCGCTCGCGGGCGATGTCGATAGCCTGGATGAGAAACTGTTCGGCTTCGTTAAGGTCGCCGCGAAGAATGCTGAGTTCGCCGAGCGATTCAAGTATGCCGGCAACGTGAGCGTGATTCGCTTTGACCGCGAGATCGAGTGCACGCTTAATCATCGCTTCAGCCTTAATCCAGTCGCCGATAAGCATCAGATTGAGGCCGAGATTGTTATATGCGATCACTGAATTCAGGACATGCTCCGTGCGTTCGAAAAATGCGATGGATTTTTCAAGACATTCGACCCCGTCCTGCGGCCGCCGCAGAAACCAGTATGCGCCCGACATATCGGTATAAAGCTTTCCCAGCATAAACGGGGCCGAACGCTCACCAATGATCTGAATGCCAAGCTCGAAATGCTCAAGCGATTTCTCGCTGTTGCCTTCCTGATGATAGCTAAGGGCGATCTCTCGGTGAGCTTCAGCCATACCGAGCCAGTCACCGTTCTCGCGAAAGTAATTCAGGGATTTTTCGGCATAATCACGGCAAATCGGACATTCGTTGAGCTTTCGGTATACCCTCGCAAGAGCACTATCGATAATGCCCGAAAGGTGAACAAGTTGATTTTCCTGAGCCTTTTTGAGAGTTTCTTTAAGGAGGGTGACGGCTTTCGGATGGTCTCCCAGATTGTTGAATGAGATTGCAAGCTGAGTCGTTACGCGAATCTGCGTTTCCACATCCAAACGCTTTAGCAGATCCTCGTCTTCAAACGGTTTTACGGCATCGAGTGATTCTTTATAACGCCCCACCGTTTCGAGCGTAAATGCCAAAAGGCGTTTTAGATTTGCCAGATTATCGGACGTGTGGCTTTGGCCTTCGATCGTATTGACCAAAATGCCTTCAGCCTCGCTTGACAGGCCGTCACGCAGCTTTTGCCCGACTGCGGCAAAGATCTTATCGAGTCGCTCAGCAGATATGTTTCCCGAACGATTCGAATGCACACCACCCTCCGCACCATATTTTGGAGCGTTTCTCGACATGGACGGACGACCGGTGGGAAGAGTTTGTTTATTCATTACTGGTTTAAGCACCTATACAACCAATAGGCGGCTTTCTTCAGAAACAAAAAATTGCGTGGCAACAGGAAAATGAATACTTGGTAATCAGCGCATTGGAAATCTATCAGAAAAAACCGGCGGTGTCTATGTTTTTTCGGGGCAGCCGTCAAATTCCTTTACTCACTTCCTGAAGTTGTGCCATTCTCATAGAAATTCATGCCACAAAAAATTCTCAATGCGGAAGAAAATCGGCTCGAAGAGGCTCGTTTGAAAACGGCGGACTGGAAGAATTGGGGGCCGTACGTCAGCGAACGGGCTTGGGGAACTGTTCGTGAGGATTATTCTGCGGACGGCAGCGCGTGGGATTATTTTCCTTTTGAGCATTCGCACCTTCGGGCTTACCGTTGGAACGAAGACGGAATTGCCGGTATTTGCGACCGCAAACAGACCCTCTGTTTCGCGGTCTCATTTTGGAACGGACACGATGCGATATTGAAGGAACGGCTATTCGGACTTGCCGGACCTAAGGGGAATCACGGCGAGGATGTAAAGGAATATTATTATTACCTGGACAGCACGCCGACGCATTCGTACATGAAGTTCCTGTACAAGTATCCGCATGCAGCATTTCCTTATCAGGATCTGTATGTTGAAAACGAGCGACGCGATAAATTTCAAGACGAATACGAATTGATCGACAGCGGCGTTTTTGATGACGACAAGTACTTTGATGTTTTTTTCGAATACGCGAAAGCAGGCACCGATGATATCTGTATAAAGATAACTGCGGTCAATCGCGGCGGTGAAGCCGCTCCGCTTCATATTCTCCCAACCGTGTGGTTTCCCAATACTTGGTCGTGGTCTGAAACACCTAAAAAACCTGCGTTGCAAAAGGCCCGCAGCGATGCCGATGGGCTTTCCGCGATCCAAATAAGACAGCCCGGTGCCGATGTTACATGGCTGTTTAGCGAGGGTGATGCCGAAACGCTATTTACCGAAAACGAAACCAACTTCCGAACACTTTACGGTGGCGAAAACCGGTCCGAATATGCAAAAGACGGTATAAACGCTTTTATTGTTAATAATGACCAAACGGCGGTGAATTCTGATGCGATTGGCACAAAGGCGTCGCTTCACTATGCTGTAACGATACCGCCCCATGAAACGGAAGAGATCTATCTTCGATTGAGCAGCCAATCCGCCGCCAGCGAGCAGCATTTTTCGACCAGAGAATTTTTTATTGCGGATTGCCGCTCGGTTTTTGAAGCCCGGATCCATGAAGCTGACGAGTTCTATGCCAGCGTTATCCCTGAAAATCTAAGCGACGATGCGAAGAATGTTATGCGGCAATCGCTTGCCGGAATGCTCTGGTCGAAGCAGTATTTTCACTACGTCGTTGAAGAGTGGCTCGAAGGCGATCAAGCCTCTCCACAGCCTCCATCCGAAAGGCTGTCGGGACGCAATTCCGCTTGGAAACATCTGTATAATGACGACATTATCTCAATGCCGGATAAGTGGGAATATCCGTGGTATGCGGCATGGGATTTGGGCTTTCACTGCATTCCGCTGGCACTGGTCGATTCCGAATTTGCAAAGCGTCAGCTTATTTTGCTTCTGCGCGAATGGTATATGCATCCGAACGGGCAGATTCCGGCTTACGAATGGGCGTTCGGCGATGTGAACCCGCCGGTGCATGCGTGGGCGGCATTGCGGGTTTACAAGATCGAGGCAAAAGCAAAAGGCATCGCTGACCGGCCGTTTCTCGAAAAGGTTTTTCATAAGCTCCTGCTCAATTTCACTTGGTGGGTAAACCGAAAGGACACGGAGGGCAATAACATTTTCGAAGGCGGTTTTCTGGGCCTCGACAATGTGGGCGTGTTCGACCGGAGCAAGCCGCTTCCGGGCGGTGCCCACCTTGAGCAGTCCGACGGCACGAGCTGGATGGCAATGTACTGCCTGAATATGCTGGCAATCGCGCTCGAATTAGCAAAAGAGGACAAGGTTTACGAGGACGTGGCCAGCAAATTCTTTGAGCATTTCGTTTATATTTCCGGTGCAATGAACAAGGTAGGGAGTAAAGATACGGAACTTTGGAATGAAGATGACGGATTTTATTACGATGTCCTGCATATGGACGGCGTGCAGCGGCCGGTAAAATTGCGGTCGATGGTTGGCCTCATCCCGCTTTTCGCGGTAGAAACGCTAGAATCTGCGTGGCTTGAAGACCTGCCGGATTTTCGGCGCCGAACCGAATGGTTTCTCGAGAACCGTCCCGATCTGACCGCCGGGATCGCATGTATGCAGAAGGCCGGACAGAATGAGCGCCGCCTGTTGGCGTTAGTGAACAAGGATCGTCTGCGACGAGTTTTAACTATTATGCTCGCCGAAGACGAGTTTTTATCAGATCACGGCATCCGTTCGCTGTCACGTAAGCACAAAGTAAGTCCGTATAGTTTTGAACTCGGCGGCGAACTTCATACGGTCGAATACGAGCCGGGCGAATCGCGGAGCGGAATGTTCGGCGGCAATTCGAATTGGCGCGGGCCGGTATGGTTTCCGGTGAATTATCTCCTTATAGAAGCATTGCAAAAATTCGATTTCTTCTATGGCGAAGATTTTAAGATAGAATTTCCGACCGGCTCAGGAAACGAGCTGACGCTTTGGCAAATTTCGCAGGAACTTGAAAAAAGGCTTTGTTCGATCTTTATTAAAGATGAAGACGGAAAGCGGCCGTCGCATTCAGATATTGACACATTTCAAACTGACGAACATTGGCGCGATCATCTGTTTTTCCATGAGTATTTTCATGGTGATTCAGGAAAAGGGCTGGGTGCCAGCCACCAAACAGGCTGGACCGGCCTTGTGGGAAAGCTCCTCAAACAGATCGGTGAGTACGGAAACGGAATGTCCGCCGACAGCAGCAGTGTCACAGTGACAACCACTACGCAGGATTTACTCCGGGCCGCTGGAATAGATCCGGATGAATAAGAAAGGCACCTCTTTTATCCGGTGCCTTACTTTCACGAAGAAATGTCTTGTCTAGGCGGGGACTTTCCTCGCTATTTCCCTCTCCCAATTGCGGTGCTGGGCGATGGCATTGATAAAATCCGCCGCCGCGTCATTCACGTTTTTTCCTAGAATTACAGCTTTGTCGCCTTCGGCCTTTTCGGCGAATGAATCGTTCAGAAACCCGACACCTTCGCCGACCGCCGCTATCGCCTTGCAGTGTTTATATGCCTCGTCCACAAAATGAAAGGCATCCGCCTCGCCGCTGAGCGTGGTAATACTTGCCGAGCCGCCCGGAACATAGACTGCGTCGAAGAGTACGGAAGCTGTCGTCAGAAAGCTAAAGTCCGCCTTTACTCCTTTACCGTTCGAGCTGGTAATCGTGCCGAGCCTCGGTGCTACCGTTTTCAGCAGCGCCCCTTGAGCCGCAAGTGCTTTTTTCATTTGATCAAGGTGATTTGCATCGAATCCGTCCGCGATCAGCGCCGCGACCTTGCGGGATTTCACCGTATTTTTTACGGTGTTCGCCATACTCAGAGCCCCCGATTTTTCGACCGACGAATCTACTTTGATTGGCTGAACGGATTTTGGATCGGTGTCTGCTCCGAATGAATGATTTATGGGTTGCTCGGGCTTTGACGGAACCGTCATCCCAAGCCCCGCGGCTACCTTGCTCGCAAGGCCTTTATCGACCTGCGTCAAAATTCCGACCATCCGTTCGCGAATCGCAGGAATTTCAACTTTTCCGAGTTCGAACCGCAGAGCATCCACGATATGTTTCTTCTCGGGTTCGGACTGGCTGTTATAAAACAAGGTCGCCTGACTGAAATGATCGTGAAAGCTTTTGCTTCTCGCACGCACCTTCTTTGCGTCAATCCTTTCCTCGTGCGAATGAAATCCGCCATCTGTCATTGCGGCCTGGAACGGACATCCGGCGTTTAAAGAATTTGGCTCGTAGCTAACCTTGCCGGTATTGATCGTCTGGCGCATGTGCGCGTCACGCTGATTGTTATGTACCGGGGCAACCGAACGGTTGATCGGGATCTCGTGAAAATTCGGACTTCCTAATCGTTTTAGCTGCGTATCCGTATATGAGAAAAGCCGTCCCTGAAGAAGCGGGTCGTTTGTAAAATCGATTCCGGAAACGACATGTCCGGGGTGAAAGGCGACCTGTTCGGTTTCGGCGAAAAAGTTGTCGGGATTGCGGTTAAGCGTCATTTTGCCGATTCGGCGAACCGGTACGAGTTCTTCCGGGATGATTTTGGTCGGGTCGAGCAGGTCAAACTCATACTTGTGCTCGTCAGCTTCATCGACTAGCTGGACGCCCAACTCCCATTCCGGAAAAGCACCCGTTTCAATTGCTTCCCACAGGTCACGCCGATGAAAATCGGCATCCTTACCCGAAATATTCTGGGCCTCGTCCCATGCAACCGAATGAACGCCCAGAAGCGGTTTCCAGTGAAATTTTACAAAAGTGGATTTATTTTGTTCGTTGATGAAGCGGAATGTATGAACGCCGAAACCTTCCATCATTCTTAACGATCGCGGAATTGCCCTATCGGACATAACCCACATAATCATATGCGCCGATTCCGGCATCAGTGAAATAAAGTCCCAAAACGTGTCGTGTGCCGACGCTGCCTGCGGAATTTCGTTGTGCGGTTCAGGCTTGACGGCGTGAATCAAATCAGGAAATTTTATCCCGTCCTGAATGAAGAAAACGGGAATGTTGTTTCCCACCAGATCATAATTGCCTTCATCTGTATAGAATTTGACTGAGAAGCCCCGAACGTCGCGTGCCAGATCAGTCGAACCTCTGGAACCAGCTACCGTTGAAAAGCGAACAAAGACGGGCGTTTGACGGGCCGGATCCTGAAGAAATTTTGCCTTGGTCACTTTCTCCATCGATTCGTAAACCTGAAAAAAACCGTGTGCGCCCGATCCGCGGGCATGGACAATACGTTCGGGGATTCGCTCGTGATCAAAATGCGTGATCTTTTCGCGCATGATGAAATCTTCGAGCAGCGTCGCCCCGCGATCGCCTGCCTTTAGCGAATTTTGATTGTCATTTATCCGTAAGCCTTGATTGGTCGTTAGAAATTGATCGATCCCATCCTCGCGATTCATTTCTAAATCCTGTAGTTTCTTGTTGTCGTTATTGATTTTCTTAGCCATGATCCTCCCTTTGGTCGTTAAAATATAAGAAGTTTGCACAAGTCGGCGGCGAAAAAACGCCGGAGAATTTTATTGAAATTTGTCGAATTAAACGTATCATTGAGTTTCGCAATATAAGCGTTGCCTTGCAAGGTTTTTTTTCGGCCCGTGCCGATTAATTTCAAAATAAATTTATGAAAGCAGTTGCGGTAAAGCCAAAAGAACAAAACAGCGTTCATCTAGTTCAAATGGAGAAACCAAAAATCGGCGAAATTAAAAACGGCCGAGGAGTGCTGGTTGAGGTTTTACGAGTCGGGGCGTGCGGAACCGACCGTGAGATAAATAACGGCGAATACGGGGTCGCGCCGAAAGGCTTCGATTTCCTTGTTCTCGGCCACGAAAATTTCGGGCGAGTTGTAGAAATAGGCGAGAATGTAAAGGATTTGGAAGTCTGTAATTACGTTGTAGCTACGGTTCGGCGGCCGCTCGGTTCTAGTGTTTATGACAAGATCGGCGAGCAGGATTTCACGACTGACGATAAATATTTCGAACGAGGAGTTTCCCGCTTGCATGGCTATATGACGGAATACTACGTCGAAGACGCGGAGTTTTTGATAAAGGTTCCGGCCGCAATCGCCAAGATCGGCGTTCTCCTCGAACCGCTTTCGATCATTGAAAAAGGCCTGAAACAGGCAAGTGATATTCAGGAGCGTTTAAAGATTTGGCACCCGAAAACTGCCGCCGTGCTAGGAACCGGAAATGTTGGGTTGCTGACCGTTATGGCGCTAAGGATGCGCGGCTATGAAGTTCACGGTTTTGGCAAACAGGCCCGCGACGGCTATCTAAACGCCGAACTTTGCGAGGTAATCGGAGCAACTTACAATTCGACCGACGAACTGCCGCTGATCGAAAGCACGAAAAAATATGGGGAGTACGATCTGATCTTCGAATGCACAGGCTATTCGCCGATCATTTTCGACGCGATGCAGTCGCTGAATGAAAACGGTATCTTAATCCTGGCATCCGTCACCGGCGGTTCGCGTAAAACCGAGGCCGTGCCTTCCGATAAGATCAATCAAATGTTCGTCCTCGGCAACCGGGCAATGGTCGGCACCGTAAACGCCGGGCGCGAGCATTTCGAAATGGGCGTAAAAGATTTAGCCCTCTGTGAGGCAATGCACCCTGCCTGGCTGGGCCGGATGATGACGCATAAGGTCAAGGGGCTCGAAAACTATGAAAAGGTTTTTGAAATTCTTAATAACTCATCGAAATATAACGCGATCAAGACTTATCTTGAAGTAAAAGAAATTTAGCCGCAAAAAAGGTAAAAAACACAGAATAAAAAGATCTATCTTTTTTGCGCCTTCTGTACCATTTTGCGGCCAATCCAAAAATCCTTGTGGTAAATTTTATGTATGGCTGAATTTCCTGAACATGGCGCTGACGTCCTAACCGAAAGCGAAACCAAGCTCAAAAAGCCGAAACTCTACAAAGTCCTGCTTCATAATGACGATTTTACGACAATGGAATTCGTCGTTTTCGTTCTTCAGTATGTCTTTAATAGAAGCGACGCCGAAGCGTTCACGGTCATGCTAAAAGTGCACAACGAAGGCGTAGGCGTCGCCGGGCTTTACCCCTACGAAGTCGCGAATATGAAATCGGAAAAAGCGATGAACCTGGCGAAAGCACGCGAGTACCCATTTTTGTGTACGGTCGAAGAGGAATAACGGGATTTTTCCGATTATAAATGTTAAAATTTGTAGTTTTGATACGTACTTTGGTGGTATAGGCGGAACCCGCGTGGTAGCAAGGGTGTTGATTTGGCTTTAATACTTCAACAACACACTCTCTACCGGTCGTGTTTCCGCCTTTGTTATCCCGAACTATTTTATGCCCGAACCTTTTGATTTAAAGAAAACCGTTAACTTACCGAAAACCGATTTTGCCCAGAAAGCGAATCTGGGGCAGAGCGAGCCCGCGCGTTTAAAGAAGTGGAAGGACATTAAGCTATACGGCCAGATTGCCGAAGCTCGCAAAGGCCGCGATAAATTTATTCTGCACGACGGGCCGCCGTACGCGAACGCGGACATTCACATCGGCACCGCGCTCAATAAAATTCTGAAGGATTTCGTCGTCAAAACGCGTTCGATGATGGGTTATGACGCGCCTTACGTTCCCGGATTCGACTGCCACGGCCTGCCGATCGAAACACACGTTGAAAAGAAACTGGCCGAAAAAGGCAAGAACAAAGCTGATATTCCGGTCGCGAGTTTTCGCCGCATCTGCCGCGAGCACGCTTCGAAGGCGATGGACGGGCAGACGCGCGATTTTGCCCGGCTCGGTATTCTGGGCGAATGGGAAACGCCATATTTGACGATGTCGAATGAATACGAAGCGACGACCGCGCGACTGTTCGGCACGTTTCTCGAACGCGGCTACGTTTACAAAGGTTTGCGGCCGGTCTATTGGTGTATTCACGATCAGACGGCTTTAGCTGAAGCCGAGGTCGAATACAAAGTACACACGTCTCCGTCCGTTTATGTAAAATTTCCACTGAAATCCGATCCGAAGCTGATCGACGAAAACCTAGCGGATAAGAATGTTTTCGTAGTTATCTGGACGACGACGCCGTGGACTTTGCCCGCGAACCTCGGCATCGCGGTTCACCCAGATTTCGATTATTCGGCAATCGAAGTTTCAGACGGCGAGGTTTTCATCGTCGCGTCGGAACTTGCAAAAGCATTTTCCGAAACCTGCGGTTTTGCCGAATATGAGGAAATTGCCCGTTTCAAAGGCTCGAAACTCGACCGCCTGGAAGCAAAACACGCCTGGCTCGACCGCGTGTCGCTGATAATGAATGGCGATCACGTAACTTTAGGCGAAGCCGACACTGAAGTAGAGCTCGACGTTCGTTTCGAAAATAAATCAGCGAAAAAATCTGGTACGGGCTGCGTCCACACGGCTCCCGGGCACGGAGCGGACGATTTTCATATCGGGAAACTTTACGGGCTAGAGGTCTATTGCCCGGTCGATACTGCCGGTCGATTTACATCGGAAGTTGAGCATTTTGCCGGTGAAGACATTTTCAAGGCAAATCCGAAGATCGTCGAATTCCTGCGTGACAATGGCGCGCTGGTCTTTTCTGAAAATTACAGTCACCGTTACCCGCACTGCTGGAGGTGCAAAAATCCGGTGATATTCCGGGCGACGCCGCAATGGTTTATTTCGATGGATGAAGTCGCTGGCGAGACGTCAACTAATGGACTGCGCGCTAAAGCTTTGGGCGAAATCGAATCGGTAAAATGGCTTCCGGCCTGGGGCGAAGGCCGCATGACGAATATGTTTAAAGGCCGCCCGGACTGGTGTGTTTCGCGGCAGCGTTCATGGGGCGTTCCGATCCCCGTTTTTTACTGCCAGGATTGCAATGATCCGGTCGCTGATAAAAGGATCGTCGATCACGTCGCGGATATTTTTGCGGTCGAAACTGCTGACGCGTGGTACAGCCGCCCCGAAAGCGAGTTGCTGCCCGACGGCTTCGTTTGCCCGAAATGCAACAGCGCCGATTTCCGCAAAGAAACGGATATTCTGGATGTTTGGTTCGATTCCGGCTCGAGCTGCGTCGCGGTTTTGGAAACACGCGGCGACACGCTCCGCTTTCCCGCTGATGTTTATCTCGAAGGAGGCGACCAATACCGCGGCTGGTTCAATTCCTCGCTTATGTGCGGCCTTGCGGCTCACGATCAAGCACCTTACAAGCAGGTCATCACGCACGGCTGGGTTGTTGATGGCGAAGGCAAACAGATGCACAAGTCCGCAGGCAACGCGATCTCGCCGAATGAGATCGTCGAAAAATCGGGTGCGGAGATCGTGCGTTTGTGGGCGGCGGCAGTCGATTATACACAGGATATGCGTTGCTCGGACGAGATCCTTTCCCGTATAGTCGATGCCTATCGCAAATTCCGCAACACGCTGCGATATGCGCTCGGCAATCTTGATGGGTTTATCTCCGAAACGGATTCAGTCACGGAAAATGAAATGCTCCAAATTGATCGCTGGGCGCTCGCGAGTCTCGATGATCTGACGGTGAAAGTCTTAAAAGGCTACGAATCATATAATTTTCAAGCCGCTTATTCCGCTCTCTACCAGTTTTGCACAGGTACGCTGTCGGCCCGTTATTTCGACATCATTAAGGACAGGCTGTATATCTTCGCTCCGAAATCGTTGGAGCGGCGTTCGGCGCAAACCGCCTTGTATCGAATAACGGAGACTCTTTGCCGGCTGATGTCGCCAATCCTCGTTTTTACGTCGGATGAAGCCTGGGAAAACCTTCCGCATCAAAAACTTGCTTCGGTACATCTGGCTGAATTTCCAAAGTCCGTTGCCGTTGTCGATTCGGCTTTATTAAATAATTGGGAACGGATTTTTTCGATCCGCGACGAAGTTTTAAAGGCTCTCGAAGAAGCTCGAATCGCCAAGCAGATCGGATCATCGCTGGAAGCGAAGGTCATTCTTACGGCGGATAAAGAAACAACGATGTTTCTGCTCGATTACTACGAGGACCTGCGTTATACCTTTATCGTTTCGCAGGTCGAAGTTCACGAAGGCGACGCCATGAATGTCGAAATTCAAAAAGCTGATGGCGAAAAATGTGAGCGTTGCTGGAATTATTCGACGCGCGTTGGGGATTTTGAGAAGTATCCGACGGTTTGCGAAAGATGCTTCGCAGCGTTGAACGAAATCGAGAAAGCGGCGGCCTAACGCTTTGAGTTCACGCATCAGCGTGCTTCTTCGTTAACCAAAAAACACGCTGAAGCGCGAACTCAGAACTAAACCAATATGCTTAAAAAACTTATTATCTATTCGGCGGTAATAATTGCGGCGTGTTCCTCTGTTACTGCTCAATCCAAATACACACCGGAAAAAGGCTTGGTCGAGCGAACGGCAATTCTGAACGCTCTCCGTATTCCGGTCGAACGCGATTTGAAACAAAAGATCGTATTCGCGGCCGATCATTTTAAGGTACAAGGAAATTGGGCATATTTAAGCGGAACGCCGCAGAACTCAAGCGGCGGGCGGCCGAATTACCGAAATACAAAATACCGGGACGCGGTTGAATCAGGCGCGTTCGACCATAATTTCTTCGCTTTGCTTAAAAAGACAGGCGGCAAATGGAAGGTCACGGTTTACGCAATCGGCTGCACCGATGTTTGCTACGCCGATTGGCCGAGCGTATTTAAGGCTCCGAAGGCGATATTTCCATATACTGGAGAGTAAATGGCGGTCGATTTCCAAACACTTCTTGCTTCGCCAACGCTCGCTTATAGCGAAGGCCTGAAATTCTTTCGCGGAGAAGGCATGATAAACGATGCGCTGAAACGGATAACAGCCGATCTTGACCGAAACCAAATCGACTACGCCGTCATCGGCGCCGTCGCCCTAAATCAGCACGGATACAGGCGCTTTACCGAAGACATCGATCTGCTTCTTTCCAAACAAGGCCTGCTGGATTTCCGGGAAAATCTTGTCGGATTGGGCTATAGGCCCGCGTTCGAAGGTGCAAAAAAGAAGTTTCGAACCACTGATGAAAACATTCCGGTCGAGATAATAACATCCGGCGAATTTCCCGGTGATGGCTTGCCGAAGCCGGTGGAGTTCCCGAATCCGTCGGAATTTGCGGTTGTTATCGACGGCGTGAAAACTGTCTCGCTCGAAAAGCTGATCGAGCTGAAACTGTCATCCGGAATGACCGCGGGCGACAGGCTGAAAGATCTTGCCGATGTGCAGGAATTGATAAAGCTGAAAGGTCTGGGCGAAGATTACTCCGAAAAATTGAACGAATTTGTACGCGTAAAGTTTATTGAACTGTACCGGGCCGTTGAAAAAGGAAAAGACCGCGATACGGAATGACCTAATTCATTGAAACTTACGGGCGGAAAACTACATCATAGAAGAATACGGCCATTTATGAATATTTGCTGTGAATAAAAAAGATATATTCTGGAAACTCGGATACCTAGCCATCGCCGGCGGGGTTTTTATGGTAGATCAGGTGACGAAGGCCTGGGCGGTCGGCACCTTGCGCAATGGCGATGATATTTCCGTCATTCCCGGATTTTTGAATTTTGCTTACGCTCAAAATACAGGTGTTGCCTTCAGCATGCTTGACGATCACGGCGATGCCGGGCGTTTTGGGCTTTCAGTCGTAGCGTTTATCGCCGCGGGGTTAGTGATCTATTTTTTCTGGCGGACGCCGCGTACCGACGACCGTGTTTTGGGTGCCCTCGCATTGCTGCTTGCGGGAATCATCGGAAACGTAACCGATCGCATGCGGCTCGGATTCGTCGTCGATTTTATCGATGTGCAATTGGGAAGCTGGCATTATCCAACGTTTAATGTGGCGGATATGGCGATCGTGCTCGGTGCCGGGCTGATGATATTAGATATGTTTTTGACCAAGAAGCATACGGATCAAGGGCAGAAACACGACCGGTAGGAAGTGTGTCTAACCTTAAACGCAGAAAAACACACTCCCTACCGGTCGTGTTTCCGCCTGTATTGCACAAATTATGTACCCTGAGCTATTCAAAATCGGCAATTTTCCAGTAACGACCTACGGCATTTTCCTTGCGGTCGGGATGCTGACCGCGCTTTATGTCGCTTCGCGGCTGGCAGCACGGGATGGGCTGCCGCGGGAGCGGATCTACGATCTTGGTTTGTGGACGCTGATCGGCGGCTTGATCGGATCGAAACTGCTGATGTTTCTCGTTGAAGATAACGTGCAAATCTTTACGCTCGATTTTCTTCGTTCCGGCGGTGTATATTACGGTGGTTTTCTCGGCGGCTTCCTGACGGTCGTAATTTTAATTCGATTTTACAAGCTTCCGTTCTGGAAGGTCGCGGATGCACTTGCTCCCGGCGTGGCTCTCGGCCAGGCATTCGGTCGCCAAGGCTGTTTTGCGGCCGGCTGCTGCTGGGGAAAGCACACCGATCTACCGTGGGGCGTGCATTTTAGCGAAGCCGGGCATGAATTTACCGGTGTCCCGACGTTCGGCCCGAGCGGCGATGCTCTTTACCTGCATCCGACACAGCTCTACGAATCGTTCACGATGCTCATCGTCTTCGGCCTGCTGGTTTATCTGCACCGCCACAAAAAATTCGACGGCCAGGTGCTGATCGCTTACGGCATCATTTACTCGATCTTTAGATTTTTAATAGAATTCGTCCGCGACGACCCGCGCGGCGATCTGTTTGGACTGACAACAATGACCGGGCTTTCGACCTCGCAAATCGTCAGCGTAGTCGTTGCTATCGGCGCGGCCATATTTATGGTAATTCGCGCGCGTAGCACCGGTAAAAAGGAGTTTCTTGAACAAGACTGACATCGCTCAAATTTCGGAAGAAACACCGATTTTAAATTTCACGGTTTCCGAACCCAATTCGGGGAAACGCATTGATGCATTTCTCGCCGAGCATATTGATTCGTGGTCGCGTGCCCGTTTGCAGCGGCTGGTAACGGATGGCGATGTACTGGTCAACGAAAAGCCGGTTAAATCTTCGCACAGGATTCGCGAAGGTGATGAAATCGATGTTGAGCTGATAGAGGTTGCAGCCGCCAAATTCGAGCCGGAGGACATTCCGCTCGAAATAGTTTATGAGGACTCCCAGCTCGCAGTCGTCAATAAACCCGCCGGAATGGTCGTCCATCCGGGGGCCGGCGTTCACAGCGGAACACTAGCAAATGCTCTAGCTTTCCATTTTGACTTAAAAAGAGATGATCTGGATTTTGAGAACTCGACAGATGAACAATCGAGAATCGGAAATCTAAGATCGAGGATCGGTTTGGTTCACCGCCTCGATAAGGATACGTCCGGCTTAATCGTTATCGCAAAAAATGAGGCGGTGCACGAAGCTTTGGCCGATCAATTCCGCAGCCGCGAAGTTTTTAAGAGCTATATCGCTCTCGTCCACGGTGCAACGCACGACAACACCGGCAAGATCGATTCGCCCATCGCCCGCGACAAGCACAACCGAACGCGAATGAAAATCGCCCAAAGCGGTCGTCACGCTTTGTCTTTATGGAAGGTCCGCCAGCGGTTCGAAAAATTCACGCTGCTCGACATCGAAATAAAAACCGGCCGCACGCACCAGATCCGCGTGCATTTAGCATCAATAAATCATCCGGTCGTCGGCGACGCAAACTATAACGAAGGCCGCGACAACACCGTCGCCGATTCGAAGATTCGCCACGCGCTTACATCGCTCGGCAGGTTTTTCCTCCACGCGGAGAAATTGTCGTTTATACACCCCGAAAAAAAAGAAAAAATGGATTTTGTTCAGCCGCTGCCTGAAGAATTAAATGATTTTTTAAAGACGCTATAAACCGGGAACGCAGGAGCCCTCGCCTGCAAGCGTGCTCGGCACGCTCAAACCTTTTTCCGCTTCGGCGTTTACATTGCGAAAGACGTAATTTTGCAGGCGAGGGCTCCTGCGTTCCCGGCTTACACATTATGAAATATTCTACACTCGCCATTATTTGTACACTGTTTCTCGCTCCGTTCGCATTATCTCAATCCAGCGAAATCAACATTATTCCAAAGCCAACTTCAATCGTACCGCTCGCGGGCCATTTTGAGATCAATAAAAATACAAAGATCGTTATTCTCAATGCCACCCTTCGACCCCAAGCTGAAGTATTAAGAACACTGATTAAAAGAGAATACGGGCTAGAGTTAAGTATCACAACCATCGCGGTGGAGAAGAATAGTATCGAGTTTATAAATCCACGGTCAGATTTTCCTGAGGGCGCTTACTACGTCAGGGTTAACGAGGATGGGATAGGTGTGATCTCAACCAATGGAAACGGTGTCTTCAATGGATTGCAAACACTGATTCAGCTTTTACCTGCAAAGGGCGAGAGGTTGCGAGTCCCTTCCGTCGAGATCCGCGATGCACCCCGTTTCAAATACCGCGGAATGCATCTCGACGTTGGGAGGCATTTCATGCCGGTTTCGTTTGTTAAAAAGTACATCGATCTGATGTCGCAGTATAAATTCAACTATTTTCATTGGGGATTGACGCAGGATCAGGGATGGCGGATTGAGATCAAAAAATATCCGAAGCTGACCGAGATCGGGTCGAAAAGAAGGGAATCGGTAAAGGAGCGGAATATCACGCCGTACATAGGCGACGGTGTTCCGGTCGAAGGTTTTTATACGCAGGAAGAGATTAAGGACGTTCTCGCGTACGCCAAATCGCGTTACGTTACTGTTATTCCCGAAATAAACGTACCGGGACATTCCGCGGCGGCTCTAGCGGCGTATCCGGAATTCGGCTGCAAGCAGAATTACGATTACAAGCTACAGACGACTTGGGGCATCTTCAAGGAAGTCTATTGCCCGACCGAGGCTTCGTTCAAATTTCTGGAAGACATTTTCGGCGAAGTGATCGCACTGTTTCCCGATTCGCCTTACATCCACATCGGCGCTGACGAGGTTTTGAAGGATCATTGGAAGGAGTCGGCGTTCGTACAGGAATTAAAAGCGAAAGAAAATCTAAAGGACGAGCACGAGGTGCAAAGTTATTTCGTCCGCCGGATCGAAAAATTTATTAATTTGAAAGGCAAGAAAATGATTGGTTGGGACGAGATTCTCGAAGGCGGCTTGGCGCCGAACGCGACGGTGATGAGCTGGCGCGGAATGAAGGGCGGGATCGAAGCCGCCAAGGCAAAACACGACGTAATAATGACGCCGACGGACTATGTATATTTCGATTATGGTCAGGGCGACCCTGCGTACGAGCCGCTGAGCATCGGCAATTATGTCCCGCTCGATAAAGTTTACAGCTTCGATCCGCTTCCAAAGGAACTAACCGCCGATGAGGCCAAATACGTCATCGGCGGTCAGGCAAATGTCTGGACTGAATATATAAAGACGCCCTCGCATGTTGAATACATGGCGTTCCCGCGAATGATCGCACTTTCCGAATCTCTATGGTCGAAGCCGGAAGACAAGAATTTCGCCGATTTCTCAAAACGCCTGGCCATGCACTATCCAAGACTTGATAAGCAGAACGTAAATTACCGCATTCCTGAGCCTTTTGGCTTGGAGAATCGCATATTTGAAAGTGAGATTAAAGGCCGACTAGAACTAGCCGCACCTATTTCGGGATCAAAAATTTATTACACTCTAGATGGCACTACTCCTAACGAACAATCAACTCAATATAAAATGCCTATAATCGCAGGTTTGGCAGAAGGTGAGCGAAAGGAACTAAAAACAATCGTCATTTTACCGAACGGACGCAAAAGTGCGGTTTACGCCGCAACCCTGATCCGCCAGCCGATGCGGGAGCCAAACACGTTGGCAAAAAGCAAGCCAGGCGTAAATTACAAATTCATAGTCCCGAACGATGATCCAGCTTTGAAAGGTTCGGGCACACTCGGCGAGACCCGAACCATCTTACTCAATCAATTTGCCAACGGCAATGATTTGAAGAAACCTTTCGAGGTAATTTTCGACGGCTATTTCAATGCACCATCCGACGGAGTTTACGAATTTCAGGTAGATTCAACCTGGGATACAACGGTGATATTCGGCGGCGAGAAGATCATCGACGATGTCGGTACTAAAGACCGCAAAGTCCGCTCGGCGATTCTCCCGCTAAAAGCCGGATTACATAAGATCAGCCTCCGGTACAATCACCGCGGCGGCGATGCATCATTCCGTTTCCGTTGGGGAATAAAGGGCCAGGGCTTGCGTCAGGCATACGGATCAGAATTCGTTCATTAGTAACTCGAAGCAGGGTTATTGCGCCTTTCAGAATAAAAACGACCATTCGGCTAATCTCCGCGTCTAAGTAATTAGCCGCAATCGCGGTTTTGAATTCATTGAGGTAAGTATTATGGATAGACGATATTTTCTGAAAACAACCGGTATTGGATTGGCGAGTTTCGGGCTGATGGCTGCGGCTCCGGATTTTTTGCAGCAATTCGCGAACGCGCAAACCGTGCGGAACAGCTATGGGAAAAAGAAGGTCCTGGTGACTATTTTCCAACGCGGAGCGGTCGATGGCTTGAATATGGTAGTGCCGTTCGGTGACGGTGAGTATTATAATTTGCGTCCGAATATCGGGATTGCCAAACCGGGAACGGCAGAAGGCGCAGTAAATCTCGACGGTTATTTCGGGCTGCACCCGGCGATGAAAACGCTGGAGAAATTCTGGCAGTCGAAACAGCTTGCGGTCGTTCATTCGGTTGGTTCGCCCGAGAATACGCGCTCGCATTTCGACGCCCAGGATTATATGGAATCCGGCACGCCCGGTATTAAAAGCACTAAGGACGGCTGGCTGAACCGCACGATGCAGGTGACAGCCGGAAAAGACGATTCGCCGTTCCGCTCGGTTTCGATGACGCAGCAATTGCCGCGTTCGCTGTACGGGCGCTCGCCGTCGGTGGCGATGACGAGCCTCGCGGATTTTGCTATTAAAGCGGGTATTTATACGCAAAATATCAAAGGCGGTTTCGAAGGCGTTTACGATCAAAACGTGAAAGACACGCTGAATGAAACCGGTAAGGAAACCTTTGAAGCGGTAAATTACTTAAAGGAAGTGAATCCGGCGCAGTATAAGCCGGAAAACGGGGCCGTGTATCCGAATTCGCACCTCGGACGCTCATTGATGCAAATCGCGCAGCTTATTAAAGCGGGAGTTGGCCTCGAAGCCGCGTTTGCGGAAGCACAGGGCTGGGATACGCATTATAACGAAGGCGGTGCCCGGGGCCAGCTCGCGAATCTGTTGCGTGACTTTGCCAATTCGATCGCCGCTTTCGGCACCGATCTCGGAAAGCGGATGGACGACGTCGTGCTGATAACAATGTCCGAATTCGGACGCACGGCACGCGAAAACGGTTCGCGCGGGACCGATCACGGCCACGGGAACGCGATGCTTATTCTCGGAAATTCGGTCAAAGGCGGAAAGGTTTACGGCGACTGGAAAGGATTAAAACAGGATCAGCTCAACGAAGGCCGCGACCTTGCCGTCACCACCGATTTCCGCGATGTTTTTGCCGAGGCCGCGTATAAACACCTCGGTGGCAAAGACCTCGCCGCTCTCTTTCCGAAATATTCGGCGAGCCCGGGCAAATTTAAGGGGTTTTTGGGATAGGAATTATAGCCGCAAAAAGGCACAAGAGGCGCAAAGACAAGATTAGAAATCTTTTTTTTGCGCCTCTTGTGCCTTTTTGAGTCTAAATCGACTTTCTTCCTGATATGCTCATTCCGTGTTTAAAACCCGCAGTCTCAAACTCGAACGCATCGATACCGGCGATTACACCGGCGATGAGTACGACCATTTTTTGCGTGAGATAAAATTTATCAATCGCTTTACCGGCGATCTTCGGGCTTTGCGAAAAACTCTTTTCCGTGACATCAAGCACGAAGGGCTTGCCAAATTTAGCGTTCTAGACGTCGGTGCCGGTTCGGGCGAAATGCTCCGCGCCATCGCAGAATTCGCTGGACGCACGGGACGCAAATCACAACTTGCGGGCCTCGAATTGAATGAGCGTTCCGCTAAAGCGATTCTTGAAGATTCGTCCAATTTCCAAGGATTAACGTCAGTCCGCGGGAATGCATTAGCCTTGCCATTTGCGGATGACGCATTCGATTACGCGATTTGCTCGCTGTTCACGCACCATCTAAGCGATGAAGATATCGTAAAGGTAATAAGCGAGATGGACCGCGTCGCCTGCCGCGCGATCTTTGTCACCGATCTGCACCGCCACCCGATGGCCTATGTTTTTTATAAGGTGTTTTGCTTTGCTTTCAGAATCTCGCCCCTTGTGACGGAGGACGGATCGCTATCTATTTTGAAAAGCTTCAAGCCGGAGGAATTGAAAAAATTCGGTAAAGCGGCTGGGTTAAAGAATGCATCGGTTTATAGATCGTTTCCGTTTAGACTGATTTTGAGATAGTAAACGAACCAATCTCATTTGAAATGCATCTAGTGAGGAACCCTATTGTTATATGTGTCAAGAAATACAATATGATAAAAAACTACTCAGTTTGATTCTGTTAATAACTTCATACTCCACGATCTCTCCAAATAAGATACATTTAGCGGAAGATTTAGCACACACGTTTAGCAACGAAAGTCCTGTTAGAGTTTCAATTTGTGAACTTGCAAAAGATCCGACCGCATATAATCAAAAACTACTCGAAATTACGGGCTTTATCTCTCGTGGCTTTGAGGATTCATCGTTATTTGATCCGACCTGTGCAACCCGATTCGGTATTTGGGTTGAACTAGGCGGCACAAAAAAAACTGGAACAATATATTGTTGTGGAGAGTCATCTGATCGAATCCGCCCGAAAGATTTGATAGTCGAGAACATTTCAATACCTCTTGTTGATAATGTTCCGTTCCGCCAATTCGATAAGCTGCTTCAGCGTGAACCTGATTCAATTGTTCGAGCAACAATGGTAGGTAGATTTTTTTCTGGTAAGAAAGAAAAATTTCCCGGTGGTGAATTTTGGGTGGGTTATGGACACATGGGAATGTCCAGCCTTTTTGCGATTCAGCAAGTAGTCTCGGTTGATCCCCATGATAGGAACGACCTCGATTACGGGGCATCGGTCGATCAACCGGACAACGATTATGAAGGTTGCGGCAATTACACTATTTACGAGATCAAACCGCAAAAAACGATATTGAAGCGCAATCAAAGGCAGAAACGGAACTCAGGGCTTGGAGATTCACGGATTCGAAACGCGTGGCTTCTGAAGGTTTGCTGGCACTTCTAAAATCTCCACCCAAATCTCCCATCAATTTGACGGAAACACGAAAATCCTCAGGTAGAATTGTTTACCATTGGCGACCAAACGGTAGAAGAGGAGTTCGATACATGGTTGTTGTCAATCGACCATACTGGCTTTCTTTTTATTCTAAAGACCCTTCAAAAACCATTTGGATAGTTTCTGCGGCTTATAGTATCTGTGATGGTCTAATTTAACAGGACACGAAACTCTTCGTAGAATAATAACATGAG
>JBBJOS010000016.1:0-72132 GCA_037723965.1 Pyrinomonadaceae bacterium | reverse complement strand
ATCAAACAAAGGAGCACACGAAGTTCTGTGTCCTGTTTAACTTGACCATTACAAAAGACCCAGAAACAAATTGCCCTCTTTAATCTTAAATAACAACTCGTTGTTTGAAACTAGTTTAGGAGTCAACTTTCGCAATTCTTCAATCTCAGAGATATGAGTGTTGAGAGGTTCAATGCTCATAAACCATGGGTTTCCACTAACGTTTATACATTGAATCAAAATAACCGATAATACTACCGAACTCTTTATATAATTAAGCATATGTTCCTTCCAAATAAATACAAACTATCGTTTAGGTCGAGAAAAGATATAAATTCCTTCTTGAAATCTTTCTCCCGGTGATGCTCTTCTTGAGTGTTGATATAGTTTACGGTTCGTTCGACCTCGCCAATGCCGATTGAAAAGGCGCCGTATCCTTCCTGCCATTCAAATGTCCGGTGTTCAGAAAATGTATCGTGGACCCATTTTGAGGAACCGCCTTTTATGAGCTGCATAGCTTTTGAGATATTCAATGTTTTCGGCATGGATATCAGCAGGTGGACATGATCCTCCATGCCGCCCGCCGCAATCAATTTCATTTTGTTTTCTCGAGCAATACCGCCAATGTAAGGAAACAATCGCGATTGCAGTTCAGGTGTGATAATCGGCCGTCGCTGTTTTGTGCTGAAGACGCAATGGATCAATTGGCTAACATATGAATGTGAAATAAGATTATATTCTCCTTTATTATATTTTCAGCCGTCGCCAGCGGAACTTCAATTTATCACACATCCTTTCCCACCGATGAATCGGTGGCTATTTGCGGGCGTCCCTTCCGGGACTTCGGACCTTGATTACTGTTTACCCACCGATGAATCGGTGGGCTATTGTCGCCCGTCCGGTTCCCGGACTGATGACTAAAACGTCCCGAAGGGACAGACTGCTAATAGCCCACCGATTCATCGGTGGGAACACCGGTGGGCAATGATACCAGTCCCGATAGGGACGGCTGAACCTGATTCGACCGAATATTTTATTATTGTTTCGCGGAGACCTACCACCTTCCAAATCATTCCATTCGTTCGCATCGTTCGGATCGTCCAGATTGGTATTTCCGTTGTCTCCGACATTGTTTAGTTTCTAGGGTGAGCGATCTATTTCGCGAAACTTATGGAAACTATTTATACGGAGCGGTATCGGGCGTGTTTTGAGCTTTATTTGAAATATGGCGGCAGGAATTTGCTGCGGATCGAGCGGGAGATGCGTGCTCTGGGCTACGCGGATTTCAACCGACGTATTCTTTACGGGCGAAAGGAAGACGGCGTTTACAAACCGGGATGGATCGAGCGGTTTGAGTGGAAAAAACATCTGAGCAGCACAGGCGGAAACACGACCGGTAGGGAGTGTGTTTCTACGCCTCCCGGCAGATCGAGCCTTGAACAAGTAACAGGCCAACAGAAAGACACACTCCCTACCGGTCGTGTTTCTGGCTCTTTCCAGGATTGGCTCAAAGCCGTTTCGCCGGAGATGACGTGGGATTGGAAATACCAGGAATACATATATAAACATTTGAAGCGGGTGACGGATGGTGAGTGCAAGCGGCTGATGATCTTTCTGCCGCCGAGGCACGGGAAATCGGAGCTCGTCACAATCCGTTATGCCGGGTGGCGTTTGTGGAACGATCCCAAAATGCGGATCATCGTCAGCAGCTATAATCAAAAACTTGCCGACAAATTCTCCCGCTCGATCCGGCGGCTGCTTTCCGATGAGGAAGACAAGCTGAACCCGCAGTTGGTCTACGCGACAGCCGAAACAGTTCAGCCCGCGGCGGCGCAGAACGAAGCCCGCGTTCGGGGTACGGATACTACCACGGCCTGCCCCGCCGAGATGATCGCGCGTCCGGCGGCTGCTGTTCGGATGTTTCCGCCTTCGCGGACAATAAACACGGTATCGCAATGGGAAACGGCGCTTGGCGGCGGAGTGAAGGCGGTCGGCGTCGGTGCAGGCGTCACAGGTTTTGGCGGCCAGCTGATCGTCATCGACGATCCGGTAAAAAGCCGCGCCGAAGCCGAAAGCGAGACGTATCGTGAACGGCTCTGGGATTGGTACAACAACGACCTTTACACGCGGCTCGAACCGAACGCCGCGATCGTCCTCATCCAAACCCGCTGGCACCAGGACGACCTCGCCGGCCGCCTGCTCCGCGAAATGAAGGACGGCGGCCAGGAATGGGATGTAATAAATCTACCGGCATTGGCGGAGGAGGGAGCAAAGGATAAAGGAGAAAGGATAAAGGATAAAGTGGAAGAAGAAGAAAGGGAAGAACTAGGAAAGATAGAAGAATTAGGAGAAGCGAACATGGGAATGAAAGACGAAGATATCGATTCCGGCTCCGAATCCGGCTCTTCACCTTTATCCTTTCTCCTTTATCCTTTATCCTTTCCCCGCGTGCCCGGCACCGCGCTTTGTCCGGATCGCTTCAATGAGGAGAAACTCGCCGAAATTCGCCGTCAGCTTGGCAGTTATTCATTTTCGGCTCTGTATCAACAGCAGCCGTCGCCGGCCGAAGGCGGCATTTTCAAGCGTGCGTGGTTCAAACGCTTTGTCGATAAAGCTCCCGGCGGCCTGCAATGGAAACGCGGATACGATCTCGCCGTTTCGACGCGGACCTCGGCCTGCTATACGGCCAGTTTCCGCGTCGCTATCGATAGGGCGACAGGCGATATGTACATCGACGGCGGCTTTCGCCAACGGATCGAATATCCGGACCAGAAACGCTTCGTCATCGAACGGCTGACCGCTGAACGCGACACCGAACACGGCATCGAAAAAGCTCTTCACGGCCAGGCGCTCATTCAGGATCTGCGCCGCGAAACCCGCACGCACGGGCGCGGGCTGCGAGGCATCGACGTAACGGCGGACAAGGTAACACGTGCGCTGAAATGGTCGGCCCCGGCCGAGGAAGGCAAGGTCGTGCTGGTGCGCGGTGCGTGGAACCGCGAATTTCTCGACGAGGTCTGCGATTTTCCCGGCGGCCAGTTTGACGATCAAGTCGACGCCGTTTCCCTCGCCGTCACAATGCTGGCGGAGGCCGATAACAGGCTTTACAGGTTTTAAACTTGTCTTTCTTCGCGTCCTTTGCGGCTTTGCGTGAGAAAGATCGGTTTCACGCGGAGTCGCGAAGGACGCATAGGAAGATAAGGAATTCGGGAGAAGGCTAATCGCGGGAAATACATGCTTTTGTTGGGGCGGAGCCCCTGCCGCGGCGTGGCGGGTTGTTTCAGAGGGACATATTTGGTTTAATACAGGTTTGCTTTTATACAGGAACTTACGATTATGAACAACGCATTTACTGATTATTTAGGAAAACATACGGAGGCCGAATGGCTTGCTGCCATTGAATCTCTTTTACCCGCCATCCACGAGGTCGACCGGGCCGCCGTGCAGATTTGGTTTCGGTTCTATCCATTGTCACTGCACCAATTTCTGGCGTCGGCGGAAGATAGGGACAAAGCCATCCAGGGTTTCGCGATCCAGGGCGAATATTCGCTTGATACGCAGATCGACTCTTCGCATCACTTCTTGTACGGCCACCGCTTCTGGAAAACGGTGAAAGCGGCGATCGAAGCGGAGATTGTTACGTTTGAGAACGCAGAAATCGAACTTTCCGAAGAGATCAGGCAGATCGCGGCAATGGTCGCGGAGAAACTGAAGGTCGATACTTCGCTGACTTTGGCAATTACCGCCATTGGTGTGATGACTCTGGTGCAAGTTGGTGCGGACGCTTTCAAAGCGGCGGGCGGAGAGATCGAAAAACCGGCACGCATTCTCGCCAAATCGCCCGACGCTATCGTAAAGGAACGCTCGAGCGACGATTCACAGGGAATTTTGGGCTTTCTGAAGACGGTGAACAAGGAGTATTCGATCATCTACGACGAGAACGATTCGAACGGCAAGTTCCCCATTATGAACGAGCAGGAATTGACCGGTGCCTCGGCGCTGGATCAGTCGAAGAATTGGAAGGAAATGGACGAACGCTGCTGGGAAGGCGTGATCCCGGTCGAATGCACGGCTGCTTCGTGCGGCACATGCTGGGTCGGCGTGATCGGTGGGCAGGAAAAGCTGACGGAAGTTTCAACGCGTGAAAGAACGGCGATGAAAAGCTTCGGATACAACCAGCCCGTCGACGAAAAACCGTTTATGCGTCTCGCCTGTCAGGCAAAAGCGGCTGGAAACGCAACCATCGTTGTTCCGCCCTGGAACGGTGTTTTCGGTAAAAAGGTTTACGGCAATATCGAGGAAAAAGAACTGTACCCGGCAACGACCTCGGCGAAGAAGCTGCGTGAAACGATAGCAACGGCGGTTGGGGCGGAACCACCTGCGGCCGCGGGCGAGTGAGCTCATAACCTGGAGACTAAAATCTTAAGCCACCCGCTAACCCCAAGTGGTTATGACAATGAATACAGACCGCACACAAATTCTATCCCCCGTTTATCTCGTTCTAATCGCGGTCCTGCTTTGGAGCACCGGCGGGCTTTTCATCAAGATGACCAGCCTTGACGCCTTTTCGGTGAATCTTGGACGGTCATTCTTTGCGGCTATCGTCGTTGCGATATTTACCTATAAGAAAGGATTGAAGATCGACGCATTCACGCTGTTCACATCGTTTCTATACGCCGCGACCTTGTCGACATTTGTTTACGCTACCAAGAACACGACAGCGGCAAATGCGATATTTCTGCAATATACGGCTCCGATCTACATACTCATTCTTTCGCCCTTTATATTGAAGGAAAAATTTCGCGTTCAGGATCTGCTGACGGTCATTGTCTGTTTAGCCGGAATGACGCTCTTCTTTTTCGAAGCTCCGAGTGCCTCCAATACCCTCGCTGCCAACATATTTGCCGGCAATATCGCGGCCCTGGTTTCGGGCGTATTCTTCGGCTTGTACTTTATTTTCCTGCGTCATCCGAGGTCGCTGCAAAAAAATCCGGCACTTTCGGTCTTCTACGGCAATATATTGGTGGTTTTGTTCATGGCACCGATAGTAATGAGCAATCCGCCGCATAGTTTGGCACTTGGTGATATCGGAGCCATCCTTTTTCTCGGAATCTTCCAGATCGGCGTTGCATATATATTGTTTACGAACGGTATTGCCGGCGGCCTTCGTTCGCTGGATGCCAGCATTATCGGCTTTTTGGAGCCGCTGTTTAATCCGTTTTGGGTATTTATTTTTTTGGCTGAGACGCCGTCCGGATGGGCTTTGCTGGGCGGCGCGATTATAATCGCCGCTGTCGCGGTTCACAGCTTTCGGCAAAACCGGGCACGAACCCACGGTGAAAGAATTTTAATTTCGGTAATAATCTGATAACATATAATTATGGCATAAACCGAAGGTTTGAGTTAATTTTGTAAAAAACGGCTATTAATTTTAAGAGTAATCAGAGGTCTATTCTCTAAAATATGACTAATTTAACTATCCCGGAAAACATTAAAAACACTGAATTAAAACGCTGGGTCACCGACATGGTCGAGCTTTGCGAACCGGAAAGCGTCTATTGGTGCGACGGTTCGCAGGAAGAATACGACCGCCTTTGCGAAGAGATGGTTGCCGCCGGAACATTCATCCGGCTCAATGAAGAAAAGCGGCCAAATAGCTTTTTAGCTCGTTCGCATCCGTCAGATGTCGCACGCGTCGAAGACCGCACCTATATTTGCTCACGCAGCAAAGGCGACGCCGGGCCGACCAATAATTGGATGGCTCCAGCGGAAATGAAAGCCTTGCTGACCCCGAAAATTCGCGGCTCAATGCGCGGGCGTACAATGTACGTCGTACCGTTCTGCATGGGTCCGATCGGTTCGCCCATCTCGCAATTCGGCGTCCAGCTTTCCGACTCGCCTTATGTTGCGGTCAATATGAAGATCATGACGCGGATGGGAACGAAGGCTCTTGAGGCATTGGACGACGGCGAATTCGTTCACTGCCTGCACACGGTCGGAATGCCGCTTGCCGAAGGCCAGGCCGATGTCGCGTGGCCGTGCTCGCCTGACCCGAAAGATAAGTACATCGTCCATTTTCCAGAAGAAAGATCGATCGTCAGCTATGGATCCGGTTACGGCGGCAACGCTTTGCTCGGCAAAAAGTGCCTGGCACTTCGTATTGCTTCGACACTCGGCCGCGAACAGGGATGGCTCGCGGAACATATGCTGATCGTCGGCGTAAAATCACCGGACGGCCAGAAGGATTATGTTTGCGCGGCCTTCCCGTCGGCCTGCGGCAAAACGAATTTCGCGATGCTTATTCCACCGAAGGAATTTAGCGATGAAGGTTGGGAAATCACTACCGTCGGTGATGATATTGCCTGGATCAAGCCCGATGAAAAAGGCAAATTACATGCTATCAATCCCGAAGCCGGATTTTTTGGCGTCGCTCCTGGCACCAACTACAAAACTAATCCGAACGCGATGGAATCAATCAAGGAAAACACGATCTTCACGAACGTGGCCCTCACCGACGACGGCGACATTTGGTGGGAAGGAATGGACGGCGATGCTCCGGCCCACGCCATCGATTGGCAGGGTAACCACTGGTCGCCGTCGAGTGAAAAAGCCGCCGCGCATCCGAATTCGAGATTTACGGCGCCTATCACGCAGTGCCCGGTCGCGGATGAACGATTCGACGATCCAAAAGGCGTTCCCATCTCGGCATTCATTTTCGGCGGGCGCCGCAACAGCGTCGTGCCTCTGATTCAGCAATCTTTCAACTGGGCGTTCGGCGTTTACACCGCCGCGACGATGGGATCGGAAATGACCGCCGCCGCATTCGGTAACATTGGCGAAGTCCGCCGCGACCCGTTTGCGATGCTCCCGTTTGCCGGCTATCACATGGGCGATTATTTCGCTCACTGGCTCGATTTCGGTCGCCAAATCCCGGAGCCTCCGCGTATTTTCTCCGTCAACTGGTTTCTTAAAGGCGAGGACGGCAAATTCCTTTGGCCCGGTTTCGGCGAGAATATGCGCGTCCTAAAATGGGTGGTTGAGCGTTCACGCGGAAAATCGATAGGCGTCGAAACACCTCTCGGCTGGGTGCCGCGATACGAAGACATGGACTGGCGCGGCCTCGATTTCTCCCGCGAGGATTTCGACAAGGTAATGAAACTCGACCGTGACATGTGGCTAAAAGAGATCGCCATGCACGACGATCTTTTCTTTAAACTCTACGACCGGCTGCCGAAAGAAATGACCTTTATGCGCGAATTACTGGTATCAAATCTCTGGCGTTCCCCCGAATTGGGATTGGCTGCTTCACGATCTGAAACTGCCGACAAAACTTTTCAGGAAACAATAGAGAAAGAAGCTGTTCGAGCCGTTCCACAATAAAAAAGCACGCGATCAATAAAATAAAGCTCCGGCTCCAGCATTGTCGCTTCCGGAGCTTTATTTTTACCGGCACGCTTTCCGCCCTTTCTATTCGTAGGTTTGGAATGTATCGACTAACCGGCAATGTTATAATCGGATGATGAAAATTTTGCTGGCCGCGGTGTTATTAGGATTGTTTTCGTCGGCTAATATATGGAGTGATTTGGCGGCTCACAATACAGCCATCATAGGATTTGCACTTACTTTACAAAGCCAATCCATCGAATCTAAGCCACCCTCTGCCGCCCAGTCACCAGAGCAGGAACGAGCCGCCGTCGGTTCGCCGACACGCGTTTGGCGGTACGTGATTATCGGGTCTGCAATAGTAGTTTTTGCCTTGGCCGGTGTTATAGCCGCTTTCAAGCTTAAAAGATATATTGCCGGGCGGAAAACATACGATTCATAATCTTGCGATTGCAGCTTCAAAGATTTACTCTGTATCACCCGCATAAAATTTATTTTAACCTATTCGATTTAATTTTTAGGGAGGTTTGTATTTATGGTTAAGAAAGGCTTATTTGTAAAAATGACAGCAAAACCGGGCAAAGAAGCCGACGTGGAAGCCTTTTTGAACAGTGGTCTTGCTTTGGTTAATGAGGAGCCTCTAACGGCAACATGGTACGCCGTCAAATTCGACGATTCGACATTCGGCGTTTTCGACACTTTCGACTCCGACGAGGGCCGTGACGCTCATCTAAATGGTAAAGTTGCCGCCGCATTAATGGCAAGCGCCGCCGAGTTGCTTATCGAGGGCCCGACCATCGAAAAGATCGACATAATTACGGCCAAACCCGCCGAAGCAAGAACCGAAAGCTCGGTAGCTTAGTTCTGAGTTCAGCTTCAGCCTGTCTTTATACAGCCCTTAAGTCACGCTGAAGCGTGAATTCAGAATTGCGGGTCCGGCATATAAGTCTAATGTAGGTTATAATCCTGGTAAATTAGACAGGTGTTTTCGGCCATCTGAATTCAGGCAAACTTAATGGCACACGGATAATCTAACAGGACAGATATATGGAACAATACACAACAACATTCGGCAATTCCGCGGCTAACGCACTTCCCGCAGAGCGGGCGTCGTTTATCCGTAAAACTTATCTTCTGCTTGCGGCGGCGATTCTCGCATTTATCGTCGTCGAGGGCTTTTTGTTCGCGTCCGGTGCAGCTGACATGATCGCCTCTGTAATATTTGGCGGAGGAGCTATTGGTTGGCTTCTCGTTCTTGGTATGTTTATGGGAGTCTCGTTCCTTGCAAACCGATGGGCGACTTCGGAAACATCGAAGATCACTCAGTATCTGGGGCTGGGCTTCTTTATCGTTGCGGAGGCGGTAATATTCGTTCCGCTTATTTGGATCGCAACATATTATTCCGGTGATACCGATGTTCTCACAAAAGCCGGCATTGTCACTATCGGCCTGTTTTTAGGAATTACCGCGACCGTATTTATTACGCGAAGTGACTTCTCATTCCTGGGCCCAATCTTAGCTATTGGCGGGTTCGCGGCTCTCGGCTTTATTGTCGCAAGCGCTTTATTTGGCTTTTCGCTTGGCAATGTTTTTGCGTTCATAATGGTCGCATTTGCCGGAACGGCGATCCTTTATGAGACATCGAACGTGCTGCATAGATTCAATACTAACCAGCATGTCGCTGCTTCGCTAACCCTTTTTGCCAGTATTGCACTGCTTTTCTGGTATATCCTGACTATTTTCAGCTCGCGAGATTAATTGACAGCGTTACCTGAAAGCCGCCGTTTTGAGTTCCGCGTTTAAGTGAGACTCAAAACGGCGGCTCTTCGTCCTCCTCAAAAACGATCCTCTTATTGATCTTGGGGGTCGAGTTCTCACGCGGAGCCTCGGGATCAAGATTTTCTAGTTTCATGCTGCCGTCCGCGTCCTGAAGCAAAACTTCTATTCGCCATTCGGCATTAATCAGCCGCTCGCGGCATTCCCGAGATAATTTAACACCGTCCTCAAACAGTTTCAAACTTTTCTCCAACGGCAAATCGCCGTCTTCCAACTGTTTGACGATCTTCTCAAGATCATCAAGTGAAGCTTCGAATGTCTTTTCCATATGTTAAGCGCTTTTAAGAAGTTTTTGCCGCGGATTTACGCATATGAACGCGGATAAGAAAAAGAAAAGAAAATTAAGATCTCCTCGTATCTTAGTCATCCGCGTTTATCTGCAGCTAATTTTTCTTAATTTTTCAAACCAGCATCGTAATTCATCTAAAAATTTCTTCAGTCTGCCTTAAAAGCTCATTCACATTCTTTATTCCAAGACTGTCCGCTGAAGTTCCGCGGCCGCCGTTGGTGGCAAGGCCGATTATTTCCTGTCCGATCTTTTGAGCAATAGTAGTTGCCAGTTTTTCATCTCGCAGTCCGACAATTTTCCAGCGCGTTCCGCTTTTCTGCATAATTACTTCAAAGGAATGTTCGGGAAGCCTGCTTTTTACCAATGCTTTTTCGCCTTCGAAAGAGATATCTAAATACCTGCCGGCGCCGATGACCATCGCCGCAAACGGCACACTCGAAAATTTTTCGGTCTTTTGCCGTATTGTCCTTGGCAATTCAGCTCTCGCCCGGTCCTTAACCGCTGGCAGCATCGGCGCGGCTATTTCAGCAACTCTTGCGATTATCTGCGGCGGCTGGCCGCGCCCGTATAGTTCGACGGCTTTTGAAGTTATCTGCGGCAGAAAATCGTCCACGACCGCATCCAAGTCGACAAGCTGGTCAATCATCGCCTGATCGTTATTTCGTGCGGCGTCGATTATCAATGCAAGTGAATACTGAGGCGTTTCAAGAAAGCTCCGCCAGTAAAAGTAACCGCCGAAGGCTCCGATAACTGTGATCCCAACAACCGAAATGCCGATAATTGCAATCACGTTTCCGGCATGCCTCTTCGGCTTTCGCTCCGTATAACCGCCAAAACCCGGCACTTCCGTTGTCGAGGGATTATTTATATCGACCACAAATTTCGACATCGATTTAGTAACTTTTAGTTCTGAGTTCAAGCTTTAGTTTCTAATGCTAACGCGGAAGACAAGCTAAAGCTTGAACTCAGAACTCAGAACTCAGAACTTCAGCGTTCAGTTTCCCATTTGCCAAACGGATTTTCAATTTGTCGCCGATCTTCGATTGAGAAGCGTCCCGCAAAATTTCGCCATTTTCACTCTCAGTAATCGAAAATCCGCGGTTCAATACTGACAGTGGCGATAAAGCGTCCAGCTTCGCCATCATTATATTCAAAATCTTGACCCGACTGGCTTCTAAAGCACCGTTTGCGGCAATCTGCCGCTGTTCAAGCAACGCAAGCCGTGTGGCGGTCACACTAACTTTTGATGCTAGTTTTATGGGCGAAAGCCGTCCTGCAATGTTCCCCAGTCTGTCGCCCGCTTGATCCAGCCGCGATGCTATTGATGATTGGTGACGGGTCTGCAGTTCGTCGAGCCTGTATCTGAATTCTCTGATCTTTCCAGGAAACTCCGAAAATACAGGGGAAAGCTCCAACGACTGCAATTCGGTCTGTGCTTCGAGCAATTTGAAACTCATTATCTGAGCAAGGTCGCGGACTCGGCGTTCGAGATGCTTCTGAATGTCTTCTTCCCGTTGGGCAACGATTTCCGCCGCCGCCGACGGTGTTGCCGCACGCAGATCGGCGACGAAATCGGCTATTGTAAAATCGATCTCATGCCCGACCGCCGAGATTACGGGTATCACTGAAGCCCGAATTGTCCGTGCTACCATTTCCTCATTAAACGCCGACAAATCTTCCGACGAACCGCCTCCGCGGCCGACTATCAAAACATCGATCCGGTCGTTCAGTGCGGCATTCAAATTAAATTCATTCGCGATCCGTATCGCCCCACTGATCTCTTCACCTGCCGTTTCACCCTGAACGCGAGACGGAATTAAGATCACGCTGACTGAACGCGCACGACGCGAGAGAACGTGAAGAATATCGAAAAAGGCGGCTCCCGTTGGCGATGTAACGACGCCGATCTTTCTGGGAAAAGCGGGCATTGCGCGCTTTAGAGCTTCGTCGAAAAGGCCTTGCGACTCAAGTTTCGTTTTTATCTGTTCGAACGCGACTTTTAAAGCGCCCTCACCCACAGGTTCCAGCGATTCGACCAGAATTTGATATTCTCCGCGAGGCTCGTAAAGCGTCAGCCGCCCGCGAACACGAACCTGTAAACCGTCGAATGGCTGAAATCGGATCTTGTAATTGGAGCCTTTGTAACACGCTGCCTTAAGCTGCGACGAGCCGTCACCGAGCGTGAAATACCAATGCCCGGATCGCGCGGCTATAAAATTCGTGATCTCGCCCTCGATCCAGACCGAAGCAAAACGCCGTTCGATCTCGCCTTTTACCTGCGAGTTCAATTCAGAGACCGACAGCGGCCGTCGTTCTTCATCGTCGAACAGAGATTGTAAAAGCGAACGGCTCATAGCAATAGGAACGCATGCGTGATTCTTACTGTCCGCCAACCACCGACACAACACTCACAAACGCATTATCCTTTTTGGTTCTAATCTTCAATCGCGGTGACGCTCCATTTCCGGCGATTTGGGAGCGGAACGTGACGACATAACCAGAGCGAAGCTGCGTGGCGATGTCATCGTAGGCGGCTTGGATTTGGCTTAATTGCGTGATCGGATAATAGACGCCGCCGGAGACTTTCGCTAGCCGGTCGCCTTCGCCTTCGGCCTTCGAGGTCAGGCCGTTGTAGCGAGTGCGCAGCGGGTCGATCGCCGCGTTTGGATCGCTATTCACCGACGAAGCGATAAGCGCCGATGGAACGTAAAGCGGATAGATCAACGCACCGCTTTCCTGAATGGAGCCGATCAGAGATTCGAAAGGCAGGAAAGACCGGTTATCGTCGCCATCAGTCAATATAACAATTGCGGTCCGTTCCCCTTTCAGCGGCCGAAGCGTATCGGTCAGTGTGTATGCAAGCGAATCGTAAAACGCCGTACTGCCGCCGGCGTCAAAAGTATCGAGGCTCTCCGAAAGTGCGGCTTTATCGGTTGTGAATTTGGACAAAACCTTTACATCGTCATTAAAAATAACTATCGACAGTCGGTCGTTTTTACCGACCGTGTCAACGAAACTGCGGGCCGCCTTGCGGATGAAATTTACGTAGTTATCCACGCTGCCCGAAACGTCGAGTAAGAGAACAAGATTAACCGGTGCGGTCGCGGGTTGAATCTCTAAAATCTCACGCGGCTCGTTATTCTCTGTGATCGTGAAATCTCCGGCTTTTAATCCGCTGATCGTCCGGTTTTGCAGATCGGTTACGCGAACGGACGCGCGTTTAATGCTTGACTGCGGGACATCAACGGAGGATGCTTTATCAGCGAATGACGGTTCGCGTTTTACAGGCGGCAGCGTGCGGGCGTAATCGCCGAAATACTCCGGCGCGGTGCGGCGGATCGCTTCCATCAGCAGCGAATCTCCGCTGCGAATAATTGCTTTTGCAGCGTTGGTCAGCGGCCGCTCGCGAAGATCGCTGGATACCTCGTTCGGCGGAACGTTAAGCAAAATGATTCCGCGGGCAGTGGTGAGATTTAGGGAGATCGTCTGGGGCTTTTGGGTTTTAGGTTTTGGGTTTTCGTCTTCGTCCTGTTCACCATTTTCCTCTGAAGTCGAGCCAGCCGCTGCCGCGGTGGGTTCTGATTTGGGACTCTTTTCCGGCTGATAACGCCCTTTGATCTCGAATTTGCCGCCAGATTTTTCCTTTACCTTTTCTATATCAAAATCGCTTAAAAATCTTGGGCGCGATTCGGTCCAGATCAGGCTGTATTTTAAGGCTTCGGTTGGAACATCCGCCGCGATGGTGCCGGTTTCGGTTTTGACTTCAATTGATTCGAGATTACCGGATACGCGGGCTTCGCCTTCCAGGGTTTCAATTTTTACCTTCAATCTTTCCGGAACGATTAGCGAAAGGTCGATGCGTTTGGACGTGCCGGCGGCTTCGACCGTGATGCAGACTTTGCCGGAAGCAGAGTCTATTTTCACCTCAGTTTCGGCAATAGATAACTGCGATTTCGCGGTTATCGAGAGTTTTCCGGCTTTCGGTTCGACCTCTTCGCGGTCCTGTTTAATTTCGGCCGTTACATCGACTCGGCCCGAGCGATTGATTATCTCGACTGTTCCGCCCGCATTAACCGGAATTTCGCGGGTGAAAATTTGCGCACTGATACCGATGGCGGGCGAGAAAACCAGAAAAACTAATGAGGCGAAATTTCGTCTAAAAAACTGCATTATTTACGATCTGTTGGTGATTCTGCCCGATTGTATCAGACGCTGGCGCACGCGTTCCTGCCATTTTTTCCGGGGCTGCTCGGTCTCTTCGAATTTACCGAGCAGATCCTGAAGCGGCTCGCCGCCGGCCTGCCGGGTTTTTAGATACAGCAATGCGATGATAATTGCGGTGAAAGAGATGACCACGATCTGTATCGGCAGCAGAAAAATCTGGAGCAATGTTTCAAGTACCGTATTTTTGAGTTGGGTCTGCATATCCGGCTCGGCATCCTTTATCTGCATATTCGTGCCATTTCCCAGACGGTAACTCCAGCTTCGCCCGTCCGCCGCCGGATCGGACGACGGAGCAGATTCAACGTTCGCATCATTTACAGTCGGTTTTAACACGGCTGGTTTGGGGTCAAGCGCTTTCGCCGTAATGTTGACCACGAACGACATCATTCCCGCCGCGAACATCGGAATCAGAAACATAATTACGAAAGCCGCAAAGGCGGTAATGGTTGAACGCCGGACGAGATAAAACGATCTTTTTACCGCCTTCCAGCCGCGCAGATTTTCCATCATGATCGACGGCGTTACCAGAATCAGCAGCACGCTCGCCGCTAAAAAACCATAAATTGCAAACAAAACGCCGATTACCGCCGCGATGATCGGAGCGTTACCCTTAATACCGACAGTCGCCCAAATTATTAAAAACGGCACAAGAAATCCAACGGTAAAAAATACGCCGGCCGCGACGAATGACATAACCGTACTGAAAATCCCGGTTCCGGCGAAGGTTTTCCATTTCTTCCTCGCTTCTGTCAGGGCGGAGCGGAGTTTGATCGGCCGCAGCGGCACCGCCAGTGACTGCGTTACGATCCAGGTAATCGTGCCGATAATCAAATGAGCACAGAATGAGGTAACAATTGTCAGCAGGACAGCGATCAAGCCGATTCCGGCGCCCGCGACCTCTGAAGAAATAGTCCCGCTAACTTTCATGAAACTAAGCGCCACCAATGCCACGGTGAGGACGACCATCGGAATATGGAAAAATGCCGACAGCATCAGGAACTTTGGCATGTGTTCGGTGTAGATCATTCCCGCCCGCCGGAGAAGTCCAAAAATTCCTTCGGACCGTGAACGAAGCGAACTCGCAAAAGCTTCAGCCGTTTGAGGCCGGTCCTCAGGGAGTTTAGCCATTGCCGAACTGATAACGCGTTTGAGTTTCTTTCGCACCTTTTTGGCATCGAGCGGCGGCGGAGCAATCTCTTTATGAGATTCCATCACATGCGTAAAATCGCCGCTAAATGGTGTCTTGCCGGACAGCATTTGATAGGCGATTACGCCGAGGCTGTAAATATCCGAACGGGTATCGAGCTTATCGCCACGGCACTGCTCGGGCGACATGTAAAGCGGGGTGCCGAGAACAGCTCCGACACGTGTCAGGTCACTGCCAGAATCTGAATGTGTGTATAAACCGCGGGCAAGCGAATGTTCGCCGCCGTTCGCCGAGGGCTTTTCGCCCGGATCGCCTGAAATGATCTTCGTTCCGACCGTTTCCTGATCGGCGGTTTCCAGCGGAAAAAGCGAAGTTGCGGTTTCGCTTGGTATTTCCGCCTGTTGAATAAGCGTGCCCGCCTCCAAGCTCACCGTGTCGCCGCCGGCACCCGCGGATAATCTTGTCGGCGAAATGCTGTCGTGAACTGTCGCATCGTGCAAAACATCGGCCATTGTCGCCTTCCCCGAAGAAACTAAAGTGGCTGTAGCCGGAACAAAAGCCTCGTATTCCACCACAGCAAGATCCGCATGTTCCTCAAGCTTGGCGATTCCAAAATCAAGCACCTTGACCGTATAGCCGCCGCGTTGGTTGGGTTCAAGCCAGATATTATCCGGCTTCAGGTCACGGTGGATAATTCCCTGCTCATGAGCTTCGTGGACAGCCGAGCAAACCTGTTCGAGAATATCGAGCGTCCACCCTACCGGCAGATTATTTTCTTCTTCAAGTATCTCGCCGAGCGTGCAGCCATCGAGATACTCCATCACGAGATAGGCGACCTGGCCGTCCGGCGTGTGCGAAAAACCGAAATCGGTAACGTCGACCACGTTCGGATGCCGCAAACGTCCCGCCGCTCGAGCCTCCCTGCGAAAACGCTCTACAAACTCGGGCCGCTTCATAAATTGCGGCGCGATGATCTTTACTGCGACCGGGCGCTCGGTACCGAGGTGGGTCGCGAGATAAACCGTTCCCATACCGCCGCGTCCCAACTCGCGTTCGATTCTGTACTTTTCATCGAGCGTTTGCCCTGCTATATCCGCAAAATTCATAACAATTCCAAGCACCCTTTCTTTGGTTTACGCTCGCAATCAACCAAGGGTTCAAAAATAGCAATATGAAATTTCGATCGCCGGTAGAATAAGAAATGCAAAGAGCATTATAAATGATATTACTTTTCGCGCAATTAACTGCGACGGCGCTTTTTTACCCGATCAATTTTTCGATATCCAATGCGAACGAATTATTCAAAATCGGATTGCTATTTTCTCTGACTTATTCTACGCTATTGCAAATTTCAATAGAATTACCAAACACTCCATTTGTCTCAAAACAAGACTGTCTGTTTCATTTGTGAAACAGCATTTCACAAAGAACTATAGCTTATGCTAGACTTCTTTATGGCTTTATAGAATTCTAAAAATGCCGGATTACCAGCGGAGAAGCAAAAATAATGAGTATAGATAAAGGAAAAGCAATTGAATCTGCATTAGCGCAGATCGAAAAGAAATTCGGAAAAGGCTCTATCATGCGACTGGGCGAAAAGCCGCATGAAGAGGCCGGAGCAATATCGACGACGTGTTTGAGCCTTGATGCGGCAATTGGTGTCGGCGGGCTGCCGCGCGGCCGGATCGTCGAGATATACGGCCCGGAAAGTTCGGGTAAAACGACGCTTGCCCTGCATGTCGTAGCTTCGGCTCAGCGTGACGGCGGCATTGCTGCTTATATCGATGCCGAACATGCGATGGACCCGGAGTATGCCGGAAAGCTCGGCGTTAATATTGACGATCTGCTTATCTCGCAGCCCGATTCCGGTGAACAGGCGCTAGAGATTGCCGAAACGCTTGTCCGTTCAAACAGCGTCGATGTGATCGTTATCGATTCGGTAGCCGCTCTGGTGCCGCGTGCCGAATTAGACGGTGAAATGGGCGATTCGCTTCCCGGTCTGCAAGCACGCCTAATGTCGCAAGCCCTGAGAAAAATAACCGCTATCGTGGCTAATTCGCACACTACGTTCATCTTTATCAACCAGCTTCGTGAAAAGATCGGTGTTTTTTTCGGCTCGCCCGAAACGACGACCGGCGGCAAGGCGCTTAAATTTTACGCCAGCGTACGCCTGGACATCCGCCGCATCGGAGCCATCAAGGACGGCGACAAAATGGTCGGTAACAGGACACGCGTCAAGGTCGTGAAAAACAAATGCGCGCCGCCGTTTCGCGAAACGGAATTCGACATTATGTATGGGGAAGGAATTTCACGGGAGGGCGATTTGATCGATCTCGCATCGAACAACGAGATCGTTGAGAAAAGCGGATCGTGGTTTTCTTATAAAGGCGAGCGGCTCGGCCAGGGGCGGGACAACGTCAAGAAACTGCTTAAGGAAAATACCGAGCTTCGTGACCGTATTGAGGTTGATGTAAAAAACGTCCTCGGAATCACGAAAGCGGATGCCGCAGAAGTTGCGACTGTCGGTTAGGAACAGATCACAAACAAGTTAAAGGGGCTGGCGGAAAAGGAATTCTTTACCACCAGCCCCTTTTTGCATTATTGTCTACTGATTTACATTGCTCGAACGTTTCATCATTGAACCCCGTTAGTATTCGACCGCTTCATCATCATTCCATCATTCGGATCACGCGTAACATTGCCGTTCGAAGACGGTTTCTGCAACTTTCTTCTTAAGGTCTCAGCATCGGGAATAATATTTGCGGGCGTTACGGCTGGTTTGGATTGTTGATTGTTGGCTGTAGCACTTTTCGCGGGTGTCGGCGTCGTCAAGGTTTTGGACGGCGCGGCGTTAGAGTTATTTTCAGTTATTGGCGGCGTAACGATCATCTCAACGATCGGTGTTGGTGATACTGCGACGTTCGCTGGCGAGTTGGTGTTCTGATTCAATGCTGCGTTATTATTTGTAATCGACGCCGAACCGCAGGATAGACTTAAACTCAGAAACGCTGAAATACTAAAAATAAAAAATTTATTCATCATAATTAAGGCCTCGAAGTGTTTAAAATAGCTGTGCCGGATTGAATGTTGCGTCTCCGGGGATGGCGACGGCGTTCAACCCGGCACGGGCAGGTATTAAACAGGAACTCGAAAAGATAAGGAACATCATGGCTGACGCCCACTAAAGAGCAATTATAAACCTATCGCGATTTTTGTCAACAGATTTTTTTGACGGGTTGATCTCATGTGTTTAACAATTTAGTATAATTTAGAATGTGATTTGACATCGCGAAACCCGATATTTTACACTCTAAAGCTTGCTCTATTGTTCGTAAATAGAGTGCGGCCAGATAGCTCAGTTGGTAGAGCAGCGGACTGAAAATCCGCGTGTCGGCGGTTCGACCCCGTCTCTGGCCACCAATTAAATTAAATAATAAAGGGCTGCCATTTGGCAGCCCTTTTGCACATTCAGAGTACAAGATATAGTTTGTCCTCCGGTAATCGAAGAAACAAATGATGTTTGCACACTAAGTGATCAATAAAGTTCGTTAAACGCCTCTGCGGCCAGAAATTAACTGAAGGACCACAACGACGAGAGCGATAACGAGCAATATATGAACAAGATTGCCGACGGCGGCCCCGCCCAGACCGAATCCTAACGCCCATAACACAACCAAAATAATAACAATTGTCCAAAGCATATTATTCTCCTTTAATCCGTCAAAACTGATCAAGAACTACAGCTCAGTAAATATATAATATTCTCTTCCGTTTTCCTAGTCGGTATGCTGGCGCACATAAGAGGCATCTCACCAATTGTGCGGCACAATTCCCTGTTCGGTATCAAATTTGTGCGGCGATATTACCCATATGTATGCGGGTTCTGTGGACGACGTACTTTAAAGGTTTGAAAACGGAGTGTTTTTTAAGTTTTATTCTAGGGGCTTTTGGTACAATGATTGCACTTGTTGCGCATTGTTGTTGCCTCCAAAACGCGACTCAAACATTTACCACATCTGTTTCTGTCCAAAAAACTCTTATGTCTTTAGATGTAACATCCGCAACCATAACGCAGAACATAACAACCTTTGATGTGCCGCGCGTGATAGAAAGTGAAAAGGAACGCATTTTAGTGGTTGATGATTCCGCCACGGTGCGGCGCATGTTTTCCAAGTGCCTCGAATACCAATATGAATGTTTGGAAGCTGAATCTGTTCAGGACGCTCTGACCTTACTGCGGCACACGGAATTCGCTCTGGTAATTACCGATATTATTATGCCCGGAATGTCCGGCATCGAGCTGCTGAGAAAGATCATTGAGACATATCCCGACACGGCCGTGATCGTAGTTTCCGGGGTTGACCGTCCTCAGCGCGCGCTCGATGCGGTGCGTCTCGGGGCATTCGATTATCTGATTAAGCCATGCGACCTGGATGTTCTCGAACTCACAGTGGAGCGGGCTTTAGAGAGGCGGACGCTGCTTAACAATGCGCAAAGATATAAAGCCGACCTTGAAGCCCGCAATAATGAATTAGTTTCAGGCAAGTTACAGCTTGAACGGCTGCAGGAACAGATCGTTCATAGCGAGAAAATGGCTTCGCTCGGGCAGCTTGCTGCGGGAGTCGCCCACGAACTAAATAATCCTGTCGGATTTATATACGGCAATCTCGACTCACTAAGAAATACTGTCGAAGATCTAAAAGAATTAGTGGATTTCTATGAAGCTATTGATGTCAACCCGGACACTGCGGCCGCCGCAGCAGCATTAAAAGACAAGATCGATTATCCGGCGTCGATGGATGATCTTTATTCGATAATTAGCGACTGCCGCGAAGGAGCGGAAAGAATTCGCGATATTGTTCAGAATCTGCGGACCTTTTCGAGGCTCGATGAGGCCGAATTCAAAAAATCCGATATTCACGAAGGCATTGATTCCACCATCCGATTGCTGTCTCAATATTTTACCGGCGGCAATATTTCTCTAAAACGTGAATATGGAAACATTCCGCAGGTCGAAGCCTTCGGCGGACAAATCAATCAAGTTTGGATGAATCTGCTGGTTAACGCTGCCCAATCGGTAAGCGCCGCCGGCGGCGGCGGCGAGGTAAGAGTGACAACTTACACGGAAAATGAAAACGTGATCGTTTCTGTTTCCGACACCGGCACCGGCATTGCTCCCGAGCATTTAAGCCGTATATTCGATCCATTTTATACAACGAAACCGGTTGGAGATGGAACGGGTCTCGGCCTTTCAATCTCATTCGGTATCGTGAAGCGTCACAACGGAACGATCACGGTAAAAACTGAAGTTAACGAAGGCACAACTTTTACTGTAAAACTGCCGATAACACATACAGATGTTCCCACTGATATGACCGGTGACGAAAATTCGGACTACCGCATGAACTAGTTTATTCCAGTAAATTATGACTTACAAAATATTAATTGTTGACGATGAAGCAGCAAACCTTCGCATATTAGAGCGCCTTTTCCGCCGCTCGTACACAGTCATTTCGGCAACATCAGGAGCTGAGGCCCTTGAGCAATTGACTCTTCATGACGTTGCCCTGATTATTTCCGATCAGCGCATGCCGGGAATGACCGGCATCGAATTTCTTAAGCGGGCGGCCGAAACGAGGCAGCAGACCGTGCGTATAATTTTAACTGGATACACCGATGCCGCAACGCTAGTTGAGGCCATAAATTCGGGAGTTATCTACAAATATGTGACGAAGCCATGGGTGAACGAAGATCTGCAGCAGACCGTAGAACGCGGCCTTCAGCATTACAACGCGATAAAAAGCCAGCACAATCTTCGGCTCGAGGTAGCCAGGCTCCACGGCCGTATTAAATCTACGAAGGAAAGCTTCATACGTGTTATCGCCGAGTTCCTGAATCAAAAAGACCCGCATTCACACGGTCATGCTCTCCGTACCGGGAGCTATGCATGCTCTATTGGCGAAATTCTTGAATTCGATTCAGGTGAGCTTGAGCAGCTTTCACTTGCGGCCTTTCTGCACGAGGCCGCCCAACTCGGCGTACCTGATGAAATTCTCCGTAAAGGGCTGGAACTCACAGATGAAGAGAAACAAATTCTATCGGAAAGCATGCGGCGCGGCTTGGATCTGATCGAGGGTGTTCCGGATTTTAAAGAGCTGGCGGATGTGATTCGAAGTCTCAACGAATACCATGACGGCAGCGGCATGCCATTCGGTCTGGGCGGCGAGCAAATACCGGTTCACACAAGGATAATCGCCGTCGCTAACGCTTATGATGAGATGCTCTCACCACGTCCGGGGTCGGCAGGGTTTGATCACGCCGAAGCGGTCATGCGGCTAAGAGATGATTCGGGGACAAAATATGATCCTGAGATCATCCGAGTATTCTGCGAGCTTAATGCAGGCGAGTACGTTCGCAATATACCGTTGGAAGACATGGGAAACTACTACCAGCTGATCTCCCAGCAGCCCCAGATATTTGGCGGCCGCTAAAAACGTGAAATTGGTAAACGGTAAATGGTAAATCTAAAAAATTTCCTTAAATTTACCCCTTACTATTTACCACTTACCTTCTGCCCCTTGTGTTATAATTTCCGGAGGTGAAGAAATCATTGAACGCCCTAGTCATTGATGACGAACCACAGCTAAGCGGTTTTGTCTCCCAAATCCTGCAATCGGACGGCTGGAATGTGCAAGAAGCGCGAACGGCTGACGAAGCGTTCGATCTGCGCCATGCGAGTGATTGGTCGCTCGTCTTCTGCGACGTGGTGCTTGGCGGCACCGACGGATACGAAGTTTTGCGCCGTTATTCAGAGGAATTGCCCCATGCCCGCTTCGTTTTAATGACGGGCCACGCGTCGGCCGTCGGAGCGCTCGACGCGACCGCGATCGGAGCCTATGATTATCTCGTCAAACCCTTCTCGGTCGATGACATCCTAACTATCTCGCAGGCTGTCCGCGAGCAGCATCAAATTCCGTTAAAAAAGAAAAAGACTGAAGAAGGTTCACCGGACGGCTACGTTTCGGATATTCCGCTTATCGGCCGCAGCCCAAAATTTGTCGAGTGTCTGAAAATGGTAGGCCGTGTATCAAATACCAATCTGCCGGTACTAATCACGGGCGAATCCGGAACCGGAAAAGAGGTGGTAGCACGGGCGATCCACCAGCGGAGCAAGCGGGCCAGGCATTCGTTTGTCGCGGTCAACTGCGGTGCGGTGCCGGTCGATTTGATCGAGTCGGAACTGTTCGGCCACGCGAAGGGATCATTCACCGGTGCCGACCGCGAGCGCATGGGTTTATGGGAAGAAGCCGATGGCGGCACAATACTGCTTGACGAAATAACCGAGACAAATCCTTTGTTCCAGGTCAAACTTCTTCGCGCGCTTCAGCAAGGTGAGATCCGCCGTGTCGGCTCGAATCGCACTGTGAAGGTCGATGTGCGGGCGATCGCCGCGACGAATTGCGACATCGAGCAAGAAGTTCGCGAAGGCCGCTTCAGGCAGGACCTGATGTACCGGCTGAATGCGGTAACGATCCACCTTCCACCGCTTCGCGAGCGTGTCGAGGATATTCCGCTCCTCGCCGAGCATTTCGGAAAAAAAGTGCTCGGACAAAATAGCGGGCCGATAAAATTTTCACCGTCGGCCCGCGAGCTTCTTATGGGATATGCATGGCCCGGCAACATCCGTGAGCTTGAGAACGCGGTACTGCGGGCTGTTTCGCTTTCTGACGATACTATTTATCCTGAACACCTTCCAACGCGGCTCCTCAATGGCGGGAAAGGACCCACGTTAACGTACGATGATTTGCAAAATATGACCTTCCCAGCCTCGAATACCGTCGAAAGCTTTATTCCTCTAGCCGAGATGGAAGCAAAGTATGTCTCGCAAACGCTTGCCCACACCGGCGGCAACAAACAAGCCGCTGCCCGCCTGCTTAATATCGACCGCAAAACTTTGGCGAGAATAATAAAAAAATACGAGCAGTCGAAAGTGGGAATTTAACGCGGTGGTGACGAAGCAGGCCTTCAAACCACGGTCAATAGAAGGTCTTTCAGTGAATCTGCAACTATCGGTTTGCTGCAAAGATATCCTTGCCATTCGTCGCATTTCATCGTTTTAAGCATTGCCAGTTGTTCCTCCGTTTCAACGCCTTCGGCAACAACTTCTAAATTAAGATTATGAGCGAGTGTGAGGATGGCCGAGACCATAGCCGAATCATCTGGGCTGTTCGTCAGATCGCGAATGAATGAGCGGTCGATCTTTAACACGTCGACAGGCAGGGATTTCAAGTATCCTAGCGATGAATAGCCGGTTCCGAAGTCATCGATTGATATTTTTACGCCGAGCTCTCTCAGGCGGTTTAATGTTTCAAAGGCAACGGCCGAATTTTCCATTAAGCATGTTTCAGTAACTTCTAAGTTAAGAAAATACGGATTAAGACCCGATTCATCAATAATTCCGGCAATTAATCCTGCCAGGTCATTTTCCTGAAACTGTATGGCCGATAGATTGACCGCGACACAGAGTGGGAAGCCTTCGTCATGCCATAATTTAGTTTGTGTACATGCCGCCCTCAAAACCCACTCGCCGATAGCCACGATCAAGCCTGTTTCCTCCGCGGCGGGTATGAATTCGTCGGGCGATATAAGTCCGAGCGTCGGATGCTGCCAGCGAACCAGCGCTTCGGTTCCTACAATTTGCCGGGAAACCGTATCGATCTTCGGCTGGTAATATACGCTAAATTCGGACCGCTCAATTGCCCGCCTAAGGTCACTTTCCAAGGAAAGACGCTTGAGGGCCATTGAATTCATTTCGCTTTTATAAAATTTATAGTTGTTGCCGCCATCGCCCCTTGCTTTTGAAAGAGCCGCACCGGCGTTTGTCAGTAAACTCTGAATTTCATTGCCGTCGATGCGAAAAACGCTTATTCCCATGCTTGGCGTAATGAATATTTCCTGTCCCGCGATATAAAAAGGCAGCCTTATTTCACGAAGAATATTTTCGGTGATCTCCAGAATCTCATCCATATTCGCGTACGACATTAGAATGGCAAATTCGTCGCCGTCAAACCTGGCTGCGGTGGATCTTTTTCCCGAATGTTTTTCCAACCTTTCCGCCAATTCAATGAGAATCTGATTTCCATACTCATGGCCTAACGAATCGCGGATATTATTAAATCGGTCTATACACAGCAAGGTTGTGGCAATGATCTGATTTTCCGGGGTTTGAAATGTTGTCTGCAGGAAGCGGTCTTCAAACAGCGAGCGGTTCGGCAGATGCGTAAGTTCGTCATGATACGCAAGATAATTTAACCTGGCGGTCCTTTCCATCACAAGCTGTTCAAGCTCGGTTTCGTGTCTACGCTTTGCGGCCAACTGCAAATGATGTTCGCAGGCACGGCGGACGGAAAGCAGTACCTGATCTAAATCGAACGGCTTTTTTATATAATCGAAGGCTCCTACACGCATTGCTCCTATTGCGGTATCGATCGTGCGATCGCCGCTGATCATCAGCACAACCGCCTGCGGATCAATATCGGAAACATAGGGGATCATATCGACCCCTGTCATGCCGCCTAAATTTATATCGCTGATAATAACATCGAATTTTTGCTTTGAAATATACGAGATCGCTTCTTCAGCCGAGGATGCAACAGTGCAATTATAGTCTTCCGTTAAAAGTTCCTTTAGCAAATTTCGAATCTGCGGCTCATCATCGACGATCAGGATCGGGCTTTGGCCAACATTTTTGGAATGGACGAATTCCGTGCCCGGCGATAGAGCGGCACTCGAATCGGCAATTTCGTGGATATGCATGATCAAGTGGGAATTTGTGCTTTGCATACAGCTAAAGATACCTAGCTAGGGAGAAAACCTGTCAACAATAGATCCCATCGAAGGGGGCGAGAAATTATGTACTAGTATTTATACACAATCCGGCGTTTTGGGCAAGATTTATTCTGTTTAAATCCGCCGGATCCGGTCAATGTCTTTATTTACCGGTTTGTCTCTGCCTTCTCTCAACCAGCTCTGCTTCGACTTTTCTATAACAATCCGGGCAAATACCGTGGCTGAATTGAATTTCGGAATGATCTTCTATGTAGCCTTCGACCTTTTGCCAGTAATCCTTATCGTCACGGACCTGCCGGCAATAAGAGCACATCGGGAGAATTCCCTGAAGCTGTTTTACTTGAGCAAGTGCGGCTTCCAATTCCTGAACGCGTTCGAAAAGCGATGTCTGAAGTCCGAGCATTTGTACGCCCGTCGCGACCCTGACCCTTAATTCTTCGCGATGAAACGGTTTGGTCAGATAATCATTGGCCCCTGCTTCGATTCCGCGAACCACGTCATCCTTCGAGCTCATCGCCGTCAGAAGCAGCAAATATGGAGTTTTCTCACCGGCCATTTTACGTACCCGGCGGCAAACCTCAAAACCGTCCATTCCCGGCATCATATTATCGAGTATCGCGAGCATCGGAGAATCTTCCCGCTGAAGTATCTCCCACGCCTCTGAACCGTCTTTTGTTACGGTAACGTCATAATTCCAATTCGTTAATGTTTCTTCGAGGATGCGGCGGGAAACCGCATCATCCTCCGCAATTAAAATATTCATTCGCTGGGTACCTGCCTTTCGGTCAACAAATCCGCTTTGACCCGCTTAAATTCATTTTCAAGCTTTTCATAGGCAGTTCTGCCGTCGGCGACATTTATTTCCCGGTGTTCAATGTCATCGAGGAGCCGGGCCATTTCTTCCGCACCGACATTCGCACTGCTTCCCTTGATAAGATGAGCAAGGCGTTTGCGCTCTTCGCTATCGTTGGCGGCTAAAGCTGCACGCAGCTGATTGAGCTGCAAAGCTGCATCTTCAAGGAAAAGATCGATAATCTCTGTCACAAAATCGGGTTTCCCTTCCTGCTGCATCTCACGAAGGCTGCCGATGACTGAAAGATCTACCGCTCTCGAATGACCGTTCTTTTCAATAGTAGGTGTCCGGGACGGGGTAACCATAAGCCATCGTCCCAGCATCTCGCTAAGAACGGCGAATTTAACGGGTTTGCTTAAATAATCGTCCATCCCGGCGGCAATGCATTTTTCGCGGTCGCCCTCCAGGGCGTTTGCGGTCATCGCGACGATGATCGTCCTCCTGCTGTTCCCTTCACGGCGGCGGATTTCCGCAGTGGCCTCAAAACCGTCCATAACGGGCATTTGGCAGTCCATAAAAATTATGTCGAAATCTCCGGTTTCGACCGCCTTGATCACTTCTATTCCATTCATCACGGCCTGCGCCTCATAACCCAGATTTTCGAGCTGGCCAAGCGCAACCTTTTGATTAACAGGATTGTCTTCCGCCACCAGTATTCGGGCATTCAATATTGCAGAACTTTTTTCCCTTTTCACCCTGTTTTCCTCCAAGGTATGCTGCGTGACCAATTTCCGCACAGTTTCTGACGGAGCGGAGCCGGAGGTCACCGCCGCCAAACAATCAAACAGTTGCGACTGCCTTACCGGCTTTTGCAGGTACGCCGCGATTCCCGCATTTTGGGCGGCCTCTCCATGGCCGCGCTGCCCGAATGAAGGCAGTAGCACCAAAGAAACTCCAGCGATGGCGGGATCGGCTTTTATCGCGTCCGCCAATTGGAAACCGTCCATCTCCGGCATCATTAGATCGAGCAACGCAACATTGAACGGTTGTCCGCTTGCTGATGCTTCATGGAGCAATTCAAGCGCCTGCTGGCCGGATTCCGCTTCGGCGGCGATCATACTCCACGACTGGCATTGATGTACCATAATTTTCCGGTTCGTCGCATTGTCGTCTACGATTAGAACTCTGTAATCGTTTAGATTAGAAGAAAAAGACTGCTCGATTATGTGAGCGGATTCGGCTTGCTTTTCGAATTTTCCGGTAAACCAGAATGTCGATCCCTCACCGGGCAAACTTTCTATTCCGATCGATCCATCCATCAATTCGACGAGTTGTTTAGAGATTGCGAGGCCCAGCCCGGTGCCGCCATATTTTCTGGTGGTCGAACCGTCAGCCTGTGTAAAAGCTTGAAAAAGCCGCTTTTGAGCTTCCGGAGAAATGCCGATGCCGGTATCTTTGATTTCGAAACGCAGAACTACTTGATTTTCACCTTCCGTCTCCTTTTTAACGCTGACCACGACTTCGCCTTCGTCCGTAAATTTGATGGCGTTTCCTATCAGATTCGTCAATATCTGCCGCAGCCGGCCGGGATCGCCGCGCAAAGCTGTGGGCACATCCTGATAAACCAGCGACGCGACTTCCAAACCTTTCGCCTGGGCCTTTTCCGCCAATAAGGCAAGCGGAGACTCAACAGCCGAGCGAAGGTCGAAATCGATTGTCTCGAATCTTAACAGGCCCGATTCGATCTTCGAAAAATCAAGTATGTCGTCAATGATCGTCAGCAGCGAATCGGCGCTTGACTGTATAGTTTCGGCATATTCCTGCTGGCGTGATGAAAGCTCCGTATCGAGCAGCAGTCCGGTCATACCTACGACACCGTTCATCGGCGTTCGTATCTCGTGGCTCATATTGGCCAGGAATTCAGATTTAAGCCGGGCTGTTTCGAGCGCCGCGTCGCGGGTATGTTTAAGTTCGTTCTCGAGTTCTTTTTGCACGGTAATGTCTTGAATAGTTCCCGTGATCTTCGCGATCCTTCCGTCTCCGCCTAATGTAACAAGGCCTTTCGAACGTGCAACGCGCACTTCCCCGTCAGTTCTAATGAAACGGTGAAAATAGTCGTATTCGCAATCTCCACGCATGGCTTTGTTTCCCATTTCTTTAACAAGGCCGAGATCGTCGGGGTGAACAAAGGATAGATACCGCTCAAAGGTAGGCTCGATCTCCTTCGGCTCGAAACCGAAAATCCTGTAAAATTCATCCGACCAGACAACCGAACCGAGAGTTACGTCCCACTCCCAGCTTCCCAGTCCCGCCATATGCTGGGCTTCCGAGAGCCTGATTTCGCTTGCCCTGAGTTTTTCTTCATCCTGTTTTTGGGATGTAATATCCTGGGTCGTACCAAGAAGGCGCGCCGGAGTTCCTGATTCGTCGCACAAGACCTGCCAACGCTCTCGAGCGACTTTAATCCTGCCGTCCGGTAGAAGTACTCTATGATCGAGAGGTTTTGCGGCCGTTTCGCCCTGCGAATTTTTTATTGATTCGTAAACGAGTTTTCGATCTTCCGGATGAACGATCCTTAGAAATTCCCTTTGGCTCTTAACGAAGGAGTCTGGCTCAACCTCAAAAATCCGATATGTTTCGGCGGACCATGTGAAGGTCCCCAACAACAGGTCCGCCTCCCAACTGCCTACCTTCGCTACAGATTGTGCGCGCTCTAATCTTGTTCGTTCAGTTTCCAGGCGCTCTGCCAGGACGCGCTGTTCCTTCTCGCTCTTACGCAGCTTTTCCTCCGCCCGCTTACGCTCGGTAATGTCTTTTTGCGCCGTTACGATGTAGAACTTGCCCTTGCTCGTAAATGTCGAAATTGACGCTTCAACGGCCGTTTGATCGCCATTCCGATCTAACCGGGTAAACTCATAAAGGGTTGGAACTTCTTCGCCGCGCTCCCTCATCCGGCCGTATTCGGTCATGCGTTCGCTATCCTCAGGTGTCAATAATTTTGAGACATGAGTGCCGATCAGCTCTTCGAGCTCAAAGCCGCACATTCGCGAATACCGCTTATTTGCGAAAACAATAAGCCCGTTCTCTTCAACAACGATCCCATCCTGCGAGGCCTCAAACATTGCCGCCAGCCATTCCTGGCTTTCCTTCAATTCGTCCTCAGATCGTTTGCGCTCGATTGCCATGGCAATTTGGTCGCCTGCTGAAGATAGAAGCTCAATATCCCGTTTCGTGAAAACCGTTTCGTTCTCATAATGCTGCACGACAAGCACGCCGATCACCCCGGCGGGCGTTCTCAGCGGAACGCCGAGCCATACCGCGGGCGGAGTTCCAATCAACTCGATCTCGCCCGCTCTAACCAATTCATGAATATCATTTTCTTTAAGAAGGGCGGGCCGGCCGTGACGGAAAGTGTAAGCGGTAAGCCCCTTACCTAACCTTTGAGGCAACGCGACCGCATCAAATTTATCCCGGCAAAACGGAATATTTATAAGCTCGGTCTGCTTATCGTAAAGTGCGACGTAAAAGTTTTCGGCATAGATAACTTTACTGACGGATAGATGAACCATTGCAAGGAATTCTTCAAGGTTCGAGGTTAGCGTTACACCCTGAATTATTTCGGTCACTACCCGACTCTCAAGCTCTGCCCTTTTTCGCTCCGTAATATCCCGGACAACGCCTCTGAATCCGATTGGTTCATTTCCCGCGTTCCGAATAAGCGAGACAGATGATTCATGCACCCGGCGCTCGCCCCCTTTACGAATAACTTCCCAGTTCGGAATATGGCTGGATTGATTTGTTTTATAAACTTCGTTGAATATATCAAAAATTTTTCGGTAATTCTTCTCGTCGGTGAAGAGTTTGCTGGTAACACCCATCAAGTCTTCGCGCTCGTATCCAAGTAATTGGCATAACGAATCATTGAAGAATGCAAAATGTCCCCTTAAATCCGTTTCAAAATATCCTTCCTCGACGGTTTCCAGTATATTTCGGTATTTCTCTTCGGACTGCCGTATCAATTCTTCGCTTTGTTTGCGGGCGGTAATAATCTGGGTGTAAAGAAAAATGCCGCCGATTTCGCCTCCGGGTTTGTGCCAGGGGCGGGTTTCCGACTGAAGCCACTCGGTTGTACCGTCATTTTGCTGAAAGGTATCTTCGTGATCCGTAATAATCGCACCTGCAAGACACCGCTGATGAATTTCCTTTGATGCCTGGGGAAGATCGGGAAAAACTTCATAGTGTGATTTACCGATAATGTCCTGGCCGATGATTTTATAATCGGTCATCCACCTCTGACTTACCTGCAGGTATCGCATTTCGGTGTCGAGCATTGCAACGGCAGCGGGAGCGTGGTCGATAAATTTGGTCAAAAGGGCTTTGCTTGCGGACAACTCTTCTTCGACCAGTTTTAATGTCGTAATGTCGCGGATAGAGCCGACGATGAACCGGTCTCCGTTCGGATCCTCATAAAGCGTTTTCTTCGTCATCAGGACGTGTTGGCGGCCGTTTAAGTCCGTAAACTGTTCCTCGTTGCTCGTCGCTTCGCCGCTTTCAAAAACGAGGTTATCCATTCCCATGTAAATTTGGGCCTCGTCCGGCTCGCAGAATTCCATGGTAGTTTTTCCTATTATTTCCTCTCTTGAACGTCCCTCCATCTGGCAGAAAGCGTCATTGACCAGAACCATGCGATGCTCGCGGTCGTTGACGAATATCGGATCGGCTACCGAATTAAGTATCTGGTTTAAATAAATTCGCGAATTTTCCATGTCGTGTTTAATATCTAGCATATTTTGAACCCAGGTAGTGTTGACATTTCAAATTCGGGAGCACATCGATAATTACTGATTTATTTTCTTATTTTGTGCAGTTCGTGGATAACGGTTTTAAGAATTTCTCCACGAAACACAAGAAATAAGAAAAAAGATGGAAACCAATGCCGCGAATTCAGGAATTACGACCGCTCTCTTTAAATGTCAGCGAAGCCTAATCCGGTAAATGCGGAAATTAATTTGTATCTGATCATTTTCAACTTAAGTAACGGAAGAGAACATCTGCGGAAGAAACGCCGGCACTGAGGAATTATGTCCCAGTGTAGGGTGCTTTTAACCCTCAACTTCTCCTAAACGCTCTTTTTCAGGCGTAATCCTTTCAAACTTGCATTTTTTGTGCCGAAGAAGGACGGGCAGGATAATTTTTTAGCCGAACAGGCGGAATGTGTTCCTGCTCTGGGCCCGCATCCAACATATGGAAAAGGCACACTCCCTACCGGTCCTGTTTCCGCCCTGCCGCCAATAGGGCAATGCGAAATCTAAGATCTCGCATCCTCACGGGGTGAATCCAATAACTCCCTAACCTTTTTGAGCAGTGCGTCGAGCGTAAATGGCTTTTGGATAAAATTGGCGCCCGTATCGAGGATTCCGTGCCGAACGACGGCATCGTCGGTATATCCGGAGGTAAAAAGAACCCGAAGATCGGGTATTTTCTCCCGGAGTTTTTCCGCCAGTTCGCGTCCTCCCATTTGAGGCATCACGACATCGGTCAGCAAAAGATCTATTTCCGGCTTGTCCTTCTCAAATAACGCTAAGGCGGCCAGGCCGTTCTCGGCCTGCAAAACATTGAACCCGCTTGATTGGAGTATCTTGAGAGACAGATTACGCACCACTTCTTCATCTTCTACCAGAAGAATGGTCTCCGACCCTGAAAATATTTCGCGCGCCGGTTCACGAAGTTCCGCCGCTCCCGCATTTCCGGGGACTCGCGGAAGGTAAACTTTGACAGTAGTTCCGTGCCCAATTTCGCTGTAAGCGCGAATACTTCCGCCGCTCTGTTTTACTATTCCGTAAACGGTTGCGAGGCCTAGTCCGGTGCCCTTGCCCACATCCTTCGTCGTAAAAAACGGCTCGAACATTCGCTGCTGCGTTTCAGGGCTCATTCCCGAGCCGGTGTCGCTGACGCAAAGTGCCACATAAGCTCCCGGCAGTACCCCGAAATGTTCCTTTACGTAATCGTCATCAAAAAATACATTCGACGTTTCAATGGTCAGCTTTCCGCCATTTTGCATTGCGTCGCGGGCATTTACCGCGAGATTCATTAGGATCTGCGAAAGCTGTCCCGGATCCGCCTTCACGTTGCCGCTTTTCTTTCCGAGTGCTGTCACAAGCTCAATATCCTCGCCTATCAGCCTGCGCAGCATCGTGATCGTATCGGTTATTACATCGTTGATATCCAGCACAACGGGCATAAGCATCTGCTGCCTGCTGAACGCGAGCAGCTGGTTCGTAAGCAGGGCCGACCGTTCACCGGCTTTTTTAATTTCCACGATGTTCTCCCGCAAGGGGTCGTCAGCGCTTAACTTCCTCAGTGTCAGGTCGCTGTAGCCATTGATCGCAGTCAGCATGTTATTGAAATCGTGAGCGATGCCGCCCGCCAGACGACCAACCGATTCTAATTTTTGTGCCTGGATAAGCTGATCTTCCAGGCTCTTTCGTTCGGTAATATCACGGGCGATTCCCTGTACGCCAACCGGAACGCCGTTGTAAAATACCAGCTTGGTATTTATTTCAACCGTGATCCGGTTGCCGTTTTTCGAAAGTATTTGTAATTCGAATGCGGAAACCTTTTCATCCAGCATTTTTTCGGCTATCAAATCCTTAGCCTTTTCGATATCTTCCGGGGCAACGACGTCGAGCATGTTCATGCTCAAGACTTCTTCCTGTGTATAACCGGTAATAATCTCACCGGCTTTATTGATCGAGGTGTAATTGCCCTCCAAATCATGCGAATAAATTATGTCGTGGGCGTTTTCGACCAGATCCCTGTACCGTTCCTCGCTCCTGATCAAATGTTCTTCGGCGAGCTTTCGTTCCGTTACGTTCCGTAAAATTCCCTGGTGAAATTCGATATTTCCGTCCTTATCATATTTGTACTGCCCGCGATCATCCACCCAAATCGCGGTTCCGTCCTTTCGCCGCATTCTATAAGTATCTGAACCATCTCTTTTGTCGTCGCGAGTATTGCTCGCTCTGTCTTCGGGTGAAAAATAAAGATCTCTCGCCACATCCACCTGAAGCATTTCTTCCCGGCTGGAATACCCGAACATTTCCACCATTGCGGGATTTACTTCCAGAAGCCGGCCGTCCCGTGTGCTGTAATAAAACCCATCCTTCATCTGATCGAATAGCAACCGGAGCCGTTCCTCTGATTCCCTGAAGGCCTCTTCCGAAGCTTTGCGGTCTGTAATATCGCGGATTATGCCGGTAAAATGGCGTTTACCATCGATAAAAAATTCGCTGAATGAGATGTCGAGGGGAATTTCCCGTCCATCCTTGTGAAGGCCGGGAACCTCAACGGACTCCCATGAAAGATGTCTTTTTCCCGTTTCCAGATATCTCGCGAAGCCCTTTTCGTGAATGCGGCGCAAATATTCTGGCATCAGCATCGTAAGCTTTTGGCCGGCCAGTTCGTTAGGCTTAAAGCCAAAAATATTCTCTGTAGATTTGTTGAAATATAAAAGATTGCTTTCCTGATCTATGATGACTATCGAATCGGAGGCCGTTTCCGCGACTGCCCGGAAGCGCTCTTCCTTGGCCCTAAGTTCGGCCTCCGCTTTTTTTCGTTTCGTGATGTCCGTTACGATGCCGGTTAAGCTTGTTAAATTGTCTTTGGCGTCCCGGACTTGAAAACCACGGGTTCGGACCCATCGGATCTCGCCGTCTTTGCGGGTTATTCGATACTCGATATCGATGCTCGAACTGTCCCGCATAAGTCCTTCATACGCCAATTGAACGGCGCGGCGGTCTTCATGTACGACCAGGTCGATCCAACTCTCCGGCTCGGAGTACCTGCTGCCAACCGAATGTCCCCATAACTTTTCATACGCCGGGCTGATATAATGCAGCGTTTTCATGTCAGGGGAACGTATCCAGAACACGTCCGTTATATTATTCGCCAATTGATCGAAGATCTCTTTCGTTTTCCGCAGTTCTTCCTCCACAATTTGGCTCTCGGTAATATCCTGCGAAGACCCGATAGCTCTTACAGGCTCACCCTTATCGTTCGCTAAGATACTCCAGACTTCGCGGATGTGCTTTATCCGTCCGTCAGGCATTAATAAACGGTGATCGATCGAGCCGGACGACAATTCTTCGATTGATTTAGCGAAGGCATCGGACACCATCTTTCGGTCGTCCGGATGAACCAATTCCAGGAATGCGTCGTGCGTGTTATTGAATTCATCTTTCGATGCTTCAAAAATCCGGTAAGACTCATCTGACCAAACTGCGAAACCTGTCAAAAGGTCCCGGTCCCAACTACCCGTTTTTGAGATCTCCTGCGCCTGTGTAAGCTGCCAGCGTTCCGTTTCCAATTGCTCCGCCAGGAATCGCTGCTGCCGCTCGCTGTTTCGAATTTTTTCCTCGGCTGCCTTCTGTTCCGTAATTTCGAAGGAGATGCCGAGGACGCCGATATGGGTCCCCTTATTATCGTAAATAGGTGAATTGGAAAGGTGTACCGGAAACATCCTTCCTCCGCGGTCATGAACAAAAAATTCGCCCGTCCATGATTTACCGGCGCTGATAGCTTCGATAAGCTCGCCTGCCCGTTCGAGTGCTATTTCGGCGGGTGCGGTCACATCCAGCACCTTTCTCCCAATCGCTTCTTCGGCGGTCCACCCATAAAGCTTTTCTGCATAGCTGTTGAAATTCGAGATTATTCCTTTTAGATCGGTTGCGATAACCGCTTGTTCTACTGTATCCAATAGATGCGCCTGGAAACGCTCAGCCTCTTCGGCATGCCGCCTCTCACTATTGTCGACGGCAACACCCAAAAGAGCCTTGATATCACCCTCATCGTTCCTAAGCGGAGTGGCGCGTGTCTCCAGCCACCGGCTCCCGCCTTTCAATCCCTTGATCTCATACTCCAGCTGACCCGATTCCCCTTTGAAAACACGTTTGCTAAGCGTGGAAAAGGCCTCCTGATATTCGGGCAATATGAGGTCGGTAAATTGAATTGCCTGCGCCTCAGCCAGTGTGTCAGCTTCGATCATTGCCAGCCCCGCCGCGTTAATTTCCAACAGATTCCCTTTTGCGTCAAGTAATTTGACGCATGCCGGTTGCGTATCTACTATCGCGCGCAATCGCGTTTCAGACGCCTTTAGTTCCGTTTCGGAGTTTCGCAGTTCGCGGCGGGTCTCGGCATCGACGAGTTCCCCCTCAATTGCCGGAACAAGCCGGACAAGATTATCCTTCATCAAATAATCCTGCGCCCCGGCGCGCATGGCCCCGACGGCGACATCTTCGCCCACGGTCCCGGAAATAATAATAAGAGGGGTATCTAAATTTGAGGCTTCAAGTACTTGGAGGGCCTGAAGAGCGTCGAAATTAGGCATGACAAAATCACATAGGATAATGTCCCACTCTTCGGATTCGAGCGCCTCTTTCATGTCCGCGGCCGTGTCCACGCGTTTGCCGATCACTTCGATACCAGCCTTCTCCAAGTGCCGGAAAAGCAGCGTTGAATCGCTTGCGGAATCTTCAATATTCAATACCCGGAGCGTTTTGATCATTTTAGGGAAGGTCGCCTTTTGGCGCATTCAAATAGTCAGCATCCAAAATAATCCAACCTGACGCGTGGCTTCGAGAAACTGGTCCGAATCGACGGGTTTTCGGACATAACTATTTGCTCCCAGATCGTAGCTGGCAATCACATCAGCCTCCTCTGCCGAGGATGTAAAAACCACGACCGGGAGGCGCTTGGTGAGTTTCTCTTCGCGGATTCGCCTGAGCACTTGAAGGCCGTCTATCTTCGGCATTTTCAGGTCAAGCATCACCATTTGGGGTAAGTCCGCCGGATCTCGCCCTGCATACGTGCCCGTCCCGAATAGGTAATCAAGGGCTTCGATGCCGTCGCGCGCGACGACCACTTCGTTTATAAGATTACATTTACTAAGCGCCCGCAGCGTTAATGCTTCGTCCCGCGGATTGTCTTCGACCAGTAGTATGACCTTAGGTTTCATGTATGAGTTCCTTCTTTATTAGGGCAAAGTGAAATAAAATGTTGCACCGTCATCAACAGCGGCTTCAGCCCAAATATTTCCGCCGTGCCTTTGAACAATTCGCTGGACCGTGGCGAGTCCGATTCCCGTCCCTTCAAATTCGGATTTATTGTGGAGACGCTGAAAGGCCCCGAAAAGTTTGTCGACATATTTCATATCAAAACCGGCGCCATTATCACGGACGAAATACCGGGTTTGATTAGAATCCATCTGTCGGCCGAAAGATATTTCCGCCGCTTCTTTTTTTAATGTGAATTTCCATGCATTTCCAAGCAAATTAGTTAACATGACCTCGATCAGCCGCTTGTCGCCGCGGGCAGTCAATCCATCCTCAATTTTCACGATCACATTCCTGTCCGGCGATTCAGTCTTTAAACTGCTAACTATTGTATGAACCATCCCGCTCAGATCAACCCTTTCGCGCGTCATTGCGCTCCGGGCCACACGTGCGAGCTGCAGAATGTCTTCGATCAGCAGCGACATTTCAAGGCTGGCGCCACGCACCTCGCGCAGGTAATTCTTGCCTGTTTCATCGAGTACGTCAACATAATCTTCAAGTAACGCCAGGCTGAAACCGTTTATGTGCCGCAAGGGGGCCCGAAGGTCATGCGAAACCGAATACGAAAACGCCTCAAGCTCATTATTGGCAACGAGAAGCTGTGCCGTACGGTCGAAAACCCGCTGTTCAAGTTCTTCGTTTAGACGCTGAATATCGAGCCTTGCAACCTCGCGGTCAGTTACATCATTAGACATCACCAGTCTGGAAGGTTTCCCGTCAAATATCAAATCATCCGAAGTTATCTCGACATCGATCACGCTGCCGTGCTTTTTGCGATGTTTCCAAATACCCTCGGATTTCAACCTGCCCCGCACCGAAGCGCCCGTTTCCCTCGCGTCATGCACATAACCCTCCGGACGAATGTCCTCAATGGTCATATTCATAAATTCAGCTCTGGAATAGCCGTAAAAAAAGGTCGCGGCATAGTTAACGGCCAGGAATTTGGATGTACCGATCTCAACGACCCACATCGGAAACGGATTAGTTTCGAAAAGGAGCCGGTACAGCTCCTCGGAAATTCGCAGCACTTCCTCGTCGTGCTTTCGATCCGTTATATCTATGACAGTTCCAGTTAAACTAAACGGCTGCCCGTTCACATCCATCGTCCGCTCGCCGACTTCGCGTACTATCTTTTCAGTTCCATCCGCAAGGACGATCCGGTGCTCTATATCCAAAGGTTCCCTGCCCGCAAGGGCATTGTTTTGAGCAGCTAAAAAACGTTTGCGGTCTTCCGGGTGAATGCGGTCGACCAGCGCCTCGAAGCCCGTAACGGTCTCTGTTTTGTCGATCCCGAAGATCTCGAATATCTGCCGCGACAAATAGAATTTATTCGTTTCGATTGACAGTACCCAATTACCAATATTGGCAATACGCTGAGCGTCTATCAAACTCACTTCGCGCTGCTGAAGCTTGGTTTCCAGCTGCGCGAATTTATCAGCTTCAGAGGTCGCACGCCTTTCTGCCCGGTGCGTGAATTCGCCAACCAGGCTGATAAGAATCCCTGCCGTGCAAAACAGGCTGAAATTTACCAAATCAAATTGCGCCGGAAAAAAATACCAGCCAATGACAAGCGAGAAAACAATAGAAATTAATCCTGGAGCCAGGCCGCCATACCATGCGCAGAATATAACGGCGAATAAAAATGGCTCCACAGAATTTGTCTGAAAGAACGGCCACGAAAAGGCAATTATGACTCCTATAACCACTGGTGCGAAAATGGCTACCGAATATTCCGAGAAGCTGGATGTTTCCTTTCGTCTTATCATTTTTTCGTTAAAAGAAAACCCAAGAATACCAATCATTTGCTACGATTCGCGATGGAGGAACGAGCAACAATTTATGCCACACAACATCAGCGAGGTCAAGCATATTCGCTCTCGCAGTTGTCCCTCTTGTGCACTATAAAAAATAAAAGGCAGTTTTCCGAAGAAAACTGCCTGTGGGAGTGCGAAAGCGTCTGACGAATTTTGTGATTCTGAACCGGCGGCTACTATATTTTTAAGAAAGGTGTGGGAGACGGAACTTTTAAGAGCGTGTCAGCTTCCGACTCTTTCACTAATTGCAAGCGATGTGCCATAACGACGCAGATAGTGAATAGCGGTGCCAACTCTTTTAAACAAAGAGAATAATTAATATGACGTTAGTGACTCAACCGAAAATGACATCAAATGAATAATAACCTTAAGGGACAAAATGGATAGGCAAATTCTCGCATCTGCGGAAATCAAGACCGCATCTTCTAAATATCCCTATATCAAACGAATCCGTCTGATCTTAAAATATTAAACATAGAATAAGAAGTTCTACTAAAAGCGTATGGAAAATAATATGACTGAAATAATCGGGTGGGCAAGTTCGCTAATTTTGTTAGGGACGCTCGTCAAGCAGGTTTACAAACAATGGAAAGAAGGTACAGGCGACGGTATTTCAAAATGGCTCTTCGTCGGGCAAGTGCTTGCCTCAATCGGATTTACCATCTACAGCTACCTGGTCGGAAACTGGGTTTTCACAGTCACTAACGGAATACTCACGATCAATAATTTCGTCGGTCTTTACCTTTCATACTATTTCAAACGCAGGCCTCGTCAGAACATTGAGCAGTAACATCTGATTCTTCTGCATTTAATGCGATAATCCTGTTTGGGTTAAAATCCGATCTCTTGAACTTGAAACGCCTAACCAAACAATCTGATAGATCGAAATCGATTATGGATCCGCTCGCGAACAAAATCAGGCCGCAAAATCTTGATGAATACGTCGGCCAGCAGCATCTTGTCGGACCGGAAAAGCCTTTGCGGCTGGCGGTAGAGCAGGGCCACGTTTTTTCGTTCGTGCTTTGGGGAACGCCGGGCACGGGCAAAACCACGCTTGCCCGCATCTACGCCAGCGCGATAAATGCAGACTTTCACGAGCTTTCCGCGGTTTCGGCTGGAAAGGAAGACATTCGCAAGATCATTAATAAACCCGTCGAAGACAACCGTCTGCGGGTTCTGTTCCTCGACGAAATTCACCGCTTCAACAAAGCGCAGCAGGATTTTCTGCTTCCTTTCGTCGAAAGCGGCGAGCTTGTTCTAATTGGAGCGACGACCGAAAATCCGAGTTTCGAAATTATTCCGGCGCTTCTATCGAGACTCCGCGTTTTTGTTCTTGAAGAGTTTATCGCCGAAGATATGGCTGCGATCATTGACCGCACCGGTTTCAGCATTGACGACGAAGCAAAAAACTGGCTCATCGAAATGGCTAACGGCGATGCCCGCCAGGCTATCACGATGATTGAAAATACCGCCCGGCTTTACGAAACGGTAACACTCGAAACGCTCAAGGAAACGCTGCAATCCAAATTTCTGCGTTACGACAAAAAAGGCGAGGAACATTACAACGTCATCAGTGCCTTCATCAAATCGATGCGTGCCAGCCAGCCCGATGCGGCGATTTACTACCTCGCCCGGATGATTGAAGGCGGGGAAGACCCAAAATTCATTGCCCGCCGCATGGTCATTTTCGCTTCCGAAGACATTGGCCTCGCCCAGCCGACCGCTCTTGTCGTCGCCAACGCCGTCTTTCAGGCCGTCACGACTATCGGCCTGCCCGAATGCATTTTAAACTTGGCACACGGTGTCGCGTACCTTGCCAATGCGGCGAAGGATCGAAGCGCGAACGATGCAATCGGTGCCGCAATTGAAGACGCCAAAAAATACGGCAACCTGCCCGTTCCAATGATCATTCGAAACGCCCCGACGAAGCTGATGAAGGAATTGGACTACGGTAAAGGCTATGAAAAATATACAAAAGAAAATTTGCTGCCGGACAAGATAAAAGGCAGGAAATATTTGAAAATCAAAAAGCCGGAGTGATTCCGGCTTTTTTCCTTAGACGGTCTTATTGAGATTCGCCTTCGTGTGAATGGTGTTCACCCTCGCCATGCTCATGTGTATGTGTTGTTCCGGGATGCGTGTGCTCGTGATTATCGCCCGTTCCACCTTCTTCGTGTTTGTGATTAGCATCGTCATGCGAATGCTCATGCTTATGGGTAGTTTCATCATGAGTGTGTTCGTGTTCATGTTCGTTCATACATTTCCCCCCTTTAATAACTTAATTTTGTTAGAACAACTCCAATATATCATCCGTTACGGGCAATTAAAAGAGATTTTCGTCCGTGAGTAGAATTCTCCATCGAGTTTTGGGCGAACAGCCTGTTATAATTCTGGAATACCAGGAGAATCAATGATTAAATTCCTCATCGCCAGCTGCTGTATCCTTTTGTCTATCGTCTCGGCTTTCGCTCAGTCTGCGGATTTTGTCTCCACGCGGGAAATGGACCGCATAAATTGGATGGAATTCAGGGAAAACGTTCCGTCGAAAATCACGACCGTTCTTTTGCCCACCGGGACACTGGAGCCGCACGGCGTTATCAACAACGGAGCGGATAATACCGCCCCATTCGCCATGGCAAAAACTATTGCCCGACGGACGAACGCCCTTATCGCACCCACACTTCCATACGGTATGACCGGTTCGATGGAGTCGTATCCAGGCGCTTTTCAGATAACCGAGGCGGCATATCGCCCGTTCATTAAACAAGTTCTCGAAGGCCTGGCCAAAAATGGCTTTAAGAACATTATCATTCTCAACGGCCACGGCGGCGGCCAGACCGCTGTACTCAATTCTGTAGCTGCTGAGGTAGCAACCGAGAAAAAGGTGCGGACGCTCGTCATTAATTGGTGGTCTTTCGCATCCGATGAAACTAAGGAAGTTTTTGGCGAAGACGGCGGCCACGCCGGTTTGAACGAAACGGCCTTCATTCAGGCAATCGACCCGGGACTGGTTCACCCGGAACGCTACAAACCAGACCTCGCCACCGCTTATCCCACACCCGGAACCTGGTCCGCGGTCCCCTTCCCATCATCAATCGGACTCTATCAAAAAGGCCAGGGCTATCCCAAATTCGATCAGAAAAAAGCTGACGAGTACTATAAAAAGGTAACCGACAAGGTCGCAAATTTTGTAAATGATATTGTAAAAAAATGGAACATGGCAGGTTTATAGCCGCAGCCAGCGATATCTAGACCGCTCATATGAAAGGAAATCGGAAAAGGCCGGGTAAATTACAGATGCGCTTTAAGATGTATCGACTAAAGGAAATAGACTGTAAGCTGTAACAGAAGATAAACCCGCTTTCAGCGTTTACCATTTACAGTTTCTTCACCTCTTCCAATAATTCTTTATCTTTAGATCAAGCATTGGAAACGCGCAGTATTCGACGTTTCTGCCGGTCTCGCGGAGTTTCATCACCATTGGAATAGCGGCGTCGGCGTTGCGGGTGTGGACGATTATGGTTGCGGCCCGTTGAAGTTCCGGCATTTCGGTAAGCCATTCCGCAATGGCATAGCCGGTGTTGGCAGCGTCGCCGTGGTCGTTTGACACATAATGGTGCGGCAGCAGATCGTGGTCGAGAAATATCGCGTCATAGCTTCCTTCAGCCAGCAGTTCCTTTGCTTCATCCACCGTTTCGGCAATCGTGAGTTCGTCGCCATCAAATCTTTTTTCGAACCAGCGGTGACGCCGGCGGTCGTCGTCCAGAAGAAAAACCGAGATCGGCGCCCGGCCGGCCGAAAGATCCGCTAAACCAAATCGTATCAACAAACTGCGAACAATACTCATAACTCTCAATACCCAATGGCGACGTAGGTAATATAACACACCACTTCTAATGCATTTACAAGGCGACAAACAACTAATATTTTTGCTGATTTCGGGCGTTTATATTGGTTTGCTCCGCCATAATCATTTTTTCACCTTCAACGTTATTTTTAGCGGGATGCAGCGGCTTAGGCAGAAACAATACCACGAATAACGCAAGCAGCGACATAAATGCTCCGACCCAAAAAACCGAATGGATCGCGGCCGCCATTGCCTCCTGCAATATATTTAGAGTCTGGGGCGGCAACTCCGCTTTTGCCGTCGGCTCAATCAACGCATTTGGATTCGAAGCAAACTCCTCCGCCTGAGCGACCGTCAGATTTGTCGTTCCGTCCGTCGCTACTCGATTTAATTGGCCGGCAAGCCCGGCGGTCAGTACCGCTCCCATGACAGCCACACCCAAGGCTCCGCCGATCGAACGCGAGAATTGATTTAGCGATGTCGCGACGCCGAGCTTTGTCCTTTCGACAGCCTGCTGCACGGCTATGAGAAGGGTCAGCATCGTCAGGCCCAATCCGCAGCCAACTAAAGAAAGATCTACATAAAGCCATATTCGAGGCGTTCCGCGTTCAAACAGCGCGAGCAGAATAAAGCCGAATGTAAGAACCGCAAATCCGAATATCGTAATTTCCCGGTAGCCTATCCTCAGCATCAAACGGCCGCCGACGACCGACATCGTCACCCAACTCAGCATCAGCGGCGTAAGCAAAGAACCGGCTTCGGTTGCGGTAAAACCTAACGCTCCCTGTGCAAAAAGCGGTATAAACGTGATCGCCCCGAACATAGCGACACCGCCAAGAAATCCCGCCGCGACGGAAATAGCCACGGTACGATTGCCGAATAGTTCAAACGGTATGACCGGATCCTTCGCCCGTTTTTCGACCCAGACAAAGGCAAGCAGCATGGCAGCCGAAACGGTAAACAGCAACAGGTTGGAAGGTGCGAGCAAAGTTCCAAGGGACGAACCGCTTTCAACCATCGCGAACATCAGCAAGCTGATCGCGATCATCAATAATGCGGCGCCGGCATAATCAATCGACGGTTTTTTATTGAGTTTCGGCTCCTTCAACGCGAAACCTATTATAAGCGCCGCCACAATTCCAATCGGCAAATTGACCCAAAAAACCCATCGCCACGACAGTTGATCGGTCACAAATCCTCCGACGACCGGGCCGATTATGCTCGAAAGTCCCCAGACGCCGCTAAAGTAAGCCTGCATCTTCGCCCGTTCTTCGACGGTAAAGGTGTCACCTATGATCGTCATCCCAAGCGGCACAAGGGCACCCGCCCCAAGTCCCTGAATAGCTCGAAAAACGATCAACTGCGTCATCGATTCCGAAAAACCTGACAGCAGCGTACCAAGCAGAAAGATTCCAATGCCGATCTGATACAAAAGGCGCCGTCCAAAAAGATCGGACAATTTTCCCCAGACCGGAACAGTCACCGTCGAGGTAACAAGATATGCTGAAAAAACCCAGCTGTAATGATTTATCCCGCCGAGCGTCGAAATTACCGTCGGCATTGCCGTCCCGACCACAGTAGCTTCCAGAGCGGCAATGAACATTCCCGTCATCACACCTGCCGTAACCGCACAACGTCGTCTGCTAGACATTTCGAGCAATGGTCTGACTACATTTGTCTGATTTTGCTTGCTATCGTCCATTAAATATAGACAGGACCGCAAGTGTCCCGCTTGCTCGCGGAGTCGGCGAACGCGATACTTCGGCAATGGAAGATTTACAAGAAACAGTGGAAAATTAAGAACCAAATTCCGGCATTTTCCATTGGCCCGCCGCTTGTTCGCGTCGAAGCAGCACTCATGGCAAGCGGGTCGCATGCGCTCCCGTCTTCTCAAACTCGGCGCGATCCTTCTCGCCCAATTCGCCTATCTTCTTCATAAGATGATCCGAAATCTCCTTGTGCGTCCGTACGGAATCGCGCTTAATATAAAATTCTTCCAGACTGACCGGTTCACCGAACCATATCCTGACCTTTTCGCCGCCCGTCCAGTTTCCCAAGACCTGTTTCGCGAGTTCGTTGCTGAGTCCGGCGATAAAAACCGGTATAACTTGCGGGCGGGCCTCGAAAATGACCTTTCCAATTCCAGGTTGGGCCGGCAGAAAACTGTACGGATCGTCATTTAGATTTCGCTTTCCTTCCGGGTGGAACCCAATTACATTTCCGCTTCCATTAGTGCAGATACGTATCAATTCCCGCACCGAAAATTTATCGAAAACCCTTTTACCGGCCTCTTTTTCCTCTCGAAAAAATGGCGGGTACATCGCCCACCAGCCCATCACCAGATTCACGAACCAGCCCAGCGGATTATCGTAAAAAAATTTTGCCCGGACGGGGAAGAACAATTTGATCGGCCGATTAGTACGGCGGAAAATTACGCTCGATACGGTGTACATGTCGAAGAAAGAGCGGTGGTTCGCGACCAAGACAAGCGGCGTGCCGGGATCGCTTTGCTCAAAATGCTCTATCCCGCGGACATTCATCAAATTGTATGTCGCCAAATAGATCCATAATGATCCCAAATGCCTTTGGCAAATGGTCCAAAATTCCTTCCATCGTCCCTGATTCATTCGTCTGACAAGACGAAAACCCGTGGATTCCGTGAAACTCAGGGGCGCAATTTCTGCTCGTGTTGGATAATTTTGGCCGGTAACGCTTTGAATTTCCAACAGCGGTCTATCGGATATAGTTTTATCGGAGTTGGGCACGCGTTAGTTTATCATTTACAAACATTCCGAAAAAGTGAGTGACTTCCTGGCACGGCATAAGGCTTTACGTTTCAGACAATACGGTTAGAGTTAATTAACCGTAGACCCGGCTGACAAAAACCCCATTTAGGAATTCGTGCCAAGGAACCTTGCTTTGAAGAATTACGCCTTTGTACCTATCCGAAAAAAGCATCATCGCCGATTCGCAGAGCGGCGCAGCGGTGGTTGTTTGTATAGCTCGTAAAGATTTGCCGTTGATTGCAAGCGGCTTTACATTGAAAGCTTTTTCGAGCAGTCGGCGGCGTCCTCCGGAATCGAAGCCATCAACCGACGCATGGATTAAAACCATATCGTCCTCGACGGACGGAATTGCCTCAAGCATCAAATTTTCCAGCGTTTTTGGCACATCTTCGTTGCCGCCGAGCTTTCCCGCAATCGACTGCACCCAATCGTAGTGTCCGACGTGGCGCAGTGTTTTGTAATCGAGTTCTTTAGCATTCCCCTCAAAAAATTCCGGCAGGTCAGCCGCTCCTCCTGAGGTTAGATCCGCCTCGTAACGCAACCCGTCTATAACAATCGACTCGCGGGCGGACAAAGCGGCCGCGTTCGTTATCTGGTAATCGCGAATGACACGCGAATCCTTTACATATTCCGTCGCAACGCCGATCGGCGACCAGGTAAATCCATAAAAATGCGGAGCCTGCGCGTTTGCGGTGAGTGCTCCGACCTTCATCCCGACCTTTTCTATTTTCTCATTCTCAAATTTCTCAACGAACTCACGATAAAGCGACATCGCCAGCACATTGACAAATCCGGGGGCGAGGCCGGTCTGCAAAATAAATCCGGTATCCGCGTCTTTTGCCAAATCGATAATCTGATCTGTCTCAGCGACGTATTCGGTCAGATTGGCGTAATGCATCTTAAAATCTTTTGCATACTGAGCCATCCGCGGAGCCTGTCCGCCAGGCGAACAATCAAGAAGCACATCACAACGCTCAAACGCAGATTTCATCTCGTCGCTTATATCCTCAAACGGCATAAGAACAGTTTCAAGCGGCGTAGTTTTGGAAGAATTCACAAGCACGTATTCTTTAGCTTTCGCAAGATTAGCTTCGCTGACATCACCAAGGTAAATAGCGGTTTCAAACACCGTCCATTCACGAAGTAAAAGTGCGGTGGCCTCACCGATCCCCCCGGAACCAGCGATAAAAATAGTTTTCGACATAGGGTTTGATTACGTTGACACTTGTTTTGTGTAAATTGCCACTAGCTAGTGGATAGAAGTATTGAAAAGAAGAGCTTTAGCCAAACTTCTTTTATTGAATTCCGATTGGCTTAGCCGCCGATCATTTTCGGCTAAAGCCGCGGTTTTACTGATTATTTGTCCAACTGGCTAAAGCTAGTGGCAATTGAAAAAACAGAATGCCATCACAACATATTTACTCGCCTTCTTTTACTCAATAGTAAAATATTTCGCTTCAGGATGATGCACAATAATAGCAGATGTCGATTGTTCCGGGTCGAGCATAAATTCTTCGGTCAATTCGACGCCGATGCGTTCTGGTTCGAGAAGCTCGAAAAGCTTGGTCTGGTCGGCTATGTTCGGGCACGCGGGATAGCCGAAGCTGAAACGCGAGCCTTGATAACCTTGATGAAAAAGTTTTGTTAATTCCGGTGCGTCATTTTGAGCAAAACCGAGTTCGGTGCGAATGCGTTTATGCCACATTTCTGCTAAGGCCTCAGCCGATTCAACCGAAAGCCCGTGAAAAAGGAGATAATCGGTGTAATTGTCCGATTTGAATAGTTCCGCCGAATATTCGCTTGCCTGCCGTCCCATCGATACCAGATCGAAGGCAACTACATCGATCTTTCCGGATTCGACTGACGCAAAATAATCGGCGAGACACAAATTCTTCCCTCCGCGCTGATCCGCCGGTTGACGAGGAAATGTAAACCGCATTCTTTCGGTCCGCTCGTCATCCTGGTAAATTATCAGATCGTTGCCGCTAGACTGACATGGGAAATACCCGTAAACGAGCTTTCCCTGGAGTAGTTTTTCGCGGATGGATTTAGCCTTGATCTCCTTAAATTTCGGATATACCGTAGTTTCAAGAAGTCGGGCGTAATCTTCTTTCGATGATTTCCCTTGTTTGTACTGCCATTGGCCTTTGAACAAAGCGGTTTCGTTGACGAACTCGAATACTTTATTAAGGTCGGTGATCTCGACAACTTTCGAGCCGTAAAATGGCGCGGCGGGTATAATTTCGGCAATTGCAGTTTCAGAACGATTTGTATGCGTCGTATCGCCTGTGTTTCTTGTCGAAATTCGGGCGGCCGCTTTGCCCAGCTTAGCGTCTTCGCCGACCAGATCTTCGGCGTCTTCGACGGTATTGATGTGCTGGTTTGAACCACCCGCTAACGAAGGTGTTATTGACCCGGCGGCCTTGGCTTCCGGCTCCCGACTCTCGACTCTCGACTCTCGACTCGTCAACTCATCCATCGTATGCAGCCCGTCGAATGCGTCGCGGGCATAGAAAAGCTTTCCCTCGTAAAGCGGTATCAGGTCGTTATCGACATATCGCCGATTTAATGCCGCGCCGCCGAGAATCACGGGAATATTGATACCCCGCTCATTCATTATTTCGAGATTGTCACGCATCACGAGCGTGGATTTTACGAGCAATCCGCTCATCCCGACGGCGTCGGCTTTTGTTTCCGCGAGCGATTCCAAAATACTGTCGATCGATTGTTTAATACCCAGATTTATTACGCGATAGCCGTTGTTGGTCAAAATTATATCGACCAGATTTTTTCCGATGTCATGCACATCGCCCTTCACGGTGGCAAGCACGAGCGTGCCTTTATTGGTCGCGTCGGCCTTTTCCATAAACGGCTCCAGAAATTTGACCGCGCTCTTCATCGCTTCGGCCGACTGGAGCACGAAAGGAAGCTGCATCTGCCCACTGCCGAACAGGTCGCCGACCGTTTTCATGCCGTCTAGCAGAATTGTATTGATAATTTCGAGCGGCGGATATTGTTCGAGGCCGATCTTAAGCGAATCTTCGAGGCCGATCTTTTCTCCGTCAATGATGTGATGTTTCAGCCGTTCTTCGATCGGCAAATTGGCGATGTCCGGCTTCATCGACTTGGCGGTTTTGCCTTCGAAAAGCGTTGTAAATTCGGTCAGCGGATCGTAAACACAGATGTCGCCGTCGAATTTTCGCCTGTCGTAGATCAGATCCAGTGCTACATCGATCTCATGCTCGTTGAACCGGTTAAGCGGTAGAATTTTCGAAGCGTTGACGATAGCCGAATTCATTCCCGCTTCGACACATTCGTGCAAAAACACCGAATTCAGCACGATTCGCGATGCGGGATTTAAACCAAAAGAAATATTCGAAACACCCAAAATGATATTCGCTTTCGGCATTTTTGCGTGGATTTCTTTGATCGCCGCGATGGTCTGCTCAGCGTTGCGGCGATCTTCCTCAATTCCGGTCGAAATTGGAAGCGCCAAAGGATCGAAAAAAATATCGTGGGCGTCGATGCCGAATTCGACGGCGTGTTTATATGCTCGTTCGGCGATTCTGATCTTGTCTTCTGCCGTCCGCGCCATCCCGGCCTCGTCGATTAATCCAACGACGATTCCCGCCCCGTATTCCTTCGCAAGTTCCAAAACCTTCAGAAAACGCGGCTCACCGTCCTCATAATTCGTCGAATTCAGAAGGCATTTGCCGCCGGCGTGTTGCAGGCCAGCTTCCATCTTTTCCCACTCGGTCGAATCTAGCATGATCGGGATTTTAACGCTGGTTACTAGCCGAGAAACGAGCTCGTGCATATCGGCGACACCGTCACGCCCGACAAAGTCGACGTTTACGTCCAGAATATGAGCGCCTTCGCGTTCCTGCGATTTCGCGAGATTTACTAAACCGTCCCAATCCTCGGCTTCGAGCAGATCGCGCATCTTCTTCGAACCTGAAGCGTTGACGCGTTCGCCCACAATCAAAAACGAAGCGTCCTGCGAATATGGCTGCTGGAAATAAATAGATGACGCGGAGGGGACCAGACTAGCATCTCGCTGTTTCGGCGAAATTCCTTCAAGCCGTTCGACGACGAGTTTCAAATGCTCCGGCGACGTTCCGCAGCAGCCGCCAACGATGTTTGCTCCGAAATCCTTCGCAAAATGCTCGACCTGCGCCGCAAAACTCTCCGGCGTTTCATCGTAATGCTGTTTTCCGTCCTTAACTTCGGGCAGCCCCGCATTTGGCAAAACCGAAACTGGGATCGGCGAATTTTCGCATAGATATTTGAGGCTCTCAGCCATCTGTTTCGGGCCGGTGCCGCAGTTCATGCCGATAATGTCAATGGGAAACGGTTCGAGCGCGGTCAAAGCCGCAGCTATTTCCGTACCGTTCAGCATCGTTCCGAAGGTCTCGATAGTCACCTGTGCGATAACCGGAATACGAACTTTCAGCTGTTTGAATAAGTCGAAAATCGCCGAAAGAGTGGCTTTAGTTTGCAGCAGATCCTGACATGTTTCGACGATGAACATATCCGAACCGCCGTCCAAAAGCCCGCGGACCTGGTCGACATATGCCTGTTTCAGATCGCGGTAGCCAATATGCCCGAGTGTCGGTAGCTTGGTTCCCGGCCCAATAGAACCTGCCACGAATCTCGGTTTGGCTTTAGTCGAAAAATCGCTGGCGATTCGTTTTGCCAGTTCCGCCGCCTTAAAATTTACATCGTAGGTCTTCTCGGCAATCCCGAATTCCGCAAGCACGACCTCACCGCCGCCAAAACTATTCGTCTCGATCACGTCGCAGCCGACCTCAAGAAAACTCGTATGGACCTTCTCGATCGCATCCGGCCGAGTGTAAAGCAGGTTCTCCGAGCAATTCTCGAAATTCGGTCCGCCCCAATCGTCGATCGACAGGTCAAGCGACTGCAGGAATGTCCCCATCGCACCGTCGAAGATGACAATCTTTTCTTTTAATAAATCGAGGAAATTGTTCATAAACGGAACGCGGACTTTAGTCCGCAACGCCGGGCGGACTGAAGTCCGCGTTACAATTAAAAAACTCCGCGCCGGTAAAAGCACAGAGTTTTCGTTACAAAATATTAAATTGAAACTCTTGGCTTTTTAGCGATTTTTATCGTGGTCGCAAGTCGCTGTAACTCACCACGGTCAAAGTAAAGAGTTTAGAGAATCGATGGTAGAGAGTCAATTCCAAAAACTACCATATGCCCCTGATGTTCAATTCAAAACCCTTCAAAACATCCTCGCCCGAAACCGTTTCGGGGTCATTCAAAATTTCCACTTCACCGTTCGCACGGTAAATATGGACCTTCTTTTCAAGCGGGTCGATCAGCCAGCCAAGCCGGACGCCATTTTCGATGTATTCCAGCATTTTCTTTTTCAAATCCTTTAACGCGTCTGAGGAAGAACGCAATTCGATAACAAAATCGGGGACAAGCCGGGAAAATTTCTTAAGTTCGGCCTCGGAAAGCTTGTCCCATTTTTCCCGCAAAACCCAAGATGTATCAGGAGAACGCTTCGCTCCATTAGGAAAAGTAAAAAGTGATGACGAATCGAAAACCAAGCCGGTTTTGTCCTTTCGCGCCCACAATTTAACTTCAAAAGTTAAATCCGCATTTTGTTTACCTGTGTGGGGCAATGTAGGCGCCACAATAATTAATTCTCCTTCTGCGGACATTTCGAGATTCAGATCGGGATGATTCAGGCACAGGCTATCGAATTGCTCATCGGTCAGCCGCAGCGGGCTGAAGTCGAAGACCGTAGGCACGTAATCTACCGCTTCCATTAAAGTTTGAGCTGTCATATTTTTTTTGCTCCGTTTCTATTATATTTCAATGAACATAATAAATAACCTGCTAGCCGGAAAAGATACTTGATATGAGGTTAACTACTTGTTTGTCATATACTTAAATGCCATCGAAGCAATGTCGTCCATCGAACTTCCGTCGCCGTCCTTGTCAAAATATCCCGGAGCCGTTTGATTATCGGCTGACTGTTGCTGCCCGCCGAGCAGGCCGCCAAGCAATCCGCCTAAACCATCTGCACCGACGCCCTGCTGCTGTTTTTGCCTTCCCAGATAACCCATAACGATCGGCGCAAGCATCATCAGAATTTGTGCTGTCTGTCCCTTACCCAGCCCGCTTTGATTGCTTACCTGTTCGGCAACCTGGCCCTGACTGCCGCCAAGAATATGTCCGAGTATGCCGCCGGCATCTGCCTGCCGTGTCGGAGCGGCTTCCTGCTGGCCGCCGAATATCATGCCGCCAAGCCCGCCGAGATTGTCCAGAATGCCGCCGTCGTGATCCTGTTCGAGCGCGGTATTCAAACTTTCGGCGCCCTGCGGAGTCGAGGCATTGTTCGCCAATCCGCCCATCAGCATCGGCAATGCCGCCTGTATCGCCGAATTTACCATTGACGGCTCGGCTCCGACCTGCTGACTGATCTGATCGACCGTCTGGCTTCCCTGCTCCTGCCCGAGCAAATCCTGTAATGAAAACATATTGGTTTCTCCTGATTTTTAATTTAGAAATTGTACCGTAATATTAACAGAGTAGGCCGAACGAAATCAAAAAAAGTTCTGAGTTCAAACTTTAGTTTGTCTTCGTTGAGCAAGACAAACTAAAGTTTGAACTCAGAACGATGCAACCTACCGTTTTAAAGATACTCGATGCCACGTAAAGGTTCCCGTCTCGCTCTCATTGCCGTCTTCGCTGTTATCTTGTCGGCGTTAGGGTTTCTTATTTATTATTTCGCTTTTTATCGTCACAAGGGGAAGATCCGCCAATCATTTACCAGAGTAACGACGCTCGTCAGCCGCCATCCGCAGCTGATCGAACCATTCGGAGTTGCCGTCAAAGACGATCTAACCTACATTTCGGACGGGGAATCTGGACGGATATTGCGCCTTGAGGCGAGTGGTCAGTTGATTGTTTTTGTTGAAAATCTGCATACGCCTTCCGCCATTGCTTTCGAGAAAAACGGTGATCTGATCGTTGCCGATTCCGGCTCGCATACTATTAAACGGATAGACAGTTCGGGCGCGGTCTCAATAGTCGCCGGAACCGACAACCAGGCGGGCGACGCGGACGGTGATGCCGCCGCCGCAAAGTTTTACGGGCCGGTCGGAGTTGCCGTGCGCGACGACGGTTCGATTGTTGTCGCCGATACTTATAATGACAAGATCAAATTAATTCGGGACAACAGAGTGACAACGCTTGCCGGTTCGACGCGGGGTTTTGCGGATGGAGCAGAAGCGCAGTTCGACACTCCGTGCGGTGTCGCCGTTTGGAATGACGGTCGGATTTTGGTTGCCGATACGGAAAACGGCAGGCTACGCATTGTTGAACCGGACGGCTCTGTTTGGACTTTGGCCGGAACAGGCGAACGCGAAATCCGGGACGGTTTTTTATTTGAGGCTGGTTTCATTCACCCGACGGCAATTGCGGCGGACGGATTCGGCGGAATTTATGTTGCGGACGCCAACGCGGTGCGTTCGATAAAACCTGGCAGTTTCCCGTATGTCGAAACCATCACCGGCACACGGCGCGGTTTCCGGGACGGCTTTCCGCACCGTTCTGAGTTTAATCGTGTTTCCGGCCTAGCAATTGATTCACGGCAAGGTTTGATCATTGCCGATAGCGATAACGGCGCCGTTCGCAGGTTTCTAGCCGGATCGAGCGATGATTCGGGAAAAGACGCCAATGAGTATGACCTTATAACGAATGCTAAGGATACCAATCCGGCCGAATTCAGGCAGCGGCAACCGCCGCGCTGGCCGTACGATCCGCCGGAGGCAAAACGCGACGTTGCCGGAACGCTCGGCGAGATTCGCGGCGAACTTATCGATGAAAATTCGCGGGTCCGGTTTCATAACGGCTTCGATATAGCCGGAGCCTACGGCGAAACGGCAAGATTCATCCGTGATGAAAAGGTCCTGCTACCGGCGGCGATTGAGAACGTCTCGACATCGCGTGAGCTTATTCGGATGCCCTCGCTCGGGTACATTCATATTCGTATTGGCCGCGATAAAGACGATAATTTCTTCCCCGGATCGCTCTTTATCGCCGAGTTTGACGCGAGAGGAAAGCCGAAACATTTGCGCATTCCCCGAGGCACCAGATTCAAGGCGGGTGACGCGATCGGCACGCTTAATTCGATGAATCACGTCCACCTGATCGCCGGGCCGAGCGGTGATGAAATGAACGCGATAGGTGCTCTCGATTTTCCCGGAATTTCGGACGGCATTTTGCCCGTAATAGAAAAAGTAACGCTTTTCGACGGGAGTTGGCGTGAGATTGAAACCGAAACGGCGGATAAGCGTATTAAACTTGCGGGAAATATACGTGTTACGGTTCGGGCATACGACCGGATGGACGGCAATGCCGAACGGAGACGTCTCGGAGTTTATCGTCTGGGCTATCAAATCTTGCGAACGGACAAATCGCCGGTCTCGGAAGCAAATTGGAACATAAGTTTTGATCGCAATCCCGATCCCGACGCCGTTAAATTCGCTTACGCAAAAGGCAGCAAATCCGGTGCGACCGGCGAAACGGTTTTTAATTATATCGTTACTAATAAAGTCAGCGGCGATGAATTCAGCGAAGGTTTTATCGATTCTTGGGCTTTGGGCATCGGCTCATATATACTGCGGGTTTTCGCGGCGGATTTTTTCGGCAATACTACATCGAAAGACATTTTAATTGAGGTAACACAATGAAACGAGTAATCACCTGGATACTGCTGATCGCGTTTGTCCTGTCTGGACTTGCGGCTGCAGTTCTTGCGGAAACGCCGGGAGCTATCAAGATCGCACCGCCCGCACCGAAATTTACTGATGCGGAACGTCAAGCCGAACTTGCCAGCCGCCGTACCGCCGTTGCCTCGAAAATGGCGGATGGGAGCGTTTTGATACTGTTCAGCGCCGAGCCGAAACTTTATACAAATGACGTCGATTACGTTTATCGGCAAGAGAATAATCTTTTCTACCTGACCGGCCTGAAGCAAAACGGCGCGACATTGATTATCGCAAAGAATGGATCGAACGTCAGCGAGACGCTATTCCTTCCGAAACGCATTCCTGTACGCGAAGCTTGGGAAGGCAATATGTATTCGCGCGAGGAAGCCTCACGAATCTCCGGCTTAAAAACACTGATCGATGCATCGGAACGCGATGCGTTTTTCCAATCATTGAAAGATAAGAAGGCGTTTTCTTCGACGGATGGGACGACTTCGCTCACGCTTGGCGCGGCAACACTTTATTTGCTGCTTCCCTCGGACGAGAAGGATGTTAATGGAAAACGTGAGTTTCGTGTGGAGAGCGAATTCAAAAAAGAACTCGCCGGCTATAAGATCTATAATGCACAGCCGATCTTCGCCGAGCTCCGGCACATCAAATCGCCGTATGAATTAAGACTGCTTCAATATGCGATAGACATCACGACCGAGGCCCAAATGCGTTCGATGGCAATGGTCGGCCGCGCCGCATGGGAATATCAGGTTCATGCCGAGGTAGAATATACTTTCCGCCGCCGTAACGCGGATTTCTGGGGTTATCCGTCGATTGTCGGCTGCGGCGTCAATGCCACGACGCTTCATTACGTGGAATCTCAAAGTGAGGTCAGGAAAGGCAATCTCCTGCTAATGGATGTCGGTGCGGAATACGATCATTACACCGCCGATGTCACGCGGACATATCCGGTAAACGGCAAGTTCACAAAGGAACAGGCCGAGATTTATCAGATCGTTTACGACGCTCAGGAAGCCGTTGGAAAAGCGGCGAAACCGGGAGTTGCGTTCAGCGCATTGCAGGCGACCGCAAATAAAGTACTGGAGGCAGGCCTGCTCCGCCTCGGCTTGATCGACAAAGCGGATGGACGGCAATTCCGGCTTTTTGCCATTCACGGCCTCGGACATTGGCTTGGAATGAATGTTCACGATGTCGGCGATTATACGGCTCCGCTCAAACCGGGAATGGTTTTCACGAACGAACCCGGATTATATTTTCGCGAAGACGCTTTGAATTATTTGCCTGACACACCTGAAACCAAAGCTTTTCTTGCGAAAATACGGCCGGTTTATGAAAAATACAAAGGCATCGGCGTCCGCATCGAAGACGATCTGCTCGTAACCGGTACCGGGGTCGAATGGATGACCAAAGCACTTCCCCGCAAATTGGAAGACATCGAAACATTCATGGCAAATGCACCAAAGGGACTTGCTTACACGGCAGCGGTATCGCCGAACATCTTCATCGACCAGACATTCGCCGGAAATTCCCGGGACTTACACGCCCTATTCACTTACCCGCAAGGAGTAACGATGCGGAGCGGCTTTGTTCATTAGTTCCGATAAGAAAGATGCTGCCTCTGATAATCGTTAATCCTAAATCCGCATCGGGCTCGACCCGTGAAAACTGGTCGCAGCTTGCGAGCGATATCCGCACGCATTTCGGGGCGTTTACCGTGTCGTTTACTAAATCCCCGGGCGACGGGACACGGCTTGCCCGCGAAGCCTGCGAATCGGGCCGGAAATTTATCATCGCATGCGGCGGCGACGGGACGATCAATGAAGTCGCTAACGGGATTTTGGACAGCGGAGAGGATGTTGAGCTCGGGATAATGCCGTCGGGCACAGGCGGTGATTTTCGCCGGACATTGGGAATGCCGCAGTCGCCGAGAGAGGCCGCGAAGGCCCTGCGGCAAGGCGAAACGGAACTCATCGATGTCGGAAGAGTGGCGTTTCAAAATCATGATAACGAAACAATCAGCCGCTATTTTTTAAATGTAACGTCGTTCGGCCTGGCCGCTTCGATCATCGAACGCGTCAAATCGAGTTCCGCTCTGGATTGGCTGCCAGGCAGTTCGGTACGTGGCAAGGCAAGTTTTGCTCTTTCGACCTTACAGGAAGTCATCGGTCTCGGCGCCGTTACTGTTCGCATTAGCATCGATGGAAAAGAAGAAAGATCTTTGAACACAATAAACTTCTGCATCGCCAACGCCCGTTATTTTGGCGGCGGGATGAAGATCGCCCCCGACGCAAAAATAAATGATGGGTTTCTCGACGTCGTGAATATCGGCGATATCAAGACCGCAAAGATTCTCCTCAAAGCCTACACGCTTTATAACGGCTCGCATCTCGATCTTGCCGAAGTCAAAAGCACACTCGGCAAACGGATCGAGGCTCGCCCGGTGAATGATAATGATAACGTGTTCATTGAGATAGACGGCGAACTCCCAGGAAAGCTTCCGGCGGTTTACGAGATCGTGCCGGCTGCACTGCGCGTAAGAGTGCCGCGCAGCCAATAAAAATCACACGTTTGCCTTTCTTGTAACATTTTCGTAACATTGTCCGAAATCAACAACTCGCTACGGACAATGAAATTACTAACACGGATTTGGCTGATAATTCCGGTCATAATTACCTTAAACGTTTTCAGTCTCTCTCAAACGCCCGCAACGCCGGACGACGAGGATATTCAGTCGTGGAACGAGGTTCAATTAACGGTTCCGCTTTCTAAAAGATTCGATTTTATCACAGGTGTTACAGCACGTTTCGATAAGAATATCACAAGGCTTAACAACGCAAGATATATGATCGGCTATGTCTGGAAACCGAATAAAGCGATCTCCGTCTCGCCTTTTTATCAATACATTCAGGGCCGTAATTCCGCGGGGCGGTTCAGGATCGAGCATCGCCTGCACCTGCGCGGCGTCTATAAATTTCCAGTCAGGGGTTTCGGCCTGTCGCACCGGAGCCAATTCGAATATCGCCTGCGTTCTCCGCGAAACACTTGGCGTTATCGGCCTTCCCTGACTTTCGAGAAGGAAATTCCCAAAACATTTATCCCGGATGCAAAGTTTTACATTACCGAGGAACCGTTTTACGATTCGGCGACATCGAAATTCTCCCGCAATCGGTTTTCGTTGGGCATTGTAAAAACACTGTCCAAATCAACTTCACTCGATCTTTATTACCTGCGGCAAAACGATGGATTTTCGCATCCGGGCGATCTCAACGTGATAGGCACTTCGTGGAAGATAAAACTCTAGGACGATCAATATACACTGTCCGCATTTCTCGGATGTGAATCCCGGTTCCCACTCTCGCGTTGCAATTCTTAGCCAAAGAATAAACAATAGAATCAGTTGTCATTAGTAGTTTGCCGTTTCGGAGTAATGCGACTCCAGATCTCGCATAACTGACAACTATTCACATGACAAATTCATTCTGCCAGCTAATAACCGACGCCGCCGAATCGCACACCGACAAAATGGCGATGCAGATCATAGGTGTCGAAGGCACCGAGTTCACATTCGGCGAGATGCTAAGCGCGATCCGCTCCATCGCTTACCGCCTCGAAAAAGAAGGCATCGAATTCGGCGACCGCGTCGCATTGATCGGTGAAAACCATCCCCGCTGGGCGATAGCGTATCTCGGCATCCTTTTTCGCGGCGCCGTCTGCGTTCCCATCGACCCGCACGGCGAGATCGACACGATAAAAAACTTCCTAGACAATTCCGAAGCCAAAATGGCGTTCATCGGCGAAGATTTCATTGAAACTTTCGGCAAACTCGGACGCGAAATGCCTACCGTCGTGCTTCAGGATTCCGGATCATTCGACGACTGGGCCGCCACACCTCGCCCAGACGATTTCGATCAAAAACCCACGCCCGCACAGCCCGAAGACCTTGCCGTCCTCATCTACACATCCGGCACGACCGGCACACCAAAAGGCGTTCCGCTCACGCACGGCAACATCTTTTACGAAACCACCGGCTGCCAGGAAGTGATGAACATTTCGGAGCACGAAGTTGTGTTAAGCGTGCTGCCGTTGTTCCACGTTTTCGCCCAGGTGATAAATCTCTGGGTGATCGCCAGCGTCGGTGCAAAGGTTTGCTACGTCAAGGAACTCGCGCCCGCCGAATTGACCAAGGCATTCGAAACTAAAGAAATTACTTTGCTGACCGGCGTACCGCGTCTCTGGTATTTATTTCATAAGAAAATATTCGACGGCGTCGCCGCCCAGCCGAAACCGGTGCAATGGCTTTTCGCCGGAATGCTGAAAACGAACGGTTTCCTCCGCGATACGTTCAAGATCAACCTTGGCAACAAGCTGTTCAAAAAGGTCCACGATGGTTTCGGCGGCAAGCTCAGCATCACGATCTCCGCCGGTTCCCGCTTTGACGAAAAGATCGCCCGCGATTATCATTCGCTCGGCTTCACGCTGGTTCAAGGCTACGGTCTCACCGAAACGAGCGGCGCGGTGACATCGACGCGGTTTGAGGATAACGTCGTCGGGTCGGTCGGCGTTGCGGTAAATTACGCGGAGATAAAGCTCGGCGAGCTTAATGCCGAAGGTGCCGGCGAGGTCCTCATCAAAGGCAAGATGGTCTTCTCCGGCTATTACAAAAACCCCGAAGCCACGAAGGAAGCCTTCACCGAAGACGGCTGGTTCAAATCCGGCGATCTCGGAAAGCTCGACGAAAACGGCCATTTGTTTATCGTCGGCCGTTCAAAGGACGTGATCGTCCTGCCAAACGGCAAGAACATACACCCCGAAGACCTCGAGGTCGCATATCTCAAATCGCCGCTCGTCGAAGAGCTCGCCATCCTCGGCATCAAAGACGAAGCGGGCGATCACGCCGGTGCCGAAAAGCTCGTCGCCGTCGTCGTCCCCGATTTTGCTTATCTCAAAGCCAACAACATCGCCAATTCACGCGAAGCGATCCGCTACGACCTGGACAATCTCGGGCGCTCGCTGCCCGAATACCAGCGTGTCCGCAATTACATCATCCACAGCGAGCCGCTGCCGCGGACAGCGACGCGAAAGATCAAACGATTCGAACTGCTGAAACAGATCGACAATAACAGCCTAACGGACGAAGCACAGCCGAAAAAGGTCCTCGAATTGAGCGGTGAAGACAAAGCTTTGCTGGAAACCAACGCCGGAAAGGCCGTAGTCTCGGCGATTCAAAAGAATGTAAAAGAAACCGAAGCCATTCATCCGTCGATGAGCCTCGAACTCGATCTCGGTTTGGATTCGCTCAGCCGTGCCGAAGTTTTCGCGTCGCTCGAACAGGCTTTCAACACCGAATTCGACGGCGACGAAGCAGCGCAGGCACTGCTCGTCAGCGATCTCATAAAACTCGTGCAGGATAACGTCGGCGAGGCGGAAACCTCCACCGATATCGGCAAAGACCTTAATTGGGGCAAGATCGTCCGCGAATCCGAGCCCGATTTCCCCGAAGTTCAGGGAATTCTCAAAGACGGCCCGGTCTTTCTGCCGTTCGCCTTCTCCGTTTACAAGATCTTTTACCTGTTCAGCCGCGTCTTCTTCCGCCTCGAAGTCACCGGCCTCGAAGAGCTGCGCAAGATGAAACGCCCGTTCCTAATCACGCCGAATCACCAGAGCTTCCTCGACCCGTTCGTGCTCACGTCGAACTACCCGTACGACATCTACAAAAGCACGTTCCACGTCGGTGCCAGCCAGTTCTTTCAAAGCGGTTTCATGCAATGGGTCGCCGGCATGCTCCGCGTCGTCCCGATCGACCCCGACACGCAGCTAATGAAGGCAATGAAGGCCGGAGCCATCGGCCTGAGACACGGCAAGGTCCTCAACATCTACCCCGAAGGCGAACGCGCCTACGACGGCGAGCTACACGACTTCAAAAAAGGCGCTGCAATATTAGCGACCGAACTAAATCTCCCGATCCTGCCCGTCGCCATCGACGGCCTCGACAAAGTATGGGCCCGAAACTCCTGGCGCATCCGCCCCGCAAAAGTAAAAATAAAATTCGGCAAAGCCTTCTACGCGAGCGAAGTGGTGAGCAGTGAGCAGTTAGCAGTTAGCAGTAAGCCGGAACAAAACGCAGACTCAAGACTCCAGACTCCAGACTCCAGACTCTCTTCCGAAGAGGCGTACGAAGCCGTCACCGCCCACCTAAAACAAACCATCGCCTCGATGATTGAAGAAATGCGTGGCACCGATGCTATTTGAATGTATAATTATTAAAACGTGAGCCTATTTGAAATCATCAGTGAACTTGAGAATGTAGAGATCATCGCTGTAGGTCGTAAGATCCGTGATCTCGAATGGCTGCGAAAGACTCACGGAACCGGACGCTGGCGCAAGTTAAAAGCATTCTCCCGAATTCGTTTTTCGGACAGCGGCGAAGAATGCGACGCCGAACTCCATTGGTATGAAGCCCACGGCATCGGCAAAAAGGAAATGAAGATCAAAGAGATTTTCGATTAAAGAAATGGAAGCTAAAACTAAATTTGCAATTTGCGTAAAAAATGAAGACTATCCATCTTCGCTGCAATTATGGAAAGTTTACCGCGTACTCCCGGACGATAAAGCCGCAACCCGAAACTTAATTCGCGTAGTTGACGAATCAGGCGAAGATTATCTTTTCTCCGCTACCTGTTTCGTCCCCGTCGAATTGCCTAAGGCGGCCGAAAATGCTTTGTTGGCACTAGCTTAGAATTGTCTCCGCGCACTTAAAACAAACCATCGCCACCATGATCGAAGAAATGCGACGATCACGAAATGCACCGAGATCGACTGAATCGCGAAGATTATGAGTTCGATTACCTATTCAGGTTGGAGAGAAGATGAAACTAATTCAAATCATTCCGCTTCTGATTTTTGTTGCGGTTGTTTCTTATCTCATCGGCAATCACATCCACGACCGTGAGCTGAAACGTGACAAGTTCATCAACCGCATTAGGTTGAACGAACATGCTGATAAGCCGCACAAGGAGTTGAAGCGAGTTACTTCTCCGGATGGACGAGTTGATGCAATCCTAGCTGAAATCGAGGTAGATTCTTCAAATTCAAACATTCCGAAGGGCTATGCAATCTATCTCGTCCCAGTTGGTGAAGAACTTGAATTGCAATCAATTTATCCTAATCAGATAGTCTTTTATGCAACTAGAATAACCGACCTAGAGTTTTTTTGGAGAAACAAAGAATTTCTTGAAATCAGCTACACGCAAGGAAATATTTTTGAATTTCGAAACAATTGGTATTTCGGCAAAGAGCTTTTCGTTGAGATTCGCATAGTTCCGTCGAAGCCCGCACCGCACGCCGAAGCAACGGACTACACCGAAGCGAAAGCGATTGAGTTTGCCGAGAAGTTTATTGAGCAAAACGGATACACAGACTTGCCGCCCGACAAAGAAAGACTCGCCGGCGAGTCTCTTGAGCGAGAATCAAACGTAGATGAGATACTAAAGCAGCGGTACAATACTTTGGAACACAAAGCCTTTGGTATTTCACGCGGCGGCGAAGATTTTCCTGATGGTTGGACTGTCGTTTTCAAGTACAAAAATGTGCCCGATAAAGAATCACGCAAATACGGACGTGGTGTCACGATGGGCTTCGACAGAAGCAACGCGAGAGTTGAGCACGAGGATTTCATTTTGGCGAAGGTCAACAAAAAGCTCTGAGAGTCTGTTTTAATTGCTTAAGAAACATAAAGTTTATTGGACGTAAGGGTCAAACGTGTATATTCCGTAAGTCGGCGCGCAGAGCGTCGGGTATGACGTAAAAAACACCGTCACCGTTTTAATCGACAAACCGGACCGCGTCGGCAATAATAGACGCAGCCCCTAAAGCCGGAGCCAACAGCGTCGAGGGCATCCGCTTCATCGTCGGCGAAGCCAGCCCCGCACAGGGCGAGGCTCTCGCTCTCGCAACCAAACAGGCAATGGCCCAAGCCGAATCGGTCGCAAAATCGACGGAAGCAGAGCCACACAAAACAAATCATCGCCGCCATAATTTAAGAAATGCGCGGAAAGTATCCTGCCCTAAGAGAGACAGCACATGTCCATGTCCGGGGAAGCATGAAATGACTGGAAAAGAACGTCAGTATTGCCCGATCTGTGTAGGAGAGGTGGTACCTAGCTCTAGATATCGACGTTACGTCTGTGCAGATTGTGATGGAAGATCAACTGACGAAACTGGCCGCTTGTTGAGGTTCTCCAACGAGGGATTCTCCGGTGGGTTTATCGCGAAGTACGCGGATACAGATGAAGTGCGAGACAGCCACATTTGCTTTATCGACGGGGTAAAATGTTGGGCAGATGAGGCCCGCTTCGGAGGCATCATTATTCAGCCGATTGAAAATCCAGTTTCACCTCGATCCTGACAACGGGGAGAGGTCAAAGCCTTCTCTTGCCGCTGCTCCACTTTTCTTTTCTTATGATTTAAGCGAAAATAGGGCTGATAAAACCAGCTTTTTTTTATTGGAGTGAACATGCGTACGAAATTTACTTTTTTCGCCCTCTTTCTGTTTGCGGCGGTTGCCGCTTTTGCTCAGACGCCGGAGCAGAAGGAGCTTGCCGAGTACATCCGCGATAATTACGACAAGCGCGAGGTGATGGTGCCGATGCGCGACGGGACGCGGCTGTTTACGTCGATATATACGCCGGAAAAGAAGTCGGAGAAGTATCCGATAATGCTTAACCGCACGCCCTACACGGTCGCGCCGTACGGGAAGAAGGACGGCAAGGATCAATTTAAGGAAAGGCTGGGGCCGAACGAGCTGTTTGCCCGAGAAGGCTACATTTTTGTTTATCAGGACGTGCGCGGACGTTGGATGTCGGAGGGCAGGTTCGAGGACGTGCGGCCCGACATCGCCAACAACACGCCGCAGCAGATCGATGAATCGACAGACACCTACGACACTATCGAATGGATGCTCAAAAACATCCCGAACAACAATGGCAGGGTCGGCATTTACGGCATTTCCTATCCCGGATTTTACGCATCGGCCGGGTCGATAGATTCTCATCCGGCGTTGAAGGCGTGTTCGCCGCAGGCACCGGTTTCGGATTGGTTTCAGGGCGACGACATGCACCACAACGGAGCTTTGTTTCTTGCCCAAAATTTCTCGTTCTTTCGCGGCTTCGGACAGGAACGCCCGGTTCCGACATCGACGGATGCGTATCTAAAGCCGTGGAAGGGACGCCAGACGCCTGACGGCTACGACTTTTTCCTCCAGCTCGGCGGGCTAAAGGAAATTGCCGATTATTACCAAACGGCACTCGGCACCCGCATCAAATTTTGGGATGAGATGATGGCCCATCCGAATTACGACGGGTTCTGGAAGGCACGCAACATCCTGCCGAAGCTCAAAAATATTAAATGCGCGACGATGACGGTCGGCGGCTGGTACGACAACGAAGATCTTTACGGCGCGCTCAAAACCTACGAGCATATCGAGCGGCAGAATCCGGGCATATTTAATGTTCTGGTCGTCGGCCCTTGGGATCACGGCGGCTGGTCGCGGGCCGACGGCGATTGGCTCGGCACCGCTTACTTTACTCAGAAAACCGGAGAATATTACCGCCGCAAGGTCGAAGTTCCGTTCTTCAATCACTTCCTGAAGGACAAGGGCGATATTTCGGCGATCAAGGAAGTAAATCTTTTCGACACTGGTTCGCACGTATGGCGTGCGTACGAAAATTATGAACCGGTGAACGGCGTCGATACGGCTCTATATTTAACGGCGGACGGCGGATTGTCGTTCTCGCCCGACGCGTTGAAAGCCCGCGGCGGCTACGATCAATACGTTTCCGATCCGGCGAATCCGGTCCCGTACACGCAGAAGATCACGTCCAATTACCCGCGTGATTTTATGACCGAAGACCAGCGTTTCGCTTCGACGCGGCCGGATGTGATGGTGTACCAGACCGAGCCGCTGACCGAAGACATAACCGTCGCCGGCGACATCAAGCCTTCGCTTTTCGTTTCATCGAGCGGCACCGATTCGGATTTCGTGGTAAAGCTGATCGACGTTTTTCCGGACAGCTACAAATTTCCCGAAGGCATGAAACCTCCGGCGAATTCGGCTTGGTCAGTATTTCAACCGAACGGTTATCAAATGCTGCTGCGCGGCGAACCGATGCCGGCACGGTTCCGCAACGGCTTCGAAAAGCCGCAGCCGCTGGTCCCGAATGCGGTGACTAAACTGGCGTTCACAATGCCCGGCGTCGCCCACACCTTCAAAAAAGGCCATCGCATCATGGTGCAGATCCAAAGCACCTGGTTCCCCCTCGTCGCGAGAAATCCGCAGAAATACATGGTGAATTATAAGCTCGGCACGAAAAACGATTTCGAGAAAGCGACGCAGCGGATCTATTACGGCGGCAGGAACGCTTCCGCGATCATTTTGCCGGTATCGAAGAGGTAATGATTCTGAGTTCAAGCTTCAGCTTGTCTTAAGCTTGGGGCCGAAGACAAGCTGAAGCTTGAACTCAGAACATAAGAAAATTATGCCTGCGACATCTATTATTTTTGGAACGCTTTTAGTGCTTATCGGGATCATCGGCTACGCTTACGGAGCGATGTATTCCGAATATGCGAGCAAGACCGCTTTGATTCCAGCGGCTTTCGGAATTGTGCTGATAATACTGGGCTTCGTCTCTCAACAGAAGGAAAATCTGCGGAAGCATCTGATGCATACGGCGATTCTTGTCGCGCTTCTCGGATTTATCGCCACCGCCGCGAGGCTTGTGCCAAGGCTTGGCGGCGTAACCTTCACTGCGGCTGAAATCTCACAGATCGCAACAGCGCTGATCTGTTTGGTGTTCGTAATTTTGGCGATTAAATCGTTTGCAGAAGCACGTCGGAATAGAGTCTAAATTTATCAGGCAGGGACAGTTTCCAATTGAGTCTCGGCTTCGGCTGCCGCCAACGCATTTTTCTTCGATGCACGCACAACCGGTGTCGGTGCTTTGCGGCCGGTGAGGAGAATGTAATTCAGCGTATAACGGCGCCTTTTGGTTTTGGCGTCTTTAATATCGGAGACTGTGTAATCGAACGAATAAATGTAGTGGCCGGACGACAATTTTTTACAGACGTCTTCAGGCAGGTGAAACAAGAAAGTGTCGGCATAAATGCCCATGCTTTCATCGACAAATCCGACCGGGTCCTCCGTCTTCGATTCCATGTAAACCGGAATGCTTTCAACGGAATCGCACTGAGCGTAAATATCACCGAGGACGTGTCTGCGTTTCATCGCTAATGGGCTGTATGTCATTTAGGCATTGTACCACAGTTTTCGCAATTATGATAAGCGGAAATCTGAACTGACTACCGTTATCAGTTACCTGCACTTATTTGCTCCACGCCGCCTGCCTTTCTCGCATCTGTTTAATTTCGCCCTCCTGAGCTTTGATAATGGAATCGGCAACCTAGGGTGCCGCCGGCCTTCCTGTTGATGTTCCGGTTGGCGAACCCGTGCCATCGTTTGAGGAAGAATTCAAGACTCCGGTCAACACTAAAGCTCCGACGATAATAATGACCGCGAACACCGCTGCCATAATCCAGGTAAGTCCAGTAATTCTGGGCGGGTCTTCGCCTGCATTTGCATCGTTGTTAGTTGAATTTATGTTTGCCATTATTCATTGTCTCCGTAATAACCTGCTGATTTGCAAAACTTATGCCAGCGGGGCATCAGATATCTGAATATCCGATTTCCTTATATTTAAAGCACTTATGCGCCCAGCGATCTCCACATCATCTTGATTAAGGGCCAACAAAAACGTATCGTAATCGTTCAGCTCATTACTGACAATTAATAGAATCGCCACGAAGGTTTCAAATTCTTCGCCAACTTCTGCTTCGAAAGAATTGCCCTGACTATTTCAACGGGAATCGGCCCTTCCTTTAAGATCGCGTCGTGAAAATCTCTATTAGACATTTTTTTGCCGCCGACAATTTCGCCGTGCAGGCTGTAAAATTGCAGGCCGCCGATCATATATGCAATCTGGTAAAGCGGCCCGTAATCGCCTGAAAACGAACGGCGAACTTCGGCCAACGCATTTTCCCGCTCGTGCCCTACCTTATCGACCAGCATATCCACTGCTTCAAGCGGCGTCATTTTTTCGAGATGAAAATTAAGCGAGAAGATTATGCGTGCTGCACGATGCGACCGCCAGAATAAAGCCCCGATCTTGTCTTCCGGCGTCTTCGTAAATCCTCTGTCCCACAGCAAAAACTCCCAGTAAAGAGCCCAGCCTTCGCCCCAAAACGGCGTGCGAAAGATCTGGCGATACTGCCGGTGACGCCGCGTCATATACTGCTGCAAATGATGTCCCGGGATCAATTCGTGATGCGTGACCGCCCGGGCAAAATGCGGATTATTGCCGCGCATACTCATCATCTTTTGCTCGTGCGTCATCGTGCTGGTCGGATAAGCGACCAAAATCGTTTCGCCGCCGAGAAAAAAAGGAGCTACTAACTGGCGTTCAGGTGACATCATCTCCATCCGCCATGATTCGCGAGCAAGTTTCGGCACGGTAACAAGCTCGTTCTTCTCGACATATTCAATCGCTTCCCACGCAGAATCGCGGATCATTGCCGGCTGTTTTCCCGGCTCGACGTACTTCTGCTTGACGGATTCGAGAGCCTTTTGCCAATCGTCGCCAAAACCCATTTCACGCGAAGCCTTTTTCATTTCGCGTTCGCACCAAGAAAATTCTTTGTTCGCTATCTCGACCAATTCCTCCGGCGTGTAGGGAATCATTTCATATTCGAGTTCCTGAATCAGAGCTTCCCTGCCGATCGGATCGCCGATGATCGTCACCTTGTCGTCGGCTTTTATCCCGACAAGCTTTTCAGCAACGAAAGTCGAATACTTCGCCAGCGATTCGTCCACGGCTTTATAAGGTTCGGCGTTCCACCAGGTAAAAACCGGATCGTAGGCATTGTGGAAGTTATACCAATTTTTCAATGTCGTGCGGAGCAATGCGATCATCCGCACGGAACGATTGGCGACGGTGCGTTTAGGCTTTGCCGCGCCGTCTTCAAAAGATTTTTGCGTTGCATTGATTCGTTTATTCAGATCGTTGAGAAGTGCGGCGGTCTTGGCGGGATCTATGGTCTCTAATTTCCGGCGCGAATCTTCGAGATCGCTGATCGTTTTCCCGAATGGAATTAGCGGCGACATTTCCGCGACTTGCAGATCGAATCTGCTTAGCTCTTTGATTTCATGATCAAGATAATTTTTGAAAAGAATGTAATCGACCTGCTCGTCATGATTAAGCAAATCGAAATTCAGCCGGTTCAGCAATGCCAATTCATCAGAATAAAGCTGTTTCAGGCGCACCGACCGGCTTGCCGAGGTTTGAGCGGTATAAAACCGGTTCAGGCTGCCGTAGTCTTCATCGAATTTCTCAATTAACCCGCGTATCCGGCTTGGAGCTTCATTATTCGAACGGAGTTCGTCCGTTATTTTTTGCGCAAAGACAATGTTCGAACTAATAACCGCGAATACAAAAATAAACGATAAAGACAATCTCAAATGCTTCATATTATACCGGAACAATGTTTTTGAGTTTTGAAGAGGGAATCGTTCGATATGATAGCACGGAATTGAATGATTTGTGATCGTTCCTACTTCCGGCCTGAATCCTATTATGATGATGTTAGCGGTTACGGATATTCTTTGCGATTCTGTTCGCAAACTCCGGAAGCGCGGCTGCTCCCACGACGCAAAAGCACCAGCCGACGCCGCGACGCGAGAATTTTCCCTGCCAACGCCGCACCGGCCAAAACCGCGTAAATATTTTTTGATTTGGGAACGATAATGCGATATTTTGCCGTCCTTTTGCAGCGTTGTATAGGAATGCGAATAACGCTGATATAAGAAGATCCGGAAGTAAATTGTTCTTTTCGTCTTGTCCGGATTTCGTTCCTCGTTCCGTGGTTAAAAGCTTTTATCACCGTGCAAAATAAACAAGACGGATTAAGAGGCACAAGAAGAAAATTCGAGGCGATTACCGGACGTCTTGAAACGAAAATCCTTATCCCCACAACACTAGCGGGCCGCGAATGATTCGTCCTGTTTCACCATTTTCCGGCGACGTTTGTCGTTGTACATCGCTTCATCCGCGGCTTTCAGCAGTTGGTTGATGGTCAGTTCTTCGTCATAGCCTACTTTTACAAGGCCTACGCTTAATGCGATTTTATAAGGCTTTCCGCTGTTCGAATTATATGCGTCGAAATTTGCCTGAAGCCTCACGGGAATGCTTTTCGCTACTTCATCAGCCGAATTCGGTATCAGTACGGTAAATTCGTCTCCACCGGGACGGGCGATAATGTCCGCGTCGCGAAAAGTTTGCCGTAGGATTTCGGCGGTTTTCCGGATCGCGGCCGAGCCTTCCGGATGGCCGTATCCGTCGTTGATCGCTTTCAGGCCGTCAAGGTCGCCGAGCATTAGCCAAAGGCTGTTTTCTGAAGGCCGGGAGCGGAAAACCCGCAACTGCCGTTCGGCATGCACGAAAAAACCGCGGCGATTATAAAGCCCGGTCAGGTCGTCTGTCAAAGTCAGGTTCTTTAATTCTTCATTGGCAATTCGTAATTGCCGCGTAGTCCGCCGAAGTTCCAGCCGCAGGCTAAGCTGGCGGGCCAAAGCCTGCAATGCCTCCACTTGCTGTCGAGTCAATTCACGCGGTTTGCTGTCCATCACGCAAAGAGTTCCAAGTGCGAGATTATCGTTCGTAAGCAGCGGTGCTCCGGCGTAAAACCGGATATTTGGATCACCGGTTACCGCCGGATGCGTGGAAAATCGATCATCTTCGAGTGTATCCGCAACGACCATTGTTTCGTGGGGCATTGTAATAGCAAACGAGCAAAACGCATCTTCACGCGGCATTTCCTGAATATCGATACCGACGCTAGATTTGAACCAAAGGCGTGAGTCGTCGACCAGCGAGATCAGAGCAATCGGAGTCTTGCAGATCTGCGCGGCGAGCAGCGTAATATCGTCGTATTCGCTTTCGCCCAGCGTGTCCAGTATTTGGTGATCGTACAACGCTGCCAGGCGGGCACTTTCTTGAAGTGGGAAAGGGAATTTCATATTAGTTGCTATCAGATTTAAACTTAAAAAAGAAAAACCGGCGTTACTTTGATGCAAAGCCGGCTGAAAATGTGGCAAAAAACCTTTGAAAGAACGAAAACTTTATATAAACAATCATATCATTTCATTAAATTAGCTTTGTCTTGTACTGTACCTTTTCGATCAGATCAGACTCAAAAAAGTTTCCCCGCCTTTAAGCTCCACGCCAAAATTTTCGGCAATTGTCTGGCCGATATCGGCTAGCGAGCCACGCGTTCCGAGATTCACGCCCGCCCTCGCATTCTTTCCGTAAACTATAAGCGGAACATATTCGCGAGTATGGTCGGAGCCGTCTTTCGTCGGGTCGTTGCCGTGATCGGCAGTCATGATCAGAAGGTCGTCATCATTCAATGCGTCGAGAATCTCCGCTAAACGATGATCGAAATATTCGAGAGCTTTTGCGTAACCTTCCGTATCCCGCCGATGCCCGTAAAGCATGTCGAAATCGACCAGGTTGCTGAAAATTAATCCTTTCGAATCGGCGTTAAGAGCATTTATTGTCTGCCCGATCGTTTGTTCGTTGTTCTTTGCGGTCAAATCCTCGGTAACACCCAGACCGTCGTAAATGGAAGCGATCTTGCCTATGCATACGACATCCAGGCCTTTATCTTTGAGCAGCGGCAAAAGATTATCCGTCGGCGGCGGAACCGCATAATCGTGACGGTTCTCGGTACGTTTGAAGGTTTCCGCCGTGTTTCCCAAAAAAGGCCTGGCAATCACGCGGCCCACCTTGTCCGGCCCGTCAAGAATCTTTCGGGCTATTTCGCAAATTTCGTAAAGCCTTTCAATTGGAATGATCTCTTCGTGCGCCGCAATTTGAAACACGGAATCGGCGGAAGTATAGACTATCGGCTTTCCGCTTTCCAGATGTTCTTCGCCGTGAATTTTAATTATCTCCGTGCCCGATGCCGGAATATTTCCAAGAACTCCCGGAATCTTGGCCTTGGCCGCGAATTCATCGATTATCCTCGCCGGAAACCCATTAGGGAATGTCGGAAATGCTTTGGTCAGAATAATTCCGGCCATTTCCCAGTGCCCTGTTGTAGTGTCCTTGCCGTTCGATTTGAGCGTGCATTTCCCGTAGTTTCCGCTCGGATTTTCAATTGTCGGCAGATCGGCAAGAGGCCGGATATTCGCCAGGCCAAGCTTCTGCATATTCGGAAGATCGACCTTTCGCGATTTCAGGATATTACCGAGCGTATCCGCGCCCGCGTCGCCCCAATCGGCGGCATCGGGCATCTCGCCGATACCCGCGCTGTCGAGCACAATTAAACAAATGCGTTTGAATTTTGGTTGCGCCATTTTTCAATTTTACGACATTTTCTGTTAATATGACAAAAAAGCAAGCTATGAAAACACTAGACGATTTAGGTGTTAAAGTTAAAATAGGTGAAGGGGGAAGAATTGTAATTCCAGCGCGTATCCGTCCGGCAATCGGAGCCGAAATCGGGGACACTATGACTCTGAGAGTTCACGATAAATCTCTTCAAATAACTACTCCCAAAGAAGCATTGAGGCGTTTGCAGGCGTTAGTGCGTGAACATGTGCCTGAAGGCGTTTCCTTTGTCGATGAGTTGATAAGGGAGCGGAGAGAGGAAGCCGCGGATGAATATGCTGTTCGTATTGGATTCATCGGCGGTCCTTGTGGTTATAAACTCCGAGAGGGGAAAGTAAAGTGTTGAATCGAAATTTCCGGAGACAGTCGTAAGTTCCGTGAATGTTGCCTAAATAATGGCAAAACTCGCGGAACGGAGAATTGATCTATATGATGCCCTCAATTATTTTATGAATGTTGGGTTGCGGGTCGTGGATTTCGATGTCATACAAGCTTTGGAGTGGGGGAAATTGCGCCCGTTAACAAAGCACCTGGGTTTATCACTCGGAGACCGGCGTGTCTTGCTCTCGCGATATCGAATAATGCAACAGCAGTAACCGCCGATCGCATTTGGGCAATCTCGATCTCTGCCCGATCGAAATAATCCGCTAACTGCCGGGCGCCGTGTATCCTTCTCTCGCACGCACCTGCATTCCCGCCGGCAAACCTTTTAGCTCCACCTTTATTTTTCGATATTTGCCGTCCCGTTTTTCGTTTGTCGAATAATATCCCAGGCTGTATTTAGTTCCTATTTCCGCGGCGACGCTTTTGAAAGCATTTCTCGAATCGCTGATATCGGCGGCGGGAAAAACCTTTCCGCCCGAAGACTTCGCAAGCCCAGTCATTTCAGCAAGCGCCAGTTCATAAAGCTTTTTGCTGATCGCCAGCCGTTCAAAATCGCCCAATTGGCAGAAATTCGATGCTTTTTCGATCGACGAATTTGGATAAAACTTACGGTAATAACGGCGAATCTGGGCCGCTGAAAATCGGATCGCGCTCTCGCAATCGCCCAGCAAATTCTCCTCAAAAAAATCGCGAGTGTTTATCTGTATGAAATAGCAGGTAATTCCCGAACTTTCGAGCAGTTCCTTTGCTTCGTCGAAATCGGAAGAGCTAGTCGAATCAACGCCATCGGTCAATGCTACCAAAGCTCGCCGCCCGCGAAATTCATCTTTCGCGTTACCCCGGAAAACATCTTCGACGATCTTCAATAGGCCATCGTAATAAGGCGTTCCATTACTCGTGGTGACACGCTCTAGCGCCGATTTTAGAGCCGCCCTGTCATCTGTCAGCCCGCTCAGCACCTCACTTGCCGCCGTGGCCCGGTTGTCCCGCGTTTCCGTTCGGTAGGCGATGATCGAAACTCGGTCGCCGGGCCTCAGCGAATTGATAAAACCTTCCGCGGAACGCTTTATCAGGTGCAGGTCGGAACGCGTCGATCCTGATGTATCAAGCAGCAAAGCCACTTCAAAAGGAGCACTCGTCGCGCCAAAGTCGGCAACAACCTGCGGTTTGCCGTCCTCAAAAACCATGAAATTCGTTCGTTTCAGATTCAATATCGGCTTTCCTGTTTTGTCGGTAACGACAATCGGTACCTCTACCAGTTCGGTATCGACTTTAATTACCTCTCCGTCGTCAGCCTTGTTAGGCTGAGTTGTATTTTGCGCTGCTGCCTCCGCACAAAAGTTTACTAACAGCAGAATCGATAAACACAAAATCTTGATTTTCATAATCGTCGTCACTGATTTCCGTTTCCCTTATCTTAACAAAAAACCGAACCCCCAAGGAAAACTCTTTCGGAAATACATATTTTAACGGCTATTTAACACGCGCCGATAAGGACGCTGATAGTATTTGTGTTAATATCGGTTCTTAACTATTCCTGTCAGGACACATTCTATATTTTGCTATTTTAATCCCATCGCCCCCGCCGGTTTCCTGAGTACCGGTGAAAGGACGAAAATAGCGTTTCAAGAAGGAGAGAACATGTTGAAGCTACGAGGATTTTTTTGCCTAGCGGCACTTTTTACAATTAGTATCGGATTTTTATCCGGCATATCACGGCACGGAGTTTCGGCGACAAACGCGCCGCAGCCGATTCCCTTTTCACAAAACTGGACGGATGTCGAATTAATTACCGTGAACGATGTTTGGTCTGGCGTTCCGGGAATCGAAGGTTTCCTTGGCCAGGACCTGGTCACGATAACGGGTGCTGATCCGCAGACAATTGTGGCGACAAGCACGATTGCCGCTGATCTCGATGTAATAGCGAATCAAGCCTTGCCAAATACTTTATCATCAGGCGGTGTGGCGGAGTTTGATGGAATTCCCAATCCATCTATTGCACTGAATGGTTCAGGAACGGCGGATGCTCCTAATATAATAATTTATCTAAACACAACGGGACAAAGCGGAATCAACATTTCCTATAATTTGCGCGACCTTGACGGTTCAATAGATAATTCGATTCAACCAGTGGCCCTGCAATACCGTGTCGGTTCGACTGGTGATTTTACAAATATCCCAGCCGGTTTCGTGCCTGACGCTTCGAGCGGTCCAAGTACTGCGACATTGGTTACACCCGTATCCGCATCATTGCCGACCGCGGCTGACAATCAGGCGCAGATTCAGGTTCGCATCATTACGGCTAATGCGGCAGGTAATGATGAATGGATCGGGATTGACGACATTAGCGTAACAGCCGGCGCTGGGCCAGCTCCTACGCCAACCCCGACGCCCACTCCGACACCTGGACCAGTTAACGACACATTTGTTGATC
>JBBJOS010000015.1:0-80930 GCA_037723965.1 Pyrinomonadaceae bacterium | reverse complement strand
CGTTGCCGCGGCGGACAGGTCAATCTCTGTGCTTGACTGCTTCTTTCATAGCTGATTTGTTCGATGCGGTGTTCATTCTCAGTCGTGTTGTTTTTCATTTGATTACCTTAATTTTTAACGAGTTTAGGCTAACATCAAGTTCAATAATTCTGGTTTTTCTTATTAGTTTCGGATTATATTCAAATGCGTGAGCAGGATAATTGCTTATTTCCAGCCTCAGCTTATCAATGTTGCTATCGGCACTTTCCAGCCATCGCACATCTGTAATTTCGCCGACTTCTCCTAAGTCATAAACAGTTCTTGGCACGCCAAGACCTCCGTCACTTACGGCTAAATAGTATCTGAAACTGCAAGTTACTTCCGTTTCAACTTCAGGAGTGCAATCGCCCAATTCGCCAATAGAATAAAGCCGCAGAAATAGGTTTGGGTGTTTCGGTAAGGGCGGTGCTAATTCTTTCATCTCGCTGTCATTAAGAATTTCAACGAGAAGCGCATTTTTGATTGGTCTGTTCTTCAAATTCAACTGTGATTGTGAATAAGCGTCAACACTCAAAAAAGTGATTGACAAGATAGTTGTTATTAAGAAGATTTTCGCTCTCATATTCTTCAATGTGGCAAATAATCCGAAAGCATCGAACTACTGATTATCACGAACCGTTCCAGATAATACACGGTTTCTGTGTATTATCTGGATTCAATCTTGATAATACACGAAATTCGTGTATTATCGGGAACGAATACGGATAATAACCTTATAGCAGGATTGAATATAAACGATTCTCATTGAGGCTGCAACAGTTATATGGAACAGAAACCAAAATTGCTGGATGAGGTCAGGGCGGTTGCTCGGATGCGGCATCTTAGCCATAAGACTGAGGACGTTTACCATAATTTTATTAAGCGGTATATTTTGTTTCATGAAAAACGGCATCCGAAAGATATGGGAGCGGCGGAGATTTCGCAGTTCCTGACACATCTTGCCGTAAACGGGAAGGTTTCTGCGTCGACGCAAAACCAGGCGTTTTTTGCATTGCTGTTTCTGTATCGCGATGTTCTACGCATTGTGCTCCCACAGATCGAGGGCGTTCACCGAGCAAAGCGTCCGAAGCATCTGCCCGCTGTTTTCACGCCGACCGAGGCAAAAGCCATTTTATCCAGCCTGACGGGCGTTCCGTTTTTGGTTGTCAGCTTGCTGTACGGATCGGGAATGCGCCTAACCGAAGCTTTGCATCTGCGAGTCAAGGATTTGGAATTTGAAACTGCGCAAATCATCGTGCGTGACGGTAAGGGAGCAAAAGACCGTATAACCCTCTTTCCTGATTCACTGAACAAACTACTAAAGCAGCATCTGGCGAAAGTGAAATTTATTCACACTGAAGATTTGCGGCGCGGTTTTGGGGAAACTTGGCTGCCTTATGCACTTTCCAGGAAATATCCGAAGGCAGGCAAAGAGTGGAAATGGCAATATATATTTCCGTCCGCGAAAATCTCTGCGACACGTGAGGACGGCATTTTGCGGCGACACTACACTTCCGATTCTACAATTCAAAAAGCCGTTAAAGAATCAATGAAGCAGGCCGGGATCAACAAACATGGCAACTGTCACACGTTCCGGCATAGTTTTGCGACGCATCTTCTGGAAAACCATTACGATATTCGCACCGTTCAGGAATTGCTCGGGCATAAGGATGTAAGGACCACTCAGATCTATACGCACGTCCTTAAAAACAAATCATTTGTTAAAGGCCCGCTCGATTAGAATGACGAATTTGCATTTCGACCGAACTCCGAGCGCCGTTCAAATCGTTTGGCTTCTGGCCCTTGTCTTTGCCGGCGGACTTTATTGTTTCGCGCAAGGCCCGCGTAACGCGGCAGTGGAACGCGGGTCCGAGACGGCGAAGAATGGGTTTCGGAACGAGACGGAGATCGCGGGGAAGTTTAATAATTGGCGGACGGATGGCGAGGCAAAGGCGTGGCTGGCGTTTATGGGGCGAAAGGCGCCGGAGATCGAGGCGGTCGCCGCTTCGAAACCGCATGGCGAAAAGGCGGATGTGCTGGTCAGGATCAAAACGAGGAGCGGCGAATTTTCCGAAGGTATTTCGATAAAGCTTGTTAGCTCTCCGAACGGGTTTAATCAAATCGACAAGCGCTGGCTGGCGACTTACGCGAAGATGTGGAAAATGCCGCCGGATGTCGTCGAGGCGATGAAATTTTTTGTCGGCGAGGTGAAGCCGGATAAAACGTCGCGTAACGCGGAAAGAATGTTTATTGATGAATTCGATGCGGGGACGCAAAAGAAGATCGTCGATTTCTTTACGGCAAACAAAACCGCGATCGTTTCCGATCTGTTTCAAGGCAGCGGCCAATACAGAGCTGGCTGGATGTTGGTCGCGCTCAAATCTGAGAAAAAGCCACGCTGGGTGTTACGCAAAATCGACTACGCGATAAAATTCTTTGGCGACGGACCGGTCGTAATTACTCGAAACGGCAACCTCAAAATAGGCCGCATCACTATGCAGCGAAAAGGCGGAGACGGCGGCCGCGAAACTGCGAAAATGCTTCAATTCAAAATAAATCCCTCGCTTCTGTTTGACGAATAATGAGGTTTTCCCGGAATCAAATAATCGGCGGCCTTATTGTTCTCGGGCTGATCATGATCGTCACGCTGGTACGACGATTTGTCATCAATTGATGGCAGCAAAATATCCGAAACGAACTTAAATCTTTCCGAGTTTAGCCTGTTTTCTCGTCTTTCATCGTGTTAATCTGTCAGTATCCGTGGCAGATTCTAAATTAAAACCGATCTTTGCGATCGCCGGGCCGACGGCCTCGGGTAAAACCGGGCTCGGTGTACGCCTCGCCCTGCACATTGGCGGCGAGGTGATTAATTGCGACTCGGTCCAGATATACCAGGGAATTCAAATCGCGACCGCCAAACCTTCAGAAGAAGAAAAGAGGGGAGTGCCGCATCATTTAATCGATTATGTATCGCCGAACCTAGATTACACAGCGGCGGATTGGGCCGGTGCCGCGGCGGCAAAGATCGCTGAGATCGAGAGCCGCGGAAACATTCCGATGCTCGTCGGCGGTACAGGGTTTTATCTTAGAACGCTGAGGCAGCCTTTATTCGACGGGCCAAAAACAGATGAGCTTCTGAGGCTAAAGTTGCGAAACATAAAGGAAAGGAAAGGTGCTGAGCATATGCACCGATTGCTGAGCAGGATCGATCCTCCGGCTGCCGGCAAGCTTTTTCCCAGTGATTATATCCGCGTGAACCGTGCGCTCGAAGTATACTTTCAGACCGGCAAGACCATCTCCGAACAGCAGCCCAAACGCAGCGAAATACCTGAATTCGCTGAACGCATTCGGCTGTTTATTTTAAATCCGCCTCGCGACATTCTATACGCGAAAATTAACGAGCGTGCTGAAAATCATTTCGCAAACGGGCTTGTCGAAGAGGTTAAACATTTATTGGAATCGGGAGTTAAAGACACTAGCAACGCATTGGGCTCGCACGGATATCGGCGTGTATGCGAATATTTACGCGGCGAGCGCACATTGGAGAGTGCCATTGAGAAAACGAAACAGGATGTGCGAAATTACGCCAAGCGTCAGCTTACGTGGTTTCGGCGCGAAGAAGGCGCGACCTGGTTGAACGGTTTTGGCTCCGATATCGCAATCGAACAGCTTTTGCCCGGCTTTTTCGAGGACAAGCGATAATTTTACTACCACGCATGAGCCAAAAGAGTGTATTATTCAAATACTCTCGAAAAAAAAGTTTTATGTGCCAAGGCAACTTTGGTATAATTGCAATTATTCTTATAAGTTACGTTCAGATTCAGGGAAAATGTCATGGAAAAACCAGCCGCCCAAAATATTCAGGATGCATTTCTAAATTCTGCGCGGAGAGAAAGAGTGGCCGTAGTAATTCATCTTTTACAGGGCTCGACGCTCGCGGGCAGGATCAAGAGTTTTGATAAATTCTCTGTTCTGCTGGATGTCGGTGGCCAAGATGTGCTTATCTTCAAACACTCAATTTCCACAATCTCACAGGAAAGAAAGTCGGAGTCGGCATCGGCGTAACGAATCTTGCAGGGAAAATTCATTACTTTTGAAGGGATCGACGGCAGCGGCAAATCGACGCAGATGCGAATGCTGTCCGGTGAGCTGCGCGCCCGCGGCGTAGATGTCATTACCACACGCGAGCCGGGCGGGACGCCGCTTGGCCGCCGTCTGCGCGAATCATTTTTGGAAACGGAGGAGACGGTAGCCCCGATAGCCGAACTGCTGTTATTCGCCGCCGACCGGGCGCAGCATGTCGAATTGCTGATTAAACCTTCGCTCGCCGAAGGAAGAATCGTAATCTCCGACCGTTACGCTGATGCGACATTCGCTTACCAGGGCGCGGGTCGCGGCTTTTCGGAAGCAACAGTGAAGCAGATCATTCAACTTGCAACCGGTGGATTGCAGACGGATCTAACACTTTTTTTTGATATTTCAGTGGAAAAAGCACTCGAAAGGATGATTTCGCAGAGTGACGCTGAAAATAGAAAAAAGAACCGAATGGATGCCGAGACCAGCGAATTTTATTCGAATGTTCGGAACGCTTACCTTGAAATCGCCGCGGAAGAGCCGAATCGCTTTAAGATTATCGACGCGAACGGTTCGATGGAAATAATACAGGCGAAAGTCGTCGAGACTGTCACTGCATTTTTAAATGCGGACGCGCGCACGATCACAAAAGATTTGGGAATTCAATAGAAAATCCTGTTCCCATCCGTCTGGTTCGGTTTCGGTCATCTTGATCAGTCGTAAAAGAAACTTGATCACGGATCAAGAAGCTGACCGACATTCGCTTCGCTTTGCAATCTTGATATTCACTTTTACTGCTCATGTTTAGCAATCTATACGGCAATGACCGCGTCAAAGAAACGCTAAAACGGCTGCTTAGATTCGGACGCGTTCCGAATTCGCTGCTTTTTGCCGGTGCGGACGGGATCGGCAAGCGGCAGTTTGCTTTAGAGATCGCAAAGGCATTTGTTTGTAATTCGCCGCATGATCTCGAAGGATGCGGAGAATGTCCCGCCTGCCGCCGAGCTTCCGTTTTTAACATTCCAAAATCCGACAAGAAGGACGATTTCAAACAGGTGTTTTTTAGTGAGCATGCCGATGTTGGGATTGTCGTTCCGTTCAACAAAAACATTCTGGTGGATGCGATCCGAGACCTCGAAAGGGAAGCGTATTTTCGGCCTTACGAAGCTAAAGCCCGATTTTTTATTATCGACGATGCCGATAAGATGAACGACGCGGCATCCAATGCACTGCTGAAAACACTCGAGGAACCTGCCTCGACCTCGCATATTATATTGATCTCTTCACGGCCTGACAGCTTGCTGCAGACGATCCGTTCGCGGTGCCAGACAATTCGTTTCGCACCTGTCGAGATCGATAAGATCGAGGAAGTGCTGCTGAATACAAACAAGTTTTCCATCGATGACGCTAAGCTTGCCGCGAAACTTTCCGGCGGCAGTATCCAAAAAGCTCTTGTGATGGACGTTGCAAAGTTTCGCGAACAGCGAGAGAGAATTTTATTCGTGATGCAAAGCTTGGTGATACGCCGCGACCGCGCGGCGCTCCTGCAAACGGCCGAGCAAATGAACGACGCAAAAAATAAGGACGCATACGAGGACACTCTTTCTATTCTTCTATCGCTGATCCGCGATGTCTGGACGATTTCGTTGAACAAGACCGACGGTAATATAGTCAACGCCGACATCGCGTTATCGTTGCACAAATTAGCCGAAGACGCCGAACCTCAAAAGCTTTCATCATGGATGGCAGAGATAGAACTCTTGCGAGAAAGCTTTGCTGTTAATATAAATAGGAAAGTCGCGACCGACGCGCTTTTTATGCAAATGGCAGCTTGACGTTGCTGTTATGATGGGATTTATGAGGAAATTATATTACAATCGATCCTGTCGTTGGTTGTGTTTCATGATTTAGCCGCCGCTCAGCCACCCGTAGTTGATCGCCTGTTGGAAGTTCCCGATATCAACGGAATGGCCGTCTCGCTCATAAAACCCGCATTTCCTGAAACCGCAGTTGATGTGGATGCGGATGGAACAACAGTCTCTTTGCGTGTGATCGTGGACGAGAATGGAAATGTGACATCGGCCATCTGTTCGCTAATGTGTCATTCGATGTTGAAGGACGCCGCCGAATTGGCCGCTATCCAGTCGAAATTCAAGCCCATGACGAAAGAGGAACGACCGGTTAAATATCAGGGTATGCTGCTGTATACTTTCGTCGTAAATCGCTGGATTGGTTTCGCTTCGCAACGGCGATAGAATCGACGCGACAGTTCGACAATATTTCGCTCGGGCCTGTGGCGCAGATACTCTCGTCCGAATTCTTGAAAGAAAAGGCCAGCCTGGTGACACTCGACGAAAACGGCGGTGTTGATTACGACACGCGCCAGAAAGTGATCGCAGAGGTCGTTGCCTCGGTGAAAGCGAAACTGGAGGGTGTTGACCGTTGGCGATTCGACCTCGGTTTAGCTCTTCGCCGTATAACTTTTTGGGCACAAGCCGGAGGGCCGATTAATCGAGTCGATTACAGAAGGCGATCGACGACTTGGCAGCCAATGCCTCATCGTTTCCTAAAGGTGTTTCAGAAAATCTAATCAAAAGAGATAAGCGCTATTTCGAAACATCGTATTCCGCCAAATATTTCCGAAGTTAAACTTCGCCGGGCGATCTTCGATCTTTCGAGGAATATAACACCACATCTTAAATGACGAATTTCTAAGATCAATAAATAAAATCCTGAACAGCAAATGACAGGTGAAAGGAATCACAATATCGAGCGAACATTCGCGGCAGCAGGCATTTTAGCGGGGGCGGCCGGTGCTGCTGTTATTTGGTATTTTAATCCGTCGAACGTGAATTTTCTGCCGGCTTGCCCGCTTTATTCGATGACTGGATTTGCGTGTCCCGGATGCGGGTTGACGCGCGGGTTTCATGCTTTGTTTCACGGCGATGTTTTGACGGCGCTCGATCACAATGCACTAATACCGGCCTTTGCGGTTGTACTTGGATTTTTATTTTTATCGATGGTGTCGGTCGCGGCTCGCGGGCGGGGATTTGGGATTTCGATGCCAACGCCCAAGCTGTTGACGGGTGCGCTGGTAGTTTTGCTGGTGTTCGGAGTGATCCGGAATTTGCCCATTTATCCTTTTAGTGTTTTGTATCCTTAAGAATTTATAGCCGCAATAAAGGCTCAGAAGTCACAAAAAAGAGAAATCTTTCTTTCTATTTATGACTTCTGAGCCTTTGCGGCAATTATCTTATGTGATTTGCACTAGAGGCTTACTTTCCAGCAGCGATTTTGCGGCGGAGCCTTCATTTCGCAGAATTTCTACTTCCTTTACAAATTCCTCGACAATATCCTCGCCGCCGACTCTGCGCATCGGGACGCCGTCCTTAAATATCATTCCGACGTTTCGGCCGAAAGTAATTCCGAGCTGCGAATCGTGTGCTTCGCCGGGGCCGTTAACGGCGCAGCCCATGATTGAGAGGTGCAGAGGTTCCTCGACATGGGCGAGGCGGCGCTCGACTTCGGTAACTATTTCTACGAAATTATCTATATCGAGGCGGCCGCAGGTCGGACAGGCGACGACCGTGACGCCGCGTTTTCTGAGTTCGAGAGATTTGAGAATTTCCCATCCGACGCGAACTTCCTCATGAGGTTCCGCGGCCAATGATACGCGGATCGTATCGCCAATGCCGTCATGAAGCAGAATGCCCAAGCCGATAGAGGATTTGATCGTTCCGCCGAATGGAGTTCCGGCTTCCGTCACACCGAGATGGAGCGGATAATCTACCTTCGCGGCCATCAGGCGATACGCTTCGACCATGCGGTTCACGTCTGACGCTTTCAGCGAAATAATTGTGTTGCTAAATCCGAGATCCTCGAGAATCCGTATGTGCCGCATTCCGGATTCGACCATAGCTTCCGGAGTGGCGGAGCCGTATTTTTTGAGCAGATCTTTTTCAAGCGAGCCGCCATTGACGCCAATGCGAATCGGTACTTTACGGGCTTCGGCGGCACGGACGACTTCGCGGACGCGGTCCAGCGAGCCGATATTGCCTGGATTAATGCGCAATTTATCGATTCCGGCGTCGAGAGCTTTGAGAGCGAGTTTGTAATGAAAATGAATATCGGCGATAAGCGGAACATCGGTGCGTTTCCGAATCTCGATCATCGCAGCGGCCGCGTCGTCATCGGGAACGGCAATGCGGACGACCTCACATCCGGCTTTAACCATTTCCTCAATTTGCCGGACTGTCGCCTCAACATCAGTCGTGTCCGTCTTCGTCATCGACTGAACGACAACCGGAGCACCGCCGCCGATCTGCACGTCGCGAACCATGACGGCTTTTGTGACTCTTTTCATAAATTAGAGTTCTGAGTTCACGCTTCAGCGTGCTTCTCCGACAACCAAAAGACAAACTAAAGTTTGAACTCAGAACATTAGAAAAATCGGGAAATATCGAGGAATAATGTAAACGCCATGAGCAGCAGTATAATGCCGAGCCCCGCGAACTGAATTTTTTCCTTGATCGCCATCGAAAGCGTCGCACCAAACCAGGACATAATTTTTTCGATTCCCAAAACCATTATCTGCCCACCGTCGAGCAGCGGGATTGGCAGTAGGTTAAATACGCCAAGATTAAGGCTGATTACGGCCAAAATACCAAATAATCCTGCAAATCCGAATTCTTTTACAACCTTCGAGATTATTTGAACAATTCCGACCGGCCCGGCAAGTCCGGCATCCTTCACCGATCTTTCACCCGCGAAAAGCTGGCCGAACACCTTCCCGGTGAGGCGCAGAATTCTCAAATTTGATTCGAGCGCAAATGCCGCGCCGCCGCCTGCTCCGACGGCGACTCGGGTCGTAATGTTAGCCGCCGCAAACCCAATTCCGATCCGGTAAACGCCATCTTCTCCGGCCTTAGCGGCCGTCTCTATTTCCTGACGTTGGCCGTTTCTTTCAATAGTTATTTTTGCCGGAGCGTCTTTATTTTCTCTGATCTGATTGCTAAGTTCCTGGCTGTTGCGTACGGTCTTACCATTGAAAGCCAGTACGCGATCACCCTGGAGCAAGCCGGATGCGGATGCGGGAGACTCGGGTGAAATCGTTCCGACCTCGACCGGTTCGACGCCGACATCCGGAAGAAGCCCGATCTCCCCGATGCTGTTTCCATCAACCGATTGTTTCGCCGGTTTGACTGTTAACGGAAGCTGTTGTCCACCGCGATCCACGACCATCGGCAAATCTTTATCCGGCGAGATCATCGACTCGTCCTTAATGCCTTCCCAAGTCGGATTTTCATTGCCGTTAAAAGATGTGATCCGGTCGCCGACTTTTATTCCCGCCGTATCGGCTGCTCCGCCAGTATTAACGACACCGACAATCGGAGCGGGCATTGACGGAACACCGTACATCATTGCTCCGGCAAAGGGAATCGCAAGAGCAAGCACGATATTCATGAACGGCCCGCCGAGCATGACGAGAAATTTCTGCCAACGTGGGCGCAGCTCATAAAGCTCGGATTCGGGAACGGGATCGCCTTCGGATTCGCCGCCTTCGAGCGCGGCGGTCGCTTCGTCGCCGTAGAGTTTTACATAAGCTCCGAGCGGTATCGCGCTGATCCGGTAATCGGTGTGGCCGTATTTGAAGCCCCATATACGAGGCCCGAGGCCGAAAAACGAATAGGCCTCGACACGCATCCCGAACAGCTTGGCGACCGCGAAGTGGCCGAATTCGTGAATGTTGATCGCAATTCCGAGAACGAATACTACCGCTAAAATGACTAATAAAATATCTGGCATTATGTAAATTCCTCTGTAAAAAAACTCAGAAATTAGAGTCGGAATCTGGAACTGACGTTGTAAATAAAGTATAAATCCCGCTCGCTACGGCAGAATATCAATCACTTTTATCTTGCCTTTTGGTTTTGCAAGAGGCGAGACAGATTCAGTTTCGCTGAAAACTGAAATCTCTGTATAGGCATATCCTAGATTTTTGTCCTTTACAGGGCGGCGATAAACTTCAACGCAGCGTTGCTTAAGATTAACTATCCAATATTCTTCAATGTTATGTTCCGCATAAAGTTCGGCTTTGTCCTTCCTATCGAATCGCAAACTCGAATCCGAAACTTCAATGACAAGTCTTGCGGTTTTTGGATGGGCATCGGCAAAATCGCGAGCAGAGCCACTTACGACCGCGATATCTGGCTCGGGCTCGTCGGATTTGCTAAGACTCAAAGGCATTTGCTGGCGTACAAGGAATTCTTTTTGAAATATTTTGGCGAGTAAATCATAGGCCAGCTGAATAGAAGTTGCATGAGGCGATTTCATCGGCGCCATTTCAATAATTTCTCCTCGAATGAGTTCAACCCGCTTGCCGTTGAAAAAGCCAAGTTCGGCTATCTGATAGTATTCATTCACAGACCATTTAAACAATTTTGGAGTGCCGTTTTTCACGACCGGCTCTGTGATGATCCTGGGCCGCTTGTATTTTCTTTCTAAAACCGGCTGCATATAATCTTCCTCATCTCGCCGAAGCAGTTCTACTCAACCTCATTATAGCGCTATTTCGCGCCCGTGCATCCGCTTCGATAACAGTTTCGAGACTTGAAGCCTCTGTAGATTCGTGTTCTTCCATTACAGCGGAATTGATTCGGCCGATCTCACTGAGGCGGATGTTTCCATCCAAAAAGGCCTGCACGGCAATTTCGTTCGCGGCATTTAAAGCGGCGGGCGTAGTGCCTCCTTTCGCCAATGCTTTGTAAGCCAGATCGAGACATGGAAAGCGTTCGATGTCAGGTTCTTCAAACGTAAGCTGATTGAGTGCCATAAAATCCAGCGGTTCCAAGCAGTTTGCTTTCCGTTCCGGGAAGGTCAGTGCATATTGGATAGCATGCTTCATATCCGTTACGCCGAGTTGGGCAATGATAGAGCCGTCAACCATTTCAACCATTGAGTGAACGACTGACTGCGGATGTACGACTACAGAAATCTGGTCCGCTTCGAAGCCGAAAAGCCATTTGGCCTCAATCACTTCCAGGCCTTTGTTCATCAATGTCGCGGAATCGATGGTGATCTTATCGCCCATTTTCCAGTTTGGATGGTTTAGTGCTTGTTCGATGGTCGCGTTTTCGATTTCTGTTTTTGAATTTGTACGAAACGGGCCGCCCGATGCGGTAAGAATAAGCCGTTTGACCTCACTTCGCCGTTCGCCGCGTAAGCATTGATGAAGCGCATTGTGCTCCGAATCGACCGGCAGGATCTCCGCGCCCGATTTTAACGCGGCTTTAGTCATAAGCTCGCCGGCGATTACGAGAGTTTCTTTATTAGCGAGAGCAATTCGTTTACCGGTTTCGATTGCACGTAAAGTTGGTACAAAACCGACTGCTCCGACGGTAGCGGAAACGACAGTTCTCGCTTCTTCATGAGTAGCGACCTCCACCAAACCTTTTTCGCCGGTTTCGATTCGAGGCGGCTTTACTTTCAGTTTATGCAGTTCGGCTAAAAGGGCTTCGGCGCATTTTGCATCTTCGCATGAAACCATTTCGGGCCGGAACCGCACGATTTGGTCGGCGAATTTCGACATATTTCGTCCTGCTCCGAGCGCGACCACGCGAAATTCGTCAAGATGTTCGATTACTTTAAGGGTGTTGCAGCCGATTGAGCCGGTCGAACCTAAGATGGAGATGCCTTTCATACTGGAAAATACTAGGAACAGAGTAGCATATTACGTGTTAACGCCATATCAGCAGTTAGAGTGATTACCATTAAAGTTCGCAAACAGAGCATTTACATTTCTTTACATTAAAATTGTCAGATGGGGAACGCTAATTGCCCGTCTTAATTATGTGCCAAAATTGAAATAAATCGATTCGGCAATAAATTAATGAATAAGGGGAATTAGTTATGAAAAAGTTATTAGTATTCACGTTAATATTGGGAACAATGGTTTTTGTGGTGCCTTCGGTCGAAGCAAAATCGGCCGCTGCCATAATAAACGCCGATCCGCAGATGAATGTTCAAATTGTACAGAACAGGCGTAATAGACGCCTCCGCCGTATTGTAACCACAACACGTGTAACACGAGCTGGAAGGTATCGATATCGCGAAACGATTCGCACCACCTATTTGCCGAACGGCAGAACACGCACACAAGTGATCAGCCGTGTGCGTATCGCAAATCGACGCGGAATTCGTTATTAAACACAAATTAAAAAGCGGGCTTTTACGAGTCCGCTTTTTTCCTTTCGCCTTCGCTAAATTCTTGCGGTGCATCCATCCGGTTCATCTTCGAAAGACCTTCGCTTTGTTTATCCGTTAAAAATTGATTGAATTCAGCCGATCTGTTTCTCGGCACACTTAAGGTTTTCCAATCCTCTGAACGGAAATGCTTTGCCAGCAATACGATTTGCCCAATATGATACGCATAATGTGTGAGCTGCCGGTTCAATGCTTCCGCAATGGTATGCGGTTCCCCGCGGATCGGGACCGTTTTCGAAAAATCTTCCGGCATTAGCGGTTCAACCGCATCGAAAAGCGCCAGCCAACCACGTTCCCAAAGCTTCATTAACGATTCGCGCGTGTCGCCGGTCATCTCAAACTCACCATCACGAAATCGGTCGGGCTTTTCACCATCAGAAGTAAGAAAATCCGTCCACCGTGAGATTTGATTTCCGGCAATGTGTTTGACGATCACGGCGATGGAATTCGCTTCAGCATCGATAGCGAAGAAAAATTTTTTGCCGTTGACTTGAGCCATCGCCTTCTCCGCCATATTTTTGTAATTGCGGAAGGATTGGATAGCGTCGGCATGATAGTTTTGGATGATTCGGTTTTCCATTTTACCCTCACAAAAGCACCAAAGGTGCGGAAGCAATATAGCCCGGCTACGCCGCAGGTATGTATCAATGTTTAAGCACCAACGGTGCGCAGTAATTAACTTGTTACGCTGCCGCGTTGCGGCTTAAATCTCGCTTTTATGTTTTCCTGCGGCGTTGCCGAAGGCTAATTGCACCTTTGGTCCTTCGGAATCAAGAGCTAAACTGCCTTAATCCGTTCCACAATTTCGGCCACGGTCAAAACAAATTTCTCGCCTGACTTCATATCTTTCAGCAGCACCTTCCCTTGTTCCCTTTCTTCATCGCCCAAAATACAGGCGAAGGGAACACTAATCGTATCGGCATACTTCAGCTGCTTGCCGAGTTTGTCGACTTCGGGATAGACAGTTACGCGAAGATCTTCCCCGCGTAGTTCGTTTGCAAGTTTCAGCGATTCGCCGATAGAATCTTCATTCCAGATCGTGACCATCAAATCGGCGGAATTCGACGCGGCGATTTCCGGCGGGAACATATTGCGTTCGGCCATCACGACCAGAATTCTCTCAAGCCCAAGCGAAAAACCGCACGCCGGAATCTGCTCCTTGCCGAACATCCCAATCAACCCGTCATAACGCCCGCCGCCGCCAAGACTTACGCTAAAATTCTCAAAAACAGAATCATTGTCTTCGGGAAGGAGAGCTATCTCCATTATTGTTCCAGTATAATAAGCCAGCCCACGGGCAAGTCGAGGGTTTATCTCTATGTGTTCGCCAGCGGGAGTGTTTTTTGTTAGGTCAAGAATTTGTTCGAGTTCTTCAATGCCTTGACGGCCATTTTCATCATTTGTGATGAATCCAGACAAACTTTGTAGTGAAATTTCGTTGTATTTTAATAATGAAGTCTTTGCGTCGAAGTCATGCGTAAAAAGATCAACTCCTTTCGTCGCTAGTGAAGTGGTAAGATCCAAAAATTTCAAAATTCCAGATCCGACATTCCGCTCTGCAAGTTCCCGTCCCACGCCTTCTGGTCCGATCTTGTCCATTTTGTCGAAGGCAGTCAAAACATCAACATGTTGATTTTGGGCAACTCCTGCACTTTGCAAAATTCCGGTCAAAAGTTTTCTGTTATTCAAGTAAATTGAAAATGCTTCAAACCCCAACCTCGTTAATATCTCACTCACTGCTGAAATCAATTCTGCCTCGACCAGCATTGAACCTGAACCGATGGCATCGACATCGCATTGATAAAATTCCCTGAATCTCCCGCGTGCGGGGCGGTCTGCTCGCCAGACTGGTTGGATCTGATAGCGTTTGAAAAATTTCGGCAGGTCGTTTTTGTGATGTGCGACGACGCGAGCGAGGGGAACCGTTAGGTCGTAACGCAAGGCGAGGTCGGAAAGCGAGTCGGGAGCAGGAGTTTCATTCTCGGGACTCTCGACTCTCGACTCCCGGCTTTCCTTCAGCTTTTCGCCGCGTTTCAAAATCTTAAAAATCAACTGATTGCCTTCTTCGCCGTATTTGCCCATCAGGGTTTCGATGTTTTCGACAGCCGGGGTTTCGAGTGGTTCGAAGCCGTAGCTTTCGTAAACGGACTTTATGATTCCGATGACATAATTGCGTTTGCGTACGTCCGACGGCAGAAAATCGCGCATGCCGCGGGCTGGATTGGTGCTGGCCATAAAAATATTCTACCGTAGAGACGCAGAGAAAAGCAGTTCTATCCACAGATAAAGACGGATGAACTCAGATATGACGATTCATCACCAGATCGATTGTCATCCGTCTTTATCTGTAGACGATATTCTATTTACTAAAGAACGTGTAGCCGACGTAGAAAATATTGTTGTCAAAGCCGGGATTTACGATCCCACGTTCGGCGTTGGAAATATGATGATATTTGTATCCGACGGTTACGGCACGTTTTTCTTTCAAGCGAATCTCCAGGCCGCCGCCGACATCTGCGGTGAAATTAAATCGTGTTCCGCCAAAATTCGGAGTTCGCCGGCTGAAATAGAGTAATCCACCGGTCGCGGAAATGAATGGCTGCACATGTTTTCGCGGTCGAAAATTTACCTGCAAACCAAGCGGTGCGGCTCCGAAGGCGTATTTCGCAGAACGAACAGGCTGGATACTCGGCGGATTCCTTACGATCTCAATATCCGGATAATTCAAGAAAGCGGCGGGAATTATGTCTGCGGTAAATTTTAGATTTACCGAATCGCTGTTATTAAAACGCCTTGAGTACCGCAGTGCAACAATCCCAAACCGAGCATCGGGCGTGCGGCCGATCAGCGAAGTAGTAGAATCGGGCGAAAAGCCGCCCCAGACGGTGAGTTCGTTTTTTCCCGGCTCATCGTTTTGCGCGCAAATGCTCGCCGTTGCCAGAATGATGGAGAAAAACACCGGCACAAAATAGGCCTTCATAAGTTTTATTGTCGATTTGAATTCCGAATGAATAAGGCAACTGAATTCTACTTGCAAATTCGACTGTAACGCAAGCGGGACGCCAACCGCTCAAGTCTTATATTCGCTCATCAAAGCAACGTAGTTTTGCCAGAATCGCGGAAGATCGGAGAGTTCTTCTCCAGTGAGCGGCCGCTTGACTTTTGCCGGACTTCCCATAACCATTGAGCCGGGCGGAATTATGGTGTTTGGCGTGATGAGGCTTCCGGCGGCGACCAGGGAATTTCTGCCGACGCGAACGCCGTCCAGAATTATCGAGCCGATGCCGATCAGGCAGCCGGTTTCAATATAACAGCCGTGAAGTGTTACGCGGTGGCCGACGGTAATTTCATCTTCGAGAATTGTCGGATGCGTTTTCGAACTGACGTGAATTACCGAGGCATCCTGGATATTAGTCCGGGCACCGATACGGATGTAATTGACGTCGCCGCGAATGATCGAGCCGAACCATACGCTCGCCTGTTCGCCAATTTCGACATCGCCAATAACTACTGCATTTTCCGCAACATAGGCGGTTTCATGGATTCTTGGGTGCCGATTCTGAAATTCATAAATCATATTAATTACAAAGCCCGCCTGTCGAAGAGGGCCAATGTAAAGAAGTTTAGCCACAGATTTACGCGGATGACGCGGATAGGAAAGATTTTCTGCTTCTTATCTGTGGCTAATTTTTCTTTGCCGCAAATTTTCTCGCAAACAAACCGTAAATTTTTTCGAGTTCCTCTATCCTTAAGACCTTCGCAGCGATTAAAAATGTAATACCGCCGAGGCCGATGGGCACGAATACTTCCACGAGTTTAACTATAAAATCCTTTTCACTAAAATGACCGTTCAAAAAATAATAGCTCGAGTAACAAACCGACGACATTGCCGCCGATGCCGCCGCGACTTTTAACAATGACGTCAACAGTTCACGCCCGTTAAGCCGTCCAATCCGCCGCCGCATCAAAAACGCCAACGCCAGGAAATTTACGAGAGCGACTATCGATGTCGCCAGCGCCACGCCGACGTGGCCGTATCCGTTCGGCCTTTCCGGCGTAACACCGACCGTTGACAGCAATTGCATCATTCCAAAGCTCATACCGACGTGAATGATTATCGACGCGAGGCTGACGTACATCGGGGTCTTCGCGTCATCCAGAGCATAGAAAGACGGCGACAGCACTTTGATTGCCGCGTATCCGGCCAGGCCGGCCGAATAAGCGGTCAGAGCCCACGCCGTCATATTGGTGTCGAACGCGTCGAACTCGCCGCGTTGATAGATCAACGAAACGATCGGTTCGCCGAGCACGATGAGGCCGCAAGCCGAAGGGATCGCGAGAAGGAACACTAGTTTGACAGCATCGGAGAGCGTGTCGCGAAATTTTCCGAAATTATTCTCCGCGGCCAACCGCGAAAGTGTCGGGATTGCGGCCGTTCCTATGGCAACGCCGAAAACGCCGATGGGAAACTGCATCAGCCTAAACGCATAACTAAGCCACGACGCACCGCCGTCTATTCCCGAAGCAACGATCGTATCGACCAGCACTTTTACCTGGATCGCACCGGTGCCTATGATCGCCGGGCCCATCAGACGCATCACGCGGCGAACGCCCGGATCGGTAAAGCTCAGGGCAAACGAGAACCGAAATCCGGTGTTCAGCAGTGACGGAACTTGTATCAATAACTGAGCTGCTCCGCCAAGCAATGTTCCAATCGACATTCCGATGATCGCCCATTGCGCCGCGCCGCTCGGGATCAAATTCTTGTCGTTCGACATTTCCCAGCTTCCGCCGCTTAGCCAGAAAGCCAAAGCCAGCCCGAAAATGATTGAAACGATATTGAATGCTGTCGATGCGGATGCCGGAATGCCAAACCGGCCTTTTGTGTTCAGTACGCCCATCGCCAGTGCGGCGAGAGCGACGAGCAAAATGAACGGGAACATTATCTGCATCAGCGTCGTCGCGAGCGCGGCTTTTTCTGCTGGATAGTAATGATTGGGATCGCCCAGATAATTGTAGGTAATGACTTTCACGAAAAGCGGTGAAAGGAGAACGCCGAAAAAACAGACGACGCTCAGGACGACCGCCAGCCCGTTAAAGATAAGGCTCGCCAGGCGCCATGCCTCGGCTTCGCTGTTTTTTAGCTGATAATCTGTAAAAACCTTTACGAACGCCGCCGACAAAGCTCCTTCCGCGAAGAGGTCGCGCAGCAAATTGGGAACGCGAAAACCGACAATAAATGCATCGTATAGGAATCCGGCGCCGAAATATTTAGCGAATAAGGTTTCGCGAACGAGCCCGATCAGGCGTGAAAACATTACGGCAATCGAGACGATACCGGCCGAACGTGCGACGCTCGGCTGCTTCGCCGAAGGCTTTTCTTCGATTGCTTCGACGGATTTTTCAGGCGTGAATGGTTCCGCTAATTCTTCGGGAGTCGCGCTTTCCGGAGGTTCTTTCTCAATCTCGCTCATTGATCAAATGGGTTTCGGTAAAGGTAGAAGTTTGCCTTATCTAATGGCTTTCAACAAGTGAAAAACGAAAAAAGGAAGCAGAACAGACTGCTTCCTTTTTTCGTTGCCTGAATTTGGCAAAAATTATTCGTTTCTCGCGGCTCGCGCGTCAGGATAAGTGATCCGCGTTTTTGCCATGCGGACATTGAGCGGAATCGCACTGTAGGTCATCGGAGCAGCTCCGCCAAATTGTCCCTGGATCAGCGATACATAGCTATTCTGAAAGCTGCGGAATCTCGAAACACTCCCGCGTTGATTAAAAATTACAAACAGGAATTTGCCGCCGCGGGTACTTATTTCACCCGCTAATGCACTGACGCCGCCATCGGTCTGCCCGAGCGTTCCTGTTTTACCGACAACACTGCCGGTCGAAAAATCAGTATCGAAACGGTTTTCCAGCGTTCCCTTATCGATCCCGGCCACAGGCATAATGTCCGCAAAGGTCATTTTATATCGGCCAAGCTCGTTCCGCAGCGTTCGAAGAAGTTTCATCATCGCACTTGCGGTTACGCGGTTGGTGCCAAGGCCGCTCGAGGTCTGTATGTAAAAATCAGCGGGTGAAACACCGGCGTTTTGCTGTACAAGCCGCGCGACCGCGTACGGCCCGCCGACCATGTCGCCCAATCTTTCCGAAAGAAAGTTATTGGAATAACACATCGTCGTTTTTACGATCTCGCGCAAAGTCGTCGATTCATGCGAAAAAAGGAGTTTTACATTGCCGGGCATCGGCTGTACATAAACGCCGCCCGCAAAGGAAACGCTCGAAACACCGCTTGGAACCTTTCCAGAACTGATCGAATGGTTATTATAGGTGCGTGTTGCCGCCGCCGATCTTTTCGAAGCGTCAAGCGTCGCGAAAAGCACTTGGCTCGAAGTCTGCGGCGACTGTGAATAGTTCATCGCAAAATTATCGGTAACGACTAAATCGCCGTTTATAGTGCGAATTCCCATACGGTTGAGTTCGCTAGCCAAGGTTACGCCGTGCTCGAAACCGAACATCGGATCGCGGCCGGAAACATAAAGGTTGCCGTGAATCGTTCCGGTCGCCTCTTCATAACTGCCGTCGGTCCAAACGTTTGTCGGGAAGCGGTAATCGGGGCCGAATGTTTTCAGGACGGCATAAGCGGTTGCTATCTTTACATTCGAAGCCGGGTTCAACGGCGAATGCGAGCCGCTTTCAACGACGACATTTCCTTCAAGAGTTTCGACCAATACACCGGACAGCCCGGGAATCATCGCATCGGCCAAAACAGGGATCGAAGTTTTGATCATCGACGGGCTAACCGAGGAGCTAGCCGTCGAACTGCCGGTTTTCTTGACCAGAGGTGTAGATGTCTTTGGCGTTACAGGTTCCTTATAGACCTGAATATCCTGAAGCAAAGGCTTCGACGAAGTCTGCCCAAATCCCGCAATGCTGCCCGCGGAAATCAATACGCCGATAGCCAGCCAATATCCTTTTTTATTGATCGAAATCTTCATTTTTACTGCTAGGTCGTGTCCGGTGAACTGTCCGCCTCTCCAATTCGGCAGGAAAGGCCATTCTTACTATACCACATTAGGCGGGGCCATTTTCAATCCTAAATTTCCCGCCGCCCAATGGCCTTACGAGCACTTCGATGTAAATTGCACAAACTTGGATGCCGTTAATTTATAGTGTGAACCCAGAGTGGAAATTGAAAATAAAGACCTTTTACTTTATACAGTTCGAGGTTTTGGCGGTAAAAGTGATTTAAAAAAACACCGGTCACGATTTAGCAAATCAGGAAAAGTCCAAAATATCGGCGTTTCTTTGCTGCTTCGCTACTATCTTCAAAGTGAAAATTCATTGACATCGATTACATACATACATAATATCGAAATAGCTAAAGCTTCATGAAAAAAGAGAAGGAACCGGTAACGATTGAACAGATCAAACTGACGCATAAGGAAAGGCGCAACGAGATTCAAAAGCGGCTAGCGGAGTTTGAGGCTGTATTGAGCGGTGGGACGGATGAGGATCTTTGGGAAGAGATGGTGTTCTGTTTTTTTACCGGCGGGTGTTCGGCGAAGATGGGGATGCGGTCGATTTCGGCGGTGAGGGATTTGCTGCAGGACGGAGGGCAGCCGGAACTGGCGAAGGCTTTGACAGGTGTCCATCGTTATCCGAATGCGAGGTCGAGATATATCGTCGCTTCGCGGGATTTTCTTCGTGAACACTGTGATTTGAAACTTCGTAGTAAGCTGCAAAACTTCGACTGCCATTTTGAACGGCGCGATTGGCTGGTTAGGGAAAAGGGCATCAAAGGCCTCGGGTACAAAGAAGCCAGCCACTTTTTGCGGAACGTCGGTTTTAAGGGTTACGCAATTCTAGACAAGCACGTCTTGCGGTGCCTCGCCGAATTGAAAATAATTGACGGCCCAAAGCCACTAAATACGCGTTCGGCGTATCTAAGGGTTGAGCAAAAGCTTAAAGACCTCACCGCGGCCACGCAAATTGATTTCGATGAGATGGACCTCGTTCTGTGGTCGTTGAAGACCGGCGAGATCCTCAAATGATTTTTTAGCTGTCCAACATCTTGAAAAGAAAAGGAGTTCGAGTTATGAAAAATGATTCCGTCCGGCTTGGTATTTATCGCCATCCTTTTCGCAAAAAATGTTTGGGCATATTGGTTTTGGTTTGCGGCCTGGGGGTATTCGCCTCCGGGTCCGACGACGTACAGGTTAACGAAGACGATACGAGCCGGTTGATCAAACAGGCGGAAAAGATGGTAAGGCGCGGCCGACTCCCCGATGCCGAAAAGCTTTTGCAAAAAGTGATCGCCGCCAGCCCGGGCAATTCCACCGCCAAGCTCCGCCTGGCTTTTATCTACGTAAAGCAGCGTCGGCTGTCCGAAGCTTATGTTTTGAGTTACAACGTCGCAAAGGCCGAACCGAAGAATTCCCACGCATTTGCCGTTCTAGGAGCCACGTTACTGAGCGCCGGCAAATTTTCCCAGGCGAGGGCGGTGAACAGTAATTCGCTTTTATTAAGTAAAAAGGAAGATTTGGCATGGGCAGGTTTTGGAATGCTCGATTTCTATGAAAACCGGATTCCGGAAAGCCTGGCAAATCTACGTGAAGCTATTCGATATAATTCAGACGAAGCGGATTATTACTTTGCCTATGCACAGGTCGCGGCACGTTCCGAAAGATATAAAGAAGCAGCCGAGGCTTATTACAGGTTTTTGGCGGTTTCACGTGAGATCGACGATGAAAGGCGTGCTCGTATCCGCGGGCTAATTGATTTTTTACGATATATCGGACAGAAACCATCGCTATATACGACTTCCGGAGCCGCCGCTGATTCAGTTCCCTTTGAACTCAGGGGAAATCGCCCGTTCATCCAGCTGAGAGTGAATGGCAGCGATGAACTTTTAAATTTCGTGCTTGATACCGGCTCGGGTATCTCCGTAATTTCCGACGAAACCGCAAAACGCTTAGGTATCGGTTCAATCGCGAAAGGCGGGTCTGCCCGCGGAATAGGCGGTGACGGCAAGTTCGATATCATTTACGGCTTTCTGCGGCAGGTGAATATCGGAGATGTAAAAATCAGAAACGTGCCGGTTTATATTCGCAAGTTTCACAATAATGGCGCCAGTGTGGACGGATACATCGGCCTATCGCTTATTTCCAAGTTTCTGACGACGATCGATTACGGCGATCTTACCTTTTCGCTGGCCAAAAAGGAGGGAAGTGACGCTCCGTTGACGGATCAGGCGGGAATTTCGCTTCCGCTGCGCCTGACGTCGAGCGGCTTTCTGAGCGGCGAGGTCCAGCTCGAAGGCGTTGAACAGCCGCTGAATTTTATAGTCGATACAGGAGCAAGCGTTTCGGTCATTTCTGACGACGTTGCTTTAATGGAAGGCATTACGCCCTTCGCGACTGCTGAAAAAATGCGCGTGATCGGATCCGCCGGTATAACTGAAAATGTTCCGTCCTTTTTACTTCCCAAGGTTAGTTTCGGGAAACATTCGCGAAAAAGCATTGCGGCCATTGCGCTAGATCTGGATATGATAAACGAAGCTTCCGGGTTTGAGCAGGCCGGGATCCTTGGCGGCAACTTTCTGCGAAATTATCGAATGACCTTTGATTTCACGAACTCAATGGTTACATTCGTTCCGATCGATACAAAGCCGTAGCGCCGGTAAGTCAACCAATGAAATTAAGCTTGTATTTAGAAACTTCCGTAGTCGGCGCTTATTTGGATAACGGAGATCCGTTTCGCCGGGACCTGACGATACGCTGGTTCGAACATGAATTGTCGGAATATCAGGTTTACAGTTCTATTCTTGTGCAGCGTGAACTGGAAAGGATCGACGAACCGCACCGCACCGGTTACTTAAAGATAATTAAGCCGCTCGAAAACCTCGAACTATCTGAAGAGGTGGCGATCTTGGCCGAAGGTTACATCGCCCGCGGGATATTCCACCGCAAGTTCATGGCGGATGCGATACACGTCGCTCTTGCCTCTTATCACAAGATCGATTACCTGGTGACATGGAATTTCGGCCATCTCGCAAACGTCCGAAAACAGGCCCGCGTACGCTTGTTCAATACCGTTGCCGGATTTTTCTCGCCCGTAATCGTAACGCCCGAGTTCCTTGTCCACAGTTAACGGTCTTGACTATTCACGATTTACTATTCACGATTGACCATAATGTACCGACGCTCAAAATTCCTCGAGGTCTTAATCGAGATCCGTCAGGAAATGGCGCGCGAAGCGGATTACGACGTCGATTTCTTCGCGGAGATCGCCCGTTCGGGGAATTCGCCCCGAGAGAAAATAAGGCATCGCCTTGTCGATTTACTTGACGCCGAAGATGCCGCACAACGCCGTGCCGGTAAACCAAACCTAAGCGAAGACTCGAATAAATAGTTCTAGATGGTCAATCAAGGATTGGCAGACGGTTCCGACATGCTCCGCGAATTTCCCAGACGACCTCACTGAGTTGCTGAGAACTGTAGTGCTTGTAAATTCACGGCTTAATTGATTAAATAATCGGCAACGGCAAAATATTTGGCTGCCGATCCTTCACCCTTTTCGATGTATAGATACTTGGTTTCCTGTTTATTGATAAGCGCTGTTATTTTGGCGTCGGGCTTTTTCTTTTTTCGCTCGTATTGGGAACACCGGTATGACGATCTGATCACGCGTCAGGCTAGAATTTACCGGCTCGACGAAAAACTCGTATGGAGCTTGATCTACCAGGAAACTTATTTTCAGGCGTGGAAAATTGGTGAGGACGAAGAAGTCGGGCTGATGCAGGTAACGCCGCTGGTTGCGAGGGAGTGGGCTAGGGAAACCGGATTTAAGGAATTCGAAAAGCAGGCCGCGGAAAACGTGGTCGAGTTTTTAAGCGATCCGGAGCGCAACATCCAGATCGGAAGCTGGTATCTGGAAAAGATCCGGGAAAGATACCGGGGCCGTCCCGCTGAAACCGCGATGACACTTGCCGCTTACAACGCCGGCCCAAGCCGCGTCGAGGAATGGACCAAAGAGGCTGATGCAAAAGCGCTCTCCGAAACAGAATTCCTTTCACGGATCGGAATCCCGTCTACAAATGCCTACGTTTCATCGATCCTTGAACGATACCGTGCGGGGCAGGGCGTTCAATGAAAATTCTCTCCGCCGATTACGTCCTCCCTGTTTCCTCCGAACCGATTAGCGGCGGTGCCGTTGCGATTGACGCCGACAAGATCGCCGCCGTTGGAAAAGCAGCGGATATCATTGAAGCATATCCGAATGCAGAACATAAAAATTTTGGCGAAGCCGCGATCCTTCCTGGTTTTGTCAATTGCCATTCACACCTTGAAATAACGTCGATGCGCGGGCTTCTGGATGATGTTGAGCACGATTTTACCGCGTGGCTGCTGAAACTCACCGCCGCCCGAGCGAAATTATCCGCCGAGGAGATCGAGGCTGCCGGGATAGCCGGAGCATTGGAAGGCGTGCGGGCCGGGGTGACCTGTTTCGGCGATATCGGACGTATCGGAAAGGCCGGTTTCGCGGCTTTAAAAGCGAGCGGCTTGCGCGGCGTTCTGTTTCAGGAAACTGAATTCTCACCCGATAACAAAACTGCCGACGAGGATTTCGAGAAGCTCAAGGATAAATTTCTAAGCCTTCGCGAAAGCGAGACTGAATTGGTGAAAGTTGGGATTTCGCCGCACGCACCATATACGGTCAGCCAAAAACTTTTTGAACGTATCGCTGAATATGCCCTAACCGAGAATATAAAAATTTCGATCCACGCGGCCGAATCGGGCGATGAAAACGAGCTAATGACGAAGGGCAGCGGATTTTTCTCCAAACATTATGAAAAATTCGGCGTCGAATGGAAAAGCCCGCATTGTTCATCAATCGAATATCTCGAGCGCACAGGTATTTTGCGTACAAAACCGCTACTCGTACACTGCGTAACCGCCTCAGAAAGCGACATCTCCGTTATTGCTACAACCGGTTCAACAATCGCCCACTGCCCAAAATCGAACGCTAAATTTGGTCACGGATACGCTCCTTTTGAAAAATTTCTCGATGCGGGAATTGCAGTCGGTTTAGGTAGCGATTCGGTGGCGAGTAACAACGTCTGCGATCTCCTTGAAGAATCCAGATTTGCGGTGCTGGCGGCGAGAAATATGCCGGGCCGGAAAAGATTTATTTCGGCGAAGGAAGCGATTGAAACCGCAACACTCGGTGGAGCGAAGGCTCTCGGCCTCAGTAATTTAATCGGTACCTTGGAAGTGGGCAAACAAGCCGATATTGCCGTTGTTTCTCTAGCTGACGCCGCCCAGCAGCCCGTTAACGAAGTTCACGCCGCCCTGGTATTTTCATCCAATGGTAGAGATGTCGTAATGACAATGGTGGCCGGAGAAGAAATATACCGCATGATCTAGAGTTGTTCAGGTCTTTGCGTACCTCAATATTCGAAACAGCTTTATTGATTTAGGGCCGCCTTCAATTCACGCAGCAGGTCGTCCGGCGACCATTCGTTTCCCTTGAATATTTTTGTTACCTTGCCATCGGGAGCAATTACCGCGGTTATGAGCGAGTGATTGATCTGCGTTTTGTCGTTCGGATCGACCGAGTATTGGAGGCCGAAGAAATCGGCGACGCTGCGGACTTCCTTGTCCGTGCCGACGGCCAGCTGCCAGACGGTGAAATCCGCTTTTCCGTCGTTGCCGATATAGCCGAGCCCGTATTGTTTCAGCTTTTCTGGCGTGTCGCGGGCCGGGTCGAATGAAATGCTGAGAAGCCGCATTTTGTCCTGGAATTCCTCGTTTACGGCGATGTCGGATGCGAGATCGCTGAAGTTGGCGGACATCTTAATGCAGTATTCGGGAAGCGGACATTCGCGGTAAATGAAGGTAATAGCGAGAGCCTTGCCGCGATAATCCTTTACCGAGAAACGCTTTCCGTCTTGATTCGTGAGCGAAAAGTCTGGAACTTCACGGCCGATCTGCGCAAACTTTTCGTTTATCGGAACGGCGGGCTGGTTAGAATTCGGGGCAGCGACGATGCCGATCTTTTCCAGGTAATACGGGTCTTTCGCGGCGTTATCAACGACCAATTCGGCACGAATTTCGGAGCCAGGCAGCAGATCGTCCCAAATCCAGTCCTCGCGGATCGGAAAATCCATCGTCATCGCTTCCATAAAGCCGGGAATATTTTCGTGTTCGATCTTGGCTTTTTTGTTTGCCCGGTCGACGGATATGACCTTGCCTTTTAGGTCGTAGCGTTTTGTCTCTGCCGGAGCGGTCGGTTTTTCTGTCTTTTGGCACGCAGCCAAAAAAATCGAAATTGTAATGACTAAAAATAAATTACGCATTTGTATTCGTATGTAAATCTCACCTGTCGCCAAGGGCGACAAATATTAAACCTAAGTTGTCGATACATACGGGCAGAAACGCGACAGTTACTGAGCGTGCATCGCCAACAGTAGCACGTTCCGTTACCGTCGCGTTTCTGCCCGAGACAGACTTTCATAAATAAAGTTTACACTGCATTAGGCTTTAATGTTGGTCAACTTTGGTGACTAAAACAACTTAAAATACACTCACTTTTCAAATTCTCATCATAAAACATCTGATAAACCCTGTAATTCGCCATTACTTTATAAACATAATCCTTGGACTGCGAGAAGGCAATTTCGGGAACGTATCTGTCCGGCATATCGGATTTCGCGCGGCCGAGCCAGCGTTTCATATTGTCTTCGCCGCCGTTATAGCTGGCGGCGACGGCCTGCGGCTGGTTTGGGAATAATTTGAATAAATTCGCCGTGTATTGCGATCCGAAAAGGATAGCCGTCGCCGGATCGTAAAGCTCGTCCTGACGGAAATTCTCGCGGCCGAGCTCGCCGGCGATCTTATCCGAAGTCGTCGAAATAAACTGCATCAGCCCGCGTGCGGCGGCATACGATTTGACATCGGCACGATAACGCGATTCCTGCCGCATTATCGAAAGCAGATAGCGCGGATCGATAGAACGCGGAACCGCGTTTTTCGCAAAAGCATCGGCGTACGGCGCCGGATAAAGCAATTCGATTTGTTCGCGTGGGATAAGCTCGATCTGATAATCGGCCGGAATGGAACGCCAGAGCGGTTCGGCGAAGGCCACCGCCCGATTGGCAATGTCGCCGCGTTCGTATAAAACCGCCAGGGTGTAAGCCTCACTGCTTGACGGGGTTTTTATTTTTTGCGCCGCGTCGAATTCATGAGCAGCTTCATCGTACAACCCGAGAAATAAAAGTTCATCCGCAATCGTTTGATGAATATTAGCGGAATTAGAAACCGGCATTTTCTTTAAGACTGCTTTTCGCCCTGGTTCAAGCAGCTCAAAAGCCGGAATTTTCTTATATAATGGCAAAGCCAAATAGGCCTTTTTTAATGTTTCGAGCAGCCGTTCAAGGAGTGCGGAATCATTCGTCAACCGTAATGCCGCTTGTGTGTTTTTTCTTTGAGTTTCGGCATCTTTTGGTGTGAGTCCCGAAGTTAACGAGAGAAGTTTGCCGTTGACAAGCGGCTTTGCGGACTCGTCGTTCGCTAACAGTTTCAAACGCTCCGTCGCCCGCCAGCCGTAATATTCGGCGCGGCCGTCGGGAATTGAAAGGTAAATGTCTATAGCTTCGCCGAACCTTCGCATTTGTTCGAGCACGAAGCCTTTCAGGAAAGTTATTTCGGCGGTGTTCGTGCCGCCGGGAACGGTCGTTCCGCCGAGATCGGAAAATGTCAGCAGCTTTTCGAGATTCTTCAGCGAGTTTTCCCAATCGCTGCGGCCCATGTAGATTCGCGTTTCGGTAAAAAGAGCGATGGCTTCGGGCGGCTTACCGCGAAATGTATCCCGGGTTTTCGCCGCCCACTTTAAAGCTTCCACCTCCTCGCCCTGATCGCGCAATGTATCTATGATGTTCAGGTAAGCGCGGTCGATTCGCTCCTCGTCAGGGTATTTTTCGATATATCTTTTATAGCGCGCAATTGCTTCGTTAAATCTGCCGAGGCGCGAATAGGCGGATGCGGTTTGGAGCAAAGCATCCTTGCTGGCCGAATGCTCGCCGTGATGTTCCTGAACGCGCTCGTACCATTTAATTGCTTCGGCAAAATTGCCCTGTTGGGTGTAGCCGCGTCCGATCTGATAGATCGCGTCGGGAACGATGCCGCTCGACGGATGGTTATTGATGATCGCCGTAAAATGCAGCCGGGCAGCGGCGAAATCGCGGTTGAATTGGTAAATTTGGGCACGGCGAAGATGTTCGTAATCGCCGACTGTAGGAACGGCCTGGCTCGAACCGGCCGCGATAAGGTCAACCGATCTAACGGCTCCAAGCGCGAAATCATCGGGCTGAGCCGGATTTGCAAGCTTATCGATCAAAGTTGTGAAATGCTCCGTTGCAGCTATGGTATTGCCCGATTGCAGGTAAGCCTCAGCGAGAAGAAGGCGGTTTTCGCGTATGATCGCGCTTTCGGTTGTGAGCTGGACGGCGGAAGGCTGGCTTGTAGCTGTCGCCAGCTCGGTCAAAAGCTTTATTGCCGAATCATAATTCTTACTTTCGAACCAGCTTCGAGCCAACCGGTTTTTTGCCGCCGCGTTCAGGAGACTTTGCGGCGAAAAGGCGTTCAGCTCCTGCAAATACGTCCGTTCGAGCATCAGATTTCCCGAGGAGCGGGCGATCTGCGATAAGTGCCAGAGAGCATATTCCTTTAGTACGGAATCGCGAACAACAATCATTTGATAATTCGCCATTGCCGCCGCATAATCGCCGTTCTTTTCTTTGAGCCGGGCGAGCAGATAATCGTAATTATTCAGCTTGAAAACGTTTTTATCCGTTGCTTCCAGATTTCCGAGTTCGGCAATGGCAGCTGCGTAGCCGCGTTCATCGACCGCTTTCCGAATTTTAGAATGGGCGGCGGCAAAATCCTGAGCGTAAATAGCGGGCGAAAAAATCAAAATGGCAAGGAAGAGAATGCGGAGCTTCTTCATTATTTGATTTTAACTTTATTTCCAAAACAAAAAAAGAGAAGCTCCGAAGAACTTCTCTGACACGGCGCGAGCACCAAATGGGGGACACTTTTAAGATCTTGAAATAGAATTTAGCGGGACATCGTTTTCGCCGCCGAAAGTGAATGTTTTGAATCGCGGCTGTGAGCTTTCATATATGAACCAGGTGCCTTTGCGAAACACCGCAAAATCGATGATTCCGTCGCCGTCATAATCAGCCGGAACCGGCGCGGCATCCGCGAAGCCCATATAAAACGGCTCGGTTTCGCTGGTTTCGCTGTTCAGCACTAGCCAAGTGTCGCGGCGGTAAACGGCGATGTCGGCCTTTCCGTCACCGGTATAATCGGCCGGGACAAACAGGTCGGTTGCAGCGTCGCCGAACTTCTCTGTTCGTACAGCATTAGTCTTGCTGTCCGAGATCAGCCATTGATTTCCCTTCGTACGAAAAATGGCGAAATCGGCACGTTTGTCTCCGTCGTAATCGGCAGGAACTGGAACATCACCCGATTTGCCGAGCGAAAATATTTCCGATTTTGTCCCGTCGTAATTTTTTGACGAGAATAGCACAAGCCAGGTTCCGGTTTCTGGCCGCCAAACCGCGATGTCGGCTTTGCCGTCGCCGTCGTAATCGGCGGGCACCGGAATATCCTTGATCGATACAGCGGAGCGAACAGTCGTTGTTCCCCAATAGATCGAAAAAGCCTGATTGTCGCTGCTTCGCTTGATCGACCATATACCGGTTTCGGGTGTCCAAACACCGAAATCGATAATTCCATCGCCGTCATAATCCGCCGGAACGAGAACATCAGTCGATGAAACCGCCGGAGTTTTCGAAAATGCCTGTTTTGCATCCGCAGAATTCGAATACCATGTTGAAGTTTTCGGGCTGAAAACGGAAAACAAAGCCTTCTCACCGGCATTTATATTAGCCGAAGCCATCAGGATGACGAAAAACATTCCGAATATTGTGTACGTTTTTATATTAGTGTGAGACATATCGCGATTTCCTTCGGTGTTTAGGCTTGCTGTTGTTTCTTTTGACTGCATTCCTATGGAAAGACGAAAAGATTTATCGAGTTTTGCCTACGGTATCCGTCTTTCTGCCATAGGAAACTGACAATGCACCCATACTTCCTGTAAAATTGAAAAATTCATCATATGACAGCAAAATTACTAAGCGGCAAAACAATTGCCGACGCTATAAAAGCCGAGGTCGCCGAGGAAATTAAATCGCTCGAAAGTGCTCACGGATTTCGCCCGTGTTTGGCCGTTGTCCGCGTTGGCGAAGAACCGGCGTCGGCCGTATATGTCGGCAGCAAGGTGAAAACCTCGGAAGAATTAGGGATAATTTCCGAGCATCATCACCTCCCGGCCGAAACTTCGCACGCCGATTTGCTGGCTCTCGTAAAAAACTTAAATGAGCGCGAAGAAGTTGACGGCATTCTCGTCCAGCTGCCGCTGCCCGCGCAGATAAATTCGAGCGAGATTCTGGAAACGATCGATCCGGCGAAAGATGTTGATGGATTTCATCCGGTAAATGTCGGGAGGCTGGCTCAGGGCGAAAGATCGCTTGTTCCGTGCACGCCTGCGGGAGTTATCGAAATTCTTAAACGTTCGAATATCGAGATCGCCGGGCAGCATGCCGTTATCATCGGGCGAAGCAATATCGTTGGAAAACCGATGGCGATGCTGCTTTTGAAGGAAAACGCGACCGTAACGATCTGTCATTCGCGCACAAAAGACCTCGGCGCGATAACTCGGCAAGCGGATATTCTAATTGCGGCAATTGGCCGGGCAGGTTTCGTTCGCGGCGAAGACATACGAAACAGAGCGACCGTGATCGATGTCGGCATCAATAACGTTACCGATCCTGTCAAAGTTCGAGAGTTTTTTAATGGCGAAGATCTTGAAAAACGCCTTGTGACAATCGAAAAACGCGGGTTCACGCTGGTCGGGGATGTAAATCCGAAAGACGCAATGGCGAAGGCGGCGAACTTTACGCCTGTACCCGGCGGAGTCGGCTTGTTGACGGTGGCAATGCTGATGAAAAATACGGTCGAAGCGGCAAAGCGGCGAAGAATCAATTAGCCGCATTAAGCTTTCTTATTCTTGCTCCTCTTGTTCCGTCTTGTCGGTGGTGAAAAAAAAGATTTTGACCACAGATCAAGATGATCGAAATCCGAACAAGAAAGAATGAAGAATTTCCATTTGGAATTTTTCTATGTCAATTGAACCACCGGTGAGCAACATCTTATGAAATTTGAAGATTACCAAAATGAAGCGAGGCAGACGGCTCTTTATCCGCGGCGTTTCAGTAACCTTGAATATCCGACTCTTGGATTAACGGGCGAAGCGGGCGAGGTTGCCAATATCGTTAAGAAAATCCAACGCGATTTTGGCGGTGAGATCACGGACGAAGTAAGGTTGAAATTAAAAGACGAACTTGGCGATGTGCTCTGGTATATTTCCGCCTGTGCAGATGAATTAGGTTTGACGCTCTTGGAGATTGCGGAGTTCAATGTCGCAAAATTAGCGAAAAGACACAATCGTTGACATGCAAAAAATCGGGCTAACGGGTTCTATTGCGGTCGGAAAATCTGCCGTTTGCGACGTTTTTCGCGAACTCGGCTGTCACGTCATCGATGCCGATCAAATCGCCCGTAATGTCGTAAAATTCGGTACGCCCGGATTACAAATGATCGTTGAGAACTTCAGCGAATCTGTTTTGCACGCGGAAGGCACGCTTGACCGGACCAAGCTCGGAGCTATCGTTTTTGCCGACGAATCTAAACGCCTGCTGCTCAATTCGATCGTCCACCCGCTGGTCTTCGAGGCTCAAAATGCTTGGCTGCGTGAGCGTGAAACTGAAGACCGGGAAGGAATTGCTATCGTTGACGCCGCTTTAATGATAGAATCAGATGGTTACAAACGATTTAATAAAATTATTGTTGTTTGGTGCGAACCCGACATACAATTGCGGCGCCTTATCTCTCGCGACGGCCTGAGTGAAGAGGATGCCCGTCAGCGAATTGCCTCCCAAATGCCGCAGGATGAAAAAAAATCCTATGCGGATTTTCTGATCGATACATCTAAAGGTTGCGAAGATACACAGCTGCAGGTGATCCGAATTCACGAAAAACTGAAGATTTGCGGCCACTGATCGTTTTATACAGTTTACCTAAAAATGACAAACAAAAATGCACACAATGCTAATGATCGATTTGGCGGCTCTAGCAGCCGATCAATCAGCGGTATTTATACCTTTTTGCTTGTTTTTACTTCTATATTTTTGTCCGCATGCAGCGAAATTAATAAGCCGCAGCCCGAGCCGTTTTACGCCGAAACAGTTCCGCCCGCAAAACAGGAATTTCGGTGGAGCAACGGTAAAGCCCCAAAATCTTTCGATCCGGCTAAGGCGTCGGCGGCTCCGGAAACCGATGTGGCCCGGGCTTTATTCGAAGGGCTGACTAATACCGATTCGAAAACGCTCAAGGAAACCGCCGGTGTCGCCGAAAGATGGATATCTTCGAACGACTTTAAAGTTTGGACCTTCTTCCTTAGGGAGAACGCTAAATGGTCTAATGGCAAACCCGTGACGGCGCGGGATTTTGTCCGTTCATGGAGGCGTCTGGCCGAAATGGGAGATGAGGCCGCGCATGCCAATTTGTTGAGCAATTTCGCCGGCCTTCCGGCTCGAAAGGCAGAACTTCCTGAAACTGCCGATGATGCGGACTTTCTATTGAATTCGATAACCAACCGCAGCTCACCTCTGATTCCGCAGTCGCCGGATAATTCGAACACTTCCGTTCCGCAAATCGGAATAGCGCAGAATTCAAATTCCGCCCGGCCAACGCCGGATACCGCCGACTCCGAGGCCGAAAATAAATTAGGATTTATTGCCGAAACCGATTTCATTCTAAAGGTAACGCTAACCCGGCCGGATAAGGATTTTCCGAAACTTGTTGCTCATCCTATATTCAGCCCGATCCACGGCGACGGCCGGGAATTCGAGAAGCCCGATACAGCTATCGTGACGAACGGAGCATTTGGGATTACCGCGAATGGAACGGATGGCATTACACTCGACAAGTCGGAGAATTACTGGAACCGTAACGCGATCAAGATCGAGCGCGTCCGCTTTGTGCCGATGGAGAATGCCGAAGCCGCACTCGAAGCTTATCGCCGCGGGGAACTCGATGCGGTAACAAACGGAGAATTTGCTCCGCTGGCATTAAAACTACTTTCGCCTTACCGGGATTTCCGGCGTACAACATTCAGCGCCTTGAATTTTTATGAGGTGAATTCCATCAAACCTCCGTTCACCGACCGCCGCGTGCGGCAGGCTCTTTCCTCGGCAATCGACCGTGAGCGTTTAACCGAAGGCGACTTGGAAGGCACCACGCAACCGGCTTTGAGCTTTTTGCCTTTTGGTACACTGTCCCATTTAAAAATGTCTCAGGATAAGGAAAAGGCCCGCGATCTGCTCGATGAATCGGGTTTCCCGAATGGCGAGAACTTTCCCGTGATCAAGCTTTTGATCAACAGAAACGACACTCAACAGCGGATAGCCCGTTCGGTCGCCCGGATGTGGAAGCAGAATTTAAACCTTGAAACCGAAATCATTGTAAAAGAAGCATCGGAATTCGAAGCCGCGAGAAAAAGTAGTGATTTTGACCTGATAAGGCGCGGCGTCGTCTTCCCGACAGCGAACGAGTCGGCAAATTTTCGAGCGATTTTTGAAACGGACGGACAAATACCCGTTCCGCCTCCGGCGGAAACAACGGATTCAAACAATGATTCGCACGACAAGCCGGCGGCTGAACCGGATGCGGCACCACGAACTGCGAATTCCGTTGAGGATTATTCTCTGGCATTCGCCGAAGAAAACGCGATCTTTGAATGTAACGCGATCCCGCTCTATTTTCCGGTTTCCTATTCGCTGGTGAAGCCGTATGTCTCCGGTTTTGAGCTGAACAGCCTTGACGCCCCGTCGCTGAAGGACGTGCTGATAGACAATAATTGGCAACCGGAAAAGGTAAAAGGCGAATCGTAAGTGAGGTTCCGCAAATAGAGCGGCGAAGCCGCTGGATCAAAGATTCGAAAGTATCGATAGTTCAAAGTGCCATTGAACAATTCAACTCCCCGAGACGCGGATTTCAACCGCACCGGAAATTAAATTTAGGAGTTCGTTTTATGGAAAGAACCCGAAACAGCCAAATTCGCATTGGACTGGCGATTCTCGCCCTATCTTCATTTTTAGTTAGCTGCACGACGCAGGCAAAGAGCGGTTTTTATGGAAGGACCGAGGCGCCAACGGAAAATGTCTTTCGGTATATTTCGGGCTCCGAACCTGAATCGCTTGATCCGGCGATACCTACCGGCCAGCCAGAAGCCCGAGTTTTGATGGCTTTGTACGATTCGCTCGTCGAATATCATCCCAAAACGATGGAACCGATACCGGGCATCGCCGAAAGCTGGGAAGTCGGATCGGAGGGCTCGGAGTATATATTCCACCTACGCAAAAACGCGAAATTTTCAAACGGAGATCCGATCACGGCAAAAGATTTTGTATATACTTTTCGCCGGGCATTGGAACCGGAGCTTGCCGCAAAAAATGCGTATTTGTCTTATTACATAAAATACGCCGAAGGTTTTAACGGCGGAAAAACATTTATTAAAGGCACGGATGGACAATTTTTGCTCAAACGGGATTTTGACGGATCAGCACCGGCTACTCCTGCCGCTGAAGTTGGCGATAAGTTTGGAGCGGACAGCGAGTTTCACCGGTTTCTGGACCTTCCCGAACGTCTAACCGTTCCGGGTTCGGAAAAGGCCCGAACCGAATTATTCGGCAAAAACCCGAAATTAAAAGCAGCCGCCGAAGGCAAAGAATTCGTTCCTGTCAAATCCGAAGACGTCGGTGTCGAAGCCATAGACGAGTATACATTTCGAATCAAGCTAATCCAGCCCGCTCCTTTTTTCATCGGGCTTTTAGGACACCAATTTTTTCGTGTAGTACATCAGGGAACTATTGAAAAGCACGGCAGAAGCTGGGCAAAACCCGGGACCATCGTTACCAGCGGAGCGTTTTTATTAAAAGACCACCGTCCGTACGATCAATTGAACGTCGTCAAAAATCCCGGCTATTGGGACTCAGACAACGTAAAGCTCGACCGCATCGAATTTTACCCGATGGAAGAAGCGACGACGATGATGAACCTTTATAAAGCCGGTTCCGTCGATGCGATGTACAACCACACCGTTCCCGCCGCATGGAACGACGTTATCAAGGAATTTAAACACGAGTACCTCAACGCACCGGAGGTTGCCGTAGAATATTACACGGCGAATGTAAAGAAAGCCCCGATGAATAATGTGCTCGTGCGCAAGGCGTTTGCACTGGCGATCGACCGCGAGGCGCTTGCGAAATTCCGGAAAACCACAAAACCGCTCGTAGATTTCTCGCCCGAAGGCATCTTCCCGAAATACGAGATCGCCCGCTCCAAAATTTATTCTGAAGAATTAACAAAACAGGGAAGTTCGCTGGAAGAATGGAAATCGCGAATCTTTAATGCAGAGAAAGCCCGGCAACTGCTGGTCGAGGCCGGTTATCCAATGCAGCAAAACGGCGGCAGGTTCTCTTTTCCGACGTTTCCCGTTGCGGATGTGGAGCTAACTTATAACACCGCCGAAAGCAATAAGGCCGCCGCCGAATTTATGCAGGCACAGTGGCGGCAGAACCTCGGCATTACGGTTCCGCTCAAGAACATGGAGTGGAAAACTTTTCTAAATCACCGTAAAGAACTCTCATATAATGGAATGGCACGTGCCGGCTGGGTCGGCGATTATATGGACCCGTTTACGTTCTTAAACCTTTTTTATTCGGAAAATAATGACAGCTCGACCGGTTGGTTCGATCCGAAATTCGACAGAATGCTGGACGATGCCAATAAGGAACCGGATGAAATGAAAAGGCTAGAAATTCTCGCGAAGGCCGAATTGTTCATGATGCAGGAGCAGCCGATCATCCCGCTTCAAACCCAGGCCACCAACTGGATCAAAAAGCCTTATGTAAAAGGCCTTTATCCGAATCCCGGTACGCTTCATCCATGGAAATTCGTTTATATCGAACGCGACCCCGCAAAATGGGACCGCGATGTGGAAAACATTATGTCGAGCCGTGATGAAAGGGTCGAAGAACAGATCGAGCGGCTGACCGCGTCGCAGACGGCGTTCACTAACGCGAAAACGGCGGCTGCCGCATCTACAGAATAAGAAATGCTGATTTTTATACTTCGCAGACTGCTCCTCATCGTGCCGATGACGATCCTCGTAGTTACACTTACTTGGGGACTGATACGTCTCGCTCCGGGGAATTTTTACACTGCCGAGAGAACCCTGCCTCCGGCGATCGAAGAAAACATCAAGAAGAAATACGGCCTCGATCAGCCGCTCTATAAGCAGTATTTGCTGATGCTCGGCAATGTTACGTGCCGGACGAAATCACCTGACGAAGTGACGGCGAACGGCCTGCAATTTTCCGCCGTCGGTTATGATTTTAAGTGTTTCGATTTCGGCGATTCGCTGAAATATGTCGGCGATTCCGTGAACACCATTATTTTTCGCCATCTTCCTTATTCTGCGACGATGGGAATCCTGGCGTACTTCCTCGCGCTTGGGATTGGATTGACGGCTGGTGTCGTCGCCGCGTTGAAGCAGAATACGGCGTGGGATTACGGGTCGATGGCGATTGCGATGCTCGGGCTTTCAGTCCCAAATTTTGTGCTGGGGCCGATTCTCGTTCTGGTATTTTCGCTTGGACTGTTTCTGCTGCCGCCTGCCCGATGGGGTGGAGTTTCAAATCTTGTATTGCCGGTGATAACGCTTGCGGCTATCTATGCGGCCTACATCGCACGGCTGACTCGTGCCGGAATGCTCGAAGTCTTGCGTTCTGATTACATTCGGACGGCGAGGGCTAAAGGATTAAGCGAGACTGTCGTCCTGCTTAAACACGGGCTTCGCGGCGGCATTATTCCGGTTGTCTCATTTACAGGCCCGGCACTTGCATCTCTGCTCGCCGGAACAGTTGTCGTTGAAAAGGTATTTGCAATTCCGGGCCTCGGAAATATTTTTATCCAGTCGACACAGAACCGCGACGAGCCGTTGACGCTCGGCATTGTCGCGTTTTTGTCGATACTTATAATGATATTTAATTTGATAGTCGATATTTCATACGGATTCCTTGATCCGCGGATTCGTTACGAATAGTTATGCCAGAGAATGTAGAAATTATTAAAGGAACATCGCTTTGGGGTGACGCGTGGAATCGGCTTCTAAAGAATAAGCTTGCTATATTCGGACTGTTTGTCCTCGCGTTAATGGTCTTAGCAGTGACGATCGGGCCGCTTATCATTAGATTAGCGACAGGTTTTACGGCGGATTATATTCCGTCAGATGTCGGCAGCGGTGAATTGGTACAATCGTTCCCGCCGTCTTTGCTTCATCCGATGGGAACGGACGATTCCGGACGCGACCTGCTGGCCCGCGTTCTGCAGGGCGGGCGAATTTCGCTGACCGTCGGTATTATTTCGACGATTGTTTCGCTGATCGTCGGCGTTTCTTACGGAGCGGTTGCCGGATATTTAGGCGGTCGCATCGATAATTTTATGATGCGGATCGTTGATATTATCTACGCTATTCCGTATATTTTGATCGTTATCGTTCTTCTAAATGCATTCGGCGGAAAAAATACCACGGCTTTGATTGCTGCTTTACCGGTTATATTTACGATCTTTGCGTCGCTGATCATTCTTTCCGTCATTATCTACAAAGCTCACAATGCGCTGTTTGCGAGTGTCGATCAAAAGGCAAATGTTTACATGTCGGCAGTATTCAAAGTGCTTTTCGTTATCGTGTCGGCCGCTTTGTTTGTGGCTGTGATATGGGGAAGTCTCTGGTTGAATGACGTCGCACTGTCCAGTTTCGGCGAATCGCTGGGCGAGAAATATACAACCTATATGAGCGGCGGAATAAGCCAGATCCTGCTGCTGTTTTTTGCACTTGGGCTCGTTTCGTGGCTGACGATGGCACGTGTTGTTCGCGGGCAGGTTTTATCATTAAAGAACCAGGAGTTCGTGCTGGCCGCAAAGGCGACCGGTGTTTCGACTTTTGCTATTATCTTCCGGCATCTCGTTCCTAATGCTCTAGGCCCGGTGATCGTCTATGCGACGCTGACCGTCCCGAGCGTGATGCTCACCGAAGCGTTTCTTTCGTTCCTCGGCCTCGGTGTTCAGGCTCCATATGCGTCCTGGGGCAGCCTCGCGTCCGAAGGCATCAAGAACATTTCGATATTTCCGTGGCAGATGATCTTTCCGGGCGTAACAATGGCGCTGACGCTGTTTTCGCTGAATTTTTTGGGCGACGGTTTAAGAGATGCACTCGATCCGCAGACGCGGAAATTTTAAGAGGCTTTTATGGTAACGGCAGAAATCACAATTACACGAGAGGATTTGCTCAAATTTACCCAGCCGATGCAATATATCGGCATTGATTGGGAAACCTACGACGCAATTTCGGAAGAATTGGGAAATTCAAGCCCGATTCATTTGTCGTATGAAAAAGGAATTTTAACGGTAATGCCTTTAACGAAGCTTCACGAAACACTCGTTCGCCTTCTCGAAAGACTTCTAGGAATCGTAAGTCTGGTTACAAGATCGGAGATTCTGCCGACCGGCAGTGCTACGATCCGATCGAAGAGCAGGTTGATTGGCGTCGAACCTGACCTTTCATTTTTCGTCACGAATGTCGATAGTGCTCGTTTAAAGGCTTTTGTGCCGGATGAGACTGATCTCCCGCCCGACATCGTCGTCGAAATCGATATCACTTATACGTCTGAAAAAAAAATCGATATTTATTCGCAGCTGGGTGTTCCCGAATTTTGGCTATACGACGGCGAGATTTTGAAAATGTTCAGGCTTCAGGATAACGACCGTTACTTGCAGGTTGAACGCAGCAGCGAACTTCCTATGCTTACCAGTGAAGAACTCACTGAGTTTCTACGCCGCGCACAGAATGACGAAGAACAATTCAAGCTTCTCGTGGACTTTCAAGAGTTGCTGCAAAACGCTAAATGAGCAATAACAACGGCACAATTTTATCGGTCAACGGACTCAAGACCTATTTTCAGACCGAGGACGGCGTCGTCAAGGCGGTTGACGGGATAACGTTTGATTTGAAAAAGGGTGAGACTCTTGGAATCGTCGGCGAATCAGGCAGCGGTAAATCGGTTACTAATCTTTCCGTGATGCGGCTTATACCGGAGCCTCCAGGCAAGATCGTAGCGGGCGAAGTGATATTCGACGGCGTTGATGTACGCGCGCTTTCTATCGATGAGGTGCGAAAGATTCGCGGAAAACGGATCGCGATGATCTTTCAGGACCCGATGACGTCGCTCAATCCGTTTCTGAAGATCTCGACCCAGTTGATGGAGGTAACACAGCTTCATCTCGGCCATTCAAAAAAACAGGCCCGCGAACACGCGATCAATATGCTCAAAACCGTGGGCATTTCCGATGCGGAAGACCGGATTGACAGCTATCCGCACGAATTTTCCGGCGGAATGCGGCAGCGTGTGATGATCGCGATGGCATTGAGCTGTGATCCGGAACTGCTTATCGCAGACGAGCCGACTACGGCGCTCGATGTAACGATTCAGGCGCAGATACTCGAATTGATAAAAGATCTAAAGGACCGGATGGGAACCAGCGTTATCCTCATCACGCACGATCTCGGAGTCGTCGCGGGAATGACGCAAAAGATCATTGTGATGTACGCCGGCAAGGTCTTCGAGCAGGCGCCGACTAAAGAATTGTTTTCGACGCCGGCTAATCCATATACGCGCGGACTGCTGCGTAGCGTTCCTGATCCGGCGCACGAAGAAGGCACCGTGCTTTACCAGATTCCCGGCCTGCCGCCGGACGTCGCCCATCTACCGCCCGGCTGCCCGTTTGCCGAACGCTGCGACCGCGCCGAGGAAATTTGCCGCGTCGAATATCCGCCGTTTGTGCAGATAAACGAAGATCATTGCTCGCTATGCCATTTTGCGGAGGAAGTTTATGCACAGTCGGTAGCGGAACGTCAGAACCGCAATGGGTAGCGGTCGGGTGTTGTAAATTGTTACAAGCTTTAGCTAGTGGTGAGTGGAACAAAGGGAAGGCTTTAGCCGAATTGTTAAAATAGGATCAATCATCTCTTTGCTTCAGCATCATTAGGCTAAGCCAAACGGAAATTGAAAACAGAAATTTAGCTAAAGCCAATGGCTGCATTTGAGCAAACCCCTAGCTAAAGCTAGGGGTAATTTAAAGAAAAGTAATTAACCGACTTAGAATGCTAGAAAAGGAAAAAGAATCAATAATTTCGCTGCAAAACCTTCAGGTCTATTACAAAATCGGCGGCGGGCTGTTTTCCGAGCCGAAATTTGTAAAGGCGGTTGACGGCGTATCGCTCGACATTAAGAAAGGCGAGACGCTGGGCCTGGTTGGCGAATCCGGCTGTGGTAAATCTACGCTTGGTAAAGCTATTTTACGGCTAACGGAACCGACCGGCGGGCAGATCTTCTATCACGGCAGCGAGATCACGAACATTTCACAATCCGCGATGCGCGAGAATAGAAAGCATTTGCAGATGATCTTCCAAGACCCATACGCCAGCCTTAATCCGCGTATGACGGTCGGAGATATCATCGGTGAGCCGATTCGCACATTCGGGCTTTCGAATGGAAAATCTATGGCCGAAAAAGTTCAGGAACTGATGGAGACAGTTGGCCTAAGCCGCCGGTTTATCAAGCGTTACCCGCACGAATTCTCCGGCGGACAGCGTCAGCGTATCGGCATTGCCCGTGCACTTGCTGTCGATCCTGAATTTATTGTCGCGGATGAGCCGATCTCCGCTCTCGACGTTTCGATTCAGGCGCAGATCATGAATCTGATGGAAAAGCTCCAGGCCGAAAAAGGCCTCACGTATCTTTTCATTTCGCACGATCTGCGGGCCGTGCGGCATTTGTCGGATAGAGTCGCGGTGATGTACCTCGGCCGCATCGTCGAGCTTGCGGACGGGAAAGAACTTTACCGCGACCCGCTGATGCCTTATACAAAGGCCCTAATTTCCGCCGTCCCGGTACCCGATCCCGAGATTGAAGCGTCACGCGAGCGCATAATTCTAACCGGCGATGTCCCGTCCCCGATCAATCCGCCAAGCGGTTGCCAGTTTCATACAAGGTGTCAGTACGCGATCGCCGAATGCAATACTATCGTGCCGAAACTGGTCGAGATCAAACCGGCCCATCAAGCGGCTTGCATACGCATTAGTGCTGACCATCCTAATATCGATCAGAATGCGGCGGCTGGATTAGGCGTTGTCGGTGAGTAAAAAAGAGGCTCCAAACGGAGCCTCTGAGCTAAACAAGCCAAATTGTATCCAGGTCAATTAATAGCTTGTTCCAGCCGTATTTGTATTTGCATTATTTGCCGAATCGCGTAAAGCCTTAACTCTATCGTGAGCCGCCTGCACCGAGGTGTACTGTGTGTGCACCGTTTCCTGAACGTGTGCGGGCAGATTCTGCTCTAATGCTTCCTTATACATTTTTTTGGCCGAATCTTCGCCGCGTTCGCATTCGTTCAAAATGGCGCCCTCGTCTTTACCGGTAACAACGGATTTAATATCGATCCACCCGCGATGCAAAGTAGCAGCAAAACTGCCCGAGTTTTCCGGATCGCCGCCGAGTGTCTGTACTAAAGTCTGTAAATCACCCGCGAATTGTGCTCTCTGCTGTCCGAATTCGTAAAATAACGATTTCAGATCGGAGCGTTCCACGCCTTCCGCCGCTTCCTTAAACCCGTTTTGGCCATCCTTGCACGTTTCGATCAGCCCGTTAAGTGTCGAGATCACATCGTCATTCGATGGCGAATTGCTCGATGTAAAATTATCCGCCGTTGCATTTGATTCTCTTTCGTATTCGTTAATCATAGTTCTAACCTCCCCGGAAAGTAAAAAAAATTGTATGTTTTATCGACTGCGGGTTTATTATTACAATCATCGTGCCATAACGCGAAACACCGATAAATAAAGCTTTAATGCAGAGCGCAATTGCCCAGGTTGCAATCCTTCAAGACGTTCCTGCATCAAACCATTGCAGTCGCACGATGTATTTTTTCCACTAACCGCAACTTTTATAGAACCGAAAAGTTTTGTATGGCATAATCAAAAAAAACGGCCATTTTAAATATGCTTTTTTCTTGAAATTATTTGCCGATTGATTCTATTAAGCAATGTAAGCAAAAAGCCGAAGCATGTAAGTCTGGCGCAAATGCCGCGTCGGAAGTTGGTTTATTGCATTATTGAATGACCTCTAGCCCTAAGAAACAATCGAAATACCTAAACCGCCTCGCCGAAGAAAACGGCGTGGCTATTTCTATTGTTGACAATGCATCACGCGAGGTTTCGGTTTCGAACAATAATTCAATGTGCCGCTCTCTCTGGTATTCGCCCGATTTTGAGTCCGCTTGCGATAAGTACTGCGGAAAAGCTTTTGCGGCCGCAACAAATGCCGGAAAAACCATCGAATATGTATGCCATGCCGGTTTGAGCTGCAAGGCGCTTCCCGTGAACGACGCGGGAAAGCAATTTGTCGCCATAGTCGGCCGGACGTTCCTGCGGGCTGACAGCTACCGCAACGCAACAGAAAAGGCCATCGCGGGCGAATGGCGTCGGTTCCGGCCTACCGAATTCTTCGAAAATGTCTTGATGTCTAGCACGGATGAGAATCTAACGAAAACTGTGCAGCAGTTGGAAAAATTTTCCAAGAAGGCAAATGAGGATATTTTGGAATTGGACAGGCCGCTGCCTAAGGTTATTTCCGAACCGGCTTTGGAAGTTAAATCATCTGCCGAGACGACTGATTTAACCCAAAATTTCAATAAGGAAAAATATAAAACGACAGGTCCGTCAACGAGTACGGCGATCATAAAGCAGCCGGATGATTCCAGGGAGGTTTCAGCCTGGCGTTCGCTTTTCGGCTCTTTGATGAAGCTGGAATATCGTGAGGCGTGCTCGTCGATACTCGATTTTCTTTCAAAACGTTACGATCTTGATTCACTGATCTGGCTTGAACGACGCGACGACCGGCTGGAAGGATTGGTCTCGCTCGGCACTCTTGCCGGTAAATCGGTCAAAATCGGGATGGCCGCAAATAACGAAAGGCTTCGCGATGCGGCCCGGCTCGATACGCCTCTGGAACTTCGGGAACGGGTCGCCGATAAATCGGACGCGAAGCCTCAAACACTAAGCATTTTTCCCGTAACTATCGGCGGCGAAGTTCGCGGGGCGATCGGCGTCGGTTACAGCTCGATGGATGCGGCGGCGAAACGCAATATCTCGCGGTTTGCCCAAACCGTCGCTTCGCAGCTTGAGATACTGCGGCTCCGCGACGAAGTATCGGAGCGAGATTGGCTGGCAAGGGCCGTTATTCGATTTAACGAAAGCCTGAAAAACATCGATACGGATGACTTTTGGCTGCGAATTACGCAGATCTCCGCCGAGCTTCTGGGTGCTGAGCGGGCGTCGATCCTGATTCAAAACGAAAAGTCGAACACGCTGCGGGCGAAGGCTTCGATCGGTTCCCGAATTAATCTTGTTACAGAAGAAAGGGTTGGTGACCGCGTGTCGAGCGTTGTCCTGGCCAGCGGGAATCCGGTGATCGTATCTAATCTCCAACGCGTCGGTATGCGGTCGGCCCCAGTTAATTGGAGCTATAAAACTTCGTCATTTATCATCTATCCGATCTTGATAGGCAGCCGGAAAATGGGCGTGCTGAATTTTACCGACAAGGCCGGCGGCAATGTATTTACAGAGCGCGATCTTGAATTGCTGCGGGCGATTGCCCCGCAAATTGCCGTTGCGATAGACCGAACGGCACTCAAGGACAAGGCGGGCGAATACGAGCAGCTTTCAGTTACAGATACGCTGACGGGACTGCTTAACCGCCGTTACATCGAAGAGCGATTGACCGAAGAGGTCGTGCGTTCGAAACGCCATCGCTTTCCGGTGAGCATGTTGATGCTCGATGTTGATAATTTCAAATCTTACAACGACAGCTTTGGCCATCCGGCGGGTGACGCCGCCCTGAAAATAGTCGCGGATATTCTAAATGAAGCTTTGCGGGCCGACGATGTGGCGGCACGCTACGGCGGTGAGGAATTTGCCATACTGCTGCCGCAAACATCCAGCGAAGAAGCAGCCCAGATTGCGGAACGCATTCGCCGACGCATCGAAAGCGCCGAATTTCCGAAACGGCGGGTTACCGTTAGTATCGGCATCGCAAGCTGTTCGGCGCATATCGGAACGCCGAAAGATCTGGTTTCGGCAGCTGATGTGGCCCTTTACGAAGCAAAAAATAACGGACGCAATAACGTTCAGATCTTTGGTAATTTAGAAAATTCTCTCAACGAAAATATCCATTAAATGGCAGATTTTCACCATAAGAAAATCCTGGCCGAACTTTCGGCGAAAGATTTCATCGGCAGAGACCGCGAACTCGAACGCATCTTGCTCCACGCAAAAAACGGCGGCGGCCTGCTTCTGTCATCAGCACCCGGAGCCGGTGCGACGGAACTACTGAAACAGGTTTACGACCGGCTCTTTTCGGAAGCATCGAATCTTATTCCTTTCTATTTCCCGCTCGACAAAAAAGACAAAACCGCACGCCAGATGGCAAACCGGTTCGTGCAGCAGTTTCTCTTGCAAACCGCCGCATTCCGACGACGCGACCCTAAGATTCTGATGATTTCGCCGGGGATCATGGAACTGGCAGAATTGGCGATTCCGTCCGATATTAAATGGGTCGAGAGCATTGTTGAAAATCTTAACCGCGATGGTGACGATCTGTCGTTTTTTCGAGGGGCTTTGTACGCTCCTTCGCGGGCCGCGGCCGGCGGAGCCAAAGTTTTTGTGATGATCGACGATCTGCATCTTTCCGGACAATTTGAAGGTACAGACATTTCCGCTGAAATCCAGGATATTCTCGCCCGTTCCGGAGTTCCATTCGTACTCGCCGGGCTGCGGCGGAATGTATCGAATCCGGATACTTTTCAAAGCCTTGACCTTCACTCTTTTCCGTTTGATTCCGCTAGTGAATTTACGGCAAGCCGCGCCGCTGCCTTTGGCGTGCAGGTCAACGATCAAACCCGTGACCTGATTGCCGCCAAATTCGGCGGAAATGTGAAATCCATCAATTCATTCCTGCATGCCGCCCAATTAAAAAGTGCCGGCCTTGACAGCTTTCAATATGTCGAACGGTTTTATGCGGACGAGCTTTTCGGTGGCAGCTTTCTCAGGTTTTACGACCGTATTTTTCGGGAAATTGCACCTAATATAGAAGCCGAAAAAAATCTAATCGCGGTTTTGCATGATGCGATTAATTTCGGAAACGAGAAAATTGAAGCGAAAACCTGGCGAAAGCGTTTGAATCTTGACGATCTGGAATTCGCGCGCATTTTGGACCTGCTGAATATCTACGAAATTGTCCGCGTTTCATTTAACCGCATCGAAGTGATGATGGAGAACGAAGTGCTGACAGATTATGTAAATATCCGATTCCGGCTTGAAAGCTCCGGCGAAAATCGGGCTCTCGTGTTAGGGGAATCCATATTGGAATATCTAAAGCGTGCGCCGCAAACTATGGCGCGGCTTTACAGAAGCAATTCCGCAACAGGCCTGCATGATTTGATGACGGTATTTGCGGGCCAGATCATTCCGTCGGCGGTGATCGATTACGGGAAATTCACCGCCATATACAAAGGCTCGCCAGATTCCGACGTTCTTCGCGATCTGCGGTCGGCCGCCGACACTATCGACCTACCCAGAATCGTTTTTGCGGCCAATGCGGCGGATATTTATAAATCGTCTGAAACTTTCCCGGAGAATGAACGTTCGGCAGTAGCATTCGGCTTTCAGGAAAAGAAATATAACGATGAGGACGAGATCGTCTGGATTGCCGCCGAAATAGATTCGAAACTTGAAACGGCAAGGGAATTGACCGAATCCTGGTGCGAACGCCTGGAAACGGCCGCATCGGCGTGCAATTTCAGGAATTTCAAGATCTGGCTGATTGCTCCCGAAGGATTTTCGCCGGAAGCGCTAATGGTTTTGGGTGAGCGAAACGCCTTCGGTTCAAGCCGAAAGCAGGTTGAACTTCTTAAGGAACTATTGAAAACCGGAATGGACACCGCGAAAGATCCGGAACGGCACGAATACGAGATCGTCGTCCCGATGGGCGGCGAGGCTGAATTGATCGCCGCGCATACCGTCGAAGAAATTGCGAAGCGGCATAATTTCGGTTCCAAAGCCATCAACCAGATCAAGACCGCACTCGTCGAGGCCTGCATTAACGCATCCGAACACAGCCTCAGTCCGGACCGGAAAATTTATCAGAAATTCAGCGTGGATAATGAACGCATTGTCATAACCGTCTCGAACCGCGGTCTCCGGCTTGCCGATAAAACTCCCGCGGAAAATGAAGCCGGTGAAGAAAGACGCGGCTGGGGCCTGAAGCTAATGCAAAAGCTGATGGACGAAGTGAAGATCGAGCAGACCGACGACGGGACAAGTATTTCGATGACGAAATACCTTAAACGGGCGGAGCAAATGTCGGCGTAATTATTTTCCGCGGCGCGAGATCCCCACAAACGGGCTGCAGCAAACATCGGCCAATTTAAGCAGATCGGTTTCCATTTCACCGTCATTTTTTAGCATTTCCATAGCAGCTTTGAAAACACCGGCGGCTTTTTCGTCCCGCGGTTCGGTGATCCGGTAATGCATCCATTTACCGTCGCGGCGACCGGATACGAGCGAAGCCCGTTTGAGATACGACAGATGCCGCGAGATTTTCGGATTGTTCGTTTCCAATGTTTCGGCAAAAAAGCATACACAAACCTCGCCGTCCCGCATCAGATTCAGAAGACGCAAGCGCGTACGGTCAGCCAATGCGGAAAAAAATAATTCAGGGTCGAAACTCTTTTCTTTAACCATTTGCAGAAGCGCGATACTTAATAATCTAACTCATTTTACCTTTGCTCAAAAAAGAATTATAACATATTTCGATTACGCCTTGACATAATCGTTTTTCGGGATTATTCTCAAAATACAATTATGGATTAGCATAATTGTATAAACGCAAAGGAGATAGTAATATGAACACCGAAACAGCAAAAATAAATACTTTAAAGGCGCATCTTGCATTAAAAGTTAAGGACGTTGAGGTAAGCCTCGAGTTCTACAAAAAAATGCTCGGGGTTGAACCGAGTAAGGTCCGAACGGGCTATGCTAAATTTGACATGCAGAATCCGCCGCTGAATCTGACGTTAAATCAGTCTGTTTTCGAAGGCAGCGGAGCATTGTCGCATCTTGGCATTCAGGTCGCATCGACCGAAGATGTGCGGGCGATGCGTGAAAAATGGCATGAGCAGGGCCTGTTTACACGCGACGAAATGGACACGAATTGCTGCTACGCCGTCCAGGATAAAACCTGGGTTCACGATCCGGATGGAAACGAATGGGAAGTTTTTGTCGTGAAGGAAGACAATTTGCCGGAATCAACCGGTAATGCCGACGCTGCCGCTTGCTGTGTGCCCGCTCCGATTGGGATAAACAATGAACGCAAATCTACCGCGGCGTCTTGCTGCTGAATTTCTGGGGACGACGCTGCTGCTGGCTGCGGTCGTCGGTTCGGGAATCATGGCCGAGCGGCTTGCGGGCGGTAACATCGCGATTGCTCTGCTTGCAAATACGGTTGCGACCGGAGCGGCGCTTGTCGCGCTGATATTTACGTTCGGCCCGATCTCGGGCGCACACTTTAATCCGGCCGTTACAATTTCGGATGCTGTCGCGGGCGGGACAAAATGGAGTGATGCGATGCTGTATTTGGCAGTTCAAACGGCCGGTGCGGCGCTTGGCGTGATAACTGCAAATTTAATGTTCGAACTGCCCGCGATATTGCCGTCAACAAAAGTCCGTACCGGGCCGGCGCAATGGCTGGGCGAATTCGTCGCAACATTCGGTCTGCTCGCGGTTATCTGGGGTTGTTCGCGGCTGCATAAAACAGTTGTCGTGCCCTTTGCGGTGGCGGCTTATATTACTGCGGCTTATTGGTTTACGTCTTCGACATCGTTTGCCAATCCGGCGGTCACGGTCGGCCGTTCATTGAGCGATACTTTTGCGGGAATCCGTCCAGTTGATGTTCCCGTTTTTATCATCGTGCAAATGTTCGGAGCCCTCGCCGCAACATTATTTTTTGGTTGGCTGGTTCCGCCCTCATGGGCCGATGAAACAATTATTCCGCATAAAGGATGATTCGGAATAACTAAAAACTGATAGCTTTGGAGATTCATTTCAGTTATTCCGGATCTTAAAAATATTATGAGCGAAAAAAAGCGTGTTCTAATCCTATGCACCGGAAATTCCGCCCGCAGCCAGATGGCCGAAGGGTTGCTGCGCGATCTTGCGGGTGATAAATTCGAGGTCGAAAGTGCCGGAACGATAGCCAGTTTTGTCCGTCCGCAGGCTATAGCGGCAATGAATGAGATCGGCATCGATATATCCGGCCACCGCTCAAAATCAGTCGAGGAATTTATACATCAGCCGTTCGACTACGTTATTACCGTTTGCGATAACGCCAACGAAAGCTGTCCGGTATTTCCCGGCAAAACCGCACGTATTCACAGGAGCTTCGACGATCCGGCTGAAGCCGAAGGCACTGAAGCGGAGAAGCTCGAAAAATTTAGGATGGTCCGAGGCCAGATCCGCGAACGCCTGCTTGAATTCATAAATTCCGGTTCAAATTCTTAGTTCTGCGATCTTCTGAGATTTTTGTTGTTATATTTTCAGCTTTGTGTTAAACATTTAACCAACGATTTCGAGCTTCTCTCATTCTTAATACAATTCAGGAAATAGAATATGAACACAATTGTTGCCAGCGCCGTATCGGCGGATAGCAAGACCGCCATCGTTTTCGCGGGCGATTATTTGAACAAGTTAACCGGCGAGCAGGTCGAACGCGAATGCCGCCTAAGGCTTAATGAAGGCTGCACCGAATTGATCGTCAATTTCTCTCGAACCGAGATGGTAAACAGCATAGGGGTTTCAATTCTGCTCGGCGTGATCGATTCGGCTGCGAATGCCAGTGCCAAGATCGTCTTTTCGGATGTAAACGAAGCTACGGTCGAACTTTTTGATATGTTAGGCGTCAGCAAACATGCGGTTGTAAATCCACAATTTTGAAAATACAAGATTTTAGACAAACCAATTTCAAGCAAGTGGCCGAGAACCGGAATAAGCTTGTTCACACGTTCGGAGCGCTTGCCGATCTTGGGCAGGAGGTTGCGAATAAGAATAATTTCCAGGAAACCATCCGCACCTCGCTGCATTTGATATTGGGTTCGCTCGGAATTATGCGCGGCGGCGTAGCGCGGTATTTGCGGTTCGGTCATGAATTTAATATGCTCGCCGTTCGCGGGCTAGGCGATGATTTTCCGCTGTCTCTTGGGCTTTGTTATGAGGATGAGCGGCAATTTCTGGCGAACGGACTGCACCCGATCGATATTGAGCGGGCAAAAGTTTTGCCGTTCTTTCAGGTTTACGACCGAACATTCGAAAACTCCAAAGTCGAAATGATGTTGCCGCTTGTTATACGCGATGAAACCGTGGGCGCGGTTTTTCTCGGTGAGAAGGCAACCGGCGATCCATACACCAGCTATGACCGGGAAATAATTTGTGCAATGGGCCGCCACATCGGCGGAGCGATAGCACAGCGGAATATGTTGGCCGAACTCGAACGTCAGGCCAGCGAAAATCGTAAGCTATATGAGAATCTGCGAACGACCTATAAAGACACCGTAAAGGCCTTCGCCGCCGCTATTGATTGCAAGGACAAATACACCGAAGGCCACTCGGTACGCGTCGGAAAATATTCGGAAATAATCGGATCTGAACTCGGATGGGGCGATGAGGAGATCGAAGGAGCGGCAGTCGCGGGATACCTGCACGATGTCGGCAAACTCACCGTCGAACGAAAGATCATTAACGCACCCTACAGGATCAACGCCAAGGAATCGGCGGAATTGAACAAGCATCCCGGTGTCGGCTATGAAATACTTTTGCCGATCCATCATCCATATACGGACGTGCCGCTCGCCGCTAAGTATCATCACGAGCGCCTCGACGGCCGCGGTTATCCGGACGGGCTTTACGACCGCGATATTCCTTACATCGCGAAGGTCGTGAATTTAGCCGATTCGTTCGATGCAATGACGACCGACCGGCCGTACAAACGCCGCCGCCCGGCCAGCGAAGTTTTCGAAGACCTCCAGCGGAATTCGGGAAAGCAGTTTGCCCCTGAAATCGTCGCGGCTTTCTTTCGCGGAATGTTGAAGGAATTAAATGGAGAGAGCAAAGATAAGCGTTTCCGCAAATTGCTCGGCCGCGAATACATGGAGAGCGAAGGCCTCGCCCCGATGCTTAAGAATTCGCTGAATTCGATGACGCCGACCACGCCGCTAACGAGGATTAGTCCGGATTGAAACAATTAAGTTCTAGACTCGGTTACCGAAACGAACCAGTTCATTTTCTCTCACCCTGCTCTGATGTGGGCGAAGATGCTGGCTTAAGATGTGGGTTTTCCGGGAGCTGCCTGATAGTGAAGCCCGATTTGTGTAAGGACCGAATAGCGGTTGCGTCAACCGGCTGCTTAAACATTACTGCGACTAGCAAATCATGTGTCTTGCCGCCAAATGTCTTTTTGCACCGGCTATCTGCGCGAGCTATATTTTCTTTTGCCTTCAAGAATAATGGAGAATCCTCGGCCGCTTTCTCGAACTCCAGCCCTTTTTCGTAATAATCGTTCAAACCCTTGAAAGCACAAAAACGGTATCCCATGCCCAAAGCGGCCTTCTCGATTTCCCGCTCGGAGATTGAGTAAACATAGTTTCCGACATCTTCAAACGAATCTTCGTAACCTCGAATGAGGCCGATATCGCCGGTCCTCAGGAATGACTGGAATCCAAAACGCAAAAGCATGCGTTTGATCAGACCCTTGATTACTGCCCTTTTGGATTCGAGGGTCGGCGCTTCACACGGCTCTATCAGGACGACGCCCTTTTTTGCCACCCTGATCATTTCATAAAGCGCAATCATGGGACGAGGGAAATGATGATAGCTTTCCTTACAAAGGACAAAATCGAAAGAGCCGCTATCGAAAGGAAGACTCTCGGCATTAGCAATGTTAAAGTCCCTGATAAACCCTCTTTCAGCACCAATTTTAAGCAGAGTATCGCTGATATCGCTGGCAACGGCCTCATGCCCTTTCGACAGAAGGTAATTTGCATCCTTTCCGAAACGCCCGTCGCCAACGGTCAACCACTTTGATTCCGGAAAAAGAGCAAGTATGGGATCGATGCAGGCGTACATACGTTCGTGCCGCCATGCATCGATGGTGTCCGTCTGAAACCAAGATTCGCCAATCCGCCTGCTTTCCGGATCTGTCTGCCATTTGAGCCACTGATCGGATTCCTGCTTGTAACGATTCTCCAAATTACGTTCATCATTCATTTATTTGGGTTTATTGAGCAATGAAAGTGTACTAACCTTCGATTTTCTGAAGCCATTTGTGGGCATCTTCCTGACTGCCGAAGATTTGCAAATTGACGCCGCTTTTTACTTCGATTTGCCGGTTTAAAATATTTTAATTTTCAGCCGTCCCTTTCCGAAAGCCATATATCGGCATCAGCAACATTGTCGAAAATCTGCCCGTCAATGCCGCGATTCACCGCTGCGAGCCGGCCGAAGTTGTTAAGATCTTTTTGATCGGGAAAGCGATCCACGAATGCAATACTAATGTTTGTAAAACCCAGTTGGGGTAATTCGGAAGCGGCGCGAAAAATGTCCACCATTGAATTGATCTCCGGTATCTCTTCCTCAATAAGGACCTGATCAAAATTCCCTGCCTGACACTCTCTGAGAATCTCCCCAAAGCACTGCATCACAATCTCGTAACTGTATCTCTTACCTTCGACATGGGCATACAGGTAGGCGGGACGATGCTGAAAGGCAATATTGTAAGTTTTAACGGCTTCCACATTGCTCATAAAACTACTCCAAAGATTCGGATTATTATTTAGATTTTCTAAATCATTACTAAGAGAAACCGCTTCTAAATTGAATTGTGGGAATTCAAATTCAAAGAGCACAACTCTTGTCACAATGGAGCTAGTATATAGGAAAAATCAACACCCGATGAAGTTTTTTTGAGACACCGATTGCGATCTATAATATGTCGGCCGGCCGGCTATCGGTTTCCAGCAGTTGGACAAATTTTTTAGCGGCGAGCGAGAGCGAACGGTCGCTTCGGTAAATCACGCCTACCGGCCTGATCCATTCCTTGTCGGCGAGTTTAATGACCGCGAGATTTCCCGTTCTTTCTTCTTCGGTAACAGACGGTTCCGGCAGGATCGCCAGGCCGAAACTAACCTGTACGGCCCGTTTTATCGTTTCAATATTATCGAATTCGGCTACCTTTTTAACCTCGACGCCATAGGCCTTCAGGATTTTATCCGTAGCCTTTCTGGTAGGAGTATCGCGTTCAAACAAGACAAAATCGAGGCCGTTAAGGTCCTTGGTTTTTATCGAAGCCTTTTTAGCGAATTTGTGATCTGGCGGGCAAACGAGGACGAGTCTGTTGCTAGGCATTTGAGCTATCGTTAAGCCGCGGCGCGGTTCGGGAAACGCGAGTACGCCGAGTTCGACAGTTCCGTTCAGCACGTCGCGAACTACTTTTGTTGTACGCGAATATTCAAGATCGATCTTGGCCGACGGAAATTTTGACATAAATTCGCCGACTTTGATCGGAAGTTCGTGCAGGCCGACGCTATAAACGGTCGCAACTTTAACAGTGCCGCCGATCTTTCCGACTAGGCCTCGCAAACCTTCGTTCATTCCGTCGTACGCCGCCAAAACATTTTTAGCTTCGCGGTAGAAAACCTCTCCGGCGGCGGTCAATTTTACTTCACGCCGGCCGCGGACGCGTTCCAGGAAACGACGCTTAAATTTTTCCTCGAGCGTGCGGATCTGCTGGCTGACCGCCGACTGCGTGATAAAATTCCGCTCCGCCGCTAGTGAGAAACTCTGGACATCCACCAGATCGCAAAATACCTTTAAAGTCTCGATATGCATAAAAACGTAAGCTTAGCTTAACAACTCGGACAAAAGAATTCATTTTATCTTATAAGAAAAACGGTCTAAGATAAAAAGCATAAGGTTCGAATTGCCGAATAATATGTTTGGTCTTAAAATTTCTAGGAATCGAAATAATATTTCAGGCAGGCACGGAAAGCGAATGGCGATTAAATTTAGTACGGCCTTTCTTTTACGAAAGCTCCACCAGTTGACCGGAATCGTGCCGCTCGGCGCATTTTTTCTGGTTCATATGTATGCTAATTCGGCGGCGATGGGCGGCGCCGCGTCATATAACGAACATGTTCAGGGAATCCATGACATCCCGTATCTGATTTTCGTGGAGATTTTCGGCATTTTCATTCCGTTGCTGTTTCACTCGATTTACGGCGTGATCATTTCGGCTGAAGCCAAACCGAATGCACTCGGCTACGGCTACATGCGAAACTGGTTTTACATATTTCAGCGTGTAACAGGCGTCTTTCTATTCTTTTTTATTTTTTTTCATGTTTTGAATCTGCGGTTTGGATTAATTCCCGGGCTGGAATCATTTGGAAATCCCGTAGCCGGAAATGCCGATAGAGCATTCGACATTGTTTCCGCTGAATTTCAAAATGCGGGTATTTTGTTCTTCTATTTTCTGGGAGTGATTGCCACGGCATGGCATTTGGCTTACGGTTTTTGGCTGTTTGCCGTCGATTGGGGAATCATAATAGGCGAGAAGGCTCAGAGACTTTCGTTGTATGCGTGTATTGGATTGGCGGTTTTTCTCTCGGCGGTCGGAATCAACGCCGCGGTTGCGTTCGTCGATAAGTGTGGCTTGCTGCCTGATTCTTTTTGTGAAGAAGCGGAAAAGAAGGGTGTCGTTGAACCAAAAGGGGCGAGAAGGTTTTAATTGAGAGCGTCGTTGAAACAAGATAAATTTTATGGCATCAAGCGGATTAAAAATTGCGATTGTCGGCGGCGGGTTGGCGGGGCTTGCGGCGGCAATGAAGATCGCGGAGGCCGGACATGAGGTTGATTTGATTTCGGTGGTGCCGGTTAAGCGTTCGCATTCGGTGTGCGCGCAGGGCGGCATCAACGGGGCGGTGAATACTAAAGGCGAAGGCGATTCGCCGGCGAAGCATCTGGACGATACGGTTTACGGCGGCGACTTTCTGGCAAATCAGCCGCCGGTCAAGCGGATGACCGACATGGCGCCGGAGATCATTTATCTTTTCGACCGCATGGGCGTGCCTTTTTCGCGGACGAAAGAAGGTTTGATGGATTTCAGGCGATTCGGCGGGACGCTTCATAATCGCACCGCGTTTGCCGGTGCATCGACCGGGCAGCAGCTTCTTTACGCATTGGATGAGCAGGTGCGACGCTATGAAACTTTGGGTAAGGTCAAAAAATACGAAGGCTGGGAAATGCTTTCGCTCATTCTCGACGATCATCAGGTCTGCCGCGGGCTGGTCGCGATGAATTTGCAGACGCTGGAGCTAAAATCATTTGCCGCCTATGCCGTCATTATGGCGACCGGCGGGCCGGGAATGGTATTCGGCAAATCCACAAATTCGCAAACCTGCACGGGAAGTGCAGCCTCAATCTGCTATCAACAGGGAGCGCGTTACGCGAACGGCGAATTTATTCAGGTTCATCCGACTTCGATTCCCGGCGAAGACAAATTGCGGCTGATGAGCGAATCGGCCCGCGGCGAAGGCGGCCGCGTTTGGGTTCCGAGGAATACGGCTGACACCCGCAACGCGAAGGATATTCCGGAAGCAGAACGCCGATACTTTCTCGAAGAAAAATATCCGGCCTATGGCAACCTCGTTCCACGAGACATCGCGACGCGCGAGATATTTCAGGTCTGCCTCGAAGGCCACGGCGTCGGCGGCGAGAATCAGGTTTATCTTGATCTGACGCATATTCCGGCCGAGACTTTGACGCGGAAATTGGGAGCGATCCTTGAAATTTACGAAATGTTCGTCGGCGACGATCCGAGATACGTGCCGATGCGGATTTTCCCCGGCGTACATTATTCGATGGGCGGCCTGTGGGTGGATTTTGAGCAGCGGACCAATATCCCAGGGCTTTTCGCTGCCGGTGAATGCGACTATTCTATTCACGGAGCGAACAGGCTCGGCGCCAATTCGCTTGTTTCGTGCGTTTACGGCGGCTTTGTCGCGGCTCCCTCGGCAATCGAATTCGCAAAGAATGTTTCACGCGGCAACACTGAAACAAACGGTATTCATGAGGCCGAAGTGAAACGCCAGCAGGAAATAAACGACGGAATTATCAGAAATGCGGGAACGGAAAATCAATATTTGCTTCACGAAGAAATGGGCAAAATAATGACCGACAATGTTACCGTCGTCCGCTATAACGACCGTTTGAAGGCGACGGTTGAAAAGCTGCTTGAACTCCAGGAGCGATTTGGTAAAATTTCAATCAACGATTCGAACCTCTGGGCGACGCAAGCCGTGCCGCACGCACGCCAGCTTTGGAATATGCTGCAACTTGCCCGCGTTATTACGCTCGGAGCACTAAACCGCGACGAGTCGCGCGGAGCGCATTACAAGCCGGATTTCCCCGAACGCGATGACGAAAAGTTCATGAAAACAACGATTGCGGAATTTTCCGAGGAATCACCGGTCTTCAGCTACGAAGCGGTCGATGTCGGACTCGTAGAGCCGCGAAAACGGGATTACTCATCCAGCAAAAAAGCTCCGCAAATACCGCAGCCGGGAAGCGAGCTAAAACCCGAAGGCCGCGAGGAACGCTGGGTAAAGGACGGCGAGAAGGCGCAGGAAGATAAGTCTTTTAAGGAATAGATTTAGACGAATCGGGCCAAAAAGTAAAACTATATCCGCGTGTTTGAGATTAAACCATGATTAAGAAGTTTGCTGTCTTTCTATTGCTATTTTTTGTGCTTTTCGAAACGTCTGTTTCGGCGGTTGTAGCAAAAGATTTTGGGATCTTAAAACGCACATTGCCCGAATTTCGCGATATTTCCATATGGAAAGGTAGGACTGGTCTGACGCTGTTCAGCCCGGATGGAAGGTATCTGGCCGTCAGCGGAAAGAGCGCCGATGTTGTCATTTACGATATCGAGACGGGGGACATAAAAAGCAAGATCGACGGTAGCGGATTCAGAGCATTTTCGTTTAGTCCTGATGCAAAGTTTGCGATAGCGCAAAATACCGCCGATCTGGCGATGCAAGTCTTTGATATCGAAACCGGAAAATCGGTCAGAGAAATCCGCGGGATCGGAAAGCTGAGCAATATAACCAAAATCCTCGGGGGTACCGGTTTTATAAATGAAATTAACGGGATCTTTCCGACATTGGTATTGGAAATGGGCCGTGTGCCGGTTACGAAGAATTGGAAAAATATCCTGGTAAACAAAAACGATAAGGAATTTTCCATCTTTGATTTTGAAACCGGGAATTTGAAGTTCGAATTGAAGCATGAGAATTTCAATTCAGGCTGGGAATCGGCGAAGCTGGCAATTTCGATCTTGGGAGCATTAGGCGGGGCGCCTGTGGGTGGTATGCTGATGGGTTCCGCTTCTAATGCGCAATTCAGCGGAAACGGAAAGTATTTACTTATTGCCAACGGAAACAAGAAGCCGACGCTCTGGAATATTGAAAGCGGAAATCTAATTTCCAAATTCGATGCGGGCGAAAGAGTGTTTTACAGCAAGTTTAGCCCGGACGAAACGATGGTCGCCACTTCCGATTTTCGCGGCGTAACGAAGATCTGGAATACCGAAACAGGAGAGTTAATATCGTCGATCGGCGGGAAAAAGGAACGCGGCGTTATTGCGGGATGGACGCAGTCGGGAAACAAAGTTTTGATTATTCCCATGGGCAAAGGCGATCTTCGGGCATACGATCCGAAAACCGGAGCATTGGCCCACGGATTTGAAAAATCGACGCCTTACGGCACTGTATTAAGTGCAAACTCTAGATTTTTAGTGACGACACCGCGCAAAAATAAAGCGGTGCTTTTCCATATCTGGGAAACCGAAACCGGGAAGCTTCTGGCAACAGTGCCCAAGGCAAAAAAACAAGATATGGTGTGGTCGATAAAATGGAGCCCGAATCAGGATATGATCGCAACGTCCGGAGGCTTGAAAAAGGAAATAAATATCTGGAACATCAAGGGCGAGCATCTGCAAACCCTCAGTAATTCGACAATGCCGATGCAGTTCAGCGACGATGGGAGATATTTGGCCACGGGCGGAACAGTGGCGAATTCAAAGGTCGATATCGGATATATTTGGGAATTTCCCCTTGATCCGATCGAGGAACGGCTCGGGATGCTGAGTAAATAAGGATCGGGCATTGGTTCAATCTAAGATGAGCGAAAATACACATATTGAGAAGAAGCGGCTGGAGAAGCCGCCATTAGCGGTAAAAATCAGGATTCAGCGGCGTGATAATCCGGATTCGAAGAGCTATTCGGAGACGTTTGAGATTCCTTATCGTCGGAATCTAAACGTGATCTCGGCACTTATGGACATCCGCAAAAATCCGGTAACCGCTGAGGGCAAGAAGACTACGCCGCCGGTTTGGGACATGAGCTGTCTTGAACAGGTTTGCGGGATTTGCACGATGGTTATCGACGGGCGGGTGCAGCAGTCTTGTTCGGCATTGATCGACGATCTGTTGCTGGCGTCGGGAAGCGATACGGTGAATTTGGAGCCGATGTCGAAATTTCCGAATGTACGTGATTTGAAGGTGGACAGATCGCAGATGTTCGAGCATCTCAAACAGGTGAACGCCTGGATCGAACTTGATGGAACATACGATCTCGGCCCTGGACCGGTTATCTCGAATGAGGTTGCGCAGGAACGTTATGCATATTCCCGCTGCATGACGTGCGGCTGCTGTCTCGAAGCTTGTCCGCAATACGGCGATGACAACTATATCGGCCCGCAGGCCATCGCCCAGGCACGCCTTTTTAATATGCATCCGACCGGGAAGATGGATATCGAGGAACGGTTAAACGGACTGCTCGGCGACGACGGTATTGCCAATTGCGGTGATTCGCAGAACTGCGTTAAGGTTTGCCCGATGTCGATCCCGCTCACGCGGGCGATCTATGAGACGAATCGAGACGTTACCGTTACGGCTTTATTCGGCTGGTTGAGAAAGTAAATCGTTTTGAGTTATTTCAGACGGCAGACGGCCTTGCCGATAATTTCCTTTGCTGGAATCGCACCGAAGCTGCGGCTGTCCGTACTTTCCGTGGGGTTATCACCAACAAGAAAATAAGCGCCCTCAAGCGTTATACTTTCAATTCTTTTGAGAATTTTGACGCTTTTTTTGAAGGGGTGATTGGTCAAAACAATATCTCCAGCTCGAAATTGGTTCGCTGGTTCGATAAACACCGAATCACCGTCTTCAAGTGTCGGCTTCATTGAATTACCCTCCACGCGGAAACCTGTCAGCCAGCCGAAAACCAGTCTCAATTTATGCTTCCAATTTGCGTGAGGCAATTCTTCCTGCATCAAAATAAAGAGGCAGCGGGGAAAATTCCCGCTGCCTCTTTGTTAATTAAAGTTGCTTTATGAGGCCGTGTACCACGCGACGTCCTTTCCTTTGCTTTCCCAGAACATTTCGTGAACTCGTTTGATCGCGTCCATAAGTTCCTGAGCGTGTTGGAGGCTGACTTCCTGTTTGCATGCCGAGCAAAGCTTTGCCGCCTTCCAAAAAATTTCGTGCAGATCGGGATATTTTGCTAAATGGTCCGGCTTGAAATAGTCAGTCCAAAGAACGAGCAGGTGATGCTTCGACATTTCGGCGCGTTCTTCCTTGATGGCGATAAAGCGGGCCAATGTATTTGCATAAGCCTTATGAGCCTTTTCGTCGTCACCTTCAGGCCGTTTAAGGTCAAGAATTTTCTTCGTCAGCATCAATACCGATTCGGCTTCTATTCGGGCCTGAGCCGGATCGTAAACACCGCACGGGGCATCGCAATGAGCTTCGGCTATTTCAAAATTTTCTTTATTCAATTTACCAAACATTATTTCTCTCCTTGTTCTAATAAAAAAACGGTTTATTCTTCTGGCCGCCCGCCTGCATCCATTCCTTTAACGCTTGCCTGATTTACGACCTTAATATGTAGATCGTCGATTAGCCGGACCTGGCAGGACAGGCGTGTGTGGTCGCCCAGGTCGGTTTTCGTGGCAAGAATCGCCTTTTCCGGGTCACCGATCGGGCCGGGATCGCCGGACAGGATCTCAACACGGCAAGTGGTGCATCGGGCGTTTCCGCCGCACCGGTGCAGGATATCGACACCATGATCTTCGAGCGCGAGGACGAGCTTTCGCCCCTCTGTTTCATTGATTGAAACCGTACCGCTGGCGGTTTCGGCAGTAATAACCGGCATGAATTAAATCTCCCGTAAATGAAATCTCTAAGAACTTATTTAACTAGAATTTGGCATAACTCGCGGCCGAACGCAAGCCGTATTTGTTTAAGGCAGTGGAATTATCGCCTTTCTTTCGCTCGGTGGCTGATCGCCCTGATACAAAACTTTTTCTAAAAACAATCCCGACGGCGGAGCGGTGAATTGAGCGGTCGTCTCGGAGTGAAATTTCAGTAATCTTTCGAATGCGTCGAACGTCAGATTCCCGCGTCCGAGCTCGACCAGCATCCCGACGATCCGCCGCACCATTTTCCACAAAAAATGGCTGGCTCCAATGCGGAAACAGATCAAATCACCATCGGTAAAAATCTCGGCTTTCTCGACTTTTACGATAGTCGATTGCTTTTTAGTGTCGTCGATCTCGCAGAACGAAAAGAAATCGTGTTTGCCTTCGAGCATTTTTGCCGCTTCGGCCATTGCCTTTATATCAAGATTGTCCTTTATCCACCACACGAAATTCTTTCCGAAGGCAGTACGGCGTGTTGAGATTTGGTAGAGGTAAAATCGTGCGACGGCATCATGTCGGGCGTGAAATGTATCCGGAGCATTTGTTACTTTAACTATATTTATATCGTGCGGCAGAATATCGTTAAAACCGAAATGAATTTGCTTTGGAGTGATGTTCGCCTTTAGATTTACCGCCCGCAAGTGAGCAATCTGACGATAAGCATGAACACCGGCATCAGTTCGCCCGGCACCGAAAAAATCGACCTTTTCCGAAAAAAGCTGGCGTGCGGCATCCATCATCTCGCCCTGTATCGATTTGGCGTTATGCTGTATCTGCCAGCCGCGATACCGCGTGCCTTCGTATTCCAATTCTAATTTCCAAGTGGGCATAAACTCTAGCCACAAATTTCACGAATTATTTGTGGCATTTGTGTAATTCGCGGCTTAAACCGCTTTTCCTATTTTCACTTTTTCACGGTTTTTGCTGATCGCGACGAACGTAACATCGGCTGATGTGACTTTCACTTTTTGTCCCTTGCTGCCGAACCTTTCGGCTTCGACATCGACGTGTATTGTTATAGAAGTGTTCCCTACGTGCACCGTTTCCGCGTAAAAGCTGACTAGATCACCAATAAACACCGGTTCGTGAAAGATCACTTCCTTCATTGCGACTGTCACGAATCGTTCATGCCTGGTGTGGCGAACAGCTTCGACGCCCCCGGCGACGTCGATGTAGCTGAGAATAATTCCGCCAAAAACCGTTCCGTGCGCGTTCGTGTCGCGCGGCATCATCGTCAAGCGGATCGCCGCATCCTTATCGCTCATCGGCCGGTGGAGTTCTGTTTGATTTTCCGTCATGTTGTTTGTCGTCAGAATAACTGATAAGGGAGAGCTGAAAACTGATAATTTATGAAGTTTTCGCTATTCCGAAATTTTCTTCTCTACCCAATTTTGAACTGCTACCCGAAGCTCGTTCAAATGTTCGTCAAAAAAATGTCCACTGTTCTCGAATATCACAAGTTCGGTGTCAGCGGTTTTCGCAACTTCTTCGATAAATTTCTTTAGATTCGGCATTGCACCGAATTCATCGCGGTCTCCGTGGACAAATAGAATGGGCTTTTTTAGACCGATAAGGAAATCGAAATCGCCGTATTTATCAACCGGCGTACCGATGCTGATTAATCGAACGACGGCATCGTCATCCATTCCCACTTCCATTCCGGTCCGGGTTCCAAATGAAAATCCGGCCAGCGTAATCGGCTCGTCCGGGTAAATTTCTTTCAAATAAGCCAGAGCGTCAGTCACATCTTCAATGCCGCCGGGAATTTCGTCATGAACTCCGGTTGACGATCCCACTCCGCGAAAATTGAATTTCAGCGTAATCAAACCGGCATCTACCAAACCCGCGGCCGCACGGAAAACGACTTTGTTATGCATAGTTCCGCCGCCGAGCGGATGCGGATGGCAAACGAGAGCAACGCCTTTTGGGTCACCCGACGGTTCTTTTATTATCGCTTCCAAGTGACCATGGGAAGCGGGAATTTGTAGATTGCCTTTCGGATACATAAACGAATCTTCGATTTTAGATTCTGACGGGCGAATGCGCAAACTCCTTTTCGTAGAACAGGCTTTCGAGCTTGTTCAAATCGGCGGCAGAAGCGCGGCAGGCTGACAGCCCGCCGTACTTTATGATACTTTTTGAATGAATTTTATCTTTTCATACGCAATTTTACTTATCGGATAATGGACGAAACCAAAGAACCAGCGGTGGGAGAAATGCCGCTTGAACAACCCGCGAAAGTTGCCGGAAAGGCCAAATCAAGCTGGCGTGAATACCTTGAAACGGACGAAGCCACACGGTTTGTTTATCTCGTTTTTGCGTTTATAGCGATCGTAATGGTGATGAGCTTTACGCAGTTTCAGACGGCCGCAGTATGCTGCGGTGATTGGGACGGTTATTACCATATAAAGACGAGCATGCTGTTTTGGGAGAATTTCTCTCAGGGAAAATGGCTGCCGACCTTTGAATGGCTGCCGCTTACGGTGTTGAATCCGCAGCATTACAACGACCATCATTTTCTTTTTCACTTGCTGCAAATACCGTTTTTGTGGTTCTTTGAGCCTGTGATGGCGGCAAAGATCGCTGCCGTTACGTTCTCAAGCCTGGCTATTTTCTCAATTTATTGGCTGCTCCACCGTTACAAGATCGATTATCCATTAATCTGGCTGGCCGCAATATTGACGTGCGCGAACATGTTCTATTACCGGATGAACATGGCGAAGGCTCCGCCGCTGACGATTATTATTACTGTCGCCGGGATTTATCTGTTATTCGAGCGGAAATATAAATGGCTGCTGCCGTTGATGTTCGCATTTGTCTGGACTTACAGCTTGTTCCCGCTTCTGCTGTTTGCGGCTATAATTTGGGCGATTATCATTGCCTGGAACGAACGCCGGTTCGAGTGGGAATCGCTTGCATATACCTTCGGCGGAATGGTTCTCGGCAATATTATTAATCCGTATTTCCCGAATAACCTTCGCCTTTTCTACGAGCATTTTATTACGAAATTCACGGCGAGCAGCGAATTTGCAGTCTCCGTCGGCGGCGAGTGGTATCCATACACCGGCCTTGAATTGCTGACTCACTTTCCGGTCGCGATGGGGGCGATGCTGATCGGCTACATCCTCTTCGTGCCGAAGGGAAGCAGGCTGGCGGAAAAAGCGACGTTTTTTCTGATGTTTGCTTCGATACTGCTCGCGGCACAGTTCCGGTCAAAGCGTTTCGCGGAATATTTTCCACCTTTCTCGATTCTTTTCGCTGCATTCAGCCTGCAGGCATTCCTTCTCAAAGACAAGATCCAGCTTCCCGAAGATTTCGTTATGGAGATCGGGCCATATCTGGATGCCGAGAAAAAAACCGGAAAGCAGCAAACGTGGGATAGCGTCAAACAGGCGGCTGTTTGGACTTTGGGAATAGTACTTATCTTGTATTTCTTTGTGAATATGATCGGCCTGCAAAAGATCGGCATCGATCAGGGCGGATTGCTCAAAACAATTTCGGAGAACGAATCCAATGACCGTTACAGGCGTTCGATGGAATGGGCGCAAGGCGTGGACGCACGCGGTATGGCGAATATCCCGGCCGGTGAAATAATTTTCAACACGAACTGGGACGATTTTCCGAAGCTGTTCTTTTTCAACACAAAACACCGTTACGTTTACGGCTTAGATCCGAATTATCTGTATTCGGAAAATCCGGAGCTTTACACGCTGCTTCTCGACATCACAGGCGGTAAGACCGACGATGCGGGACCGATAATCCGCGAAAAATTCGGCGCAAACTATGTTTTCGCCGATGCCAAGGAGAACGACGACATGATCGCAAAACTTCTTGAAAGCGGCTGGGCGGAAATGGTTTACGAGGACGACGAGGCCCGAATCCTAAAAATCCGAACCGCGAAAGGCGAACCGGCCAAGGATTCTGTTGAAGCGGCGCCGGAAACCGAAGAAGAGAAGAAGCTCCTTGATGAAGAGGAAAAAGCTGGGAACGTCGACCCAAACCCAAATGCAGCGAACGAGGATGGAGAGGTGAACTAAGATGAAGTCAATTCTTGTTTTGCTGGTATTTGCGGCTATCGCATGCACGCCGAATCAAGGCATTTTGAATTCGTCCAATGAATCGGCAACGCCGCAGCCGCTGGCGAATGTTGCCCCGGCACTTAGCAATTTCGAGAGCGATCTGCAATCGATGAGAGACGCGGATTTTAATTTTATACATGTTTTCCGGCGAAAGGACGGAAAGGCGATGGACGCGGACGACAAGCGGTTCGTATCGGGGATCACGCCGGTTGAAACCAATCGAAGACAAGTTTCGGATGACGGCAAAGCGATCATCACGGGTTCGAACTATAAATTTCCTCCGGAGATTATGAGATTATTGACCAACCTTTTTACTATGGACGACTATTCCAAGCCGGAAAGTGAGATAATGGCTGCGAACTCTAATTCGAATCAATAAAAGGTGCCGGATGAGCGAAGAAAAAGAAGACGAAAAGTCTGAAATTACCAACGAAAATATACTCGGCGATACATCCGGCGACATTCAGAGAGTGTCGCTGGTTTCCACGTCTCCGTCGATCCGGTCGATTGTTCGGGTAGTCGTTATCGTGCTGCTGCTGCTTGCGGTAAAGGATTTTCTCGGCATAATTCTGACGTCGCTGACGTTTCTTTTCTTCATGATCGTAATGGCGATATTCCTCGCCTACATACTCAATCCGCTTGTCGATCTGATCCAGCGTCCGTTCATTAACCGCAGTTACGGCCGGATAATGTCACGCGCTCTAGCGATTGCGCTTTCATTCATACTGCTGTTTTCGGTATTAGGTGTATCGGCTTATTATTTGACGCCGCGCGTTATCGACCAGGCAAAATCATTCGTCACGAATGTCCCCGCTTACACAACATCCGTCCAATCTACGATCAATGATTTGAATCGCCGGCTGGCCCGGATGCGGGTTTCCGAAAGTGTTCAAACCGAAGTCAATGAAAAGATAAATACTTTTCTCGAAGACGCCGGGACATTTATAACGACTTTGATCGGGCTGAGTGCCGTATATGCGTTGACTCACCTGCCCTGGCTTATCCTTGTACCGATACTGGCATTTTTCTTTTTAAAGGACGCACAACTATTCCGCGTCGGGCTTTTGCGCATCCTCCCGGTAGGCGATTGGAGAAACCGCGTCGATTCGGTAATTTCAGACGTCAATGACACTTTGACCGCCTATGCGCGGGCTCAATTGATTTCCTGCTTATTGATCGGAACCGTTTGTACGATCGGATTTTACATGTTAGGAAATGATTATGCCCTGCTGCTTGGTATTTTGGCCGGAATACTGGAATTGATCCCGCTTTTAGGGCCGCTGACGATAGCAATTTTGGCGGTAATGGTCGGCGGGCTGGAATCGGGCTGGCAGGCTCTTTGGACGGCGGTATTTCTGGGCGTGCTGCGGATCGCGCAGGATTACCTGTTCTACCCGCGAATCGTTCGCGAAGGCATTCATTTGCATCCGTTAGCGATTATTTTATCTGTCCTTGCGGGAGAGCAGGTCGCGGGAATTCCGGGCGTGTTTATCGCGATTCCTGTCGTCGCACTGCTCACGGTTCTTTATAAACACGTTCTCGAACATACAGACAGCACCGGTCTATTTACCGGCCTGCTGGAGCCGAAGGAAAACAAGGATAATACGGAGATATGACACCCATTCTCTGGCTGATATTTTTCTTTTTTATTCTGCTGGCGTTGAGTATCCTCGTTTATGTTCTTGTCGTGCGGGCCTATTATTGGGGCGATAAAAAAGAGCCGCCGACTAAAAAGAAGTGATTAGACGATGAAAATCCTTTTCATCATCAATATCAAGCTGTATATCTATTACAAAGCACGGCATTGTAAACGTCAAACCGTTTAATTTCACCGCATCTTTTGCGGTTGTTAATAAGATTTCAGCTTTTGCATTCCCGGCGGTTTCTTCAAGATCGGCAATGTTTTCCAGCGTATAAAAATGATGATCCGGAAGCGGCTTCCCGGTGACAATGTCAAAGCCGTCCCGCCGCAATTGTTCAAAGAAATTACCCGGATTGCCCAATGCGCAAAATGCCAGGGCGGGAATTGTTTCCACACTTTGGGGTTTTGATATGCCTGCAAGAAAGTCCGCCAATTTATTGACATCAGATATTCGGTTTTCCGCCGTAAAAAGCGGCAAACCTAATTTCAAATCTGAAATTTGAGCTTTCAAATTTTCAATATCTCCGGCCAGATTGGCTCGTGTCAAGACGATCACATGAGCCCGCTGCAAATTCTTCAAGGGTTCACGTAAAATTCCCGCCGGAAGCATTTTTCCGCTTCCAAACGGATTTGTCGCATCGACGCAAACTATGTCCAGATCGCGCCTAGCCCGGCGATGCTGAAAACCGTCATCCAGAACAAAAACGGTAACGCCGAATTCATCCAAAGCCCATTCTGCCGCCGAAACGCGATCCGCATCGGCGATGATTATCGATTTTCCGGTCAACTTTCGGGCAAGTTCAACCGGCTCGTCTCCGCCCATTGCGGCATCGGCTAGCACGTTTTTGCCGTCTGAAACCAGGACACGCCTTTTTGGGTTTTTACGCCCGTAACCGCGCGTCAGGATGCAAACCGTTTCGCCATTATCGGCCAAAATTTCGGCAATGAGAGCAACAAGCGGAGTTTTTCCAGTCCCGCCGGCCGTAATGTTTCCAATGCTGATTGTCTTCGCTCCGAGCGGGTTGGTTTTGAAGATACCTCTGTCGTAGAAAGTGTTTCGCAGATCAGCTAATCGTCCGTACATGGAGCCGAAAAGGCTAAACATAGTTGGTACATAAAATTACTAATTAAATAATTAGCAATTAATAATTAACGAATAAAAATTCTTACAGATTCAAGAAGTTTTGGAGTAGTTTTTTGCCTTCATCGGTCAAAATCGATTCCGGATGAAACTGTACGCCTTCGACCTTCAGAGTTTTATGTCGAAGTCCCATGATCAATCCGTCCGGCGATTCCGCTGATATTTCCAGCGAGTCGGGCAGCGATTCGCGTTCGACGATCAGGGAATGATAACGTCCCGCCTTGAAGGATTCGGGTAAGCCTTCGAATATCGTTTTGCCGTCATGCTTTATCTCGACCGGTTTTCCGTGAACGGGTTCGGGTGCACGAATCACCTTCCCCCCGAAATGTTGGCCAATGGCCTGATGGCCTAAACAAACGCCGAGGATCGGCAAAGATTGGGCAAATTCTTCAATTACTTTGAGGGTGATGCCCGCATTATCCGGAGTTCCCGGCCCCGGCGAGATGAGTATCTTTTCCGGCCTTAGGTCGTTGGCAATTTCTTCGACAGAAACCTCGTCGTTTCGGAAAATCTTCATTTCCGCACCGAGCTCGCCCAGATATTGAACGAGGTTGTATGTGAACGAATCGTAATTGTCTATGACTAAGAGCATTTGTCCGGTTAACGCAAAATCGGGAATCCTGCAGCGTTCTTTATTTACTATTTCGAGTATTCACTTTATCATACTCGCGACACCCGATGGAGGCCCGATGAAATTGTTCCCATATACCGCGTTTATCACATTTGTTTTATTGTTCGCCCACATCGCAAACGCCCAGGTCGCCGTTAAAAAACCGCCAACCGAAGATGCCGAAAAGCTGAAAAAGGAAGCGGTCGTGTTCCTACGCGAAACGATGGCTGATGTCCGCAATTTGCGGACTCTCGAAAACCGAATCGGCTTTGCCGCCGAGATGGCGAGCCTGATGTGGTTTCACGATGAGAAAGAGGCCCGGTCGATGTATGTTGCGACAACCAGCGATTTTAAGGAGTTGCTTCTGCAATACGACGCACGAATGAATTCGATAGGCACTGCAGCAGATGCGGATAATTTTTCCGGCGGAATGTTCGGCGCAGCCGGCGGCCGATCGCGTCTGACGCGCCGTTTTCAGATGGCAATGCAGGTCAGGCAGCAGGTCGCTATGAGCCTTGCCGAACACGACGCAGAACTAGCGTTCGGCTTTTATTACGAAAGTCTGGCCGCGATCTCAAATGTCGAATTCCGCAAGCAGATGGAAAGCCAGGACACTTATTTTGAGCACCAGTTGATGACGCAGATAGTTAAATCAAACGCCGGAAAGGCGGCGCAGTTGGGGAAGAAATCGCTTGAAAAGGGCGTGAATTACCAGCACCTCGATTTGCTTAAAAAAATATACGAAAAGGATGTCGACAAAGGCATCGATTTCGGAGCGGCTTTACTCGGCAAATAGAAAAGCTCTGACCTAAAATCATCGTACCTTTACATCACTCATAGCTTGCTCGATTACGGCAGCGATGTCTTTGAGACAAAAAAGGAAGGCGGCAAAAAGCCGGTTTACAGCCAGCAGGAACTTCGCGACCTTGCTGAAATTCTCGCTCAGGGCGTGCTTCTGTCGGGTTCCGAAGACGACGATTCCGGAATACAGTACATTCCGGCAATTGAAAAGTATTCTCCGTCGCGTGGTGCTCAGATCCGGGCGAAGTTTAAGGGCAGAAGTTCGAGTGGCGACTCTTTCGGTAACAGCTCCAATTCTGGCATAACCGTGATGAATACGGCCGGTTACGGAAGTAGCGCCGGGCCGAACTCAAATTCCAATATTAACCCGCATCAAAAGGAAATGGAGGAACGGCTCAAAGACGAGGAGTCATTGAAAAAAGGCGTCGAAAGCCTTGCTTCGATCACGCTGCCTAAAGAAGAACGCCAAAAAATAATTGACGAGGCGCGGAAGATCTTGATGCGGACGCCGGGACGCGACAAGAAGATCATGGGATTGAGCCTGCTTGCTAAGCAAGTTACGGCCGCCGGCGACAAAGAGCTTGCCGGCGAAATAATGAAGGATGCGCAGAGCCTGATAAATCCGCAACCGAAGAATTATCAGGATTTTTTGCTGACTTGGATGCTCGCCGCCGGTTACGCCGAGGCTGACCCGGAAAAGGCGTTTCCGCTACTGGAAGACACGATCCATCGCGTAAACGATACGATTTCAGCCTTCGTAAAGGTCGGTGAATTTATCGATGTCGCGGGTGAAATGATTCAGGACGGAGAAGTTCAGGTAGGCATTTTCGGCGGTTCGATGGTGCGCGGGCTGACCAGCGGAATGGACATGGCGGACTCAACGCTGATAAATCTTGCGCGGACTGATTTTGCGAAAACTAAAAATCTTACATCCCGTTTCGAGCGGCCCGAAGTTCGGATACTGGCAAAAATGATGATCCTGCGAGCGGTATTGGGTGAAGGTAAAAACAAAACCGATGACAGAGAAACCCTCAGCATTCCTATGGAAACCACAGAAAACTAGAAAATTTTTCCTGAGTTGAGGCTGAAAAGTCGAAAACGCGGTAAGTCGCCAAGAGAAAATAGCCGGATGTGAAACGGTTGCTAAGAAGTTAACAATAAATTTTCGCATTTGTGCGTGTTCCAGACGTTTTACATCCGGCTATTTCTTACCGCACTTTCAGTGCAAAATCGGACTTTTCAGACGGCCTAACTTATTAACCGAAACTGGTCCCCTGCAGCCATTGACCGCCATCTACCACCAGAGTTACGCCGTTAATATAGCTTGCCGCGTCCGAAGCCAAAAATAGCGCGGCGTTCTCGATATCCGCGATTCTCCCAAAACGTCCGAGCGGTATTTTTCGCGTGATCTTTTCCTTCAAAGCCTCGGGCAGCAGGCGTTTCATGCCTTCCGTATCTTCGATCGGCCCCGGAGCGATGCCATTGACCCGGATGCCGTGTTTGCCCCATTCGACCGACAGATTTCGCGTGATCGCGTCGACGCCGGCCTTTGCCGCCGAAACGTGAATCTGCATCGGTGTAGCTAAATAATGGAGTGTCGCGGAAATGTTTAAAATCTGGCCCTTCGATTTTTGCAGTTCTTCGAATGATGCCCGGCAAACGTTGAATGTTCCCTTGGTATCAATGTCCACAACGGTGCCGAAACCATTCGGCGACAATTGATCTGCTGCACATAAAAAATTTCCGGCCGCTCCGTTGATGACGATATCGATCTTACCGTACTGTTCCACAGTTTTTGCGATCGCATTCTGCACGGCGTCGAAATCCCGGACATCGGCGGCGATCGTAAAGCATTCGCCGCCATTTTCCTCGATCACGGCCTTCATCGCAGTCAAATTTTCTTCTTTGCGGCTCATTATTGCGATCTTCGCGCCGTGTTCCGCAAAAGCCCGTGCGATGCCTCCGGTTATTCCCGTTCCGCCGCCGGTTACAAACGCAATTTTACCCTGTAAGATATTCTCAGCGAAAATTTTGTCCGTCATATGCCGAAGATGTTACCACAGAAATTTCACCGTCAAGACGCGGAGATTCGGAGAAAATGGGAAATATCGTATTTCGGGTATTTCATTTTCAGGTCTCTTGTTCTGCGTCTCTGCGTCTCGGCGGTTATTCTTACCTTTATTTCCTGCGGTTCGAAACCAACCGATCTTCGCACCGTGATTCCTGCCGATGCTCTCGTCTATCTTGAGGCAAACGATCTTGGCAAAGCTATCGGAGCTATTACCGAAAACAACACTTTTCTGCAATTGGCGAAACGCAAACCCGACCTTTCCGCTCTTGACGGGATCAAACTCGCTGTCGCCGTCACCGGTTTTGAAACGAGGGAAGAGCGAATCACCGATGAAAATTCAGTTCTCAATTTCCAGCCGCGATTTGTCGCCGCCGTCGAAACTAATGCCTGGAATTTTCAAACGGTCAGTTTTACCGAAAATAAGATCGGTGAATTCATCAACGAAGTTTACGGCGGCTCTGTCGAACTCGAAACTTCCGATAGACACGGCGGCAAATATTTTGTCTGGACTTCACAGGACGGCCGCAAAGCCTATGCTCTCGTGCAGGGCAGCGTGATTTTTTTCGGCAACGACGAATCCGCAATCGAAAAATGCCTAGTCGTAAAACGCGGCGAAGCCCACAACATCTCCAAAAATCCGAAAATAACCATTGGCGACCGCCTCGCGTTCGGCTACGTTTCAACCGACGGTATCGCCCAGATCGCGAATCTCGCCGGAATCCGGCTCGCGATTGCATCGAGCGAAGAAGGCGAGGTAAAGAGCTTTGTCGCCCGCGTTCTGCCGGAAATTATCAGGAAATCGGTGACTGATGTTGCGTGGACCGCAACGCAAACGCAGTTGGGAATCGAAGACAGTTACGACGTTGGGCTTGACCCGGCGATTACCAAGGCAGCAAACGAAACTTTGACTGGAAAGAGCTTTCAGCAATACGATTTCGCGGATTTCGTGCCATTGAAATTCGCTTCGGCTACGAGATACAATTTGCCTGACCCGCGTACAACCTGGCGGAGCATTGTGTTCACAGCTCAATCACAAACCGATGCCGTGAGCGGAAAGCTGATCGCGGCTTTTTCGGGCACCGTTTTTGAACCTTACGCGATTGAAGACCCGGAACTGTTTCTCGGCTCTATCGGCGAACGCATAATGACCGTAAAGCTGGATATGGAAAGCGAAAACGCGGCTGCCATTGCTAATGTGAAAAACGCCGCCGATATAAAAAAATCGATTGCAAAGGAAATCGATTTCACTAAGCCGCCCCAAAAGGACGGCGATGCGGATGTGTGGAAATCGGAAGACGGCGAACTTGCCGCCGCATTTTTAGGAGATGTCGTTATCGTTGGCGATTCGGAGATCGTCTTAAAATGTCTTGCCGCCAAATCGTCCGGCGAAAATATGACGAAGATCGAAAGATTCAAGCAGTTTGAAATTACTGCCGCCTCTGCGGTAACCGTTGCAAACGAAACAGATGCGGCGGCCAGGATCATTGAAGTACTGGGAGAAAAAAAGCAGGAAAATGTGCCGCTGGAGCAGAGATCGTTAACCGTGACCGGCTTTGACAAGGATGGAATGCACCGGGTAACGTTATCTGATTTTGGTTTGATGGGTTCGATTATCGAGCAGTTTGGAAAAGAATGAGAACACGGCCGAAGATTATTTTCTTTTCGCTTCCTTTTTCAGCTTACGCACATTCTGCTCGATCCACCGTTCGGCCTCCTGGAAATACGCAAATTTTTCTTCATCTCTGCGAAAGGCCGCTGTGTGGTTGTAGCGGCGGCCGTTATGATGGACAGTCGGGTGATGGATGTGAAGCATTTCGTGAAAGACGACCGATTCGACGACGTATTTTGGCACGTTGGCGGAATCGAGTGATTTGCTGATGACGATGGTTTTGTGGGTAGCATCGTGATGGCCGAGAATTCGGTAGGTTTTGCGGGCCGACCAGGTGAGCACGGGTTTCGGGACGCGGCCGCGGAAATAATCGCGGTTCAATAAATCGAAAATTTCGCCGAGATCGTAAACCGCGCCTTTATCCGTCGATATGACCTTTCGACCGCGTGAGCGTTTGTTTTCGGTAGCCTTCTCGCGCATTTCCACCGTTTTTATCAAATTCGAATATATCTCGCGGGCGTTCATTGGAACTTTTTTTCGCAGCAGCTTTGCAACTAAAATAAAAGCCAAAGCCTGCTGCCCGACGGGCGGCATGTCGCGGCACAATTCGGCGATGCGGACGAAAACCTTGCCGTCACGAACGCGAATGGTGTGGTTTATCCCGATGTACGGATAAAACCGGACGTCTATTTCCGGGACGTCACGTTTCCTTTCGAAGGTCCGAAACGCCTCAGCATAAAATTCGTGGAGCGACGAACTACCGTTTAATTCAAGATTGTTTATCACAGTTTAACTAATAAATATTGACAGTGGGCACTTGAAAATGGTATCAAATAAAAGGGAAGTGTGCCGAAACCAAACGGCTGTGCCTTCGAACTCACCGTTAAAAATGTCTGTCCGCGAACCAAACTTTAACGTCGACAGGAACCCGAGATTCCCCGATGCCCGCGGTCAAACCATTCTCTCAGCAATTATCAATGAACATTTTGTCACGGGCGAGCCGGTTGGGTCTAAGGCGATCGCGGAAAAATTTGCCCATGCGTCGGGTTTTAGTTCAGCGACGATACGCGGCGTGATGGGCGAACTGGAAGACATGGGCCTTCTTGAACAGCCGCATACCTCAGCGGGGCGCGTTCCGACGGATCATGGCTATCGATTTTACGTTGACAATCTGCTCGGCGTTTTAAGCATTTCGAACGACGATCTTTTCCGCATCGGCGGCGAGTTCGGCTTAAGTGAGAATGAATTTGCGGCGACGCCGGACAGGTTGATGGAACGTACCTCCCAATTACTGTCTGCTCTTTCAAATAATGTTGGTATCGTCGTTAGTCCAAGCCTGGCAAGCGACCGCCTGCAGCATATCGAATTCGTCAATCTTTCCGATAACCGGATTCTCGTCGTGCTGGTTTCCGCGCCGAATATCGCCCATAACAGGATAATCCGGCTCAACGTAAGCTTTACGAAGGAAGAACTGGAACGCACGGCAAATTATTTGAACGCCGAGTTTGCCGGAAAGAATTTATCGGAGATCAGGGCAGAGATCCTCAAGCTTATGCACGAGGAAAAAGCCCTTTTCGATAAACTGCTGCAAACGGCCGTAATTCTTTGTTCGCAGAGTATCGAGGACGAAGAAGACAGGCGCGGCGAGGTTTACGTTGATGGTGCGTCGAATATCCTTAAGAAAAGCGATTTCGCCGATCTTGAAAGGCTTCGCGAACTATTAAGCACCATCGGCGAAAAGTCGCGGCTGATCGAAATCGTTACCGAATGCATTGCACGCGACACTTCGCAGCAAGGCAGCGTTCAAGTGGTGATCGGCAGCGAAAACCGCACACCGTCTTTTCAGAACTGCACGCTGATCTCGGCACCATACCGGATCGGGAACAGTTCAGCGGTCGGAACCCTCAGCGTGCTGGGCCCGACACGGATCGAATACGCAAGAATGATCTCGATCGTCTCTTACGTCGCACGCGTTCTCGAAAAAATGATGTCCAGGGACATCTCGAATAATTAGCAAGTCCAAAGTAATGGATCAAAATAACGAAACAGTAAAATACGAAGATCCGGTCGAACTTTCCGGCGGGGCTGAAATCATTGAATCGGATTCGGTTGAGGATTTCATCAAACAGCTCGAAGAGAAGGAAAAAGATCTTCACATAACGGCGGATACGACGTTCATTGAAATAGCCCAGGGTTATGACGGCGAGATGCCGGATTTTCTTTCGCTGGCTGTCGCTGAAAACGGTACGACAATTATCGAGCCGGCGGCTCCGGCGATAGATTCCGCCCTGCAAAACGAGGTGGCCGTTTTGAACGCGAAACTCACGAAAATGGAAACGGAGCGCTCCGAAACGCTCGCCAATTCGCAGCGGAGATCCAAGGATTTTGAAGCTTACAAAACTCGCACTGAACGTGAGAGGGGCGAAATATTTCAGAATCAGTTGAGCATTCTTGCCGCCAGAATGCTGCCGCCGCTGGACAATCTCGACCGCGCACTCGCGTTTGCCTCCGCCATGCCGAGTGAAAAACGCAAGGAGTTTCAGCAGTTTTTCGACGGGATTGTGCTGGTTGGCGAACAGGTCGGCGAAGCCCTCGCCGGAATGGGAATCACGCCGATCCCGGCGGTCGGGGAAATTTTCGACCCTTATCTGCACGAAGCCGTCGCGGTGGAGGAAATCAGCGGCTTTCCGCCAAATACGATAACCGAGGAATTGCTTCGCGGATACAGCATCGGTGAAAAGGTCGTCCGCCACTCGATGGTCAAGGTTTCAAAACCGGCGCCGGCGGTTTACGGTGAGATCGATTTCCCCGATTTCGCTGAAACGGCGGAAAAAACCATTGAATCAGATCCAACCTCTCAAGCCGAATAGGCTGACACGCAGAAATCTCCCTCATCCCATTCTAAGCAAGAGGAACCCTCCGCATATGAGCAAAGTAATCGGAATTGATCTTGGTACCACCAACTGCTGCGTTTCCGTGCTTGAGGGCGGAACGGTGCAGATTATTTCCAACAAGGAAGGCGGCCGGACGACGCCGTCGGTGGTCGGGTTTACGGATAAGGACGAACGACTGGTCGGGCAGATCGCCAAGCGGCAGGCAGTCACCAATCCGGCTAACACGCTCTACGCTGTCAAACGGCTGATCGGACGCAAATTCAGCGCACCCGAAGTCGAAAAAATGCGCGGAACGGTGCCTTTCGAAATTGTCGAAGCACCGAACGGCGATGCTCATATCAAAGTTCTCGACCGCGTTTACAGCCCGCCGGAAATTTCGGGTATTGTGCTGCAGCGGCTGAAGCTTGCGGCGGAGGAATTTCTCGGCGAGAAGATAACCGAAGCGATCATAACTGTCCCGGCATACTTCGACGATATGCAGCGTCAGGCAACGCGCGACGCCGGTAAGATCGCCGGCCTTGAAGTCGAACGAATAATTAATGAGCCGACGGCGGCTGCCTTAGCATACGGTTTCGGTAAGAATAAATCTGAAAAGATCGCTGTTTACGATCTCGGTGGAGGAACCTTCGATATCTCGATCCTGGAGATCAACAACGGCGTTTTCGAAGTTCTTTCCACTTCGGGCAATACGTTCCTGGGCGGCGAGGATTTCGACCAGCGGATTATCGACTGGCTCGTTGCCACATTCGAAGCCGAAAGCGGCATGGACCTGAAAGGCGACCGTCTTGCGCTGCAGCGGCTCAAGGAAGCGGCGGAACGTGCGAAATGCGAGCTGTCGAGCGTCAATGAAACAAGCATCAGCCTGCCCTTTATCGCCGCCGATTCTACCGGGCCTAAGCATATCAATGCAAATCTGAGCCGCACGAAATTTGAGGAGTTGGTACAAGACCTGGTGGATGCCTCGGTCGAACCGTGCCAGAAAGCTCTGTGGGACGCCAAGCTTAAACCGGATGACATTGATAAGGTCATCCTCGTCGGCGGCCAGACGCGATCGCCGATAATATCGAAAACCGTCGCGGAGGTTTTTGGAAAAGAGCCGTCGTCCGAGATCAATCCGGATGAGGTCGTCGCGATGGGAGCGGCTATTCAGGGCGGTGTTTTGACGGGCGATGTCAAGGACATCGTGCTTCTCGACGTTTTGCCGCTGAGCCTTGGCCTCGAAACGCGCGGCGGGCTTTTCGTCAAGCTCATCGAACGCAATTCGACGATACCGCTCAAAAATACGATGACGTTCACCACGGTCGTCGATAACCAATCGACCGTTGAAATCCATATTTTGCAGGGCGAACGCGAGATCGCGGGAGCCAACCGCAGCCTTAATAAATTTGAGCTCGTCGGCATTCCGCCGGCACCGCGCGGCGTTCCGCAGGTGGATGTTACTTTTGAGATCGACGCCAACGGTATCGTCAACGTGTCCGCCCAGGACAAGATGACCGGCCTCGAACAGGCGATGCAAATAACGGCGTCGTCAGGTCTTGCACCCGACCAGATAGAGCGTTTGATCATGGAAGCCGAGACTTCGGTTGAAAAAGACCGCACTGAACGCGCGATGATTCAGCAGAAAAATCAGCTTGATTCATTGATAAAAAATGCCCGTAAGGCAATGGCCGAAATAGGAAGGTCCTTTCCACTGGAAGATCAACAGGAGATCAACGGCGCTCTGGGCAACGCCGAGGAATCACTGAAATCCGACGATATTACGGAAATTAAGCTGGTAATGGTAAAAGTTGAAGAGGCGGCCGCGAAAATTACCGCATCTATGCTGGCGGCGGTGTAGCTCCTGCATTTTAAGAATGAACGGGCTCTGCACAGCCTGTTCTACGCGAAGCAACTTGAGAAAATTCCGCTAATATCGCAGAATTATAAAAGCGTCAGTTCAAATATTTGGGCTGACGCTCTTTTTTGACATCTCAGATTTGAGATTCCAGATTTATGAGCAAGAGAGATTATTACGAAGTTTTAGGCGTCGGACGTACGGCGACCGAGGTTGAGATAAAAAAGGCCTACCGCACGCAGGCGGTCAAGCATCACCCTGATAAAAATCCCGGCGACCATTCGGCCGAAGAAAAATTCAAGGAATGCGCCGAGGCTTACGCCGTGCTTTCCGATTCGCAGAAGCGTGCGGCGTACGACCGCTTCGGCCATTCGGCGGCGGGTGCAGGTGCCGGTTTCGACCCCGGATTTTCGAATATCGAGGACATCTTCGATATGTTCGGTTTCGGCGACATGTTCGGCGGACGCGGCGGTTCGCGGTCGACCGTTCAGCGCGGCTCCGACCTGCGTTATGATCTGGAAATCACGCTCGAAGAAGCGGCAACCGGCAAAGAGCAGAAGCTACGAATTCCGAGATTGGAAACTTGCGGCGAATGCGACGGCAAGGGAGCCGAAAAGGGAACCGAAGCCGAGAAATGCATCACCTGCGGCGGTGCCGGACAAACGCGGTATCAGCAGGGATTTTTCAGCGTAATGCGGACATGCCCGAGCTGTTCGGGACGCGGCCAGGTTATTCGCACGCCTTGTAAAAAATGCAGCGGAAACGGACGAGTGGAAAAGGAAAAAACGCTTGAGTTAAAGATTCCGGCCGGTGTCGAAACCGGCTCGCGGCTGCGTGTCACCGGCGAGGGCGAGGCCGGGCCGAACGGTGGGCCGTCCGGCGATCTGTTCGTCGTGCTGCACGTGAAGGACCACGAAATATTCGAACGCCAGGGAGCAAATCTCTACTCAGCCGCACCAGTTACTTTTGCTCAGGCAGCCTTGGGAGCCGAGATAAAAGTTAAAACACTAGATGGCGAAGAAGATTTAAAAGTTCCGGCTGGAACTCAGACGGGATCTATCTTCCGCATCAAATCGAAGGGAATGCCCGCCCTCGGCGGCCGCGGCAAAGGCGATCTTTTTGTTGCGGTCACGCTGATTACGCCTAAGACACTCTCGAAAGAACAGCGTAAACTACTGGAACAATTGGCTGAGGTAGAAGATGCGGAATTTTCCGACGAATCGTTTATCGAAAAAGTGCGGAATATTTTCGGTTGATAGCAGGCCGCCCGCATTTATCAGATGGCTGAGTTCCAACTGCTGGAATCCGTCTTAAAAGTCATTGCCGCGCGGTTTCCGATTCAATAGGCGCGTCATTTTTATCATCAAAAAAAGAAGGATTTTTACAAACAGCAGCGGCTATTCCAAAAAGTACCCATATATGGCGTGAATCTTCGTATGATCCGGTCAAACCTTGATAAAAGAAGGCGTCTACCAGTGCAAGCAGCAAACAAATCCTGATTGTTTTGTGAAATTCAGTCTTCGCGTTCCACTGCATCAATCGCCACGTAAGAAAGCAAATAATACTCATGAACGCAAGGAACCCGGCTAGGCCAGTCTCGCCTAAAACGCTGAGATAGGTGTTGTGGGCATCGGTCAGTGTGTGTCGATTGCCGAACGGGCCGGTAAATTCAGATTTTGTAACCGGCATATCTAGGCCATATCCAAAAACGGGATTTTGCAGAAACGTTTCGAAAGCTCCGCTCCATGCGACAGCCCTGTGCGAAGCTGTGATCTCTCCGTTCGCCAACGGAATACGGATCCCGTCTTTACTGAAAGTAAATACAGTAAAAGCGGCCGCAAACAAAAAAGCCGAACCCGCCAGAACGCCTGTTGCGAACACCCACCGGCCTAACGCCGGCTTTTGGGCTTTTTCTAATTTCTTGCTGAAAAAATAGCCGGCCACCAGAAAAATTCCGCCTAGTCCCGGAGTCAGCGTAAATGCGTCGACAACGAAAAGAACGATGCTGAATATCCAGAAGCTGCCTCTCTTTAACCACCCGGCCGATACAAGCAAGAATGCGAACATCCAGCTAACACTTAAATAATTGCAGAACATCGCGGGATATGAAAAGAATCCCTCGATGCGCGGATAATTACCGGACGGCAGGCTGCCGAAAACGGGGTGCACCACCAGATTTTGGGAAGGATCTTTTAATCCGGCGTAAAATAAAACGATTCCCAGCAAACTTAAAAATAAGGCAATGCCTGCGCCGCAGATCCAGCCTTGAAGCACACTTTTCAACACTCCGCCGGAACTAAGGATATTCACGGTCAGAAATGAAATACCGATCAGATAAAATTTACCGAACAGTTTAACCGAACTTTGGCTTGGATTGACGGACGTAACTGTAGAAAGGACGACGGAAAGAGCATAAGCGGCCAGACATAGATAAAACCAGCTCCATACAAAATCCTTTCGCCTTATCAGTAGCCTAAAAACCCAGACAATTGCGGAGGCCAGAAACAGCAGGTCGGACAACTGAACTGTTTTATCAACAAATCTGAGTTGTAATAAAGTAGCGAAAGGAAGCGATGCCGCAAACAAAACATAAAGCCATTGCTCCGCCTTTAATTTTGTGTCCATTAAACTTGGAATCGAAATTCGCGGCGCGTAGTTACGACAGCTTCGATCTTACTGCCTCGCTAACCAACTTGCCGTCCGCGGTCTTGCCGGCAAGTTTCGCCTGAGCGGCCTTCATAACAACGCCCATTTCCTTTATTGTAGTCGCCCCCGTTTCGGCGACGGCTTCGGTAACCGCTGCATCAATCTCTTCCGGCGTTGCGGCCTGCGGCATATAGACATCGATATATCCGATCTCAGCTGCTTCCTTTTCAGCCAATTCCGTCCGCCCGGCCTTTTCGTACTGCTCGATCGAATCCCGCCGCTGCTTCACCAGCGACTGCAAAGCCTTGCTCACTTCCTCATCCGTCAATTCGCCGCCCTTCTCGATCTTGCGGTTCATCAAATTCGCCTTGACCATCCGCAAAGTCGAAAGTCGGCTCACTTCCTTCGCCCGCATCGCGGCTGTAATATCCGCAATTATTTTGTCGTATATACTCATAATCTAAGAATTTGCGACTACGGACCGAAATTGTAGTTAATTATTCCCGAGACCTTTACTGGAACGTCCGATAAATGCATCGGGACAAAGACGGCGTTACATGCGGCTATCTTTGCGGCGCTTCGCAGCAAAGGGTGTCCGGAAACTGCGACGGCGGTAAAGACAGTGCCGTCGGTGTCGATCAAAACCTTAATGCTGACCGCACCGGAAGCTCGCACAGCACGGGCCGCCGCTGGATAAATCGGCTTGGGTAAAATTTTGGCGTTATTTATAATGCCGACAAACGGAGCCTTGTTCGGTTCATTTCCCTGAGTGGAATCTGCGGCAGCGACATTAAAATTCCTATCACCCTTAACGGTATATTTATCCGAATAATCAGCCGGGGGTGAATGACCGACTACATTGTCGGTTTTGCCTGCCTTTCTGGCAGTTTCTGGGAAGTCAAAATCGAGCCGTACAGCCGAAGCTATAGGCTTCCCGTTGCTTATTGCCGGCGAAAATGTAGCTTTCACCGCAGCCGTTCGAGCCGCGTCACGAAGCGCAACGACATCAGCCCGCGTAACCGATGGGCAAACGTCATGTGGCCCAGTGGGATCGTCAACCGAAACAATGTTCCCAGATTCATCGATCCTGACATAAACTGAAATACGTCCCCCAAGCCCGCTTTCTCTTGCCGCCGCTGGAAATTCCGGATTAGGCACGCTCAAGACTTTAGCTTCGGTAAAACCGGTTTCGCCGGTCATATTCTGTGCTGAAAGATTAAGGCATAAAAACAAAACGAGAAAAGAGATTCTTATGGCAGAGACTTGTAACTTCATTAGCTGTTCTCCTACTTTTAACAATTGCAGATTAACATATTTAAACTAAAATCTTGCAGACTTTAGATTTTTGAGTTTGAATGTCAAAGCCTTTGTTTCAGATTATTACCTAAGTAATAAAATTTCGGAATATCTACGCTACGAAAGTAAACTTAAATTTCTCTAGGTTTACTTTTAGGTATTAAAGTAATCTAACGAAATTCATAGATTACTTACTAACACTAAATAACGAACCGCGCATCTATAGAAGACTTTAAATCGGGGCGCATTGTAAGGTTGCAAATTGGTTATGGCACAAAATTATACACGAGAACGCCGGAAACTTTTACAGGCTTGTTACTTAACAAAACGGGCTCGAATTTTGCTTTGCAGGCGGAGGTTCTGGCCGATTCCTGGAGCAGCGGGTTGCCGCCGATTGCTCCGGCTAGAATCACCTTGCCCTGTTCGTCAAAGACCAGTTGAACAGGAACCGGGCCGGACACTCGGGAAGCTCTGGCGGCGCTCGAATAATCCGGTTTCGGAAGGCTTATCGCTTTTCCGGTGAGAACGCCAGCATCGATCAATTTAGGCGCCGGAGAATTAGGGGCCGCCGCTTCCGCTTCCTTTTGCTTAATGGCTTTGCGGTAGGCATCGCCTATTGCGAATTGAGCTTGTAGATCGGCTTCGGCAGGCTTGCCGTCTTTCATCGCCGGAGAGAATTTTGCGGCGGCGATGTTTATCTTTACGGCATCCCGTACTTTATCAATACCCTTAGACGACGATCCGCACGGCCACGCCGGCCCGGCGAGAATATTGATATTCTTTGCCGCTCCGCTTTTATCAACGGTGAAGTTTACGGTGATTATGCCGTCGAAGCCGGCCGCACGTGCTTCATCGGAAAGCACAAATTCCGAACCGCTCAGCATCTTCGCCTGAGTGTCCTGGGCAGCCGCGTCGAAAAAAGGGTAAAACAGCAATACAAATAAGATGAACGTTAAAACTGTGGGGTGCTTTGCCATTGTTCAATTTTAACATAAGAAGTTATACCAAAGGTTATTCGCTACAGACTCGAAACGACAAATCCTTAATGTTGGGAATACCGGTATAGAAAAAGACCCCGCTCGGATGAGTCGAAGCCTTTCGGAATAAATTTACCGGATTGGTTATGAATTTATATAGCTATCAATTGTAGCCTTCAAGTGTTCAAATGGCAGCGGCTTGGTAAAGTGAACCCCATTGTCTAGACCACGAAATGGTTTTTTTTAAGGTATGAAT
>JBBJOS010000014.1:0-90842 GCA_037723965.1 Pyrinomonadaceae bacterium | reverse complement strand
CTGTCAACGAACAAGTATGATGATCCGGACCAAAAACCGACTTTCATCCTACCATTGGACGTGAGGGCGAAACAGCGACTTTCTTAAAACGGTTTTTGGTTAATTCGGAGTTGCGTGGCGGCGGTTTGCCCCACGTCAACTCAATCGTTTCTACTCGGCAAGAATAAATGTAATAATCGAAACATTATGCTGACAGCGATTGAAACAACAGGAACAATTGAAGCGAACGGCCGGATCATTATTGATGAAACATTTTCAGTGACTGCACCAACGTCGGTACGGGTAATTGTCTTATTTCCCGAAAGCGAAGATCTAAGCGAAACAGAGTGGATGAAAGCGGCCTCGGATAATCAGGCATTCGATTTTCTGAATGACCCGGAAGAGGATATTTATACTTCAACAGACGGAAATCCAATCGACGCATGAAGTATAAAATCGTACTCGTGCCATTTCCTTTCGACGATCTAAAGGCGAACAAAGTCCGCCCGGCTGTTTGTTTGACCGACGAGATTCAGCCGCATAGCCATATTATATTGGCTTTCATCACAAGCCAGGTTTCCTCAAATCCATCACCAACCGATTTTGTCATCAACAAAATAGACACAGATTTCGGCACGACTGGATTGAAGATTTCTTCGACGGTTCGATTACACCGTTTGATGACGGTTGCGAAATCAATTATTCTGCGAGAGTTAGGCAAATTGTCATTGGCACAGCAAAATGAAATCGACGGCCGTCTGCGAACCCTTTTCAACCTTTGATCGTGCAAACAGACCTGATTACAACCTATGTCGGCATCGGCTCGAATCTTGGGGACCGGGCGGGAAATCTGCTGCTCGCCGTTCGCGGGTTGATGGAGGCGAGCTTTTTTGTCAGCAAACTTTCCGGCGTTTACGAAACCGAGCCGGTCGATATTGCGAATTCGGATAATTTTCTCAATATGGTCGCGGAGATCAAGGTCGGCAGCATCACGCCTTCGCAGATGCTGGCGCGGATGATGCGAATCGAATATCTACTCGGACGCAAGGAAAAGTCGTTGAAGAGACCTCGAACCATCGATCTCGACCTGCTTTTTTATGGCCAGGAACAATCCGATACCACGTTTCTGACCATTCCACACCCTCGGGTTCATGTGCGCAATTTCGTCCTCGTCCCGATGAATGAGATCGCTCCCGGCTTTATTCACCCGGCTTTTCATAAAGATATTCGAACGCTCCTCGACGAATGCCCCGACAACTCACGGGTTGTTCGTTGGAATGCGAACGATTTGCACTGACTTCGCTTATCTTCAAACGGCTAGACTTAAATTTTACAAACGGCTAGACTTAGTAGAAATTTATGGCCTATCTAAAACCCGATCAGCCTGAAAAAGTCTATGTTCCGAATCTCCGCACGGCAAAGGAGAAGGGCGAAAAGCTGGTCTGCCTGACCGCATACGATTACCCGACCGCCCGCATCGTTGACGAAGCGGGCGTCGATATCATCCTCGTCGGCGACAGTATGGGAAACGTCATTCACGGCTACGGCAACACTATACCGGTCACGCTGGACGAAATTCTCTCTGCGACCAAGGCCGTAAAACGCGGTTCGAGCCACGCCTTAATCGTCGCCGATATGCCATACGGCAGCTATCATACCGGTGACAACAAAGCGGTGCGGAACGCGATGAAGCTGCTTAAATACGGCGGTGCCGAGGCCGTAAAGCTTGAAGGCGGCCGCAATCGCGTCGATCTTGTCAAACGCCTCGTCGATGAGGAAATTCCGGTGATGGCCCACATCGGCCTGACGCCGCAATCGGTTCACAAACTTGGCGGCTACCGTGTCCAGGGCAAAACCGCCGTTGATGCGAACAAGCTGATCGAAGACGCAAAAATTCTCGAAGAAGCCGGGGCCTTCGCAATCGTCCTCGAACTGATTCCCCGCGAGATCGCCGAAATAATTACCAATGAATTAACCATCTCGACCGTCGGCATCGGAGCCGGGACGAATTGCGATATACAGGTTCTGGTACTTCACGATCTAATCGGCTTCACCTTCGGCCGCCAGCCCCGTTTCGTCCGTCAATATGCCGACGTCAGCGATGTTATCTCCAGCGCCATTAAAAACTGGATGGACGACGTAAAAAGCGGCAATTACCCAAACGAAGAAGAATCCTACGGCATGCCCGAAGCCGCCAAAAAGGAGATGAACGCCTAAGTTCTGAGTTCAAGCTTCAGCTTGTCTTAAGCCTGGGGCCGAAGACAAGCTGAAGCTTGAACTCAGAACATTGGGATCTTATAACGATGGAAATCATCAACCGACGGCAGAGAATGTCCTCCATCACCCGCAAGCTGCGGCGTGAGAGCAAGACTGTCGGTTTCGTTCCGACAATGGGAGCACTGCACGAAGGCCATTTGACGCTTGTTAAAGAAGCACGGCAAATGTGCGATATTGTGATCGTTTCGATTTTTGTGAACCCTTCGCAGTTCGGGCCGGGTGAAGATTTTGCCAAATACCCGCGCGATCTGACTGCCGATGCCGCCGTTTTGAGCGAATACGGAGTCAATTATGTTTACGCACCGGAGACACAGGAGATTTTTCCGGACGGTTTTTCTACTTACGTTTATGTCGAAGGGCTTACCGAAACTCTCGAAGGTGCTTCGCGGCCGGGACATTTTCGGGGAGTCGCCACCGTTGTGACGATCCTTTTCAATACCGTCCGCCCCGATTTCGCATTTTTCGGCAGTAAGGACGCACAGCAGGTCGGCGTTATTAAACGGCTTACCCGTGACATCGGTTTTGAAACCGAGATCGTTGTCGTACCGACCGTCCGCGAAGAATCCGGCCTTGCGATGTCATCGAGGAACGCTTATCTAACGCCGGAATTACGGCAAAAAGCTTCGATAATTTATCAGGCGCTGCGTGAAGCCAAGATCGCTTTCAAAAATGGTGAACTAAACGGTTCGAAAATCGCTCAAATTGTACAAACCAAGATCGAATCGGAGCCTGCCGCCCGCATCGATTATGTTGCCGTTGTTGATAACGACGCACTGGAACCCGTTGAGAAGATTGACGATAAGGAGGTTTTGGTGGCCGCCGCCGTCCGGTTCGGCAAGGTACGGCTAATCGATAACATCGTCCTTAATCGAAGACAGTAAATTGGCATTAATCTTGCATCTTAATTGCCGGAAGCACATATTGAGGGCTTCTTAAAATTATGAAAACCATTAAGACATTAGTTTCGGTTTTTAGCATTGTTCTTGTTTTAACCTTTTCCGCGTCGGCCCAGACTTCGCTGCCGCAGATCAACGGCGGATCTGTCGATGTTCAGGCTCAAAGAGGAAAAGTCGTTATTCTCGCGGTCGGAGCAAGTTGGCTGCCGCTTTCAGGTAAACAGGCCGAATATACAAATATGCTGGCAAAAAAATACGCCGGCAAAAATGTTGCGGTCTATTTTGTGCTGACCGATTCGACAACTAAGGCTAAGAACATCACAAGCCCCGAAAAGATCAACGCTTTCGTGGCTGGAAACAAGCTCACGATTCCCGTCCTTCGGGATTCGGACGGAATCGAGACGGTCAAAAAATTCAGTATCGACCAGCTTCCGTCATTCATTATCCTTGGTACGGACGGCCTGCAGGTCGGTAAGCCATTCGGCGGTATCGATCCGAAGTTTGATGTTACAGTTCCGATCTCGAGTGCCGTGGATAAGCTTCTATAAATATCGACAAACTTTAAAATGCAAGAGTAAGTTCGAGCGGACTTGCTCTTTCTTTGTGAAAGCTTGCGAAAGCAATTAGTAGGTATCTCAATTTTTATTATTTCGCGGGTTTCGTGGATAAACTCTTAAAACCATTATCCAAGACCAGATGAAAGAAAAAATAGAAGCAAAATCCAACCTTAAGAACCTAAGATTGATTCCTGATCATTACCGCGGAATAAAACAGTTGACGCTTCCGAATTAAACAAGTTAAACTTGTTTGTGACGGTTTGGCTTTTCTTCTATCCGTTCAGTCCTTTCACCCGCGGGCCGTATTCCAAATTAATAACGACACGACGAATCTGCCCGCAAAAATAGGCAGGTCTGATCTAATCATCCTTACATTATGTTGAGCAGAATTGACGATCTATTGCGCATGGCGATCAGCTTTGGGGCATCCGACCTGCATTTGCGTGCCGGTTCAACGCCGGTTATCCGTGTGAACGGCGAACTCCGGCCGCTTTCGGGCGTGACCAAGCTCAATCAGGACGAAACGCTGGAGATAGCTTTTTCGATGATGTCGAATCGTCAGAAACAGCATTTCAAGGAAGTTTTCGAAGTCGATATCGGTTATGGAGTTTCCGGCCTTGGGCGTTTTCGCGTAAATATTTTTCAGCAGAGAAATTCAATCGGCATCGTCGCCCGCGTAATTTCTGACCGCGTGTGCAGCTTTTCCGAACTTGGCCTGCCGCCCGTTTTACAAAATATCGCCAACGAATACCGCGGCCTGATCCTCGTCACCGGCACAACCGGTTCGGGAAAATCGACAACGCTTTCCGCAATTGTCGATCACATTAATGAAACCCGGAACTGTCATATCGTTACGGTCGAAGACCCGATAGAATTTCTTCATAAGGACAAACAATCATTTATCACACAACGTGAAGTGGATGTGGACACGCGTTCTTTCGCCGAGGCATTGCGCGGAAGTTTGCGCCAGGACCCGGACGTAATACTCGTCGGTGAAATGCGTGATCTCGAAACCATCGAAACAGCTCTCGTGGCCGCTGAAACAGGGCATCTTGTGCTCTCGACGCTTCACACGCTCGACGCTCAGGAGACTTTGACACGAATTATCTCCGCATTTCCGCCATACCAGCAAAAGTCCGTTCGTATTCAGCTCTCCGGACTCTTAAAAGCCGTCGTTTCACAGCGTTTGATGAAATCGGCTAGCGGCAAAGCCCGCGTTCCGGCCGTCGAGGTGTTGATCTCGACGCCGCTAATCCGCGATTATATTTTGCACGAAGAAAAGACCGCCGCGATTAGGGACGCAATAGCCGCGGGAACTTCGCAATACGGCATGCAGACGTTCGATCAGTCGCTGTTTTATCTCTATCAATCCGGCCTCGTCTCGCTCGAAGAAGCCTTGCGCGGCTCCACGAATCCGGATGAATTCAAGCTGCGTTTAGCGGGAATTCAAAACACATCCGGAATGGCCAAGGAAGAGATGGAAAAACTCAGCGGAGTCGGAAATATTTCCAGCATGCTTACGCGAAACTAGAATTTGACGTGTCAGTTCCAAGTTAATGCAGTAAGAAAATCTTGTTCCGGTGTTAAAGTTTCTTTTCCCACTGAACGAGATGAACAAGAAGGAAAGAGGAAAAAAGAAAAGCTTAAATTTGCCGGTGAATGAGTGCCAGATTCATTTACCGGCTTTCGCCATTTGAGGAACAACATACCAGCCGCTTGTGATAGAATAGGTTAAATATTGATGAATTAAGGTTTTTCGGCGCGCAAGTCTTGACACTAAAGGCGTCCGGCATGTAAATTTTATGTTTATCTGATTATGCAAACAGGTACGGAAAGCAGCTAAAAACGTCCGCTCGCGACAGCTCTTTGAGGTTTTCCATTAGATTGCCCCCTTACCGGTTAATCTTTTAAACACCAGCTGATTTATCCGATAAAAAAATTACGAGAATTTTAAGTAAGGAAGTTTCATACATAGTTAAATGACAAACGAGGTTAACAACGAGACGGAAGAATCGACAACCGGCGAAGCTTCGGTCGTGGAAAACACACAACAACCCGAGCTTGAAAAGGTTTCGGCACCGGTAATGGAAGATGCGCCCGAAGAACAGCAATCGATGGGCGATATTGATTTCGGCGCAATTCTCGAACAGTTCGAGCAGGAGCAAACGGTATATCACGCCGGCGAGCTCGTCGAAGGCAGAGTGGTGGGCGTGTCCGACCGCGGCGTTTTAGTCGATTTCGGCTACAAATCCGAAGGCGTCATACCGGCCGAGGAAGTCGCGAACAGCAGCGAGCCGGTGAATGTCGGTGATACGGTGGAAGTCGTGATCAAAAGTATTCATTCCGGCGATGCTCCGCCGATCCTATCGCACGTCGACGCAAAAATGCGTAAAGTGTGGGGCGAGATCGAGGAAGCGTTTAAGGAGGAGCGAACGGTTACCGGCCGCATTATCGATAAGACCAAGGGCGGCCTGCGAGTCGATCTGAACGGCATTGAAGCCTTTTTGCCCGGTTCGCAGATCGATTCGCGTCCGATCCGTAGTCTCGACGCCTATCGCGGCCAGGATATCGAGGCCAAGATCATCAAATTCAGCCGCCGCCGCAACAATATCGTTTTGTCGCGAAAGGTAATTACCGACCTTGTCATTAATGAACAAAAATCAGCGACGCTCGGCCAGATCGATGTCGGCTACGTCATTGATGGAACGATCAAAAATCTTACCGAATACGGCGCATTCGTCGATATCGGTGGAATCGACGGTCTGCTGCACGTCACCGATATGTCGTGGGGCCGCATCCAGAATCCGGGCGATCAGTTTAAGGTAAATGATCACATCCAGGTCAAAGTTCTCAAGCTCGACCGCGAAAAGGAAAAAATATCTCTGGGCTTTAAACAGCTTCTTCCCGATCCGTGGTCAACGGTTATCGAAGTTTATCCGGTCAATTCCAGGATCACCGGCAAAGTGTCGTCGGTTACCGAATATGGCATCTTCGTCGAACTCGAAGCCGGTGTCGAAGGCCTTGTGCATGTTTCCGAGATCTCATGGTCGAAGCGTTCGGCGAATCCGAAACGCATGTTCCATCGCGGTGACGATGTTGACGTTCAGGTTCTCGGTGTCGATACCGAAGAAAAACGAATCAGCCTCGGGATGAAACAGCTTCAGGAAAATCCCTGGGACAACATTCAAGAGCGCTATCCTGTCGGCACCAAAATCCACGGAAAGGTTCGTAATCTTACCGATTTCGGTGCATTTGTCGAACTTGAAGACGGAATCGACGGCCTCGTCCACGTTTCCGATATCACTTGGGCCAAGAAATTAAAGCATCCTAAGGAACTGCTCAAGAAGGATCAGGAAGTCGATGCCATCGTTACTAATATCGATGCCGCCGGCCAGCGTCTTTCGCTTTCGATGAAGGATCTCACACCGAGCGCTTGGGAAGGCTTCGTCGCTACACATCGTCCGGGCGACGTGGTTCGCGGGAAGGTTTCACGCTTCACCAGCTTCGGCGTATTTGTCGAGCTTGGAGAGGGCCTGGAAGGCTTGTGCCACATTTCGGAGCTTTCGGATGAACGTGTCGAAAACGCCGAATCCGTCGTTCAAATGGGTCAGGAACTCGATTTCAAAATTCTTAGAATAGAAAACGACGATCAGAAGATCGGATTATCGTACCGCGCGGTCGGTAAGGAAGATGAGCCGATCGTTGACACCCGTACCTATTCGTCCGAAGCAAAGGGCGGAATGGCATCGATTGGCGAACTTGCCAATCTGATGAAGGGCGGAACCGCGACCGAGGAAGCCCCTGCGGCGGAACTCTCCAAAGAAGAGAAGGAAGAAGCTAAAAAAGAGAAGAAAGCGAAAGCCAAACAGGAATATGAGGAAGCTGCGGCCCGCGAAGCCGAGGCGGCGGCAAAGGCAGAGCAAAAAGCTGTCAATACTCCTCAGGAAACGATAGAAGCCATTGCTGATACTGTGGAAGAATCAGTTGGTGAGACGACTGGAGAAGCTCCGGCGGCCGTAACGACGGAAGAAAGCGTAACGGTTGTACCCGACGTAGCTCCTGAAATATTTGAATCCGCCGATGCAGAACCAACTGCAGAAGTTCCCGCGGCAGAGACAGCAACACCGGATGCGCCTGTCGAAACTGAAGTAGCTGCACCTGAAACGGCGACTGAAGAAAGTAATGCAACAGAAGGCGAAAAAGAAGCGTCTGAAGAGAAATCGGCTTAATTAATTTGTAATTTACGTCCGCTGGCAAGATGGCATATTGGTTTGAAGAAGGGGAAATAGAAAGATGACGAAAGCGGATCTAGTCGAACGGGTCGCAAAGGAAGCCGAAATGACGAAGAAGGACGCCGAGCAATTGGTGGAAATTATCTTCGACAGCATTATCGATACACTAAACGGCGGCGACAAGATCGAACTACGCGGCTTCGGCAGCTTCCGCGTCCGCGAACGCAATTCCAGAAAAGGCCGAAACCCGAAAACAGGCGAGGCTGTCGATATTCCCGCCAAACGAGTTGCCTATTTCAAGCCCGGAAAGGAATTGAAAGAGCTTATTAATAACGGCAAATAGCCTGTCAGATTTGTTGCAAAAATGCCGCCGTAATATTTAGGTTACGATGGCATTTTTTTAGGTCCTGACAACTACTTGGTCTTTAATTCAAATACACTTAAATTAACATCTTCCAGCTTTTTCTTTCCCTGCTCCTCATTCATTACAACAAGATTGGTCCGCGCCTTCCACATTCCCATTTCCACTTTCTGTTGAAGATAGTACGTTTTTCCGGCCTCGACGTTCAATGCCAGATAATCCTGATTTTCCGATTCTGAGCAAAAGTAATGCTCTCCCGGTTCAACCGTGAAGTAGAAATAAGTCTTACCGCGATTAACGCCCATCCATTTCCCATCGACTGCCAGTTTGGAATTGATCTTGAATCCGATCATGGTCGGGCGAAGCACATAAATAAGAGCTTTATCAGTTGGCACTTCCGGTTTCGGCCGATCTGTTTTATCGGTCGTCGCCGAATAATCTACTTTTTCCGTACCGCAGGCCTTAAGCCGTAATTCGTCCTTTGAAATCAGTTTTGCTTCCTGGGCAAATGTCACGGAAGATGAGCTTAATACGGTAAACGCAAAAACAGACAATACAATTATTGAATTCTTAAACATTTCTAAATTTTCCTTTTTTGATTATTGCGGGGTATAAAATCAAACTTTAACATCCTTAACGAATGCCAATATAGTGATTTTTACCCTGTGAATTATAACATTACTCGATAAAAACAAGCGTAAAAATAGATTCTTTTCGTCTTATTCCTTTAGTCCGCAATGAGATTTGCTTTATAAATGCACAAAAGGAAAAAGACAATCAATAGGTTTCCGCAGGTGGCAATCTATTTATTGAGAATTATCCGGGCAATTCTCAAATGGACAGGATGTTTTTTCTTCCATTGCGTTTGAAAAATTAAATCATTCCGCCGTTTTCGCTCCCGCCTTTTCGGCCTCATGCGATCGATCAATTGCCTCGTCCTCGATCTCACCGCCGGGACTGATTGGAATGTCGGCGGGGTCTGAGTATCTCAGGCCGCGTTCTTCGCTGTTGAGTTCAGCGGGAATAATTATATTCTGACTGGACGGCGGCGGAATATACCCGGGATAATCCACCCGCGAATGGTAGATCGCGACGAGCGAGCGTATCATCGCTTCGCGTATTTGAGTAAGTTCCCGGAGCGTCAGGTCGCATTCGTCTAGCTGATCGTCTGTGATGATAGCATCGATAATTTTCGTAACGATAAAACGGATATTTTCCGGCGTCGGCTCGGAAAGCGAGCGGGCGGCAGCCTCGCAGCTGTCGGCGATCATCATTATCGCGGCCTCGCGAAACTGCGGCTTCGGGCCGGGATAGCGAAAATCGTTCTCGACGAATTCCTCATCCGGCCGGGCCTCGGCCTGTGCTTTTTTAAGAAAATAATGCAGCGTCCTCGTACCGTGGTGCTGCGGGATAAAATCGATTATTCGCTGCGGCAGGCCCATTTCCCTGCCCAGTTTTATGCCGTAGGTGACGTGGCTGATAATGATCTTCGCGCTCTGCACCGGCTTCAAATGGTCATGCGGATTCTTGCCCATCTGATTTTCAACGAAATGTTCCGGTGCGGCCGACTTCCCGATGTCGTGATACAAAGCTCCGATCCTTGCCAGCAGCCCGTTCGCCCCGACGACACGGCATGCTTCTTCCGCCAATTGCCCGACCGCATGCGAATGCTGATTGGTTCCGGGTGCACGCATTGCAAGTTGTCCAAGTACAGGCAGATCGGCGTTTGAAAGTTCGAGCAGTTTAACATCCGTCAGAATCCCGAACAGTGTTTCGCACAAAGGAAGAAAAACCGACGTGACCGCCGCCGTAATTAATCCGCTCGCCAGCCCGCAGGCAATGGCGAGCAGCAGCGTATTCAAAATAAACGGCTGCTGCGTGTACGCGATCAGCGCGACAGCCGCCATAGAGCTCGATAATCCGACAAGAATTCCCGCGATCGTGACAGTTTGGCGGCTGCGGTAGCGTCCGATTCCGTAAACCGAAACTGACGATGCGATAGTTGCATAAATCGCAAATTCCAAACCTCGCGGAGCGAGAAAGCCCGCCAGCAAAGCATTAAAAATCCCCGTAAACAAAGCCGTCCGCCGGTCGGCCAGCAGATTCATCAAGAGGCTGCCGAACGCAAACGGAATCGCAAACGCCCAGAGACTCGGATCGCTGTACGGCGCCTTCACATTCTGCGCCGCAGTGAAATCCGCGAGGCGAAAGTAAACAGCCATCAGCGCCGTTTGGATCAGGACGATGAAACCGAACAATGCAAAGGTCTTCTGTTCGGACAGTGCCAGCCTTGCGACGATGCCGCGATGCTCGATAAATTTCCAGGCCGCCCAAAATAAAGCGGAGATTAAAATTAATAAACCGAAGAACCGGTTTAGCTGTCGCGTCGATGCACTGTAATTGTGAATCGCCGCGATCTGCGACAGGACCTGCGTGGTAATAATATCGCCTTCGTCGGCTATTTTCTGGCTGCGTTTGAGGGCGATAGTAATCGGTTGCACGCTATCCGCAACGATCTTCCTTGAATTCTCGGTCGCGGCCGCGTCATAGACGATGCTCGGCTGGATAAGCGTCGAAAGTGAGGTGTTAAAAGCAGCAACTTCCCTTTCCGAAAGGCTGCGGATTTGCGTAAGGCTGTAGGTCAAAGCCTTTCGGGCCTCGGATAATGGCGTCATCGACATCGCCGGATTTTGGGCCTGCCGTGTATCTGTTGGGCGTTGGCGGTCAACGATGGAAATTTCCCCTTCTAGAAACTGGCGGTCCTGATCGCCGTATATATCTCCACTCGCGTTTTCACGCAAAATGCGGGTTACCGCTTCGAGTTCGTTTGGACTAAAGCGGCGTAACGCGAAAATTTTACCAACTTCCTCGCCGCCCGCTCCGGTCCACGCTGTATCTGCCTTTATATTCGAATTTGACCTATTGGCGTTTGTTCCGCCTTCTGTTTTCCGCTGCAAATTCTCCCAGGAAGAACGAAAATTTTGCACCGCTTCGTCCGCCCGTTTGGGTTCGAAGGCAAATATCGGGGTGACCGATTCCTTTGCGGACTGCTTAATTCGCTCGGTTTCTTCTTCGTCAACAAAATAAATATCGGACGGGGAAATGATGCTTTCGCGAGCAATGTCGCCCTCTTTGTAAGCCTGCTCTCCACTGTTTCGCCAGATCGGATTATGGATAAAAATCGTCGTCAGGATGCAGAGCGTTACAAACCCGATCCAAAAACGCCGGCCTTCGGAAAGCATTTCAAACGGGCGCGACACGCGACCCCAAACAGCCTTGCGCCATTTGGTAACCGGCGGAGTCATGTCCTGTATTCGCTTGCTCAATTTAATTTTCCTGCTGAACCGGGAAACACTGTTGAGTCACAATTGCTCATGAAACGCCGACGGCGAATTCGCCCAAATTCTTTGCAATACCGCGTCCAATACTTTCTATCAACGGCTTTAACGTTTTCGCCTGAATAGACGAAACTGCCACGACATCCGCATTCTTGTCAAGCGAAATCTGCCGCGTGAGAATTTCGATTTCCGTTTCATCGACCAGATCTGCTTTGTTGAGCATTATGATTTGCGGTATTTCGTTGAGTTTCAAGTCGATCAAGATCTTGTCCACAGATTCGACCTGATGGATCGCCCGCGGGTTCGACGCGTCGACGACGTGGATCAGCAGATCGCTGTCAGAGATCTCTTCCAAAGTCGCCCGGAATGCGGCGACGAGGGCTTCGGGCAGATCGCGGATAAAACCGACGGTGTCGTTAATGATGACTTCCTGTTCGTATGGCAGCCGCAAACGCCGCGATGTCGGGTCGAGCGTGGCGAACATTTTCTTTTCGGCGTAAACGTCGCTTTGCGTCAATGTGTTGAGCAGCGTTGATTTCCCGGCGTTTGTGTAGCCGACGAGCGAGATCACCGGTAAATTCTTTTGCGAACGGTTCTTTCGGCGTTCCTGCCGCTGGCGGCTGAGGCCTTCGACCTGTTTTTCGAGATTATTGATCTTGTCGCGGACGCGGCGGCGGTCGGTTTCCAGCTTCGTTTCCCCCGGCCCGCGTCCGCCGATGCCGCCGGCGAGCCGTGAAAATGCGGAGTTTTGGCCCTGCACCAGCCGTGGCAGGAGATATTTAAGCTGTGCAAGCTCTACTTGTAGTTTACCTTCCCGCGACTGCGCCCGCTGGGCGAAAATATCGAGTATCAGCTGCGGCCGGTCGATTACCTTCAAATCGGTTGCTTCAGACAATGATCGCACCTGCGTCGGCGAAAGTTCGGCATCGAATACGATCAGATCGGCACCGAGACGCATTGATCGGATAAGCAGATCTTCGAGTTTGCCTTTTCCGAGCACCGTTTTCGCGTCGATCTTCGGCCGCCGCTGGATCAATTTATCGAGCACGACTACATCCGCTGATTCGGTAAGTTCCTGTAGTTCCGCAATCGATTCCTCAGCATCGTCGATGTGGCTGGTCGTCACGCCGACGAGAATCGCCCGGTCGCGGTTCGATTCGCGCGACTTTGGAAGCCTGATTCTCGTCATCTCGCTTTCGAGCGACGAGATAAGTTCCGCAAAGTTCGTCTCGAGCTGTGAAGGCACACGCGGCTCCAAAAATTCGTAAGGCAGCGTCTGACTTTCAGTTTCGAGCGTTTCAGCATTCGTCGGCAGGAGATGGGCGGAATAGACAAGCCCGGGCAGCCCGGTCGATTTATCAACCTGAACGATCGACATCAGGTCGAGCCGCAGCAGGGCCAGATCGGTAAGGTCATCCTGAGTCAGTTTTTCGCCGAGCAGATGCGTATGAACGCATCGCAGCCCGCGGAACCTGTCGGTCGATACACGCGAACGCCCGAAATCCGGCATTTCGATGCTCTTTGCTGTGCCAACCATGACGTATTCGACCTGTCCCTTCCGGTTGAGCAGCACGCCGAGCTGCCGTCCGGTCTCAAGCGAGATCTCCGACAATTGCCGGGCCAGTTCCTGCGACACTATCTGATCGGCCGCCACCCGCCGCGACGCGAGCTTTTCGATCCGGCGGATCTGATTATGTTTTAATCCCTGCGTAAATCCGTGAATATTACTGATAAGATATTGCCTCCAATGTTTATATTGTATCAGATTGGGTAAGTGGTAAACGGTAAATGCTAAAATGAAGAACAAGAGTGCCCCTTCCTCGATTTACCATTTACAATTTACAATTTACAATTAACGCCATGCAACAGACACGAACCCGGCGCCAGAAGGAAGTTCTCGATTTCGTTACGCAGTATATCGACCGCCACGGTTACGAGCCTTCCTATCAATTGATTGCCCGCCATCTCGGCGTGCGGGCGAAAAGCGGAATCGTCAAGCATATCGAGGCTCTCGAGGAAATGGGATTTCTCCAGCGGCGGCGCGAAGACGGAAGTTTTATGATCGAGATCATCCGCCAGGAGAAAGCCGCCGAGCCGGGATTACGGGTCGAATGGCTTTACGCCTCGGCCGACGAAGGTGAGCGAGAGGATTGGGAAACCGAGCCGATAGCCGTTCCCGCCTTTATGCTCGGCGGGCTTGAGCCTTCACGGATTTTTGCCTTTCGCGTACCTGACGACGCAATGTCCGGACGCGAGATTTGCATGGGCGATGTCGCGCTCATAGAACGCTGTGATTATTTTCGCGACGGCAGCTGCGCCGCCGTCACCATCAACGAAAACGAAACGCTGCTCCGCAAATATTACCGCGTCGGTGCCGCCATCGAACTGCGGAGTGCCAATAACGGCTTCGAGCCCGTCCGTGTCGAAGCCGACAAGATCCAAATACACGGAGTCTTCCGCGGACTGCTGCGGCCGGTTGTTTAAGAGTCGAGAAAGATTTCGGATTTCAGATATTTTCTTCCTGCGATTGTTCCGCGTTTCACGCGGAACATAGCAACGCATTTCAAGGCGTGGCTATCAGCGGCGGCAAAGGCGGAAACATGACCGGTAATAAGTGTGTTCCTTCGTGGCTGGATCAGCTCAACGTTAAACACCCTCGCTACGGCTTGGGTTTCCGCCTTTTCCAAACAGGACCGGCTTTCTGCGCAGACTATCTGCCACGCCCGAAAGAGCGTGCTATGTGCCGATCCTCATAAGGCGCTATGAATGAGGCTGCGATCAGACGTCAACAGAACCTTGCCAATTGGTACCGGAGTCTACAGGGGTCCGCAAATATTTCAGATCAGGGGCTTCATATGCTAAAATCACTGCTCGGTCCGAGATTAAACTTAGACATACGAACATTATGGGACGAACAATACTAGTTGTAGAAGATTTCGATGATGTCCGCGACGCGATGAGAATACTGCTTGAGTTACGCGGTTACGCGGTGGTCGAGGCAACCGACGGGCAAAGAGCGGTCGAGCTTGCCGTTGAGCATACGCCCGATCTCATCCTGATGGACCTCTCGATGCCGATTATGGACGGTATCGAAGCCACGCTCGCGATTCGTGCGAACGACACTACTTCAGAAATTCCGATCCTCGCCGTTACCTCGTACAGCCAAAACTACCGCGACCGCGCGACTGCCGCCGGCTGCGACGAGGTCTTCACCAAAGCCGAGTTCATGGGTAACGTCGGCCCGATTTTAGAAAGGCATATGGCGGCGATTTGACGCCGGCTCTTACTGCGCCTTTCGTCCTAAGGAAACGGTTAATCGCCGCTACGTTCGCTTAATTCCCATCATCGAAACAAAAAAAAGCGGCCTTTAAGACCGCTAAACGAGGGCGAAGTCCTCTAGCCGTGTGGACAAAATCTCTTTGTTCTCTATTGTGGCCGAAGGCAAAGCCTTCAACCATTACCAACGGTATCATAACCCGGCCATGTGTTTGTATGGTGCCTTACAAACGTTATGCAGATCAAATGTTAAGTTTCTTTTATCCAGCAAAAGTTTGGTGAATATTTATATGGAAACCTTAACGATCTTATGCATTACGGTGATAGCCTCCGTGGTTGCGGCGTCGGGCTTGATTATCCGGTCAGATGTTGCGAAGCGGGGACGAAAAGAATCCGCCGATTAGATGTTGTTTCAAATAAAACACTCCGCTAAACCCGAAGATCAACGGGGGGTAAGTGTACAGTCGAGCGCAATGGACAATTGAAAATGGAAAAAGGACAATAAAGAAATGAAATCCAAGATTGTCCATTTTCTATTTTCAACTATCCATTTTGATGAATAAGCCGACACCAAACGCCAGCTACAGTCTTACGCTTCGCGTCCGCATTCACAATCACCCGGGGAAGCTGGGCGAGATAACCACAGCCATCGGGCGGGCGGGCGGCGATATCGAGGGCATTGATATTGTCAGCGTCGGTAAGGATTTTTTGATCCGCGATATTACGGTTAACGCTTCGTCGGAGAAGCATGACGAGGAGATCATCGCCTCCGCCAACGATATCGACGGGGTCGAGGTGATTAACGTCTCGGACCGCACATTCCTAATGCATCTCGGCGGTAAGATCGAGGTCGTATCGAAGATGCAGCTGAAGACGCGTTCGGATCTGTCGATGGCATATACGCCGGGCGTCGCCCGCGTCTGCGAAGCGATTGCAAAGGACCCGGAAAAGGTTTTCAATCTCACGATCAAGAAGAACACCGTCGCCGTCATATCAGACGGGACGGCCGTGCTCGGCCTCGGCGATATCGGCCCCTCGGCGGCAATGCCCGTGATGGAAGGCAAATGCCAATTGTTCAAGGAATTCGGCGGCGTCGATGCGTTCCCGATCTGCCTGGATACGAAGGACCCGGACGAAATAGTTAAAACGATCAGGAACATCGCCGTCGCGTTCGGGGGGATTAACCTGGAAGACATCTCCGCCCCGCGATGCTTTGAGATCGAAGACCGATTGAAGGAAGAGCTCGACATTCCCGTATTTCACGATGACCAGCACGGAACCGCCGTCGTCGTCCTCGCCGCATTAATTAACGCTTTGAAAATTACCGGAAAAAAGATCGAAGATATAAAAGTAGTGGTGAACGGCGTCGGGGCGGCGGGTGTCGCGTGCTCGAAGATCGTGATGGCGGCCGGCGTGCAGAATATCGTCGGCTGCGACCAAACCGGTGCCATCTACGAAGGCCGCACCGAGAATATGAACTGGGTAAAGGATTGGTACGGGCGAAATACCAACGCTGACAAGGAAAAGGGCACCGTGCATGAAATTATTCGCGGCGCCGATGTTTTCTTCGGCCTCTCAGCCCCGGGCGTGCTGACGCCGGACGACCTGCGAACTATGGCAAAGGACCCGATCATATTCGCGATGGCCAATCCTGTGCCGGAAATTATGCCCGAAGATGCGGCAGGCTTAGTCGCGGTAATGGCAACTGGCCGCTCGGATTATCCGAACCAGATAAATAACGTCCTTTGCTTCCCCGGAATCTTTCGCGGAGCATTAAATTGCAGAGCCTCACGAATCAACGAAGCCATGAAACTAGCCGCCGCCAACGCCATCGCCGGAATAATCGGCGAAGATGAACTGCATCCGGATTATGTAATCCCCTCGGTATTCGACCGAAGAGTAGCCGAAGCAGTCGCCAAAGAAGTAGAAGACGCCGCCTATGAAACGGGCGTAGCGAGAAGAGAACGGGCGACAAGCGATTCGGAGTTTTAACGCCTTCACGCCTTTGTCACTGAAAGTGACCAATTTAATAGAGTCGGGTAACACCTGACGAGCCGGGCAAAATTGAGGTTGGTCCCTGAAAGGGACGGTGGATGCGGTATTTATTCGACACTTTCACGTCGGAATGGATTTAACCGTCTATGTCGGGTTAACACCTGACGCTATTAAATTTGTCGCTTTCAGCGACTTTTAATTATGGCTGTGGAATTAAGGAACATCTTAAAAGAATTAACCGCCGAAGCATTCGCAAACACTATCACGCACGGATTCGGCCTCGCCCTGAGCATTGTGGGGTTTATTATTCTGGTAATTCTGGCAGTTATCCGCGGCGATGCATGGCTGATAACTGGCAGCGGCGTTTATGGCATGTCGCTCGTGACGCTATACGCCGCATCGACCTGTTATCACGCGACAAATTGTCCGATCCGTAAAAAACGACCGCAAATTGTCGACCACTGCTGCATTTATCTGCTGATCGCTGGCAGCTACACGCCGTTCGGAATTGTTATTCTGAACGGAACATTCGGCCTCAGCCTGTTGGTGCTGATTTGGGCATTTGCGGCCGTCGGCATTTTGCTGAAGCTTTTCTTTCACGACAGGTTTCCCATCATTTCCACAATGTCTTACCTAGTCATGGGCTGGCTCGGCATCTTCGCTTTGCAGCCGCTGTTCGAGGCTTTGGGAATCATGCCGATAATTTTAGCGGTGATCGGCGGTGCCACCTATTCGCTCGGCGTCATATTTTTCGCGTGGGAGCGTATTCCGCACAATCATGCCATATTTCATGTATTCGTGCTCGCCGGCAGCATTTTTCATTACCTGGCGGTAGCGATTTACGTCGTTTCCTAAACACTGGTGAATATAAAAATCGGGACATGCGGATTCCGCTCAAATAAACTCGAGTACTCGGAGCTGCTGAACTGCGTCGAGGTGCAGCATACCTTTTATCAGCCGCCGCAGGTCAAAACGCTGGAAAAATGGCGGGCTGAGCTTCCTGCAGAATTCGAATTCATAATCAAGGCGTGGCAGTTGATCACGCACGAATCATCCAGCCCGACCTATCGCCGCCTAAAAAAGAAGCTGACGGAAAAGCAGTTGGAAGAAAGCGGATTCTTTAAATCTACAGCAATCGTGAAGGAAGCTTGGGAAACGACTTTGGCGTGCGCACACGCGCTGAAAGCGAAAACCGTCCTATTTCAATGCCCCGCGAAATTCAAACAAACGCCGGAGAACATTGCGAACCTTAGAAAATTCATGCGCATGGCAGACCGCGGGAATATAAGTTTCGCATGGGAACCACGTGGGCAGTGGGAAGACATGGTCGTTAAAAAGCTGTGCAAAGACCTCGATCTGGCCCACGTCGTCGATCCGTTCGCCAAACAAACCGTAACGCCTGAAAGATGTTATTACCGCCTCCACGGCCGCACCGGCTGGCGCTACACCTATGAAGACGACGAGCTGGAAGACCTCATTTCCCTACTTCCCGAAAAGGAAACGGGATATGTATTTTTTAACAATATTACGATGACGGAAGATGCAGTAAGATTCGAAAAGATGTGTCGGAACCGGGAGCGATAGCAACTGGATTCCGACAAGAAATTTGGTCCTAGCGCTATCGCTGCTGGCGGGCGATTCGCGGAATTATTACTTTAGGGGCATCGATCGCTCCTTTAATATGCCGGTGGTTCGTAAAATGCCCGGCAACATAAACGCCCGGAATATTTGTTTCGAAATTTTCCTGATCATAAACCGGCACCTCACCGTATTTACCATTTTCCGTTTCGACGCCCAGCTTCTTTAGCATCGTTAGATCCGCATCTGAACCGATCAGCACAAACACAACATCATTCGGCAGCGATTCAACCTCGCCGTCCTCATCTTCCATTACAACTTCATTCTCGCGAATCTCCAAGACTTTGCCGAGAAAAAACAATTTAAGACAGTGTTTCTTTAGCTCATCTTCAAGCGGCTGCTTTACCCAAAATTTGATACATCCCTGTTTCGGATCGGTACTTTCCCAATTTTCGCGAAAGATCGCCAGCGTAGTATCCGCACCCTCTTCCGCCAAAAACAAAGCCGCTTCACCAGCCGAATTTCCTCCGCCGACGATCAAAGCCCGCTTCTTCACCCAAGGATACGTCTCGCGAAACTGAAAATGCACCATTGGTAAATCTTCGCCTTTCACGCCGAGGCTCCGCGGATAATCCATCGCACCAATGGCAAACAAAACCGCTTTCGATTCGTACTCGGCTTTGTCGGTAGTAGTTCTGAAACCATTTTCAATCTTACTGACTTTAAGTACAGTTTCTTCGGTTTGAATATTAAGGTCGTTTTCCAAAACAAACCGAACGTAATACGAAAGCAATTCCTCCCGCGTCGGCTTCTCGCGGGCCGGCTTTAGCGTATCCTCCGCCAATTCAAGCTCATTCGTCGTCGAAAACACGGTCAGCCCGACCGGATAGTTGTAAATCGTATTCCCGATCATTCCTTTTTCGATAACGACGTAATTTAGCTTGTGTTTCTTCGCCTCGAAAGCGGCGGAGATTCCGGCTGGTCCCGCTCCGATAATTATTAGATCAACCATCGCCTTCCATTTTCTTAAGTTCTTCGGTCAACTTCTCGATCTGCAATTTAGTATTTTCCAGATTCCGCTTTGATTCGAGATAACCTTGCCATTCGTTCGTCATGGTCAAAGCCTTCGTCACGTCTTCATCCAGAGCATGCGCCATCACGACGAGCAGATCACTGAGAGCTTCGTTGCTCTGCAAGAGCGATTGAATGATCGTGTAAGCCAGCTTGGCGTTAGGTAAATCGATGTCTAATTCTTCCATTTTTATTCTTTATTTCACTATTTGCTACCTTATTGCTGTTCGCGGAAAAGTATATAAATTAAATAAACGGCAGTTTGCTAACCGCTGTGTTTAAATCAGCAACTTTTAAATGGGTGTTTTCCCCGAGATAATCATAACGAACATAAGCCAGAGCTATAGTTTTTCCAAGTTTTGGCGAAAACGTTACGGACGTTATTTTACCAGCGTTCTTGCCGTCTTCTGATTTCAGTTCTGTCCCAGGTAAGAACCCAGTCGCTATCGCTCCCGATTCTGACAGGATCAAGCCGGTCAACTGTTTGGCGACGTGGCCGCGGAAGTGGATGCGGGCGATGATTTCCTGGCCGATATAGCAGCCTTTGGTGAAGCTGACCGCTTCGTCAAGGCCGGTTTCGAGGACGACGGTCGTTTCGTCCATATCGATACCGTATTTCGGGATGCCGTTTTCGATGCGGAGAACTTCGTATAGCTCGTCGGAGATTTCGATTGCGTCACTGGCTTTGATATCGGTACTGAAAGCATCGACGGCTTCGACCGGGACTAAATAATCCGTTGAGGCCGACGATCTAAATTGAAAAACCCCGGTCGCTACCGCTCTAGGTTCTGACTTGTTGGAAATTTCAAAATAATCATAATAATCCGACCAGTCTTCAACGAAAAAATCTCCGGCGAAGGTAAATCGAAAGAGATTATTGAAAACCTTTTCACGCGTGACCTCGTCGGTTTCAAAATAGAATTTGTCATCGCGATGCAAAACCCGAACAATCGCCAGAAGCCTGCCCTGAACATTCGGGAACGCCGCCAGCATCTGTTCGCCGTCTTCTAGTTTGGCGACATCATTTGTGATCAGCCCGTTGAGGAACTGCACCGCTTCCTTTCCCCAAACGGCGATCAGGCCGCGTTTTTGTTCGTAAAAACCGGTACCGCCGCCTCGAATATGGTTATAATCTCTTAAAAGTTCTTCGTTCATGCCCGTTTACTGAAATAATAGCTTTCCAAAAAGTGAATATATGATTTTTCGAAGAACCCGGCCGTCGCGTGGCCGTCGATCTCCATTATTGGCCGCTTCAGGAATGTATATTCCGATGACATTAATTCGAGCATTTCTTCTTTCGTAAGCGTTCGCTCTGCTAATTTCATCTCGCGGTATTTCACCGCACGTTTGGAAAACAGCTCTTCCGCCCCGCCGAGCATTTTCACCAGCCGCTCGACCTCCGCACGCGTCAGCGGTTCTTCCTTAATGTCGCGAATTTTTGCTATCTTCACACCGCGCCGATCAAGCCAGCGAACAGCTTTTTGGCACGTCGAACAGGTTTCCATCCAATACAAGGTTACGTCTTTCATATTTACTCTTGTCAGAACCGCGATCGAAGCCTTGCCTGTCGAGACAAGATTCCCCGGTCGCTATCGCTCGCGGTTCTGACCTAAGGCCGGCTTTTTGCTATAATACCCTTTTACTTTATAACGCCCATTCGCAATTACACAATGACCCAAATATCAGAAGAATTAGTTTTAACATCCTTAAAGCAGATCATCGATCCCGATCTTCGCAAAGACATCGTGACTCTCGGATTTATACGCGATCTAACGATTTCGGGTGGAGATGTTTCGTTTCGCATTATGCTGACGACGCCGGCATGTCCGGTCAAGGAAGAGATGGAAACGATGGCACATGAAATCGTTTCCGGGCTTGAAGGAGTGACTTCGGTAAAAGTAATAATGGACGCCGAGGTTCCGCAAGGACGCGGTGTTTCAAATAATATCGCTATTCCGGGCGTTAAAAATATTATCGCCGTTTCATCCGGTAAAGGCGGCGTGGGGAAATCGACGGTTGCGGTTAATCTTGCGGTTTCGCTTGCAAAGGACGGCGCGAAGGTCGGGATAATGGACGCCGATGTTTACGGGCCGAATATTCCGCTGATGCTCGGCATCGGCTACGACCAGCCGGAAGTCCGCGATGGAAAACTAATACCAATCGAAGCCCACGGCGTTCGCATGATATCGATGGCGGTCCTTGTGCCGCCCGATAAGCCGATGATCCTTCGCGGCCCGATGCTTCATGGCGTCGTGCGGCAATTTTTGACCGATGTTAATTGGGGCGAGCTCGATTACCTGATCGTCGATATGCCGCCGGGAACGGGCGATGTGCAGCTTTCGCTCGCCCAGTTGGTTCCAGTCCAAGGTGCAGTTTTGGTGACAACACCGCAGGAAGTTTCGCTTTCCGACGTCCGCCGCGCCGTCAAAATGTTCGAACAGGTCGCGATTCCCGTTCTCGGAGTGATCGAAAATATGTCCTATTTCATCGCTCCCGACACCGGAATCCGCTACGACATCTTCGGCAAAGGCGGCGGGCAAAGACTGGCCGATGAATACGACCTTAATTTCCTCGGCGAGGTGCCGCTCGGGATGGAGGTCCGTGAAGGTGGTGATAAAGGTATACCAGTTGTCGTATCCGCACCAGAATCAATGCAGTCGCTTGCATTCGATAAGGTCGCCGAGGAAGTCGCCCGGCAAATCTCTATCGAAGCCATGAAGCCGGAACTCGTCATTATGTCACGGGCTTAAATAAATATGAATTGGAATGAAGACTCTGATAAGCACGAAAAATTAGCCGAAAATATCAATAAGTTGCTTGGGAGTGTCTCAACCCGACAAAAGTTACTTAGATTTCTTTACATTTGTATTGGATTGAATTTGTTGATCTGGATATAAATTGTCCTTTTCCCGGTTGATGTTTATTATGCTTTCAGCCGTGTTCATGATGAACGACAAGATGAGCAAAGTCGTGCTTGCGATACCATTTACACTAGGAATGGCAATCACCTATTTGATCTTTAGGTTTAAATTTCCGGATATTGAGGAACAAAATCTCGGTTCGGAAGTAATGGGAAGCTACGCTTGTCAAGCCGATTCACAAAAACGCTGGCTTGTATGGCTTTTCTCGACGGTCGGAGGTGTTCTTAACCTTTTGCTCGTAATTCTGGCCACATTTCATTTCGGCGGCGAACAATAGAAAGGAAGAACCCAAGCCAAAAAGTTGCGATTTTTTGGAAATTAATGTAAGATTATTTTAATGTAAGGATTCGCTTTTTCTGAATCCATTTAACCTAGGAGATATTAAATTTATGTCAGCAGTTGCAGCACCAGCTCTCGAATTAGTCGTTACGGAAAGCGCTTCGGTCGAAATTAAGAAGTTTTTGGCCGGCGAGGACGATCTGCCGGAAACGGCGGGACTTCGCGTGCGTGTCGTTCCGGGCGGATGTTCGGGTTTTCAGTACAGCCTGAATATCGAGGAAGAATCGAAGCAGGGTGATTTCATCGTTAATCAGCATAACATTACGCTTTTTGTCGATATGTTCTCGGCTCAGTATCTTAACGGCATCACGATCGATCATACGACGAATATGATGGGTTCGGGCTTTACATTCGAGAATCCGAATGCGACCGGCGGCTGCGGATGCGGCACGTCTTTCTCTGCATAATAGAAGAATTTATTTTATCAAAAGCAGCGGCTTGAAACCTCATTTTCAACCGGTGCTTTTTTTTATTGGAAGCTGGATTCGATTGAGACTGTTTATAATCATTCAATACAACCCAGGAACGGCGGAAGGCGAAACGGCGGGGTGGAAGGCCTTATCTATCTTCGGATAGGTAAGGCCGGCCATCCGGGGTACGGCTCGAATGCGCGCTTGCAAAGCCTTTCGCGAAAATGCTATCCTCTGAATGTTAGTTAATTCCGGCCGCATTTTGCTAAACGCAAATAAGCTCGGAATCACGGACAGTCTCAAAAAAGTCCGGTAAAAAACACACAATTCCAAAAAAGTCTTTAATTTAGCCTTATTTCAATTTTCGAAATTTATTTTCGATGCAGTTGTGTTTTGATTTGGATGATAATCTCATCCCGACCTTGCCAGAAAAAAACAAATTAGGAGTATAAGTTTTGAATAATTTGAAAAGGATTTCATATCTATCGGTATCAGTATTTCTAGTTAGCGTTGGTTTTAATTCGGCGGCAACTGCCCAGGACCGGCAAAGGGTCATCAAGACCATTTCAAGCCAGCCGACCAATCAACCGCCGCAAACGTCAGCCGATAAAACGAAATCACTTTCATCTTCAACACCTTCAAACTCCCCGGTAAATCGACCGACACTCACAAACAACCTCGTCGTCCGCATCCCCGAACAACCCAAACAGCCATTAGTAAGAAAGACCGGATCCACAAGCCCCCTGGCGGCAATGAAGGCCCTTTCCACAGCGAAGATGACCTATACCGCTACGACCACATCGGGCATTATCCGAGGCATTGAATCGCGTCTCGGCATTCCGTATCTTTACGGTTCTTCGGGTCCGAACCGCTACGACTGTTCCGGATTCGTCTGGAGCGTTTTCAACGAAGCTGGTATTTCCTTGGAACGTTCGAGTGCACGTACACTATGGACTGCGTCAGTGCCTGTCACGGGCGATGAAAGATTTAAGTTCGGCACACTGGTTTTCCTCAACGGCCTCGGCCACATGGGAATCGTCGCCGATGAAAACGGTTTTTATCACGCTTCTTCGAGCAAAGGCATTACTTATTCGCCTTTTAAGGGTTATTGGGAAAATAGAGTGGTTGGATTCAGGCGGCTTCCGTCGATGATTTCCGTTCCCGCACAATAATTTTAATTGATCGTAAAAAGAGCCCGGATGAAATTTGTTTTCGTCCGGGCCTTTCTGTTTCAAATAATCAAACCACGAATCCGGGACGCGAATGGCTGTCTCCGCATTCATAAACCGCGGCAATTCTGTCTATCGCGATATACACCGTCTTCTCGTCCTCGTCCCTCAAAATCATCACTCCGTTTTTAACGCCCGTTACCTCTCCGCGAAACATCGAATTAGCGGCGCAATTTACATCGATTTTCTTTCCAGTCATTTGCAGTATTATTTCTTCCATATATTTCCCCAGAATCTTCTCAAAATTTTATTTACCTTGTTAATTTTACAGATTTTGCCGGAAAACACTACTGTTCGGTCAATCAGTCAGGTTGACCGAATTATAAATCATTTTGCAAAAACTTGTTGACACTATGTCAAAAATATTTTACATTTTAAATACGCGGCAACTGCCGTTATGTTTTTCACCACATTGAATACTAAGTCCAGCACCAATTTCCGAGTCCTTCAATACCGTTGATAGCAATGTAGCCACCCTTAAACGCAGCTAAAGCCATTTCCATCCCGGAGCTCTTCCATACACTCTTTGACCAAATCAGGACATTGGACTTTATTCCTTTTCTCCTAATTTGAACGGCAGTAATCGCCGGATCCTTTTCAACAATTTCCAAGGAGTAGTAGAAAATGAAAAAAATATGGATCCTTTCGATCGTATTTGCAGTCGGAATTGTCACCGCCTCACTCATCCCGCATTCGGCCTCCGGCCAGAGAAGTAAATTAAGACGTTCACAAACACCGATTGCCAACCGGTATATCGTGGTACTAAACGAAAAAATCGTCGGAGAGGACGCAGTAGCACAGGCCATCGAATCAGAAGCCGGCTACCTTTCGGCTGTTTACGGCGGCGGAGTCGATCTTATCTATTCGAATACGATCAAGGGCTTTTCCGCCGCTATGTCAGCGGAAGAGGCAATAGCCATGAGTACCGACGAGCGTGTGCTTTTTATCGAAGAGGACTCGGAAATATCGATCTCTTCGCAGGAAAATGCTCCGTGGCATCTTGATCGAGCGGACCAGCGAACTTTGCCGCTGAATTCCTCATACAGCAGCGCCGCGACCGGCAGTGGTGTCCACGCATACGTACTGGATACCGGGATCCGTTCGACCCATCTGGATTTCGGCGGCCGTGCGTCAGTAGCCTTCGACGTGATAAATGACGGGCAGAATGGTTTCGACTGCAACGGACATGGAACGCACGTCGCCGGAATTCTCGGTTCCGCGACATACGGCGTAGCAAAAAATGTAACTATACATGCCGTGCGTGTTCTTCCCTGTACAGGTTCGGGCCAGATTTCGCAGCTTATCAGCGGGATCGATTGGGTGACCGCGAACAGAATAAATCCCGCGGTCGCGAACATTAGCCTAACCGCAAGTGGCATTTCCAGCTCGATGGAAAGCGCATTGGCAAGATCGATCGCTTCGGGCGTCACCTACACCGTCGCCGCCGGAAACAATGCGGCGGACGCGTGTCTAGTATCGCCGGCCCATTTACCCGAAGCGATAACGGTTGGGGCCATCTCCGTCAGCGATGCTCGAACCCCTTATTCGAATTTCGGATCGTGTGTCGATATTTTCGCACCGGGCCACCAGGTGCTGTCAACGGCAAATGGCGGCGACTCAGCCACTCAATACAAAAACGGCACATCGATGGCATCGCCGATGGCTGCCGGGGTTGCCGCATTGTTCCTTGAAAATAACCGCACTGCCAGTCCGGCGACTGTTGCCCAGCGGATATTCTCGGTTGCAACGACCGGCGTATTGACGTCGGCAGGTGCCGGCTCGCCGGACCGGTTATTGTATTCATGGCTAAACGGAGAAACCGCGCCGCAGCCGACGCCGTCGCCAACTCCAACGCCATCGCCATCGCCATCGCCAACTCCGACGCCGTCGCCCTCGCCGACGCCAAATGCAATAATTAGGATCATAAAAGGTTTACGCACAACCGAGGGCGGCCCATCTTCGACCACCGCGTTCCCCTATACAGCGACAAATATGGCAGCGTCGAGCTTCGCCCTGGTCAATAATGAACAATTCGAAGACCCGAATGTCGATCCGGCCGCTTCGCAAACCGGAATTGTTGTGACCGAGTCCCAGGTTGCCGGCTGGAGGCTGGAATCCGTTTCGTGCGTCGAGTCATCGAACGGCTACCCGACTTCGCAAAATACCACTGTCGATCTTCTGAACCGGCGGGCGAACATCATGGCCGAAGCGGGCGAAACGGTCACCTGCACATTTACAAGCGCTCCGATCACGCCAACCGCCGCACGGGCTGCGGTCAGCGGCCGTGTAACAAATCAGCGGGGATACGGAATTAGAGGTGTAACGGTCTCGATCCAAAATGCCCGCACGGGTGTAACATCTTCCATCAATACCGGCTCTTTCGGGAACTACATTTTCACCGGTCTGCCGGCGGGTGATTTCTATATCCTGACCGCCCAAAGCAGACGGCATGTAATAACGAATCCAACGCGTTCCTTTACACTTAATGAAGACCTGGGCAGAGTCCAATTTATGGTTGAATAGCCGAAAGGTTTAGAATTTCCGCAAGGGCCGGGGAACTTTGTTTCGCCGGCCCTTTTTTCATTAAATTCAAAATGAACATGGTAGAAATGCGTCAGGGCGGATTCTCTTTATCTGTTTTTGGAATACCTGTTTATTGACAATTTATAAATGGAGCGAATAAAGATGTATCTAGCGGTCCAAAAACATTTTTTCTGGAATTTATTTTTATTGGTTCTTTAATTGTGCAAAAGGAAATAAGTTTTTCGTCTAATCAGTCAGACAATTCTTAAACGGCAATATGCTGTGTCGGCAGGCGATACAGACGGAATATATACGGGTAGCTGAGAGATTTTACCAAAACGTTGAAATATTAAATTCAGTCATTGGCGAATGCGGCATAGATTGAAGCGAAAAAAACGTCTTGACATTGCGGAAATCATTTGTTAAACAATCAGTTACCGTTTTAATTTAGAATTCAACTACGAGTCCCGGAGTCGCATTCTTTCAATTGAAAATTTTTGTGGAAAACTACGCCCATTAGTTCTTTCCCGTTTTCAAGTTGAAGAAATGGAACCAAGCACTTAATTTTTAGAGGAGTAAAAACTATGAAGTTCCCCCAAATAAAATTTTTGATTCAATTCTTAACCCCGCGAGTATTTATGCTGTTGCTCTGCGTTGGCATGATGGTATTTTCCATTTCGGCTCAGCGGGCGAAAGGTGTTACGGCTCTGGCGCCGGATATTTTAATCAGTTCGCCGACAAGGGCATCTGTTAATCTGGATCACTGTACCAACGGCCTTAGAGCGACTCCGGAACCCTGCGTAAACAATGCAGATTTTAGAAACTGGGTTAACGGCAACGCCAACCCCAATAAAGCCCATTACCGTGAAGGTGATTCCGTTCCTTTCCGGTCTATCTTTAGCGGGCTTACAGTGGGTACTGTCTACACGCTGGAGATATTTTACGACGTAACCAAAAACGGTAAATATGCGTTCGATTATCTGACAAGCTTTGACCGCACGGAAAGAGGCCCTCTAACGCCGCCGTCGGGAGGCCAGGCGGATCCGTGCAGCGATGTTATTCCTGGGTGCAGCCCGCTGGCCCCGACATCTTCGGCATTTATCACGGATGATCCGAACGTGCCCTTAAACAACGATTCGGCTCAAGATTTTGATATTTGGGGCGGAAGCGGCCTTACTTTCGCTTATAGCGGGTTTGAAGGCACTTTGGCGGGTACCTCCACCACCTTCGTGACCCTAACCTTCACGGCTACGGCCGAGACTGCGGTTTTGGCATGGGGCGGCCATGTTGCAACACGGGCGGATAGAGGTGCAAACAACTCGGCAGTCGGTATTTCCGGCTCGCCTTATCATATGGCTCTGTCGAAATTGACCGAGGGCGGCAATGTAATAGGCATCGGTTCACAGGATCATCAACTGTCGGTTAGCGACTTTCTCACGTTGGATCCGACGGCTGCGAGCGTATTTGTCAGCGGACGTGTAACCAATTCATTCGGACGCGGAATCTCAGGAGCAAGAATTGCCGTACTCGGGGCAAACGGTGAAGCGGCGAGAAGCGTGCTGACAAATCAGTTCGGCTACTATAAGGTGTCTGAATTAGATGCGGGCAGCACTTACACCTCGATCATTTCGCACAGACGTTATCAGTTCACCGACAATATCAGAACGTTCACGTTGAATGATAATCTTTCGGATAACGATTTCGTAGCCAATCCGTAATTCAGGCATCAACTTTGGTTGATTCTAAAAAAGGAATGAGGCTGTCTGAAAAGTGCCTCGACAGCCGTGAAACGTCTGGAAAGTTTGATCAATATGATTAAGCCCTGAAAGGGCGGCAGAATATAGTTTCTGTCGCCCTTTCAGGGCTTTGGTGCTTTTCCCGCACCGACCAGATTTTCTTTAAACCGCTTCGCGGCTTAGGAAGGACTTTCAGACAGCCTCATTCCTTTTTTTCGCGGTTTTAATATTTGACGAGTCGTCTTTAGGTCTTGCGGCTTCTCGAATTATTAACGGTTAGCCCGGCCGGCCATCACCCATCGTGATGGAATTTTTGCGCTTTTTGCGGCATCCCCGGACGGGGCCGCATCCCGGTTAGAATGCGCCAAAGCTGCCGCAATAAGCGCCATATCCCGAACGCTCTCCGGTGTTTCTTCAACTTCCCGGCGTTGCATAAAACGTTCGATAAAGCCGGTATCGATCCGGCCGGCTATGAAATCTTCGTCCTCGATCACTTCGCGGAAAAAGGGCAGCGTCGTTTTAATGCCGCCGACCTCGTATTCCCTCAAAGCCCGGCGCATACGGCCGATGGCTTCCTCGCGGTCTTTTCCATAAACGGCAAATTTCGAGATCATCGGATCGTAATAAATAGACACTTCCGAGCCTTCATAAACGCCGCCGTCATCGCGAACTCCCGGACCGTGCGGCAGCCGCAGCCGCGTTATTTTTCCCGGCGACGGCAGGAAATTATTCTCCGGATCTTCGGCATAAACGCGGCATTCGATGGCGTGTCCGTTCATGCGAACGTCGGATTGACTGAACGAAAGCTTCTCGCCCCAGGCGACGCGTATTTGCTCGCGCACCAGGTCGATGCCCGTAACAAGTTCCGTCACCGGATGCTCGACCTGAAGCCGCGTATTCATTTCGAGAAAGTAAAACGACCTGTCGAGATCGGAAACAAGAAACTCGACCGTTCCCGCACCGACATAATTCACCGCTTTCGCGACCATCACCGCGCATTCGCCCATTTTCTCCCGCAGTTCGGGCAAATTGATCGGCGACGGGCATTCTTCAATTACCTTTTGGTGCCGCCGCTGTATCGAACATTCGCGTTCGCCCAAATGAACGTGGTTTCCGTGGCTGTCGGAGAAAATTTGAATTTCGATATGCCGCGGGCGGACGATCGCTTTTTCGATATAGACGGCATCGTCGCCAAAGCTTGCCAGTGCTTCCGACTGCGAGGCTTCCAGAGCATTTTTCAGCTCGCTTTCGTCGCTCACGAGCCGCATTCCCTTGCCGCCGCCGCCGGCCGAAGCTTTCAGCATCACCGGATATCCGAAGCTCGCCGCCGTTTCCTTTGCATTCTCAACCCCAGTCAACGGCTCGGTCGTGCCCGGAACAACGGGAACACCGGCAGCTATCGCGATCTTTCGGGCGGACATTTTTCCGCCCATCGCCTCCATTGCCTCCGGCGGCGGTCCGATAAATTTTATCCCTTGCGCCTCAACACGCCGCACGAATTCCGCGTTCTCGGACAAAAACCCGTAACCCGGATGAATGGCCTCAGCCCCTAATAATTTCGCAACCTCAAGGATCTTGTCCCATCGCAAATAGCTCTCACTCGAAGGAGCCGGGCCGACATGAAAAGCCTCATCAGCCATGCGAACGTGCATCGCGTTACGGTCAGCATCCGAATAAACCGCGACCGTCGCAATCTTCATTTCACGACAAGCACGGATCACGCGGCAAGCGATCTCCCCACGATTGGCAATTAGAATTTTAGTGAACATATTCAATGGAACGCGTAACCGCTGCGGACAAGGATGTCCGCATCTTAAACCAGCGTCGAATTTCCTTGATTTTTCGGATCGTAAAGAACGCCAACTTTCGCTCCCGCTGCATACTGCAATGGATCGCGACGCCGTTCTTCATCTAGCAATTCCGACGATTCAAAATCGACGCCGTTAAGCGTGTAAACGAAAAATACTATCTCGTCTCCGGCCGGTGTGGTTTCGGTATCGATGATGACTCCATCGGTAATCCGGCCATGCGACAGGAGATGTTCGATCCGCTCGACGTTCGAAAGAGGTACTTCTTTTCGCTTAAAAAGATTTAGAAATCCCATCGGGCTAGTCCATAATAAGCGGCGGCTTGCCGTATCGAGCACGCAGATTGTTTGCGGCTGACAAAACTGTCGGCTGTTTCAGCAGCCGGGCCTCGAGCGGCCGTTTGCCGGGTATATCGATCATGATCGAGCCGATCAATATTGTCAGAATGCCGGGGCCGGGGCCGATCAGCATCACGATGCCGGCCAGAACAATGATAATACCAACAACATTTTTAACAACAACTACGCCCCAACGAGTAAACCAAGAGCTATTAGGCAGAAAATCCTGCTGGTAATGCGAGCTAAAATAATTCTCCGGAATTTTGACCATTACGAACGCAACGAGCGCCGTGCTGGCAAGAAATGAAACAACCAGAAGCCCAAGACTCAAAAGAATCCATTCCCACGTAAACGCTATCCAAAACTCAGCCAGCCAATCAAAGATCATTTCGATTCCGCGCTTTCCAGTTTCCTAAATTCCTGCCATATAAAAAACATCCGATGGATCAACGTCCAGATCGAGCCGACCGCCAATACCCAAAGCACCTGCGGCATCCGGTTAAATAAAAAGAAATCCGAGTTCCAATTCCAAGTCGATAAAGCTCCGATCACAAGCAAAACGATCCGCTCAGGACGCTGCAAAAAACCGACATTCGCCTTCACGCCAAGGCCCTCGGAACGTGCCGTCGTATAACTGACCATAACGGAGCCGATCATTCCAACACCCGCGAGAAACACGTTCAGCAGCGAATGCTCCGGCGAATTCCCGGCGTAAAACATCATAATGCCGAGGAACGCGACCATGTCTGAAAGGCGGTCAAGCGATGAATCCAAAAAACCGCCGAATTTCGTCACGTTGCCGGTCAGCCGAGCGACATTCCCGTCGAGCATATCGAAAAGGTTCGCCACGATCAGCACGATCCCAGCCCAAAAGAATTCGCCCATGCCGAATAGTACGCCGCATAATACATTTATGCTGACGCCGACCGTTGTCAGTATATTAGGCGACACACCGGCGGACGCAAGTCCCCGCACCATCGAATTGATGATCCGCATTGCCCCGCGTCCGATGCTTGCTCCCAGCATAGTTGTCGGTTGTCAGTTTTTAGTTTTCAGTTTTTTCAGATTCTTATCTGACAACTGACAACCGGCAACTGACTACTATTCGTCGTCCTTTTCGTGAATCGTTTTCAACCTTTTCAATTCAAAATTTCGCCAGCCGGTCGGTGTTTTTACCTTTATATCGTCGCCTTCTTCTTTCCCCATCAGCGCCTGGCCGATCGGGGAAACGGTTGAGATCAGACCATTTTCCGGATCGCTTTCCTCGGTAGTTACCAATCGATAATTTACCTTTTCATCGCGTTCGAGATCGTAAAGTACGACGCGCGAACCGTACGCCACGGTATCGAGCGGAATTTTGGAAAGGTCAATCGAATCGACTTCGATCAATCGCTGCTGCAGCTGGCTGATGCGGGCCTGCACCATTGTCTGGCGTTCCTTGGCGGCCTTATACTCGGCATTTTCCTTCAGATCGCCGAATTCCCTGGCGTGCTGGATATCCTTGGGCAATTTAAAGTGCAATTCGTGTTCGAGCAGGTCCAGCTCGTCCTGCAATTTTTTCTTGACTGCTTTCATAGTTTTCTTTTACGCTCGCGAATCGATGCTCGCCATGGATTTTTCCTCCGGCGCCGCAAATGAAATTCCAATGTCGCGGGCCGTCCGGACAAGCTGCCCGTCGACAGGAACGGTCTTGATATTAGCGCATGCTTCGGAAAGAGGCACGGTTATGATCGTTCCGGCTTGAAGGGCGACCATTTTACCGGCTTCGCCGCCCGCAAGTGCCCGCACGGCGCATGCACCGAAATTCGTCCCCAGCATCCGGTCGAAGGCGTTTGGGCTTCCGCCACGCTGCAAATGGCCGAGTACTACGCATCGCGATTCCTTCCCGGTGATACGCTCGACCTCACGCCGCACATGTTCACCGACGCCGCCTAACCGCAGTTCGCCCATGTCTGCATACATCTCGGATTTACCGATCTCCTTTGCTCCCTCGGCAATGACGATATTCGTAAATCTCGAACCGCCTTTTTCACGGGCTAAAACTTTCTGAACGACCGACTCCATCGAAAAAGGAATTTCCGGTATGAGTATCAGGTCGGCGCTTCCCGCCAGTCCGGCATGCAAAGCGATCCAGCCGGTGTTCCGTCCCATTACTTCCAGGATCATTACACGGTCATGCGAAGCGGCGGTTGTGTGCAGGCGGTCGAGAGCCTCGGTAGCAATATCGATTGCGGTCATAAATCCGAATGTAAGCTCCGTCGCCGCCAGATCGTTATCGATAGTTTTCGGCACACCGATCACGGGAAATCCGCGATTATGAAACTGTTCCGCAATTGCGAGAGTTCCCTCACCGCCGAGCACAATAAGGGCCTCGATACCGAGAATATCGAGATTCGCCAAAGCTTCGCCGATAGGCATTTCCGTAAATACCGGCTTGCCGGCAACCATTTTGACAAAGCTTCCTTTGTTTCGAGTTCCCAGAATTGTGCCGCCTCTCGGCAGGATTCCGCTAACGCTTTTTGTCGTCAGCTGTGTTGTCTGAGTTTTGCCGAGAATTCCTTCAAAACTGTCCTCGATCCCGACACACTTCATGCCGAATTCGCCGATCGCGGTACGGACAACGGCCCTAATAACAGCATTCAATCCCGGGGCATCGCCGCCGCCCGTCAAAATCCCGATCTGCTTATACATAAAAAAAGAGTTCGAAAGTAAAAGATTATCTTACTCTATGAACTCAAAAACTCTAAAACTTGTTAAAAGCTAAATAATCGAATCGTCCAGATTTTTCTTTATCTTTCTTGTTTCGTGGAGTTCGTGGATAAAGGTTTTAAAATTCAACCACGAACTCCACGAAACAAGAAAAACTGCATCAGGCATTACTTCTTCGCTAAATTCACTTCCATCATTCTCCGTGCTTCCGGCATCGATTCGATAGCCTTTAATATTTGAGGATCGGCTTCGAGCAGCACCTGCACGCCGGCCTCGTTCGAATGATTGGCCGTCGCCAGCTCCTGCCGCAGGCGAAGCTTCGCGAATTCAACCTGCCCGTTAATATTTTCGGCGGAAAGTCCGCTTTCCTTGATCCCAACCGTAAATGAACGAAAAGCTTCGAATAATTTATCGCTGGTCTGCAGCATTCCGGCGTCTATTCGCAGCTTTTGGTCCTGCTTATCGGCCTTGTAATTCTCAAATCCAGCCACCTTTCCGGCAACCAGCTGCCTTGTAAAATAGAACGCGGCATCGCCGATTCGAAAACGCAGCGGAGTATTTTCCTGCGCCGGGACTTTAATATCCGGCTCAATTCCGCGTCCGCCCAACAGGACACGCCCATTTGCGGTCGTAACCGGAACGCCGGCAGGTTTGGGCGCCGCATCCTTGCCGTTTGCTTCGGTATGATTCGTGTAGTAATCGTAGATCGAGCCGCTTGAATAATCCTTTTGCAGCGAACGTCCGAAAGGCGTGTAATACCGCGCGGTCGTCAAGGTCAATCCCGTTCCGTACGGAAGCGGAAAAACTCTCTGCACCAATCCCTTGCCGAAACTATCCGTTCCGACGATAACGCCGCGTCCGTAATCCTGAATCGCCCCGGCCACGATCTCCGAAGCCGATGCCGAGTTCCCGTTGATCATTACAACAATCGGAAAACTGTCATACTGGCTCCCGCTTGCCCGAAGTTCCTGCGATTTAGCATATCTCGAGCGGCCTTTTACGGATACCACCGTCAGCCCATTCGGCACAAAACGGCTTACCACATCAATCGCCTGCGGCAGCAGCCCGCCGGGATTTCCGCGAACGTCGAGAATCAGGTTCTTCATTCCCTGCTTCTGCAGATTGGCGACGGCTTCATCCAATTCGGCGGCTGTCGTTTCCTGAAAACCGCCGGAGAGACCGACGTATCCGACACCGTTCGGAAGCATAAAATAATTGCGGATCGATGGCAGCGGCACGCCTCCGCGAACGATCTCAAAATCCATCGGATTTGTCGTTCCCGCTCGTTCGATCTTGACCTTTACAGGAGTTCCCTTCTCACCGCGTACGTTTTTAGAAACCTCCGCGCTCGTCCATTCCTTAGCGTCCTTTCCGTCGATCTGTACAAACCGGTCGCCGTAGCGAAGCCCGGCTTTGTCCGCCGGAGTTCCCGGGATAATGGATTGAACATAAACGCCGTCGCGGTGTTGAAGTATGGAAACTCCAATCCCGTAAAATTGCGACGCCTGCTCTTCGTAAAGCTTCTTAAATTCGGCGCGAGTGAAAAACGAGGAGTGCGGATCGAGCGTCCACAGCATGCTCTGGATCGAAGCCTCGGACACTTTTTCGTGATCCACGGCTCCGATGTAATTCTTATCGATAACATCAAGAGCCTCGCGGTAATCAGCCACGACCTTCGCATCGGTCAAACTCGTATCCGCATATATCGACGAGGGCAGCCGCCCGAAAAGCCCGCCGGCTATCGCCCCCAAGACCACAAAAATTCCGACACCGGCTGAAAACTTATTATTCATTCACCAAACTCCGAAAACACTGAAACTATAGCATTATTTAGTTGTTAAAAGTTACCTGCCGGTTGTCACAATTATTTGACCGCATACGACTTATTTCGCGAGTCGATTTACTTTTTCTCCTTTAGAATCTAACATCTAGATTTCGCCCAATGAAACCAAATGTATCCATAGTCGTGCCCGCCTTTGACGAGCACGACCGTCTCGGCGATTCTATACGCATCATCTCTGCTTTTATCGAAAAAACGGCGCCAGCCGCGGAATTGATTATCGTCGATGACGGATCGAAAGACGGCACGGCAAAAGTGGCCGAATCGGTCTGTGCCGGATTTCCGAATGTCGTATCCAGGGTTATAAGATACGAAAACAATCGCGGCAAAGGCTTCGCCGTAAAAACCGGCCTGCTTGCGGCACGGGCCGACATTGCCCTTTTTAGCGACGCCGACCTTTCAACGCCGATAAATGAAATGGACAAACTGATCGGCCCGATCGAAACCGGCGAATTCGACGTAACATTCGGCTCCCGCGCACTCGACCGTTCGCTGATCGGCACGCACCAGCCGTGGCGCCGCGAGCAAGGCGGCCGCGTGATGAACATGATAATAAAAACAATGTCCGGCCTGCCGTACCTCGACACGCAGTGCGGTTTTAAGGCGTTTCGAATGGAGAAATTCCGCCCGCTGCTCGACCTGATGACAATCGACCGCTTCGGCTTCGACGTCGAATTCCTCTACGTTGCCAAGCATAACGGCCTGAAATTAAAGGAAATCCCCGTCCGCTGGAACAACGTCGAAGGCTCGAAGGTCAGCGTCGTCCGCGACACCCGGCGAATGATTACCGAGCTAATGCAAATTCGCCGAAATGCAAAACGCGGAGTGTATGATCGAGGACAAACGCTGATCGATTAGGAGAAACTGATTATGTCTGCAAAACTTAACGTAAATATCGACCACGTCGCCACTATCCGCGAGGCCCGCAAGACCATCGAGCCGAGCATTATCACGGCCGCTGTCATCTGCGAGCAGGCCGGTGCGGACGGCATCACCGTGCATCTGCGCCAGGACCGCCGCCATATTCAGGACCGCGACATCGAACTGTTGCGTGAGGTCGTCACCACCTATCTAAATGTAGAAATGGCCGCGACCGACGAGATGGTCGGCATCGCATTGCGGACAAAGCCCGATGCCGTTTCGCTTGTTCCGGAAAATCCAACCGAGATAACGACCGAGGGTGGCCTTAACGTCGTCGGCAATTATGAAAACGTCAGAAATGCGGTCGAGAAACTAAAATCCGCCGGAATTTTCGCCAGCATTTTTCTCGACCCAGACAGCGAACAGATCGAAGCCGCCAGCGGCGTCGGGGCGCAACAGGTCGAACTTTGCACGGCGGAATATGCCGAACTAACTGTCAGTGCCCGCGCCGCTCACGGCGACGGAGCAAAACGGGCGGAAGATGAAATCGAGCGTATTGAAAAGGCGGTCGTTAAGGCCAAAAGCTTAGGATTAATAGTCGCGGCCGGTCACGGCCTGACCTACCGGAATGTCGGCCGGCTGGTTGAAATTCCCGGCATAACCGAATTCAATATCGGACATAATATTATATCGCGTGCCGTTTTCGTTGGCCTCAATCAAGCTGTGAAGGAAATGTGTGCGGCTCTCAAGGGATAAGATCAAATCGGAATTTTAGAGTAGTTATGTAAGTAAATAGGAAAGTCATCTTTCCTATTTACTTCTTTCGTAGATAACGGCTTTAAAGAAATATACCAAAGAAGAAAAAAGTCGAATCAAAAATATTTCAATATGAAAAAAACCGGAGCAAAAGTCCGGCTTTTCCATCTTATTCGTTCCCGTCTTCCTCAGGGTCTTCGACCCCTTCTGCTTTGCCGGGCGTGCGGCCCGGATCGCCGGTATCATCTTTATAGGCACCGGATGCAGTGCTTTGATCCGACTCGCCTTCATCGCGCCACGAATCGGCCTTATTGCCGCTTTCATCCTTTAAAAGTCCGTCCTCCGTCGCCGATGAATTCGCCGCCGGATTCATCTCCTTGTTGTTCTGCCAATCGCCTGTATCGTTTGCTATTTTGCTTCCAAATGTACTCATAATTACCTCCGTTTGAAAATGGGACTGCAAACTCCGTGCCGCCTAAAACCATCGTAAATTGGGAATAATGGAATTTGTCGCGAGGATGGAAAGTACGAAATTGATTCACCAAGTGTTCTGAGTTCAAGCTTCAGCTTGTCTTCGACTTTAGGTATAAGACAAGCTGAAGCTTGAACTCAGAACATAAGTTTTACAGCACCGCTTTCAAAGCTTGCCCGGTATATGATTTCCTGACCTTTACCACTTCTTCAGGGGTTCCAACGGCGACAACTTTCCCGCCGCCCGAGCCGCCTTCAGGGCCGAGATCGATGATGTAATCGGCCGTTTTCATAACGTCCAGATTGTGCTCGATCACGATCACCGTATTGCCGGTATCGACAAGCCTTTGCAGTACTTCCAGCAGTTTATGAACATCCGCGAAGTGAAGTCCTGTCGTCGGTTCGTCCAGTATATAAATGGTTTTCCCCGTAGCTCGTTTTGAGAGTTCTTTCGCGAGTTTGATCCGCTGGGCCTCGCCGCCCGAAAGTGTTGTCGAAGATTGCCCGATCTTGATATATCCGAGCCCGACATCGAGCAGCGTTTGCAGCTTCTGTTTGATCAGCGGAATGTTTTCGAGTATCGGCAAAGCGTCCTCGATTGTCGTATCGAGCAGCTCCGCTATCGACAATCCCTTATATCTCACAGCGAGAGTTTCGCGGTTATAACGCCGGCCGCGACAGACGTCGCACATCACATAAACGTCCGGCAGAAAGTTCATTTCGATGCGTTTCAGGCCTCCGCCTTCACACGCTTCGCAGCGGCCTCCTTTGACGTTGAACGAAAATCGGCCGGCCTTGTATCCACGTGTCCGTGATTCGGGCAGCATCGCGTATAGCTCGCGAAGCGGCGTGAACAAACCGGTATATGTCGCCGGATTCGAACGCGGCGTGCGGCCGATCGGCGTCTGGTCGATCTCGATTATTTTATCTACGAGATCCAAACCTTCGATCTTGTCATGTTCGAGCGGCTGAAGCGGTGATTTATAAACATGCCGGTAAAGCGCCGGATAAAGAATGTCTTCGACCAGCGTGGATTTGCCCGAACCCGACACTCCGGTTACGACCGTCAATAATCCGAGCGGAAATTCGACATCGATGTTCTTAAGATTATGAGCCCGCGCACCCTTGACCTTTATCCGGCTTCCGTTCGGCAACCGCCTGAATTCCGGCACATCGATCTTTAAACCGCCAGACATATATTGTCCCGTCAGCGAATTCTTATTCTTCGCAATCGCCTTCGGTGTCCCCGAAGCAATCACTTCCCCGCCGTGCGTCCCCGCCAGCGGGCCGAGGTCGAGCACGTAATCGGCGTGTTCAATAGTTTCCTCGTCATGCTCGACAACCAAAACCGTATTTCCCAGATCGCGCAAGTGCTGCAAAGTTTTTAACAGCTTTTGATTATCACGCGGATGAAGTCCGATGCTGGGTTCGTCGAGCACATACAGCACGCCGCGAAGCTGCGAACCGATCTGCGTCGCCAGCCGGATTCGCTGTCCTTCGCCACCCGACAGCGAAGCCGAGGAACGGTTGAGCGTCAGATATCCAAGCCCGACAGCATCGAGAAAACCGAGACGGTCATTGATCTCCTTCAATACAAGCCCGGCAATCTTTTCTTCTCGCGGCGTCAGCTTAATTTCAACGAATTTCTTAAAAGTTTCGTCAATCGGCAGGCCCGTGTAATCGGCTATCCCAAAACCATTAATTTTAACGGCCAGGCTTTCCGGCTGCAATCTTTTGCCTTCGCAGTCCGGACACGGAATCGGAGCGATCAATTCCTCCAAAGCCTCGCGCGTTTTCTCCGACGGTGGATTTTCCATCCGGTCGCGCATCGCACGCAAAGCGCCGGGCCACACACGGTCGATCTTGTAAACGCCGTGCGTAAACGTCAGCCGTTTTTTCGTTCCGTTAAAAAAAGCGTCTCGAATTTCTTGAGGAAAGTCGCGGAACTTGGTTTTGAGAAGATCTGAAGATACACTTGCTACCGCTCGTGTTTCCGCCTTTTTCTTCACTCCGCGTCTAGGCGTCTCGGCGGTAGAATCTTCAGGCGGTACAAGCTTATCGGCCCCGGTGAATTTATCAATGATAGCCATCAACGCCGTCTGTAGAAATTTCGCGCCAGCAGTATCCGCCTCGCCGAGAAATTTCATTTCCCCCCCTGGAAGGCTCGTGTCCGGAGCGATCTTGTTCGCATCGATCTCCATCACCGTGCCGATTCCCTGACATCGCTTGCAGGCTCCATATGCGGAATTGAATGAAAAAGAGCGCGGCTCAAGCGTGGCGATATTAATCCCGCAATCGACGCAGGCCATCTTTTCCGAATAAAGCTTTTCTTCGCCGTCGATTATTGAGATCAGCACCACGCCGCCGGTCAGCTTCAATGCCGTTTTTACCGATTCGGTCAGCCTTTCGTTAATGCCTTCTTTTATTAAAAGACGGTCGATGACTACTTCGATAGTGTGATTTTTCCGCTTATCGAGTTTTATTTCCTCGTCGAGCTGCCGCATTTCGCCGTCCACGCGGGCACGAAGAAAACCGTCTTTGTAAAGCTTTTCAAGCTCTTTTTTGAATTCCCCTTTCCGGCCGCGGACTATGGGCGCTAATATCATTACCCGATCGCCTTCCGGCAGGCTGTTAATGCCGAAAACTATCTGCTCGACCGATTGCCGCGTAATCGCCGCTCCGCATTGATGACAGCTCGGCTGACCGATCGACGAAAAAAGCAGGCGTAAATAATCGTATATTTCCGTGACTGTTCCGACCGTCGAACGCGGAGAGCGCGAAACTGTTTTCTGTTCAATTGAGATCGCAGGCGACAAACCTTCAATAGAATCGACATCCGGTTTTTCTAATTGATCCAAAAACTGCCGCGCATATGCCGACAGCGATTCAACATAACGCCGCTGCCCTTCCGCATAGATCGTATCGAAGGCGAGCGAAGATTTGCCCGAACCGGAAAGGCCGGTGATTACCGTGAACTTGTCACGGGGTATATCGACATCGATATTCTTAAGATTGTGCTGACGCGCGCCGCGAACCGATATTTGTTTAATGCTCATCGTGTGCTACAGATAAGAATCCTGTCTATCGCTGAAACAGTTATTTTAACAAATATTGGGTGTGGATGGAAGAGCGGACGTCTTGTCAGTACCGCTTGCGTAAGCGGGCGGTACGAGTTCAAGCTAAAAATCATGGTTCGGTCCAAAGAGATTTCACAGGAAAACTCCTTACCACCCGCTTACGCAGGCGGTACTGACAAAACACTAACCCAGCTTTTCATTCACAAACGTAAAAATGGCGGTAGCGATGCTGACCACAATAAAAGTCGCGACCGCCCGCCAAACCGCGTCGGATTCGGTGAATTTCCAAATCGCCAGTATGCACAAGACGGTACAAGCAACCAGCGAGATTGTGATGATAACAAACGAAATTATTCGGACCAATTTCGGCTGGACAACGCCCTTCAATTCTTTTATTGCGGCATTCGCCGGTTCACGCCCTTCGTTTGTCATATGTTTCTAAATTAACATTAAACTTTGTCATTTGGAATACAGCAATGTATCGGCAGACTCGCCTAATATTAATAAAGGCACGCTTCTTGCGGTTTGCTGGGGCTCAGCAAATTGTGTCGCGTGTTGATACAGCGGCGGCGGAGAACAAGGGGAAACTTGAGTAAAACTACCAACAAATTGATTTTCGCGGCCCTGGCGGGAGCGGGCGCAATCACGGCTGCGCGTTTGATGCGGCCCAAATTCGACTTTAAAAACAAAACGGTTCTGATTACCGGCGGCTCACGCGGATTAGGTTTGGTGCTCGCCCGTCAGCTTGCCGATGAAGGTGCGCAAATCGCCATTTGCGCCCGGGACGCGGAGGAGTTGGATCGGGCAAAAGCTCACTTAGAATCGCGTGGTGCCGCTGTTCTCACGGAAGTTTGCGATGTGCGTAATCGAGACGAAGTTGACCGGCTGGTCGAAAATGTCAGGAGCCGTTTCGGACAAATTGATGTGCTCATCAACAACGCCGGAGTAATACAGGTTGGGCCGCTCGAGCTGCAAACTCCCGAAGATTTCGCCAAGGCTCTGGCGGTTCACTTTTGGGGGCCTTTCCACACAATGCATTCGGTTCTGCCTGAAATGCGGACTCGCGGCGAAGGCCGGATCGTAAATATATCCTCGATTGGCGGCAAAATTCCGGTACCTCATTTGGCTCCATACTGCGCTAGCAAGTTCGCCCTCGCCGGCCTCTCATCCGCGATGCAGGCCGAACTTTCAAAAGACAATATTCATGTTACGACTGTCTATCCAGGCCTGATGCGCACGGGCAGCCACGTCAACGCAATGTTCAAGGGCCAAAACGAGAAAGAATTTGCTCTCTTCAGCCTCGGCGACGCGACACCGTTTTCTTCGATTGGCGTCGAACGTGCCGCCGCACAAATAATTGACGCCTGCCGCTACGGGAAATCAGAATTAATAATCACGATTCAGGCAAAAGCCGCCGGTAAAATGTACGCGCTGCTGCCGGGCCTTACATCCGGCATTTTGACTTTAGTGGATAGATTGCTGCCCGGCCCCGGCGGTATCGGCACGCGGCAGGCAAGCGGCAAAGAAAGCGAGTCCGCCCTTTCGCCGTCCTTCATCACGGCGGGCATCGATCAAGCAGCAATTGAAAATAACGAATTATGATTAAACCGTCTGAGTTCAAACTTCAGTTTATCTTTCGTTCGGCAAAGAAGCACGCTGAAGCGTGAACTCAGAACTTAAGAGGGAGAAATAATATATGCACCTTACAGAAATAAATGAAATGAACGAAAAACAGGCTAAGGCAATGCAGAATGTCGGCAACACCGAACGCATCGCATCAGCGGCTACGGGCGGCGCGCTTATCGCGTACGGCATAAAGAGATTCGACTTAATTGGAGCAGTTCTGGCCGCGGCAGGCACCGCTCTGGCCTATCGCGGAGCGACCGGACTATGTTCTGTTTACGAATCGCTCGGAATCGATACCAATTCGAAAACCGAAGGCTCAAGCCGCGGCAAAAGCTGGCTTTCCGGCCCGGTTCACATCACTAAATCGGTAACGATCAATAAATCCGCTGACGAGCTTTATCACTTTTGGCGAAATTTTGAAAATCTTCCACAATTTATGACGCATCTCGAATCCGTCACCAAAACTGGCGACAAAACTTCGCACTGGAAGGCAAAAGCTCCGCTCGGCTCCAGCGTCGAATGGGACGCCGAAATCACCAGCGACATTGAAAAGCAGCGTATCGGCTGGATGTCGCTCGAAGGCTCCGACATTCCGAATTCCGGTGTCGTTCACTTCCTGCCGACCACCAACCGCGGTACCGAGGTCAAAGTTAATATGACGTATGAACCGCCGGCGGGAATGCTGGGAGCGCTCGTCGCCAAACTCCTCGGCGAGGAGCCGCACCAACAGGTTTCGGAAGACCTCAGAAGATTCAAAAGCCTGATGGAAACCGGTTTGATAATCAAGACCGAAGGCCAACCGTCCGGCCGCGAGGAAATGCCAAAGGCACGTGTCGCTTCTGCCAGGTAGCAAGTGTTCTGTGTTCACGCTTAACGGCGTGCTTCTTCGGGATGCAAAAGGCATTCTGAAGCTTGAGCTCCGAACGGGGCCGCAGATTCTAGTGGTATTAAGTTAAGAGCAGCCACTTATGAACCGGGGAGATGAAACCCGCTAAAGATTTAAGGAGAGAATAAAATGAAAGCAGTTTGCTGGTATGGAAAACATGATGTTCAGGTACAGGATGTGCCCGATCCGAAAATTCTTAATTCGCATGACGCAATTATAAAAATTACTTCGACCGCGATTTGCGGTTCCGATTTGCATCTTTACAACGGCTATATTCCGACGATGGAAGAAGGCGACATTCTCGGCCACGAATTCATGGGCGAAGTAGTAGAGATCGGGGCGAGCATCACGAATCTAAAGGTGGGCGATCGCGTCGTTGTCCCGTTCACAATCTCTTGCGGCAACTGTTTTTTCTGTAAAAAAGATCTTTGGTCGCTGTGCGATAATTCGAATCCGAACCCGGAAATGCTGGAGACGCTGGCCGGATATTCCGGTTCTGCTCTTTTCGGTTATTCGCATATGTACGGCGGATTTGCCGGCGGACAGGCCGACTACGTCCGCGTACCGTTCGCCGATGTCGGGCCGATAAAAGTTCCGGATCATTTAACCGACGACCAGGTGCTTTTTCTTTCCGATATTTTCCCGACCGGATATATGGCCGCGGAAAATTGCAATATCGAGGAAGGCGACACCGTTGCGGTTTGGGGAGCCGGGCCGGTAGGTCAGTTTGCCGTTAAATCGGCATTTTTGCTCGGGGCGGAAAAGGTCGTTCTAATAGATCACTATGAAGAACGCCTGCAGTTGGCTCGGAAAGAGAATGAGAATCTGACGACGATCAATTTTGATAAGAAAGAAGTTTACGATGAGCTTCTCGATATGACCGGCGGCCGCGGCCCGGATTCGTGCATCGACGCTGTCGGGCTGGAATCGCATGGATCATCGCCGGACGCACTTCTGGATTACGCAAAAGCTCATGTCTTTCTCGCGACTGACCGTCCACACGCCTTGCGCCAGGCAATTTTCTGCTGTCGTAAAGGCGGAACGGTCTCCGTACCCGGCGTTTACGGCGGACTTCTCGACAAATTCAATTTCGGCGCCGCATTCGGCAAAGGCCTGACCTTCAAAATGGGCCAGACGCATATGCACGCATACATGCCGAAACTGCTGTCCAGCATCGAAGAAGGCAAGATCGACCCGAGCTTCGTTATCTCGCACAAACTAAAGCTCAGCGAAGCCACGATTGCCTACGAGAAGTTCAACGAAACGAAGAACCAGTGGCAAAAGGTGGTGCTGTCGCCAAACTAGGGGAAAATTTACCCGCGAATAATGCGAATCGGCGCGAATAAAGAAGGAATATTCTTTATTCGCGCCGATTCGCATTATTCGCGGGTAAAAAAATCATAGAAATCGCAGAACAGCGATCAGCGCCGCAACAGAAATAACGATCCACAAAATCACGCCTTGAATCAGCGGCCGCACCCCGACCTTTTTCAGTGTCGCCCGCGAAAGACTCGCGCCGATCAAAAACAGCGTAACCGTCATTCCCGCCTTCGCTACATTTACCAGCGAATCAAAGACGCTTGGAAGGATAAATGACGGAACATAAGTACGGACCATAGTCGCCAGCAAAAACAGCAATATAAACCATGGTATCGCGATCTTCGCTTTTTTATCGGCATTCTGTTTCCGGTAAATAAGCAAAAAAACCAACGCCACTGGAGCGATCCACAGCGCCCTCGCCAGCTTCACCGTCGTCGCGATTGCCATCGCTTCCGGCCCATATGCGGCAGACGCTCCGACGACCGAGCTCGTATCGTGAATCGCTATCGCCGCCCAAATCCCAAATTGATTCTGCGTTAGATCGAGTGAATGCCCGATCAACGGAAAGACAAACAACGCAATCGAATTGAGAATAAAAACCGTTCCGAGTGAAACGGAAATCTGATCCGCGTCAGCATCGATCACCGGAGCAACCGCCGCAATCGCGCTCCCGCCGCAGATCGCGGTTCCTGACGAAATCAGAGTCGAAGTTTTCTGTTGTACATTTAGAAGTTTTCCGACGAAATACCCTAAAATCAGCGTTCCGAAGATCGTAACGATCGTAAACAAAACCCCGTCCTTGCCGGCGTTGTAAACCGCAGTTAGATTCATTCCAAAACCCAGCAGAACGACGGAGGCTTGCAGCAGATATTTTGCGATCTTTGCGGAAACCAGTGGAAACGGATTGCCGAATGCAAACGCGGCAAACAGCCCCAACGCGAGCGCTACCGGCGGCGAGACAATCGGGCTCAGGCATAAAATGATAAGAATTAAAAAGAAGGCTTTTTGCCAGGACATAAGAGGAAAGGATAAAGGACAATGGGTAAAGGATAAAGCAGACAATCCCGATTCTTCCTTTATCCCTTATCCTTTCGCCTTGCCCTGATTAGCCACGGCTTCCTGCGCGGCTTTTATGGCTTCGGTGTCGCCGAGGAAATAGCTTTTTACAGGTTTTAGATTATCATCCAATTCGAACACCAGCGGTACGCCGGTCGGCACATTGTACTTAATAATATTTTCGTCCGAGATCGAATCGAGATATTTGACCAGAGCCCGCAGCGAATTGCCGTGAGCGGCGATGATCAGACGCTTTCCGTCTTTGATCTTCGGCAGAATCTCGGTTTGCAAATAAGGAACGACCCGTTGGACGGTGTCCTTTAAATGTTCGCCCTTTGGGAACTTTCCGGGTTCGATCGAACTGTATCGCGGGTCTTTGCCCAGATAGCGCTCGTCCGTCTCTTCCATAAAGCTCGGCGGAACATCGTAGCTCCGGCGCCATATCAGCACCTGTTCCTCCCCGTGCTGCGCCGCCGTTTCCGCCTTATTCAATCCTTCCAAACCGCCGTAATGCCGCTCGTTCAGCAGCCACGACTTGGTTTCCGGGATCCACATCAAATCCATCTCATCGAGGATTATCCAAAGCGTCCGAATAGCGCGTTTCAAGACGGACGTATAAGATTCGTCGAACGTAAACCCTTCAGACTTCAGCAGTTTGCCAGCCGCGTGAGCCTCCTCGATTCCCTTCTCGGAAAGATCGACGTCCTTCCATCCGGTAAAACGGTTCTCCTTATTCCATTGGCTCTCGCCGTGCCTGATCAAAACTAATTTATGCATAATCGGAACGCGGACATCCTTGTCCGCTAAGCCAGAGTGCGGACAAGGATGTCCGCGTTCCTTCAATTATTCAATATTTTCTTCGCTTCGCCAACCAGGTAAAGCGAACCTGTTACACAGATCAAACCATCGGGCGGCGCAATGTCACCGGCAATCTTAAGTGCTTCCGCAACATTCGCCGTTAGAATCACATTTTCAAGGCCGAGTTCTCTAACGGAATCGAGTATTGCATCCGGCTCCATCGCCCGTGAATTTTCCGGTTTCGTCAAAATTATATACTGAGGGCCGGTAAATAATATTCGCCCGATCTCGCCAATATCCTTGCCGTTCATCGCTCCGAAAATCATCGTGACCGGCCGCTCAACGAATTCGTCGATATATTCTCGAAGAGCTTTTGCCCCGGCTGGATTGTGTGCCCCGTCGAAAAGAAATTGGCCCGCAAATTCCATGCGGCCTTCATGTTTCACATTCTCCAGCCCGAGCCAAATATCTTCATGCGAGATCTTGAATTTAAATCCGCCCAGCAATTCAGCAACGGCTATGGCTACCGCCGCGTTTTCAACCTGATGTCTGCCGGGAATACCGAGTTCGATATTCGGATAATTTCCGTTTTCGGTTATAAAATTAGAGCTTAGAAACTCACGATCATGCTTTTTCATGACGATGTTTGTAGTTGAAAAGATCGGCTCTACTCCGACTTCGCGGCAGCGGACTCTAATCACAAGTTCCGCTTCCCTTTTCTGCTTGGCGACGACTACTTTCGTATCCGGCCTAATGATCGCGGCTTTCTCAGCCGCAATTTCGCTTAGCGTTTCGCCCAGATATTCCTGATGATCGTAATCAATAGACGTGATCGCGACGATCTCCGCGTTCGCCGCCGTGGTGGCGTCAAGACGCCCGCCGAGTCCGGTTTCGAGAATTGCAAGCTCGATTTTCTTTTCCGCAAAGACGCTGAGGGCAATCGCCGTTATCTGCTCGAAAAATGTCGGGATCGACTCAAACTTTCCTCTCGTGACTAGGCTTTCGCTTATCTCCCTGATTTTTGCCGCGTGCCGTGCAAAATCTGTTTCACTGATTTCCACGCCACCGATCTTTATTCTCTCGGTGATCGAAATCAAATGCGGTGATGTAAACAGGCCTGTTTTGATTCCGGCCCTGACACAAATTGAATCCACAAAAGCGCAAACCGAGCCTTTGCCGTTCGTCCCAGCGACCTGAACCTTCAAAAAATTATTTTGCGGATCATCGAGTGCGGCGAGCAATATGCGGATATTCCCAAGCCCCAGCTTCATAGCCGAAACTTCGTTACCAAGTGAAAGGAGATATTTTGTGGATTCAGCGAAGTCCATCCCGTGAGAAAGTTAGGCGGCGATGTCTTTATTCATCATAAAATCCAGCATCCGCACAATCGTTTCCTTCAGCTTTCGTCGGTCAACAACGATATCGACCATGCCGTGCTCCAATAAAAATTCACTGCGCTGAAATCCTTTCGGGAGCTTTTGGCGGATGGTTTGTTCGATGACGCGTGGTCCGGCGAAACCTATTAAGGCTTTCGGTTCCGCTAAAATAACGTCACCGAGCATCGCAAAACTGGCAGTCACGCCGCCGGTCGTCGGGTCGGTCAATACGGAGATAAAAGGCAGGCGGGCGTCATGCAGCATCGCCAGAGCAGCGGAAATCTTTGCCATTTGCATCAGCGACAGCGTGCCTTCCTGCATCCGCGCCCCGCCTGACGCCGAGAAAACTATCACCGCTCCGCGATTTTCGAGTGCCCGTTCAATCAGCCGCGTGATTTTCTCCCCGACCGCCGATCCCATCGAACCGCCGATAAACGACATATCCATCGCCCCTGCGTACGCCGGATACCCGCCGACTTTACCGGTGCCGGAAACAATGGCTTCGGGCAACCCGGAGGATTCCTTCGCCAATTCGATACGTTCGATATAAGGCTTGGTATCTACAAATCCCAGTGGATCGGCCGACATTACTTCTTCATCGAGCTGCTCGAATTTGCCGTCATCGAAAATCATCGCCAAACGTTCGCGGGCCGGAAAACGAAAATGGTAATCGCAGTGCGTGCAAACCTGGAGCGAAGCAAGAAGTTCCGGCTTATAAAGCGGGCTTTCGCACTCCGGACATTTGACGAAAATACCCTCGGTCTTAACGGTACGTTCTTCGTAGTCGCTCTGTTCGCCGATCTTCGGCTTGTCTCTTTTGAACCAGGACATAGGCAATTGGCAGTTGGCCGCGTGAAAAATAATTAGTAATTACTAATTACCTTATTTATATCAGCCGCCTTCCATATTCAAGTGATTTAGATTAGCACAGGAACAAGACTTTTGTCGCAGATGAGGAATCCATCAGTTTAGAAGATTTGCCCGTGAAATCACGCGAAAGGTCGCGAAATAAGAAAAGATTCTCATTCTTTTGTTTCGCGACCTTTCGCGTATTTTTGCGGGCAAAGTCTTTAATTCATCGCAAAACTTCCAGCATCTCGTCATGGATTGACCCGTTGCTCGCGCAGATGGGCGGAGTGTAAACGCTGAACGGCGAGCCGTCGTAATAGGTCACCATGCCGCCAGCTTCCTGGATCATTAGCTTACCGGCCGCTACGTCCCACGCATGCAGCCCTTCTTCCCAAAATCCGTCGAACCGTCCGCAGGCAACGTAAGCCATATCTATCGCCGCCGAGCCGTCGCGGCGAACTCCGCGAGCGTGCAGCAGAAAATCCCTTAAGTGCTGCTCAAAATTCGCCTTACCCTTGAAATCGTAGGGAAAACCGGTAACGATCAGCGAATCTCCAAGTTTTTCTGAACCCGACACGCGGATCGGCTTCCTGTTGAGGCTCGCACCGCGGCCTTTTTCAGCCGCAAAAAGCTCATTTCGCGTCGGGTCATAAGTCACCCCGATAACAATCTCGCCGTCGTGTTCGAGCGCTATCGTCACGCAAAAACATGGATAACCGTGGGCATAATTGGTCGTCCCGTCGAGCGGATCAATGATCCATTTCCACTTGTTGTCGCCGCCGATTACGACCGCTTCGCCCGATTCCTCGGCAAGAATCGAATGCTTCGGATGATAGGTCTTTATCCGCTCGATAATGAGCGCTTCGGACGCAAGATCGGCCGCCGTCACTAAATCGATATCGCCTTTTTTCATCACGGCTATCCCGCGGTCAAATTTTTCGAGCAGAATATGCCCGGCGGCACGTGCGGTTTCAATTGCAAAATTAAGCATAATTCCGGATTAGTACCAGGAGCGACATTGTCCGGGTCGGAACCGAAAGCGATAGCGACTGGGTTCTTGTCTTGTCAGTACCACCTGCGTCAGCGGGTGGTACGAATTCTGGCGAAAAGTCATGGTTGGTTCTCAAATACTTCTCCACGTTTAGTCTTTACCACCCGCTTACGCAGGCGGTACTGACTAGCTCCGCCAATCAAAACTATTTCATTATGGCTATTATTTCAGTTTGGTGAGGAGCGGTGATGATCGCATCATTATTAGTGATGTAAACGTCGATTTCCGATCTTATCCCGAATTTGCCTGCCAGATAAATTCCCGGCTCGATCGAAAAAGCAGTGCCCGGGATAAGACGACGCGAATCCCGTGTTTCGAGATTGTCGATATTCGCTCCGTTTCCGTGGCCTTCCTCGCCGATCGAATGCCCGGTGCGGTGTAGAAATTGATCACCGTAACCGGCCTTTTTGATAATGCCGCGTGAAACGTCATCGACCTGCGCGCCCGTAATCGGCCTGCCGTTTTTAAACGAGGCCTGGACAAAATTGAACGCGGCTTGTTGCGCTTCTCGAACGATGTTCCAGATCTTCACATATTCTTCCGGCACCGTTTCGCCGACATATCCGACCCATGTCAGATCGACCGCCGGGGCCTTCGGTTTTGCCATTTTCGTAACCGAATCGATCAGCACCAGATCACCGAACTTGATTGGCGAATTTCGCTCCTTCGTCGGAAAATAATGCGGCGAAGCGGCGTTTGCGTTAACCGCGACGATCATCGGCGAAGGCTGCATTCCCTCTTCCGAAAACCGCTTCATCATAAATTGCTGCACATCCGTTTCGGTCGTCGGCACGTTTTCGTTCATACGCCGTTTGATGTCGGCGAAGGCTTCGATGATTATTTTTTGCAGTTTAACGTTCGCTTCCTTATGCATCGCAAGCTGTTCAGGTGTCCACACGGCTTCAAATTGCTGCACAAGATCGGCGCTCGTCCGCACATCCACGCCGAGCGACCGCACCATCTCAATAGTTCCGGCATCTACCCGCGAAATATAAGGAATATCGTTATTCGGCGAATACTGCATCGCGATCCGCGGTTTATTTTTCGGTTTCGCGGCGCCGAAGATCGCCGTCGTCAGATTTGAATTTATCAGCTGCCATTCGCGGTAGATAAGCCTTTTCCCCGGCAGCGCATCGAGCTTTTCCGGTTCGATGGCGTGAACGACCTTCACCGGCTCGCCCTTAGCCGGAACATAATAATACCAACGCCGCGAACCGCCGGCCCGCTCGATCTTGAAAATTCGAGGCATCAAAATATCGCTGCCCCGAAAATCGTAAAACAGCCAGCCGTCGAGCTTCTCTTTTTGAAGCGCCGTTTGAATCTCAGAAATGCGGGCTGCCTGCTCGCTTTGTGCCGGAACAGCCGCGGTGAATAGTGCCAGAAATATAAATGCAAATACTTTTTTCATAAAATTGCCAACCCAACTGCGGAAGCCCGCGCGTCAGCAAGGGCGAAACATTCAACTTTGCCGCAAAAGGAAACTTACAATTGAAGGCACGACTACGCCCTTGCTAACGCGCGGGCTTCTGCACTGATGACCAACGCCTTTTTATTTTTTTTGACGAGCATCAGCGACTTCCAGGAATTCCTTGACCTGCGAATTCCAATATACCCAATTATGCCCGCCCGGAAGCTGGCGAAATTCGTGCGGCACCTTTTTTTCAACTAAAAGCGTTACAAAATCCTGATTATTCTTGAATAGAAAATCTTCCGTGCCGCAATCGACGTATAAAAACGGCATCGATCTCATTTTCTCCGGCTTCATTTCTTTGACCATTTGAAAAATATCATTGGCTTTCCTGGTTTCGCTATCGAGCGGCCCATATATCGCGTCGATACTTTTTCCAATTGCTCCGATGCCCTTTTCGGAAAAAGCCGCCGCACCCAAAGCGCCGCTAAAACTTCCCGCAAGCGAAAACATTTCCGGGTACTTCATCCCAAACTTAATCGCTCCGTAACCGCCCATCGAAAGCCCCGCAATCGCACGGTGATCGCGATCAGCAATCGTCCTGAACGTTTTGTCGATCTCCGGGATCAGCTCTTTAACAATATAGCTTTCGTATTTATCGTTCGGCGCGGAAACGCTGTCCGTGTACCATCCGTTATTGCCTTCGGGCGTGACTATGATGAAATTATGTTTGGAGGCATGCTCCGCAAGTGATGTCTTATCGGTCCAGTTATCGAAATGCCCGGTCAAGCCGTGAAGGAGATAAATCACTGAATACCTCGGCCCGTCGGTCTTGTTTGCGGAATAATTTCCCGGCAGCATAACCCGAAACGGCATTTCACGCGCCATCAGTTTGCTGTTCAGACTATTATTCTGAACTTTAACCGCATATATGCCCGTTCCATCCTTAAGTTCTACCGTCCGGCTGGGTGGCGAAGTAACAGTCTGCCCCAAAGCCGAAAAGCCTGAAAGCAAAACCGACAACCAAATCAGTGCCGTGAATCTGCGTTTATCTGCGTTCATCTGCGGTTAAACTCCTTCACTACTTAAACAATCCACCAAACCAGCCGCCTTCCTTTTCTTTATCGACGACCTGAGCCAACTCACCAGCGTCGAACCAAACGCCGCTGCATTTATCGCAAACATCTATTTTGATGTTTTCATAATCGGTTTCAAACAGCGTCCCGTCGCATTTCGGGCAGGAAATTTCGAGATTAGTCGTTTCAGCACTAGCAAGTTTCGCCTTCATTTTCTCGATAAGTTCCTGCTCCTTCCGATGAAAATATTCGTTCTCGAGTGCCCGCCCGCGGTCATCCATATCGATTGCCATAGTTATATTTGCTCCTAAATTATTATCTCCTGGAACGCTGACATTCTTGTCCGCGTTCCATATATCAACTCTCCGTTTTATGAATCGACCTCATCCGCTGCCTTGCCTTCTTCGAGCGGCGGATCGGATTGCGGCGTTTTAGATTGCTGCCGGCCCAATCGGAAACTTGCCTCAGCGGATGCCATTCGATGCTTTCCTGCGGCAAGACCTCGCTCGACGAATCGCGCAGACGCAGCGTGCCGAATGCGACAAAAAATATCAGAAAATTAAAGACGCCGCCGAGGAACACCACCAGCCAGCCCGGTGCAAGCCCGACCTGTGCGCGGGCAAAAAGCAATTCCCAGAATTTTTCCTTATCCTGCGGCGTGACCACCGGGATGGGAAACGGATGAATGTAAATTTTCAGCGTCCACGACAGCGCCAATAAAATAAAGATCCACAGATAATTCGCTCGCAAACGACGCCCGACCGCTTCCCATTCGCTGATTGTGAAATGCGGCGAAATAAGATCGGCGGCTATGTGCTCGGCCCATTCCTTGTCCGGCGGAATCGTCCCGTGCGACAGCATCGGGGCGAAATAGCCCGTTTCCAGAATGCGTACGCGATTGGCCCAGACCTCGTAATAACGGTAGCGCCGGGCCTCCATAAACAAAAAAATCGATACCAGGATCGAATTGATAGGTATCGCAAAATGCGGATTATCCGGTGAGCTGAACACAAACGAAAGCGTCGCACCCGCAGTGATAACGGCCCAGTTCGTCGTCGCATCAAGGCGTCCGCGCCAGACATTCGAACGCTGTATCTCGCCGCGGTAAAAATGCACCATCGCCGTATTGAATTCGGCCGGGGCAAGTTTTTGGGCGATCGTCTGTGGAGTGGTTTTGGGCTTCTGATTGCGCTTATGAACCTCTTCGGCAAAGGCCCGAAAAGATTCCGGCACGGTCGTAATGTGTATATCTTCGTCGGCCGCGGACGGGCCGGACCGACTGTCGTCTCTCATAACATGTCAGGGAAAGCGTCAAAAGCAAGGCGGCGGAGAACCTTTGCTACTGAAAAAATTATCATTTTAACCTAGCGGATGCAAGGAATTTGCGATAAGGTCAGTACCGCCTGCGTAAGCAGGCGGCAAAGACTATGGCTGCAATGCAAATTGAGACCGAACCGCGATCTTTCGCCGGAATTCGTACCACCCGCTTACGCAAACGGTACTGACATGCTCCGCCAATATGATGTCAGCAATTGATGAAATCTGGATGAAGGCGGCAATTGACGCTGCCGAAATCGCAGGCGAAATTGGCGAAGTCCCGATCGGTGCCTGCCTGATCGATGAAAACGGCGAACTTCTAGCCGCCGCTTCGAACCGCACGATCATCGACAGCGACCCGACCGCCCACGCCGAAATCCTCGCAATTCGCGAAGCCGCCGCTAAAATCGGTAACTATCGTTTGACCGGCTCGACGCTCTACACGACCATCGAACCTTGCGTAATGTGCGCCGGAGCATTAGTAAATGCCCGCATAAAACGCATTGTTTACGGTGCCGCCGACGAAAGATACGGTGCCGTCGAAACAATTTTCCGCCTCTGCGACAGCGAAAAACTCAATCACAGAATAGAAATAACTTCCGGAGTATTAGCCGATGAATGCCGCTCCCTAATGCAGGATTTTTTCAGAAAACGCCGCTAAAGGAACGCGGAAATCCTTTTCCGCAACCGCCGTATGCGTAAAAGGCCTTCCGCGTTCCAATTCGCCGACTTGATATTTCCGCCGCCCAGATATTAGAATGTAAAGTTCCCGTGCGGAGAGGTGCGAGAGTGGATGAATCGAGCAGTCTCGAAAACTGCCGTACCTTAACGGGTACCGTGGGTTCGAATCCCACCCTCTCCGCCATTTCATTTTGAATCGGCAAATTTGGATTCAAAGTTCTTTGATATAAAATTTTCTGGAAAGGTGCAAGAGCGGCTGAATTGGCAGCATTGGAAATGCTGTGAACCTCAAAAGGGTTCCGTGGGTTCGAATCCCACCCTTTCCGCCAGAAATAAGGATAAAGGCGAAAGGATAAAGGATAAAGTAAAAGAATCCTGAATCTTTCGCCTTTATCCTTTTTTTTTTGCATTTTGCTATGGATAACGATTTAAAGATTAGAACTAAAGATTTCGCGGTCCGCATTATTCGGTTATTCGCGGCTTTGCCGAAATCGACCGAGGCACAAGTATTGGGTAAACAGGTCCTGCGCTCAGGAACGTCTGTCGGGGCACAATACCGAGAATCGCAGCACGCAAAATCGGACGCCGACTTCATCAGCAAAATCGAAGGCTCGCTTCAGGAACTCGAAGAAACATCCTACTGGCTCGAACTAATCGAAGAAATGCAGCTTTTCCCTTCCAAAAAACTTAAACCAATCCAGCAGGAAACCAAAGAACTAACCGCCATCTTCGTAACTATCGTAAAAAAAGTTAAATCCCGAAAACAATAAATCTCTTCTCCGCACTTTATCCATTATCCTTTATCCTTTATCCTTTACTCTGGCTTCAGGCTCCGCACAAGGTTTGAGTTGTGAACTCCGCTAGACGAGGAATCGAGCAACGGCAGCAATTTCAGCCTGTGTTGCGGTTAAGTCTGAAGCCGCTCTTAAAGGATAAAGGAGAAAGGATAAGGGATAAAGTAAAATTCCTTCCCGTTCGTCTTTATCCTTTTTTCTTGTTTTCCGACAGTTCTTTTCCCAAAAAAACTCCCTCTTAGGCCTTCCTCTTTCTCTTCACTTTATCCTTTCTCCTTTATCCTTTATCCTTTCTCCTTTCCCAGCCCCGACGAAGCTTTCAAATCCAAAACCAAAATCCCTTCCCCATCGATCTCCGGCTTATTAAACGCAATTGTCCGCTCAACCCGAATTCCGTAATGCCTGCAAAACCGGTTAGCCCGTACCACGCGGTGCCGCCCGTTCGTTTTCGCGATCAGCGGATAAGCATTCTCCGCCCGCCGGTGCGAAGGCATCAGCCCGATCACGCTGTTCACCCGATCAAACAAAAGCACCGCCGCCTCCGGCTTCCCAAACTTTTCAAACGCCTTAGCCCCGATCATGATCTCGCCCTTCTTCCCCAAAGTTACATGCAAATGATCCCCATCCCCACCCGGCCCCACCGGAAACTCTTCCCATTGCCTAACACTCATATTCTTCACTTTCTCCTTTATCCTTTTTACCAACGCCCTGTATCATACACGCAACGTTGTATCATTTGCAACATTTATTTCATTGTAAATTTTCTTCCCCACTTTATCCTTTCCCCTTTATCCTTTATCCTTTCCCCATGCCTACACCTGAATTCGAAGCCCTAAAAAACGATCCAGACCTCCAATCCGAACCCGGCCCCGGCGGAACCTTAATATTCCTCGACGGCGACGCATTCTGCATCGTCGGCCCGGACTTCACCGACCTCGACCACAGCGATTCCTACGCCTTCGGAGCTACCCGAGAACAAGCAATAACCAACTACGCCACCCAAAAACGAGGATAGTGTATAGTTTGCAAAGGGAGTTGATCTGCACCGAGACAAAATCAATGGGACTATTCGAAAAGCTTAAATCGTCATTTTCCACCGGAGCGCTCAAAAAGGAGCAAATAGAACGGCTGCGCGAGAGTATCTGGACTGCAATTGCAGATGGACATATTACAGATCAGGAGTTGGAATATATTAATGGGTTTTATCGTGATAGCGAATTATCTCAAGAGGAGTTCAACAAATTGCGCTCAGAGATATTTTCGCAGGTCGTACAGCAAGCGATTATTGATCGACGCGTCGATGCCAGTGAACTTGCGGTACTTAACCACTTAATTGAGCGGCTACAAGTTGCACCCGAGGTCGAAGCATGGGCTGGACGTCAAATTCAATATTATTCTTTATACGCGCAAATTGAATCGGGTGCTCCCCTCCCCGTAGGATCGCCAACGGGTTTGATCCTGCAAAAGAATGAACTGTGTCACGCGAGCCTTGCAGCACAACTTATTGAGGAAAGAGTTGTGTCAAGAAATTACGCAGGCGGTTCGCATGGTGTTAATCTAAGAATCGTCAAAGGCGTCAGCTACAGGATTGGACAGCAGAAAGGCAAAATGGTTTCACAATCCGGATTGATTCCCGTGAGTGACGGATATTTTGTAGTAACGAACAAACGGCTGGTATTCACCGGCGACCGCAAATCCGTGTCAACACCAATTGAGAAGCTGCTCGACCTTCATATCTTCTCGGACGGACTAAACTTCACTCAAATGGGAAAAGTGAAACCCATAATTGTCCGGTTGAATAGCAATGAAGAATCTGAGTTATGCGCGTTGCTGATATCGCGGCTGATTAATGAGATATAGAAATTTCCGGATTAGGAAGCCCAGATGGAATTTTGGCAGCATGGTCATGTCGCTGAAAGCGACGAAATTTAATAGCGTCGGGTGTAAACCCGACGAACTATCCGAGATAAAATTCCGGCTCTGAAGGGGACGAACAATAAACTTTCTATTCGACACTTACAGCGTCGGAAAAGGCTATGGGATTATAAGCCGGGATTCTCCCGACGCTTTTAAATTTGTCACCTTCGGCGACAAAGAATCTGCAAATCAGCGGCGGCGGAGTTTTCGGCGGCGGACCTCCGACATCGGAAACGGGTCCGTCTTATTTTACTCGCCGCGGACGGTCGGCGTTGAAGGCGGAGAACCGGAAAATCGGGCGGCAGCGGCGGAGTCGGGCGAGACGGCTGACGCGGCGTTGAAAAATTGACGTTTTCGGCCAAAATTTAGCGTTTTTTTCCGCGCCCGAATTCTTGATTTGGATCGCTTTTTTCTTGATTTGGATGACTCCGGGAACATAAAAACCGCAAAATATGCGCTGTTTCGGTGATTGAATTGCCTGACCGAGACATTTAGGGTTCTTTGACTCCCGGCCAACCTTCTTTCTTCACTTTATCCTTTCGCCTTTATCCTTTATCCTTACAAAGAATGTCCTATCAGGTAATCGCACGAAAATGGCGGCCGCAGACCTTTGAAGAGGTCACGGGCCAGGAAAATATTACGCGAACGCTGCGTAATGCCCTGGAACACGACCGCTTGCACCACGCTTATCTGTTTTCAGGCGCCCGGGGCGTCGGCAAGACCACTACCGCCCGGCTGCTCGCAAAGACCTTAAACTGCCATAAAACAAAGGTTCCGAACCCGATTCCCTGCTCTGCCAGCGACGCTACCGACTGCTCTTCATGTACTGAAATTTCAGAAAGCCGTTCGATAGACGTGCTCGAATTCGACGCCGCGTCTCATACCAAGGTAGAGGAAATCCGGGACATTATTCTCGAAGGCATAAACATTGCGCCTGCTCGCGACCGGTATAAGGTATTTATAATTGACGAGGTACACCAACTCTCGAACCATTCGTTCAACGCGCTTTTAAAAACCCTCGAGGAGCCTCCGCCGAACGTTGTCTTCATCATGGCGACGACCGAGCTGCACAAGGTCCCGGAAACGATCCTGTCACGCTGTCAGGAGTTCGAGTTCCGCACGATCCCGCTGCAGAAGATATTCGAACGCCTGAGGCTCATTGCGGAGGCCGAAAAGGTCGATATTACGGACGATGCACTGCGAGAAATATCGCGTTCGGGCGAAGGCTCGATGCGTGACGCCCAATCGAATTTCGACCAGGTAATAAGCTTCTCCGGCGAGAAGATCGCGGTTACGGACGTGTCGAATGCCCTCGGAATGGCAAGCGTCGAAATGCTGACCAAGGTGCTGAGCGCCGTTGCTGAAAAGAATGCCCGCGACATTTTGCTGGTCGTCGATGACCTGATAGCTCGCGGCCAGGACCTCCGAAATTTTTGCCGCGATCTGCTGTCTTTATTGCGTGATCTACTGGTTTTCAAGATCGCCGGCAATGCCGAAAACCTGTTCGAAACTGCCATTCTAAGCCGCGATGAGATGCGGGCACATTCAGCAAACTTTTCCGAAGCCGATTTTCTGCGGTTCTTTAACTCGGTGGCCGAAACCGAAACTAGGTTAAAAGACGCCACCCAAACGCGTTACGTACTCGAAACCGGCCTGATAAAGCTCATAGAAATGGGCCGCGTCACCGCCGTCGAGCAGCTTCTGGAAAGGCTTTCGCGGATCGAGCAATCACTAGGCGGAATGCCCGTAGAATCCCGTGCTGCTCCTCCGATTTCACAAATTCCGGAAAAAAAAACTCTAGTTTCTGAACCGATCCCTGAAAAAATCGAGGTTACACCTGTTTCAGCTTCCCTGCCGGAAGAACCTTCGTATTTTATGGAGGCTCCGGTTGACGATTTTGAAGAGTCTTTGCCGTCTGTAATGGCGGAAGAACCGGCCTTAAATAATACAAAATCGTTCGATCTATCGTTTCTCGACGCGATCAAACTTCCGCTTCCATCCATAGATTCCGCCGAACTCGAACATGTCGATGACGCTTGGCTGGACAACGCTTTTGAAGAAAAACTCCTGCAAAGCGGCGATAATCTACTGCCGCTGGCATCCGCTAATAGCTTGGTCGGGCTCGCTCTCAGCGGCTCGAATGGCAAAGCCGCCGAATCAAATGGAAATGGTATAGCCGAGGTTGCTCCAGCTCGTGATCTATCAGCATATGTACCGCCGGTAATTGACGATGGCGACTATTCGGAGATCATGAAACTGCCTGAAAATCCAACCGAGGAGCAGCTTTTTGCCTACGCAAACAGCTTACCGACCGTGAAAAAAGCACTGCGAATTTTTCGTGGGAAACTGGTCGAAGTGAAAAAATCGTAAACGGAACAAACGGCTCGCGGCTTTCGTATTCTTTTTATATTTGGCACAATCAGTACATATTGAATGAAAATTATATTTGCTTCGGCAAAACTAAAATATTTCCAGACTGTACTGATCATCGTTCTCGCGGCTGCGGGAACGTTTTCGCAGACGGATGCGCCGTTTTCAATAAACGAATCGCCGCTGCCTGCTCCGACCGGCGCGGTCAATGATTATGCGGGCGTAATCGACCCCGCAACCAAGCAGCAGCTTGAAGAAAAGCTAAAACAATTTAAGGCGAGTACCGGCGTCGAATTAGCTGTAGCCGTTGTAAAAACTACTGGCGACCTGCCGATATTCGATTATTCACTCGCCGTATCCCGCGGCTGGAAGATCGGCTCAAAGGAAGACGATAACCCGAGCGCCCTGCTCTTCGTCGCAATTGATGATCGGAAATATTTTACACAGGTAAGCAAAGATCTCGAAGACGAATTGCCCGACGGCATTGTGGGCAACCTCCAGCGGCAATATCTCGTGCCGGAATTCCGCAATGGCAACTATGCCAAAGGCATTTCAGATACGGTCGATGCCTACATCAGAACCACCCAGGAGCGGCTGAGCGGCACGTATGTCCCACCGGCTAACACCGGCCAGCAACCGGGTAAAAGCCGGGGCGTCTCAAAGGCGATTTCCAATCCTGTCTGCTGTCTGATCATTATTGGGGTGATCCTGCTGCTGCTTTTTTCAAGACGCGGCGGCGGAAGATCTAATGATGACAATAATAGATGGGGCGGCGGCGGTGGACTTGGTGCTGCAAGCGCGCTGCCCTGGATTCTCGGTTCGATCTTGACCAGTGGTGGTTCCGGCAGTTCATCATCAAGTAATTGGGGCGGATCGTCGGGCGGCAGTGACTGGGGCGGATTTGGCGGAGGCGGTGATTTTGGCGGAGGCGGCGCCGGAGGAGACTGGTAAGTATAAGGAATAAAACATTGACCAAAGCCAGTTACTCTAATTTTTATGAATAATCATTTTGCGGCATTTGTTGATGACTTGAAAGGAACGCATGGAAAAAATCTTGCGTCGGTAATTCTGTATGGTGCCGCGGCGGCGGGAGATTTCATTCCGTCGGACTCGGGCTACAATATATTGATTGCACTTCATAAGATAACGCCCGAAGATTTGCGAAATGCCCACGCTACAGTACGCGAATGGTTAAAAGCGGGCAACCCGCTCCCGGTTTATTTTACGGTTTCGGAATTGGAGAATGCAGCGGACGTATTCCCAATAGAATTTCATCAAATGGAGGCGGCCCGAAAGGTTCTTTATGGAACCGATGTTCTTGCCGGCCTTAAAATATCTGATGTATTTTTACGACATCAAACCGAATACGAGCTGCGGAGCAAACTGCTCCGGCTGCGGCGTGAGTATATTCCGGCATCCGGGTCAATTGAAGGAATGAAAAATTTGATGTCGCATAGTTTGACTGGCTTTGCGGGATTATTTCATGCCGTTCTGCTTTTGTACGGGGTTCAGCCTCCGGCGGCTAAACACGAGATCGTCGCCCTTACCGTCAAGCACTTAAAGATCGACGGCTTGCCGTTTGAAAAAATATTCAATATTCGTGAGAATAATTATACGGAAAAACTGGATGACACATCGGCTAACAAGTTGTTTGCCGAATATATGGAGCAGATCGAAAATGTTATAGATGCGGTGGACGCAATTGGAAACAAATAGGATAGACTTCAGGGTCTATTCATTCTTTAGATTTCGGCAAGCCGAACGTTCCCTAAGGAGAACAATTATGAAAAGAACTATATTATTAACAATCGCAATGTTTGCCGCTTTCGGCCTGAGCGGGTGCAGTTACAACGATCTAACCGCAAAACAACAGGGTGTAAAGGGTAAATGGGCTAACGTCGAAAGCGCTTTGCAGAGGCGGGCTGATCTGATTCCGAATTTAGTGGAAACGGCCAAAATGTCCGGCGTTCAAGAACAGGAGGTCTTCGGACAAATCGCGGACGCCCGTTCTAGACTTCTCAATGCACAGCAGGCTCCGCCGGCCGGTGAAGGCGGGGACAAAACGCCCGAGCAAAAACAAGCTGTGATCGAGGCGAACAACAGTTTCGGAGGCACGATCGGAAGATTGCTTAGCCTACAGGAAAATTATCCGGTGCTGCGTTCCAATGAAGCATTCATGAAGGTGCAGGACGAGCTCTCTGGTACGGAAAACCGGATAAATACTGCTCGACTGGATTTTAATCAGTCTGTTACCGATTACAACACTACGAGAAATTCATTCCCGGCGGTACTGACCGCTGGCCTGCTTGGATTTAAAGAAGAACCGTTCTTCCAAGCTGATCCGGCTGCTCGAACGGCGCCATCTGTTGGTAGTGCAGATTCGTTAAGAAAGAATAGTGCTCCTCAGGCGCCTGCCGCGCCGGCGAATCAATAACTAAAATCCGCGTGAATTGCACATTGAGCAGTGATCACAAGGCTTGCCGTTCGGTTCGAACGCGCAAGCCTTTTCTTTTTGAAGATCTGCGAAGATCTCATCGGCGACCGCTTCTATAACAGCGAATTTTTCCTGGCTGGGATGAATTGATTGCGAAACACTATAAGCTGTGTGGACATCGGAAGAAGCGGTCTCAAGCTTATTAAGACGTTCGCTTATTCGTTCGATACCTGCCTGTAAGGACGTAAAGTCGGGAGCGGCTTGTTGGCCCTCTATTAGCTGTGCGATCTTTTCGGCCAGTGTGTGAATCTTCTCGTTCTGCATAAAACCAATTGCCGTATTAAGACTCGAAAAAGAGTCGAATTGTTCGAATTATATATTCTCTTGAGAATTGGAGATCGTATATTCCGGCAACAGATCGACGTAATCGACAACACCGACAATTGCCGAATCAATAGCCGCTCCTGGTGTCCCGGTCGCAGCGGTGGAAGCTCCCCAGCCTTCCTGAACGATCACAACTAAATCGCCCTCGCCCGCCCCAACCGAATCGAGAGCCAGGCACGTGTATTCCATATCTTTGCCTTCGGGTGTTATTTGCCGGCAAAGCATAACGCGCGAACCCTCGTAACGCTGATTCTTTTGCGTGGCTACAACATTTCCGATAACTTTGGCCAAAAGCATATGGATCACGAATCGTTGTTAGTATCTACGATGCATTCGTATAAACGTGACTGTCAGAGTCAATGATTCCAACGATCGTACAATCGGTCGGCGTTTCATCCCGCTTGAACGGAAACGACGCTTCCTTTCCGCGGCACCAGAACACAAGTTCGCCCTCGCCTGCGCCGACGGCATCGAGAGCCACCAATGGGCTGCCTTTGGCTTTCAACTCTGCGTCGAGTGTTTGCACGATCAAAAACTTTCGTCCGTCGAGCGATTTGTTTTTTACCGTGGCGACCACGGTACCAATCACGCGGGCGATCTGCATTATTTGCCCCTTTTATAGTGGGACCAGGCTATGGTCAAAAAAGCCGCGATCAGCAAAACGCTGAACTCCATTCCATTCCGCCCGCCGCCAACAACAAACCAGCCTTCTTTATAGTGAACTAATGCGATTCCGATACCAAGATGAACTGCAAAAACAAGTGCAATAATCCAGGCATAAAAACCAGCGGCAAGTAAAACGCTCGCGATTAACTCAAATAAAGTGATCGCCCAGGCAACGTAAAAGCCGAGGGGAAAACCGCTGCTTCTAAGAAATCCGCCGAAATCGTCAACGGTTCCGGACGCAATCCGTGAGGCACCGTGAATGAACATCAATATTGCGAGGACTCCGCGAAGGAAAACGAGAGCGGATGTTTTATTATCGCCGAAATTCATGCGGGTTAGTTAAAATCAATCGTGTCGATAACGCCGATAATTGCCGCATCGACCGGGCAATCCTTATTTCCCTCGGCAAGCCGAGCGGATGATCCACTAACGACGATCACTTTCTCGTGAAACCCGGCGCCGACCGTATCCACAGCCACGACATAGCTACTCTGATCGGTGCCGTCAAGATTGATGGGCCTTACAATCAAAAGCTTTTTGCCGAGCAGACGTTCGTCCTTCTGGCTCGAAACAACGGTGCCTAGTATGCGTCCAATTATCATTGAAGTGTCAGATATCAGTAGCCAGATGTCAGTTGAAGAAAATCCGATTGCTAACGACTATTTCATTACTATCGGCAAAGCTTCATCGACGCTGGAGTGGGGACGCGGTATGACGTGAACGCTTACCAGTTCACCAACACGCCGGGCGGCGCTTGCGCCGGCATCGGTAGCAGCTTTTACAGCCGCTACATCGCCCCGGACGATCGCCGTTACAAAGCCTGCGCCTATCTTTTCATAACCGACCAATTGGACATTAGCGGCCTTAACCATCGCGTCGGCAGCCTCGATCATCGCTACAAGTCCTTTACATTCAACCATTCCGAGAGCTTCTTGCATTATTTTTCTCCTAATTCGATACGGGGTTTTGAAGTGTCTCTAGTTTAACTCAACTTGGCCGCCTGACTCAAAAGCTCGATCAACTCTTCCCGCGTGAATGAAACTTTGCCGCCTTTCGAGCCATTTCCGGAAGTGCTTCGGGATGCACATGTAATTTCGGCTTCGTGCAGGTAGCCGCATGATTGGCAGCGGGCCGATGGGCTAAGATATCCGGCTTTTTCGCGGATGTTTATCAGCTTTTCAATTGCGTCTTTGGGAAGATCGTTGGCTCCGCCCAATGCTTTTGCAAGAATCGCTATCTTTGCCGTATGTTCAAGTGTTTCTAGCCGGTCGAAAGCCTGCCAGAGGTCTGCTCCGTATGCGACAGCTCCGTGATTAGCCATTAAAAGAGCGTTGTGGTGCTCGACAAAAGGCTTCATCGCCTCGGTTAGTTCATCGGTCGATGGCGTGCCGTAATCGGTTAACGGTACACAGCCGAGTGTCAAAATCACTTCGGACAAAATAGGTTTATCAATAGCCAGACCGGCGACGGCAAATGCGGTCCCATGCGGCGGATGAGCGTGGCAAACGGCTTTTATATCGGGACGGGCCTTGTAGATCAAAAGGTGCATCGCCAGTTCGGACGAAGCCTTTTTGTCCGTCAGCGGTTTGCCGTCCATGTCTGTAATAGCCAGACAATCTTCGGTCATGCGCCCCTTGCAGGTCATTGTCGGCGTTGCCAGCACGCGGTTCTCATCAAGACGAATGCTGACGTTGCCGTCCGAAGAAACCACATAGCTTCTTTCATAAAGCAAAACGCCGATCTCGCAGATCAATTTTCGGGCTTGGGACTCGTCCATAAACAAAGAAACCACAGATTAACACAACATCAATATCAGTGTTAACCTGTGGCTTAAATTTTGTGAAAAGTTACCTGTCGTGTCTAAGCACGCGGCGTACGCTATGAGGGACGACCGGATCAGGCGGCGGAGGCGGCGCGTCTATCGCTACCGGCGGAACCCCTTCAAAAGCATCAAATTCGGCATTGATTGCATTTTGCTTCAATTCTCGAATTTCCTTTTTCAGTTCGTTACTTTCGCGGCGAGATTCATTCAATTCCGATCTTAAACGCTGCACTTCGCGGTACTTATGCGAACCGCGGCTCGGCATTTTCAAATTCGGGATCGAAAGCGGCACAAAAATGCTTGCGATAAACAACCCTGCGGCAAATGTAAGAAAAAACGGTACGATCCGCTTAATAAAACCTTTGTAAAACATAAACCTTCACCTCTTGTAATATTCCTAATACTGTTTACGGCGATTTCGTCGGATCGGTTTCAAATTCGAGCAAAACTTCCAAAAACCGCAGCGAACTATCTCTATATTATATCTTTTGGCCTCGACCGCAAAGTTTTTTTTGAAAACTTTACGCATTCTTTTATAAAGACTATTCTAAGGTGCAAATCCAGCTTCCATCGTTGCCCTTAGTTAACATTTCATTTACAATTTATGTTTCAAGTGTGAAACAATGATCGCTTTTCTTTCAGGTAAATTAATTTCAAAGCAGGCAAATACGGTGATCGTGGATGTCGGCGGCGTGGGTTACGAAGTGATGATTCCGCTTTCGACGTTTTACGAACTGGGTGAGATCGGAGCGGACGTTCAGTTGCGTATTTACACCAGCGTTCGTGAAGACGCGATTCAGCTATTCGGTTTTCGCACCACTCGGGAACGAGAGCTTTATTTAAAGCTGATCTCCGTCCAGGGCATCGGCCCGAAATCGGGGATCGCGATGCTGAGCGGAATGAGCGGGGACGAGATAATTTCGGCCATAAGGACCGATGATCTGGCTCGGCTGGTGACGATTCCCGGCATCGGCAAAAAAACCGCGGAACGCCTTGTAATCGAGCTTCGCGATAAGGTCGGCGAGCTTTCGGATGGATCTGCCCCGCGAGCATCCGCTTCGCAAGTCCCGGCGGACACTGTGTTTGACGACGCTCTGTCGGCATTGGTTAATCTCGGTTATCAGAAGAATTCGGCCGAGAAAGCTTTGCAGCAAGCGGTCAAAGACGGAGCTGAAATGAGCGTGCAGAAATTGCTCAGAGCGGCTTTGCAGACGCTTGCAAAATGACAAAACCCAGGCAGCTTGCCTGCTCGCGGAGTCTTCGAACGCGTTAGGTTGCGGCATTCAAGGCTCGTGTTAAAGTGTTGTTCGCGTCGAAGCGACGCTCATTGCAGGCAGGGGTGCCTGCGGTCCATTGAATGAATGCTCGAAATTTACCGGTCGATCAAAAACGATTTCGCACAGCTCGATCGGAAGGCGATCTTTTCTCTCGTATATGCGGCAATAAGCTTGTCATGCATTTATTACCTGAAAAATCCGGAGTTCCTGGCGAAGGTATTAAGTAATACGCGACTGGAGGATTTCGGTAATTATATTGCTCATCCCGAATCGAATAACCTGCTGCCGCTTGGGTATTGGGTAGTAATCGTTACAATTTTTTATTTTGTAATACCGGCGGCGGTGATCAGGTTCTTCTACGAAGAAAAGCTCGGCAATTATGGTCTGCCGCCTAAAATCGAGAGAGGTTTTTGGAAGTTATTCGCATTATGCAGCGCGGTAATTCTGCCGCTTGTTTACTGGATGTCGCTGACCTCGGGCTTTGCGGCCAACTATCCGTTCTTTCAGGTCTATAACAGCGATCCTTATTTGAGTCCGGCATTTTTCATCTGGGAATTGATCTATTTCATCCAGTTTTTTGGGCTTGAATTTTTCTTTCGCGGGTTTCTCGTGCATAGCCTGAAACCGGCGCTCGGAATGTATTCGATCTTTGTGATGACCGTTCCGTACTGCATGATCCATTTCGGAAAGCCGCCCGCCGAAACATTCGCAGCCATCTTTGCCGGTATTTTTCTTGGCTGGCTGAGTCTAAAATACGGGAGTATCTGGCTTGGACTGCTGCTGCACTGCACGGTGGCATTTACGATGGATGTTTTGGCCCTGTATAATAAGGGATTGCTGTAGGAACGCAGGCAGCCGTACCCAGCGTTGCGCTGCCTAGTTTCTGGCTAAAGGGTTGTATGCGCTGAAGCAGCGCTCATTGCAGGCAAGAGTGACTGCGTTCCAATAAATATGTCCACTAACCTGGAAACAATCGATGTCCTTGACGGAAATGTTCTTGAAGAAGACAAGCGTTTTGAACTGACCTTGCGGCCCGCTCAGATCAGTGAATACATCGGCCAGAAGAAGGTTAAGGACAACCTGCGTGTCTTTATGAAAGCCGCGCTCAAGCGGCGTGAGGCCCTCGATCACATTCTGCTGACCGGCCCGCCGGGCGTCGGGAAAACGACGCTTTCGAATATTGTCGCCAATGAAATGGGCGCCTCATTAAAATCGACCGCCGGGCCGATAATCGAAAAGGCCGGCGATCTGGCGGCGATCCTGACCAATCTGGAGGAAGGCGATGTGCTGTTTATCGATGAGATCCACCGCATGAATCCGGCCATCGAAGAGATCCTTTATCCAGCGATGGAGGATTACAATCTCGATATAATGATCGGGCAGGGAACGGCGGCGCGCTCAATAAAGCTTGAGCTTCCTAAGTTTACGCTGGTCGGAGCGACGACCCGGCCGGGAATGATCACGGCCCCATTGCGCGGGCGTTTCGGGATAATTTTCCATCTTGATTTTTATAATATCGACGACCTGCAAATGATCGTCGAGAGGTCGGCGAAGATCCTGAATGTCGAGATCGAGGAAACCGGTTCGAAGGAGATCGCCCGCCGTTCGCGCGGCACTCCGCGTATTGCCAACAGGCTGCTAAGACGCGTCCGCGATTACGCCGAGGTCGATTTCGACGGCCGTATTACCGAGGCCGTTGCCCAGAACGCTCTTGACCGGATGGAGGTCGATACCTACGGACTCGATGAAATGGACCGCAAGCTGCTGATGACGATCATCGAAAAATTCGACGGTGGGCCGGTCGGTTTGGGGACACTCTGTGCTTCGCTGCACGAGGAAAAAGATTCGATCGAAGAGATAATAGAGCCGTATTTGCTCCAGATCGGCTTTCTCAACCGCACGCCGCGAGGCAGGATGGCGACGCGGCGGGCTTATGAGCATTTCGGCCTGGACGCTCTCGTCAGGCGCGGAGACGAGACTTCTTTATTCGGATAGGCGAAGTGTTGCCCAAAGCATAATCAAACATGGCGATAACATATAAAAAGTGATTCGAAATCAAGAAAAATTGAATCGAAATCAAAAATAATTTGCCCGAAAAAAAGCCGCAAAACGGAGACTTTCGGGGCTTCCCTGATCCTGCATCTTCCGCATCGAAAAATCACCGCTGCCGGTGCCGTTCCTACTGCTTCAAGAAAACACCTTTTCACGCCGTCGCTTTCCGGCTTCATCCAAATCCTTCGCTTTTTTGCGTACGGCGGCTTTTACGTTCTTGAAACTCCCTGATCCCGCCGCTGCATTCCCTGCTCCTTCCGCTTTCTCCGCATCCTTGATGCAACCCGGGAATAGAAATTAGCTTTGCCGCGGTTTTCTAATAATGATTCGCACGTGAGATGAAAAAACTATTTACAAATGAAACATTTGTTGCTACTATGAATGAATGTTGCATAGCTGCAACAAATATTTCAGGAGTTGATAAAACTATATGTACAGAAGATGGAATGAATTTCAGGGTGTGCCGAACAAGTTCCGCAACGACAAGCCGCACGTTACCGTAAATAAAAAAGGAGTGATACTGCTAAACAGTATCGCTCATGAAGCATTCGGCGCGCCGGATTTAGTCACCCTGGTGTTCGACAAAACAAACGGCGTGATCGGATTAAAACCGGCTGAGCTGGGCACGCCGAACGCGTTCCCGGTCAAAGGGAAGGGCGGCTGGAATCTCGTTATTCACGGCATGCCGTTTTTGCGGCACAACGAGATCGAGACGGACAAGACGCTGACATTTAACAATGTCGCGGCGGATGAGGGAATTTTAGTGCTAGATCTGGCAACGGTTACTTCCGTGTCCAAGAAAAAAGCGAGCGGAAATTGATGACACTTGTTCTGAGTTCAAGCTTTAGCTTGTCTTCGCGTTAACGAAGACAAGCTAAAGCTTGAACTCAGAACTTTTGGCCATTTTATTCGTCGATCTCACCGATCTCGATATCGTCCGGCGCGGTTTCGTCGCCGGTCGGTTCGATCAGCGATGCGCTCGTGACGAGGTCGTCCGTTCCGGTGCGTATAAGCATTACGCCCTGCGCGCTGCGGCCGGTTTTGCGGATCTTGTCGACGTCGAGGCGGATCAGCTTGGCCTGCTGGGTGATGATGATTACCTCCGAATCTTCATCGACCGGGAACGAGGCGACGACCTTGCCGGTTTTTGTCGTCGTTTTCATATTGATGACGCCTTTGCCGCCGCGTTTGGTGAGACGGTAGCTGGAGGCGAGGGTTTGCTTGCCGAAGCCTTTCTCGGAGATCGAAAGTATTTTTTCGACTCCTTCGGGCGAGATAGCGCAAACAGCGACAACGTAATCACCCGTTTTCAGATTGACGCCCCGAACTCCTCTTGCGACTCTCCCCATCGGCCGCACATCCGATTCATTAAAGCGGACGGCCATTCCGTCATGCGTCGCAATTAGAATTTGCTTCGTGCCGTCGGTACGGATCACATCCAAAAGCTCGTCGCCGTCGTCGATGTTGATGGCGTTGATGCCGTTGGCACGGATGTTCTGGTAATCGGCCAGTGACGATTTTTTCACGATGCCGTGTTTCGTCACCATTGTCAGATATGTCGTCTCGCTGAAATCGCGGACGGGCATCACGGCGACCAGTTTCCGTTCGGACGAAAGCTGGACCAGGTTAACGACAGCTTTCCCGCGGGCCGCCGGTGCCGCCTCTGGTATTTCGTGCACCTTCATTTTGAAGACCTGGCCGTCATCGGTAAAGATCATCAAAAACGCATGTGTCGAGGCGATAAACAAATGTTCGACGATGTCCTCGTTCTTCGCCGTCGCACCCAAGCGTCCTTTGCCGCCGCGTCCCTGCTGCGAATAGATCGACGCCGGAGTTCGCTTGATATAGCCCGCGACCGTCACGGTAATAACGACATCTTCGTCTGGGATCAGGTCTTCGATAGTGAAGTCCGTGCCCATGTCGATGATCTCGGTCTTTCGCTCGTCACCGAAAACTTTTTTGATCTCCTGCAGCTCTTCGGTAATTACCTGACGCAAAACACTCTCGTTTTGCAGGATATTTTCGAGCTCGGCGATGTGCTTGATGATACTTTCGTATTCGTCGAGAATTTTCTGACGTTCGAGTGCGGACAGCCTGCGAAGCTGAAGGTCCAAGATCGCCTGTGCCTGAATGTCGCTGAATCCTAGTTCGCCGATGATCTTTTGCAAATCCTTGAGAAACCCAGACAAAGGCTTGTCCGAGGCAACGCCACGCCAGTTCTTAACTTCGTCAATGCCGTCGAATCTCGCGGTCAGCCAGGATTTCGCCTCATCTACCGCCCGCGAATTGCGGATAAGCGGGATGATGTAATCGAGCGCGTCGATCGCTTTGTTCAAACCTTCCAAAATATGGGCACGGGCCTGAGCCTTGCGCAATTCGAATTCTGTCCGGCGGCGGACGACTTCCCTGCGGAATTCGATGAAGGCCTCGATGATCTGCTTGAGATTAAGCAGCTTCGGCTGGCCGTCGACGATGGCGATATTGATGATGCCGAACGACGACTGCATCGGCGTCAATTTATAAAGCTTGTTGAGTACGACCTGCGGTATCGCGTCGCGTTTAAGCTCGACGACGATACGCATTCCAAGGCGGTTCGATTCGTCGCGCAGCTCGGAAATGCCCTCAAGTTTCTTTTCGTGGACAAGCTCGGCGATCTTTTCGATCAGGCGGGCCTTATTGACCTGATAAGGGATTTCGGTGATGACGATCGCGTCTTTCTCGCGGTCGCCTCGGCCGATGCGGTCGATGGCGGCACGGGCACGCATTTGAACAATGCCGCGGCCGGTATGATATGCACGGTGAATTTCTTCGCGGCCGTAAATGAAACCGGCGGTCGGAAAGTCAGGGCCGGGAACGAATTTGATAAGATCGTCGATTGAGATCGCGGGATTCTTGATCGTTGCAATCGTCGCGTTCAGAACTTCGGTCAGATTATGCGGCGGAATTTTTGTCGCCATTCCCACGGCGATGCCTTCGGAGCCGTTAACCAGAAGTAGAGGCACACGCGTCGGCATTACCTTCGGCTCTGAAAGCGACTCGTCATAGTTCGGTTGGAAATCGACGGTTTCCTTTTCGATGTCGGCGAGAACTTCGTTGGTCAGCTTTTGCAGGCGGACCTCTGTGTACCGCATCGCGGCCGCGTTGTCGCCGTCGATCGAGCCGAAGTTTCCCTGCCCGTCCGCGAGCGGGTAACGCATCGAAAATTCCTGAACGAGGCGGACAAGGGCGTCGTAAACCGATTGATCGCCGTGCGGATGATATTTGCCGATACAGTCACCAACGATGCGGGCCGATTTTTTGTACGGCTTATTGCTCGTATTGCCGAGCTCGTGCATCGCCCACAAAACCCGGCGGTGGACCGGCTTGAGACCATCGCGGACGTCGGGCAATGCGCGTCCGATGATAACGGACATTGCGTAATCGAGATACGAACGGCGCATCTCGTCTTCGATATTTATTTGATTTCGGTCTAGAAGTGAATCCATTTAATTTTCTCTATAAAAACTTCTCTGCTGTGTGTCGTCTTTCTTATGTTTCCACATGGCGAAACATTCGATTGGGTTCGCGATAATTAATGTGCCGGATTTGTGCTCATCTTATTCCTTTCTGTTCATCTTGTTCCGCGGTAAATGATGAACTTCAACCACGGAACAAGAAGAACAAGAGGAGCGGTAACCTGATTTCCGCCTGAAACCCTCAGATGCCTCCGCTAATTATAACCACATACTAAAAAAGCTTGGAATTAAACAAGGTTTAATGATAGTATTATTTTACAGGTTTTAAACCTGATGCGCAACTTGTGAAAGCCTTGCAAGACCCCGCTTTTTAGTACCGTTCAAGTTAATTCCAAAATCTCGCAAACCTAATTATTTCTTCAATAGGAATCTCTATAATGTCAACAACCGTCACAGAAAGAGACAGCCGGCGAATTAAGCGGTTTTCACTTGCGCTGCCTTCGCGCGTCGAGGTCCGCGTGGACGAAAAAAACTCGTGGAACGAGGTCACGCGGCTCGAAGACGTTTCCGGATTTGGGGCCGGATTTGTCTTAAAACGCCCCGTAAAAAGAGGCAGATTGGTGCTCCTCAGCTCGCCTATGCCGCGGCAGCTTCGCTGTTACGATTATCTCGAGCCGCAATACAGAATTTGGGGCCTGGTTCGCCGCTGCCTGGCAATCGGCGATAATGCGGCAGCCAGAAGTTATGCGATAGGCATTGCCTTTGTGGGCAAGCATCCGCCATTCGGCTATGCGAAAAATCCGGCAAAACTATACGATCTGGCAGCTCGGGAAGACAACGGATTGTGGGAAATCGCCGAAGCGGCGGCGAATCCGGACGAATCTGATCTGCCGGTACACCTGCGGCGCCACTCGCGGTTTTCTATTCCCGAATCGCTGCTCCTCGAACTCCTTGATGAAAATGGCGATGTTGCCGCCAGCGAGGTCAGCGTTACTGAAAATCTAAGCCTCGGAGGCGCGGCGGTTTTTACATCGTTCGATATCGAGGTCGGATCGTTTCTTCGCGTCCGCAGCGGCAGGCATGGCATTTCGATCATTTCTATAGTCCGCGGCAAACGCATCGGGGCGGACGGCATCTTTCGGCTGCACCTGGAATTTATTGATAATTTGTTTCCCCTTGATGGAATCGAACAAGGCTAATAACAAACTTACAGGAGGTTTAGATGCCGGTTCCCGCCGAAGTTATACGGAAAGAGCAAATCCTGTATCAGTGTCATTATATACGGTCGTAAAAGCTCAGGAACCGGCGAAGGCTTTTGGAAGGTAGTCGCTGATGTTGATACCGTTTCTTCAAGCGGTGTCGGATTCTATCTAAAGCGTAAATGCACGGTCGGGCACCTCGTTTCGCTGATGATGCCACTGCCGGCGCACCAGCGGAGCTACGATCATGACAAAGAGCTATAGCGTTTGGGGCCTTGTCCAGCATTGCCATGAGATCATCGGTGAGGGCGGGAAATCGTATCACGTCGGGGTGGCATTTATTGGAAAGCACGCGCCAAAACTACGATCTGAACGCGAATCAAAACTACCGCATTTGCGGGGTAAATGACAACGGCTTGTGGAGAGTTAAGGAAACCGCCACCGCATTTAAAATGCGCAGGGACGCGCGGTACTGGAAATCGATCAAACTTTATCCGGCGCTTATCGATTCGCAAAAGACGCTGCTAGCGGGTGAGAGGACCATATCGGAAAATATCAGCCGAAGCGGCGCCGTTGTTATTTCGTCGCTCGACGAGAACTTCGGCGACCGCGTCAAATTCATCAGCGAAGACTACAATTTTTCGGGCCTGGCCGTCGTCTGCAACCGTCAAATTGGCGAAGACAAGCGGGCTACGGCTTCATTTACAGTTCGTCGAGAATAAATTCCCGGTCGAATCGATCAAGTTAAGGGAAATGGAGACAGCGTAAGAGAGAATCAACAATGTAAAACGGACAATGGGCAAATGCGGATTTAATTTTGACTTGCCCATTGTCCTTTTTTATTGTCCATTGGTTTTGGCCCATCGGGCAGAAACGCGACGGTAACGGAGCGTGCCTCTCACCGCAGAAAAACTGTTTGTTAACAATCATGCCTCCTGCAGGTCGGTGCACGCTCCGTAACCGTCGCGTTTCTGCCAGTAATGCAATTACTGAAGATAGTACGACGGGACCGGTTTATCGTTGGTTAGGCCGAATTGGATCGTCGAGACATTTCCGTTTCGACTTAGCAGACTGTACCAGGTGCCGTTTGCCGGGCGGTAAACGCTCAGGTCCGTTTTGCCGTCGCCGTCGAAATCGGCCGGTGTCGGGATATCGCCGTTGAGACCGAAAGCCACGCTGTTATACGATGTATTCGAGCTCCGGATCATATACCACGTTCCGTTCGATGGCCGCCAAACACTGATGTCGGCCCTGCCGTCACCGTCAAAATCGCCGGAAACGGGTTTGTCGCCTATCAGCCCGAACCGTATCACGGAGAATCCGCCGTCGCTGCTGTTCAGCCTGTACCAATTACTGTCCGACGGACGAAATACGGCGATGTCCGCCTTTCGGTCGCCGTCATAATCTGACGCCATCGGAATGTCTCCTGGCAGCCCGAATTGGATCGCCGAATATCCGCCGTTAACGCTCGAAAGCCAGTACCAGGTGCCGTTTGACGGGCGGTAAACGGCGATGTCCGCTTTGCGGTCGCCGTCAAAATCCGCCGGTGCGGGAATATCGCCCGGAAGGCCGAAATTTATTGTTTCCATTGAGCCGCTGGAACTCCGAATGCGATACCACACGCCTGCACGGTAAACCGCCCGGTCAGCTTTGCCGTCGCCGTCATAATCGGCGGATACGGCGATGTCACCGCTCAATCCCCAGCGTGTCGCGTTGTAACCAGAGGTGCTTTGATTCAGATACCAGTAACCGTCCGATGGGCGGAACAAGGAAATATCCGATCGCCCGTCGCCGTCAAAATCGAAACGAGCACCCGAAGGAGAACCGGGGGGAGGCACTGGAGCCGGAGTTGGTGTTGGCGCCGGAGTGCTTTCTAAACAGCCCGAATTTGCCGCAACGAATATTCCGATCTCGTTACGTGAGAACGAGCAGAATGACATTGCGGTCGATCCGCTCAATTGAGCATTCATCAATGTATTGGCACAGCTTTGAGCGCCTTCGGCGTGATTTCCGCCGAGGTTATGCCCAAGTTCGTGTGCCGGGACCAAATATTTTCCAGGCGCCCAGCTAATATAGCCGCTGACTCCGTAAGAAGCTTCAGGCCTGCGGCACATCACGCCTAGATATGCGATTCCCTGCGACAGAACATTCGGTTTCGCGGTGAAAAGGTGAGCGGCGTCACGCGGCACGGTTGCGTTGGGAAAATTGGCGTTCCAATGATTCTGAAAATTAGTCAGCACGGCGCTTGAGCTCGCCCCGGCAAAAGGATCGGCTGCCGACCATGTATGCTGGTAAACGATCCTGATCGAAAGATCCAGCTCGGCGGCGAACGTGCCCTCGACCATATTCATGATCGCGAGGATTTCGTTATTCGCCGCGGCTGCCCCGCCGAGAGTTGTTACATATTCGAAATCGGCTTCGGTCGCGATCTCTATGTCGCGTGCGGCGACGGCCTGCTCGGTCAGATACCCGGCGGCCATTTCCCTGCCGTATTCGATTTGTCCGGGAACGTCGGTTTCGCAAAAGAATGGTTCTTGATTCAGCGAATCCTCTTCGCGGTAAACGACGGATTCGCCCATATCGGCGAATTCGGAATACCTTGCAGCCGGTTCGATAAAGAACCGCTCGCCGCTGGCCGTGAAAAAGCCTTTGACGGAATTGCCGTTGATCGACACGCGGACTTCTGAATTCGGCTCGCCCGCGATCTTGCCTTTGTAAGTATTTACTTCAGGCATTTCCATCGGGAAAAGGCCCAAAAGTCGCGTATCTTCGGCGCGGTAGCGGGACGAACGGATGTCATTTGCCTCCAGCCGCAGATCGAAATCGCGGCCCGAAGCGCGAAATTTCAGGCTCTTTCTATTTGCATTGCCGGCCGGATCAGCACGAACAACATCAAATTTCTTAAATGATTTTCCCAGGTCGGAGTTTACGCGATCGTTTTGACCCGGGACAAAAACGACGAAAATAAGTAAAAAAAAGGACGTGAAGAAAGCCTTTGCGAAAAAAGCTGCAAGTTTCATTCTTATTTTTTTAAGTTTTGTAAGAGTTAAATTTAGATCTGGGAGTAACCCTTTATGCACAGACTAGTTCTGTGTATATTAATTACAAACGTTTAACCTTGTTGTTCTTCCAGTAATTAACCGGTAAATTTGATGCTTTAATTTGTGAATGGGTGCCTGTTAATTTACAAATTATGTGCAGTACACTGGAAGGTAGGGAAATTAAGAGCAGTTTCGCTGAAATTCGACGTGAGCTATTATTTTTTTTTTCTTATTTCGTGCACTGTCGCAATTATTTTCGACTGGGTACTGACCGGAATTCTAATATTTATAGCTGTTTACAAGGAAGCGGAGCGTCGATGACCATTCCGATGCCGAATTCATTCATTCCGTTAACGCAGACGATGACGTTTTTAATTTCGGGAAACTGTTTTGCGGTGCGGATAACGGCTGCCTCGAAACGAAGCGTTTGCAAGTCGCCGGGATTGTTGTCCTCGCGGACGACCCGCGTAAAATCTATCCGGGCCGTTCCGCCCGTTATTTGTATTGACGACAGTCTAATATCACCATACGCGACGCTTCCAAAGCGTTTGCGATTCTCCGCTACTGTCGGGCCGGCGAGCAAAGCTTCGATAGCCGGGCCCAGCGGAGCCTTTTTATTGACCATTCGAGTGAATGGGATCAAATCGTCACCGCCGCCTTCGCGGTTAAATTCCCAGAAATAAACAGTGACCTTTTTCAGATCGGCCGTCTGGCCAGCCGCGTGCAGCGCAGCAAAAAGAGCAGTCAATAATGCTATAAATGTCAGCAAAGGAATTCTTTGGTTAAAAATCGTCATCTTTTGCTCCAATCGAAATCGTGCCGCCGGTGACGACGCCTGCCGAAGCTCGCTCCTTATCGTCAAACGATACCGGAAAATTGTCGAACGCGCCCGAAATGCCGATATCAGTTTTGTAAAACCACACTTCCCTTTTCTCGACGGTTTTCTTTTTATCGGGCTCGCCCAAAATTTCCACGATCTGCTCGCGGGTTTTTCCGTTGGGTATGCGTTTCTTGAATAGATCGAGTGTCATTCGCCCGCGTTCGATACGGTCGCCGGCCAGCCATTCCTGCGACGAGAACGGCTTCGCCGAGTAATCACGCCATGGCTTTTTGTATTCCATGCAAGCCAGATTGATCGCGGCGATAAATAGAATGGATAACGCCAAATTCACACGCGAATTCGAGATCAGGAAGTATTTGTTCATATATTAATCTTCGGCCGGACCGAACCGGTAAACGAGAAAGCCGATGGCCCTTGCCGGTTTGCCGTAAACTTCGGGTTTGTTGAATTTCGATTCGATGGCGGCCCGCTCGGCTTCCGGGTGGAGAAGTTTGTTTCCGGTCCGGGCTTTGGCGGTCAGGACGTTGCCGAGTTGGTCGATCAGCACCTCGACCTGTACCAGCCCGGAGGCTCCGCCGGCTTTTGCTTCGCGGGTATGATACGGCTTTTCGGCAGACGCAACCTCGAAATTTAGGAATGAATATTTATCGCCGACGACAAAACCGTTCCATTTTTTGACCGACGCGACCGAGGTGCCGGACGCGGTTCGCACCGTTTTTCGCTTCGGTACGATCTTCTTTTTCGCGGCGGTTTTTGTGGTTGAGGCCGTGGTTCCACCGCCCAAGTTCGAACCGACGGCCTCGTCGATCGATGCAATGGCTCCGCCGCCTTCACGCTGGGCGGACGCGGCGGCAGTAAAGGCGAAATGTGTTAGAACGATTAGAACACTAAGGCGTGAAAAATTAGGTCTCATAAGATGTTAGACTCGCGAGTCCGTCGGTTTTTGCCGAAAGTTCTGAGTTCGCGCTTCAGTGTGTCTTATGCCTATGGCCAGGACACGCTGAAGCGTGAACTCAGAACGCGCTATACTTGCTCTTAAAGATGCTTAGAACAATCGCCCGCACGGTCTGGCACATTCTGCCGCATAGTGTACTCCTTAAAATGATTCGCGTCACGCAAGCCAAATTTACGGTTTCGGCGGCGGCGGTAATACTGAACGATAAAGACGAAGTGCTGGTGTTAAACCACGCGCTCCGGTTTTATTCAGGCTGGGGTTTGCCGGGCGGATTTATCGGCAAGGGCGAGCAGCCCGAAGAGGGCATTAGGCGAGAGATCCGCGAGGAAACTGGCATCGAGCTGGAATCGCTGCGCCTGATCAGCGTTCGGATAATCAACCGCCATGTGGAAATGATGTTTGCGGCGGTTGCGGCAGGCGAACCCGAAGTAAAAAGCCGCGAGATACTGGAGCTCGGCTGGTTTCACCGCGATTCTCTCCCCGGTAAAATGGGCGGCCCGCAGAAACAAATGATTGAAAAAGTTTTGGATGGCGAAGTTTGAAAAAATGCCGTGCGGTGTTTAAGATGATTTAGAGTTGTGTAACCTAAATAACCATAAGAATCGTTAAGCCCCGAATGGCACAAATAAAAGAAAAACCAATTAGTGTCATTCGTGTAATTCGTGGCTGATACTCTGAAAACTTAGGTTACAGAGCACTAGGTTGTGTAACAAAAATACACGAAATAAGAAATATATAATAAGACTAATGATGTCGAAAGTGACCCGCAGGTCCAGGTGACAAGACAGGAGACAATAATGGTTGATTTAGTTCCTTCGTCCGAATCGGTGATGAAGATCTTGCAGGATACCGGAGCATACCGCAAAGGGCATTTTATATATCCCAACGGCAAGCATGCCTCGCATTACTTTCAGATGCCGCTGGCGTTCCGTTATTATGACAATGCCCGCATTCTTTCGGTGGGCCTGAGCCGTTTGTTCCGGATGGAAAAGAGTATCGCCGGACGGCTGCCGAAGGTGTCGATCATAAGCCCCAGCCCGGGCGGCATCATGGTCGCGTTCGGCGTGCGCGAAGCTTTGAGCGCGGAGCAGATCTACTGGGCCGAAATGGAAGACGGTACGCGCCAGTTTCGCCAGTATATGAGCGAAACGGATGTCCATCCTGCGATTATCGTCGACGATATTAACCGTTCGGGCAAGGCGATCCGGGAAACGGTTAATTTGGTGAAGAGCGTCGGATCCGAGGTGATCGGCATTGGCACGATCGCGAAATTCGACGATGCCCCTGATGAATTCGACGGAATTCCGGTGAAGAGCTTATTGAGCTTCGACGTCAATTTTTACGAGTCGGAAAGTGAATGGAAAGGCTCGCGTAGCGCGTCGGAGGTTGTAGAAGAAAAGGTAAGGTTTTAAATTGTTCTGAGTTCAAACTTCAGCTTGTCTTTTGGTTAACGAAGAAGCAAGCTGAAGCTTGAACTCAGAACTTTTAGTCAAATAACTGCAATTGCCGCTGCAATTCCCTACGCTCGACGAACAATCTTAAAAACTTCTCGCGATTTGTCAGAAAAAACAATATCGCTTTTGCCCAGCCGCGCAGTTCTACTATCTCCTCAAGCGAATAAAGCGCGGCGTATCCGCATAAAGACGAGATTGGAATCGACACCAAAGCCATTTCCCAACCGGTCAGGAGCCACAAAATAACCGCAATTACCAGCCAGGTCGCCGGCACAAAAAGCATTCCGGCAAGCACTTTTACGGTCGATTCGATATCGTCCGCTCCGTGCCGCGAGTAAAGCCGCGCGAAAAGCTTGCATAATCCGTAGGCCGGAAAATGGATAATTATTCCGATAACAGCAAGCGGTGAAATAAATATCAGCAGCCAGGTCTGAACAAAAGCCTGTTTTACGACGAACCGCCGCGAGAACTGGGCGAGAGACAAATGATCCGGTTCGAGGCCGAATTTATTAAGTTTTTCATCGTAATTGTGAAGTCGGCGATGAAGCTCGGAGTCTTTTACCGGCTGATTTTCAGCGATGTAACTCTTCAAAAAATCCAGCTTCTCACCCAAATTTTCATTTTCGGCGGCTGTCGCGAAGATGCGTTCGGCGAGATTTGCGGTGTGGAGTTCGGCGTCCGTTTCGGCATTAAGCGTCACTTCGCGTAAAGCGTCTTCGATTTGCCCGGTAAGCCGACGCACAGCGTCACGCGGCGGTTGGCCGTCAGCGTCCATTTCGACTCGTTCTACATTGAAAGGCTTGCCGAAATGCAGCAGAGCTTCACTGCGAAACGTCGTTTTACTCGTGTAATAGAGCCCGACCGGAACGATTTCAATGTCGATCGGTTCTCCGCTTGAAACTGTTCCCAACGCGATCCGGGCCGCTCCGGTTTTGGCCGGCAGCAGTTTAGGAGAATTGTGCGAAACGCCTTCCGGAAAAAGAGCGATCGAACCGCCGCGTTTTAACAGATCGTGACAGTCCTCAAATGTTATTTGATTTTTAGAAACGTCTTCGCCCGCATCAATTTTCCGGTAAAGGGGCAATGCCGATACGGTTCGCAGCAGAAAAGAGATCACCGGAAGCTGAAATAAAGTGGATTTTGCGAGAAACGAGATCGTCCGCGGCAACGCGGTAAAAACAAGCGCCGGATCGATGAGGCCGTTCGGGTGATTCAGAACAAAGATCAGCCCGCCTTTTTGCGGCACATTTACGGCATTTACCGTTTCGATCCGGCGAAAAAAAAGGCGGAGTGCGATTCCGAAGGCGGCTAGGATCAAGCGGAAAACAATCGTCCCTTTTCGATTCAGGATCAAATCCGCAAGGGTCAGTTGTTTGAATGCAGGTAACATCGGACCTAATGCCATCAACAGTTCGCGGTCAGGAGCGCGGATAGTTAATTACGCGAATAAGACCTGTTTTCAGATTTGAAGGGTTTGGGTTCGGAAGTTTTACAAGCGTAAATTTATGATTGAACCGCTCCTCTACTGACGTTCGGCCATCGGGCGTGCCCTGCCATTCGTAATCGACCACCGCCCCGTCCTCGAATTCATAAATGCGGACAATATGATCGTCCTCGTAAATAGTCGGCGTTTCCGAAACGATTCGGTCACGGTCGTCCGCCATAATAATCTGAGAGTAAATTTCTGCGTCATTCATAATCGAATTCATTAAAAAGATACTATTTTGCCGCACAATGAATACTAACGGTGTTTACCGTTAAAAAGTAGTTGACTTCTTATTTATACGGCTGTATGGTAGGTCATTCCTTCCACAAACCAACATCCACGATTCCCATAACTACAAAGTTTAAGATTTTATTTCAGTTTGAATTAGCTTTCGGAGGACTATACGTCTTCTTTACCGTGGCGAAACCTGCTGCCATCAATACCGTTTCAGTAAATTTCACTATGAGCCCGTCGCATGGTTTTGTGGGCGACCTTATGGTTTCCCTCTTGGCACCGAATGCAACGACCGCTTCGATCTTTTCACGAGTCGGGGCAAACAACATTTCCGATCCCGGCGATAATTCCGACGTTACGGGAACCTATACTTTCGCGGATTCGGCAACGCAAAATTCTGGACCGCCGCAGCCTCAGTAGGCGGCGGTACAGACGTTCCTAATGCCGCTTACCGGGCGCAGGCCGCAGGGCCAAGCGCGACCGACACCCCGGGGCCGGGACACCCCGGGGCCGGCCTTTGTAAATTTGAACAGTGCTTTTGCCTCGGTAGTTGCGAACGGAACGTGGACGCTCAGATTTTTAGATTGCTCGTCGGGCAGTACAGGCACCGTCTCCGCAGCCAATTTGATCCTGACGCCTGTTGCCGGTCCGACCGCAGCGGATGCATCTATCACGGGCCGTGTCCGGACATCGACCGGTGCCGGTGTTAACGGTGCTAAGGTAACTCTTTCCGGCGGAACGGCAAGCGCAGCCAGCGTTCTGACGAATGCGTTCGGATATTTTACTTTCCCGGCCGTCGAATCCGGCCAGACTTATGTAGTGTCGGTGTCTTCGAAACGTTACACTTTCGTCGAGCCGGTACAAGTTATAAATGAGAATGTCGCCGGTGTGGACTTTCAGTCTTTACAATAAGGCAGTTGGTTTCATGCCGGACAATTTGAAATGCGGGAATGGATATAATTCCGTTCCCGCATTTTCTTTTTTAATTGCCGCCGTTAATCAATAATATCAATTAGACAGGACAATTTTGCCAAACGCCTTGCTTTCAATTACTTCATGATGAGCGAGCGGCGCTTCGGCAAGTGAAAAGGATTTGCTGATTACTGGTCTTAGAAATCCTTTGTTTAGCCCGTCGTAAATAGCCTCATGTATCTCATTCCGATGCTCCCGGCTTGAATTGAATAGTGACATGCCGTAAATCGTCGCGTCCTTCGACATCGCCGAACGCGGGTTGAAATCCAAACTTCCGCGATTGCCTATGACCGTGATTCGCCCGAACATCGCAAGCAGTTCGAAATCCTTCTGCAAATTTACGTTCGCAAGCATTTCGAGGATGATGTCCACGCCGCGTCCACCGGTTGCCGCTTTGATCTCTCCAAAATAATCGTCCGAGGAATGATCGAACACATGATCGGCTCCCTGTTCGCTCACAAGTTTTCGCCCTTCTCCCGAACTGGCCGTGCCGATTACGGTTAATCCCGCATTCTTCGCCCACTGCACCGCCGCAATCCCGACGCCGCCTGACGCTCCGTGAACCAGCAGCGTTTCGCCTTTGACCGCTCTTGCTTTTTGAAATAGACCGCGATAGCTGGTCGCATAAGGCGTCCAGACACCCGCACCCTGCTCGGAACTTATAATATCCGGCAAAGTTCCAAGCTGATTTTCCTCGCACAGTGAAAATTCCGCATATGTTCCAGTCAAAGAATCGGCGGTAAAAACGCGGTCGCCGATCTTAAATTTCGAGACATTCCCGCCAATACCCTCGACAATTCCCGCACCATCCTTTCCGGGCGTATAAGGCAATTTCGGCGCATGAGCGTGAATTCCCGTGCGTAGATATGTATCGACCGGATTGACACCGGCCGCCATAATCCGGACCAACACCTGCGAGCCTTGCGGTACCGGTGCCGGAATGTCCTCTAACTTCATTACTTCGGGTTCGCCGAATTCGCGGACAACAATTGCTTTCATACGGGAACGCGGACATCCTTGTCCGCAAAGATTGCGGACAAGGATGTCCGCGTTCCAACAACTACTCTACCGTTACCGATTTCGCCAGATTTCTCGGCTGATCGACATCGCAGCCCCGGCGGACAGCTATATGATATGACAGCAATTGAAGCGGCACTATCGACAGAATCGGGGCGAGAAGGTCCGATGTTTCGGGTACTTCGATAGAATGATCGGAAACCTTTGAGGTCATCCCATCACCTTCCGTCAAGATCGCCAATATGATGCCGTCACGTGATTTGACCTCGACAATATTCGAATGCGTTTTCTCGTAACGCAGCTCGCTGGCGGCATTTCCCGTCTCGCGTGTATTCACGACGACGACGGGCAGTTTCTCGTCGATCAGGGCGTTCGGCCCGTGCTTCATTTCGCCCGCAGGATAACCTTCAGCGTGGATGTAGCTGATTTCCTTAAGTTTCAAAGCGCCTTCAAGGGCGACCGGGAAATTAATGCCTCGTCCCAAATAAAGAAAATCCTGCACCCGGAAAAATTCCTTGGAAAGGTCTTCGATTGCGTCTGCGTCGTTTAAGAGCTGCTCGATCTTCAAAGGAAGTTCCGCCAGATCCTGCGCAAGCTTTTTCGCCTGTTCTTCGTCGATCAATCCGCGAAGCTGTCCTAAATGCATCGAAAAAAGATAGAGCGCAACCATCTGCGAAGTAAATGCTTTTGTCGACGCGACTCCGATCTCCGGCCCGGCGTGCGTGAGAATCGTGCCGTCGGCCTCGCGGTGGATCATCGAACCCTGCACATTGCAGACCGCCAAAACTTTGCAGCCCGACCGCTTCGCTTCGCGCATAGCGGCAATTGTATCGGCCGTTTCGCCGGATTGCGATATAACGATTATCAGATCGGTTTCCCTCAAAACCGGATCGCGATAACGAAATTCCGATGCGTAATCGACCTCGACCGGCACGCGGGCGAGCTGTTCGATCATGTATTTTCCGGCCAGCGCCGCATGCCACGACGTTCCGCAGGCAGCAATCTTGACCGAGGTCACCGCACGAAAGTCGTCTTCGGAAATATCGAGGAGGTCGAGGTAGACCTTGCCTGTGTCGAGTGAAACGCGGCCCTGCGCCGTATCGCGGACAGCTCGCGGCTGCTCGTAAATTTCTTTCAGCATAAAATGCTTGAAGCCGCCCTTCTCCGCCATGATCGGGTCCCAGGTTATACGCTGCTGTTTTGGCTCGACGATGTTTCCGTCAAAATCCGTCACGCGCACCGAATCCCGCGTCAGCACCGCAATTTCGCGGTCTCCGAGAAAGAAAACATCGCGCGTGTGCTGCAGGATCGGCGGAATGTCCGACGCGACAAAAAATTCGCCGTCACCCAAACCGATAACGACCGGCGGGCCTTCGCGCACCGCAATTATAGTGTCCGGCTCATCAACGGAAATGATCGACAAGGCAAAGATTCCTTTAAGTTCAGCGACGGCTTTGCGAACGGCGAGTTCGAGCGATATATTTTCAGTCTCGATATAATGCCCGATCAGATGCGCGACCACTTCGGTATCCGTCTCGGTCTTAAACTCGCTCCCTTGTTCGGCAAGCCGTTCTTTGAGCGTCAGGTAATTTTCGATAATACCGTTATGAACGACGACGACCTTACCCGATTGATCGCGGTGCGGATGAGCATTTTCCTCGGTCGGGCGGCCGTGCGTCGCCCACCGCGTATGCCCGATCCCGTAATTCCCGTCAAGCGGATTCAGCCGGATGCACTCCTCCAAATTACGTAGCTTCCCTTCCGCCCGCCGAAGCGAAAGCTTGTGATCCTCATCGACAACGGCAATCCCGGCCGAATCGTAACCTCGATATTCGAGTTTTCGCAAGCCGTCGATAATGAGCGGCACAACCTGTTTATTTCCAACGTATCCTACAATTCCACACATAATTACTTAAGAAATCCCAATCAGTTTTGTTTACTTTTCTGCTCTGACCTTGCAACGACTGTGTTAATTACCTGGGTAAATGTCGTGTACCATTCAGGTGAATGAGGGGTAGCATTCGCAGCGTAGTATCGGCGAACTTTTCGAATCAGCGGCAGATCGGCCTTTGTCAGAACCGCGACCATATCCTTTTCGCCGTCTGCAACCTCACCTGTTAAGCTAATCCACGCCTCGGGCTTATCTTCAATTAACTCAGTCATAGCTTTTATAAAATTTTCCCGAGTCGTTTTCGGCACTCCACTTCTCGGCTCGATAAGTCTTGGCGAAATTATATCTTGAACTAACTTGTCAGCGAGAGGCTTCGGAAGTTTTGAGCTTAACGCCCTTACTTCTCGATCAGATTCGATAGTTGCCTGATTGACTAAAAGCCAAATAGCAATACTCCTGAAATCGGTATTCTCCTCGCCCACCAATTTCGCTAATGCCGGAGTTGCAACGGATTCGTCCATACTGCCGAGAAGGGCTAATGCTCCAGTGCCCTTGTCCACCGGCCGCGTCCCATGCTGCGGCAAGTAGTAAATGGATTTGGGAAATCTTAACCACGCCTCTGCTGGTTTTGTTACGTCTAGACCTTCTTTTCCAAATGCCGCCATATATGGCAACCAATAGCGAAGATTAATGTCTGCTAGGTCTGCTCCGGCATACGTCTCGATCATAAGTTTTTTCGTTTCATGCGATTGATCATGTTTGTAGAGAAGGTTGCTCGCATTGAAACGAAAAAAGGAATCGCCATTTCGCCGATTTATCTCGGCCCGAAGGCAAGGCAACAACTCCTTCGAGTTGTTCCCGATCAAATTCCACACTTTGTCCATCTCCGCAGATTTCGCATCGATCTGTTCAGCCGTTAACTTGGATGGCTTAAATCCATATGTCTTGTCGATAATTGCTGTCAATTCACTGCATTTCTGAGCGAATCCGATAGAGGAGAAGGCGAGAAATATAGCAACGAAGAATTGTAGTTGTCTAATCATATTTATTAACCGTCTCAGATGATTCACCAGGCTTTGCTGTCTTCGCCCTAGCCGGAATTCCCATTACGATTTCGCCAGTCCCAACGTCTTTCGTGACAACACTACCCGCACCGGTCATTGCTCCGTCCCCGACTTTCACGGGAGCGACAAGCATTGTGTCCGAGCCGATCTTTACATTATTGCCGATGTGCGTTTCGTTTTTGTTCTTTCCGTCGTAATTACATGTGATCGTTCCGGCACCGATGTTTGTGTTTTCGCCGATTGTTGCGTCGCCGAGATAAGTCAGATGGCTGGCTTTCGATCCGCGTCCAAGTTTTGTTTTCTTTAGTTCTACGAAGTTGCCGACCTTCGAGCCTTCTTCTAATTTTGCGTGGCCGCGAAGGTGGGCGAAAGGGCCGACGGTGCAGTTGTTCCCAACTTCCGAATCGACTATGACGCTGTTATCGCGAATCTCGACGCCGTCGCCTATTGTAGAATTCGTGATACGCGTGCCGGAGCGGATCGTGCAGCCTGTGCCGATGACGGATTCGCCTTCTATGGTCACGTTCGGATAAATTACGGTGTCGCTGCCGATCTTGGCTTCTTCACTAATGTAGGCATTTTTCGGATCGATGAAGGTAACGCCGTGATCGAGCATCAATTTCGATACGGTGCGTCTGCGTAAAATTCTTTCAAGATCGGCTAGTTGAACGCGGTTGTTGATGCCTTCGATCTCGTGCGGGTCGCTATGGATGTAAACCGCAATTTCCTCGCCTGCTTCGCGTAAAAGCGCCGGGACATCGGTCAAATAGTATTCGCCCTGTGCATTGTTATTTTTCACCATCGAAAGCGCCGAAAACAACTTTTTCGTGTCGAAACAGTAGATGCCTACGTTTATCTCGGCAATCTGTTTTTCTTCGTCGGTCGCGTCCTTTTGTTCGATGATCCGCTCAAATTTGCCGTTAGCTTCCCGGACGATACGACCGTAGCCACTCGGGTCTTTTAATTTCACGGTCAACGCGGTGCAGGCGGCGTCATGCCGGTAATGCTCCTGGATCAAAGCTCCGAGCGTTTCGGGCCGGATCATCGGGACATCGCCGGACAAAACAAGTAATGTCGAATCGGCATTCTCTAAAAAATTGCGGGCCGAATTGACCGCGTCACCGGTTCCAAGCTGCTGATCTTGCCGGACGAAAACGCATTGCGCACCGTTCATTTCACTGAGAACGGCCTTTTCCACATCTTCACCCTGATGCCCGATCACAACATAGATCTTTTCGGGCGCTAACGCCGTCGCCGTCCGGCAGACGTGATTAATCAGCGGCCGTCCGTCGAGTTTGTGAAGCACCTTAGCCAGGTTCGACCGCATCCGCGTTCCTAAGCCGGCCGCAAGAATCAGAACATCGAGCGATTTTCGTTCATCGCGAACATTTTCCATAAAAGGATTTTGCCACAAATTACACGGATAGCACGAATAAGAATTTTTGATTCATCATAATCGAGCACATCTGAGAACCGAGCGGGCGAGCCGTTCGGCGTTATGCCTTACCTTTTCGCCTTCTTCGAGCAGATCGACCGAAACGATCTCTGCGCCTTCGATATTTTCTCCGGAGATCGAGCCGTGAACGCCGATCTGATCGGCACCTTCAGACTTGTATCGTGCCGCCTGTTCCTCGCTGATCGGGCGGCTGTTGACCATAATGTAGTCGAAATTAAGCGTCCTGGCATATTCGCGTACGCATTCCAGATGCCCGCGTGCGCTCATCCCGTCGGTTTCGCCGGGCTGCGTCATTAGATTGCAGATAAAAACCTTCCGCGCCATAGAAGCCTGGATCGCTTCCGAAACACCCCGTACGAGCAGCGGCGGCAAAAGACTTGTGAACAGCGATCCGGGGCCGACGGTGATGAGATCGGCATTGCCAATCGCTTTGAGCGCTTCCGGCATCGGGCGGCAGTCTTCCGGTTCGAGATACAGCCGTTTAATTGAGTTTCCGACCTTTCCAATATTTGTTTCGCCGCGAATAATCGAACCGTCCTTAAGTTCCGCCGCAATTCTGACATCCGAAATCGTCGCCGGATAGATCGTTCCTTTGCTCGCCAGAATTTCGGACGAAAGCTTTACGGCTTCCGCGAAGTCGCCGGTAATATCGGAAAGTGCGGCGAGAAACAAATTGCCGAAACTGTGTCCGCCCAGTTGCCCGTCTCCGCTAAATCTGTGGCGAAAGAGTTTGGATAAAAGATTCGAGTCTTCCGACAGCGCCACCATGCAGTTGCGGATATCGCCCGGCGGCGGCATTTGCAGCTCGTCACGCAGCCGGCCGGAACTGCCGCCGTCGTCCGACACCGCAACGATTGCCGAAAGTCGCCGGACAACCAGTTTCTCGTTCGCAACCGCATTAACGTGATTTTTCAAACCCGACAGCAGCATCGCAAGCCCGTTCCCGCCGCCGATGGCAACACAATTCATTCCGTTTACATTTTCGGGTATTTGTTCCGCCATCATCTGTAACCGACCTTACCTAAGAAAATGTTCTGTTGCAAATAGTTATATTTAGGTCAGGTCGGCACTATGAATTATATTCTTCGAAAGCACCAAAGGTGCGAAGTAATTTAGCCTGCGGCATCGCCGCAGGAGAATGTACGGATAATGTATGAGCCGCAACGCGGCGAAGTAACGCCGGTCGAATTAAATTCTACTTATTACTTCGCACCCTCGGTGCTTAAGCTCCGATTTGACGGTTTCCTGCGGCGATGCCGCAGGCTAAATTACGGCCGCCTTTGGTGCTCTAAAATGTACGTACAAACAAGAAAAAACACTTGAAGATATTCACTCCGATGTGGTAGATTGATAAGTGCGGTTCTTCCCGGAATCCTGTTCGAAAATTGCCAGGCATTAACATCACATCCAAACTTCCGTCAGTCATTCAACTTAAAAGAGAATACCAAATGGCACAATCGCCCTTTATTATACAAGAACACCAATTTCACAAGATCAAGATCGTCCTTGCCCGGCTAAATGTCGAATGCGCCGCCCGTGTCGTGTTTCTCGTTGACCGGGACGGCCAGACGATCGCGTTTCACGGCGACATCGGCGATATGGACACGACCAGTTTTGCGTCGCTTGCCGCCGGAAACGTCGCGGCGACCAGCAGCATGGCAAAGCTGATCGGCGAAGACGTTTTTCCCGCCGTCGTCCATGAAGGCGAACGCGAAAGCATTTTCATCAGCGTGATCGGCCGAAGTTTGCTTGTGGTAGTTTTTGACGAGCGTTCATCGCTCGGCCTCGTAAAACTGCGTACTAAACGGGCAAGTTACGAGGTCGCATCGATTCTCGACGAAGCCGTCGCCCAATCCGCCGCCTTCAGCATGAGCAAGAATTCGGTTTTCTCCGAGATCACCGACGACGATATTGACAGTCTTTTCAACTAGGAAGGACTAATATAAACTACCCCCAAAGCTATGACATTCATCAATTACGCGTCTCGCGAAATTAACTGCAAAATAGTATATTACGGCCCGGGCTTGTGCGGAAAAACGACGAATCTTCAGTATATTTACGATTCCACGGCCCCGCAGGCGAAGGGCAAGCTCATCAGCCTCGCGACGGAAACGGACCGCACGCTGTTCTTCGATTTTATGCCGCTCGAGCTCGGCACCGTCCGCGGTTTCAAAACGCGTTTTCACCTTTACACCGTTCCCGGACAGGTTTATTACGATGCCTCGCGAAAGCTGATTTTGAAAGGCGTTGACGGCGTGGTTTTCGTCGCGGACAGCCAGGAAGAAAGAATGGACGCCAATATCGAATCGCTCTATAACCTTGAAGAGAATTTGGAGACTCAGGGCTACAAGCTCGATGAACTTCCGTATGTTCTCCAATTGAACAAACGCGATCTCCCGAACGTGACGCCGATTGAAGACCTTTCCGGCGAGCTACTGCGCAAAGGCGAACCGGTCTTTGAAGCCGTCGCAACGACTGGAACCGGTGTTTTCGATACGCTGAAGGCAGTAGCAAAACAAGTCTTGACCGAGTTGAGGAAAACTTAATATGTGCATACTTTCCCCGCGAAAGTTTTTTAATTACATTCGATTTTTACCGGTTTTTGCCGTTACACTGATCATCGGCCTCTGGGTTGCCGGTTTTTTTGCTGCCAATACGATCCGTTTTTACGTCGAAAAAACCTTTACGGTTCAGGAAGCGGAAGAATTGGTAGGCAAAAAAGTAACGATCCGGCTCCCGAAGCGTGAGCCTCGCGACGGAACGGTTACCGGTTTTACGACGTATGGCAGCATAGTCCTATTAAAAATTTGCTGTAATACAATTGAGAGAATGGAGAATGCCGAAAACCAATTTAGCAAAGATGTGTTTGATGGATACGGACAGTTGCAGATGAATAACCCGTGAAATAACGAAATTAAAAAAGCCGCCGCGAATAATAACGTGGCGGCTTTTGCAATTTCCCAGGATCGATCATTCCCAGGCTCGATTTATTTGGGCATTAAAACACTGTCAACGACATGGATGACGCCGTTCGACTGCATTACATCCGCAATAGTTACCTTGGATTTGCCGCCCTTTTCGTCGGTCAATATCACATTCGTTCCTTCCATCGAAGCGGTCAGCGTGCCGCCGGCGACTGTCTTAAATGTTGCTTTTCCGCTTCCGGTTTCGATAGCCTTCGCGATTGCCGCCGCGTCCTGTTTGCCCGCAACTACGTGGTAGGTCAGAATTCCCGTGAGCGCCTTTTTGCTCCCCGGCTTCAGCAAAGTATCTACTGTGCCCGCGGGCAGTTTGTCGAAGGCAGCGTTAACAGGTGCAAAAACGGTGAACGGCCCGGCGCCTTTTAATGTTTCGACCAAACCTGCCGCCTTGACCGCGGCGACCAGCGTCGTGTGGTCCTTTGAGTTCACGGCGTTGTCGATAATGTCTTTAGTGGCAAGCATTGGAGCTCCGCCCACCATCGGGTTGCCCGACGCCATATTCGCATTGTTGTTGGCCGCCATTGCGTTAATATTAGTATTTGTGCTCATCACGGTATTGCTCATCCGCGATGTGTTTGTGTTGTTCGCCGTATTCATTGCCGGCGATCCGCAGCCTGCGATGCCGGTTGCGGCGGCAAGTGTAAGGGTCAAAATTACTGTCTGTTTCATAATTGGTCTCCCAAAAAAATAATCAAAATATAAGCAGTGTTCCAAAGCGAATTGGCAGCCGGGGTTAAATTCGCAAACCAAGGCTTTTCTTTCACAATGGAGCGTGCTGTAAAACGTTTTCGTTCAAAGCCGAATACCGGATGCAACGATGTGAAATTCGAAGTTCGCTGAATCAAAAAAGCCGTCAAGCGATAATGCCTGACGGCTTTGATTTTGTGGCGGAGCCGACGGGACTCGAACCCGCGACCTCCAACGTGACAGGCTGGCGTTCTAACCAACTGAACTACGACTCCGCATTTGAAATTTCAAATCTGAGAACTGAAATTTCATTTATTGGTGGGCACGAAGGGACTCGAACCCCTAACTTCCTCCTTGTAAGGGAGGCTGTC
>JBBJOS010000013.1:76429-110389 GCA_037723965.1 Pyrinomonadaceae bacterium | reverse complement strand
ATACAGCTTTTCCTGACCAGCCTGCGAAAATGATGGACATGAAGATGGATAAAAAGATGAAGAATAAAAATTAGAAGCCATCTCAAAAACGATTCAATTTTGAGGCTTTTAGAGTCGATTCTGCTTGAGTTGATTTTAGAAGCCTCTTATACCTTAAACCGGTATTTCGCACGGCAGTTTCGTTATACGCCTGCGGGGATCTGTCGATAGCCGGAAGGTGAACAGAGTTAAACAGAGTTGGAGATTAAACTGCGATTCCCGAGTTCGAGGGAATCGCCTGTGCCGCCGAATCAAACTGAAACGGCACCGCCGCAAGACGAACCCGAACCGGCCGTGCAGCCAAAACAATGATCGGCCGTAACGATGCGTCGCTCGGCCAGCTTTTCCAAACTGAAATCGAAAATAGTTTGCGGCAGACCGTCGGCCAACGGAATTTCCAGCATCTGATTAAAATCGCAGTCAGACAAGCGACCGGTCCAATCGACGCTTATAAGATTTCTACACATTAGACCTTCGACCGTCGCCGGATTAAAGGCATTTACGAGCTTTGACATATAATGCGTTTCGTTGCCGGACCGTCGGAGCCAATCGAGAAAACGCGCTATCGGCATATTGGTTATAGTAAAAAGATTGTTGAATGAAACGCCGTGACGCGCCATCAATTCGCGCTTGAAATCGGCCTCGATCGACGCCTGATCGGGCGGCAGAAAAGCACCAACGGGATTGTAAACAAGATTCAACGTCAACCCGCTCTCCACGCCGACACCGACATCGTTCAATCGTTTCAGCGCCTCAACACTCTTATCGAAAACGCCCGTTCCGCGCTGGCTGTCCGTCTTAGTGGCATTGAAATATGGAAGTGAGGAAACCAACTCCACTCGGTTTTCGGCGAAGAATTCCGGCAGATCTTCCTGACCTTTTTCGTGCATCACGGTCAGATTGTGGCGCACGATCAGTTTCGCTCCGCTCGCCCTCGCTTCTGTGACAAAGTATCGAAAGTCAGGTATTAACTCCGGCGCTCCGCCGGTAATATCGAGTGTCGGAATTTCGAATTCGTGGAGCGCACCCAAACAAGCATCGACCACTTCACGCGGCATTATCTCAGTCCGCTTCGGCGACGCATCGACGTGGCAATGCTTGCATGCTTGATTGCAGAGCTTGCCGACGTTGACCTGAAGTGTCTCGACCGACAGCGAACGCAGTTCGACCCGCCCTATCTTCTCCTGAAAACTCATCGGAGAACGCGGAAACGTACCTGCACCCCTTCTTTGTATCTGAACCCCTGCTTGCATAATGAAGAACTAATTAATTTACATCGACACCTTGTCGTGGGCATTGTGCGATTGTATGCCGTGAATTAGGCTCGCGCCGCCGCGAATCGCCGATGCGAGATGGATGGATTCGGTCATTTGCTCCATATTTGAGCCGTTTTCCAAGCACGAATTGGTAAACGCGTCGATGCAGTACGGACACTGAACCGTTACCGCGACCGCCAGCACGATCAACGCCTTTTCACGTTTTGTCAGTTCGCCTTCTTCCTGACAAGACCCGTACCAAGCCATGAATTTCTCAAATAGTTCGGGTTTGTATTTTGCAATATCTCCGAAACGAGACAGGTCTTCTTCGTTGTAGTAGTGCATAAATTTTATCTTTAGCCGACAACGATTTTGCTAACAACAGTCACTCCCCGGTTCGCAGCATTCAACCCCGGACAAATCCGTGACGTTGTATTCCAGGCCTTTCGATTCTCGCGGATGTCGTTTTGCGGTTCGTTTGCAGTCAAATTCCGCAACATCCGAAGGTCGATACTTTCAATCGGCTCGATCGCGATGATGTGATCGGCATACGGTGCTTTACCGTAAATCTGAAACGTCTTGTCGCATACCGCCATCCGCTGCCCGCGTTCAAGAACGTGACCGTCGTCGTCAACTACTTTCTTCCACGGACCTTTATAGATCACTGATTGATTGCGTTCCCAACACGCTCACTGCTTCCCCTTAAAAGCAGTAATGGTTACAGATCGAAATTCTATTCCCTCAACTACACGCCACGGCTTTTCGTCGCGTTTTACGATCTCGATTCCGTAAAATCCGGCACGTTCGAACGCCTCCAGAAACAGGTCTTCGCGAAACGCCCCCGAAATGCAGCCTGACCACAGTTACCGGCTGGGGAGCACAGCAAACTCGACGAGATTCAAGAATGATTACTGCAGCTGGCGGCAGCGGTGCCCACGTTATTCTCCTCTGAATCGTCGTCCATAAATATAAACGTGAGCGGCGGATTAGTAACAACGAAGAGAAATAAATTTTCGCATCTGAGGAAAGAATAGATCTGTAAATCCATTCGTCGAGAAGGTGAAAAGCAAGACGCTCAAACTCAGTAGGTTCGCGAAGACCCAGTGAGACAGGCGATAACGCTACGGTTCGGCAATGAAATCAATTCCGCTTAATTCCTCCATAACGCTCACAACCTGCGGCGAAAAATGTGCTCGTTTTGACGAAACACTAACCACATAGGTTTCACCTGCCTCCACGTTGTCAAATCGATAATAACCAAATGACGATGTCAAAGTCTTTCGCAAAAGGCCGTCGGCGTCCGCCAATGTGACAACGGCATTTCGCAGGCCGTAGCCATTCAGCGTCATTACGCGGCCCGATAGCAAAACGCCCGCCGCGGTCACTGTGGTCGGGTTTACATCAGTAGCCCTGTTGTTGCTGGACACCGGGTCGGTTGTCCCGACCGGGGGTGTCACCGTGGCGGTGTTGGTCAAAGCGCCTACGGTTCCCGGCGGCACAGTTCCGGTTACCGTAAAGGTTACCTGGGTGCTCACTCCCAGCGTCACCAGTGCGTCGATATCGCCCGACCCGCTCGCGCTTCCGCAGGAAGCCCCGGCCCCCGCCGCGCACGTCCAGCCAAAGCCCGAGAGCTCGGCCGGCAGGACATCCTGCACCCGTGCACCGGTCGCGGCACTCGGCCCGCTGTTTGTCACTACGATCGTGTATGTCATTACCGCACCCGCAACATATGGCTTGGGCGCGCTGGTCTTGGTGATTCCCAGATTTGCCTCCAAACCGATCGGATTGACATCTGTGGCCGTGTTGTTGCCGGGCACCCGGTCGGTTATCCCGGCCGGCGGGGTCACTGTGGCCGTGTTGATCAGAGAGCCTATGGTTCCGGCCGGTACCGTCCCCGTCACCGAGAAGGTGGCGTAGGTGCCCGCGGGCAGATTCACTAAGGCATTGATATCACCTGTACCGCCGGGGCTCCCGCACGAAGCTCCTTCACCGGCCGCTGTACACGTCCAGGTAAAGGCCGAAAGGGCCGCCGGCAATGTATCAGCCACCTGGGCACCGGTTACAGCGCCTGGCCCGCTATTCGTCACAACGATCGTGTATGTCATTACGGACCCCGCAACATATGGCTTTGGAGCGCTCGATTTGGTTATCGACAGGTCTGCTACTACATTAACCGTTTTACTGGCGACGTTCGACGTTGTGCCGCTTGCGGTGGCGGACGCCAGGTTGGTCACATATCCCGCCGTTACATCGGCAGGCTGAACCAAATAGGTGGCTGTGCAGGTGATGCTTTCACCCGGATCCAGATAACCGTCAAAGTCCCCGACTGTAGTCACAGACGGACAGGTTTCGTCAGCCGATTTATCGTCCGCGACGGTCACCGGACCGAGCAGTGGAGCAAATCCGCTGTTGGTAACGAGATAGCTGTAGTTCAATACATCCCCGGCCGTCGTGAAGTATGACTGCAAAGCATCCTTGACAATAGACAATCCGGTTGTCGCGTAAGTCGCCGTAGAAGGCGATGATGTCGTACTGCCCGTTGCATGATTACCGGCGGCAGTGGCCGTATTCCGATGCGAACCCGAAACGGCCAAAATCGGCCCCTTCACGCAAAAGTTTGTATCGCCCGGCGCGAGCGGTGACGCCCATACACAGGTTGCGGGATCCGCGGATGTAGCAGCCAGGGTTGGATCACTAACGCTGATACCCGTCAGCGGAACATCTCCACCGTTGTAAACCGTGAATCTATAATAGACATTGCCACCCACAGGAACACCGACAAACCGGAACCAGGTGATGCCGTCGGATGAGACCTGTTTGTTCAAATCTATGACCGCGGCCTTGTTGTTAACAACAAGCGTGGCGGTCGCCACATTCCCGGTTCCACCCTCCGCGGATGTAACCGCACTGGTAGTGTTGACGCGGGAACCGCTGGTCGTGCCGGTGACCGTAACGCTGAAGGTACAAGCGGTATTCGCCGCGAGTGACCCTCCGCCGAAGGAAATCGTTCCCGGCGCTGTCGTTGTCAGTGAACCACCGCACCTTAACGTCGGACCGGTGCTGGTTACGGTTATGCCCGGTGGTAAAGTGTCGGTAAAGGCCAGGCCACTCAGGGCAGTAAGCTGATTCGGGTTCGTGATCGTAAACGCTAAAGAAGAAGTGTCACCGGTAAAAACGGACGTTGGAGCGAATGCCTTGGCAAGTACAGGCGGAGCGATGACGGTCAGTGAGTCGGTGGCATAGTTGGTTGATGTGCCGCTCTCGGTGGATGAGATATACCCGGTCACGTTGTCGTATTGCCCCGCGGTGGTACCCGTAACCGTTACATTGAAAGTACAACTGCCGCCGGCGGCAAGCTGTCCGCCTGTCAATGCGATCGTTCTGGTCGCGGCCGTAGTAGTCAGCGTGCCGGCACATTGCGCCGTGGAAGAGCTGCCGATGGAAAGGCCCGCGGGCATTACATCCGAGAAGGCTACACCGGTCAGCGGCCGATTGCCCGCTGCCGTGTTGTTAATGGTAAACGACAGCGTGGTAGTAGCACCCTTAACGATCGGTTTCGGTGAGAACGATTTAGCGATCGTGGGCGCGGGCGTCGGCAGTCCGCAGCCCGTAAAGGCAATATTATCTATAAAAAGCTCTGAAGCGCTTACGCTGTTTACACCAATACCATTGATTCTAAAGAAAGTCGTGCCGGACCCTGTTGCCGCCGCGGGCGTATTTGCCATTGATTGCCAGACGTCGGTTAAACTGGTCGTGGTCGCTATAAGGCTATATGAGCCGTTCACTCCGGTTGTACTCGAATACACATACAGTGTCGGCGTACTGCTGCCCCCGCCGCCCCAGTTTGTGTCCCTCTTATAATCCAGGGAAATTCCGACCCCGGAGTATTTGCTGGTGTCGACGGCAAACTGAAAATATGGGGCCGTATCGCCTGTCACAGGTCCTAATTTGGCAAACCCGGTTCCAGACCATGCATTCACGGGATTGCCTTGCGCGCCGGTGATAGTATTCGACATGCCGGCACTTGTGGCCGCCGTGGCCGATGTAACGAGCGCCGCCTTCGTAGTGAATGGCGGCGGAGGTCCGCCGCTTCCTTGTCCCGTCACCGGCATGCTCCATGTCGCCAGTGTTTGCCCCGGCGTACACGGTGCAGCGGCGGATGAAGTCAGCGTGTCCTGACCAAAACTACCTGTATCCAGCGACGTGTTGATAAAAAGGTGGCCTGTCGTGTTGAGGTACGTGCCGGCGGGTGCAGTGACGTTGACGGTGATCGTGCAGCTGCTGTTCGCGGCAAGCGTGCCGTTAGCGAACGAGAGAGAGGTGGCACCGGCCAACGGTACCGGTGAAAACGCACCTGGGCCGCAGCCGCTATAAGTAACACCGGGCGTCGCGGCGACCTGCATGCCGGCCGGAAAGGTGTCGGTAAAGTTGGCTCCGGTAAATGTTTCGGTCGTCGGGTTCGACAACTTCAAGGTCATTGCCGAAGTGCCGCCGGGCGAGATCGCCCGCGGGGTAAATGTTTTCGACATCGTAACCGATGACGGGTCGACAATGTTCGCTGTTCGGAAGCCGACCGAATAGTCGGAATTATAGTGAAAACTGCTGCCCGAGAAATCGTAGAGCAGGCTGCTGAGGGTTTGGCTGGTACCGCCGCCGCTGACGATCCTGACCGTGTAGGTTGTGATCACGGTGCCGCCGGCCTTCGCGTCTCCGCCGATGCAGGAGCGGTAGTTTGGACTGCTGGGATCATCGTCCCAGAGACAGGCATTCGCATAAAGCTTATCGCTTGGGGAAGTGACGTAAGGCGAGGTTTCGGCCGTGTAAGTGGTGCTGACGGCAAGCGTCTGGAAAATCGTGTTCGGAAAGTTAATAAACCCCTCTAGCTGGTTGTATCCCTGTGTCGCCGTGTGTCCAGCCAATTCAATGTTGTATGTGTTGCCAACCACCAGCGTCATCGCCCCGCCCGCCGGTATAGCGGTGCCGTTCAGTTTTATGGAGTCAACACCGTTGCGGTTCTGCGAGATCAGCCGCTCTACGTAAAGCTCGCGCGGCTGGGGCGTGCTGCCGGTCTCGAGAGAGACTGAATCGCTCGCCGTGATGTGGTAGCGGCGAGTCGTATTAAAGGCCACGGCTGTTTTGTTGACCTCTACCTCGAAATATGCGTCGACACAAATGCCGGCCGCGATCGAACCAAGAGTGATCGGATTCAATGAGCCAGTCCGCAAATTGATATTGGGATTGGCCGAATCCCATGCGAAGACCGCCGTCACATTGCCAAATCCCGTCACGCCGGTGTTACAAACCCGAGCCCCGACCGGGAACAGGTTAGGCCCGGTAAGCGGGGTGTTGCTGTCGAGGCCGATTATATTCCAAGTCAAGGGAGTGACCGTCATGGTTGGCGCTACATTGCTGATTGAGTTACCGGCATGAACTTCGTACGCTTTCGCTACGCGCCCGCCTGCCTGCAAAAACATGAGTATCGCTAAGAGTAATACCGCCAGTCCACAGATAAATGACTGGAAACGAAAAGACAATAAGAGTGAGGAGCGGAGCGTGGGATCAACGTAGTTCATAATGTGGCTAGTTTGCTGTAGTGATGTGATGTGCTACTAAAGGTGGGTGAGACATGCAGGAGACCTGACAAATGTTTCACAACAATGCAAAACAATATTAGCACACAATTTTGAAAAAAGTAAAGTTGCACATCCGACCGATCACGACTTACCGTTTAGTTCATCTATCTGATACGTGGGCTCGTTTCCTTCTCTCTAAAATGCAAGAAGCGAAATCTTCGACTACATCGATGGTTACTTTAACCAAATCAGAAAACATCTGGCTTTTGGCTACAAAAGTCCCGCTGAATTTGAGACAGTTTGAAAACTCAAACTTGGTGGCAAGAATGTGAGAGTCGTGTCGAAATAAAATGTCTACGGCCAAGGTGCCCGTGTTCTCACACCAGAATGCTCTGTGATAATGAAGTGGGCTTTTGATCAAACCGGTTTGAATCGGTGTGACCCTCCTGAAAAACCAAGAACCCAAATCGACTGGAAGCTCGATCGGATATCCGCCCCTTCTTAGCCGACAGGCCGAATTTTTAAGCCTTGTGTCATTCTTGAAACAATGGCCATACTTATTTGTAAATTGTAAAACTTTGACTTTCAATAATTAGGGAAAAAGAATCGGATGCAGAAGCTATTGCCAATCTGCATCCGATTCTTTTTCCTTTTCCGTCTCCGCAAACCTCTATCTGGGATTAGCCGTGAAACTAATATCAACCGTATCTTCATTGACATTTATTACCTGCGTCGGCGGACTGAACTCGTATTGCTTGCCCGTTGCGGTAATGATGTATGTTTCACCCGCCCGCACATTATCAAAGCGGTAATAACCAAACGTCGTTGAGATAGCGGTTCTCGTCGCGCCGCTTGAATCGGTCAAAGTAATTCGCACGTTGCGAATGCCTCTGCCCGCAGCGGTTATAAATCGTCCGCCGATGCTCACCTCGGCTGCCGTCGGGGTAAGAACGGTGAATTGACCATTGGTCGTCGTCACTGTCGGCGTGCCGTTGTTGAATTGAAAAGTATTGGTATTGTTCGCCGGGTTGGTAAATGACAAACTCGATGCTTGATTAGCCGAGCCGATGACGTTGAAGGTCAGGTTATAAAGCACGCCCGATCCGGTCGTCACGGCTTGTGCGCAGGCGCCCGACACGACCACTCTGCCGGAGACCGGAGAATTCGGCAGCACCAAACAATTGGCGCTCAGTGTTCCCGTATTACTGCCGGCAGTCGCAGCGGGCTGCAGGACAGCCGGATTATAGAACACAGAGAAATCAAATGATTCGATCGGTGAACCGGCGGGAATCACGCCGATGGTAATCGGAATCGTCACAGTTGAACCGCTTGAGCGCGTCGCGTTGGTTGGCAATGACACTTGAATTACCGGGTTGCCTAATTCCGCTGACGATTTGTATGACAATGAATCAGTCGATGGACTCAGATGTTCGGTGATTCCTCCAAAAAGATTGTCTGTGAATCTTTCAGCTGTTTGGTTGTCGGTTTCGGGAAGAACTTCATTTTCATCTTCCACATTTAGTGAGTTCTCGGTGAAAGATGCCGCCGTCGCCCAGTTGCCCGACACTTCGCCGACAAGCACCGCCTGGTAATTCTGTCCGGTTTGATTGCTGCCGAGCGCATTGTATTGCCGGCTGCCCGGGACAAACTTCCATTGCCCAATGGTGTTCTGCGTCTGTATGCCGACCGCTCTTTGCTGAATGCGCGTCGCATCGAGCGAATTGACCGTACCGCTGCCGTCGGTGTCGGCTGCGATCAGTTGATTCGCCGTCAAAGTCGTCAATCCGACCAGATGCTGCTGAATGCGCGTTGCGTCCAGCGAATTGATGCCGGTGACATCGCCGGTTTTCGATGGCGTGACGGTGTAATTGCCGCCCGGCAGGTTTAAAAATTGATAACTGCCGGAACTGTTGCTGGCAACTGTCGCATTGGCTGTCCCGGTGAGAGTCAAATTAACTCCCGAAACAAATGATTCCGTTTGACCGGGATTGGCAATTCCATAACTGACCGCTCCTGCTATCGAATGACTACAGGTATTTGCCGTAAAGTTTGCTGTCGGTGAATGTTCCTGTGTCACACCGTAATAGACGCGCACATAGTAAGTAGTGCCGCCTTGCAAGTTGGCTTCCGAACCGAAAGTCGTTGAGGTCGTGCCTGACGGGACAAACTTATTGACAAATTGGCTGAAGTCGGGCGAGGCGGAAATATCAACAGAATAGCCTTGCGCACCGCGCCCGGCTTCCGACCAACTGACATTGACCGATGACACGGTGCCATTGCAGATCGGCGTAACGGTCGGCTGCGGTGGCGGAGCCAAGCAGGTAATGATCTTGGCGAATTGTTGATTTCGGAAGCCGTGGAAGCAATCTGCACCCGAATCTGGTGCGGCTGTCCGTCTTTCAAGATCGCCGGTGTTGCCAGGCTAAAGCCATGCACACCATTGCCGATGCCGGCATCGAGTAGATCTTGCCGGAATTGGTCGGCTGAGACGGTCGCCACTAAGTTGCCATCAGCGTAAATGTTCACGTTAATAGGCGTATTCGGCTGCTGCTGATCCCATGCCCAACCCGAGATGGAACTGCAGTCGGCAAACTCGAAAAAGCCATTGAATGGGGCAGGCGTTGGAGTCGGCGTTGGAGTCGGCGTGACTGTCGGCGTTGGCGTGACAGTCGGCGTTGGAGTCGGAGTCGGAGACGAGCAGGTAATGAATCTTGGCGAATTGTTGATTTCGGAAGCCGTGGAAGCAATCTGCACCCGAATCTGGTGCGGCTGTCCGTCTTTCAAGATCGCCGGTGTTGCCAGGCTAAAGCCATGCACACCATTGCCGATGCCGGCATCGAGTAGATCTTGCCGGAATTGGTCGGCTGAGACGGTCGCTACTAAATTGTCATCAGCATAAATGCTCACGTCAACAGGCGTATTCGGCTGCTGCTCATCCCATGCCCAACCGGAGATGGAGTTGCAGTCGGCAAACTCGAAAAAGCCATTGTTAGTGGTAGGAGTTGGAGTCGGCGTTGGCGTAGCCGTCGGTGTCGGTGTTGGAGTCGGCGTCACTCCGGATTGAGCGAAACTAATGCGGTAATTGGTCACCGTTGAACTGCCGCCGTCCGTTGCCGTTAAGGAAAAATCAAAGAGATGCCTTCCAGATTCGTCGTGCCTTTGATCGAAACGTTCGCGCCGTCGGTTACGAGCGAGACGCCGGTTGGCAGCGTGCCGCCCGTCAAAGTGTAGGTAGGCACGCCGCGATCCGGAACGAGCGTGTAAGCGTATGGAATATTGATAAGCCCGTCCGGTAGAACGGCAACGAAATTGCCGCCGTTCGCCTGGTTGTTGACCTCAAACGCGCCGATGTCCGGTCTGCCGACGCGTGCCGCGCCGCGCTGATCCGGCGTCGAAACGGTCGGATCGCCGGCGTTGACGGCGGGCGAATTGGAAAACAGCGCGTGCGTCAGAGTCGGACCGCCGTAGAAGCCGAGCGGCGCGATTTGAGGATTGACCGGATTGGCATCTGTGCCGACGATATTGCCGGTCGTATCGCCCGTAATCGTTGTGTTTTTATTAGTGCCGATCAGATTGTAACCCTGCGAGGTCAATCTGCCGTAGAAATCATTTTTAGAATCACTGGCGAAACCACCTGAACTAAATGCTCGTCTAAGATTTCCGGCAACAATGGAATTACGCATATAAGTCGTGCCGTTGCCGCTAAAAATATCGTTATAAATTCCGCCGCCGAGATTGTTAAAGACCGCGGAACTGAGAGCCCCCGATACATTATTTACGACGGTTGAGTTTGTGACGCTCAATACACCACCTCTTTGGTAAATGCCGCCGCCGCCGCCGCCGGAGGACGATGAGTCTCCAAATGATTGATTATATGAGATGGTCGTATTTGTTATCGTCGCGGTATTGCCAGAAACTGCACTAAAGTAAATACCGCCGCCGCTATCAGCAGCTCGATTGTTTGAAACGGTCGAATTGTTGATGATCAGATTGCCGGATTTGATGCTGATACCGCCGCCGCGAGGAGAAGTATTTTTTGTGATGATCGAGTTATTGACGGTCAGGGTGCCGCCAAAATGAGTAATACCGATTCCACTATTATTAGAGATGGTCGAATTGTTGACAGTTAAATTGCCGTTACTAACAATTGCTCCGCCGGCTTTATGATTTATGATGCTCGAGTCAGAGATGGTCAAATCTCCAAAATTTTGAATGGCGACGAAATCAATAGTACCATTGGACATATTTGCGCCGGAAATAGTTAGTCCCGAAATTGTCACTCCTGAACCCGTATAAAACATCCGATGACTCGATGGAGGTTGAGGTTCTCCTTCAAGCGTAATCGCTTTTTGAAGCGTTAATTCGTTCGCGCCCGGTCCCTTGATCGTCAGATTGTTGTCAATCGTGATGGGTGTCGTTAGGAGTATGACTCCTCTTAAATTATTGCTGAAAGTGATCGTGCTGCCCGGGCAGGCATCGCGTGCCGCCAGCCGGAGCGAACCCGCATTGTCGTTTAAACTGTTAACTACGACCGGATTGACGACACACTCCACCGGCGGCGGCGGCGGAACTAAGATCCTGAGCGAATAATCTGTGACAGCGGAACTCTCATTTTTCGCTGTTGTAATCGAGAAGTTAAAGTTGCCGCTCATAGTGGTTTCACCCTTGATTGAGAGAAAACCCCTCCTCTGATTAGTCCGATCTGTGACCTTCAGCGTAATGCCGTCGGGCATTGCGCCGCCCGTCAACTCGAAGGTAAAAGCATAGTCATCCGGAAAAGGAGGGCTGTCTCTATCCACGTCGTTAAGCGGGTAAGGATCGAAAAGCATAAATTCATATGGATTTCCAATGATTCCGTCCGGCAGAACCGCGACGAAATTGCCGCCGTTCTGCGAATTGTTCAGTTCGAACGCGCCGATGTCCGGTCTGCCGACGCGCGCCGCGCCGCGCTGATCCGGCGTTGAAACGTTCGGATCGCCGGCGTTGACGGCGGGCGAATTGGAAAGCAGAGATTTCGTCAGAGTTTGACCGCCGTAAAAGGTGAGTGGTGCAAACCGGGCGCTCACCGGATTGGCATCTGTGCCGACGATATTGCCGGTCATATCGCCTGTCAATATTCCGAATCCAGCAGAAGGAACTTTACCGATCAGATTGTAGCCCTGCGATGTTATTGTGCCCCCAAAATCTCCTCCCACACCACGATTTGCTGCGATGATGGAATTGTGAATAGAGACAGAGCCGGATTCGGCATAAATGCCGCCTCCGAAACTAGTTCCACCACTTGAAGTAACTGTATTATTGGTTGCTATGGTGGAACTCGTGATTGTTAGAACTCCGCCCTTATTATAAATTCCGCCCCCTTCTCCCCCAAAAGCTTCGTTGTTAGATATGGTTGTGTTTATGAGCATCGTATTGGTATTTACGAGCCACAAACCGCCGCCCCTTCCGCCTAAGGAATCGAAGGAAGTATGATTTTTTGAGATAGTCGAGTTAATAATCTTTAGACTGCCGGAATTACTAAATATGCCGCCCCCGTTACCCCGAGTTGAATTATTCAAAATGTTTAAGTTAGTTATTGTTAAATTGCCGGAATTTAAGATACCGCCACCGCTGGTATCATTATTAGAGCCGGAAATAGTCAGTCCGGAAATAGCTGCCGTTACGCCTGAATTAATCAGAAAAAAACGATTTTCCGGACGCCGACCGGTGTTATTCTGAATAATCAATTCATTCGCGCCCGGACCCTGTATGGTTAGATTCTTGTCAATCGTAATTTGACCGTTTTCAAGCGGTATTGTCGTCCCTTTCAAATTATCATCAAAAGTAATCGTGCTGCCCGCACAGGCATCGCGCACCGCCAGCCGCAGTGATCCGTCGCGTCCGTCAAAGCTGTTGTAAACCACCGGATTCGTCGTGCAAGCCCCGCTGACCGCCGCATTATTTGTCGCGGTGAAAGAGTTGAACAGGCTGCCCAATGTGTCCAACAGTGATTCCGCCCGCACTGTTTGATTGCCGAGTGCCAGTAAACCAATTATAAGTGCTAATATCATCGCGTAATTTTTGAGTTTCAACATGTCTTTTCTCCTTTGATAATTCATCGTGCGTTTCCTTGTTTTTCTTCTGAACTGCCGGTTCGTGCTTTATGCTTCGGACAGAATCTCCAAAATATCCAGTAAATTTTCCTTGACGACATATTGGCTGGCACCGGCATTAAACGCCGCCCGCCGCAAACTATCGTCGTTGTAGTCGGTCACGATCATTATTCGCGCCTCCGGGTAAGCTGTCGTGATCTGACTGGTCGCCGTGATGCCGTCAACATTTTTCATCTCGATATCCATCAAAATCCAATCGGGTCGCAGCCGCTCGTATGCGGCGAGAGCCTCGCTGCCGTCCGCGCATTCGCCGACGATTTCAGCGACGCCTTGGAGCGTCATTTTAATCAGCTCGCGCATCGGCTGACTGTCGTCAATAATTAAAACTACGGTTGTCATTTAGATTTATTTAGAATGCAGGACAATGATAGGCACTTCGGCGAGCGGTTGTAAGACCGATAACTACGTAATTTTTGTATGTAGAACTACGTAATTTCTACTTACTTTTCCGCAATTTACGAGAAGGAGATTAAGAAAAGCGGGAAATGGAGAGACGAAGACTGTGAAAAGATAAAGATTAACGGCAGGCGGATGAATCTCTCTAAAGAAGCGATTTATACTGCACGGCAAATTTCATCAGGGCGTGTGAGCCTTGCAGATTTAGTTTCTGGCAGATGCGGGCGCGGTGAGTTTCAACGGTTCGCGGGCTGACGGATAATTCTTCGGCGATGTCTTTATTGGTTTTGTAATCGGCAAGCAGTTTCAGGATGCGGTATTCGGTCGGCGTGAGCTGGCGAAGTCCGAGCTGCTGTTCGTCGGGAACTGCATTGTAATTTTGCCGTCTGGTGAAATAAGTCGTCATCGGCAGACTGGTAAAGGCGCGTCCGGCGACGGCTTCGTTGATCGCCGTCACAATGTCGTCAATTGCGCTGTCTTTGAGAACATAGCCTTTCGCGCCGAGATCGAGCGCGGCGTGAAACATCTGTTCTTCGCTGTGAATGGTCAGAAAAATGATCGCCACCGGATTTTTCTTGGCAAATAAGGCTCGCGCCACCTGAAAACCGTCCTGGTGCGGCATATCAACATCGAGAATCGCCGCGTCCGGCTTTAATTCTTCGATCATTGCCAGCGCATCGCTGCCGTTTCCGGCTTCGCCGACGACTTTCAAATTCGGCTCGATTTCGATAATTTGCTTCAAACCCTGCCGCATAATCGGATGATCGTCGGCGATGATGAGGCGAATTTCTTGTTTCATATTTTTCTATCGGAAAAATCAATAATAATTGTAACATTCGTGCCGTTTCCAGGGTTCGATTCGATGCTTAATTTTCCGCCGAGCAGACGCGTTCTTTCGCTGATTCCGACTAAGCCAAAGCTGCGTTTTGAAAGATCGCTGTCAGTTGCTGACGCATCGAATCCGCGTCCGTTATCGGAAATTTTGACCGTTAAAGTTGATTCGTCGCGTTCAATTCTCAGAACGGCTTTTTCGGCGTTTGAATGTTTGACGATATTATTGGCGCATTCCTGTACGATGCGATACAGCAAAATTTCCGAGTCTTTTTCCAGAACATCGTCAATCTCATCAATCTCCGCTTCGAATTCGATGCCGCTCGCGCTGAAAACCTTGCCGAGCATTGATTCGATGGTTTTCGTCAAACCCAGCCGGTCGAGCAAATGCGGGCGCAGATTAAAAGCGATTTCCTTGGCTTCCTGAATGGCGTGTGAAGCCGTCGCGGAAATATTTTCCAGATGGTCGAGCATCGCTTCTTTTTGGTCGGATTGTCTCAAACTCAAACCCGCGCGGTTTTTGATAATCACCAGTGATTGTCCGAGTCCGTCGTGCATTTCGGCGGCAAACCGTTTGCGCTCCTGTTCCTGTGAATCAATCAGACGGCGCGAAAAAGCGAGTTCCTGAGTATGTTTTAATTTAATTTGCGCGTCACGCCGCCGGAAAAGCAAAAATGCCGCCGCGCTTATTATAAAAACCGCCAGCATCAAAAGCCACCAGGTACGATAAAACGGAGGCAATATGACGATTCTCAGCGTCGCGCCCTCTTCGTTCCAAACGCCGTCGCTGTTGGCGGCAATCACGCGAAAAGTATAACTTCCCGGCGGAACGTGCGAAAAATACGCTAGCCGCCGCGTTCCGGCATCAATCCAATCGTCGTCGAGTCCTTCGAGTTTGTATTTGAATTGCAGATTTTCCGAATTGATAAACGATAGCGCGGTGTAACCTATCTCAAAATTTTGCTGTGAAGGCTCGATTTGAATTTTCGATTTTTCTTCATCAAATTCCGAATCATTATTGTCAATTTTGACGCTTTCGATGACGACCGGCGGCGGCTGCGAATTAGCCTTGATTTCGCGCGGATCAAACACCGCCACGCCGTCCTGCGTCGGAAACCAGAGCCGTCCGTCGCGCGCGCGGATTCCGGCGGGCGAGCGTCCGCCGTTGGCTTCGGCGTTAAGCATTCCGTCGGATTTACCGTAGGCAATCGCCGTCACGCGTCCGCGTCGCCCGTCGGCAAATTCGTTTAATTCGTCACGACTTACGCGGTAAATTCCGCGATTCGACGAAATCCAAAAATTGCGGCTGTCGTCTTCTAAAATCTGAAACGCGCCGTCGTTAGGCAAACCCGTTTTCGTGTTGTAGCGGGTGAATTTTCCGTCCTTAAATCTGGCAAGCCCGCCGTCGTAACTGCCGATCCAGAGCGTTCCGTCCTTGTCCTCATAGAGCGAGCGCACGGTACGGCTCGGCAAGCCATCCGTTTCCCGCCAGCTTGTAAATTACCCGTTTTCAAAGTGAGACAAACCGTCGTAAGTTCCAATCCACAGTCCGCCCGCCCGTGCTTCGATGATGACTTTCACGTCGTTTCCGGCAAGCCCGTCGGCAGTTATAAAACTGGTCAGAACGCCGTCTTTGAAACGCCTCAAACCACCGTCGCCGCCTGTCCAGAGCGCGTTTTCGCGGTCGGCGTGAATCGCAAAAATGTAACCAATCGTGGAAATTTTCTCGCGTTCAAACGGCACGAATTGATTTTTTTCCTGAACGTATAACGCGCCGCCGTCGCTAATCAGAATGCGCCCCGCAGCGTCTTCGCCGATGGCGTTGACAAGAAAATTTTCGGTGGATTCGATTGAAGTAAAAGTTCCGGACCTGGCGGCAGACGAGATAGCAACGATAGACTGGGTGTTGGATAACTACGGAACGTTGTCTTCGAGTGAGATCAGCGACCAATCCCACCGCGAGAAAGCGTACCGCTTCACGCGGCCTGGAGAGAAGATCGCCTATCGATACGCGGCGTTCTTTGAAAACCTTCCAAGTCGTTGATGAGGTGTGTTTTTTCTCGTCGGTTTGTACAAGCTCGCACTAAAAAGGCTTAAGGCCATTAACGATGGAGAAACCGCTGGAGGGTTTCCGGGTTCCAGTTCCTTTCTTCGCGGTCGATTATCCGGCGATAGCGCTTGGTTAGCTTTCCTTTGTAAGTCGTTCGAGCGTGACGCTTCTCTAGGAAATCGCTCTGAAGATCAATGCACTTGAAGGCCTTAGACAGTTCGCGTGTACGTTTGCTCTCGGTTTGCGAGGTATACATCGCCGAAGGATACGCAAAACGGGAAAGGAAATATTCGCCTATCCCGTAAAGATTCCGGCATCGCTTGCCCGTAACCGGACATATGAAATACCAATTGAGTCCGCCGAAGTGAGCCGGTAGTCTTTCTAGGCTCACGCGGTAGGTAATCGGTTTGTCGTTCGCACGATAATCGAGCTGCACAAACCGCTCTGGCACGTTCACCATTACTTCGATCCAACCGGAAGGCTTTTCGCCGCGTTTCCAACAGTAGGTGCCGCGAAATATTGCTCCAGGCCGCATATATCCCAAGCTTTTCAGTCCGCCGATCGTTACGGTCTTCACTTCATCAAAGCAGTCGGGAAAGGTCGGAAACTTTGGCATCGTGAAATATTTTCAAACCTAAATAGGTTGGGAATGTTCGAATTATATCAACCCAACGAACTCCAGTCAGAAGGTTCGTTGGCTGCATGATGCACCGGTTTTGCCTTAGGCAAAACAAGCGGCATCAGCTTCAGGATCACGTCGAGCCGTTCTTTATCCTTTAGGCCGTGCAATTCGGGTAAGCGGCCAATTTCCAGTTCGACAATTGATTTTAGCTGGTCCCGAAGCTCAAGCGTTCGCGGTATTGAAATTTTCTTTGTGGCAGTTCTCATTACTAAATAGTTTAACAAACAATTGCCCATTTCCAACGAATTTTTGTGGGACTTGTCATCCGCGAGCACATCAACATCCGCCATCTAGGACGTAGTCCTCAGCAATCGGGCTTTCATATAACGACTGGGCGCTTGTTGCAGAAAATATCGCATCCCTGACTCGTTCTTCCTTCAAGTCCAAAACTTTGCAGATGTGATCGTTCAATACTGCTACAGCATCAATTCGCCGGAAAACGCCGCCCTTGGCTGCAGCATAATTAGCCAATCCTTTTAATTTAGGGAGGGCGTCTGCAAGATGGAAACTGTGAGGGTCTACGATGTCAGCGACGATTTTTCCCGATTCGTCGTTTGCAAAGAAGATAAAATCCGGGCGGACGATTCTTATTTCATTGTCATCCCAATAGGTTATTCCCAGTGAATCTTGACTAGGCCGATCTGGATTACGATACCAAGCAACAGTCTCGCTACGATTCAACTCGCTGCGAAGCACAGGTCTCTCCCAGGCATTAAACTCGTCAGGGTACAAACCGTCTTTGTCACAAAGCAAGTGCTTTTCGTACTGAGATAGAGCAACCTCGGTACCGTCGCCCTCGCGGATAGTGGACGGTTGCAGCCGCGACGTGGGCCGTGCCAAATCTACATCGAGCGGATGAGCGCTCATCTCTCTGATTTCGCGATATACATCCTGCCTTTCATCGCTTATTCTTGATCGCAATGCGATACTCAGTCAACCATTGAGTTGATAGCCACTGGGCTTCTTTTTCTAAATAGCTCCTGATTTCAGCGACAAGACCGATTGATGCAACCACAGTGTGTGCCTCGATCAATGCATCTTCCAGATCTCCACTTTCCGAGGCATTTCTCGCCAGATGCTCGCTGTAAGTACGAGCCAAATCGGCAGTGACCACTCGACCGGACCGTTTGTAAGCATCTTCAATAACGGCATAATCGGCCACCTCAATGAAATCATCGAACGTCATTTCCCTAGTTTCAACATTAGCCATCACGGTTAGCCCTTCAGCAGTGAGAACGGACTCACGCGCTTTAGTGATTTCATCAGCGTATCGAACTTGTGCAGCATCCAAGGATTTGTGCATTTCACGATGTGCAATTTTCCCGGCATCGGCAAGAAGGCCATCGGCGGCTAGTTCATGAGCAAGTGCCGTCAAGCGCTTGATTGGCCGCGCCTGTCGTTTTGGCAAGGCTTCCGATGGAATAGAAAGCAATTTGTCCCAAACGGTCTCCGGAAGTGTCGTGTTGGGCCTCATTTCGAGGGGATTGATCAAAACGCGCCGACCGGGGAGTTCTTCGCCAGAGTCGCCGCCCGACATGAGCGACTTAACGACAGCTTGAACGGATGTTTTATCAAAATGAGGTAGGAGACAGTCCACAGCGTTCAACCGCTCGTTACCTGGAATGCGGCGAGCTAAAGGTGACCGTACCATCCGTCCCAAAAGCTGGGTGATATGCGTCTTGTCGGTTGCGGCTCTGAACGAAACCATTACCTCCGCCCGAGGACAGTCCCAGCCGGTGCTGATTGCATCTTTCGCAACTAGGATGCGAACCCAATCGGACTCCTGTACTCGCTCTGGCGTAATATAAGGTGCAATGTAGCCAACAAAGAATCGGACAAGAGGTGTATATCTAGGGCGAAGGCGGGAGAGTCACGGCGCTAAACGGTGGCGAGACTTGCCCGTCCATCATCAACTTGAGATAGATATGGTAGTTCGGAAGGTTCGTAAAGTCTGAGACCTTGATCTCCGGAGCAAACTCCATGGCGAGCGTATCGGCATCATTTGCCCCGATGCGAAAGATGACGATCGTCCCAATGTTCCCCAGGATCGCGTCGCGGATGGGCAGTTCGATCTGGGTCAGGTACTGCTGAGCAAGCACGAGTGACAACCTGTACTTACGCAGCTCGGAGAGCATGAAGATAAGGCTTTGGGTCGTGAAGTTGTGAAACTCATCCAGGTATAAGGTAAAGTCTCGCCGCTCGCTCTCCGGAATATCCGCCCGGCTCAACGCGGCCAGATCAAATCGCGAGATAAGCAGTGAACCAAGAAGATTTGCGGTGTCTTCGCCGATACTGCCTTTGGCCAGGTTTACGAGAAGGATCTTCCCAGAGTCCATAATGCGGCGCAGACTGAGCTTCTCTGACGGATCGGTGAGGATCTTGCGAAGCAGCGGATGGCTTAGGAATGCTCCGACTTTGTTTTGGATAGGGCTTATAGCTTCAACCCGAAAGCGCTCCGGATACTTGTCGTATTCGTCCGTCCAGTACTCTTTCACCTTGTCATTTTGTACAAACGTCATGACCTTATTTCGGAACCCTTTGTCGGAAAGAATTTTCGAGATGTCGGACAAGTCGGCCGATGGATAATCGAGCAGCGCAAGCAAACAGTTACGCAAGATGTGTTCGAGCCGCGGCCCCCACGAATCGTTCCAAAGGTGTTTGAAAACTTGTATCAGGCCCGAACACGCAAGCGGCCTTTTGTCGACCGCGACGTTTGCGAGCGGGTTAAATCCGTAGGGCTGATCCGCACGCGTGAGATCGAAATCGATCACGTCAGCCTGTCGCTCGTCCGGGATGAGTGCACGTACACGCTGCACGAGATCGCCATGCGGATCCAACAAAGCCATGCCTTTACCTTTGCGAATGTCATCGAGCATGAGCGTTTCAAGCAGAGTGGACTTGCCCGTACCTGTCTTACCGAGCAGATACATGTGGGCCCGGCGGTCAGTCTGACGGATCCCAAACGGCTTCAACTCGTTTCGGAAACTGGTCTGTGCGAAGACAGTGACCTCGCTGGAGGTGTTTGGTTCGATCTCTGGCAAGGTGTGTGGAGTTAATGATTTTGTTTTACCCTCAAATCCTAGCTTGGCCGTAGAGTTAGGAAAAGGGTCAATATTAAGACGGGTGGTTTTGACTCGTTACGGACGGGCCCAAGGCTATCGGCGGCGGACCCGGTCGGTTGTTGATCGGCCGCCACTTCGTGATATGAATGATGAGTGATCGGCCGGTTCGTTCGGTAACGATATAGTCGTTGTCGCGAAGTGTCTTGAGCCAAATCTGAACGGTGCGTTTCGACATTCCGGTATCCTTCGCGATCGTGCCGACGCGGCGGTAAAGGGTTCCGGTTCGTCTATTGGCGTGGATGATCAGGTATAGGAAAAGCCACACTGATCGGCCCATCGCATGGTAGTGCCGCGCCGACGGCGAGACGACAAGGCCCCGCCAAACGAATCCCCACCATTGGGAATGCGGTCTCCGAATTAAATTGTTAGCGAGGATCGATTTGATGTGATTGGACATGACTTTTAGGTTAATGGCATTCAAATCATAGCGGCACTACAGGCATTCGAAAGGGGTAACATTGAGACGCCGATGCGGATCTTTTTACCCGGTTATCAACAGGGGCGACCTATTTAAATATCTTTCTTTAAATTCTTTATTTGTGAAATCCCTAAAGGTTCGAAATCTGGCGAAACTTGGAACGCAATTCGCAATCCTGGGGAGTTGGTAAACGAAAGATATCAGGTACTCAGAGGTTCAGGAAGTTTGCAGTTCTAGCGTCGGGAGTCGACGGTATTTGGAATCTTCTTAATCGCTATCGATCTGAACATCGTCAAATCTTTGCTTGATGTGAAATTGCTCTAAACGTGCCTTTTCGAAGAATCTTTTATCTTTCTCGAATTGCTTTAGCAACCAATCGAGCAACATCTCGCTATATTGCGGGTTGTTGCTCGATTGGTTGCAACTTGATGGGAATACATTTGGAGCTTTCACCAACACTTCCTCTGCTCAGGCTAACCAAAAAAAACACCCAGCCTCACTTGCTGATCGTGTAAATCACGCCTTACTTTTAATCGACGAGTTAGGTCAGAATGTGGAAATAAGTCATTCGCGGGCAGTCGTCCAATGGCAGGCTGAAGGTGAAGAAGGATCGTCGCCGAAACGTGAGGTTTCACCGCATGACCGGTTATTTCAACTTTTTCAATAAGTCTTCCCAAGCATTACTTTGGATTACGATCAAATCTCGAAGACGCTGAAGTGCATTAAGGAGGGGAGTCCGTACTCGCCTTCACAAATGTCGGACGGTGAAAAGCAAGTTTTTTCATTGCTTGCAGATATCGTGGTTTTGGGTGAGGACGGCAGATTGGTAATCGCGGACGAACCAGAACTTAATTTAAATCCTGGATTAGCCGACAAACTTTGGGATCTTATAGAAGAGGAACTCACCGATTCTGTTTTCATTTCCGGCACTCATTGTGTGAGTTTTGCTATGCGCGCGAACGTCGAAAAGATCTATGTGCTAAATAATTCAAATATTGCAGAGATAAAGAATGTTAAAGATATCGATGAAAAAGAACTCCCCGCGTTGCTAGGAAGTATCCCCGCGATTCTTGCGTCTAACCGTGCGATAGCAATCGAAGGACGAGAAAATTCTATTGATTCGATAATTTATCGATGGGTGCTCGGCGACAAAACCGTGGAAATCGTTGCAGTAGGCGGATGTGAAGAAGTTTTTGCTGTTTCCAACAAAACTGGGGTTTGGGATGCATTAGCTCCCACTGTTCGGATATCGGGAGTGATAGACCGTGATTCTAGAGCCGCTATCGATCTAAGTATTTTAGAGGATAACAAAGTTACAGTTTTGAACTATCACGAGATCGAATCATATCTTTGCCACCCCAAAATTGTAAAAGGGATAGCGGAATCGATTGCAACTATGGAAAGGCCTCCAACCGGAGCCGAAGTTGAAGATAAAATTATTGAACTACTATTCAAGAAAAACTTGATTCAAATCGCAGCGCGACGGGTGTTCGCACGGGGCACCTTACATTTGGGGTTATCTATAGAAAAAAAGCTGGTCAAGGGTATAAGTGATCCAGCTACTTTAGAAAGCGCTCTGGTAACTGCAGCCGGCAATGAGACGGCAAAAGCCCTTAGCGCACTCGGCGAAGAAAGAGTCGGGGAAATTACAAAAGAAGAATTCGATAAATCTCAGCAGGCCTTGGCCGGTAGGTCAATAGAGGATATTCTAAAACTAATGCCTGGGAAGAATTTACTTAGAGAGTTGGTCCCGATGGCCGGCTGTAAGAACTCGTTAGCGATGGCGCGCGGCCGCGAAGCACCTGAACAAACAAGACTTTCCACTTCTAGCTGAATTGAGTGAGAAGGTAAATTTTAGATCCTCTTTTGAGGCATCAACTCCTGAATCTAGAGATGAAGAGGATATGATTAATAATCTTACTCAGCAACCTGCTGTTCTCTAAAAAATATTAATAGTTGTCCTAATAGAGCCGAAATAGTTCGAGAAGTATCCCGAAACGGTCCACCACTCAGGCCGCCTGTCCGATCGTGCACGCGATCGAAGGGTGGTTTTAGCTTAATTATGAGGTTTTTTCCGTCGGCTACAATGTTCGAGGAGACCGTTTCGATTAGTTCCCTTTGTTCCTCACCATTTGACGATCGGAAGCTTAAATAAGCGGACTTTACAAGTTCGAGAAAATCCTTCAATCGCGCGGTATTCTGCTCCGAATTCTCGTCCAGCCGAGCGGTCATTTCCAAGATTTCTATACGTTCGCTCATCAAGGTGTTTTTTCGGAGCGCGTAGGTTTCCCGGTCGAAGACGCCGTCCATGTATGCGTCTGCGAGTTTTTCCAGCCGGGATGCGTTTAACTGTTCCCTCATACGAAGCTCCTGGCGCAGCTTCTCGTTTCGCTTTGGTGCTTCTTGGCTGTATTTCTCGACCTCGATTTCAAAGAATCTCAGTTCGTTCTCACTAAATTGGATTTTCTTAAGAGCCCGGCAAAACCGGTCGATGACAACTTCTTCACGGAAAGGCCTTTGAGTACAGCCTCCCGTGTGGCAGCGATAATACACATGACCCTTTTGACGCTCGGCCACGAGTACATTCTGACAGGTGCCGCAGGTGATTTGCCGACGAAAGAGGAAAAAGTGAGTAATCGTTTTCTTGACACTTTTTCCGTCTAGAGCTCTTTGGACTCGGTCGAATAACATCTTACTGACGATGGATTGGTGCTGTCCGATGAAACTCTCTCCCATCGATCGTAATTTTACCAGTCCCATGTAGAATGGGTTACGGAGGCAGACATTTAGGGCGTTTTTAGACAGCTTGCCCCCATTTCTATTCCGAAGGCCTTTCAAATACATTTCTTCGGCAAGAGCAATCAAACTGTGATTCCCAGCCGCATAGACTTCAAACGCCTTTCTGATCAGTGGCCCACGAATTGGATCAATCGTCTTGGGCCTGGCTGGTCCGGCATCGTTATACCCAAGAGGCGCCGGAAGCGGATAGAACCCTTGCTTAACGCGGCCGCGCATTCCCTTGATTGTTTCCTCACGCAGGTTTCGAATGTAATCCGATGCAACAACCGCTTGAATGTCTGCAGAAAGCCGGCCCCCGCGGGACGTAAGATCCAGGCTCTCATTTGCAAAGTGTATTTCAATGCCCAAGTCGATGAGCGACCCGAGCTCGGCCCAGTCGCGCAGGTTCCTGGCGCTGCGGTCGATCTTGTGGATGAGTACGCCCCGGGCTTTACGCTGCTTTAATGCCTTTACCATATCCAAAAAGATCGGGCGACCGGTTTTGGCCGCGGTTTCGCGCTCCTCAAAGCGTTTAATAATCTCCAGGTTCCACGTCTTAGCGTAACGGTCGATGGCGGAAGTTTGTTCGGTAAGGGATGTGCCTTGTTGTCCTTGTCTCTGCGTAGAGACGCGAACATAGGAAAAATAGCCCTTTGACATTTTAAAAGTTGGTTAATGAATCGCAGGCGGGACGCCTGGCCTCATAAATCTAGCTGCCACGGGATTTTCTGTCAATAGCGTCGGATTGTCGGTGCTGATATATGCGCCAAACGAGGTGCGCGTACCGTTGCAGATTTTGCTGATCCACTGGTGTTGCCGGCTCGGAAGCGACATGGTTGCTCGTCACGGGCACCTCGCTGCGCTCCGGCGTATTAATCCTTGTCATTCGACGACTCCCTCAACAGAACCAGCTGCGGAGCCTGCCGCCACCACGCCCGAGCCGATCGCCGTGAAAATGTGTCCATAGTACCGTCGCTCCCACGCACTACCGCCGCTCGCATATCGCTTAAGTTCAGGAAAGAGCTCTATGAGATTAGTCAAGACATTTGCCTTTGACGGTTTGGCATCTCCCGTTAGGTTTCGCCGCATTTGAACGGGATCTTGCGTTACCACTGTCAGCCGATTCCGTGCGCAAAATTGCCCGACGGCTCTATAAAGGCTGCGGAGCTCAGGCGAGTGCCCCTGCTGCTTGTTTAATCGTGGGAATGCGACTTTGCTAACACCGTGACCTAGGATTAGCCCATTGAGGATCGATTCCATTCCTCGATTGCGCTCACGAGAGCTTCTGTATCGATTCAGTGTCTTTCCGGCATAGTAGTCCAAGTGTCCTTGCCGAAAGACCGCGAAAGCAAGACGGTTTCGGCTGAAAGATAGAGATAGGATGTTTGATTGAGTTTTGGACATGAGATCGAGTGATTAGAGAAAATGAAACTGACTACAGACCAGCAAGGAGCTTAGCAAGCTTTGTTACGTGGTCGCGGACGTGTGGAAGGAAGCCCGCTCTCGAACTCGATTCGAGCAACGTCTGTTCGTAGCTACAAACATTTATCCGGTGTAACAGGCTGTCGGCCGAGGCTGGTGAACGAGATCGTAACGCTGTCACTTTAGACGAAAGCTCTTGGCGAAACTCTGCGTACTTAAGCGGAAAGAGATCTTCCAAAGACCATCCGTAGATAACCGAAAGCTTCACCGCATTATCAAAATTCGGCTCAGCTTCGCCGCGCTCGTATCTCGCTAGAGCATCGGGGTTCTTGTGGCCTAGAAGCCAGACGGCCTGTTTTCGCTCAAAGCCGTTTTTTCGGCGGGCCCTCCACAAAGCCGTGTTGGGAACCTTGGCCGGGTTCGGGATAGTTTTCATAGTCGGGGGAAGAGAAAGTTAATGGTGGATAACCTTAGTACAAGCTTAGGACGAAACGCCCGGGGCAGAAAGGGGTAATTTTAAGACGGCCGGCGATCAAGGTGAATTCCGAAGAAAAAGACTTATTTGAGCGGGTTTAGATTGAAAAGTTAGTTAGCCTTGGGTGAGTAGTAATACGAACGTCCGAAGCCAACCAGTAACAATAGGGGCATATCACGATCCTGTCAAGGTTTGAAGGGCGGAAATCAGTTCCGATTTTTTGAAGGTTTCGTACGTGCCGTCGACTTCTTGAGACCGGCTTTCACAGCCGCCGCGAGATAGAAGTTATCCTCGCCAATCGCACGGACGTCGATCTTGAGAAAGCCGCGCTTATCCGGTCCGTCAACGTACCTGCATTTGATAAAATCGCCCAGAAATTCGTCACATATTTCGCCAGACAGATTTAGCTCGGAAGAGCAAAGATCTTTCCAATCCGTAGCGGCTATATGCCCATCTTCGTTCAGCTCCTCCCGAGCAAGGTAGAGTGCCCGGATCGCTCGCGAATCGACTAGTGTCTCGTCCTCAGAAAAGAGAGTGACCTTCTGGCCATCTACCTTCAGCCATATCTTGTTGCGATATTCGTGCTTTAAGATATTCGTCAAGGAGGTGGACGTGGCGGGAGGTAAATCAAGTCTGAAATTCTTCTTCAAAGAGCGTCGAATGTCGGCTTGACTTACCGGCAGACGGCCTTCGTGCGTTGCACGCGCTACCTCCACGACAAACAGCCCCAGCCGTCGATCACGCTCGCGTTGCTCTTTTTCAGTTCCTGTTGTCGCCTCGGGGCTATCCGGCCTGTTACTTGTGCTCATAACATTTTTTTGAATTGTAGAAATAAATTGAATCTTTGAAAATTTACCAAACTTTTCATTAAACTTCCACTTAAGTTTCACATAAATTGCACCGAAAGTTGTGGACAGCGACGAAATAAGGAGTTATGATGTTTGTAGTTTTATACAGTTGTATGGTTCATACAGCGATACAGTTCAACGATTGAGAGGAGAATATTATGAAGCGCGGAAAGAAGATGTCAGATGACGAAGCTGTGGCGACACGTGATTTTGTGAAGGCCACATACCTGTTAGATCCGGCGATGAAAGATAACCTGCAGTTCATCGCACTTCACCGGAGGCGGGAGCAATCGGATCTTGTTCGTGAGGCCATTAGCAAGTTGATAAAGGATGCGGGCCTAGACCCGGCTCGCTCACCCCTCCTCGATACCATTTAAGTAAAAACGGGTCTTGTGAATTATTTTTTCCAAGACTCGTTTTTGCGCTTGCATTGTGCTGTATCAATATGCTAATACTTATATCATAATATTGTGTTGACAGTTCAGCCGGTATTATACGCGGCAAAACCGCGGACATTAGGAATAGGAGTAACAACTATGAAACAGATAATAATATCGGTCGCGGGCACCGACGGAAGCCGTGAATACAAGGATGTCCAGATCTTGCCCGGGACCAAACCTCGAGATGTGCTTGCACAACTCAATTTGAACGGTTTTCAACTGAACAAGGCCGAAGGAGGAGCGTTTGGTTTCAACGATGATCTGTATCAGTCGGTCGCCGACGGACAGAAGATCTTCGCGACAAAGTCCGATGTCGAGGCCGGGGTATTGGTCGCGGATTAAACGTGGACGCAGCCCAGCATGGCGGCCGACTCGCGACCTGCTGGCATTTTTAGAAAAACAGATGCCTACGTTAATCATCAGACCATCCATTCCGGTTGCGGTCGGGCCATCCAGCTCCCCGCTAATAGTCCGCCCATCCACCGTCGTTCAGGTACTCCCGCGGACATTGTTGGAGATAAGGCCGTCGCAGATTATGAGCGTTACCGTTCGCCCTGCTATGGCCACCGCGATCATGCCGAAAAGGGCAGAAACGGTTCGACCCCCCGAGCGTGGAGCCTGGGATGAGCGTGGCTGGACGCAGCGGCGGGACGGGAACAACGAAGTTTACGAAGGGCATTATCAGGTCGGGGATCGACGATTCCGAGGAAGGATAGAAGTGGAAAGAAGGAATCGAATCCAGGCGTACATTCACGAACCCCCGCATGAGATCCGGCGGCACCGGCATCATGCATGTTTCCAGCAGCACGGAATGAGCACCGGCTGGTACATCTTGCATTGGCAGCGTTCGCCGCGGAACGTGGACGAAGCGCTTCTGTACTTCGAGCAGATCCTGGATGAATCCATCAACAACAGATAGACGGCAATAAGAAGAGGTAAAAAAATATGTTGGAACAGATCAAAAAATTGCCTGAAAAGGCTATGCAAATCCTTAGATCGAATAAACGTGACGATGCACGCGGTTCGCTAAAAAACGTCGAGCAAGCGCTGCGGAAGCAGTGGAACGACAGCCTCTCATTTGTTAGTACCGCTTCGTGTCTCGATCCGGAACAGAACCAGAGCGTGCAGACGGTTATAGAGAATTTGACGGAATGTCACACCACCATCCGGCGTCTGCACAATGCAAACGAGCCGGTGGATCCGCAGGCGGCCGCGACCGTCATCGCCATTCAGTTGAGTAACACGCAAAGACTGATCCGGGCCGGTACGATCGGCGATCGTGCGAAAAACATCGCAAATAAAACGGGGAATCTACTGTTTGCCGCGGGTCAGGAGATCCAGAGCACCTTCGGTGTCAAAGGTAATGCTCATAAGCCCGAGACCGTTTCGCAGTCGCCCGTTCAAATTGTCGAAAGGAAAGCCCACGAGCCGGTCATGGAGTTGCCATCGGCAATGATGTTCGGGCTAAGGCAGTCTCTCTTTCCGGCCGAGCGAATGATCGTTGGGGCGGGCCGTCGTTCGGCCGGAAGGGTCGCGGTCGAGGCGTTGTTCGACGTAACCGGTATCGCGAGCCCGGGCGGCGTCAAGGCGGACCCCGATCTTCTTGGCCAGGCACTTATCGCTATGTCGCAGAGCGGAACCTACTTCGCGCTCTGGATACATTCGCATCCGGGCAGCGGCCCAGGAGCTACCCACCCCAGCAAGATCGATCTGCGGCAGCACGCGGATTGGCTCAAGAACTATTCTCCGGATCTCGTATCCGCGATCATGGTCGCCGACCGATATTTGCGTTTCTGGGGAACGGCGCTCGACAACGGTACGATCGCGGTCTCGATCAACGGGAACGGTGTTGTGCCGGTATCCGCCCGCGAACATATCTATAAATTGGAGGTATAAAAACAATGCAGGATCCATTTGAAAACATGGTAAACACGACGGCTGATGGCGATGTAGGGCCACTCGATGATTTTCCGGAATCGGTTCTGGAGCTCGGCGATCCACTGGAGTTCGTGCATGCAGATGAGGTGCCCTCGACACATCCGTTAGAGCCCGGACTTTTCGCACGCCATGAGGGCGTACCGGCACACGACCAGAAACTGTTAGAAGGCTCTCGATTCATGGGAGTCGGGTGCGGTGGTCTTAACGGCGCAACTTTTGTGGGCCTGGCCCGGAGTGGAGCGAAAGTAATGACGTTGGTCGACGGTGATATCGTTGACCGCACAAACCTGTCGAGGCAATTTTTTTGGGGTGATGACCTGGGTCAGCTGAAAGCAAAACGGCTCGCTCAGCATGTGGCCACACACGCTGTCGGAGGCGCTGACGTGACTGCTATTGGTCTGCCCTTCGATGAGGCGATCGAAAAATACCCCATCCCCGCGGACCTGATCATCGCGGGTGTCGACAACAACGAATGCCGTCTTCAGGTTGTGCGTGAAGCGCGAAGACGCGGCATACCGGCGATCTTCTCGATGCTGAGCCGTGATGGAATGCGCGGTCACGTCTTCGTTCAAAGCGGGTCGCCGTTAGAGCCCTGTCTGTGGTGTGCGTTGCCGAACCTTGACCCCGACCGCATTATGCCATGCGCGTCGGCGATCATTTCCAGCTGCTTCATGATGGCTGGTTTCACGATCTTTTTTGCTCACAGAGCGTTGATGGGGTGGGGCGATCTTAAGCCGTTCAACTGGCGTGAAGCCGACCTTACAGGTATCGCTCCCGACCGGATCGGCATGATCAGAAAACGGCGGGGATGCTTTGTCTGCGGCTAGCACTCCGTGTGTGGAGGTATCTGATGGGAGCAATGAGCAGGAAGGTGACAATGTTTTTTGAAAACCGCGTAGGCCCGTTTGACTGGTATGAGGATGACAGCGCGGGTTTCAAAGCCTTCAAGGGACGATTTCTTATCTATGACCGGGCGGGAAAGATCCAGGACTTTGTGTTCGGCCAAATAGCTCTTAGAAATCATAGGACCGCCGAGGTTTATCTCTACGACCCGCCGATGTATATCGGAAAGCACAGGCACGGCCGCTGTATGCAGCTCCTAGCGCCCGGCGGGAAATGGTTCAGGCTCCACTTCGAAAAGCCCGCATCGACGTTTGGCGATGCCTACACATTCGTTGAACATATGCTTACGGAGGCGTTTAACCTTACGCACTGAGACATGAATAATGGGTCTGCATCGCTACTGTCATGCTTGTCGCTGGTTCTTGCGCTGGTGATTATCGCGTTTTCTTTGTCATGGCTCGGACAGCACTTACTCCCGCATAATCCGCTAATCCGGCGTGCAGTCCGGGGAATCCTGAGGCTGATCTTTATAACACCCTTCCGTGCCTTAAACCAAACCGGCCGATGGTTATTCAACGCAGTTCATGTCACCCGCCCTGATTACCGGAGGCACGAACTTTTCTTTGAGCGTTATCAAATCTCACCGCTTGAGCTCTATCAGGCAATCGATGACGTGTTCACCCGGCGTCCTATCATCGGAATACAGATCTCACGCGTGTCCCGTCTCGAGTGGCATCTCTTGTCAACGCGTCGCACCTATGTGCTGCTCAGATTCCGTGACGCCGTGTGCTTTATCAGTGCGGTCCCGGTGGGTACTGGCCTACTCGTGTCCTGGCGATACGCTGCCATGCCGTCCCGGTTATCGATGATCTTGTTCGAGATACCTTACTTCGGTTTCATTATCGAGCGGATGATCTCGCCGCCAACCTTTTACAGGACCGATATCTATGACGCGCTGGAGCAGACTATCCGGGGCTGTGTTGTTGAGGCCACGAACATACTCGCAAACCGTGGGGTGCGGCCTTTGACACAGGCGGAGCAGCGGCCGCTACTGCGTGAATTTTATCGGTAATGGAGCACGACCATTGGACTACATCGATCATCAGCACATACAGGCGTGGACTAACGCCTTCAACGCCTGGGAGCGGCCCGGGCGAGGCTGGGACCTATGGGACGTGGCCGTCGAGCTCGAACCGCTCTTTAGGCGAATAGCAACGGAGGCCCCGCCGCAGCGACAGGTTACCGACGATGCCCGCACTTCCGGCGGGATCCGGGGACTCTTAACCCGGAGTAGTGTTCCTCGCGGCGCCGCCGCACGCGAGGTTTCCCTGATACCAAGCGATCTGTCAGCAGTCCGTCCGCCCGCATATTACCGAACGGACCCGATCACAGAACTCCTCCTGCAGCTTCCCCGTAAGCTCGATGTGAACGCAAATGTCGCCGAGCAATCACTGCTATCGCTTGGGCATTTTCCGGAACCTGTTGCCTTTGAAATATACGGTGACGGAACGGCAACATCGATCCAGCTTACCTGCAGCGATACGGTCGCAACCCATATAACTACACAATGGAAAACGATAATGCCGACCGTCACCATCGCGCCGCGGGACGGATTTCTAAAAACACAATTTGAAAGACCGTTGCCAACCGCGATCGCCGATTTTGCGTTGTCGAGCAGCTTTCTGCTTCCGCTTCGCGAATTTCGCAACTTTGACCCCGATCCGCTGGGAGCCCTTATAGGATCTTTCGGGCCCCTTACGACTGACGACCGTGCGGCATTCCAGGTTCTTTTCGTCCCTGCCAGATCGCCTTGGTGCGACACTCTGCGTGCGGTACAGTCCGACCCTGAGCAGCGGAAAATGCTCAACGAACTTAATCCGGGCTATGCCGCATCGGTAAAGGAAAAGTTTTCAACGCCGCTGTTCGCAACGTCCGTCCGACTGATCGTCCAATCTACAACGCTCGAGCGCTCCTGGACCTTGCTTCGGCAGATCGGCGGCAGCCTTCGGCAGTTTAGCAACCCGCGCAGCAATGAGCTGATAGCCCTTGACTCGGATGGATATAACCAAAATGATCATCTGCTCTCGTTCTTCTCACGCACCAATTATCGAAGCGGCTTTTTGCTGAATACCTCTGAACTCGCATCGCTTGTCCACCTGCCGTCTTCATCCGTAAGAACTGAAAAGTTGACCCGTTCGGCGTCAAAGACGAAGGCAATACCCGAACTTGCGACTGGTCACAGTCTGACCCTCGGGGAGAATATCCATGATGGCCTTAAGCGTCTCGCGACGCTTTCGGACGAACAGCGAACTCGTCACATCCATATCATCGGGAGCACTGGTTCGGGTAAGTCCACCTTGCTCTTAAACTGCATCAGCCAGGACCTCCAGGCTGGTAAGGGTCTGTGTGTGATCGATCCGGCCGGCGATCTGATCGATGCAGTCTGCGCGAACATGCCCGACTCTCGGCTCGACGACGCGATCCTGTTCGACCCTTCCGATACAGAGTTCCCCATAGGCTTTAACGTCATGCAGGCGCACAGCGATCTTGAGAAGACGCTGATAGCTTCCGATCTGGTCGCAGCGTTCAGGCGCATGGCAACGAGCTGGGGCGACGTAATGGACGCAACGCTTGCGAATGCGGTTCTCGCGATACTTGAAAGTGACCGCGGGGGCACGTTGCTCGATCTAAAGCGATTTCTTGTCGAAAAATCGTTTCGGGATGAATTTCTGAATTCGGTGATTGACGACAATGTCAGGTACTTCTGGACCCACGAGTTTCCGCTCGTCGCTGGAAAGCCGCAGGCGTCAATCCTCATCAGGCTCGATCAGTTTCTGCGGCAGCGAATTATTCGTCACATCGTCTGTCAGAAAGACAATAAGCTCGACTTCCGCTCGATAATGGATGATCGCAAGATCCTACTTGTGAAACTTTCGCAGGGCATGATCGGGGTTGAGAACGCCCATCTGCTCGGCACCTTGATAGTGACAAAGCTCCACCAGATAGCGCTAAGTCGTCAGGACACAACAACCCGGCCGTTCTTTGCGATATATCTCGACGAGTTTCACAATTTCGTCGGGCCGAGCATCGAACCGATCCTGTCTGGAATCCGCAAATACAACATCAGTTTGTCGCTTAGTCACCAGGGATTTCGTCAAGTACAAAGTCAGAGTCAGGAGGTCGCGGCGAGCGTCATTGCGAACTGTTATACGCGAATCTGTTTCCGACTAGGCGATGCTGATGCTGATCGCTTCGCCGGCGGCTATTCTTATTTCGATGCCGCGGACCTGCAGAATCTCGGTATCGGCGAAGCGATCGCCCGCGTTGAAAGAGCGGACAATGATTTCAACTTGTTGACAAGTGATCCAGGAAAGATAGACGACACTCGGCTTGAAGCGAAAAGATCGAAGCTACGGGATCTATCGCGCGCGCGCTACGCCATCTCTCGGAGTGCGGCAGAAGAGGAAGCCTCGCGGATGCGAAAGCCGACATTTACAATGAAGCCAGCAGTGCCGCCGCCTGAGCCTTCGACGACTTATGCCCGGTCATCAAAGGTCAAATCGATGGAACCGAACGACGGAAATGCAAGCGAACATCAGTATTTGCAAAAGATCGTAAAGCGGATCGCTGAGAAGTACGGCTTTATAGCGACGGTTGAAAAGCAGGTCTTCGGTGGTATCGGGCGGATCGACGTCGCCCTTGAGAACGGTGCCATAAAGGTCGCCTGCGAAGTCGCAGTCACAAACACGGTCGAGTACGAGGTTCAGAGCATACAGAAGTGTCTGGGCTCCGGATATGACAGGGTAATCGTACTCTCGGTCAATGAACAGCACCTTAACGAAATTGAGGGGTTGGCATCCTCAACTATCGGTGCCGATCAAATTGGGTGCGTTGCATTTCTTAAGCCTGATGATTTTCATTTATATCTCGAACGCCTTTGTTCGGATGATCCTGACGTGTCTGGTGATGTAAAGGTCAAGGGATATAAGATCCACACCTCGTACGCGGATGCAACGCCTTCCGCTGCGGAACTGATAAAAGACACTATCGCCGACATTCTTGGATCGGAGGTTTCAAAGTGACAGAAAATGAATCAGTCAAATCGCGAGGGGGAGCCGCACCGTTTGGGTATCGATGGCGAGATGGCCGTCTCGAAATTGACGAGAAAGAGGCTCCGGTGCGCCGCCTCATCTTTGACCTTTTTTTGAAGCATCGAAGGAAGCGAACCGTGGCCAAGATGCTAAACGATCTGGGCTATAGAACTCGCAGCGGAGCGGTTTTCTCGGATATGTCGATCGACCGGCTTTTAAGAGATACCACAGCGAAGGGATTCCGTGACGAGGTTGGCGTACAGGTAAATGTCGATCCGATTGTAGGCGTCGACATCTGGGAGCGTGCTAATCGTCTGCTTAGCGTTCGTGAAGGAAAGCAGCCGATCAATACTTTTGCTGGGCGCACGCGCTGCTCATGCGGAGGGGCTATGAACATTCCTTCGAAGTCAAATAAATATGTCTGCTCGACATGCCGCTTTAAGATCCCTCAGGAGGATCTTGAATACATCTTTGCGTCACAGATCGAGTCCTTTGCATTTGGGGGGCATCGGTTGGGAGAACGGTGGGCCTTATTGTCAGAAGTTAGTAAGCGATTGATCGTGGAGCACATTTGTGAAGAAATAGTGGTCGCCCGCGAATCGATAT
>JBBJOS010000013.1:0-76419 GCA_037723965.1 Pyrinomonadaceae bacterium | reverse complement strand
ACGATTCGCGGGCGACCCTTCCTTATTTAAAACGCCAACACTTGAGCAACATTTGGAACCCGGCAACGAAAGCCCGTGCGAGCCTAATATCGACTCCGGGGATTCACCTGACGTAGTCAAACCGTTGTTGAGTGAGGCGGAAGCTTCGCAGTTCCTCGGGATTTCAAAGATGACCCTTCTACGCAAGCGAAACGCAGGACTTATCGGATTCTTCCGCGTCGGCTTCCGGGTTCTATATTCCAAAGAAAAGCATTTGCTGCCGTACCTTACCAATTGCGAGGTGCAACGACAGCGTTAAAGATCACGAAGATAATTTCTGTCGTCCTAGATAACTTTGTAGATAAACAACAAAAGCCCGTCAGACGTTGACGGGCTAAGTTATTGATTTGATTGGCTCCGCAGGTAAGACTCGAACTTACAACCCTTCGGTTAACAGCCGAATGCTCTGCCATTGAGCTACTGCGGAGTGTTTCGCTCCCGTTGAAGGCGAACTTAAAGATTAAAAACTTCTCGGCAAGTTGTCAAGTTTGGTTTACGCGCCGATGAAGATGGTCTATCCTATTCTGCAAAGGTAGTGGTGACGATATGGCAAATGCGGACCTTAAAACGAAAATAAATGATGCGAATGTGGAAGAATTCTTGAACGGCATCACGGACGAAGGCCGGCGAAGCGACAGCTTCAGAGTTGTGGAGCTGATGAAAAAAGTAACCGGTGAAGATCCGAAAATGTGGGGCACGGCGATAATCGGTTTAGGCCGGCATCATTTGAAATACGCATCCGGCCGCGAGCTCGATTCGGTCTTGGTCGGCTTTTCGCCCAGGAAAGCCAACCTTACGCTGTATATTACGGACGGCTTCGATAAATACGACGAATTTATGTCAAAGCTTGGAAAATACACGACCGGTAAATCGTGTCTGTATATCAAACGCCTGTCGGACATTGACGTGGATGTTCTCAAAGATCTGGTTGCGGCATCTGTGGAAAACGTTAAAAATGGTGCTATGTATCCGAGGCATGAATGAAAGCTTCTATCGTTGGCGAAAAAGTCATACAACCAAGCTAAAAACAATAGTTGCACTCATACTAATTTGGCTCGCAGCTTCGTGCAGCGAAAGCATGCTCAATTCGAGCAATACGACTCCTCGTTTGACCATCGGACCGGCTTTAAATGACTATCCCACAATTCCCGCAGATTGGAAGAAAGTTGAAACAGACAATTTCTATTTTTATATTCCGCCATCGATGAAAAAAATTGCCGTCCAAGGTATTGACTCGTCGGTGTGGCAATATGAAGATGAAAACATTACGCTTGAAATCGAACAGGGTTTTCATACCGCCGATCTTACTGACCTTGAGGAACGTTATGAGAGCATCGAAGACATTCGGGTAGTAAATGGCGAAACCGCAAGACTTGTTTTGGCAGATATTAACGCTCCAAAGACTGGCAAATGGGCAGTCAATTCAGATGGTTCTACGAAATTCACGCCAGCTAAGAAAAACCTTTTCTTAGGAGCTTATTATCAAATTCATGGCGCGGTATTTGAGGCCGTGAGCGGGACAGAATCATCTTTGAATACCTCCAGAATTATTCTACAATCGATAAAATTCAAAAAATAGTAATGCACCACGAACTTGTACTTATCCTCGATTTCGGCTCGCAGTACACGCAGCTTATCGCGCGGCGGGTGCGGGAGCAGGGCGTTTATTGCGAGATTCATCCGTTTCATCTTCCGGTTGACGAGATAATTAGAAAGAATCCGAAAGGAGTAATTCTGTCCGGTGGGCCGTCGAGTGTGACTGATGAAGGCGCTCCGCGCGTGGCGGCGGATTTTTATGAGAATGTGGGGGGCCCGATTCTTGGGATTTGCTACGGAATGCAATTAGTTGCGGTCGATCTCGGCGGTTCGTCGGAACCGGCGGCGAGGCGTGAATACGGGCACGCGAAGATGAAGGTTTTAAGCGGAACGACCGAATTATTTAATGAATTGCCTTTCGAACTAGATGTCTGGATGAGCCACGGCGATCACGTTACGGATCTGCCCAATGGCTTTCACAAAACCGCGACGACAGGCGATGTGGTCACAGCGATCGAAAATCCTGAAAAGCAGATCTACTGTGTGCAATTTCATCCGGAGGTTTCGCACACGCCGCTTGGCAAAGAGGTTTTGCGTAATTTTCTGTTCAACATCTGTCACTGCAAAGGCGATTGGACGCCTGCGCAATTCATTAAAGAAGAAATCGAAAAAATTCGAGCTATCGCCGGGGAAACAGACAACATCGTCTGCGGGCTTTCCGGCGGCGTTGATTCGACCGTGGCAGCGGCTTTGGTTCAGGAAGCCGTCGGCAACCGGCAGACGTGTATTTTCGTCAATAACGGCTTGCTTCGTGCAGGTGAATTTGAGGAGACGCTCAAGCTTTACAAAGATCATCTGCACTTAAACGTGATCGGCGTCGATGCTTCCGCCGAGTTTTACGCCGCTCTGAAAGACATATCCGATCCCGAACTGAAACGCAAAGCCATCGGGCGAACATTTATCGAAATTTTCGACGCCGAGGCGCAAAAGATCGGCGGTGTAAAATGGCTGGTGCAGGGAACGCTTTACCCGGATGTGATCGAATCTGTAAGTTTGCGAGGCTCGTCCGTCACGATAAAATCGCATCACAACGTCGGCGGTTTGCCGGAGAAGATGAATCTAAAACTCATTGAACCACTCCGCGAACTTTTCAAAGATGAAGTGCGGCTGATCGGCAAAGACCTCGGCATTCCCGATGAGATCCTTCAACGGCATCCGTTTCCCGGTCCCGGATTAGGTGTCAGAATACTTGGCGATATCACGCCTGAGAAAGTCGAGCTTCTCCAAAAGGCCGACCTCATCTTTATTGAGGAGCTGCACAATTTCGGCTTGTACAAAGAAGTCTGGCAGGCCTTCGCGGTGCTGCTGCCGATCCAATCCGTCGGCGTTATGGGCGATTTCCGCACCTACGAAAAAACCGTCGCTCTCCGGGCCGTAACCTCAACCGACGGAATGACCGCCGACTGGGCACGCCTCCCGCACGATTTTTTGGCCATGGTTTCTTCCCGAATCACATCCGAAGTCCGCGGCGTAAACCGTGTTGTTTACGATATCTCTTCCAAGCCACCAAGCACGATTGAGTGGGAATAGAAAGAACAGTTAATTCAGTTTGCTCGTGTTACGGGAAATGTTTTTCCGTCGCCACGATAAAAAGTTCCCGAAGTATAGGTTACGTCATCAAAAACGAAACGGTTCGTCTTTCCGTCCGATTCTTCCGATTCGAATATGTTTCCTTCCTTGAAAAAAAACATTTCTGCGCCTGTACCCTTCGCCCATTTTATTTCGAATGCCATTTTTACCGGTTTTACGGTGCAAGAAGTATTACCTACTCGATACCTGCCTTGAAATTCGACACTTGCATCCGTTAGATTGGCAGGAGCGGACGCGAAATGTTCCTTCATCATTTTCAGCAGGCTTCCCTGTCTGCCGTATTTGATGTCTTCGATTTTCCAGGTCGATCCGGCCTGTTTCATGGCAAAAAATACGGCGCGTTTTTCGCCGAAATTCGTGAAGTTTGCGACGACGCTCGCGGTATCGCCTTTGATCTCGCCCTTATCTACCGCAAAATTCTTGATCTCAAAATCCTGGCCGTCGTAAAGCGGATCGAAATCTATCGCGCCCATCTCGCCTAATGGGCCGTTAGAATCTTTCCAGATCAGGTCGGCGAGCGGTTTGGTGAAAAATTTATCGACCAGTGCACGGTCTTTTTTCTGAAAAAACGGGCTCTTTTTCGCGTCGTGTTGTTTATATAGATCGGCGATGAGCAGTTCCGGGGCGGCCGCCTGCACTTCCGCTGAACCGTCGGCCGGAGTCGCGGCTGGCTGCGAAGCGGAAGTATTTGAATTTACGGTTGTAACATTCACCGTGTTACTTGCATTCGAACCGCAGGAAACAGTTGCGGCAACGGTAAGAATCAAAAGGAAATATTGGTTGCGTCCAAAGATTTTCATAATTTATAGTGCGGGAGCTATCGCTACCGGTCCCGACTCCCAAACGAAATCAATAATACACGGTAATTAAGCAGTCTTTCAATCTGTGCATATAATCCTGAGCCTTGATATGCGAGAATGAAACCATTCCGCATTGTTTCAAGTAATATATCCAAATCTCCCCCCGGTTAAATTTATGCAAAAATTTCGACGTTCATTTCCATCGTTTTTACTTCTGGTTCTGCTTCTCGGTGTACAAGGCGCGAACGGGCAAAAGAACGCGCTTGATATAACTTACACGGTCGCGCTTTCCGATCCGGCGGCACAACAGTTTCATATCAAGACCGATATTAAAAATATCAACCAGAACCGGCTCGACCTGTCGCTGCCTGTCTGGACGCCGGGTTGGTACACGGTCGAAAATTACGGTAAAAATCTGCTGCGTTTTAAGGTGACTGACGGCGCCGGAAAAACGCTGCCGCACACGATGTCCCGCAAGCAAACCTGGAACGTAGATACAAAAGGCATACGGCAAATTCGCGTGGAATATGATTACCGCGCCACGGTATTAGCGTTGAATCAGGCCAAAATCGCAAAGGATTTCGCGTTTTTTACCGGTATCGAGCTTTTTCTTCAGCCGGAAGGCCATCGCAATACAGGAAGTACCGTGAAATTCGCGATCCCAAGCGGCTGGAAAATAATGACCGCGTTACAAGAGACCGCTGATGCGATGACTTTCAGAGCCGCGGATTACGACACGCTGGTCGATGCTCCGGTCGAGATGGGCAAATTCGACGTGACAAAATTCGAGGTCAACGGTAAGCCTCATTATTTCGTCGCCAATCCGGCGGGAAGTTTTAACGCCGAAAAAACGAAAAGATTCACGGAAATGCTCGCCAAGGTGGCGCTTGCCCAAAAAGGAATTTTCGGCGACCTGCCTTACGAAAAATACGTTTACTACTATTTTTTCTCGCCGCCAGAATCGAACGCCAGCGGAGCGCTCGAGCATTTGAATTCGTTTGTTGCCTTTGCGCCGCGGGGCGATGTCGCAACGCCCGAACAAATAATCGGTACGGCCTCCCACGAGTTTTTCCACCTCTGGAATGTCAAGCGTTTCCGCCCGGCCGAAATGTGGCCATACGATTATTCGCGTGAGAATGAATCGCCGCTGCTTTGGGTTTCAGAAGGATTTACAAATTATTATGGCGTCGTCGCAACTCACCGGGCCGGGATCACGACAACTGAAGCGTTTCTCCAGCGTGCGGCCGATGCCGCCAGCAGTGTCGAAAACACCGAGGCTCGGAATTATATTTCGCCCGCCTCATCATCCGTTTCCACTTGGGTAGGCTACGACACGCCGGTTGCTTTCGGCATTTCCTATTACACGCAGGGGCAGAATCTAGGGGCGTTACTCGATCTGTCGATTCGCAATGATACTGACGGCAGATCATCGCTTGACGATGTGATGCGCGCCCTTTATAACGACCACTATAAACGCGGCAAAGGCTTTACGACCGTTGAGATGATCGCGATCATCGAGCGTCTCACGAGAAAGGACTACAACGATTTTTACCGCCGCTATGTCTCCGGCGTCGAGGTGCCGGATTACGACCGTATCTTTGGATATGCCGGTTACAAACTCATTAAGAAAACTCAAGCAGTGCCCGAATTCGGCTTCAACGGGCGGTTTCGAGGCGGCGGTTTTACGATTAATTCAGTCGAACCGGATTCACCTGCGGCAGCTGCCGGATTAAAAGAAGGCGATCTGATTCTCAAGATAAACGGCGTCTCCGCTCAACAATCAATGTTAGGAAGTTTTGCGGGAAAGGCCATCAAATTAACTGTGGACCGCGGCGGCGCGGAATCGGAAATTTCGATGAACGTCGGTTCGCGCAATATTATCGGTTACAGCTTATCCGAAAAAGAGGGCGCCTCGCCTCGGCAAATAAAAATTCGCGGCGGGTGGCTGAAACGGTAGATAGGCTTCAAACTAATCCGCGAAATCGGCTTCTAGAATCATTTTGTATTCATTAGCCATCGACGGATGGCCGTGCGATATCGATACTTCAATACCTTTTCTGTAGGTTTCGGCCGCTTTTTCGCTCATTCCCATTTTGTCGTAAGCTTGGGCGAGCATTCCATAAGCGTTGCCTTCGTCGTCCGATTTGGCGATATACGTCTCCAAAACTTTTATTACTTCATCGTTCTGCCCGGTCTTTTCGTATTCCTTGGCGAGGCCGAACATTACCATCGTGTTGTCCGAATCGGATTCGAGCATTTGTTTGAAAACTTCGATACGATTTTGCATAGAAATAGATTAACGAATTTGAGGTATAAATTGAATCTCTCGAAGCAAGGTAAATGTAGCCGCAGATTTGCGCGGACGAACGCAGATAAGAAAACTAAAACAAGTTCTGTTGAACCGGCGTTGATATTTCCACAATTTCCTCGGGTTTAACTGCCCGATCCGACCTTTCAAAGCCGAGCCGTTTGTGATGGAAATCGAAAATCTTTTGGGTTACTTCCCACTGCTCGGTTTTCCCCGTACTTCTCTCCTTATACGAATTATGCCGTAAGGTGCCGCCGCGTTCGCGTTTCATTGTATTGATGATTTTGGCCGCTTTTGTGGGTATCCGCTCTTCCATTTTCTGCACGAAATATTCTTCTATCGAGGCGGTGTCGAGATGGAGCATCGACATAAAAGCCCGCGTTGCCCCAGCCTCTTTGGCGCGTTTTAATAATCCTGGGATGTCCGATTCGTTGTATCCGGGAATAACCGGTGCGATGCCGATGCCGACCGGAATTCCGGCATTTGCGATTGTTTCCATAGCCCGAAAGCGGGCATCGGGAACCGGCGTATAAGGCTCGAACGGATTTGATTTCTCCTTGGTCAGAAAAGGCAGCGAGAAGAAAACCGTGACTTTAAGTTTTTTTAGAATATCGATGTCTCGAGTGACGAGTGGGCTCTTTGTAATTATACCAACCGGTACACCGAATTCCGCGCAGATCTCCAGGCATTTCCGCGTCAGCTCATAATTTGCTTCAAGCGGCAGATACGGATCGGTCGCAAACGAAAAATCGAGATGCGGCATCTTCTCGCGCGTCTTTTTCAGCTCTTGCCGCAGTAATTGCGGAGCATTTAGCTTGACTACTATTTTCGTTTCAAAATCCGTCCCGGCGCCATAACCCAAATATTCATGATATTGCCTCGCAAAGCAGTATGTGCATCCGTGAACGCAGCCACGATAGCAGTTCACGGTAAAACGCCACCCGCCTCCCCAATCTGATGTAAAAGCTTTTGTAATTATCTTTTTAGTTGCGGTTTCCTCGAAAATTTCGAGCTTTGTCGGCGGCGGTTCCCCGACGTATTCGGCGGAATATTTACTGTACGGATTTGGCGGGTTTTCAATGTATCGCATAGATGAAACAATAGTTCATCTGTGGTTTTATTACAAGAGTTTTTCATTTTGACCCAGCATTTCTTTGATAAGATTTCGCATGGCAACTTGCTGCTGCTCGTAAAGACGCGGGTTGGCACGAACATCGCAACTTTGGGACTAGTAAAGAATAGAAAGTCAGCTTCGGTTTCTCGTGCTTCTACAAGCGCGGTCCAACTAATTTCACCCTCAAACGAACTGGATATCGAAGCGATACCAGCTTTAGTAAAGACAATCTTGTATGTTTCTTTGAGTAGCGGCGAGGATTGATAATCCTTTGAAAAAGACCGATCAACTAATGGACTGAAATCTCTAATCGCATACGCGACCAGAACTGAGACTATTGCCCCTACCGATAGGCTCTATGCATCCTCCCAATTCCATTTTCCGCCCGACCGAATTAGAAAGGTGTAAACGAGCACATATCCTAATATTGTCGGTAGTATATAAAATACGGTATTCAACGTCTTACTTTGATATCCAGTTTGGATGCTTTTCATACCTCTGACGAAATCGTTCTCGGTATATTGAACATCAACTTCGATTTTCTGAATCATATTGATTTTTGCATCAGCAGATCGGTCTGCGGATCGGAGCCGAGTTGGAAGGTGTGTTTGCCGACCTCATAAAAACCGTGTTTCTCGTAAAACCTTTGCGCACGCGGATTATATTCCCACACGCCGAGCCACATCACGTCGCAGCTATTGTCTTTTGCTCTCTCAAAACAAGCATCCATCAATGCCTGCCCGACGCCTTTGCCTAAGAATTTTTGTTGCGAATAAAGGCGTGAAAGCTCTACGGGCTTCCCGGGAGTGATTTCGGGTTCGACATTACCGAAAATCAGCTTTGCGTACCCGGCAAGCTTGCCTTCTATCTCGGCCAAAAGAAACAGAGTTTTCGCGTCGGTCAGCTCTTTTGTTATCTGTTCGAGGCTGAATGCCTGCCGCATGTAACTAGCAAGATCGTCCAGTCTGTTTTTTGGATGATGCGCAAAAGCGTCCCAAAATGTGGTGTAAGAGAGATCGGTGAGAGATTTTGCATTCTCTATGGTGGCTTGGCATATAGATACTTCATACATAAAATTCAACCACGGATAAACGCAAATGCATACGGTTACAATCCGCTAAATCTGCGTTCATCCGTGGTAAATATTCTTATTTCATGATTAGTTTGGCGATTGTCTGAAGCTGCATATTCGAAGTACCTTCGTAAATCGCACCGATCTTTGAATCGCGCCAGAATTTTTCTACCGGGTAATCTTTTACATAGCCATAGCCGCCGTATAGTTCGATGGCTTTTGATGAAACTGATTCGGCGCAACGGGATGAATAGAGCTTTGCAATTGCGGCTTCTTTAAGGAACGATTTGCCGGCGTCTTTGAGTCGGGCGGCGTTATATACGAGCAGCCGCGTGGCTTCGATCTCGACGGCCATTTCGGCAAGTTGGAATTGAACACCCTGGAAACTGTTGATTGACTGGCCGAACTGCTCGCGTTCCTTTGTGTATCGCAGGGCATTTTCGTATGCTCCCTGGGCGATGCCGAGCATTTGGGCGCCGATGCCGATGCGGCCTTCGTTTAGGGTTTCGATGGAAACTTTATAGCCTTTGCCGACTTCGCCCAGTACATTTTCCTTCGGCACCTTGCAGTTATCGAGAATAAGTTCCGTGGTCGAAGATGCGCGAATGCCGAGCTTGTCTTCCTTTTTCCCGACCGAAAATCCTTCAAAACCTTTTTCGACGATGAATGCCGTGATGCCTTTATAACCGGCGGCCGGATCGACGGTTGCGAATAGGACGAAAATTTCCGCCTCGTTACCGTTTGTGATCCACAGTTTCTGGCCGGTAATTTCGTAATGATCGCCTTTGTCTACAGCTCGTGTCTTCAATGCAAAAGCATCGGAACCGGACGAAGCTTCGGACAAAGCGTATGCTCCGACCTTGCCTTCCGCGAGCAGTGGCATGTATTTCTTTTTCTGATCGTCGTTCGCCCAACGCATAAGAGCGTTAGTCACGAGAGTATTGTGAACATCGACGAAAACTGAAACTGACGCATCGACGCGGGCAATTTCCTCTATGGCCAGGATCGCATTAAAAATCGTGGAACCGGCGCCGCCGTATTCTTCCGGCGATTCGATGGCCATCAAGCCCAGATCGAAACATTGTTTTATCAAATCGGGGTCGAGTTTGGAGGCGTGTTCCATTGCCTCGACACGCGGCAAAATCTCGCCTTCCGCAAACTCGCGGACGGAGGCGCGAAACAATTCTTCTTCTTCCGATAGAATGGTCAAGCCGCTGTTTGTTAAAACTCTTGCTGCTGCTGTACTCATATTAATTTCTTTATACGATTTTGTTATTTCAGTTTAGATAAAATACCATTCTAATCAAGCCAAATGGCAAAGGCAAAAGCAGTGAGTTCCGAAACAAACCTCGAAAACGCGGGCGGCGATCCGCAATCCATTTCACCAAAACATATAAACCGGCTGAAAATACTCGGTCTTTTTTTAACGATTATCGGGATCGGGCTTTTCTCGTATTTCGTGTATTCGGTCGGCGTCAGTGAGATCGCGGGGAATGTGCAGCTATTCGGCATTGCCGGATTCGTTATTATTCTGACTATGTATTTTGCCCGAATACTAATGCGCGCCGCTGCGTGGAAGCTTTCAGTTTATGAGCCGTATTCCTTAAGGTTGCGGGACACGGTACCTGCCGTGATAATCGGTGAAGCAATGAGCAGCATGCTGCCGCTGGGTATTTTGATCAGCGGAACCGCAAAAGCCGTCGCGGTGCGAAAACGTGTTCCGATCGTCGTCGGGCTTTCGTCGGTCGCGACCGAGAATCTTTTCTACAGCTTCACGACCAGTGTTTTTCTAATGCTCGGTGCATTCGTTTTTGCGCGGAGCTTTGAGTTGGAACGCGGCTGGATAATAACCATCAATATTTTGATCTGCGCGCTTGTAGGTCTTTTAATCCTCGGGATCACAATGATCGTCCGGCAATGGCACTTCGCCAGCGAATTATGTGAATTGATCTACCGCCGCGGTTTTGCACAGCGGATATTGGAAAACGGAAGGCTGGACGTGCGCCTTTTTGAAAATTTCATTTACGGATTCTACCGCAAATACCCAAAGCGTTTCTTGCCGATCTGCCTGCTGGAATCCGCTTTTCACATTCTCGGTATTATTGAGGTTTTGTTCATCCTGAGTCGAATTTCGCAAGCCGCATCGCAATTCCTCAATGCATTTGTGCTCGAATCGGTCAGCCGCTTGATATCCATCGTGTTCAAACTCGTTCCGTTTTTGGTCGGCGTGGATGAAGCCGGCGCTCAATTCGTCGCAGAGACTGTCGGCATCGGAGCGGGAATCGGCATAACTTTGGCAATTATACGCAAAGGCCGGGTGCTTTTCTGGACGGCTGTCGGGTTGATTCTTATTATCAAACGCAATATTTCGCTTCGCGAAATACACGGGGCGACTGAAACTCAAGCTTCTCGCCTGCAATGAGCGGTGCTTCAATGCGAACTGGATTTTACCAAATAACTAGATTTGAAGCTGCATAACGCGGGCAAAGACTCCGCTGGCAGGCAAGGGTGCCTGCGTTCCATTCAGAAGGGCCAAAAAATCGGAACCAGGAGAATCGATACGATAAATGCGATTATCGTTAAAAGCGTGCCGATCTTGACAAAATCCATGAACCGGTAGCGGCCCGGCGTGTAAACGAGGACGCAGGCGGGTTCGAGTGGCGTGATGAATGAAAACGAAGCGGCAAAGGTAATGCCGACGATAAAAGTCCTGGGGTTGAGACCGAGAGCAATGGCTGTTTTTACCGCGATCGGAAGCACGACGAGCGCCGCCGCCTGGTTTGACATCGGCTGCGTTAGAATTACCGTTAACAGAAAAAATCCGGCAAGTACGGCGGTCGGGCCATAATCGCCGACATAATTCTGAATATAGCCAGCGAGATAAAGATCCGTCCCGGTTTTTTCCATCGCTACGCCAAAGCTCATCATGCAGGCGATCAGGACGAGCAGGCGAAAATCGATAAGCGAATACATCTCGGAATAACGTACCGTTTTAGTCGCGAGAAGCAGCATCACGCCGAGCAGCACGCAGACGGCGAGCGGAATATCGAAACCTATCACGATTTTTGAAAGCGAAAGGGTTAAAAACAGGAGAAAGGCTGCGATCGCCCATTTTCGCTTCTCAAGCCGCATGCTGCTGGCCGAAACATCCTCCAAAAGCAGCATTTCTCCCTCGACGACCAACGGTTCGATCTCGGCCCGCGTTCCCTGAACGAGCAAAACATCGCCGAATTTAAGCTGCACGCCACTCAGCTTATCGATAAACGTTTCGCCGTGGCGATTTATCGCGAGAACGGTAAGAGCGTAATTCTGACGAAAGTGGACGCTTTTCAAACTTTGCCCGACTAGCCGCGAATACCGCATGACCATTACTTCAAAAAGCTCGATATCCTCGCCTTCGAGCAAATTATCGTTCAGCTTGAAATCCGGTTTGATCTCTAACCCGACCTCTTCCTTGACCAGCAAAATGCCTTCTATCGTGCCTTCGACAATCAATAGGTCGCCGGCTTCGATCCGTTCGCCCGCCCGTGGTGAGATAGTTCGCTGCTCTCCGCGAATGATGCCGAGAATATTAAGTTCGAGCTCGGCGTTGATGTGCGATTCACCGATCGTTTTACCAACCAGGCGTGAATTCGGTAAAACAAGCAGTTCGGAGATATATTCGCGGATGCTGTAATCATCGGTTAGTGATGAACCGCCGCCATGATTAGGCAGCATTTTCCTGCCTATTAGCAGCATATAGAACATGCCCGCCGCGAAAATAACGATACCGACCGAAGTAAGCTCAAACATCGAGAACGGCTGTTGGCCGTAACGGACAATTGCCCCGCTGACCGCGAGATTTGTGGATGTGCCGATCAAAGTACAGCTGCCGCCAAGAATGGCGCCGAAGGCAAGAGGCATAAGCAATTTTGACGGAGCGATCTTCGCTTTGGACGCCAGGCCGATAATGACCGGCAGAAACATCGCCGTGGTCGTAGTATTTTTCAGCACCGACGCGGATGCGGCAGCAACCGTCATTATCAGCGCAATAAGAATAAATTCGTTGTCACCGGCTATCCGGTAAAGCCTGCGTCCGATTAAATCTACCAACCCGGTCTTTATCAACCCGCCGACCAGGATAAAAAGCCCCGCAATGGTAACAATAATATCGTTCCCGAATCCGGCGACGCCTTCCTGGACGGTTAGCACGCGCGTCAAAATAAGAGCAATTACCAATATAATGCCCACGACATCAACAGGATATTTTTCGGTAGCAAACAGCGCTATGGCCGCGACCAGCAGGATGAGTGTAATTGTGATTGGAGACATTGTTCGCAAGCATACAAATTTTTGTCCTGTTTGAAAAGGAAAAATTGAAAACTGTGGCGAGCTTTGGAAGTCTGGTATGGCAATTTTTTACTCTTATGAGATAATTTAACTGTATCTATCGCGTAAACCCATAAATAATAAAAAACATGAAGAAAACCTATTGCTCCATTCTTATACTTTTAGTTTTGCCGCTTTTCGTTTACTCACAAACGCTGGACGAAAAACTAAAGGAGATTGACGCTTACGCCAATACGGTAATGACCACCTGGAAAGGGCCGGGAATGGCAGTCGCAGTCGTCAAGGATGGCAAGGTCGTGTCGGCAAAAGGCTATGGTGTCCGCGAATTGGGAAAATCCGAGCCGGTCGATGAAAATACCGTTTTCGCAATTGCTTCGAATTCCAAGGCGTTTACAACGGCGGCACTTTCCATTTTGATCGATGAGAAGAAGCTTGCATGGGACGATAAAGTTTCAAAATACCTGCCTGAATTCAAAATGTATGACCTGTGGGTAACGAATGAATTGACGGTTCGTGATCTGGTTACGCACCGCGTCGGGCTCGATACTTTCAGCGGCGATCTGCTGTGGTATGAAACGACCTATTCGGCGGATGAAATGCTGGGCCGCGTCCGCCATTTGCCTCGTAAATCGAGCTTTCGCAGCCGTTACGGCTATCAAAATCTGATGTTCGTCGCGGCTGGGCAAGTAATCGAAAAGGTTTCGGGAAAACCTTGGGGACAATTCGTGCAGGAACGCATTATGACTCCGCTCGGGATGAACCGCACCACTGTCAGCGTTAAAGATTTGAAGGACAACGCCGCTTTGCCGCACAACGAATCAGGCGGAAAACTGCGAGTGCTTCACCGCGGCAATGTTAACGGAGCAGCGGCGGCGGCTGGTTTGAATTCATCGGTTTTCGATCTTTCAAAATGGATCCGCCTGCAATTGGGACGCGGCAAATTCGAAGGCAAACAGATTTTCAGCGAACAGCGTTCGTGGGAAATGTGGCAGCCGTATCTTGCCACGCCGATCAGCGAAGCCGGATTAAAAAATTCTCCTACCCGACATTTCAGCGGCGTCGGAATGGGATGGTTTTTGTACGATTATCACGGTCGAAAGATCATAAATCACAGCGGCGGCCTAGACGGAATGCTGTCATACACGGTGCTTGTGCCGGAAGAAAGTCTTGGTTTCGTCGTTCTGACAAACAGCGAATCGCCGGCCTTTGTGATAATGATGAACAAGATTCTCGACGTGTTTGTGAACGCTCCGAAACGGGATTGGAACGCCGAAGCTATTGACCGTGTAAAACAAAACAAGGCGGCGAGCGACGAAGAGATCAAGAAGGCCGATGCCGCCCGTACACCAAATACTAAGCCGAGCCTTCCTCTTTCGGCATATGCCGGAACATATTCGGACGACCTTTACGGTGGTGCGGCCGTTGCCGAAGAAAACGGGAAACTGGCATTAAGATTCGGGCCGTCGCCGAATTTCGTTGCCGATCTTGAGCATTGGCATTACGATACGTTTCAAATTAAATGGCGGCCGTCAGTCGCGTACAATTTTCCACGCGGCTTTGTAACTTTTACCATCGATAAAAACGGAAAAACGGAGAATCTGAAAATCGATCAGCCGAACAATGATTTCTGGTTTTATGAGCTGGATCTGAAACGTAGGTAAATGATGTTGAAACTCGACAAATTCGTATGTAATATGTAAGAATTCTACTTACTCTTGTTCGCTATCACGAGAAACTATCGAGGAGAATTTTAATATATGGCAGACGAAGCAGAAAACAACGAAAACGAAACTGAAGCAAAACCAACGATCACGATAGCGGAAAAAGCACCGCCCGCAAGCGAGAACGAGGCAACGCCGACGATAACAATCGCGGAACGTGAAAAAGCCGACTAAAGGCACATTGAGGAGAATTTCTAATTAAATGTCAGAAGAAGCAGTAAAAGCGGCAGAAGAGACCGCAGCACAACCAACGATCACGATAGCCGAAGGCGGAGAAAATCCGGTAGCGGAAGCACCCCCCGCGGAACCAGAAGATGTTCACTACCAGGCCGTCGAAAAAGAAGGCTCGGTAACCGCGATCTGGGAAATGCAAGGCCAAAAACACCTTCGCACGATCGACCCGCGTTCTATCGAAGGCAAGCAGATCCTCGCCCTCTTCGAAACCGCGGCTTAAACCCCGCTCAATATTGAAACAAAACCGCACGGATCGGCTTTCGTGTGGTTTTGTGTTTTTTTGCGGGTTCAGTTTTTTCCTGGCACAAGATCGAGAATAAGATGATCGGTCTTCGGCAGCTTTCGACCGTCGATTTCTGCAACTTGCACAACGCCGATACCAGCCGATGTCAGAAATATTGCGTCCGCATTTGCCAAAGATTCCAACCCGTCGGGCACCTCAAAACACTCTGCATTCTCCATAACGTGTTCGCGCGTCGTTCCGGCGAGACAACCCGTTTCCAGCGGCGGCGTGAAAAGTTTACCGTCCCTGAGCCAAAAAATATTCGCCATACAGGCCGAGGTGATCTCGCAACGTTCATTGATGCAGATAGCTTCATCAAAACCTCTGTCTTTTGCTTCGTTCAAAGCAGCGATCTTTTCTAAATAGTTACAGGATTTAATGCCGGCCAGCGGAGATGCCGAGTTCAATCGAAACGGCGAGACGGTCAATTTAAAGTCGCCCGGAATATCACGAGAATTTGCCGTCGTAATCAGAATGCTTGTTTTAAATTCGCCGCCATACGGCCAAATTCCATTCGCTGATTCATCGAGAATGGTTGTGCGTGCCCGTCCGTTTACCAACGCATTTTCATTTAGGATTTCATTGAGCGAATATTTTACGGCTGCTTCCGAAAAATTTGACATATCAATGTTTAATTTCGCTGAATTAACTAACAACCTCCGCCAATGTGTTTCCCACAAAAACGGCAATCCGTCGTAAATGGCGACTGTTGTAAAAATACCCTTCCCATAAAGCGCGGCAGATGAAACGCCTGAAACCGAAACGTTTCCGGCGGGTACTATCTGATGGTTAAAAGAAACAAGTTCGCGCATCCGGAGTTCTGAGTTCAAACTTTAGTTTGTCTTTTTCGTCAGCCGGGAATCAGGCTAAAGCGATGAGTCCGATCATTAGGATTCAATTCGAATTTGGTCACTTTCCCGCGACTCGATTCGTCCTTTCTTATCGCGGCAAAATTCCGTTACAAGCTCAGAGAAAAGTTCGCTTTTTTCTTCCGGCGGAACATGGCCGCAGTTTTTCAGGATGACGAAACGAGAGTTCAGAATTGATTCGTGCAGTTTATAACCGTTTCGAATCGGAATTACGGTGTCTTCCTCACCCCAGATAATCAAGGTCGGTTGATTTATAAGATACGCATCTTTTTCGATACGATTGGCATTCCAGTTTCGCGAAGTAGAGAGGACGGAGCGATGAGCGTCGGCCGCTTTTAACGGGCGGCGAATAGAAGAAATTCGCTCCCTCGTGATCAAATGGCGGTTCGCCGGGGCAAGCGTGCCGCGCATGCGAAAACGCAAAAACAATTTCGACTCGACCAGAAACGGCGTGATAACTTCACCAACGCCGCGAATCGCTGCAAGGCGAAATATGGGATGATTTTTAACATCGTCGTTGATGACCGCATTGACTAGCACAAGTTTTTCCACTCGTTCCGGGTAATCCAAAGCGATCGTTGAAGCAACCGCGCCGCCGTACGAACTGCCGATCAGCGTTACCCGCCCGATACCAAGCCTGTCCATTAAGCGTTCGACAATCCGTGCCTGCGAGGCTATCGAATAATCGAACCATGCCGGTTTTTCAGAATAACCGAAACCGAGCAGATCGACCGCAATGACGTGAAATCCCTGCGTGGCCAGTAGCGGAGCGGTCGTGTTCCAAACGTACGTTGAAGCCGTGTAGCCGTGAATCAAAAGCAGCGTCGGATCGGACGCGCTGCCGAATTCCTGGTAATGAACGCGCGCACCGTCAATGCTCGTGAAATGAGAATGCCCGGAATGCGGAACCTGGTCGGCAAGAGCGTCCCAATCAATTCCCTTCGCACGCGTCAGCATTTTGACCGCGACCGCCGCTACTGCTGCTCCACCGATAGCAATTGCCAGATTTTTCTTTTTCATTCGCTCAAATCGCCGCTCTAACAACCTATATCTTGATTCTAACTCAAAACTATTTTCGGCTGCACGGTTTTTTCCTCTTCGTTGTACAAACCGATGGCAATGATTTCTTTGTCTTCATTCAGCATCTGAATCGCCTCAGCGTTTTTGAATTCGAGATCCAATATTCGCGTCGAAAGGCCATTGAGCGTTTTCGCCGCCCGATCCGCATTCATCACGACAGAAGGAATGTGCGAAACAGCCTCTTCCATCCGGATCAAATATGATTTTGGATCTTCGGCGTCCTGCAATTCCCCGATTGTCACACTACCGGCTAGTTCGAATTTCCCGGCCCGCGTTCGTCTCAGCTCCGCAAGATGGGCTCCCGAACCAACGACACGCCCGATGTCCTCAGCAAGAGTGCGGATATAAGTACCCGCGGAGCAGGCAACCGTTAGTCCAACGTCCAACGTCCAAGGTCCAAAGTCATTTGCGGCCGCATTGTCTTTAGCAATCTCATAGACTTCGAGTTTACTGATCTTTATTCTGACAGCCTTCCTTTCAACCTCAAGGCCCTTCCGCGCAAGTTCGTAAAGCTTTTTCCCATCAATCTTCTTTGCCGAATACATCGGCGGCGTTTGCTCGATCTCGCCGCGAAATTGATCAAGTGCCGCGTGAATCTCGTTGACACTAATCGAATTTTGACCTTGGATCCTGGACTTTGGACTACCGGTCCTGTCTCCTGTATCTGTTTCAAATCCGAACCGCACGACTGCTTCATATTCCTTTTCGTCCTTATCCAAAAACTTTGCGAGCCTCGTCGCTTTGCCGACAAGGATCACCATCACGCCGGTCGCAAAAGGGTCGAGCGTGCCGGTATGCCCGACGCGTTTTGTTTTGAGAATTCGCCGCACTCGGGCGACGACATCATGCGATGTCAGCCAGGCGGGTTTATCAATGATTAATATGCCGTCCATGTTAAATAACCGGGAACAGAAACTCGAGGATGCTGTCGAAACGTGCCGCCCAGGCCTTATTTGTTCTTTCAGCGTATGTGCTGCTTTTACTTTATCTGTTTACGCGCGCAATTTGTAATCCCGAACTCCGCCTAATCACGGTATAATTGGTGTAATGTTTCGAAAGAGATGGATTGGCGAAGACGAAAAGCCTAGAGAAATTAAAGATTTGGTAAAAGCACGCGAGCGGACAATGAACCGCGCCGTGAGATTGCTTGCCGCAAAGCCGCGCTCGATTGGCGAGCTGCAATCGCGGCTGCTTGAAAAAAACTGGACGAATGAAGAAATAGTCGTCGCCGTGATCGAAAAGCTGAAAGAATATAAATACCTGGACGATCAGCAGTTTGCTCAAAACCTCGCCCTTTCGAAACTTCGACAGAAACCGCAGGGAAAACGCCGTTTGCGGCAAACAATGTCGCAAAAGCAGCTTCCAAAGGAAATCGTTGACGAAGCTATCGTTTCAGCCTTTGAAAAAATGCCCGAGGCCGACTTGATCGAGATCGCGATCGAAAAACGGATTCGTATCAAAGGCAATCCGGCCAGCCGTGAAGACACGAAAAAGTTTTATGACCATTTATTGCGCCAGGGCTTCGGGTTCGATTTGATACGCGACAAAATGCGCGAGGCAGGAAAAATCAAGATTGAGGAGGGCGAAGAAGATGAAGGTTAATTACGATACAAAAAACTTTGGTTCAGTCAAAAATTCTCAATCGGGCGATGTCGGTTCTGAAACAATTTTTAGTTACCACCAAAACGACGATCTGGTTTGGGCGGAATATGAAGGCGGAAACGTCATTTTCGGCATGTTGATCGCTAAATGCAATAATGACGGTGTTCTGGATATGCGTTATCAGCACCTCAACACGAAAGGCGATTTGATGACCGGCGTTTGCATCTCGACCCCGGAAATTCTTCCCGACGACCGCATTCGCCTGCATGAAAAGTGGCAATGGACGAGCGGTGATAATTCTAGCGGAGCTTCAATTATCGAGGAGATTAACGATCAAACGCGGCCTTGATCATATCGGCGGTTTCGACGATAGCGTAAATTTGTTCGTCGAATTTGATTGTGTCCAGTTTTATTGTTTTCTTTCCGTTGAGCAACCGGATGCATTTGCCGCCTTCGAAATACGCTCGTTTTTCTTCGACTCTGACGACTTTCGGCGAATATGTACGCCGATCGGTTTGTCGTGATGATTTGTCTTTTCAAAACGAAGATAAGATCTTTGCCCTGGTAAAAATATTCGTTCGTATTATTGCCGCTTTCGCCGTAAATTTTCGCGACGATCTTTTTCAAGCCTTTGCCGGAAGTGTAAAAGGTTACCTCCGCTCCTTCGGTCGACAGATCGTACAGATTTTTTGTCTTTTTTGTATATTTAGCCGCACCCTTATTGATTGCCTGAACTTCTGCCCGGATAGCGGCGATTTGCTTCTCCGTTTGGGCAAATAAGGCGGAAGTAAAAACAACGATCACGATACCTGCTAAAAGTATAAATTTCGCATTTCTCATCCATTAGGACGACGAATAATTCGGTTTGGTTTTGCGGCGTGTTAAGATAAATTTCGCAACAATGTTATGACTGGAAACGAAATCAGACGCAAATTTCTGGAATATTTTGAGAAGAACGGGCATAAATCCGTTCACTCGGCTCCGCTTTTGCCGGCGAATGACCCGACGCTGCTGTTTACAAATGCCGGGATGAACCAGTTCAAAGACGTGTTTCTCGGCGAGGAAAAACGGGATTACTCGCGGGCCGCGTCGTCGCAGAAATGTATCCGGGCGGGCGGAAAGCACAACGATCTTGACGAAGTAGGCAAAACCGCACGGCATCACACATTTTTCGAAATGCTAGGCAATTTTTCGTTCGGTGATTACTTCAAGGAAGACGCGATAAATTTTGCCTGGGATTTGCTGGTAAATGAATTTAAGCTGGATGTAAATCGTTTATGGTTTACGGTGTTTGAGGGCGACGAGGAGGTTACGGGCGACTCTGAAGCCCGCGATCTGTGGATAAAGGCCGGTGCGAACTCCGAAAGAATACTACCTTTCGGACGCAAGGACAATTTCTGGCAAATGGCCGAAACTGGGCCGTGCGGACCGAACTCCGAGATAAATTATTACATGGGCGACGAGCCGGACAATCCCGAAAAAAATCATCCGAAATGGGTGAACGGCGAAGGCGATACGACGATGGAGATCTGGAATCTGGTCTTTATGCAGTACAACCGCATCGAGACGGCGCCGGGCGAGTACAAACTAGAACCGTTGCCGGCTCCGTCGGTCGATACCGGGCTGGGCTTGGAACGAATGGCCGCCGTGATGCAGGGCGTAACGAATAATTACGACACCGATCTACTGCGGCCGATCGTAGAGTTTACGGCCGGTTTGGCGTCCATACCATTAGCAGACGCGGGGAAGCGGTGATTTTCCTCCGCTTCGCTAGTCCGGTTTTTAAGAACCAATAAAAACCTGCGCGTCTTAGTGGCGCAAAAAGACCTCGCCCGTTAGCACAGGTGGTACCGACCCGATATGCAGAATCCAATCCGCGTTTTACTTATCGAACACCAACCGCTGACCAGTATCGGAATTAAGGCGGTTTTGAACGCGGAAGAAGATATAGAAGTTGCCGGTGAGGTGGATACCGCCGCGAAAGGTTTTCTCTTTTCAAAAATTTAAAGCCTGTCGTGACAATCCTGAGCCTGCGTATGCCGGATACCTGTGCCATTGACGAGCTCGATACCTATTTCGTGGCTGACGCGAAAGCCAAACTCATCGTCCTCGCCGAACATGCCGGAGATTCGGAAATCAGCCGTTCATTAAAACGCGGCGCTTTGGGATATATTTGCAATGATATTTCGCCGGACGATCTTGTTACCGCAATCAAAACCGTGGCAAAGGGGAAAAAATATATTCCCGAAGAAATCGCGCAAATTCTCAGCGAAAATATCGGCCGCGAGGAGATGACAAAATCCGAGCAAATCGTGCTTAGGATGATCGTCGGCGGAATGTCCAATAAAGAGATTGGGTTTGCACTCGACGTGACTGAAAACACCGTAAAAACGCACGTTAAAAATATTTTCGATAAGATCGGCGTTTCCGACCGCACGTCCGCCGCGACACTGGCCATCAAACGCGGCCTTGTCCGAATCGATCTATGAATGAACAATTGAATAAATACGCCGAGGATTTTACATCCACTGAAAGTGAGATTTTGCAAGAACTTCGCAAAACCTGCTACGAACTATTTGAAGACAAAGCAATGCTTTCCGGCTTTTATCAGGGCCGGGTTTTGAGTATGTTTTCTTCGATGATCCGGCCGAAAGTTGTTCTTGAAATTGGCACATACCTCGGCTACTCCGCACTCTGTTTTGCCGAAGGCTTGGCTGAGGGCGGAAAAGTAATTACATTGGATGTTAATGAAGAAACCAACAAGGTCGCGCGTTCATTTGTGAAAAGATCGCGTTACGCGGACAAGATCGAATTTCACCTTGGCAATGCGGCCGAGATAATCCCAAACCTGCCCGATTCATTCGATCTCGTCTTTATCGATGCCGATAAGCCGAATTATTCAAATTACTACGATCTTATCTTCGATAAAGTTCATTCCGGGGGTTTCATCATCGCCGACAATGTGCTCTGGAGCGGACAGGTTTAAATGAGCACAAGGACGAAAACACTCTAGCTTTGCACGATTTTAATTTAAAGGTAAAAGCTGATGTACGAGTCTCTAATTTATTGCTGAATATTCGCGATGGCTTGATGGTATTGCGAAAAGATTGAAGTTAGGATATGTGCTTTTAGCAGGCTTCTTCGCAAGTGTTTAGCCTCTTAAAGGTAGAAAGCCAAGCTCTTCCTCACCCGAAAGTATTAGATAATCCTCGCCGTAATTGATGATTACAACCTCGTTATTTCCCTGTATTCTAATAACAGTTAAGTATAAGGGGGGAGATTAAAATGATCAACATAAGACGATCCAAAGAACGCGGCCACGCCAATCTTGGCTGGCTCGACACCAATTTTACATTTTCATTCGCCGATTATTACGATCCGCAATTTATGGGTTTCCGCGATCTGCGCGTGCTCAACGAAGACCGTATCGAACCGTCCCAAGGCTTTCCGAAGCACGGACATCGTGACATGGAAATACTTACATACGTGGTTTCCGGTGAGCTGTCGCACCGGGATTCGATGGGAAATGGCGAAACCATCCGCCCGCACGAAGTCCAGCGAATGACCGCCGGAACCGGCGTGCTGCATAGCGAATACAGCTCCGAAACTGACAAAACGCACCTGCTGCAAATTTGGATTCTTCCCGAAAAGAAGAATCTTCAGCCGGGCTATGAACAGAAAATGTTTCCCGCCGAAGAAAAGCACGACAAATTGCTTCTGGTCGCGTCACGCGGTGGAGGCGACGGCTCGGTAATGATCAATCAGGACGTATCGCTTTACGCCTCCATCTTGAAAAGCAACGAGGAAGTTTCGCACGGTCTCGCTGACGGACGGCATGCATGGGTCCAGTTGATCAGCGGGTCCATCGAGGTCACTGGAATGACGTTAACTGCCGGGGACGGGGCTGCGATCAGCAATGAAAGTGTGTTGAAAATAAAGTCGCTCAAGGATAAGAGCGAAATTTTATTATTCGATCTGAATTGATCACGAAATGAAGCGCGGGGTTTGGTTCTGCGCTTTACGCCCCCGATGCCCGGGTAATGTCCCCAAGACCTTTTCTATGCTTTTGGCGTTCCCGACCGAGGTACGGCAAACTTCAAAACTTTCATACTCTGGACAAAATAATTTCCTTGAGATCTTTATATTCTAAACCGATCTCTATGCTGGTTTTCTCACCGCCAAGGAGCTCATTTATGGACCGAGGCACGTCGCCGTAGGTTCCAATGATCTCTCTGACCGATTCGAATTGACAGGTGAACGGTTTCGAGGAAAATTCCATGCTCTTCGGCTTGAATTTCCAGGTATTGGGAAAGTGCGTCAAATCCAACCGCTCCATGCGGGTCGAGAACGGGGGGTTTGTTCACGCAACCCATTGAGCGTTATTGAAATCATAAAAAACTGCTAAACTATAATTACAATGCTGACCAGAGAATTAGAAGAAACATTAAGTTTTGCGGTTGATGAGGCCGTTAAATATAAGCATGAATATGTGACGCTTGAGCATTTGTTGTTCGCGCTGCTTGAAGACAGTTCGGCGCGGGACATTTTGTTCAATTGCGGAGCGCATTTGGAAGATCTTGCCCGATCCCTCGAAGATTATTTTCGCGACGTGCTGGAGAAAATGCCGGAAAGCGCCAAGAATATGCCGGAGCTTACTTCGACGTTTCAGGCGACGATCCAGTATGCCGTTTTGCAGGCGGAAGGCAGTGGGCAGGCGGCCGTCGATGGTGGAAATATTCTCGCGGCGTTTTATCAGGCGGAGCAGTCTTATGCGGTTTACCTATTGCTGCAGCAGGGAGTTTCGCGTCTCGACATTCTTAATTACATCGCTCACGGCATCTCTAAGATCGATGCGAACGATCCGATGCCGGATGGTTTTGACGACGAGGATTTTCCGGGAATGGGAGCGCCCGAGCGAAAGAAACCGCTTGAAAGCTTCACGGTCGAATTGGTTGCGAAAGCTGCGAATGGCGAGATCGACCCGATTGTCGGCCGGACCGCTGAGATCGAGCGGACGATACAGATCCTTTGCCGCCGTAAGAAGAATAACCCGTTATATGTCGGCGAACCGGGTGTTGGTAAAACGGCGCTTGCCGAAGGCTTGGCGCTCAAAATAAGCGAAGGCGCTGTGCCGGAAGTTTTGATTGGGGCAAAGGTTTTTTCGCTTGATATGGGTGCGGTTCTAGCCGGTACCCGTTACCGAGGCGATTTCGAACAGCGTTTTAAAGCGATCATCACCGATCTCAAAAAGGAAGAAAACGCGATTCTTTTTATAGACGAAATTCACACTATCGTCGGAGCCGGAGCGGTTTCCGGCGGTTCTATGGATGCTTCGAATATTCTTAAACCGGCTCTAGCTTCCGGCGAACTGCGCTGTATCGGCTCAACGACGTTTGCCGAATACAAAGCCGCGTTTGACCGTGACCGGGCACTTGCCCGGCGTTTTCAGAAAATCGATATCGGTGAACCGACCGTGGAAGAAACGTATCAGATTCTCAAGGGTCTAAAGAAATTCTACGAGCACCACCACGGCGTAAAATACAGCAACGAATCGCTGAAGACTGCTGCGGAACTGGCCGGAAAGTATATCAACGACCGCTTTTTGCCGGATAAGGCAATCGACGTAATCGATGAGGTCGGAGCATCGGTTAAACTCTTGCCCGTGAGCCGAAGGCCGAAAAAGGTCACGGTTCAGATGGTCGAAAATACAATCGCCCGAATGGCGAAGATACCGCCGAAAACAGTTGTCGGAGATGAAAGGCTTCGACTGAAAACTCTTCGGGAAGATATTAAAAAGACAATCTTCGGCCAGGATGAAGCAATTGACCGGATCGCAGATGCTATCCAAATCTCGCGTGCCGGCCTTGGACATCAGACGAAGCCTGTCGGCTCATTCCTTTTTTCAGGACCGACCGGTGTTGGTAAGACCGAAGTCTCGAAGCAGCTTGCCGAAGTTCTCGGCGTTGAATTTATTCGTTTCGACATGAGCGAATACGCCGAGCCGCACACAGTTTCGCGTCTGATCGGAGCGCCGCCGGGATACGTCGGGTTCGACCAGGGTGGTTTGCTGACCGAAGCGATCATGAAAACGCCGCACGCGGTGTTGGTTCTGGACGAGATCGAGAAGGCTCACCCGAATCTTTTCAATCTGCTTTTGCAGGTAATGGATTCGGCGACGCTGACGGATAACAACGGCAAAAAGGCCGATTTTCGCAATGTGATCCTGATAATGACGACCAATGCGGGTGCCCGCGAGCTTTCATCCGGCGGCGTCGGATTCCGCAATAGCACTGACACAAAGGGCAATGCGAAAGGTGTGATCGAACGCACCTTCACGCCCGAATTTCGTAATCGCCTCGACGCCTGGGTGCCGTTCAAACCGCTCGATCTTGAAGTCATAAAGCTGATCGTCGATAAATTCATCAACGAACTCAACGGCCAACTCGCCGAAAAACGCGTGCTCGTAAAACTTACCGAAGAAGCCCGCGAATGGCTGGCAATAAACGGTTTCGATTCGCGATACGGCGCCCGCCCGATGGCACGCCTTATCCACGAAAAGATCAAACAGCCGCTGGCGAATGAGATATTATTCGGCAAGTTAACCGACGGCGGAAGCGCACTAGTGGATAAAAGAGATGAGCAGTTAGAGCTGAGTTTTTAACCGAATGGTGAAATGTGCTAACTCGGCCATAAATTACTCCTCGTCTTCCAGCGTCATTTCTGTTATTTTTCCTTGGGTGTTTATTGCGATTCTCCAGAGAAACATTCGCTTTGGAGTTTCGGCTTTGTAACGGTAAACCGTTTTGCCGTTAGTGGCTTCCGAACCGACGAAAACAACGCTCCTTGGCATCCCAAATGTTCCGATTCGTTTTCCTTCGTTCTTTGTCCGCTCGGTTGAAAATGCCTTTATTAACTCGGCCGACATCAATTCCGGGTCGAATTTATTTTCGGTTCTTTCCCGCAAAACCGTCAAAAATTTAGCAGATATTTTAGGATCGGCGTCCGGTTTGGCGGTCACCGCACGAAGCGAAATTGCCGGAAGATAATTCTTTGCCACGCTCGTCGCTACCAACGTTCCCATTCCGGTTTCGCCTAAATTCGTCAGAGCGATAACGCTTAGGTCATCATCAATGAAACGTGAGATGCTTGCCCCGAATCCCGCGGTTTGGCCGCTGTGGGCTACTAATTTATGGCCGCGAACATCGGATATTCGCCAGCCGAAACCGTACGGCGACGGCTTGCCGTCATTAAAAACAAACTGCTTCCACATTTCGTTTTTGCTAGCCTTTTTGAGTAGTGTGTCATTTCGCAGAGCGGCTTCCCATTTCGCCATGTCGGAGATAGTCGAAACGATCGATCCCGCACCGCGCAGGTCGGTCAGGCTGCCGTCGCGGCCGGTTAGTTTATCGACGCGCCACTCATAGCCCGCCGCACGATTTATGATAATAAAATCCGGATCGCGGTCGGTGGTTTTGGCCATTCCGAGCGGCTTGAAGATGCGTGTCTTCATAAAATCGATGTACGACTTACCGGATGCTGATTCGATTATAAAAGCGAGCAGATTAAAACCGCTGTTGCTGTAGATATTGCGCTCGCCGGGTTCGAATTCGAGCGGGTGCGGCGAGAGAAGCTTAATAAAACCATCGACTTTTAACCGGTTAGAGAGTTCGAATCCGTCGAGGCTCGAATAATTTTTGATACCCGAAGTATGTGTCAAAAGATTCCGGACGCTGACGTTTTTCCAGGCTTCCGGCGTGTTCGGCAGATATTTTGAGATCTTTTCATCGAGGTTTACTTTGCCGTCCTCAACGAGCAGCATGATCCCGGCGGCGGTCATTTGCTTTGAAACCGAGCCGATCTCAAATACGGTTTCGGTCGTAACCGGAACGTTAAATTCGACGCTTGCGAGGCCGTAACCTTTCATCTTGACCACGCGGCCGTTTTTGACGACGGCTACCGCCGCGCCGGGAATATGCCGCTCGATCAATTGCGAGCGGACAAGGTCGTCGATAACGTCGGCATTTGCCGGGGCGGAAAACAGGAATAGGATCGTGAATAATAGAATAGATCTGCGATGCATATGTGAACCAGAATATCAGCATTGGGCCAATTTCGAAATTTGTGAAAGGCCGGAGATATTTTCGTTTGAACGGGGGACGGATCAGCATGTCCGGTTAATAACCAAATGTGTTATCCGTTGTTGCCTGTTTCATATGTGGTACGTACCACATATGGGCATTTCAGGCAGGGTTTATTGGGGTTTGATGCTGTGAATCGAGTAGTTTGATACAGTGATTAAGGTACTTTGATACAGTGTTTTTGCCACTTTGATACAGTAAATCGGACCCTCTTTAAACTGTATCAAACTCAAAAACGCAGCCGTTATTTTTTCTTTCGCAGGGTAACGAGGATCGCGTCGCTGACCTTGCGCTCGACCCCTTTGCCGGAAGGCGTATTGACGACCTTGCCGTCCAGAAACATCGTCGTCGATCCGCCGCCGTCGAGGTTCATTGCATCCATCGCACCGATTTCGAGCAGATATGCGGCAAGCTCGTTCAGATTCATCCCGACGCTCACACCGGGCTGGCGTCCATCGACCGTTATCATGAGGAATTTCCCGTCCTTCATCTTAGCGACAGCGGTGCGCGGATGGCGTGTTTCGACGAAGGCTTTGCTTGATTTTTCCTGCTCCCAGGTGATGTCGATCTTGCCGCTTCTGATAAGCTGGGGAACGCCGCCGACAATATCAGTTTCAAACTTTGAAACTGATATTGTCGGCTTAGGTGCCAAGTTCTTTCGAATACTAACCCCTTTTTTCAACGTACGTCTAATATCACTTCGCATCTTACCGCTGACAGAAATTACGTATCCTTTTTTGGGAATCCTGCTGTTTCCTCGACTGATTAAAATTGGTTGAACTTTCTTTCGAATAATCGTGTATTCATCACCTTCATTATTGGTAAGAGTTGTTGAATGAAATTCTGGGGTATAAATGACAATGTCATCCACTCCTCTTTCCCTATTGATGCCGAAAGTTATTTCGAATTGATCAAGGCGAGATGATGTGACCTTTGCCGTCATCTGTTGAATAACGGCTATAGTTTCAATCGGCGAGTTAATAAAACTCAATGCCGCTCTCGGCATCAATGCTTCGCTCCAGATTTTATTGTCTATCATCAACAGCCCAGCCGCATCACCAGCAAAGACGCTTGTATCCAACCTAAAAAATCCGGCATTAATTGCCGCGACCGCGCCTTTCCTTGTCGCGATCGACGAAGTTGTTTCCGTTCCGATGGCGGCGTCGAGGGCATGGTGGACGTCGAGGCGGACTTTTTTTAGGTCGAGGCGGAGGAGGTTTATTTTTACAGGGTCGTCGCCGAGCTTGCGGGTGACCTCGGCGTATTCGACGCCGTCATGCACAGCTTTGAAATCCTGGGCGGAGAAATTAACAGTGATGAAAAAGGTGAACAGGATAAGGAGGAATGACTTATATTTTTGCATCTGTGAAGTTGAATTTGTCGAAACTAAATTACTTAGATTGTACTTTAAACCGCTTGCTGCCGCAGGTGGCGCTGACGCGACCTTTGCGTTTTTTGCGGCTTTGCCTGAAACTGCTTTAGCCCTTACTAACGTGCGGGCTTCTGCATAAGAACCCTATGAAACGAATTAACGAGCGTGTCGTCCAGTTAAATGCAGCGGGCAAAAATGTCATCGCCTGGAGCAAAAGCTACGAAGAAGCGTTTGCCGTGCTTGAACACCTCAACAATAAATACTGCCTCGACGGACGCAATCCGAATTCATACGCGGGAATCTTGTGGTGCTTCGGCAAACACAACCGCCCGTGGATGGAACACCCGGTTTTCGGGATGATGCGGTACATGACGACGGGAAGCACGGGTAAGAAATTTAATTCGAAGAAATATATCGAGTGGACGAAAAGTTTGGTTTAATTTTTCTTATTTTGTCGCTGAAATTGGTTCTTTTCTTCCAACAGTCCATCCCTGCTGATTTTGAACCTTTTTGTAATAGTCGAGGTCCACCCTACCTTCAACCTCGCTGAGATTTCCGACCTCACCAGCTACGGCTTCGATCAGTTGAGGACGGCTTGTTTCAGTTGAATGGGCCGGGACATCGCCGAGCGGCATTAATAAAATCAGCGAATTCGCTGCCCCGACTGTAAAAAGTCCGCCGAAGAAACCGGCTAAAAGTGAAAAAACGGCAGCCGCGGTTTTCGACACGCGAGCCTTGACCGCCTGCCATCCAACCGGGCAATTTTTTGTGAGAACTGTTCCGTCCGCACGCCGGAAAAACTTGACGCATAGACGGCCCTCAGAGTTTAATAGCAGGTTTTCGGCTTCACGGCGGGTCATGTCGGACAGGTTATAGACGTTCAGCTTGCATTCGCCGCAAAAGCGTTTGCGGTCACTACCGTACATTTCATCCCAACTTGCGGCACACGGTGATGCAATATGAATATTATCCAGCGGGTTGTTGAAGTTTCTCATTGGGCCTCATAATATTAGATGCCGCGCACGTACTTTTGTTCCCATTGAACGAAAAAAAAATTTATTTGTTGCTCCGGATATAATTCCTCAGAAACTCAGGATAAGGCAGACAAACATTTTATTCGTGTCCGTCCGCGTTATGTTTTTCCAATTTTTTGCCACTTGCCACTCCAGTCAAAAAACTCGATTCCGGCGAAGCGTTTTTTGTAATCGTAAAAGGATTCGCCTTCGTAGCAATAGCCTTGATAATAGAACTGCCTTCCATTTTCGATGGCAAATTCGATTTCCTTCAACATCGTAAAAATGCCGAGGCTGCGTGAAGTTTCTTCGGGAGCGAACATTCCGTAAACGGCCGAGGCAGCATATTCGCCGACCGCAAAAAAGCTTGCCGCAATTAGTTTTTCGCCTTCATAAACGCAAACTTCCTTTGCTTCGCAGGGAACATTGGCGGCGTCACGCGACAGGAAATCGTAGATCGAATCGGGCATGCCGTGCTTGAAGCGACGTTTGTGGCGGTCGAAGAGGTTTTCTGCTGCGGCAGTAATCGAGACTGGACGAATTATCGTTTGCAGATCCTCGTTTTTGCGGAAAATGCGCCGTTGACTTTTTGATAATCTGAAATTAGCAAGGCGGATTCGAAGCGGTATCACGCGGCGAATCTCGTCTTCGTAAATACCCAAATTATACCGGAAGAAATGACTGCCGAAATGCCGCCAGCCTTCCGCCCATACGGCGTCAACCTGCGCCGGATGCAGCTTTTCGGCGTGGAATTCTTCGTTGATGTATCGAAAATCTTGTTTGAACATCTCGGAGTTCTGAGTTCAAACTTTAGTTTGTCTTGTGGTTAACGAAGAAGCAAACTAAAGTTTGAACTCAGAACTTAATGGCCGGAATACCAGTCGTAGCCCTGCTCGGCCCAATAATCCTTCGGGCGGTCGGCGCTGAATTCGATACGGCCGATGCGTTTGATCAGCTTGATGCCGTATTTCGTCGGGGATGCCAGGCGCAGCGGAGCTCCGTGCTCGAGCGGCAGCGGCTGCCCGTTAATTTCGTAAGCCAGCAGCGTTTGCGGATGAAGAATGCTCGGCATATCCCAACCGACGTAATAGGCTTGGTCGGGCGTGACCATTGAAACATAAGGGACGAGATTTTCGGGATGATTTATGATGTCCGGCACGCTTCCGTCGATAGTTTGTGGTAAATAAACCGCAGCAAAATCGGAAAACCGAACACCGGCCCAATTGACGATTATGCTCCAGCCCTCGACGCATTTTAGCTCTGTCGTCATTTCGGTACGCGGCAATGCCTTTATCTGATCTAAGGTCAGGACAAGATCATCGATGCGGTTAGCGAGTCCGCCGACGCTCAATGTCCAACTTGCCGGATCGAACCCTTCGGAGAGTCCAGCAAAACCGTTTACACGCGGGGGCAAAGAAATCCTCTCCGGCGGAAATTCGGGTGAGAGCCGCGACGGTCGGTAAAAGACCTGAGCTACCTTTTCATTGAATTCGAATGTTCGCCGCACGAGCGATTGCTTAGTCTCATCGCTCATCCACCGCCAGCCGAAAATTCCCGTCAAAGCCGCCGCCGCTCCAACCAGAAAACCCCGACGAGATTTGCCCGACATTTTTTTGCGGGCTTCAGCTTCGGATAAAGGAGCACTAAAACGCCGCTTTTCATTCAGGATTCTCGCCGTGTTGTCAGACGTCGGATCTGTATGTAGCTTTTTAGTTTTCTCTAGCTCGCGGACCTTTTCGAGTAAAATTTCCTTATCTTCGCTCATGCTTTTACCTCCGCCGGTTCGACTCCCGGTTTGTCAGCATCGACAATCTCATAGCCCGTTATCATCGACCGGAAATTGCTCCAGCCAGCCAGAATTACCTGAATTACATGAACGACGAAAAACAATACGAAAAATATAGTCAGCCAAAAATGCAGCCACCGGGCCCATTCATAGCCGCCCATTAGACTCGTCAGCCAGGCAAGCTGCAGCGGTTTATAAATTGCCAGGCCGGTTATAAGTGAGCCGGCGCCCATTAAGATCACGCTCGTGTAGGCGATCCGCTGAGCGTCATTGTATTTACCCTGCGGCGGAAGCTTCTTGACGATCTTCATATCGTGAAGCGTCACAAGAATTGCCCGTTTAAACGATCTGGGAACCGGAACGATCGCCCGCCATTCGCCGGAAAAAATCGTATATAAAACGTAGATAATTCCGTTTATCGCGAACAGCCACATGAAAAAGAAATGCAGCGAAATGCCTTCGGCGAGGCGAAACGCGACGCCGAGCGTTTCATAAAACAAAGGCGGGAAAAAGTGGAATAATTCATGGCCGAAAAGCCAAAAACCGTAAACGGCATTGGCCCAATAAATAAGCAGTCCGCTCCAGATCATCATCGCAAGCAGCGGAAAATTGATCCAGTGCAGCCAGCGGATCGCGAGCGGGTGTTTATTTTCCAACTGCTTTTCCATATTTAAGATTTCGGCTACATACGAAAATCCGGATTCATCGATCAATCGCAGAACTTCATTATATATGCCGCGCAGTCAAGATTATATTCCGGATATTAATTTGGCGCGAAAGTCAGTGCCGCCTGCGTCAGCGGGTGGTATGAATTCACGCGAAAAGTCTCGATTAGGTTCCGATGCTCATCTCCAGCCATAGTCTTTACCACCTGCTGACGCAGCGGTATTGACCCTTTCTGAATCCGAATTGTGGCGCGCGGCGAAATCTATTTCGTTGGCTTAAAAGCTAAGGCAAAAAATATACAAGGAAAGGCAGGTTATTAAAATGAAAAAATTTACTTTATCACTTATGTTCGCGGTGCTGGCTCTGGGCAGCTATTCAGTGTCGGCCCAGATGTCAGATTCGACTAAAATGTCAAAATCGGGTAATCCGATGGTCGGCGGCGCGGCGATGTACAAAAACAAGGATATTATCGACAACGCCGTAAATTCGGCTGACCATACAACTCTGGTTGCCGCGGTCAAAGCAGCAGGCTTGGTCAATACTTTAAAAGGCAAAGGCCCGTTTACTGTTTTCGCACCGGTCAATTCGGCTTTCGCGGCACTTCCGGCAGGTACGGTCGATACGCTTATGAAGCCGGAAAACAAAGGTATACTGACCTCGATCCTTACATACCATGTAGTTGCGGGTAAAATGGATTCGAAAGCAATTGCCAAAGCCATCAAAAAAGGCAAAGGCAGGGCGATGTTTACAACCGTCAACGGCGGCATGTTGACCGCGAAGATGAGCGGTTCGAATCTTATCCTGACTGACGCCAAAGGCGGAACATCCACGGTCACCATTGCTGACGTTAGACAATCAAACGGCGTCATCCACGTGATCGATACGATTTTGATGCCGTAACCACTTTATTGAGCGTTGCTTTTTAACGGTCAATTGCCACGCGTGTCCACACGGTAAAACCCTCTTTCGATTCGTGTCGCATGACTTGAGTGGAAGGAGGGTTTTATTTTTTGAAACGTAAAACTTTGGTTTTACGGGAATAATTCGTGCAATTTTTGTTATTAACTGTTTAAGACAGAGGTATTATTATGAAATTCGGAATAACGACAACACTCGCGGTGATCGCGGTATCGGCACTGCTGATCGCATTCGGCTGCGCCGGTTCGGCGGCATCGCAAAACGGAAACGCCGTCCCACAAGCCACTCCGGTTCCAAAAGCGGCTGTGAATAAAGAGGTGGTAGAAACCAAATCCGACGCTGCTTCGGACGAAGTTTTCAACGGGCAGAAAATAGTAAAGACCGAAGTTGAATGGAAAAAGATATTAACGCCCGAGCAATATCATGTGCTTCGCGAAGAAGGCACCGAACGGGCGTACACCGGCGAATTAAACGACAATAAGGAAGCCGGCGATTATCACTGCGCGGCCTGTAAGCTGAAACTATTCAGCTCAAAAACCAAGTACGATTCCGAAACCGGCTGGCCCAGCTTTTACCAGCCGATCAACAAGGTGAACGTAACCGAAAAGCCTGAAAAAGCCGGCGACGACCGCATCGAAGTCGAATGCGCCCGGTGCGGCTCGCATCTCGGCCACGTTTTCGATGACGGCCCGAAACCAACCGGACTCAGGTATTGTATGAATTCGCTTGCATTGAAGTTTGAAAAGGCGAAATAAGAAGTAATAGCTGAGAACTGACAATTCCTTAATTATCAGTTCTCAGCTATTCCGAATTATTTAACAGCTACCAATTGATCTTTCCTTCTTTCGATGTATCTATCTCGGCGACATTCACGCCTTCGTCGTAAAAGAAGATCTTCATATTATCGAACAGAAACTGGTGCGAATCGGGATTGGAAACGTCCAGGCCGAAATGGTTGATAAGCTGTTTCTGCTTTTCCTGCCACTCCTTCCAGCAGTCTTTGCACATTTCGGCACCGATCTTTTGGCCGAGCTCGGTCGGAATCGGAGCGTAGCCAATCGGTTCATTTTTCTGCCCGCATTTGCCGCATTTAAATTTGTCGCTTGAAAATAAAGCCATAGCGGAATTTTACCACAGAGGTCACGGAGAGCACAGAGTAATGCTAATCAGATTCTTAATCATATCCGTGTAAATCAGCGGCTAATTATTCTGAGCCTTTCGTATTGCTTCCAAAATATCGTCATCCTTAGGCTTAAATAAACTTACCGCTTCGACCTTTCGATACGCGATCTTTCCGTTTCCATCAATCACGACAACGGCCCGTGCCGAACGCCCCGGCAGCCAAGATTTTACATCGTAGAGCTTTGTCACCTCGCCCTTGTCATCCGACAGCAAAGTCAGCGGCAGCTTTTTTTTTTCGGCGAAATTCTTATGCGATTCCGCCGAATCCATCGATATCCCAACGACCTCCGCACCTGTCGCCTGATACTCCGACCAATGATCGCGAACCGAACAAAGCTGCGCCGTGCAGACTGGCGTGTTATCGCCAGGATAGAAGAGCAAGACCACTGGCTTGCCTTTGTGACTGCTTAGCGTCCAATCATTTCCGTTCCCGTCGTTTAATGTGAAGTCTGGAGCAGTTTGTTTAATATTCATAGTTCTACTCCCGGAATAGTACCAATCTTTTCCTTTAATTCTAATGATTTGGTTTTCTATCTCACTTGCAAATAAATGAAAAGCTCGTTCAACCTTTTCGCCGTGCACTCCTGATAAAAAAGACCACCCAAAGTAATGACGCTCGCTCGACATTTGCTTTGCAATTTCATCGATATCCACACCTGTTGAAAACGACGTTTCCAAATGATCAAGAGCCCTGGTATGGCTCATATTGAAGTTTCTCTGAATCCGGAGCTAACTTAATTTCAGTTACCAGGTCTTCTCGATATTGTCGAGCTAATTTAAACGGATATTTCACGCCACTGCATTTTTTCATTAATTCAGTTCTTATTGAAAATCTCTAATATCCTTAAACGGTTTCTCTCTATCCGCAAAATTCGGCCGGTAATAATGCGAAGCCGATTCGTATTCCTGCATAAAGCCTTCTTCTATTCCCAGATCTTCGAGCAGCGAAACGGTTTTGAACCATTCGCCTTCGGAGATCCTTCGCGATAATAAAATGTACCGCTCGTCGGTCGCGGCTTTATTGGTCGCGTAATATTGGGCCATTAGCGAGACGGCTGTTGTCGGCGAAAGCTCGCTGCGAATCCAGAGCAGGTTTTCTTCGATTCCGGCCATGTCGTTCGGCAGGACGAGCAGCCGAATCAAAAGACCGCTTCGTAAAAGACCGTTATCATCAAAGACCAGTTTATCGCCCATCTGCCGGTGCATTTCTTTAATTGCGGCCCGGGCGAATTTCGGATAATCGCGGATCTTTGAATATTGAAATCCGGCATCTGAATCGGCGTATTTCAGATCGGGCAGATAGATATCGACAATGCCGTCGAGCAGCCGCAGCACTTCGACAGAATCGTAGGCGTTCGTATTATAGACGATCGGCAGACGCAAGCCCTTTTCGGCGGCGATCAGTATCGCCCGGGCCATTTGCGGGGCGAAATGTGTCGGCGAAACGAATCCGATGTTGTGACATCCGCGATCCTGAAGTTCCAGCATCATTTCGGCCAGACGTTCGTGCGTTACCTCGTTTTTCTTTTGTTCCTTCCAAGTTTGCGAAATCTGGTAATTCTGGCAGTAAACGCAGCGGAGATTGCAGTTGCCGAAGAAGATATTTCCGGCGCCTTTCGTTCCCGATAAACAAGGCTCTTCGCCGAAATGCGCTGTGTACGAGGAAACTATCGGCAGCCGCCCGGAGTAACAGGCGGCGATCTCGTCGTTCAGGCGATTGTTGCCGCAATCCTTCGGGCAAACGGTGCATGAGCCGAGAAGCGCTTCGAGGCGTTCAACCTGCTCCTCAAGCTCATTCGCCGCCAAGAGTGTTAGATACTTTGGGTCCATTTGTGCCCTTAATTTTTGCGGAACTCGTGCCCTTTAGCTTTCCCTTTTCTGAGTATTTGATCGCGACCTCTTTCGGAGCTACCTCGCGGGCAAGTTTCCATGTAAAATCCATTTCCGCATTAATTGCTGCCGTCGCCATGCGAGTTTCCCGTATCATTAAAATGGCGCCGTAGAGCAGAAACAATATCCCGATCACCCCGACCGGTATCGGCAGCCACCGGTAAATATTGAATAATCCGGCGATCGCGATGGTAACGCTTGTCAGAATAAACATGCCGAGGCCGTAATAAAACGCCGCCATCGCCCTCTGCAAAATCCGCGAACGGCTGGTTACCTTATCCAGCAGATCGACGATAACCTCGACGCGTGTTTCATATAAAGGAACTTCCGCTTTATCCTGAACATAAATCAGCTCGCCGAGCCTAACCTCCAATTGCCGCGCCCGGTCAACTACACGCCCAAGCCGCGTCGAAGTCGAAAGCACAAGCGAACCGGTCGCCGATATAAGCAGCGTCGGCGTGACCATCGCCGTCAAAAATTCGATCGTCGAGGTCAACGCGTTTGGATCTACATTTACCAATTCACCAGCCATATTGATCTAAGGCGGAAACACGCCCGGTAGGGAGTGTGTCACCCGATAGGAAATTAAGAACACACCCTACCGGTCGTGTTTCCGCCTATTTCGTCCTAAACTGACTATATGACCGAAAAAGAGCTAGTGCAAGGAAGCGTTAAGTCTTTGCGTCACGAGAGTAATATACTGCGCAATAATCCGCTTGGAGATAATCATATCCGCGATCTTTTCGTTTATCTACCGCCGGGTTACGAGGAAAACGCCGAAAATTACCCAACCGTTTATTGCCTCACCGGCTTTACAGGCCGTGGCAAGATGCTACTCAACGACAGCGCATTTACCCCGAATCTGGCGGAGCGGATGGACCGGTTGATCGCCTCGGGCACGATAGAGCCGATGATCGCGGTCATGCCGGATTGCTTTACTTACTATGGCGGTTCGCAGTATATAAATTCGACCGCGACGGGAAATTATGAAGATTATCTGACACAGGAAATCGTGCATTTCGTCGATGAAAATTTTCGAACGGTCAATGACAAAAAAGCCCGTGCGGTCATGGGCAAATCATCCGGCGGTTACGGTGCTTTGATAATGGGAATGCGGCACGCGGAAACATTTGGATTGATTTGCTCGATCAGCGGCGACGCTTACTTCGAATACTGCTACCCGGCAGATTTTGCAAAAGCTTTCCGGATTATCAAAGGTGATCCCAAGGGTTTTATGAAGGAATTCTGGTCCCGCGAAAAACAAGGCAAGGACGACCATTCGGCCCTGAACACCATCGGAATGAGCGCCTGCTATGCGCCGAATGGCACCGGTTTCGATCTGCCGTTCGACCTCAAAACAGGCGAGATTCGCCAGGACGTTTGGGCAAGATGGCTGGAACACGATCCGGTCCGGCTTGTGGAAAAACATGTGGAAAATTTGAAATCTTTGAATTTGCTGTTTATTGACGCCGGAACGCGTGATGAATTTGCGCTCGATGTAGGGGCGAGAATTTTATCGAGAAAACTGCATGATTTCGATGTTCCGCACATTCACGAAGAATTCGACGACGGCCATTTTAATATTTCGTATCGCTACGACCGTTCGCTTGAGCTAATTTCAGAAACATTCCAGAAAAATTAGCCGCGAATGAACGCAGATACGCGCGGAATTTTTATCTGCGTTCATCCGCGTAAATCTGCGGCTCAATATTTGATGTTACTCTCCGAACTTCGCCAGTCATCCGCCCGTCAACATTTACCACATCATTTTGAAATCGCTGTTAAAAGACCAAAACGGGTATTTGAAGCTGGCGGGTCTATTTTTCTCTAAAAAGAAATGCGCGAACCACGCAAACGCGTATCCGATAACAAAGAAAAGCGGGAAGTAATACCACATGCCGCGAGCAATGAACCAGACCAGCAAAATTATCCGTACGACGTGCCGACGAAATGCAGCAGCAGCGTCGCCGGTTTTCTGTGTTCCGCGATATAAAAATCCCAAAACTTTTCGTAAGTTTTGATTATTCTAAAAATTCTTGCGGCTGATTTCCGAAACCGCAAGTCCGATGAAGAAGCCAACAAAATTCGAGGCGGCCGCCGCAATCGCAAAGATCGGCAACGAGACAAGTGCCGCGAATACAGGCGATTTTTTCTTGCGGTTCATCAGATAATGGACACTTAAAAAACTAAGAAACCCGGTGATAAGCGTTGTCAAAAACGCCCACGCCCCAAACGCAAACAAACCCCGACCGCCGTCGGTCCCGTTAAAACCGTTCAACCCGAGCATCAGCATAAAAAAGAAAATCACCGCAGCCGCGGTGCTGGTGAGAATAACAACCACAGGCGTAATAATTTTGGCAAACATAATATTAATGATCGATACGGAAATGCATAATTTGCGCATCTACATTTGCGCATCTACATTATTATATTTTTTGAGCGAGATTCCCAGCCTTGGAATTTATGCCTGTTTCAACGCCGCCGGTGCTGTTTCAGGCTCGAAAACTCGAATATCCGTCGCCAAGCCGAGCTTTTCCAATATTCGGATGGCGATCCAGTTCATGTCGAACTGATACCATGCCAATCCGTGCCGTGCCGAGGTGGGCGACATATGATGATTGTTATGCCAGCCTTCGCCGAATGTGAGGATTGCCACAAACCAATTATTTGTCGAATCGTCACCGGTGTTATGCGGCCGTGAACCGTAAAGATGCGACAGCGAATTTACAAACCACGTTGTATGCCAGCCCACGACGACACGTGCAAAAACACCCCAGACCACCAACGGCCAGCCGCCGATCAAAAACAGAACCACCGCTGAAAGGGCAATCGGCACAAGGTAAAACCGCGAGATTAGAACGTGGATCTTGTCTTTTAAAAGGTCCGGAACATAGCGTTTGATCGTGGCTTCGTCATGGTCCTGTGCATTTCCCCAAACAACCCAGCCGATCTGCGCCCACAAAAACCCCGAACGCGTCGAATGCGGATCTTGATCCGTATCGACAAACGCATGATGAATCCGGTGCGTCGCCACCCATTTGTCAGGTGCGTCCTGCATCGACATCGTGGCAAAAATACTCAACGTATATTCCAGCCACTTCGGAGCCTTAAATCCACGATGCGTCAGCAGCCGGTGCCATCCCAACCCGACACCCAAACTCCCGACGATCCAATTACCGACCAGCAGCACCGCCAGATTCGTCCAGCTAAAAGTAAAAAGTGCAGAAAGAGCCAAAAGATGGAAAGTCGTAACAATAAAGACGTTTTTCCAGTTTACTGAAAGCCCGGCCTGTTCGAATTCTAAAACGTTTTGCATGAAAAAAATCCCTGTGATCGCAAAATTAATACAGTTTTAGATTAACAGTTCGGCGCGAAGAGGATTGTAATAGTTGGGTAAGATTGTTTGACAATACCGTCGTATTTTAGCCCTAGCGCGGCGTCCGGATACATCTAGGCTGTTTTTATTGGTTCGGGCCGCGTGTAAACGGAGGCCCATAGTATCAATAACGCTTGAAGCGGCAGGCGGAGCCACAACGCAGTCGCCGGAATCTCCGGGAAAAGCTCCGGGTGCATCGCCATGTGAATATTTGCGGGAAAGACGGCGATCAGGAGCGCGATTAAGCCCCAGGCGGCCCACTTTTTGAGCGACGGAATCAGCAGCCCGACGCCGAGTGCTGATTCGGCGGCACCGCTTATCAATACCAGCGGCAAATGCCCAGGCAGATACGGCGGCATGATACGCAGGTAAAACTCGGAATTTACAAAATGATTTATGCCGGCCGCGAAGAAAAGAACCGCCAGGATGATTCGGCCGATGGTCTTTATTTTTGTTATTCCGTCACCTCTTTGCCGGTCTTTGTAACGAGCAAAAGGCCGGTCCAGATAAGCCATACAGGAAATGTGTACGCCGCGACACGCTCCATACCGCCAACGCCGAGGCCTAAATCATTACCGGTCGGAAATAAACCAGTAGCGGCAAGTCCTGTCAGGCCAAGCATTACCGAGCCTGCCAGATAAACTTTACCTGCTCGAGGAACGATTCTCGTTAGACCGATCACAACTAACGCGAGATTTCCCGTAATGAACTGAAGCGCGGCGGAATAGACATGCCCATCGTTGTTTACGTTTTCCGGAAAGTTGCCGACGCCCAGCATTCCGATCCCCGTCAAAACGAGCAAAATGAGAACAAAGCTTTTTGCCCGGCCGCGTCGCTGCAGCGGCCCGATCAGCAGCGTGCCCGCGATAATGATGACGCCCTGCAGAAAAAACGACAGGTTCATCAGTGCATACAGCGGCGAGCATACATATGCCACCTCGCCCGCCGTCGGATAATCCGCGCACGCCGTATTGCCGAGATCGCTTATATAATTAGTCGCCAGGCTGAAAGGTGTAGTCCACGCCGCCTGAACGACGGCCTGAGCCACAAAGAATTGCACCGCGCAAATCCAGATCAATCCGGCCGCTTTGATTCGAATTTTTGACGTGCCCGCGCTGTCAGTATGTTGTTGGTAGCTCATGAAACGGCTGGTTAGATAAATTGATTACCGCCCGAATTCGAAGGCGATCATTTCCAAAGCAATTTCAATCCGTCTTTTTTGAATCGTTTGAACTCGGAATCGCCGCTTATTAGCACCATTTTTCTCGAGATCGCCTGCCATATCAGCATGCGGTCGAATGGGTCGAAGTGCGTGTCTTCTATCAAGTTAGCGGATGTCGCGGCTTCTTCTGGTAAGAGCGGGATCGGTAGGAAGCCCATAGCTTCCGCCGCTTCGACAATATTGGAACTTGGACGTCCCACCGGCGCGAGTCGTCCGCTTCGTACCTTGATCGCGATTTCCCAAAAGCTTACAGCACTGACAAAAAGCTCATTATCCGCGTCTTCGACGATGTTTCTAACATTAATCGGTATCCTGCCGGGATCGGTGAGCGCCCAAATAAATGTATGCGTATCAAGAAGGAAGCTCATTTTAGGTCCAGCAGCTCTTCATCGGTCATCTTGAAGTTATCGGCGAAAACATACTTTACCTTGCCTTCCCAAATACCAAGCTTTCGTTTCTTTTTAGACTTCAAACCATTTATCGGAACGATACGCGCGACCGGAGTCTTTTTTTTGCCGTACACAATCTCGACAGTCTCGCCCTGCTTCACCCTTTCGAGCACTTCAGAAAATTGAGCCTTGAACTCTCCAACCGGTAAGCTTTTCATAGAGATGATTGTATAGGTTTCTTGTCAAGTTGACAAGAAGAATGGCGCTCTGCGAAACCCGTGGGTGCATCGAGAGCGTGCATAGTAATTCCAGTCGCTGAAGCGAGGCAACATTGATATTTTGTGCGACCTTTTCAGGGTCGGGCATCAGGGTAACAAATTTATTGGCAACGAGACCGAGCTGCTCAATCTATACTTGCCAAATAGTCAGAAACTGTCTGTCGCCAAAATGCTACCTTATTCTCTCTCGTTGGGGACGTGCCCATCAATTCTTTCCACTTGCCGTTAGCCGCGCGACTAGGATGTGGAAACTCAAGATGTCTCATATTTATGTCAAGAGTTGTGATGATGTTACTTGCCTTTAATCCCCAAGTAATAACGGCAAGCGGTGCAAAGACTTTTAATTCAGCCTTCAGAACTTGAATGAAACGGTTGTGATCTTGGTTACTAAGTGGAATACATTGGTCTTTGCTTGGCTCGCTTACCCAGATTTTGAATATATCTGTTAGATATACTCGATAGCCCTCATCCAATAAAATTTTAATAAAATCGAAATAAATGGGGTTGCTTTTTTGATCGCGGTCTCTCTTTTGATGCAGGCTGTAAGGCGTTCCAATTCCAATTTCTTCTACTCTACTAATGCTCTTTCTCAGAGGATCTTGTCCAAGAACCACAATTGTCTTCTTATCCCAAATCCCATCATTCTTTTCGAGAATACCAGGAATATCAATCCCAATAACCAATGCCTCGTTATAACTTTTCTGAAAGGCTAGATCATCTGAGCGAAATACGCTTCGGGGTAAATATTGAGGAGTGAAGTCATCCACCTCAAACTGTGCCCGCATCGTGTCATAGATAGATTGAAGGTGAGGTTGTTGAATATCAAAAACTCTAGATAACTCTCTGCTTAGTGACTCTAGCTCATTCGCTCTAAACTCTGAGAAAACGTATTGTGACATAGCACTGGGGTTAAACTCACGGTATTAACCGGAAAAGGAGTCGCCGAAATCCTTTAAGAAAACGTAATAATACCGCTTATTCCGAGCATTTAACAAGAGTGATTTAATTGAAAAACCAATATTTAATTGGCGAACAACAATCAATCCGCAAACGCGACACTCAACTTCTTCAACGGCATTGAATTTTTCACATCGATATCATCAATTCCTTCGCGGTGAATGTAATTGTACAAAATATCACGCTGCTGCGGGATGAAGCCGGCTTCGCGGATTTGGTATCTGAGGTCGCGTTCATTGGCTTCATTGTTGGCTCCGGCGGCGGAGACGACGTTTTCTTCGATCATGATCGAGCCCATGTCGTCGGCGCCGAAGCGTAAAGACGTTTGGCCGAGCTTTAGGCCTTGGGTGAGCCATGAGGCCTGAATGTGCTGGACGTTATCTAAAAACAAACGCGAGACGGCGAGCATTTTTAGATAGTCGATGCCGGTCGGTTCTTCGGTTATCTTGCGGCCGAGGGCGGTGTTTTCGCGTTGGAACGTCCACGGGATGAAGGCGGTGAAGCCGCCGGTTTCGTCCTGCACGTCGCGAATTCTATGCAAATGTTTTACACGGTGCGAAACATTGTCGCCGATGCCGAACATCATCGTCGCCGTCGATTTCAGGCCTACTTTATGCACGGCACGCATAACGTCAAGCCATTCCTGCGTGCTGCATTTGGTCGAAACACGGGCGCGAACTTCGTCGTCCAAAATCTCGCCGCCGCCTCCGGGCATAGAGTTGAGTCCCGCATCCTTTAGCCGCTGCATGATCGTTACATAATCGAGCTTCGATATCAGCGAAATGTTGTGTATCTCCGGCGGCGAAAAGCAGTGAAGCTGAAATTTCGGGTACTTCGCGTGAAGCGTGCCGAGCAGATTCTCATACCATTCGATATTAAAATCCGGGTGCAGCCCGCCCTGCATCAACACGCCAGTGCCGCCGAGGACGATCGTTTCATCGATGCGTTTTTCTATCTCTTCGATCGAATGAACGTAGGTGTCCGGCTTTCCGGGCCGCCGGTAGAACGCGCAGAAGGTGCAGACGACGTTGCAAACGTTAGTATAATTAATGTTGCGGTCGATGATGTAAGTGACAATATCGGACGGATTTTTCCGCATCCGAATCTCGTGCGCGGCTAAACCGATGCGGACAAAATCGTTCGATTCCAAAAGATCCGTGCAGTCTTCCGAAGTAAGCCGTTCGCCATCCAGTGCCTTGTCTAAAATTGGCTGAATATCTTTGTTCATTGCAAAAATTTTCGCAATACGCCAAACCGCCGGGTTCAAAATATTAAAGTTTTAAGGCCGGGCGTTTGATTGCTCTATCTCCGCTTCGATTTTAGCAAAAGCCGTGCCTGAAATGTACTTTGCGGCAAAGCAGAAATCCTGCATGATCCTAGCCGTCTCGAATTTTGAAGCCTTTTTGATCGGACGTGACACTTTTAGTGTGGTTTTCGCGCGATTAAAATATGGGAATTATGCGGAATAAGGACAACAATTAGGAATGAACGATCTGGTCTTGCCTGCATTTGTGAACGCGGCGTTGCTGTTGCTTTTTCAATCAGGACCGGCTCAATAATGCGGGAAGCATATTAAGAATTTGCCCGCGAATAACGCGAATTAACGCGAATCAAGAAAAAACTGATTTGTTTTTATTCGAGTTATTCGCGGGCAAATTCAATGAACGAAAGCGGCTTATTTTCTTTGACAAGCTTATGTTTAGCGGCGAGTTCGAAATAAAGCTCCAAGCCTTTTTGCATCGAATCATCAGTACTGTAGGAAATATTTTCGGATAGGTATTCGAGCATTTCTTCGCTGCTCAGGCCGATCTCGGCTTTGTAATTTGCGGCAATGTCGTTTAAGTGCAAAAGCCCTTCGTCGCGGGCGGCCGCAAAGTTTATGTCGCAAGTTTCGTTTCGTGTCATCCACATTGCAAAGACAAATCCGAATCCGGTGTGTTTTTTCCAGAGTTCGGCGAGGTCGAATGTTTTGTAGATTGCCGTTGAAGTTTTCGTCTGCAAGCGTTTGGCACGCTCCGTAACCGTCGCGTTTCTGCCCGAGGTGGTCGATACGGTTAATGCCGGATCGCCGATAAGAAGGGCGCAGTCGGATTCGGCGAGCATCGCTTGCAGATCTGGTTTCGCGTCCTTCCAGATTGGCTCAAAACCTAAAAACTCGCGAAATATAATTTTTGTAAGGCAGGCGGAGGTTTTTGAAGATATGTCGAGCGAAACCGATTTTACGCTCTCGAGTTCGCGTCCATCTGTGACGAGGCACACGCTGCGGACTTTTTCTTTTGCGCCGACGCAGACATCCGCGATGAGGCGGACGCCGTCAAGCTGCTGATAGGCGATAACGGGAACGAGGGCGGCATCGACGCGGTTCTGCGACAGAAGTTCGGCTGAACGTACAGGGGCGTTATCCAGGATAATTTCTACCGCGCCGTGATTCGATCCGTAAAGAAAACTCCAGATCAAAGGCGCGGTGTTCGAGTAGCTTGAAGCGGAAATTCGAGGGCCTTTCATGCCTATTGACGTCGGTTGGTTAGTTCACGAAAACGTCCTGAAAATCCGTGTTCGCTTTTAGCGTTTTGCTGGCGTAAGAGCAGGTCGATTTTATCTTCAAACCTGACTCGCGTGCGTACTCGACCGCGGCCGCTACAAGGTCTTCCGCTATATTCTCGCCGCGCAATTTTTTATCGACTTCCGTGTGGTCGATCGTTATCTCTTTATCGCCGGACTTTATATAGGTCATTTCCGCTATCCATTCCCCGTCTTCGTCTATAAAAAACGCCCCGCGTTTCCCGTGCTCTTCTCTCTGAATTTCCATCATTTAACTAGCCTACAAAGAAACACTTGTGTAATGCAACCCTTGTAAGATAATAGGTGTTGAATTATTCTTTAAAATTATGAAAATCAAGTATTTTCCCGGTGTTTTGTTCGCGGCTTTTTCGATGGCGTTTTCGCTTTTCGGACAGACATCGGCAACGATCTATGATCCTTTGAGAAAAGACCTGCCTAAAGTTTTCACAGACGCCGAGGAAAAGCTCGTAATGGCAAAGGTCGTACCCATGGCCCGCATACGTTGGAAAGACACAGGTGGATGCGATGAGGCGGAAAATTTTAATATTACCGGTGCGGCTTCGGGAGCCTTCACACGCAAAGCCGCGCGGCAGCGGGCGATACTCTACGAGTTGTGCCAGACCGGAAACGGGTTTGCAAATAATGGGCTTGTAATTATCGAGGCGGGCAAGATAGTCGCCCATTTTGTTAGCGAAGGCGGATGGAATCTGAATGTTATTAGCCTGCCGGACATAATTAAGAATGGCTTTGACGAGCTCGCGATAGAAACCAGCGGCGGAATGCACCAAGGCTATTCAGGTACCAGTGTGACTATGCTTGAAGTTTCAGCGTCGGCTGGAAAGGAATTGGGCTGGTTTCTCGCTTACACGAACGAATGCGAGAATAGCGAGCCCGGCGAATACTGCGACAGAAGCTACAAGATCACGGCACAACCTGCGGCCGCGCCTGTTTTTTACCAACAAAAATACGACAACGCGGGTACTGATGAGATAACCAAATGGGTTGTCAGTGGCAAGCGGACGGCGATAAAATCTAAAAAAGGAAATTTCAAATACCTTCTCATAAAATAATGAAGATCTACGATATCACCGTACCGATCAGCGACAGCGTTCCGATTTACGAAGGCGACCCGAAGGTAAAAATCGATATTTGCATGTCCATCGCCAATGGCGACAATGCGAACGTTTCGCAAATGTGTTTCGGAGTTCACACCGCAACCCACGTAGATGCGCCCAATCATTTTATTGACGGAACGCTCCGCGTCGATCAGCTAGATCTGGATAAATTAGTCGGAAATTGCCGTGTTATCGGCGTTGATGAAAGCGTGATCGCAATTGAGCCTCAGCATCTCGGTGATCTCGCAAACGTGGAACGAATTCTGTTTAAAACCCGCAATTCCGCGTTCTGGAACGAGCCGGAAAAAGGTTTTCGCACGGATTTTACACATATATCACCCGATGCTGCGAAAGTTTTAGCGGAAAGCGGTGTAAAACTTGTCGGAATCGATTACCTTTCAGTCGAGCAATTCGGCTCAAAGGATTTTAAGACGCATATCACTTTGCTGGAAAAGGAAGTGGTGATTCTCGAAGGCGTCGATCTGCGTGAAGTAAATCCGGGCGATTACGAATTGATCTGCCTGCCGCTGAAATACATCGGCGGAGCGGGCGACGGCGCACCGGCCCGGACAATCCTGCGTGAATTAAATTTGCAGTTATGAACGTCACCGAAAAAGTTTACCGGCAAACGGTTTACGACCTTGTCCGCCAAATTCCGGCCGGAAGGGTCATGACCTACGGACAGATCGCGATCATTCTCGGCGAAGGCTACACGCCGCGAACCGTCGGCTATGTTATGCACGCCGCCAACACCGAAAATGTGCCGTGGCAGCGCGTGATAAATTCGCAGGGAGCTTGTTCGACCGGAAGAATGACGATACCGATGAATCTACAGCAGGAATTGTTGGAAGCGGAAGGAGTTGTCTTTAACGAAAAAGGCCGATGCGATCTTCGCGTTTTTCAATGGCATCCGGATGGGTTCGAGCCTGAGGAAGATATTCAGCCGAGCCTTTTGGATTAAAATACGAAACGCAGGCATCCTTGCCTGCAATGAGTGTTGCTTCAACGCGAACAACCCTTGACGAGAAAATAGAATGCGGCGACGTCACACGTTCGCGGACTCCGCGGGCGGGCAGAGTGCCTGCGTTCCTCATCTTCCCCATTTGAGCTTGTTCCGCAAAACATCAAAATAATTGCGGTTCGGCGGCTGGACGAGATTAAATGTTGTGCGGCTTTTACGAATCGCAACTTTATCCCCGGCCTTCATTTGATATCCGATCTGGCCATCGAGCGTTAAAACGACGCCTTCGTTTTCGATTTTTAAGATCAGTTCGATCTCGGCGGTGTCAGGTACGACAATCGGGCGATTGGTCAGCGTGAACGGACAGATTGGCGTCAAAACTACGGCGTTCATCGACGGATAAACTATCGGCCCGCCGGCGGAGAGATTGTAGGCGGTCGAGCCGGTCGGTGACGAAACGATAAGGCCGTCAGCACGAAAGGAATTGACGAACAGGCCGTTGAGATTCACATCGATCTCGATGATCCGGGCCAGAGCGGACTTGTTTATTACTATATCGTTGAGCACCCGGCCTTCAACGAGCAGTTCATCGCCCCGCCAGTGATCTGCGTGCAGCATTACCCGCCGATCGATCTCGTAACGGCCTTCGAAGATCGCTTCGAGGGCGGGAAACATTTCCTCAATCCGGAATTCGGTCAGATAACCGAGGCTGCCGTAGTTTATACCGAGAACCAGAACTTCGTGATCCGCAATTAAACGAGCGGTCGAGATCATCGTGCCGTCGCCGCCTAAAACGACGATAAGATCGGCGTCGGCGTTGAATTGTTCTTCGTTGAGAATTTCAATGTCGCAGGCAGCGGTCCCGATCTTTACGCCGTCGCTGTAAGGTTTGCCGATCAGCGAGATCCCGCGTTTCTCAAGCCACTCCGACAGTTCGCACGCCGTCTGCCAGGCCTCCGTATGATTAGGCTTTACAATAACCCCGACCGTTGTTATCTGTTTGGCTGTCATGTTCCGTAAACAATTAAACACTAAAAAAGGCGGAAACACGACCGGTAGGGAGTGTGTTTAGTGATTTTGAGTCTTAGATTTTCAATTTGAATCCGCACTCCGCAATTGCAACCCACTCTTTACCGGTCGTGTTTCCGCCTGCAAATTTCCCGACGATTTTTGCATCCAAGAATTCAGATATTTGCGGCAACAAACGACATAATTCCCAATCAACATTGGCGATAACGCGCTTTTTTGGTAAAATTGCGGTTTGTCCGTGCCGTCAGGTAAATTCAACTCTAATAGGTATTAAAGATGTTAAAGTTTTTCACACGTTTGGAGAAAACGCGTAACTTCGTGATTCTCGCTTTTGCCGTCATTATGGTGGCGAGCCTTGTATTTTTCTACGCTCCTTCGCAGAGTAATCTGGCGCTCGATCTCGGCCGCAGCACCGAAGCGGCAGCCAGCGTTTCGGGCGAAGACATCACCGTCGGCGAACTTTTCCGGCAGAAGGAAGATTTTACCCGTATGATGCAAGGGCGTCCTTATCCGGTTAAATCAATTCTCACCAATATGATTTCCAGCCGTATCAAGCGTTTAGAGGCAGAGCGGCTTGGACTGACGGCATCCGATGCGGAAGTCGCCGCAGCCATTCGCGAACGCTCTAAACCTGTTGACGGCAAGCCTTTCGATCAAAAGCTTTACGAACAGAATGTGACGGCGCAAGTCGGGAGCGTCAGCGCCTTCGAAGAGGGTGTGCGTGACGATCTCAGTGCCCGAAAGCTTCAGGCTTTCATCTCGTCCGGGGTCAGCGTTTCGGAAGAAGTGGTCTTGAAAGATTATCAGCGTAAAAATTCCAAATTCGACCTGTCGTACGTCGCGGTCAACCCAACCGAACTTGCTCAAAGCATCACGCCGACCGATCAGGAATTACAAGACTATTTCGCAAAAAATAAAGAGGCCTACCGCATCAACGTCCCCCAAAAGAAGATCCGTTATGTTTTTGTAAGCACCGCGAAGATCGGCGAAAAGCTCGATATTCCGGAAGCTGATCTGCGGGCGGAATATGACAAGCTTCCTGCCGACAAGAAGATCGCCGGAGTGCTCGGCCAGGAAATTGTCCTGCGTGTCGCCAAACCCGAATTCGACGGGCAGGTACTTGAGAAAGCGACGCAGATTGTCGAGAGATTGGAGAAAGACAATCCGGTTGTCAGCGAAGAAGCCTTTGCCGAACTGGCGAAGGGCCAGTCTGAAAATTCGGCTAGTGCAGCAAAAGGCGGTGCATTGCCCGGCCCGATCCGCGAAAATTTGAATAACCCGACCGATCCATATCAACGCCTAATAAAAATGCAGCCGGGCGAAGTTACGGAGCCGATCAGCTACCAGGGCCGTTATTTTATTCTCCGCCGCGGAAATGACGTTCCGAAATCGTTCGAGGACGCGAAGAAGGAACTGGAAGTGAGTTTGCGTAACCGCCGTGCCTACGGCGTCGCCGCCGAACTCGCGCAGAAAGTTACAGAATCTCTGAAACAATCGAAGGATGTACAGAAAACGGCAGCAGATTTTGCCGCTCAGGCAAATATGAGCGTCGGCGAAATGGTCCGCGAAACGGCCTATGTAAAACCAGGTGACAATATTGAGAACGTCGGCACATCGCCGCAGTTTGAGGAAGGCATCGTCGGTCTCGAAAATCAGAACGACGTCGGTGAAAAGATACCGGTACAGAATGGTTTTGCGATTCCGCTGCTCGTCGATAAAAAAGAGCCGCGTGACGCGGAGTTCGAGGAAGTCAGAGCGCAGCTTGTCGAGGTTGTAAAAGTTGAAAAAGCCCGCAGTCAGGTTGAGGAAATCGCCAAACAGATCGCAGCCGGTTCGACGACCTCCGCTACATTGGCGGGAATTGCCCAGAGTAAAAACCTGAAAGCGGCGGACTCGAAAGCCTTTATTCTCGGCTCCCCTCTTGGTGAAGGCCCGTCAGCTACGACCAACGAAGTTCTAGAAGATGCGATCTACGCGCTGAAGGAAGGCGAAGTGACCAAAACACCGATCCAGATCGGTGACAATTGGTACATTGTCGGCGTCAACAAACGCGAAGAAGCCAACATGGACGAATTCGCCAAGGAACGCGGCGGTTTGATGGAACAAATGCTCCAGCGCAGACGCGGTGAAGTATTTTCGGAGTATCTATCGGCGACCCGTCAGAAAATGGAAGCGGCGGGCAACATTAAGATATATAATGACGCCGTGGCAAAACTAGACGATGCCGCATCGCCGTTCGGAGCTCCCGGCCAGCCTTAGCAACTGATAATCGAGAAAGTAGAACGAGGTTAACAGAGAAAATCTGTTAACCTCGTTTTTGTCAGAACCGCCTGCGTCAGCGGGTGATACAAACTGATCCGGAAGGCGTGATCGGGGGCCGCAAATACATTTAGGCAAAATATTTACCACCCGCTGACGCAGGCGGTTCTGCCTATTCGCCCAGGTATGCTTCCTTTACTCTTGGATCTTGTGCAACATCTTTAGAAATTCCTTCCATGACAATGCGACCCGTTTCAAGGACGTAGGCACGGTCTGAATGATGCAATGCCGCATTTGCGTTCTGCTCGACCAACAGAATCGTTGTACCTTCACCTTTGATCTCATCGATAGCTTCAAAGATCGAGTGAACTACGAGCGGGGCAAGGCCGAGCGAAGGTTCGTCCAAAAGCAGCAATCGCGGCCTCGACATCAGTGCACGCGCCATTGCCAGCATCTGCTGCTCACCGCCTGAAAGCGTTCCGGCCTTCTGCTGTTCGCGTTCCTTTAATCGCGGAAACAATGTAAAGCCGCGCTCCATATCGTCGGCTATGCCCTTTTTATCTTTTCTGATAAAAGCGCCCATTTCCAGATTCTCGCGAATGCTCAAATTTGCGAAAACGCCCCGTCCTTCGGGGGACATCGCGATTCCCATTGGCACGAGTTTATGCGTCGGCATACCGCTGATCTGTTTACCTTCGTACATCACCCGGCCTTCCTTCGGTTCGAGCAGGCCGGTGATCGTGCGAAGCGTGGTTGTTTTCCCCGCACCGTTCGCGCCGATCAGCGTAACGACCTCGCCCTGTTCAACGTGCAGGGTGATACCCGTCAATGCTTCGATCGCTCCGTAATTTACTGATACATTTTCTAAAGACAGCATATTTAATCCGAACTGTTGAAGGGAAGAGGTTTCACGCAAAGCCGTAAAGGTCCGCAAAGAAGAATGTGTGAAGGGACATTATTGCGGGACTACTTTATCAATCATCTTACTTTTCTTCCTTAGCGTTCTTTGCGACTTTGCGTGAAACTACCTAATCTCCTAAATAAGCCTCGATCACCTTCGGATCGTTCTTAATATCCTGCGGCAGGCCGAGTGCGATGGATTTGCCGTAATCGACGACCTGGATGCGGTCGCAAACGCCCATCACGACACGCATGTTGTGTTCGACCAGCACGATTGTCAGGTTAAATTTGTCGCGGACCTCTTTTATCAGGCCGGTAAGGTCTTCCTGTTCGGAGGGGTTCATTCCGGCAGCCGGCTCGTCCAAAAGAAGCAATTGCGGGCGCGTCGCCAATGCCCGGACTATTTCCAAACGCCGCTGATTTCCGTAGGGAAGCGATGTTCCGCCTTCGTCCTTGTATTTTTCGAGGTCGAAGATCGTAAGCAATTCGAGAGCAAAATCGTGGTGTTCCTTTTCGTCCTTAAAGTATCGCGGCAAGCGGAAGACGGCGTCAGTCAAGTTCTGTTTCGCGTGACGGTGACATGCCGTGATGACATTTTCGAGCACGCTCATGCTCGGAAAAAGCCGAATATTCTGGAAGGTACGAGAAACGCCAAGCCGTGAGATTTGATATGGTTTTAGGCCGTTGACGCGTGTTCCGGCAATCCGTATATCTCCCGATGTCGGTTCATAAACACCAGTCAGCAGATTAAAGATCGTCGTTTTTCCGGCACCGTTCGGGCCGATGAGTCCGTAGATCTCGCCCGGACGCACATCCATCGTCAGTTCGTTAACTGCCGTCAGACCGCCGAATTTGATCGTCGCTTTATCGGTTTGCAGGATATGGTTTCCGTTCTCAGCCATTTACTTCAGGCCTCCCGTGTTTTTGTCGGCACGACGAAAACGTTTCAAAAACGTTCCAAGTTCGGTCGTTCCCAAAATTCCCTGCGGCCTGATTATCATTGTAAGAATAAGGATCAACGCAAAAATCACTAGCCGCAGATCGGCGAATACAATAGTCGTTCCGCCAATTTGAAGGTCAGGCAAGTATCGCAGTGCCTCAGGCAGAAGCGTAACAATTATTGCTCCAAGAATTGCCCCGGTCATCGATCCCATTCCGCCGATCACGATCATAATGATGATCTCGAACGACCGGATAAACTGAAAATCGTTGGTGTGCAGGAATTTATTGTAGTGGGCAAAAAGTACGCCGGCAACACCCGCAAAAGCTGAACCGATTGCGAAGGAAATAATCTTATAACGGGTCGTATTGACGCCCATCGCCTCGGCCGCAAGCTCATCTTCGCGGATCGAAATTAACGCTCGTCCCGAATCGGATTTAACGATGTTATGGATAACCACAACCGTAATAACCGCAAAAACCCCGACCCAAAGAAAATTCGCGTAGCCGGGAACCTGATAACCCGTCGCGCCGCCGACGGCATCAATATTTAGAATGACTATTCGAATTATCTCGGCAAACCCGAGCGTCACGATGGCAAGGTAATCGCCCTTCAAACGCAAACTTGGAATTCCGACGACTAAACCCATCAAGGCAGCAACCAACGCTCCGACAGCAACAGCGATAATTAAAACCACGCTTGAAGCTCCGGTTTCTCCCAGAAAAGACAGTGAATTAACGAGTCCCTGCCCGTATGTATTCGAGAAATACGCCGACGCATATGCTCCAACTGCCATAAAGCCGGCATGCCCGATCGAAAACTGGCCAGTGAAGCCGTTGATCAGATTGAGCGATGTCGCGAGGATGATGTTGATTCCAATAAACACGAGCAGACGGCCCTGGTAGTCGTTAATACCCATGCCGAAAAATCCGCTGCTGCTAATCATCGCATTCAGGACATACATCAGCCCGATAACGACGATTCCGATAATTAAGCTTTTAACCCAAGAAGGCATAATTTTAGTCAAGAGTCTGGAGTCGCGAGTCGCGAGCCGGAAGAGCTTTCATACTCTCGACTCTCCACTTTAGACTCTCGACTCTATACTTTTTCTTGTACGTTCGATCCGAGAAGTCCCGCAGGACGTACTAAAAGAACAATAATCAGAATTGCGAATGCGACGGCATCTCGGTATGTTGACGGAATTCCGACGTAGCTGCCGTAGCCGACAACCAGAGTTTCGGCTGCGCCAATAAGCAATCCGCCTAAAACCGCACCCGGAATGTTTCCGATTCCGCCCAAAACCGCGGCGACGAAGGCCTTTAACCCCGTTATTATTCCCATCAGCGGATCGATCTTCGGATTGTATTGGGCCGTTAGAACACCGCCTGCCGCCGCTAATGCCGAGCCGAGTGCGAATGTAAACGCGATCACGAAATTCGTGTTGATGCCCATCAGCTTTGCCGACGTGATATTGAACGAAACCGCCCGCATTGCTTTGCCGATCTTAGTTTTATAAATGATCCATTGCAGCAGGCCCATCAGCAGCAGCGAGATCACAAAGATCATTATCTGCGATGTTGAAATGGTCGCGTTGCCGAAAAGCGTGAAATTTTCGACCGGTAAAAGCTGCGGGAACGAACGCGGCGTCGGCGAGAAGATAAATATAAATAAATACTCGATCAACAGCGACATACCGATCGCGGTGATGAGCGTCGTCATTTTCGAATATTTACGGACAGGACGATATGCAAACCGCTCTATCGCCATTCCTAAAGCCGCCGCTATCGCCATTGCCCCAACTAAAGTCACGACAAAGCCGAACGCCGACGGATTTACCGCAAATCCCATCGCCGTCGCGATAAAAAATCCGGCGTAGGCGCCGACCATATAAATATCGCCGTGAGCGAAATTAATGAGCCGCAGAATGCCGTAAACCATCGTGTATCCAAGCGCGATCAGCGCGTAAATCGAACCGATAGTTAAGCCATTTATTAGCTGCTGAACAAAAGTGTCCATAAATCTTGAGTCAAGAGTCGTGAGTCAAGAGTCGTGAGTCGGCGGCAGTTCCGGCTCTCGACTCTTAACTCATGACTCTCAACTTATTTCGTTGCGTTTGAAGCTTTGTTGGTATTGGTGTTGGCAGCCGCTGAATTCATATTCGTATTTGTGTTCATCATATTCGAGTTCGAGTTCATTGCGTTCGAATTCGACGCAGCGGTGGTTGCGGGCGGCGTCATTCCTTCAGGGTAAATGGTTTCCTTAAAGGTAAACTTGCTGTCCGCCGGTGCGAGCTCCAATACAACCGCCGGCTTGACGGCATTTCGGCTTCCGTCCAAAGTGATCGTTCCGGTCACGCCCGCAAAACCTTTCGTCGCGTTGATCGCTTCTTTCAGCTTCGAGCTGTCGGTTCCGCCGGCACGCTTGATTGCGTCCGCTAAGACCTTTGCCGAATCATAAGCCAAAGCTGCCAGCGAATCGGGAGCGGCTCCAAATTTCGCGGTATAGGTTTTAACAAAGTTCTGAATTTCAGGAGCCGGATTGTCCGCGGAGTAATGGTTTGAAATATAGGCGTTCTTTAATGCTGCGCCGCCGAGCTTGAACAGGTCGGGCGAATCCCAGCCGTCGCCGCCGAGAAGCGGCATATTCATACCAAGTTCACGAGCTTGACGAGCGATGATCGCGACTTCGCCGTAATAACCGGGTATGTAGATGACATCCGGATTCTGGCCGCGCATTGCTGTCAGTTGGCCTTTGAAATCCTGATCACGCTGGGCATAGGTTTGCTTGGTGATCACCTTGCCGCCGAGTTTTGTAAATTCTTCTTCGAAGAACTGCGTCAGGCCTTTACTGTAATCCGAACTGTTGTCGCCGAGAATGGCAGCGGTTTTAGCCTTTAACGTGTTTGCCGCAAATTTCGCCATTACCGAACCTTGAAACGGATCAATGAAGCAGACGCGGGAAATATAATCGCCGACTTCGGTAACTTTAGGATTGGTCGAGGACGGTGTGATCATCGGAATTTTCGCTTCCTGAGCAACCGGGGCAGCGGCCAGCGAATTCGACGAAGCGACCTCGCCGAGAACCGCGACGACCTTGTCCTGATTGATCAGTTTTGAGATAACTGTTTTGGCTTTTTCGGGTGTTCCCTGATCGTCCTCGAAGATCATCTCCAGCTTCTTGCCGTTGACGCCGCCGGCGGCATTGATTTCCTCAAAAGCGAGCTGGATACCGTTTTTTGTTGAAACTCCGAAACTGGATGTTGCTCCGGTCGTATCCCCGTACACACCAATGCGAATAGTGTCGCCAGTCGGCGCGACGGCCGTGTTAGCGCCTTTATCTACGCAGGCGAACGTGAATAAAACTGAAAATATCAAGCTTAGGCTTAAGAAAACTCTTGTCATATATACCTCTTCGATTAATTTTGGCTTTGAATGTGGAATACAATACACCGTCCGGTTTAATACGCCGCTTTATAGGAAAAGCTGCTGACGGAGAGCGTCTTACAATTCTGTTAACTAAATATACAAGAAGTCATTATACCTAATTCGGTTAGCATGTCGAGTTTCTATCGGTTAAAATTGCGTGGAAACGCAAGTAATATCAGTATGAATACAAACGAATCGGATGGATTGGGCGACATGCCCGCCGAAGACTTTCGCCGTCACGGATATCAAATCGTCGATTGGATCGCTGATTATTTCGAAAATATTGAGAAATTTCCCGTCCTGTCTCAAATTGAGCCGGATTGGCTGAAAGATAGTCTGCCAGCTTCCGCACCCGAAAAAGGCGAAGATTTCAGCCAGATTTTCGGTGATGTCGAAAAGCTGATCCTGCCAGCGGTCACGCATTGGAATCATCCGAATTTTCATGGACTTTTTTCGACATCGACCAGCAGCGTCGGTGTTTTCGGCGAAATGCTGTCGGCGGCGTTCGATATGAAGGCGATGCTCTGGCGAACCGCTCCGGCATCGACCGAGCTCGAAGATGTCGTGCTCGATTGGCTGCGGCAGATGATGGACCTGCCCGAATTTTTTGAAGGGATTATTTACGACACCGCTTCGGTTTCCACGATGCATGCCATCGCCGCCGCCCGCGAAAAAGCCGATCTAAATATTCGCGAGGAAGGAATGAGCGGACGAAACGATTTGCCGCTCCTGCGTGTTTACTGCTCCGGGCATGTTCATTCGTCGATCGACAAAGCTGTCATTACGCTCGGCCTGGGCCAGAAATGCCTGCGGAAGATCGCAGTCAACGAGCGATTCGAAATGATCGCCGAAAAACTGGCGGAAGCTATCGAGGAAGACATTGCCGCCGGATATATGCCTATCTGCGTCGTCCCGACCGTCGGAACGACATCGACATCGAGCGTCGATCCGGTCGATGCCGTCGCCGACATTTGCGAAAAATATAATCTGTGGCTGCACGTCGATACGGCTTATGCCGGAGCGACCGCGATCATCCCTGAATATCAGCATCACTTTAAAGGCTGGGAAAGAGCCGATTCGATCGTAGTAAACCCGCATAAATGGCTGTTCACGCCGTTCGATCTTTCGATTCTGTACTGCAAAGACCTGAGCGTTTTAAAGGACGCGTTCTCACTCGTCCCCGAATATCTCAAGACAAATGAGGAAAGCACGGTAAAAAACGGAATGGATTACGGCATCCAGCTCGGCCGCCGCTTCCGTGCGTTGAAGCTGTGGTTCGTAATGCGCCATTTTGGCCGCGAAGGCTTGATCGCGCGCCTTCGCGAGCATTGCCGGCTGGCAAATTTGTTTGCTTCCTGGGTGACAGATTCCGAAGATTTCGAAATGCTGGCGCCGCTGCCGTTTGCGCTTGTTTGTTTTCGAGCGTGTCCGAAAGGCGTGGAAGACCTGGACGCGTTGAATGAAAAAATTATGAACGACATTAACGCATCCGGCGAAGCCTATCTTTCGCATACGAAGCTGAACGGCAGATTCGCTCTCCGCCTTTCGGTTGGGAGCATCAGGGTTGAAGAAAGGCATCTGCAAAAAGTCTGGGATTTGTTGAATAAGAAGTTGGCGGAAGGTTGAGGGAGGTTTCACGGGAGTCGCAAAGGACGCAAAGTGAAGAAAAGGTGAAGATAAAGATCTGATTCTAGTTTGGCCGCCACTTAATTCCATTCTTTTCTGCTTTTGTCTTCCTTTGCGTCCTTTGCGACTCCGCGTGAAACCTCTTACAAATTGTTGACTACCCGCCTAATCCCTTCCTTAATCAAATGAACATTGAAATTCAGCAGAATCCCCAGCTTCATATCCGCAAAACGCAGGTAAGTTAATAGAATTTTGCTGTGTACCGGCGAAAGTGCCTCGATCGATTTGATTTCAATAATCACCTTATTTTCTACGATGATGTCTGCCCGAAAGCCCTGTTCCAGTTTGACATCTTCATAGGTAACCGGAATGCCGCGTTCGACGGAAATTTTCAAGCTTCTTTTTCGCAGTTCGTGAGCTAATGCAGCTTGATAAACAGTTTCAAGCAAGCCGGGGCCGAGTGTGTTGTGTACCTTAAATGCACAATCGACAATGATAGTTGCAAGTTCGTTCTCGGTCATGGTTTTATTGGAATAAGATATTTCACGCAAAGCCGCAAAGGGACGCAAAGAAAGACGGCAAGTAAGAATCGATTTCGATTGTCGTTAAACTTATCCTTTTAATTCTATCCGTTCAACTTCTTTTATCTTCCTTTGCGTTACTTCGCCGCTTTGCGTGAAACTTCTTCGGTACTAATTTCGCACTTCATCCCATATCTTCCGTCCGCGCGTCTCTTTCAAGAAGATCGAGCCGATGATTACGGTAATTCCCGCAACTATCATCGGATAATAAAGCCCGGCGTAGATGTTCCCGGTTTGGGCGATTATTGAAACACCGATCAGCGGCAGTAATCCGCCGAAGACGCCGTTTCCGATGTGATACGGCAGCGAAAGAGCCGTGTAGCGAATCCTGGCCGGAAAGGCCTCGACCAGATATGCGGCGATTGGGCCGTAAACCATCGTTACCCAGAGAACCTGTATAAAAACCAGGCCGATTAGTTTCCAGGCTGTTGAGGTTGAAATTAAATCGCTGAACGACGAGTAAATCAAGACCTTCGGCGCCGGAGCGAGATTTCCGGCGGCATCACGCGATTGCGGCGTCAGAGAAACTTCGCCTGTCACCGGATTTCTTTGCGAACTGGCCGTTTCAACGTTCGATCCGGCGGCCGACTGCATCGCGTGGTAGATCGGAATATATGTGATCAAAGCGAACAGGCAGCCCGCCATAATTATCCATTTCCGGCCAATGCGGTCGCTCAGAGCTCCAAACACGACGAAAAACGGCATCGCCATTAAAAGAGCGATGGCGATGATGTAATTTGACGATGTGGAATCAACATTCAAAATCTTCTGCAAATAAAACAGAGCGTAAAATTGGCCGGTGTACCAGACGACGCCCTGCCCGGCGGTCGCGCCGAAAAGCGAAATAAGCACGATCTTTAAGTTTTCCCATTTCGTAAATGCCTCGATCAATGGGTTTGCCGAGGTCATTCCCGAACTTTTGATCTGTTCGAAGATAGGGGATTCCTTCATCCGCAGGCGAATGTAAAGCGAGATCCCGACCAGAAAAATAGAGATAAGAAACGGAATTCGCCAACCGCTGATGCCGTCCGCTTTTCCGGCGAACTGCTCCGGGCTCATCGTATTTTGCACGATCAAAATAACGGCGAGCGATAGGAAAAGCCCTAGCGTCGCGGTGATCTGAATAAAGGATGTATAAAAACCGCGCCGGTTATCCGGCACATGCTCGGCGACATAGACGGCCGCACCGCCGTATTCGCCGCCGAGAGCCAAACCCTGAAGCACGCGAATTAAAAGCAAAATTATCGGTGCCGCAATGCCTATCTGCGAATATGTCGGCAAAAATCCGATGACGGCGGTAGCTCCGCCCATTATCAAAAGTGTCACCAAAAAAGCATATTTGCGTCCAACGATGTCACCGATCCGGCCGAAGAATAAAGCTCCAAACGGCCGCACGACAAATCCGACGGCAAATGTTGCCAAGTAGGCGATATAGGCGAAAGTGTCGTTTCCTGGCGGATAAAACAGCGGCGCGATGATCCCGGCGAGGCTTCCGAAAATATAAAAATCGTACCACTCGATCATCGTCCCGACGGCCGATGCGCCGATCACCTGCCAGATCTTTTTCTTTGATACCTGTTCGTTATAGAACGCTCCGAGGTCTTGCGTAGTTTCTGTCATTTAGATTCGCTCCTGATTTCGGTCTAAGAGATTTTCACGCAAAGCCGCTAAGTTCGCAAAGCGGGAAAGGAAAGACCTGTTTCAAGCCCGTGAAATCGGCTTTGAAACTTGTGTGATATTGTACAGAAGAATGAAATTCGTTAAAGAAAGTGTTATAAAGGCAACGCCGGAAATAGTATTTGCTTTTCACGAACAGCCTGATGCATTCGAAAGACTGGTGCCGCCGTGGGAAAATGCGATGATCATCCAAAAGGCCGACATCACAAAAATTGGTTCGCGGGCGATCATCGAGCAAAAGATATTCGGCATTTTTCCATCACGCTGGGTTGCCGAACACATCGCATACGATCCGCCGCGGATGTTTGAGGACGTGCAGATATCCGGCCCGTTTCACAGTTGGCGGCACCGCCATCTGATCTCGCCGCACGATGACGGAGCTATGCTTCGCGACGAGATCGAATACACGCCGCCGATGTCGTTTCTGGGTTCACTGGCCGCTCCCTTTTTAATTACACCGAAACTTGAGAAAATGTTCGAGTACCGTCACCAAGTTACGCGTAAATGGTGCGAATCTGAAATTTAAGAAATGCTTACACACATCGTCTGTTGGAAATATAAACCAGAAACGCTTCCCGAACAGCGTGAAGAACACATTGCAAAACTTCGGGCATTGCAGGGCGTGATACCGAATATCGAAAGTTTCGAGGTCGGAGCGGATATTCTGCATCTCGAACGCTCATTCGACATTGGATTGGTCGCAGTATATCCCGACCGCGCCGCTCTGGATTTTTATACGGATCATCCCGAACATCAAATGGTTGCGGCTCTCGGAAAGCAGATAGCCGAAAAGGTAATTTCGGTAGATTTTCTTTCATAACCGGTGGCATAGGCGGGCAGTTGAGCATGTTCCGTGTCGCCTGGCATTTAAATGAGAATTCTTAAAAAGATCCTGCTTATTTTGATTGCAATTTTGATAGCGGTGCAGGCTCCGTTCATTTACAGGCGGTACAAGGTTGGCCAGGTTGCGTATAGTGTTGGCGAAGGGTTTAAGTATAGGTTAGGCGGGCCGGACAGGCCGGCCACCACGTTTAACGAATACGAAGGAATAATTCATGCCCATACAAACCTCGGCGGCCACAGTACCGGTTCATTCGACGAATTGATCGCGGCGGCCAATGCAAATCAACTGGATTTTGTGGTAATGACCGAACATTGGTCCGACGATTACGACACATCGGCGCTAACGCTGAACGGTGTGTACGGTAAAACGCTTTTCGTTGGCGGTAATGAGATCGACACGGCGGATTCGGACAGATTTTTGATGATCCCCGGAAGCAGTGATGCGGCCGGTCTGCGGAAAGTGCCGACATCGGCAGTTATCGAAAAGCTGCATTCGGAAAACAGGCTTGCTCTTGTTACATATCCCGAAAAACTAAAATCATGGGATGCAGATTTTGACGGCATCGAGGTTTTTAGTCTGCATACCAATGCCAAGCAGATGAATCCCTTTACCGCGATCTTTGACGGGATATGGTCGTTTCCCGCGTATCCGGATCTTGTTCTTGCGTCGTATTTTAAGCGCCCCGATGAAAATCTTCGTAGATTTGATGAGATCGCGGCAAAGCGAAGGATCTCACTGTTCGCCGGGACCGACGCACATTCAAATATTGGATTTCATTTGTTCGGCGATGATGCTGGGAACAAAGTTTTGAATTTCAAGATCGATGATTACGCGACCATATTTCGGCTTGCCCGTCAGCATGTTTTCATCGAGAAGGACAAACCGCTGACACGAGAGAACCTTGTTGATGCCTTGCGCGCCGGAAGGTCGTTCATCGGTATTGATGCTCTCGGCTCGAGCGATGGATTTTCATTCTCGATCAAAGGCAAAACGACAAATGCGTTCCTGGGCGATGAAATATCGCTCCTTGACGCCCCAGAACTTCAAATTATCTCTCCACAGGAAGTCAGAACCGTCGTCTTTCTGAACGGCGAAAAGATAAATGAAACCATTGCCTACCAGTCTGTTTTGAACGTTTATAAACCTGGTGCATACAGGGTTGAAGTTTATCTCGATCGACTCGGCGCTCCCTTCGATAAAATGCCGTGGATAATATCGAATCCGATCTATGTCAGATAGGCAAACGATTTTGGCCTTGTAAACATCATAAGTAAGCATAATTAATCAAGGTAAAGGTTTCCGCATACGACATGAAAAATTTTAAGCGTCTCTTCCTACAGGTTTCCGGGTCCGTCCTTTTGCTTTCGGGCGCCGCTTTTGCCCAGCAGGTCCAGCGTCCGCAGTTTGACGTAACGAACTATCAGATGGACGTTCAGCTCAACCCGCAGGAAAATAAATTGACCGCGACTGTCGATGTTAATTTTATTCCGAAAGAAGATATGCGTTCCGTCGCGTTCGAGCTGAACGGTTCGCTGAAAGTGGACAGCGTCGGCCGGATCGGCGGTTCACCGTCGGGTGCAACTCCGTCGAATTCAAAACCAAAAGCGGCTGTTCCCACAGGTATTTCGTTTGTTCAGGATCAGGTCGGCGTTTCCGATCTCGGCCCTAATGTAAAGGTCGATCTTGGCGACACGGTTACAAAAGGCACGCCGGTCACGCTTCGTTTCAAATACAGCGGCATTCTCAATACGCCGAGCGGCGGGCCTCTTTTGACCAAACGCCTGGCTTCGGTCGGCGATAATCAGGGTTATTTAATGTATGCGGCACGCTGGTTCCCGTTTCACGATTATGCAGCCGATCTCGCAACATCGGATATCAGCATCTCGGCTCCCGGCGGTTTGCAGGTGGTCGGCTACAGCGATGGCCCGGTAACGAATATGGGCGGCAAATTTAGATTCGTACAATCTAAGCCTGCACTTGTAGGCAATTTTTCCTACGGAAAGTTCGTCAGCAAGACGATGAACCTCGGCGGTTACGAACTGCAGTTTTTCACAAAGCCGGGCAATGATCAGCAGATCATCGGTTACGGCGAATCGCTCGGCAAGGCCCTGGAATATTACACCAAAAAATTCGGCAGTGCGGATTTCGGCAAACGCCTGATTGTCACGCAGATCGATGACGAAAGCCTCGATTTTTATTCTTCGACCGGAATGCTGTTTATATCGGATAAACAGTTCGAACAGGGCCGCGAGATCACGAACGACCGTTTGCAGCGTGAAGCCGCTTTTCAGTGGTGGGGATTGACTGTCGGACTGAAATCGTTTGACGACGCGTGGCTTTCGCAGGGACTTGCGGAGTACAGCGCGTTCTCGCTGCGTGAAAGCATGATGGACGGCGCCAAGCTCGACGCCTTGCGCCGTGAGCTTTTGGAAAAGTCGCTGACGTTCGAACAGAATGCTTCGCTCCTGCGTGTTCCGGCAAACCTCGACGATCAATCGACCGCGTATCAATATATTATGTACGCGAAGGGCGCGATGGCGTTCAAGCTTTTGCGCGACACGCTCGGCCAGCAGAAATTCGACCGGCTTTTGAAAACGTATCTGCAGGAATATCGCGGAAAAAATGTCTCGATCGATGAATTCGAAAAACTTACTTCACGCGTCGCCGGGGATAATATGCGTTATTTCTTCGCCCGATGGGTCGAAGGAACGGGAGTTCCTGAATTCACTACCGATTATTTGATCCTCCGAACACGCGGCGGCAAATTCGTCGCACGCGGCACGGTCAAACAGAATTACGACAATCTTCGCCTGCCGGTCGATGTGCAGCTTCGTTCCGAAGGCGATAACGGTCTGAAAACGGTAACGATCCAGATGGACGAGGCGAGCGCCGATTTTAACATCGAATCCGACGGCAAGCCGCTCAGCGTCGTCATCGATCCGAATTACAAACTGCTTCGGATCTCGCCCGACCTCCGCGTTTCGTCAATCGCCCGACGCGGCATCGAGCAGTTTAAGGAAGGCAATTACGTCGAGGCGCAGGCCCAGTTCGAAGCCGCTCTAAAGCTCGACCGCTCGAATTCATGGATCTATTACCATCTCGGCCTGTTGTTCCTCGAACAGCGTAATTACGACGTCGCTATCGATAATTTCAAAGCGACGCTTGGCGGAAACCTCAGCCCGACATGGCTGAGCGTCTGGTCGAACATCAAAATGGGCAACGCCTACGACGGCAAAGGTGACCGAGGCCGTGCATCCGCCGCCTACAAACGCGCCGCCGATTTGGGAGACAATTACGACAACGCCCAAGAAGCCGTCAAACGCTACCAGGCAACACCGTACGACCCCAAGGAAAAGCAAACGACGGCGGTTAAATAAGATTCACACTAAAGCACCGATACAAAGGCGAGTCCGAAAGGCTCGCCTTTCATTTTGCAGTTGCGTTTTTTACTATACCAATATGGATATTCTATGGCAGGAACTGAGCTTCGGCTTCGGCGATCGGCAGCAGTTGGTGAGGGTAATAATACGTCTTGTCGCGGCAGTATTGATGGGAGCTATTATTGGGTATGAGCGGGAAAGAGCGGGGAAGGCAGCCGGCCTGCGAACACACATTCTTGTAACCCTCGGAACATGTGTTTTTGTTTTAGCGTGTTCAGGGTACGGAATGACATCGGACGGCCTGTCGCGTGTCATTCAAGGCATCGTAACCGGTATCGGATTTATCGGTGCCGGGTCAATTATAAAATTGAACGACGAGCGAAACATTCAGGGATTGACGTCGTCCGCCGGGATCTGGATGACGGCTGCCATCGGCGTCGCAGTGGGCTTAGGTGAGCTCGGCCTGGCTATACTTGCATCGAATCGTAACCGTGATCGTACTAGCATTTTTTGTTGGCATTGAACCTAAACAAGATACCTCTGATGGCGGCGCAGATGCCGCCTCGTAAATAAAAAGAGGGAGATGTCGGCATCTCCCTCTTACTTTCCGTTTACGCTTCAATTAGAACCTAAACTTAGCCCTGAACTGCCCGACGCGGGGGCCGCCGACGGTGTTTGTAACTACTCCAAAATCAACCGTGTCCTGCAGATCGTTATTCGGATTCGCAAAATTCACCGTGTCGAAAACGTTGAACAGATCGAATCCGAGTTCAAAGCTCATCCGTTCATTGATCCGCGTACTCTTAGCAAGGCTCAGGTCGAGCCGCTTTTGCATCGGGCCGCGGAACGTGTTGCGTCCGAGATTGCCGAACTGGCCGCGGGCCGAACTGAAGCAGGAACCGTCGATCACATTCAGATTGGTTGTTGAAGCACTGCTTACAGCATCGGCCGCCGAGCAATTAGTATTTGGACGGCCAAAGCCCGGACGGTAAAGCCCGCCCGCGCCGCGTGTCGTGCTAGCGTATTGCGAAGCGGAGGCGATCTCCGGTTCACCGGCGAAGATCGTGAACGGTGTTCCTGATTGGGCCTGGAAGAAACCGGATATGGACCATCCGTTTACGAATGCGCTGTTCGATCCGAAGTTTGGAATCTCGTAAACGAAATTCGTGCTGAAGCGGTGTGTGCGGTCAAAATCCGAAAGACCGCGATTGTTATCCAGATTCCGGGCGTCGCCCTGAGCGATAAAACCCGTATTCGGAATATCCGGCTTGCCGCCGCCGGCCGTGCTTCCCGGATCGCTTGACATCACGTCGATCGATTTTGAGAAGGTATAGGCAACGTTGAATTGTAGACCGCGCGAAAGGCGCTTGGTAAGGCTGAACTGCGCTCCGTGATAGTTAGAATAGCCTTTCGACTGAAGCAGGATTGCTTCAGGTACGTTGAAACCGAGAATCGGTACGCGTGATTCGAAATTTAATACCTGTCCGCCGCCGATAGTCGAACCCGAACATGTGATCGGATTTGCAAGGTTTAGATCGATCGGTGAGCCGACCGGAACGGTCAGGACGCCGCCCGCGCAGCCCGGAGTCAAACCGGCGGCATAAGGATTTGCAAAGCCGAACGCCCGGCCGGCCCCGCGTGCCCGTGCAGTCGAACCGGCGTTTAACGTACCGTTCGGCGAACCGGCGGCAACATATGCAAGATTATATCGCTCGTAAATGTGGTCGGGTGTATTCGGATCGTTAAGATCGAACCCCTGATTGAGCGCTGTCGCTACGAGAAGATTCTTGCCTCTCGTTCCAACATAACGTGCCTCGATAAGCAGGTCCTTGAAGATCTCGTACTGGCCGCCGACATTCCATTGATGAATGTACGGCGTTTGCAGATCGCGGTCGATGGCGCGGAATTCAAATGTTTCGGCTATATTACCGCGCGTACAGCCGACACCTGTTGCGATCACACAGCCTGCTCCCTGCGGAGTGCCGCGTGAATCGACAAAGACAGGCGTGTTGTCGCGAATGGAGTAGCCGCCGCCCGTTCCGGAGCTCCGGGTAATACGGAAGGGCAGCCACTGATTTAGCGGAATATTCGTTGGAACCCCGGAAAAAGCAGATGCAATTGGAACATTGCCGTTCGGCACGGTTATTTCGACCTCTCTGAGAAACGGGTAATTCGAGAAAACCGTGTTGATGAACGCGGCTGAAGGCCGGTCGTAAAAAAGCCCGTAACCGCCGCGAAAGACAAGCTTGTCGTTTACCGAATACGCCAAGCCGACCCGCGGCGCGAAGTTATTGTAATCCTGTCCGTTGAGCGTGTGCTTGTTATCAACGACCTGAGTTGCCGTAATTGCACTGTCGACTATCGAGATGCCTGTCTGGCTGACGTTTTTAGGGACGATGAAGCCCGGCGTCGGATTGTCGCAGAGAGCGTTCGTTCCGCTCGATGTAAAGCACGACTGAAACGGTTCGAGATCGAAATTGCCGATGCGGCCGTTTTTTTCCGTCGGCCACATGAACAGCTCGTATCTCAGGCCGAGGTTAAGGCTCAGCCGTCTAGTAATCTTCCAGTCATCCGTTACGTAAAAGCCGTAGTCCATGAACCGGAAGCTTTTGTCCGTGATACCGTACTGCGTATCGGCCTCGGTGGCGTTGCCGGTCAGCAATTGCGTGAACGAATCGAACTTTTCGAATTCGGTCGCCTGTTCCTCGGGCAGATTCGTGTCGTATTGATGCTTCTTGAACTCGCCGCCGAACTTTATGTTGTGGCTGCCGAATAAAAGATTTACGTTGTCGCCGATGCTGTAAGTTACCTGTTTGCGTTTGTTGAATGAATCGTTCGGGCCGCCGAAGGAAAAGTTGGCGATGTTGTTGCGGCCGATGTAATGCCCGAGACGCGTGGTCGCAACACTCGGATCGAATGTGGAAGCCGGATTATTAACCCCGATGGCTTCGTTGGTGAAAGCTCCGGTGGAAAAATCATCCGTCAGAGCCCGCGTATTGTTCAATGAAAAATATCCGAAGCGAATCTCATTAATAAGTTTCGGAGAAAATATGTGAGTATCGCTTAATGCAAGTGTTCGATTCCGGTCATTGCGTTCGAGTGTTGTCGGCGAAGCTAAACTGTTCGGATCGGGAAATGAATCGAGGCCGGGAAAGTTCGAAAAGAAGAATGTCCCGGACAGTGTATTCTTGTCGCTCAACTGCCCGTCAAGCCGCGTCGTGAATTGATTCTGCCTGAATTTTGAGGGTTCGACGCTGATAACTTCGACAAGCTGATTGTTCCTTTGAAGGGTCCGCGATGTAACGGTTGGAAATGCTCCGAATTGAAATGTGCCTGTTCCCGCTTGGTCGACGATTCCAAGCTCGCGGAAGTTGGTGACGCTCGGAAGATAGAATCCGCCGGTAACCGGATTCATAAGATTGAAAATATTAAAAGCGACCGGGTTGATATCCGCCGCTGTCAGGCAGTTTGCTCCAACGCAGCCGTTGAACTGATTGAAAGCCGCCGCAATTGCAGCCGGGGAGCGATCAGATCCGAGAACGGTTAACGCCTTCGGCAAAATCGTGCGGGTCCGCGCCGTTGGAACCAATCCGGTGTTGGCGTCGGTGAATTGATAACCGCCAAAGAAAAATACTTTGTCCCTTTTGATCGGGCCGCCCAGCGTAAATCCGGTTTCGGTGCGGTCCGCCCTTGGTTTTTCGTTGCCGCTTTGTTCGAGAAAAAATTCATTCGAATTGAATGCTTTGTTCTGTAAATAGTAATAAGCCGAGCCGTTAAACCTGTTGCCGCCCGACTTAGTGACGAGTTGAAAATTGCCGCCGCCGCTGCGCCCCGTCGAGGCGTCGTAAAGCGATGTTTGCAGTTTTACTTCCTGCAAAGTTTCCGGGGCGGGCGATATATTATCGGTCAGCGAACCTTCGCTGCTTGTGATATTCGTCGCGTCGATGCCGTTGAAGAAAAGGCTGGTCGAAGTGGTGCGTGTTCCGTTAACGGACGGCGAAATGTTGCCGTTGCCGTTGACGCCGACCGGTGAAAGTTCGCTCGAAACTCCGGCTTCGGCCGACAAGAGGCCGGTAAAGCTGCGTGTCGATGTCGGTACTTTCGTGATCTGCTCGCCGGTGATCTGCCGCGAAACCGCCGCCGATTCGGATTGGATCAGCGGCTGGTCGCTTGTTATATCCACGGTCACGTCCGTACCGCCGACTTCCAAAGCGACATCGACCGTCCGCGTGACAGAGGCCTCGACCTCGGTATTCTGGCTTACCGATTTCTTAAAACCTTCTTTTTCATACGTCACGCTGTATGTGCCGACCGGCAGAAGCGTCGCCGTCCAGCGGCCTTCTTCATTGGTCGTCGTGTTTCTGGTCAAATTGGTCGCGGTGTTCGTAACCGTGATATTCGCACCCTGTACAATGGCGTCATTTTGGTCCCTGACCGTTCCGCTCAGGCTTCCCGTCGATTGCCCGTATGCCGCCGGTGCCAGAAGCGCAGCAACAATTAAGATAAATAGCTTAGAAACAAGATTGGATCTCATATTCACTCCTCGATCGATAAACATTCCGCAAATAAATAAACGGCGGTATTGAAAATCCCCTTTTCAAAATTCCGCCCTTGCTCGTGAAAACTTTTGTAATATCGTGATTCAAGAGTCAGGATAAAGACCGGAAGTTAACTGGAAGTGAACTGGATGTTAAATGAGTGTTAAATAATTCAAGAGGCCGCGCCTTCGCAGACGCCGCCTCTCTATAATTCAGATCGGGTTTTTAAGGTTAAATTATCGTCGTTACAATTTCTCGAATGCTCCGTTGGAGTTCTCGATCATCGGTGATCGGCGAGACGATTGCGACTTCCGCCGCATCGATCGGAGAAATTCCTTTGGCGATCATTTGGGCGGCGTAGATGAGCAGGCGTGTTGAAACGCCTTCTTCGAGGCCGTGGCCGCGGAGGTTGCGGACCTTTTGGCCGATCTTTACGAGGTCGTGCGACGTTTCTATATCGATGCCGCCTTCTTTGGCGACGATTTCGGCTTCGGCTTCGGGGTTCGGGTAATCGAATTCCATCGCGACGAACCGCTGGCGTGTTGATTGTTTTAAGTCTTTCAAAATGGATTGATAGCCCGGATTATACGAAACGACGAGCATGAATTCCGGCGGGGCGTCGATCACGGTGCCGCGTTTTTCTATCGGCAGTCGGCGGCGGTCGTCGGTCAACGGGTGGATGATGACGACCGTGTCTTTACGCGCTTCGACGACTTCGTCCAGATAGCAGATCGCCCCGGCACGCACGGCGGCGGTCAGCGGACCGTCGTGCCAAACGGTTTCGTCGCCTTCGAGCAGAAATCGGCCGACCAGATCGGTTGACGAAAGGTCTTCGTGGCAGGCGACCGTTATCAGCGGCCGGTTCAGGCGGTAAGCCATGTATTCGACAAAGCGTGTCTTGCCGCAACCCGTCGGGCCTTTGAGCATTACCGGCAGTTTCGCCGCGTACGCCGCTTCGAAAAGTCCGACTTCCTGCTTGACAGGCAAATAAAAAGGCTCGCTCGTTACCTTGTATTTCTCAACCGCTGTTTCCATATATTAAGAGTATAAAAGAAATGATTCGACGGATGCACACGCAGATTTGAAAACCTGCGAGTTTTTAGTACTGAGTAGTAAAACAAATTTGTTTTCCAAACGTAATTGTAAAAGATCGACCGCGATTGCGAGGTTTTTCTTGTTTCGTGCATTGACGTGGTTAAATTCTGAAAGCCGTTATCCACGTGCATACTCGAAAGAACAAAAACAAGACCGCAAATATAAATAATCGTGATAAAGATTTTTCAAGCTGAAACCAAAGCGCAAATCGACGAAGCCCGAAAGCTATTTCGCGAATACGAAGCATGGCTAGGTCTCGATCTCTGCTTTCAGGGATTTGAGGAAGAACTAAGAAATCTTCCCGGCACATATGCGGTGCCTGAAGGCAGATTGTATCTTGCGAAAGTTGATGATGATCTCGCCGGCTGCATCGCTCTCCGTAATCTCGGCAACGGCATCTGCGAAATGAAGCGGCTTTATGTGCGCAATCATACCCGCGGAAAAGGCCTCGGCAATATGCTGATCGAAAAGCTGATCGCCGAAGCCCGAGTTATCGGCTATAACAAGTTGTGGCTCGACACCTATCCCTCGAAAATGGCGAAAGCCGTGAAACTCTACGAATCCCATGGCTTTCGCCAAATTCCGCCCTATTATGACAATCCGCACGAATGCGTGCTGTTTATGGAACTCGATCTCTAATTAAATCCCGCGACCGAAGTCTCCGTATGTATCGGGCGACGGAGGCGCATAATTCATGGAATCGCCCGCCGGAGCCGGGAAAACCATTCTGTATGCAAAAACATTCGCGGCGAAAGCTATCGGTATCGCCACGAAAATACCGACGCAAAGTGCGAGCACTCCAAGCAGACCGACAACAAAATTTAATATCGCCAGCAAGACCAAACCGCCAAGATTGCCGAAGACGGCACTGAGACTAAGCCGTATCGTTTCGCCGATATCGGTATCGTGCTCGATTATCAGCGGAACAGCGAACGTCGTTGCCAGGCTCCAGATGATCTGAAAAATCATGTAGCCGAGGTAGAGAAAGATTAAACCGCCAGTAAATATCGATAAAGCCCCGAACTCAGCAGGCGAACCCGAACCGCCTGCAAGGCTCGTTAAATCGACAGTATATTGCAATACCTGGAGAATTATTCCCGGAATACCTTGAATAAGCCCGATCACCATTAGCGGGACGAATTTTTCGAATCCTTTAAATAACATCCCGAAATCGACCGGCTCGTTTCGCATGTCTTTTTCAGTACAATATACGAAAACCCGCCCATAATCGGCCCCAGCAGGAAAAAATTAACAAAAGGAACACAGCTTATTACCAGGATGGTCACCAGGCCGGCCCCGAGATATAAACCGAACCTGCGTTTAATAAGCTCAAACGCATTTGCAACGCAGTCCGAAGCGTCGATAGCCCCACGAACAAATTGAATTTCTGCCATATATTTTTGAGAGTGCACCAACCGTGCAGAATGATTCTAACTCTTATAACTAAAGTGTATTGCCGAAATCACCCACAATAGTTTTCAATAAAACCAAAACGAGAATAGCCTGCCGAGAAAAAGCATCAGAATAACTATTCCGACAAAGATCCACAGGAACATTTTGCTCGTCCTGCCATGTTTTACCTGCCACCAGCCGCCGATAATAGCGGTTATTCCGGCCAACAGGCCGCCTCCAAAAAAAATAAGTCCCCTTAGTGGCATTCCGATATCACTCCCGGAATTTTTGCCGAATAAAAGAATAGCTAATATGACCAAAGTAAAAAGCCCGCAACTTATCAAGATGAATACACCGAGGCCGATCAGCAGCTTCCCCAGACTCTTTATCTGCGCCTGGGTTTGCATTGTTTTTCCGCAGTGAGGGCATACCGAATCGCTAGCTTGTGTTTCCTTATAACATTTCCGGCAAAAGTAATTTTCGGGCAGAACTGTTTCTGAATTCATCTTTTCATTCCTCGTTACATGCTCAAACTTCTAAAGGCCGTCTTAAGATACGCAGTTAGTTGCCAAAGTAATTTCGATTTGCCTTGAAAAGCCGGTCGGATGTGATATTCGACCACAAAAAACGGAGCGAGGTTCGCAAAGATTATCATAGTTTCGCAAACCTTGCTCCGTTTTCAGCTAACACGTTTATTTAATTGTCTTTCGCGGCATCTTCTCATCCATCATCGCGGTCTGATAGACAAATGCCGCCATCACGGTCGCCGCCTGTTTCATATCGTCGGCCTGGATGCGGTCGTAATTATCCTGGTTTGAGTGGTGCGTTCGGGTATCATATTCGATCTCGTCCTGGATAAACTGGAAACCCGGCAATCCGATGCGGTCATACGAAAGATGGTCCGTGCCGCCGGTGTTGGACTTCGTTAAGGTCTTCGCACTTATTTCGCCGAACGGTGCCAGCCAGGCTTCGAACAGCGGACGGACGGCGGGATTGCCCTGCATGCAAATTCCGCGATCATCAAGCCGGAAATGGTGAGAGTCTAGAAATTTCTCGTACCGCTGAAATTTGCATCGGAGACATTGTCCGTCAGGTCAAGAGTGAAACTCGGAGGCGAAAATTGAAAACTTCTGCTTGCGGCCGTTACCAGGTAAACGCCGGTTTCGAGATTTTCGAATTGATAGTACCCGAATGAACTCGGGATTGCTGTTTGAACCGCACCGGTTGAAAGGTTCTGAATCGTGATGCGGATCCGGCTCATTCCAGAACCAGCGATTATCACCCGTCCCGCCAATGTGACACTCGCGGCCGTCGGCGCAAGAGCACTCACGGCCCAAAATCCTCCGCGCACCGCCAGGACACCGCCACTTGCCGGAATCCCGGTGCTCTGCGTCCCCGCGACGCTTTGCCCGATCGTTCCGACAACCGTAAAATTACCGCCAGCCGAAGCCATTCCGCCGCCCGCGATTACCGATTGCGTGATCTCGTATGTGCCGCCTGACTGGGCATTCACCGCAGCCGTAAAGAATAATAAAAGGCTTATAATTGATAATATGGTTTGTTTCATTTTAGATTCTCTTTGCATACCGGTGCTTGTGAATTCGTTTGGCAGACGGCGTCTTTCAACAGCCTGATTTGGTTTCGAAGCTCCATTATCAAATTTGTCTGCTGTTCAAACTTGTTATTTTGCTCCAGGATCAACTTGTCCGTCATTGACGAAGCAGGACTAAACGCTACGCCGCAAGTACCTACTTCGTTGGTGTCCGTATTAATACACAGTAGAATGGCCCCCCCATCAGGATAGCCTGTGCTCGTGTTATTTAGCCGGATAGGCCCTGAAATGATTGTCGTGTCTGAACTTCGTCCCAGTACAATCGTGTTGCTGGTGCTGACTGTTGAGTTCGAGCCGATCGCGGTGGCAAAGACAAGGCCGCCGCTCGCGACATTGGCCGAGTAGCCGAGTATCGTATTGTTGCTGCCGGTGGTGTTGGCCGAACCGGCCAGCTGACCCGCAAACGTGTTGCGGCTGCCAGACGTATTATCGCCACCCGCCCCCGCGCCGAAAAAGCTGTTCCTTTGACCGCTTGTGTTATTGTCCCCTGTATTGTTTCCGAAAAAGGCATTTATTTGCCCGTCAATATTGCTAAATCCGGATCGCACGCCGAAGAATGCGTTGTTTGATCCGGTCGTGTTGTTCTCGCCGCTGGTATAGCCGAAAAAGGCATTGAAACTAGTCGTATTGTCCCGCCCGGCATTATAGCCGACGAACGTGTTTGCGAAGCCGGCGACGTTTAGCCGCCCGGCGCTTCGCCCGAGAAATGTGTTTTGATTACCCCCGGTGTTGCTTAATCCGGCCGAGGTGCCGAAAAACGAGTTTTCACTTCCGACCGTGTTCGCCTTTCCAGCCGCGGTGCCGAAAAATGCGTTAACCTCGCCGGTCGTATTCGCCCGCCCGGTTTCCGAGCCGAAAAATGCGTTGTTGAAGCCGGTGGTCGTACCTTCTCCCGCAAAGTAGCCAAAGAAAGAGTTGTCCGAAGCGCTAATATTCGAAGCGCCGGCGGATCTCCCGAAAAATGAATTCTGTACACCCGTCGTATTTGCAAATCCGGCGGATGAACCAAAAAATGAATTGAAACTGCCGGTCGAATTTTGCGTTCCTGCCGCCCGGCCAAAGATGGAGTTGTTCGTACCGGTCGAAGAAGGATCGCCGGCATCGACACCTACAAAGGTATTATTCGTTCCCGGGACGCTGAGCACCCTTTGAAATCCGATGTTAAAACCGGTGCTGGCCTGCACAACGTTGCCTCGCAATGTACCGCCCGCTGTTCCGTTTCCGGTGATATTGAAATTGCTTGCCGCCTGCTGCACTGCCGTATTCTGAACATAACTTGCACTTCCGGCGGTCGGGTTGCGATCATCCGAAAGCCGCGGGTCGCTGTTTTGCGTATATTGCGCGGCGTCGCTGCCGCCTAGCTGCTCGGCGTTTCTGGCCGTTCCTGCGTTCAGGCTTCGTATTGCATACGGCGACGATGTAAACGGCTGTCGCGGATTGAGAAGCGTGTACGGATCGGAGCTGCCGGCCGGTTTAATCGCGATAGCAAGAAAACGGCTCTGTCCGGTGAACAGTGCGGCCGAAAAATCAAGTACTACGGTAAACTCGCCGTTAGCCACCGGAACGGCAAGACGCTCACGCACATCCGACGGAATTATCCCTCCGCTTGCGAAAAGCGAAAATCGCATGTCATAACTGCCGGTGGCAGCTATCGCTCCGTCATGCAGGCGACCCTGATAGGTAAATTCGTTGGTTTGGCCCGATGCGGCGGCAGCGAATATCATCACTGCGACGCCGCAAAGCATAAGTTTACTTTTATCGAAAAATGAACTGAACATAATTTTCTCCTAAATCATTACTCTGTGGTGCTGAAACTTCTTCGATAGTCGATATTAAAGCGGCTTTTCGTTTAGATTGCCTTTCTGGTCCGCCCAGAAACTCTTTTGAACGCGCGTTCCCTGCACGAAAATCCGCCAGGTCAACGCCCATTTGCTTCCCTCCGGTGTTCCCTTGAGCGTGGGATTAGCGGTTGCGGCATAATGCTGATCCATCGAGATCATATCTACCTTGGCGCCTTCGGAGCCCGCTAACTGAATCGCACGCTCAATGGTCCGGGGAAGCACGGCGAAATTTATCTCGCCTATCTCAGCCATGTGGTGTTTTTCGGCCGTTCTTCCAAGAAAGACCTGAACCGGCTCTGGCCCTGAGACGGTGCCGTGTTCGTAAGTATATTCATCGACGTCTTTAGGATTGGTTGGCGATTGTATCTGAATTTTCAGCTTGTCCGGCTGCATCTCCGCTCTTATTACATTCACCTTTTCGGCCCCGATCTTTTGTTTGATAGCCGCCGCCGCCGTTGCCGCGTTTTCGCCCTCGAACAGATTGGCGCTGCCGCCGGGAATCAATTTGCCGCAACCGGCTGCGACGGCGATTAACGGCGCCAGCGCCAATATCAATTTTATAAATGGTTTCATTTTCTTTTCCTCATTTCTTTCCAAACGAAAAGATTTTTCCGGCAGCATCCACCCGCTTTCGCAGGTGATTTTCACAAGGCGCCGGCTGCGAATTTGCCGCGCAAACTACCGCCTTCAAAACTTCGATTTGTTTTTGAAGTTCATCTATCCGCTTCTGCTGCTCTTTGAGCGCGGTTGCGGTCTTTAGATCGGAACTTAAAATTGGGGTGCCAGTTTTCTCGCTTACCGCGCCAGCCGTGCACGTCGCTATCCGGTCGGCGCCGTTGAGGCAAAGCGGAGTGCTGCCCGCTGAACCCAAAGTTCGTACTACCAGACTGCCGTCGATCAGCACAGGGCCCGGAATACGTACCGCATCGGAGCCAGCGGGCCTGCCCAGAACGATCGAATTGCTGTTGCTCACGACAGCCTCTGAGCCGATAGCTGTCGCAAAATTTAGATTGTTTACCGCCACGTCCGCAGATTGCCCGATAATCGTGTTATTACTGCCAATCGTATTATTGTTGCCGGCGGTTTGCCCGAAAAATGAGTTAAAGCTGCCGGTTGAATTGTTAGCACCGGTAGTCCTCCCGAAAAAGGAATTGCTGTTGCCGGTCGTATTTCTCACGCCCGCAATACTGCCGAAAAAGGAGTTTCCAAAGCCGCTTGTGTTGTCGAGGCCGGCGTTAGAGCCGAAGAATGCGTTGAATTGGCCGCCAGTCGCTGTTCCTGCGCCCCTTCCCACAAAAGTATTGCCTTGTCCAACTCCCAGCACCCTTTCGCTACCAATATTGAATTGCGTACCCGCGCTAAATATGTCCGCCGTCCCGGTCCCCGAAACATTGAAATTGCTTACCGCCTGCTGTACGGCCGTATTCTGAACATAATGTGAGCTTCCGGCGGTCGGATTGCGGTCGTTTGTCAGCCGGGCATCGCTATTTTGGATAAATTCGCTTGCGTTTACCCCACCGAGCTGGATTGAATTCGTCGCGGTCGCGGCGGTCTCGGAACTGACGCTTTTTACCGCGTACGGAGCGGAGGTCACTGCCTGACGCGGAGTTAAAATGGTATAGGGATCAGCACTCCCAGACGGTTTTAAGTGTATCTCCAGCCAGCGGCCCGCACCGGGAAATACCGCTCCGAAATTTAGCTTCACTGTAAACACGCCGTTGGTAACGGTGACATTGGGGACAATCTGGGTACCGAGTGACGTTCCGTTCGTGCCGGCATTGAATAAATCGAATTCAAAGTCATAGCTTCCGGAGGCCGCGATTGCGCCATCATTCAGGCGGCCCTGATAAGTAAATTCCGTGGTCTGCGCATCTAAACGCGCGACCGCAAGCAACATCAAAATAAACGTAAAAATTATTGTTCGTCTCATATTCCTTATCCTTAATAAAATTAATCCGGCAATTGAAATTACCCGTTTTGATTCGAGTGGCCGTCCGGTTCATGAAGCGACCGGCCGCACACGATGGCGGCCGCCCGGCCCGGATTCGTTAAATGTATTTCGCCCGTCTCAAGCCGGCGGCATACTTCCATCAGGGTCGAGCGCGAAATGACGGCGGCCTGTTCCGCCGTGAAGCACGGCACGGCGGTCCCGCACGTCCGGCAGCGGTCCGTAGCGCTTTTACTCTTCCTGATCAGCGTGATCTCGTGTGTTTCGATCGTTATCTCTCGTCTGCGATTGATCGTCATTTCAGTTTTTTCTTTACCTTGTGGGGAATGTTTTGTTAAACTTGCCTCGTTCTTCATCGAAGACAAGGCGTTTGTCCGTGTAAGCAGTGTTCCTCACCGCCGCCCGGAAAGTCCCTAATTTCGAGGCTAATAATTACTAAATTTTCCTAAGATTGCCGCAACGAACTTTTTTCGCTTTAAAATGGATGGTTTAACCGCATCTGCAATTTGTTTCGACCGCTTCGAGATCGAAACCGGCCGACGCCGTCTGCTAAAGGACGGTGAAGCGGTGGCGCTTAATCCGAAAGCGTTCGACCTGCTGCTGGCCCTGGTCCAAAATCACGGCGAGCTTATGTCGAAAAGCCGTTTGCTCGATCTGGTGTGGGAAAATCAGTTCGTCGAGGAAAACAATCTGACCGTGCACGTCGCCGCGCTGCGAAAAACTTTGGGCGAGCAGAAGGGCGAGAACCGGTTTATAGTTACCGAGCCGGGAAAAGGTTATCGTTTCGTCGCGGAGTTAAACGATCATTTCAGCGGCGGTGTCGTGGTCGAAACGCATAAGTTCGAACGAGTTGTTGTTGAAGAAGAGATA
>JBBJOS010000012.1:0-113717 GCA_037723965.1 Pyrinomonadaceae bacterium | reverse complement strand
CAGCCGGATATATTCTTTGATGTCAGGTTCACGCGCGGGGTCGGGCGTGAAACCGCGCCGCAAATCGCCACTATTCAACCGTCGGTTGCGAATCCGCCTATAGAAACACGTTCTCCCTTTCCCAGAGAACGACCGTTCAACGCGCCGACCAATGTTCCGACTCAGGGCGCGGACGTTAATGACATCGAACCGCCCGCGTTGAATGTAACGACCGACTCGTTCAACAACATCAGATTTTTCGCCGGCATAACGGACGACCCGTTTTTCCTCGACAACACAGCCGCCAACCGGTTTGTTTTGTCGTCGGTTCGCAATCCGGGAAATCCTAACCGCCAGGTATTTGCCAATCGCGCCGGGTTTAATGCGATGGACGGCTCAGACCCTAATGCGGACAACCAGATTCCCGGTCAACTTCCCGGTCAAGCGCGCAATCGAGGACTCAATCAAGGCGCCGGTCGTGACACTTACGCCGGATTCAATACGCTGTCGATTGTTTTGGATGTCCCGGTGTCGTTGATCCGCGGCGGCGGCAACGAACTCGGCTTAAACGGCGTAACGCAGCGTCAGCAAACCCAAACCGTGCGGACGGACGGGCAAGTTGTCGGCACTGGTCCTTTTATAACGGTAGACCGCGAAGGCGTTCCGTTGGTCAATAACGGTTTGATTCCGCCTGCGCGTAAAGACGAATACAACGGCGCGACGACGCAGGACGACGCAAACGGCAGATTTCGGGCGGACATCATTCAATCGCTGCGTAATTTCGGCACAAGCGACGCGAATATTCAAATATTTTTGCGAATGATTCAAGAGCGCGGCGATATTCTGCGGCTCGATTTGCGAGTGCCGAACAGCGGTCCGGGCGGCGGCAACAACACGAACGGCGGTGCCGCTAATATGGGCGGACGCAGGCTGCAGGACGACGTTGCTGACGCGACTTTTACGCTGATTAACAACGGACAGCCTTTAGGTGATTTCGTTGACCGCAACGAGTTCGAGTTCGGCAACACGTTCCCGTTCGTCGCGCCGCAAATTATGCCAAATCCGAACGGCATAAATAGCGTGGATACCAGATTGCGATTGTAACTTCCCCCCGTCTGTCGCCCGCGCCGAAAATTCATAATTTACGGCGCGGGCATTATCAGGCAAGGATCGAGGCGAAATTGATGACGTGTATGGTAAATATCATCTTTTTCGTCATGTCTTATTCTTTACAACTATGCGGATACAAAAAAATAAGTTCATATTATTTATCATATGCGGTGCTCTGCTGTCGGGAGCGTGCGGATTTAAATCTTCAACCGAGGAGCGCGTGCAGGCATCCGTTCCGCCTGCTGAGCCGCTTGCTTCCGACGCTTCGGCAGCGGACAACACACTTCGTTTTTTGGAAAATAGAATTAGAAGCGACCCCGAGGATTTCAGTGCTCATAACAAACTCGCCGGGATTTATCTGCAAAAACTGCGGGAAACCGGCGATGTGGCTTTTCTTGACCTGGCTTTCCGTTCCGCCCGCGCATCGCTCGATTCGGTGCCGGACGCGGCAAACTCCGGCGGGCTTGCCGCGCTTGTCCAAGCCGAATTCGCCGCACACGAATTCGCCGCCGCCCGTGACCATGCCGTTCGCTTAACCGAACTAGAACCAGGTAAAAGCTATCCGCAGGGAATGTTGGGCGACGCCCTGCTCGAACTCGGCGAATACGACCGAGCCGCGGCCGCTTATAAAAAAATGGCGCAAATCGATAAAGGAATCAGCCCCAACAGCGAAATGAAATTAGCCAGGCTCGCGCAGCTTAAAGGCGACAATGCGGGTGCGCAAAAGCATTTTACCGCTGCGCTCACGCTCATCCTTGATCTTACCGCTCCGCCGCGCGAAACCGTCGCTTGGCTACGCTGGCAATTGGGCGAAACCGATTTCTCAACGGGAGATTACGAAACAGCCGAAAAGCATTTTCGGGATTCATTGACAACATTTCCCGATTATCACCGCGCCGTGGCTTCATTGGGAAAAGTTCGCGCCGCAAACAATGATTTGCAAGGTGCAATCGAACAGTACGAAAAAGCCGTTCGCCTTTTGCCTGACCCGCAGTTTGTCGCCGCGCTTGGCGATTTATACCTGCTTGTGGGACGCGAAGAAGATGCGAAAAAGCAATACGAATTAGTCGAGCAAATTGCCCGTCTGGGCGAATTGAACGGCGCACTTTTTAACCGTCAGCTTGCCCTCTTCTACGCCGACCACGACATAAAAACAGAAGAGGCATACAAACTCGCGGCGAAAGAATACGAAACGCGGCGCGACATTTACGGCGCGGACGCGCTGGCTTGGACAGCATTAAAGGCAGGCAAATTGAATGAAGCGCAAACAGCTATAAAAGAGGCTTTGCAATTGGGAACGCAAGATGCGAAACTTTTTTATCACGCCGGGATGATCGCTAACGCAAGAGGCGAAGAGACGGCCGCAAGTGGGCTTATTAAACGTGCGCTCGAACTCAATCCGCAATTTGACCCGCGACAATCGGCGATCGCACGAACATTGCTTGAAAATCGTTAGAAATTATTATTGACGAGCAAAATTATTTTGACAGTCGAACGGAGACCATTATGAAAATTTTAAACCCGCGAGTCCATGGATACCTAGATTATGTTTTGGTAGTTCTTTTCCTGCTGGCGCCTACCTTATTCGGAATGTCGAGCGGGCCGAGCACAATTTCTTACGCACTTGCGGCCATTCATTTTACCGAAACCATTTTGACGGCATTTCCACTAGGGCTTGTGAGTTTGCTCCCTTTCACGGTTCACGGAGCGATAGAGTTCTTAATATCGTTCGTTCTGGTCGCAATGCCGTGGATCGCCGGGTTTGCTTCGGAAATAGGCTCGCGAAATTTCTTTATCGGCGCTGGGATTTTGATCTTCGTCGTCTGGCTCACGACCGACTACAAAGCCGCGAAGGAGAAATCCATTTTAGCGGCAGCGTGATTTCAGGATCTTTCGAATCCGACGTTAAGAAATGCATGGATTTAGGTTTTGTGCAATTAAGAGGAGCTAGGCATGCGACCGACAATAATAATTAAATCTAATCACGATTTTCTCATCTACCCGGCGTTTATTTTCGTTCTATCATTAACGTTCTTCGGTGCTGCATGCAGCAACAGCAAAAAAGAAACGGCGCGAATGCAGTCCTCGCACGCTGCTTCGGATGGCCCCGGCATTGTTGAGAATCCGCATCCTCATCAAGCCGGAAATGCGACGGCGGGTAAGGAAGTTTACCGCTTTGAAACATTCGGGAACGAAGGTTTTTGGACTGACGCGGCCCGCCTCCTGAAAGGAATGACGGATGCAAAATTTACGCCGAAACAGGCGTTGGAAGCCGGTTTGCAAATTGACATCGAGGCAGTTGACGCTGATTTGCGGAAAACTCTGGAGGCGGAGTTTAAGTCGGACCTTTCGCCGCAAAGCGCGCCAAAGCTCAATGACCCGAAAACGATGGCCGCTCTTGTCAATGCGAATGCAATTGTCGGAATCGTCCCGAAAGACACGAACAGCGACAAAAAGCTGGACATCATGGCGGGCGATAAAGTCGGGATATCCTGCACGATCTGTCATACGATTACTGATAAATCGGTTTATGACTTGCCAACAGGCGGTTCTGTCGGCCGCCGCGTTGACGGTCCGGCCGCATTGACTCTGAACGTAGGTAAGCTGATGGCGATGGCTTCCAACTCACGCGCTATCTATCCCAATCTCCAGCAAACATTTTTAGGAATAAGTATCGGCCGCGCGCCTTCCGGCTTAGGCCCGAACTCGACGGAAGAGGAAGTTGACGCATATCTGAGTAATCCGGCGTTTTACCCGGTCGGTACATTTGATGAGACTCAGGACGGCAACGGCAATCCGGTCAAAAACGTGCCTTTATTTCGACAGGATTTAGCCGCTCCCTATGGAACGGCGGGCGAGTTCAGCAAGCTGGACGACATCAGCAATGGTTCTTACACGACAAATCTGGACCCTACAACCCTGCTTACGCCGGAAGGACGGCAGTTTTTGGAAATGAAGGCCGGGCCTGCCGGCAAACAGATGGTAAGCGAGTATGAAAAGATTTTGCAGGAGACGGGCGTAACCGGTTATCCATTTGTCAAAGCTCAGCTAGTCGGCAATGTTGGGAATCCGGCGAGCATTGTCGGGCGGCGAGTGGACAATCAAAAGCTGCTTGACATGAATGCCTATCTTGATCAATTGCAGGCGCCGCCGGGTGCTCAGGTCAACGCCGAGATGTCGGCGCGCGGCCTCGAAGTCTTTCGTACGAACTGCACCCAGTGTCATAACGCCGACCAGGGCAAGTTTGTCCCGCCGATGCTCGTGGAATTGAAAACTATGTGGAAGGGTTACACGCCTGTGCCGGCAGGCAAACGCGGTGATACAAAACTCAGCACGATTCTTAATTCGCCTGGAATGTTCGACGATAAAATGATTGTCGTCGACGCAAGCGATCGCGGTGAAAATCGCGGCAACGCGATGCCCCTGCTGCTCGATCTAGCAAGAACGAACATCTTTCTGCACGACGCTTCAGTGCCGAGCCTCGACAACCTACTCGACCCGGCCCGAGGCGACAATGCCCCGCATCCGTTCTACCTGGCCGATCCTTCGCAGCGTGCAGACATGGTGGAGTTTTTGCGTGGTCTTGACACGGGAAATTCCGTTCAAAAGCCTCAGGTTGCGGCTGCGAATCTTCCATCAACTGGCGCTCATTCACGCAATTCCAGTTTTCAATTCTTTGCAGGACTTGGTTTAATTTTTGCTATCGGGGTGGTGGTCTTGAAAATTAAACAGGTGGCTTCAAGATGAACCAGTACTTATAGCCATCCACTTATCAATACGCGGCGAGCCTTCTTGCCGCTTCAATTATCTCAACTAAACTCGGCTGATAATAGTCCTCCATCTGCGGAGCAAACGGCACTGGCGAATCTATCGAGGCGACCCGGATAACCGGCGCGTCGAGCCACTCGAAGGATTCTTCGGCGATGATCGCGGAAAGCTCGCCGCCGATGCCGCCGGTTAGGCTGGCTTCGTGAAGGATCATCACGCGGTTTGTTTTTTTAACCGTCGCCAAGATCGCTTTCTTATCGAGCGGCGCAAGAGAACGCAGATCTATAACCTCGACGTTTAAGCCATCCGATTTTTGCAGTTCATCGGCTGCATCGAGTGCGTTCAGGACCATCGCACCGAATGTGATTATCGAAAGGTTCTTGCCTTCGCGGGCGGTGCGGGCCTTGCCGATCTCGACGATGTAATCCTCTTCCGGCAATTCCTCGCGGAGACGCGGCAGGCGGTAAAGCTTTTTGTGCTCGAAAAACAGGACCGGATCGGGATCGCGGATCGCGGCCTTTATTAAACCTTTGGCGTCGTAAGCGGTCGAAGGCTCGACCATCTTCAGCCCAGCCGTATTAAGAAAAAACGATTCCGCATTGAGCGAATGAAACGGCCCGCCGCGAACGCCGCCGCCGCACGGCCCGCGAAAAACCGCCTGTATGCCGCCGCAGCCGCGATAACGCGATTTCGCCGCGTAATTCGTCAGCATATCGAACCCGCACGAAATGAAATCGATAAACTGGAACTCGGCCACCGGCTTCATTCCCATCAAAGCCGCACCGCACGCCGCACCGACGATCGCCGCTTCCGAGATCGGCGTGTCGATCATCCGCTCCTCGCCGAAATGATCGATAAAACCCTCGGTCAGTTTAAACGCCCCGCCGTATGCGCCGACGTCCTCGCCAATCACAAACACGCTCGGGTCCGCCGCCATCTCTTCCCAAATCCCCTGCCGAATCGCTTCGACCATCGTGAGAGCTTTCGTCTCTGTTTTTGCTGCTGCTGCCATTTCTATATTATTTGTTGTTCAATTCCTTCGTCTCGTCTCGCGGATCATCTTCGTCGAATAACCTGCTAACCGGAGTGTGGGCTGGCGGAAGTTCCTGACGAAGTCCGGCTACGTCTTTTTGCAGCTGCGCAACGGCCTCCTGCGTGGTTTCGAAGTCTGACCGGACGATCTTCAACGTCAGCTTTCCGTCCTTATTCGGCAGTTCAACAAGCTTAGAAAACGACTTCGTTCTGATCTCAATCTTTGCACCATATTTAAAGAGACCTTTACGAAATCTTAAGTCCAAAATTTCGGCAACCGACAGTCTGACCTCTTTCACGCCGTTTGCGATTATGCCGAACAGCTTCGACTCGAATTCGAGTACGATCCCGGCGCCGGAAAATTTAGCCACACCGTTTACCGACGACAGGCCGGTCTCGGTTTTAAAGGGTACGCTCGTAAAATTCTGCATAAATCATGATAGCCGCATGAACGCACAAAAAGCACATAATAAAAATTATCCTGTGGCTTGTTATCCTTTTTCGGCTATTACCCACCTAAATTTCTTCGCTTGAATGCGGGCGGCATGACCGAGTTATCGAACACTTCATAAGCCGCCGAAACCGGCTCGGGATTGGGCTGCGTTTCCGCCCATTCGGCTTCGGCGTCGAGAAACGTTTTTAACTCGGCTGCGATCTTATCCATTTCGGCCTGCGGCAAAATACCGCTTTCCGTTAGATACTTTTCGTAACGAATTACGGGGTCGTTATTTTCGGCCCACCAGGCGATCTCGCCGTCGGGGACGTAGGATTGATTGTCGTGTTCGGCGTGGCCTTTGCGGCGATAGGTGTGGGCCTCGATCAATACCGAACCGTTACCGCCTCGGGCGTGATCGACGGCTTCCTTCATCGTTTCGTAACAGGCGATGACGTCGTTGCCATCTACCGACAAGCCTTTGATACCGTAACCGGCGGCCTTCGCGACAAAGCCGTCGCACGCCGCCTGGTTTCGCGTCGGCGTGGAATACGCATAGCCGTTATTTTCGATAATGGTGATAAGCGGCAATTTCTGAACGGCGGCGAAATTTACGCCTTCGTGAAACGCACCGGTGCTGGTAGTGCCGTCGCCGACGTACGCGACCGCAACACGGCTTTCCTTTTTCATCCGCGATGCCAGCAAAATGCCGGTCATCACCGGGATCATATCGCCGAGATGTGAGATCGGCCCGACAAAGCCTTTATCAAGATCGGCAAAATGAAACTGCACATCCGTCGCCCGGCTTGGTGCGTTTCCTTTTCCCAAATATTGCTGAAAGATCGTCCGAGGCATTATTCCCTTAACAAACACCGCTCCGATATCGCGTATCAGCGGAGCAATAAAATCCCGTGGCTCAAGTGCAAAAGCCGTCCCGACCGCCGTCGCTTCCTGCCCGAGCGATGTAAAAACTCCACCAGTCAGCTTCGCCTGACGCTTGAGCATTACGGTTTTCTCGTCGAACATCCGCGTCAATTTAAGGTAGCGGTATATTTCTATCTGCTGCTCTTTGGTAAGCGAAGTTTCCGACGTGCAGGAAAGCGGCCGCTCGGGAGCGGGTTTTTGCGATGCGTTTACACTCATACTGACAGATCAAGTTAAAAAGTTAAATTCTATAATTTCCACTACAAACTAAATCACCAGTTTATCGCAACTTGAATTTGAATTGATAATTCATCTTAAAATTAAGCCTGGCGACAAGTCCATTTGCCCCCACGGCCCATGTCGCATTGGTACCCCGCGACTGAACCGCGTTGTAGTTTTCCTTGTCGAGGTTCAACCAGGTTCTTCCCGCATCACCGGAAATATCCGAACCGCCAGAACCAACGCTTACGAGAAGTTGATCTATAATAAGCATTTTAGTCACATATGTGATTCCCGAGCGATATCCGTTTGGATTATGCCCGGCGATCCACGTCTCTCCGCCGTCGGTTGTGAAGGCTAAATTATTTTTGTCGGCTTCCGGCTTTTCGTAGTTCCCACCGGCGATAATGCCGCGCTTTTCGTCGAACATGGCAATAGAAAAAATTCCGCTTCCCGCCGTTCCCTTCACCATCGGAGTGTCCGAAACCGTCCATGTTTTCCCGCGATCATTAGAGCGAAAAACGCGTGCGTCGCTTCCGCCTGATACGAGAAACGCTCCCGTTTTCCCGTGGGTTATAAGACAAGTCCCGCTTGCCGCAAATGCTGCTTCGCCGTCTTTTGCGGCAGGCATTTTATTGCTGACGATCGGCTTCCAGTTCTCGCCGCCGTCAGATGTTTCGATCAAAACATAATGACCGTCGACCGGATCGGACATCGCGATGCAATTATTCTTATCCCAGCAGGCAATCGCGTCGAAAAATGCCTTCTCGTTTTTATTGGTAAATTGAAGTTTCCAATTCTCGCCGCCGTCGATTGTTTTATAGATCCGCGAACTCTCGCCGTTGCCGATGCTCAACACGTAGGCGGTATTGGCATCGAAAGCTTCAACGTCACGAAAATCAAGTTTTTCTGCTCCCGGAATTGATCTAACTTTCCACGTTTTGCCGCCGTCGAGCGTCCGCAAAAATATGCCGCCGGTGCCGCTTGCCCAAACAACCTTTTCGATTACCACGGACAAGCCGCGAAGGCTGGCGGTGGTGTTAACGGACTGCTTAACCCACTGTGCATTTACCGATACGCCAGCAAAGATAAAGACGGCGAATAATTTTATCGTATTCATGTTTAATTACTAATTGTTTTCACTCAATAGATCATCCGCGCCTTTACCGTTCCTCTGACCGTTTTCAAAATCTCGAAAGCTTCCTGAGATATTTTGCTCTCGACATCCAGAATTACATAGCCGATATCGTCATTTGTTTTCAAATATTGCCCGGTAATATTTATGCCGCTGGCGGAGAGGCGTGAGTTGATCTCGCCGAGCACGCCGGGAATATTTTGGTGAATGTGCAAAATGCGGTGTGTTCCGGCCTGCGGCGGGAGATTTACCGGCGGAACGGTGTGTGAGCCTTCGGAAATGCCGAGTTCAAGATATTTGATGAGCTTTGCAGTCACGTCAAGACCGATATTGGCTTGGGCTTCCTCGGTCGAGCCGCCGATGTGCGGCGTGAGAATTACGTTAGGCAGGTTCTGCAGAACGCTCGAAAAAACATCGCCGTTTCTTTCCGGCTCTTCGGGAAAAACATCGACTGCGGCACCGGTGATAGTGCCGTTCTCAATAAATTTTCTTAGAGCATCAAGATCGACGACATCGCCGCGACTGTAATTTAGAAAGATCGTTCCTTTTTGCAGATGTTTCAGAGTTTCGTCGTTGATCAAATTATGCGTCGTCGCGTCCGACGGAACGTGGACCGTCACGATATTTGACTGCTCCAAAAGCTCAGTCAGATCGCGCATCTGCCGGGCGTTCCCGTGCGGCAGCTTCGTCGCCGTATCATAATAAATGACGTGCATCCCAAGCGCCTCGGCCATGATCGAAAGCTGCGAGCCGATATTGCCGTAGCCGATGATCCCAAGCGTCTTCCCGCGCAGCTCGAAGCTGCCCTTCGCTTCCTTCAGCCATTCCCCGCGATGAGCCGCCGCATTTTTATCGGTGATCTTACGGATCAAGATCACGCACAGCCCGATCACCAACTCCGCCACCGACCGCGTATTAGAATAAGGCGCATTAAAAACCGCGATGCCTTTCGCTGTCGCCGCCTTCAAATCGACCTGATTCACCCCAATACAAAACGCCCCGATCGCCAACATCTTATCAGCGGCATTGATAACATTTTCGGTGATCTGGGTCTTCGAACGAATCCCAAGAAGGTGAACTCCCTTAACAGCTTTGACGAGTTCAGCCTCCCTGATCGCCCCATCAATTTTTCTAATCTCCGTATAGCCGCTTTGTTTGAGCTCACTCACCGCCGCCTCGGAAATATTTTCGAGCAGAAGTATCTTGATTTTGTTTCGGGGATAGGATGTGGCGGGCATAAGGTGTCGTTATAGCAAAAAAAGAGTCATCCTTTAATCGCAGCCTTCAATACCATCTGGACGCTTTCCGATCTTCCAAGTGGCTCCAAAAGGAATATGAAAAGGTTAACGGCCAGGGCGAGGTAGGTTGCAGGATGCCTAAGCTTCCCGAATTTCCATGCCCCCAACGCCAACATTCCAATTATGATCGCTTGGGTGAAATAAAGAGGAAGCATTATGTCAACGTTCGGCATCTTGTCGCTGTTTATGCCAATCCACACGTTTTGTACTCCGCGACCGAGTGCCGGCATCATGATCAGGAACACAGTAGAGATCAACCACCAGGCGTGATCGTCGATCTGCTTTCGGTGCAAAATGCTTTTTATGACTGCGTACCCGAAGGCAGTCATCATTACGATCTCGACCGCGGCGACGCCAAAAAAGAACCACGGTTGAAAGGGGCCGAATCTGTCCGGCATCGCAAGAGCTTTTTCCGCCGTTACAATATCCCTATGCATCATGCTGAGCGCCGTCAAGCAAACGCCGCCGGCGAGGAACATTCCGATGATGCCGTTCGTCCTGTGCCTGGCAATTTGACCGTGGGTGGCAAAGTACGGCTGAATGATGAGGTACACGTACCATATCGTGCCCGTCCAATAATGAACGTGAACCGACCAGGCGTTCTCCGAGAGATCTCCCCAGTAGTCCATAAAAATCCCGAGCTGCATAATGACCATTGGAATGATCATCCATTTATAGAGATCTTTATATTTGTTCATCGGTACAGCCTCCATCTGCAATACTCAGAAAAAGAGAGACAAGTATAACAGAAAAAAGAGGCCGGAAGCCGACCCCTTTTAATAAAGATTTACAGTTTTTTTTCGGGCGGAAGTCAGAAGCCGAAATTGCACATAAACGGAACTTGTTCTTTCAATGTTGGGCCGGTGACGATCCCAATTTGGGGCCCCCAGCCCACCGTTACGAGTTCATTACATATGAATGGTCAGATCGTGAACGCCTTCCGCAGCTTCCATTACGGATTCGCTGACAGTTGGGTGGAGGTGCATAATGCGGCCGAACTCATCGGTGTCGATTTCTGGGTCTACGACGACTCGGGCTTCAGCCAATATTTGGGCCATGCTTTCGGACCTAAGATGTCGAGCGCATAACTAACTCTCCATATTCTCGTTCAATCTCCGCCAATCGGTCATGCGCTGATTTGGGTAATGGAATCAGATATTCAAGATCGTGCACTATTCCATGTTGGGCAATGTTGCTGGTTAGCTTCACTTGCAGTTTCTTTAAGGGCTGCAGATCCAACACGCGAATCATCTGCGGTTGAATGCTGTTTACCGCGAAATTCGAATTCCGAATCCGGAAAATTTTATGTTTAGTGTCGCCGAACAGCCCGATATTTTGATCAGAAAATACGATACGCCTCTTCGGCGAGCCCGCATCGCCGGTGCCGTAGATAATTGCCCCGGTATACGGATCTAAGAGATTCCTTGCACGTTTATCGTCGACGAATTCGGCCTGATAAATGTGTTGCCATTCCTCCTCCGTAAATTCAAACTCCCCTAAAGTTCGTTCCGCAGCCCGAAAGTCAGTACGTTCCCGAATGGTAACTACCAATAACCAAGACACCGCTGCAACGAACGCAATAACGGCCAATAAGATAAGTATTAACCATCCCATAAGATTAGATATGGATCGTCAGGTCATGAACGCCTTCTGCGGCTTCCATGACGGATTCGCTGACGGTTGGGTGGGCGTGCATGATGCGGCCTAGTTCGTCGGCGGTGGTTTCGAGGGCCATGGCGACGCAGGCTTCGGCTAGTAATTCGGTGGCGTGCGGGCCGATGATGTGGACGCCGAGGACTTCGTCGTATTTCTTTTCGGCGACTATTTTGACGAAGCCGTCAGTTTCGCCGAGGATTCGCGCCTTTCCGGAAGCTGAGAACGGGAATTTGCCGACCTTTACATCGTATCCGGCTTCTTTAGCTTTGGCTTCGGTGAGGCCGACGCTGGCGACTTCGGGGTCGCAGTAGGTGCAGTTCGGGACGAGGTTGTGCTTGATCGGCTCGACCTTTTTGCCGGCGATCTTTTCGATGACCATGATGCCTTCCTTCGAGGCAAGATGGGCAAGCCAGGCGGTGTCTATGACATCGCCGATGGCGTAAACATTGGGTTCATCCGTCTCGCAGAATTCATTGACCTTGAGCGTGCCGCGCGGATTGGTAACGATCTTTGTATTTTCCAGCCCTAGATTTTCTATGTACGGCATGCGGCCGACTGCGACGAGCAGCATTTCGGCTTCAAAAGTTACGGCATCGCCTTTTGCGTTTTTGCCGGAAACTTTTACGCCTTTTTTGGATTTATCTATTTTGTCGAGTTTGATGCCGGTTTCGCATTTAATGCCCTGCTTTTTGAAGCTGCGGAGCAGTTCTTTGGAAACATCAACATCTTCGATCGGCACGATGCGGTCGAGGAGTTCGATAACGGTCGTTTCGCACCCGAAGCGGGCATAAACGCTGGCGAATTCGACGCCGACGGCACCCGAGCCCATAACGATCATCGATTTTGGCACCTGCGTTAGTTCCAGGATGTGATCGGAATTAACGACCTGTTTACCGTCGGTTTCAAAGCCGGGAATCGGGCGGACGACCGAGCCGGTAGCAATAATAATATTTTTTGTTTCGATTGTTTCTTTCTTCCCGTCGGCGAGAGCGACTTCGACCTTGCCTTTGCCGGCGATCCTGCCGAAACCGTTGAAGATGGTGATCTTATTTTTCTTCATCAAATAAGTAACACCCGCCGAATTCTTGGTAACGACATCTGATTTATATTTCTGCACGCCGCTCCAATCGAAGCTGAGATTGTCGACCTTCAGGCCAAATTGCTCGAAATGTCCGGCTTTTTCGTATAGATGAGCCGCATTAAGAAGAGCTTTGGTCGGGATACACCCGCGAAGCCCGCATGTTCCGCCGAGACGGGCGTCTTTTTCCTTCTCGATGATCGCGACCTTTAAGCCGAGCTGTCCGGCACGCACCGCCGCCACATATCCGCCCGGGCCGGAACCGATAATTGTTACGTCAAATTGTTCTGCCAATGCCTTAAACCTCTTTATTTGAAAATTTAATGAAAACGATAACTTTATTATAGGAGTTTAGCAGACGGCAAGCTAGTGAATCGAAATGGATATGCGTTAAACTGAAAAAATATGGAACATTCAAGAGAATTCGAAGCCCTAGCCGCCGAGGCGAAAAGCCGCGTGAAGGAAGTTTCGGTCGAACGAACGCTGGAAAGGCTTGCAACTGGGGCAAAATTAATCGATGTCCGTGAAGATAACGAATGGTTTAATCATGCTTCCGATGCAATTTATTTGAGCCGCGGAATTATCGAACGCGACATTGTACAGGCCTTTCCCGAAAAAGATTGCGAATTAATTTTATACTGCGGTGGCGGTTATCGATCCGCGCTGGCCGCTGATAATTTACAAAAAATGGGATATACAAATGTTTATTCGATGACCGGAGGCTGGACCGCGTGGAATGAAGCAGGCGCACCCGTCGAAATGGAGATACCTTTTTAAATTTCAAATATGAACGATAAAAAAGAGAAAGCCCGCGAGCGGACAAAAGAGATAGCGGCGGAGTTTATGAAACGCGGGGATGCGACCGGGTGGTTCGATGCCCTTTATAAGGAAGCTAGAGGCAATAACGAAAAGATCCCGTGGGCGGATCTGGAACCCAATCGTTATCTGCGCAAATGGGCTGAAAAGGTTAATTTGCGAGGGAACGGGCGAAGAGCTCTGGTCGTCGGATGCGGGCTGGGCGACGACGCAAAGTTTTTATATGATCTCGGTTTTGACGTGACAGCCTTCGACATTTCGCCGACCGCCATCGAATGGGCGAAAAGGCTCCATGCCGATACTGATATTAAATTCGAAGCAGCAGACCTTTTCCAGCCGTAACGCGGCTGGTTGGGAGCGTTCGATTTTGTGTTCGAAGTTTATACGATCCAGCCTTTGCCATTGAGTATGCGTGAGACGGTCATTGATGCAATCACTGCGTTTGTAGCGCCTAAAGGCGAGCTCGTCGTTGTAACGCGCGGCCGCGAGGACGATGAAGAACCTGTGGAATTGCCGTGGGCGTTATCGCGAAAGGACTTGTCGCGATTCGAAATGAACGGCCTCGATCAAACCGGTTTTGAAATAATGCCAGGCGATGAGGATACACCGATTGAACGGTTTGTCGTGCAATACAGGAAAATAAAATAAAAGAACGGTTATCGATTCGTGCCGAATATGGCACTTATGTCAGAATATTTTTATGTCAGAAGCTACTAAACAAGAAACAGAAATGCGCATTGAAAACGATTCGATGGGCGAGATCGAAGTTCCGGCGACCGCTTATTGGGGAGCACAGACGCAACGCTCGCTGAAGCATTTTAATATCGGTTTCGACGTGATGCCGCGAGAGATGATCCGAGCTCTCGGGATTTTGAAAAAGGCCGCTGCGGTGGTAAATTTCGACCTCGGCAAGCTGCAGGAAGATAAGCTGAAGCTGATCGTGCAGGCAGCGGACGAGGTGATCGACGGGAAGCTCGACGAGCATTTTCCGCTTCGCGTATGGCAGACAGGTTCGGGCACGCAGACGAATATGAACGCTAACGAAGTGATCTCGAACCGGGCGATTGAGATCGCGGGCGGCGAAATGGGCAGCAAGACGCCGGTGCATCCGAATGACGATGTGAATAAATCGCAGTCGTCGAACGATACTTTTCCGACGGCGATGTACATTGCGGCGGCGGAAAGGCTAACGGCTTTGATCCCGGAAGTTCAAAAAGTTCAGGATGCCATAGAGGCAAAGGCTCGCGAATTCGGTGATGTTGTAAAGATCGGCCGGACGCATTTGCAGGATGCAACGCCGCTGACCGTCGGCCAGGAATTCGGCGGATGGGCGAGTCTGGTGAAACGTGATATTGAACGATTAAATATGGTTTTGCCTGGACTTCTTGACTTGGCAATCGGCGGAACCGCAGTCGGCACCGGATTGAATGCCCATCCTGAATTCGCCGAACGTGCCGCTGCAAAGATAGCGGAGTTAACGGGCTTACCGTTCAAATCTCACCCCAATAAATTCGCGGCGTTGTCAGCTCACGACGAAGTCGTTTTCGCATCCGGAGCATTGAAAACTCTTTCGGGAAGCCTGATGAAGATCGCGAACGACATTCGCTGGCTGGCTTCGGGGCCGCGGTGCGGGATCGGCGAAATTTCGCTGCCGGAGAACGAGCCGGGAAGTTCGATCATGCCCGGGAAGGTTAATCCGACGCAGAGCGAAGCGATGACGATGGTCGCGGTTCAGGTTTTTGGCAATGACGCTGCAATCGGATTTGGCGGTTCGCAGGGAAACTTCGAGCTGAACGTTTTCAAGCCGGTGATGATCCACAATTTCCTGCATTCGGTGCGGCTGATCCACGACGCATGTCACGGATTTGTTGATTACTGTATTGCCGGCATCGAACTCAACCGCGAGCAGATCGATGCGTATGTTGCCGATTCACTGATGCTCGTAACGGCACTAAATCAACACGTTGGTTACGACAACGCCGCAAAAATCGCAAAACATGCACATAAAAAAGGGATTTCGCTGAAAGAATCGGCGGTGGAATTGGGTTTTTTGACGAGTGAAAAATTTGATGAGTTGGTAAAGCCGGAAGAAATGACGCATCCGTAATTTTGGCTGGAAGACGGACATCTTTGTCCGCTGCGGCTTACAACCTTTTATTTTGTCGATTGCTAAAAGCTTGTTCGCGTTGAAGCAACGCTCATTGCAGGCAAGGGTGCCTGCGTTCCATTACAAGCCGGCGATTGCCCTGCTCATTACTGATTTTTTTGCGGTTTCGGCAGCTTTTTGTGCCCGTTCCTTTGGATTTTCCTTAGCCATGTTTTTCAGGTGCAGCAATGTATCGGTTTTAAGTTTCAACTCGAGACGCAATTCGTCTGAGGGTTTTTTCTTGTATTCTTCGGTGAGTTTGTCTACGAGGACCTGTTGGCCCGCTATCCTTTCGGCGTAATTCATTACTTTTTATCCTTTTGCCGGAAACCAAAACGAATCGTCGTATTTTTTCGAGGCCTCAACCCATGCGGCATCCGGTACTCGAGTGAAAAGCTGATATAATCTCTCATCAGGCTTAAAATTGGCGTCCTGGAGCACCTCACGGATTTCAGTCTGCTCGTCGAAGCGCGGTGCGATCTCGAACATAACGGCAACGAATGCAGCGATGTCCTCGGCACCGGTAAGGCCATGCGACTTGGCCCGGGCGATGCCGATCGACAGCATTGCGTCGAGCTCTTTATCGTCATAGGCCTTTACCCGTTCTTCGTTCGACTTGCGGATCGCGGTACGGACCACTTCCGCGAATTCGCCTGCATTACCGGCAATAAATTCCTGCAGTTGTTGTTTTCTTATTACAAGCATTTTCTTAAACCGGCCCTCAAGCGTCTCCGATCATAACCGTCGGGAATCCTACTACAATACTTCCGCCGTGAACGGTAGGATCTCCAATACGCGCAGCCATCATTTTTCCGATCAAGACAGTCGTTGATCCTTTTGCGATTGAATCGGGTGGGCCGACGCAAAGGCACATATCGCCCATACGGGCGGCGGGCATCATGCCAATAATGACGGTCGGCTCGCACGGAGGTAAAATCGGACCGCCCACATGTGGCACCGGCGGCGTTCCGGGCGTCACCATCGGGCAAACGTGCATATCTCCTAATCTGGCGGCTGGCGGCATATAATTCTCCTTGTTAATTCAGATCATTTTGTTTCAATGCTCCATTTTCCAGCTTGAAACTTTGCAGGTTTTCGCGACCTTCGGCTTCAGCAAAAAAGGTACTAACCTTCCCGAAAAACGCTTCCAGCTCTTCCGTAGTGCAAGTCGGCAAATATTTTCGCAGAACCCGCGGATCGTAAAAGCGAAACGATATGCGGTTCCCCGATTCGTCGTATGCCTGCGACATCGCCCTGAAATGACGACGCATTTCCCGGATCGAGTGGCGTGAATGGAAAAATATTCCCCAAAATTTACCAATTGATTCGCCAAGCACCCAGTCAGTAAACTTGCTGTCCGGGGAAAGTAGAACCAGATAAGGGGCGGCGTGGACGAGGTCTGGAGTCAAATCACCCTTTAAAAGGCAGTAGTTTGGAATTTGCCCTTCGTAAAGCCGATTTGACAGGCCGGGAACCATTATGCCGTCAAGCACGCCGTAAAGCCGTGTCGTCTCGCTGAAAAGATGCTGCCTCAATTTCTGATTGTCCATAAAGCAAATATATCCGAACTCGACTTTACATGAAAGGAATGGCGTCAGCTGCCGCCTGGGCCATTCCGGCGGCTTCTTCGCCCATTCCTTCGAGAGCCTCCGCAGCTTGTTCAACCGTTTCCTTTGCTTCCTCAACCTGTTGGCGAACTTCCTCTACCTTTGCCTCGGCGGCCTCAACCGCTTCTTTCGCCTCTTCGGCTTTCGCCTTGGCTTCAGCGATCTTTTCCTTCACTTCCTGCTTAACCTGCTCAGCCGCGGCTTTGGCTTCGGCAATTTTTTCTTTGGCTTTGTCCGCTACCGCTTCCGCCTTTGCTTTGACCTCGTTCACCTTGTCCATCACCGAGGCAATGAGCGGCGATTCCTTTACCTTCTCCACCGCATCCTGCACCATGTCCTTGGCTTCCTCGGCAAGGCTCTGAACCGCTTGTTCAGCCGCTGCGATGGCTGCCTGTATGTCAGCGGCCGGAACCGGCGGAATTGGAGGAAGAGGCGGCGGCTTCGGTAAACCCGCAATTATTTGCTGGGCCACCTGATCAACGGACGGTGCCGCGGGATTCTGAGCCTTATTACGAACCGTTTCGGCCAGCTTTTGATAACTTTGCGGAGGCGGAGGCGGCGGAGCGACCGGCGACTCATTCTTTTTGCCCGCATCAGCTTTATCGGCTTCCGTTGGGATCAATGTAGCCGTACATTTAGGAGCGTCACCCGAACCGGCCGCTCCGCCGCTGTTTATAAGAACCATCGTACCTTGTATTGTGACTCCGGCAGGGCCGACATCAACAAAGCCGCCGGCACCTTTTAAAGAAACCTGAGGAGCCTCAATAATAACCTTAACTTTGGACTTGATAACAACTTCTGAGGTACCGCCGACGGCGATGGAGCCTCGCGAAATGATGTCGATATCACCCTTGACCATTAGCGACATCAGTCCGGCAATATCCTCCGTTTTATCGCCGACAACAGTTAGATGTTTATCGCCGCCGACCTTTTCCAATTGGTCGCCGCCGACGGTTAAATGGCGGCCAGCCCCGATGGTCTCGAAGCAATCGTTCTTTACCCGAATGTCCTCATTCTTCTCAGCGTGGATGAATATCTGTTCCTCGCCCTTTTTATCCTCGAACCGGATCTCATTGAATCCGCCGCCGCCCTGGCTCGAATTCGATTTGATCGTCGATCTTGTCTTGTTCGCCGGCAGCTCATATGGCGGCATTGCATGAGGACTGTAAACGCAGCCGGTGATTATCGGCTGGTCCGGATCACCGTCGAGAAAAGCTACCAGCACTTCCATTCCGATACGCGGAATGAACATTGTGCCCCAGTTATTTCCAGCCCACGGCTGCACCACTCGAACCCAGCAGGAAGAATGGTCATCTACCTTACCGTGCCGGTCCCAATGGAACTGGACTTTCACGCGGCCGTATTTATCAACGTGTATTTCTTCGCCGGACGGCCCAACCACGATTGCCGTCTGACTGCCTGGAATGGTCGGCCTTTCTATCTTCCGCTTCGGACGATAGGGAGCTTTGCCGGCACCGTGCGGAATGCATGTCATCTTTACGCTATAGCCTTCGGCCGAAGTGTCATTCGAATAATAGTCCGGTGACTGCTCGGCCTGGTGCTCGACGGAGGTTATGACATAATCTCCCTCATTATTGCTGTCGTCGTAGTAATTCGTAAATTTGAAACGGTAACCGGCGGTGACGGCGCATGTATCGGCTTCGGCATGTGCAATCTTATGTTCGGCATCTATTTCCTGCTGCCGGACCTTCACGGTTTGCGTTGCCGCTGAAAAGACTTTGTTTAATTCGCCGGCCTGTTCGGAGCCGCTCTGGCTTATACCGTCGAACAATTTGGCGTGACCGCCGGGGTAATCGTAAAACTTCAGGTTCTGATTGCCGCCGATATTGAAACTGCTCGGTTGGTCGGCCTCAAGGTGCTTCTTCGGAAGCTGGAAATTATTGTCCCAAACCGTGTACTTGCCGGTTAATAAATTGTTTTCGAAATCCCATTTGGTTACGGCGCCGATCCATTCATAGTCCGAACTGGACCTGTCAGTCGTGTAAGTTATTTCCGGTTTGGTCGGAAGTACAGGATGCGATTGCGGGGTGTTTCCGACGACCATCTCATGATTGTCTTCCGTATGCACGAAATAATAGAAAATTCCTTCTTCTTCCATTAACCGCGAGGCAAAGTCCCAGTCGGTTTCTCGATACTGCACACAGTAGTTTCTTTTGTCGGTTAGGCTGCCAATTTCGTACTTTACGGCAAAACCTTCAAATACCTTGCGAAGAATATCCACGACCGACATGTTTTGAAAGATTCGGCTCTGAAAAGACTGCGTGAGCAGCCAATGCTGGGGAACTACCTCGGCGCTGTATAAGCTGAATCGGGTATCGCGGTGGCTGAGCGTAAATCGGGCGCAAATGCCGTTAAAATACCTTTTTGCACCGTCTTCCTGCTCCGCGGTCAGGCACATCGGCTTGCCAATCAAATCAGCCGGATTGATCCAGGTCGGCGGGGCGTATTCGACGCCGTCATCATGCAAAACACTCATTTCCAGACGGAAAAGCTCTGACAGGCCTTCGGTGTAGCGAAAGTTTTTAATGAGCAGATAGTCGTAATCCAGCGTGGTCGATAACGAAAGTAATCTGTCTTTTTGAGTAGTAGTTGGCATATCATTTCAACCGGTCATCCGGAATCTCACTTAATCTAGACGATGCCCTTCCGGATTTTTGCCGGCTGCCGGTGTACCGAATTCTGCCCTCAGCCATTGCGAGCCGAAGGCAGAACTCCGAACGCCGGGGTTTTAAGTGATGTCGTAGGCAAATTTACCGCCGTCGCCGACCGTGACATGGACATTTTTAAGGCCTTCGCCGCTCGCCATTCGCGATAGAACCTCGCCGCTCATTTCGGGCAAAAGCGTTCCGGTCAAAATGTTATAAACATTACGGGCGCCGCTGTCCACATCGGTGCAGCGTTCCGCGACGGTGCTGATGACGGCGTCGTCATACGAGAATTTCGCACCGTGATTATCGGAGATGCGGTTTTTTATCTTGCCGAGCTGCAATCTGATGATAAGCCGCAGGATCTCGTCGGTGATCGGATAATAGGGAACCGTCACCATGCGGCCGAGCAGCGCCGGTTTGAAAGCCTTGACCAGTTCCGGTTTGACCGCTTCGACCAGTCCGTCCGGATCGGGTGTTGTGTCCGGATCGGCACAGAGCTTCATGATCGTATCCGTTCCGACGTTCGACGTTAGAATGATAATGCAGTTCTTGAAATCTATCTCGCGGCCCTCGCCGTCTTCTAAAATACCCTTGTCAAACACCTGGAAGAAAAGCTCCATTACGTCCGGGTGAGCCTTTTCGACCTCATCGAGCAGCACGACCGAATACGGTTTGCGCCGCACGGCCTCGGTCAAAACACCGCCTTCGCCGTAGCCGACATATCCCGGAGGCGATCCTTTTAGGCTGGAAACCGTGTGTGCTTCCTGATATTCACTCATGTTGATCGAGATCAGGTTTCGCTCGCCGCCGTAAAGCGATTCGGCCAGTGCAAGCGCCGTTTCAGTTTTACCGACCCCCGATGTGCCGACCAACAGAAAAACGCCGATAGGACGTTTCGGATCGGTCAATCCAGCCCGCGATGTGCGGATTCTCTGCGAAATTGCTTCGAGCGCGTGATCTTGCCCAAGCACTCGTTCGCCGAGCGTCTGGTGAAGCGTCAGCACGGCATTGATCTCGTCGGCAACCATTTTGCCGATCGGAATTCCGGTCCAACCGGAAATAACCTCGGCAACCGTCTGGCCGTTGACGACCGGTTGCATCAAACCGTTTTCGCCCTGGATGCCTTTTAGCTCTTCGTTCAAATGCTTTAGTTCGGATTTTAGGAACTCGTTGTCCGCCGGAGCTTTAGCTTCTTGCGTCGAACCACCCGCTGGCGCAGGTGGCGCTGACTCGTCCGCCGCATATGCAACTCCGCCTTCCGCCGTTGCCGCTGCTTCCGCCGCTTCTTCCGGCTGACCGTTGACCGCTGACTGCGGACTGCCGCTTCCGTTCCCGTTGCTTTGAGCCGCCGCAAGTTTTCCATCAAGCCGCGACATCTCTAGCTTCTGCCGGATGTTGCGAATCTGCGTGGTCAGGTCTTTTTCCTTTGTCCACTGCTCGGTCAAAGACGCCAGGACTTCTTCGGTCGCCGTCCGTTTTCCGCTCAAATCTTCGAGACGTTCCTCATGCCCGCCGCCGGTGGCCTGCTCGCGTTCGAGCGAATCGATCTCGGAGGTCAAGTTTTGTATTCGCCGCGTGGCGTCTTCAAGCGCGGCGGGTGTGGCACCTTGGCCGATGGCAACTTTTGCGCATGCCGTATCGAGCACCGAAACGGATTTGTCCGGAAGCTGGCGGCCGGTGATATATCGGCTCGAGAGCTTGACGCATTCAACGATGGCTTCGTCCAAAATGCGTACGTTGTGGTGCTCTTCCATCTTGTCGGCAATCCCGCGCATCATTGCGACGGCCTTTTCCTCGTCGGGTTCTTCGACCTTGACGACCTGAAAACGCCTGGCAAGCGCGGCATCCTTTTCAAAATATTTTTTGTATTCGGCCCACGTTGTGGCGGCAATTGTGCGGAGTTCGCCGCGTGCGAGTGCCGGTTTGAGCAGATTCGCGGCGTCGTTTTGTCCGGCGGCTCCTCCGGCTCCGATCATTGTGTGAGCCTCGTCGATAAATATTATTATCGGCTGCGGCGATGATTTTACTTCCTCGATCACCGATTTCAGGCGATTTTCGAATTCGCCCTTAATGCCCGCACCGGCCTGCAAAAGACCGAGGTCGAGCGAGCGGACCGCGACATTTTTCAGCGGATCGGGCACGTCTCCCTGAGCGATTCGGAGAGCGAATCCTTCGACGACGGCCGTTTTTCCGACACCGGCCTCACCGGTCAGGATAGGATTATTCTGCCGCCGGCGCGTCAGGATATCGACGATCTGCCGAATTTCCGAATCGCGGCCAAGTACCGGATCGATCTTTCCGGCACGTGCCTTGGCGGTCAGATCTTCGGTGTATTGATCGAGCGATTTCGTTTTTCCCGGAATACCCGAAGCGACCGGATCGCCGCTTGAAACTCCCGGAGCTTCGCCGAGTGCAACGGCATCGCGTGCTTCCGCTGAATCGGCCGTAATATCGGCCAGGTTGCTTTGCAGCGTTTCCGGGGAAATATGGTTGAATTCCTTTGAGATCTCGCGGGCCATCCGTGCCGAGCTTTCATTTGCCAGTAAGGCAAGGATCAAGTGTCCCGAACGTACGCGGGCGGCGCCGAAATCGACCGACGCCAGCAGCCATGCGTCCTGTATCCATTTCGGGATGCGGTCGCTGAGGCCCGGCGTACGGGAATTGCCACTTTTTAACCGGTCGAGTGCGACGCTGACGTCTTTGGTCAAGCGGTCGATATTTACTTCGTTATGGGCACAGATCTTGTGCAGGTCGGTGTCATCCTGTTCGAGAAGCTTGGCAAGGATGTGCTCGATCTCGACATCGTAATTTGTCCGCGAAAGGCACAGCCCGGCGGCGGCTTCGAGAGCGTTCCTGGAAACATCGTTCAATCTGCCGACTAAGGATTTTAAGTTTACATTCATGGTTTTTCTCCGGATTCTAATTGAAAATTTTGTGCCATGTTCTGAGTTCACGCTTCGGAGCGCTTATTCGATTTGCAAAAGACAAGCTGTAGCTTGAACTCAGAACTCTATCCCGCCAAAAACGTCATTGCATATTCGGCCAGCTGCTTCGGGAAATTCTTATTGCTTTTTTTAAGACGTTCAAGCCCCGCGGCGCCGACTTCCTCTGTAGCGTTAAACGTACTGAATACAACCTTCCACACGGAGCCGGTTTTCTTCAGAAATACATGTGCCTGGCCGTAAACCAGCGCTCCGCTCGAGGTTGTTTGTTCGACATTCGCGTAAGCCCAGCCATCCTGTACCTTAATACCCGAAATGACGAATGTTTCGTCGCTTATATCCGGATTTTGTCTTAGGTCATGATCGCGGATCGCGTTAACGATAGCCTTTCTTTCGGGACTGCCGCTTTTCGGCCCGTACATTTTTTGCTGGGCGAAGGCGGGCAGGCAGCATGCCATAACAAATATCGCGGACAGTAAAATTGTTTTCATATATTTATTGGCTTTCCATTTGCAGAATAACCTGCTTATCGTCCTTTTTTCGTGGCGCCGTCTTCAAATACGATGTCCAGCCGAGCATCGGTCGCCGCTTGGCACGCGTCGTGAGAACGGCTCCCGGAACTTGCTTCGCTTTCAATTCCAACTGCACATCGTAGTCGAATTCAGGCCCGGCCATGAAACGGATTATTGAATCGAGCGCTTTATGCGCCGAGCCATTGGGCAAAAAAGCCTGGAACTGTACGAATGTGAGGCTTTTAAGCTGCACTCTGAATTTTGACTGCTGCTCCCAAACCTGCGTTCCCGCGATCGCGTTAAGGCCAAGCGCGCTGTTCTTTTTTCCGAGTCTTGTATTATCCGCGCTGTCGAGGGCTAGCCATTGACCGAAAAACTGATCAATTTTTGCCGTGATTCCGAAATAATCGCTCAGTATATTTTCAAGTGCGTTTGATGAATGCGGCTTTTGTGCGATCAGGCCGACGTAGGGCAGCAGCGATTCGTCCTTCAGTTCGAGACGCCCTCTAATCCCGTTCGTGCCAAGGCCCGCAAAATCGAATAGATATCCGGTGAATTCGTCTTCGCCCCGTTCATACGCAATGGGAAAACGGTATTTCGCCCACGCCCGGTAAAACATCGAGACCGTGCGGTGTGTAAAAATATCCAGAAACGCCCACATCGAAGTGTCGCGATGACGGACGCGATCCAAAACCAGCTCAGTATAGTGCGTCGGCAGTACGCCACTCGGGCCGACGAGGCCCATAAAATTGACCAGCATCTCGACCTTCGCATCTAATTCGGAGCCTTCGTCCGGTTCGCGAATCTCGCGAATCTCGCTTGCCGGAAAATCGAGCCCGACATGCGAGCGGAACCGCACCACCTCGCGGCCGGGTAAAGCTTCACGCCCGACGGCCTGAAGTTCGGGAAATATCTTTTCAAAGAGCCGCACTGCCTGAAAAAACTCGAACCGGTACGGCTCGTCAAAAAGAACTTGATTTAAAGGTGTTTCCGTCACGAAATATTAACTAACAATCGTTCACAGCAATTCCTGCTCACCGGCCCGCGGCGGGAATTGCTTTACATCTTCTTCGCGCTGTACGGTGCGCAAAACGGTCTGATTAAAAGAGTTAACCGAGGCATAAAGCCCGAGAAACCGTTCCAGTACGCATCCGAACAAAAACAGCCCGCTGCCGACGTACTGCTCCTCGTCGAACGTCAACGTCGTTTCTATGCCCCTGACAAACCCGGCACCGATCCGGCCTCCGATCTGACGAACCGCCCTGCGCGATTCTATCCCGGTGATTCCAAGGATCTGCTTTCTGCTTACGGACGAATCGTCAAAATTATAAAGGCTTAAAATTTCCTGCAGCGCATCCGGATTTCCGCCGTCGGCGCTAAGGAGCGAGATGTAATTCAAATTAAGATGCGAGATAAGGCGCCACTGGGCGGAACGCCGCTGAGGCGGGCGAATCGTCTCGGTCGGCTTTGTCAGGCAGCGGACGCGCGAGACAAGGGCCGTGCCTTCGACCTCGAAATCGCCTTCCTTTCCGCCGAATGGCAGCCGTGCGGGAAGGTCCCGGTTAGTGCAGGTCGTTCTCACATTTAGAACTTCGACCGCCGGCACGCGCGGATTAAAATTTACATCGACCAGCGAGAGAAAGACTTCCGTTCCCTGGTCGTTCGGCCGCTGCGAGGCACGCCGCGTCGGATACCAAAAGGCTTTTTCCATATGTTCGCCGTATGCGTGTTTAAGTGAATAAAACGGCGCATATTCCCGTGTGGTATTGGTCCGCGGATCGCTCGTTACAACACCGTCCACCGAATATATCTCGGTCGTAGATTGGCGGTGGACATCGGGAATTATCTGATACTCGTATTTTTGCTGATTCAGATAAAGCGGATCGGCCACCCGCGAAAAAAGATTGACGATCGGAGTGCAGCCCATCCGAAAAGTGTCTACAGTTATCGGAGCGATCGGCGGAGTAACATCCTTAAGATGAATCAATATATCAAAATCGCCGCCAAATTTTCTTGCAATTGCTTTATCGAGTCCGAAAATATCGAAAAAAAGAAATTTGTAAGGAAACGAAAAATACTCCGTCAACAGCCGGTAGCCCATAAACGAGCGTTTTGTGTAGGGAAGTATTGATTCCGTATCGCTAAAACCCACCTGTCTAATCGCATCAGCCGCCGGGATAATAACCGGATCCGGCTGTTTAAGCTGAATATTGGTCAGTGTTTTTAATATCTTATTGCCGAGCGGTGTTTCCTTCGCCCGAAATTCGACCGCCGTCGCGTGGTTAAAAATGATCTCGTAAAGCGGAAATACTAATTGCGGATCTCCATCGATATAGAAGCGCAATGATTCGGGCGGCGTGCCTGTATCCCCTTGCTTCAATTCATGCAGGCTGGCGTCTCCGTAGCAGCTCATGCTCAGGCGGATAGAGCTTTCGGAATATTTGCCGCGGGCATCCTTCGGAGCGGGTGATTCAAGCGCCGCCGACTTTAACTCGATAGGAACGAGATTTACATCGTAGGTCGTGCGGAATCGGCACGGCGTCCCGTCAACCGGGCGCGAATTAAGCTTTGCGTTGCGTTCCAGCTTTTGGACCGAGGTTAATTTATCCTTCGGTGAGCCGTAAACGAACTGCGCGATCGCCATTGAAGGGATCGGCGACAGGTAATGCGGATATAGGAGATTTATGAAAGATTCCGTGATCTCCGGAAGCTCATCGTCGAGCTTTAAGCCGATACGTCCCGTCAAAAATGCAAATGCCTCGACAATCCGCTCGACGTGCGGATCCTCGATCTTCTCATCGTCAAGCAGAAGCCGGGCGGCAATCTTCGGATATTTAGCGGCGAATTCCGCGCCCATTCGGCGCAGGAACACAAGTTCTCGCTCATAGTATCCTAAAAGTTCATCGCGCATAGGAAAGGCGGTACCTGACCGGCAAAATTCGGAAGAATTAAAAGTGTGTCAAATGAATCGTGGAAGCCGCGTCGGCTGGCGGATGGTTCCAAATACTATTTTTGTATTACGCTAAATGCACCGCTTCCCGAATTGAGCACCGTGTCAAAAGTTATCGGTTCGGGAGCCGGATCGACATCCAGGCTGGCATCGATTCGAAATCTTATCTGCCTGTCCAGGTCACCCACCGGTTCAAAGGAGATTTTCAGATCGATAAACCGCGGCTCAAAAAATCTGATTGAGTTTTCGATATCCTTGATCAGCTTGTTCAATTCGACCTGGCTCTTAACGCTTAATGCGGTAAAATCCGGCAGCCCGTAGCAAATGACCGACTTTACCGCCTCTTTCAAATCTTCCGGAACCGTGAAACCATGACGCGTATTCAAAAGCCAGTCCAGATCGCGAAGCACCGATTGCTTCAATTCCTTGATGGAAGTCGTGCGCGTTTTCGGCGATTCATGGAGTTCACGCGGCTCAAAGTCGATTAGACGGTCGAGAACCGAGGACGTCACCCTGATCTGGCTGTCTTCTCTGGCCATAATACGAAAAAGAAAAACTTCCGCAAGGCAACATAAGTTTGCGGGCAAAGCCAGCCATTATGTTACCCTGCAGAGTTTAGACTACTAAGACCGAGTCAGTTTTTTATAGTCCTGCCGCTTGATCGAATTCTACTTCGACCCATGGTCCCAGCGTGTTATTGTCCAACTGTTCTTTGTACTGGATCTTGATCTTCTTGTAGTTGACCGATCCGCCTACCTGCGGGGCACCGTGCTCATTCGCACCTATCGAATAATTCGTAAATACCGCATCTTTCAAGGTAACGACGTAAAAATCTTCCTGCTTATCGCCGACACCCTTTCTAGCCGAAAATATGACTTCGGTAAGTGCGTCGTGATTCTTCATCGCATCAAAGATCTTTGGTGAACCTTTGCTTATATAGGTTGTAAAGCTAATGTCCGAGAACGAAACTTTACCGGTCGAACCGCCGCCGTGTGAACCCCAGCTTCCCGGCTGGCTTGCGCCGATCGAAAAAGAATCGAGTTCGGTTTGGCCGGTTTTGCCCTCTTTTTTGCTTTCTCCGGGAATTTCGCCTTTAGTGCTGGTAATTTTCAAGAACAGGTCGTTTGCCATTTTATTTGCTCCTTATCATTCGTTTAGTATTGCTATCAAATTTATTTCCAATAGCTACAATCATAGGACGTCAGGTACTCTATTTTTTGCAGACCGTTCGGAAAAATTATTGCAATTTAATTTCGTTTCGTTTGAAGATTGCGCGGCAGTCTATTTGCGGGTGTAAACAGGCTGCCGCCGCGAATTATTTAAGACTTGGCCTGAGCCGGCAGATCCGCTACGAGCCGCAGCGAGACCGACAGCTCATCAAGCTGGAAATGCGGCCGAAGGAATGCGACCGCACGGTAACAACCGGGCTTTCCGGGAATTTCGGCGACGTCGATACGTGCTTCGCGAAGCGGCATTCTGGATTTCGTCGCCTGCGATGCATTATCGTCCTCGGTCACATAATTCAATATCCAGCGGTTCAGGAATTTCTCCGCGTCGCTCCGAGACATAAAGCTGCCGACCTTATCACGCATCATCGATTTCAGATAATGAGCGAAACGGGCAACGGCGAATGTATATTGAAGCTGAGTGGAAAGCCTGGCATTCGCATTCGCCGCGTCCGTGTCATATTTTCGCGGCTTGTTTGCCGATTGAGTGCCGAAGAACGCGGCATAGTCGGTTCCCTTACAGTGAACAAGCGGAACAAAGCCATTGTCGGCGAATTCCTTTTCACGACGGTCGGTAATTGCAACCTCGGTAGGGCATTTCATTGCCACTTCGCCTTCGTCGGTCGCGAAGGTATGCGTCGGCAGGCCATCGACCAAACCGCCGCCCTCGACGCCGCGAATAGCCACGCACCAGCCATGCATTGCGAAGGCTTCGGTCAGACGTGTTCCGAGCGAATATGCCGCATTGGTCCACAAATATTTCTTGTGGTCGGTTCCATCGACGTCTTCCTCGAAACGAAACGTCTCGGTCGGCTTCGTGGCCGCTCCGTACGGTTCGCGTCCGAGCGTATGCGGAAGCGTCAATGCGACATAACGCGAATCTTCCGATTCACGAAAGCTGCGCCATTTGGCGTATTCCGTGCGGTCGAAAATCTTGGAAATATCGCGAACCTCGGTCATTTCCGAGAATGATTCCCATCCAAATAGATCAGCGGATGCCGCACTTAAAAACGGAGCGTGAGCGGCCGCGGCCACCTGCGACATTTTTTCAAGCAGCGCCATGTCCTGCGGATGATTGCCGAATTCAAAATCTCCGATCAAAGCGCCGTACGGAGCTCCGCCGAATGTTCCGTATTCGTCTTCGTATATCTTCTTGAAGAGAGCCGACTGATCGAATTCCAAAGCGCGTTCGAAATCCTTTAGCAGATCCTTTTTATTCACGCTCAAAACGCGGATCTTCAGCTTTGTGCTGGTTTCGCTGTTCATCACGAGATGATGCAGCCCGCGCCAAGAGCCTTCGAGTTTTTGGAAATCTTCGTGGTGGATGATTTCATTTGTCTGTGCGGTAATAAGCCGGTCGATCTCCGCTATGCGTGAATTGATCGTCAGGTCCATGTTCTTGGACATGGTCAATTCGCCGGACATCACTTCCTTGACGAATTCCGAGATCATTTCCTTGGCACGCTCTTTCTGAAAATCGTCACGGGCCATTCTGCCATCGGTCAATATCTGATCAAGCAGGCTGACTTCTTCGGTCTGATCGAGCGTTTGCACGGCCGATTCATTTGCTTTTTGGTTAGCCATAAATTTATTCTCCCTTCGCCTCAATTCCCAGAGCGTCGCTCAGTTCTTTTTGTTTGTCCGCATTCGCAACTACATCGTTGAGAATGCTTTCCAATTTATCGTTTCCGTCCATTTTGGAAAGGAGGTCCGAAAGCTTTTGACGGGCTTCGACCAGCTTTCGCAGCGGCTCGACCTGCTGAACGACCCTATCGGGCTCGAAATCCTCGATGCTGTTGAATTTCAGCTCGGCGCCCATTTTGCTTCCGTCGTCCTGCAGCTTGTTGTCCATGGTGAACGCAAGCCTCGGCTTCATTCCGGACAAAACCTGGTCGAAATTATCGCGGTCTACCTCGACGAATTTCCGGTTTTTGAGGGCCGGGAGAGCTTCTTCCGGCTTTCCGACGAAATCACCCATCACGCCGAGCACGAAGGGCAATTCCTTCATTTCGATCGCTCCGCCGACTTCGACATCGTAAGTGATCTGCACGCGGGGCGGGCGGATACGGTCTATTTTATGTTGTATGCTTTCTTTCTTAGGCATTGGTTCTTCTCCTTTCGCTTCTTAAATAATAAAATTTAGTTAAATACCCGCTGATTCCGCCGGTTTAATAACTGGATTCGCTGCTGCCCTCGCTTGCCGTGAACCCGAGCGTTTCGCGCAGCTGAAACAAAACGCTTTGGTCCTTGATAACATCCTGCAGCCACGATTCGAGCGGCATATTTCCCCATTTGACCGCCCGCTGCACAAGGTAGGAAACGGGGCTGTGCGGCTCGCTTTTTTGAAAAAAAGCGGCGATCTCGTCGAGGCGTTTGAGTGCATCCTTACGGTTTTGTATCGCTCCGCTTGCCGTGCCGGCAGGCTTGGCTGTCCCGTCAGATTCGGTGCTTGCTTCACCGTCCTGTTCGCTTTGGATTTCTTCCGTCTCGCCGGGCTCTTCCAGCCGCTTTTCTTCCAGAAGAACTTTTAACTGTGTGTGGGCATCGTCGAGCGCCTTTTTCAAATTCGTTAAGCCGGGCATTTGGTTCCGGTCGTATTTTTCCTCGATTACCAGGTTGAGGGCATTTAAGGCAGCCCAGCACTCGTCGAGCGTGAAATTCATCTGCTCGCAATCCGCGCGGCGTGTTTGGGCCCTTTCGCTTGCCCACATTGCCGACGTGACGCGGCGTTCGCGGTCGGCCTGTGCTCTAAGCTCCGCGAATTTTTCTTGGTCGACGCTGGAAACGCTTTCCATATTTTCCGGAAAATCGAATCTTTTCGAATCTTCCCAGTCAATAAAACTGTATCCCGCACTGCCGGTGAACGGTGCACGCCGGACAGCGTTGGCGACATTGATGTCCATCCAAGAGATAGCGTTTGCACGGCCTTCCATATCGCCTTCGTCGATTTCCGGATGAAGAGTTTCCCAAAATTTGTCCTGAAGCCCCGCAAGCAGAACAAGGCCGTCACGGAAACCGGGAAAACCTTTTTTCCTGGTGATAGCGTCCGTAAGCCAGACACCGACCTGCAGATCTTTGGAGCGTGAAGTTAAGGCCGGAACGGCAAGATCGATAACGCGGCCGAAGTCGGAAAGCTTCAGCTCCGTTTTCCAATCGCCCTGATTAAGGTCGTCGTCAGCCCGGCGGGCTTCGGCGATCTCGTCGTAAATTCCCGAATAGCGCAGATTTTCACCCGAAGGGTTTTCCCCGGAAATAGGCTGCAACAGCGCATCGAGGTCAATAACCGGCGATATTCGAAGCTCTTCACTCATCAAAAAATGCTCCTGACTGTGTAAAAATATGCTGGACTGAAATAGAGTCGAAGTTGAATGCTGAACATTCTAAACGAAATTGCTTAAAAAAGCATCTAAATTTTACAATGATGTCACGCGTGGTGAAATTCGATCGTTTCAATGTCCAAAATCGACTTGTTTTGCCCGTCCATCGAGTAAAGCCTGCTGCCTTCACCGATAAAAATATCATCACCGGCGTCACGCCAATCGACCGAGCGGCCTAACCGCACTTCGTCATCGCCGTGTTTCCATGAATTCAAATAAAGCGACGGAAAAAACATTTCGCCGTTGGTGCCGTTGGTCATTTCGACCTCGGCCTGCGGCCAGAAAACATCGCGTAACGATTTTCGTTCCAAAAATTTGATCTTTTCGACCTGTTCGAACGGTACCCAAACATATGCATCCTTGATGATCACTTCGAAAATGCACATCGTCGGATCGTTAAAATCGCGGAAATCGGTAAATTTTTCGCCATTTACAGTGACAGAAAAAGCTGGACGGGTTTCTTCAATATCGTCAAGCATCTGCCGGGCTTCAGCTGTTTTACCTTCGCGGATCAGGTCATTGGCCTTGTAAAGACCGGCGACATATGGCGGCGGTGCCATTGCGGTTTCCGGCCTTAAACCTTCGGTAAAAAATTTAATGCGGTCACGTTCGGCTGAAAAATTCTGCTGATAGATCTTTGCGCCGATCATCGAATTCACATCCTGATGCCCGATTACGTCGAGCTGCTTTTCGGCCCGCTCCCAGTCACCGGAAAAACAGGAAAGCTCAAAAAGAAACGTCCGGGCCGCGCCGTCCGACGGCTTGGATTTGACGGTATTGACAGCGGACTGCACGGCCTCATTCAGCCGTCCCGCATCGAGATGTGATTTCGCTTCGTTCATAAGGGTGAGTTCAAAGTTCAATGTTCCGGGTTCAAAGTTTAAGATTCAGAGTTTTAAGCGGATGCATTTTGTCCTGCAACTTTGAACTTTGAACCGTAAACTTTAAACTCATTTCAGAAAATTCTGCGGAGCCTTCACTTGTCTGAAAATATTCTTGTCAAACAGGTCTCCGCCGCTTGTTTTGATCGTCGCCGTTACGGATTTTCCGCCGACCTTGTAATTCAAAAGATATTCGCCTGTCGGCTGTTTTGCCGCTCCGCCCGCGTCAACGAACCTGAATAATCCCCAAGTTCCGGGATATTTCAAGGTCTGGGCAGCAGTATCGGTTTGTGGTGCTCCAGGAGTAGAGACGCTCGGCGCCGGAGAATTTGCCGAAGGAGCCGCCGAATTTGTCGAAATTCCTGATGTCGATGCGAGATTTATCAAAACGCCTGTCTCCGCCGAGCTTCCGCCGGGGAATGTTCCCTTGAGCGATCCGGTGCCTTCCGATGTGGTTTTCTGCCCGTCAATGGTAACTTCGACAAGAGCATCTTTGACGGGCCGGAGCGTAAATTCGTATTCGAATTTCGGTTCCGGATTGGTGCCGAACAGCGCCTTGCGAAGCGCGAATGCATTATTCAGATACGCGACGAATTCATCAGTGAACTTGATCTCGCTGTCTTCCTTGACCTTTAGCTGGCCGCCGGCTTCTTCGAAATACTTGCTCAATTTATCGTCATAGAATTTCGAAAACTTGCCTTCGCCGGGTGCGAGGAAAGCCGTAAATTTAGTCAGGTCCGATTCGGACTGTCCGTCCTCGAACGGATAGCCCTTTTCGATTTCCTTGGAGGCGGGCATTATCTGGTCGTTCCAGATCTTTACGATCTGCTCCTTCGCTCCGCCACCGAGAAAATTCCTTAAATTCGCTAGCGGCTCCTGCATCAAAGCTGCGAGTTCCTGAGACGAAGGCGTTTCGCTGAATCCCTGCAGGAGATTCGTTACGGCAGTTTCGCGTGCGCGCAATTTGATCGGGTCCTCATCCTTCTGCATTTCGAGAGCGATGCTTTTGATCTTATCTTCCGAAAGGCCGTTGAAATCCTTGAACATTTTGCCGATCTCGTTCTGGTATTTTTCGACTGGAGCATTGTCGGCCTGGTCCTTCGTTCCAATAAATGTGAACAGCGGTCGAAATGCCTTTTCGGGCAGCGTGCCGCCCGTTTCCGAATCCTTCTTTTTAGAGAAAAAGCTCTTTAGCCACGGCCACCATTCCTCGACTTCGGGTTTGGCGGAAAGATTGGTATTTTTCGCTATTTCCCGCACCAGAATCTTCATCGGCGAATTGGCTGACGAAAACGCCTGCAGTGCATTGGTGGCTTCGGTTTTATTCTTGTAAGGCTTCACATTGACGGCCTTTACGAAGTTTCGCCAATGGTCTTCGTAATCGCGGAAGTAGCGGTCTTCGATCATGCTGGCGTCCGTCGTCTGGGCGACTTGCTTTTTGCCGATCTCGCCCATAACCCAATCGTCTTCGCTTAATTTTTCGTTCGATTCGGCGATGGCCGTTTTCATCAATTCGTAGCCCGGCCGCGTGTAGGCGCTCGGCACGCTGTACGATCCGGCGAGAAAGCCGGTGTCGGCTCCGTTGCGTGTCAGGATGGATTCGGTCGTCGTCGAGCCGACCTTGTCGTCGATTTCCTTGGAGATCTCGGTCACCTTGCGGCTCAAATACCTGTACGGAGCAGGGAATGCCTGCAGTTTGGTCCGCGTGTCATCGACGAGCTTTACGTCCTTGCTGATCCGCGGAAACTTGTAATCATCATCGTCGCGGTCAACCTGTTTCGTCCAAAATTCAAGCTGCTGCTGGGCGGTCAATTTCATGTCGGCGGGAATTTTCGATTCCGTTGCCCAATAATCCTTGAGCGTTGCGGCGAGATGGCCCGGCTCGGCCTTGTCCTTGTGATCGCCGGTCAGCATTAAATACGCTTTAAGAAGATCGTAATGCTTGCCGAGAACTTTTTCTTCCTCTTCCGTTGGCTTGGCCGAATTGGCGACCGGGTTGCCGGCGGCAAATTTTTTCAGGTCGGCTTCGATCTTTTTAACGGTCGGCGTTTTAAACCTCTGCTCGACCACCGCCATGTACATCGGGAGAAGGTTTCGTTTGTAAAGCTGATTTCCGGAATACAGCCCGAACCGCATGTAAACGGGAGCACCGTTTCTTTCGTAATCGTCGAGTCGGCCGAGCAACTCACGAAGATTCTCCGTGGCCGCGATCTCCTGCCTTACCTGCGTCTCATTTTTTACAGTCGCTTTATTGGCCGCATCCGTTTTAACGATCGTCAGCACATCACCGCCTTTTTTCTCGGCTTCCGCCAGCATCTGGCTGTTCGAATACAGCGAAACGCCGGCCATTACCAGCAGGCAAAAGGCGATGAAAAGGGCCAGCAAAGTAACGAACCATCCGAAAATGGGAGGCTTTTGGTGCTGCGCGATGAATGTCTTGACGAGGTCCTTGTCGCGAAGGACAACATCTTTGAAGAAACGCTCGGTGAAATACGAATTGCCGACCTGCGGCGGGGAATTTCCCGCGGACCGCGCAACCGGAGCGGCAGTAAAATAAAAGCCGCGCAGAAACGGATTTTCACTGAATGGATTTGGGCGGAAAAGGGAATTGATGAACGTTCCGAACTTGCGGCGGGCCGAACCGAAATGAAGCGGAAAATTAAAAATGCGAAGCTGCCGCACCGGCGGGAACGGAGCGGAAAGCCGGGCAAGCCGCCGCTTCATCAACGAATTATGCAGAATCTCGTATTCTGCATCGAATTGCGCCTGGGCATTTTCGCTTTTCTCGATCGGAATGGTCGAACCCCAGACAAAGGTCTTGTCCTCATTTTTCGAACTGGAAAAAGAGTCGCGAAAGCCCTCGATGGTATCGGCATGGGTAAAAACGATGTAAACCGGAAAACGGACCTTCAAACGCTGCATCGTCTCATCGAGCCGGGCGCGCAATACCTTTGCAAGCTCTTCCAACTGCCGCTCGTCGGATTTCAGCACCTGCTCCGCGTTGACGGTGAGAATGAACCCGTCTATCGGCCGGTTTCCGCGGTATCTTTTGACTGTTTCAAGCATCGACGCCCATTCATCGGCATCGGCGCCTTCGGTCTGATAGCGTCCTGCCGTATCGACGAAAACGGCGTCGCTCGTCACGCGCCAATCGATGTTTCCGGTCGGGCGAATAAATTTCTGCTCGGACTGCCGCTGGCTCGGAAGCGTCTGGAAATTCAGATTGGAACTCATCACCAGTGAACTCTTGCCGGATTTCGGTGCTCCTGCGACTAAATACCAGGGCAGCGAATAGATCGCATCCTTTCCGTTTCCGCTTAGATTTGATGTTTTTAGAAATTGAACCGCCTCTTCCGTGCCGCCCTGCAGATCGCTGTAATTACCGGCCGGAGCCGCAAGTTTCTGCGCCTGTCCTTCAACTGGAGCTGCTTCGGCGGCTTTTCCGGAGGCGGCTTCGGCTGCCAACCGGGCTTTCTTTTTGCCGCGCCGTGATACCAGGAACATCCCGAACAGAGCAAACGGCAGAGTCAGAAGGATAAGGACAATAATTATGATCCTTTGATTTTGGCCGACACCGGCGGCGGGAACGAAAAAAACGAGCAGCGCGACAACGCCATAAAATGACATCACTCCGCCGAGGCCGACCGCATATTTTAACTGATTAAGTGGTGAACCCATTTTTTATGTACGGTTGGCTGATTGCCTGCCGGTTCTTAAGACGGAACAGGCCAGGCGCCATGTTCTACACTAAAACTGCAATTTATCGACCGTGTCCTGCAGGAACTTCGACGACATCAAAAACATCACTAGATAGACTACAAACGCTAAACCTAGACCGGCTCCGGCACCGATTTTTGCCCAGACCGGCATACCGCGTTTTTTCGGCGGCACCGGCTGATCGTTCGCCAGCCAGTTCGGCGACAGTTCGACCGCCCTTATCTTTCCGGCTTTGACGAGCGCATTCGCCGTCTCCTGCATCGTCGCCATCAATTTTTCCTGCTCGTAAACGGCGTATCTGCCTTTAAAGCCGAGCAGCATGCAAAAATAATAGATCTCGACCGCGTCCGCTGTAGTATCGATCTGTTTGAGCATCGCTTCGAGCTTGTCGAAGAATTTGTTGCCGGCCAGCTGTTCGCCGAAATATTGAAGCTGAAGCGGATTTTTCTCCCATTCATTCCGCATCGCGAAATTATTGGTGAGAACAGTTTCATCGACAAACGCGGCAAGTGCGAATTTGGAAACCTGTACGATCTTGCTATTAAACCTGTACCGCTCCGCCCGCTTCTCAAAATCATCGAGCATCGAAGCGATCTTCGGCCGCAGTTCATTCGAAGGCTCGACAATGCCTGATTTTACTCGCAAAACAAGATCGAAAATCGGCCCGGCGAAAGTTACAAGATCATTTTTTGTCGTAGTTTCGCTCATAACTCAAGGAATCTTAAGTCTAACTGCGCTTATATCGAACCGAGCAATTATTAATTACAAATTACTAATTATTAATTGTCTTTATGATAATTCAATAATAATACATTACGGTTTGACGGCGTACAGTTCCAGTTTTTCGTCCGGAATATCATTCGGCACATAAACCGATATTACCTTTGATCCCGCGATGCCATTCCAGTACGGGCCAATAGTGTCGAGTTGAAAATATTTGAATCCGACACGGGCCGGGATCGGAGCGGGCGGCGGATTTGAATATGTCAAAACAACGCCGGGAAGCGCCGAGCCGATGACCGAATCTATCACGTCACGCGAAGCTACTTTTACTACGCGCGGAACACCGTCGATAAGTTTTGCTTCGGGAATCTGCGCCTTTACTGCGAGATAGAATGCTGCGTCTTTGAGCAATCTTTCGTCATCGATGCGGCCGACATAAAGCGTATCGCGCGTTTTTTCGAGCGGGATCGGCACACAGCGGCTCGGGATGACCGTTTCGAGCAGGTCTCTTAACTGGCCGGACAGGCTGTAAAAAGTAAAATAAAGATCGTCGTGGTCGTACTTTACGATGTCTTTCGGATGCAGGTCCAGCGAAAAGGTCATTAGCTTACCGACAAGCTCGGCCATTTCAAGGTAAAGCTTTTCCGGATGCACGAGCGGCGAGCGGAAATAATGGGCCATCGACGGTATCGAGGCGTTTATCGTATTCAAAAGCCAGAAAACCGCTACCTCGGACGTCGTAAAATCCGCCAGTGAAGCGTTGCTGTGCCGCCGCTGCTCGCCGAGGCTGCCGCTTTTAGTGATAAGGATCTCAACCATCTGCCGCAGCATATTCGCGACCCACGCCGATGCCGAGATTTTCAAAACCGGTGGAATGTAATCATCCGAGATCTTTAATTGACCGGTCGGCGTTCGCTGGAGTTCGGCTATCTTGATAGACGTAAATCCGTTGCGCAGCTCATCGTCGAAAATTATCCGCAGATTGCTTTTTGCGTAGGCGAGCGGCTGCTCGTTCGAGCCGGTCGTCTCGTCTTTGACAAGCAAGCCCTCCTGCAAAAACCGGATATTGCCGTTCGATGCCGCGATGCCGCTTTCCTGGAAATTAGCCTCGCCTGCTTTTTTCGCTGGAATCGCAAGATGCACGCCGAGCTTTTCGGCCTCGACCTTAAAATGGTTGCCTACGGGACGCAAATCGGGAATGGCTTCGGCGTCAGGAACGTTTATCATCAGTCCGTCCGGCATTACCGCGCGGCAATTCGTTATCTGAAAATTGCCGTTGGCAACGGCTTCGCTGTTCACTTCCAGGTTCAGCACGCCGTAATCGTACTGCATCATCGACCGTGCGCGGGAGTTCAAAAGCTCTTCGTGATAATTGTCGGACTGCTGAAAGTGATGCGGCGTCAGGAGCATCCCTTCGTTCCAAACTATTTTGCGGTATTTGCTCATAAACGGGTTAAGACGTAAATAGTAAAACGAGTCGGGAAATTAGTAAACACAAGAACCGGGAAAACAGTTGTCAGCGGACGGTTGTCAGTTGTCAGTTAAGTAAGTTACGGATTTATGCGACTTTACGTTAAATAATAAGTCTCGAATGCCGATTGCGAATCATGCGAACGGTTTAACTGACAACCGGCACCAACTCTTACAAATTCAGCGCCTCTGCATTGACGCCGAATTCCTTTGGATTTTGCGTTATTGTTCCGATTGCCAGAAAAATAAGTGCCCGGTCGAATTCCGCGGACGTGATCTTATTGTTCTTTTCCAGGAACCATATCGTGCGGATCGTCCGCGTGCTCTCCTGCGTCTTATTGGCCAGATCCTGAAGCATATTGCGAAGCTTCATCGTATCGCCGGCCGCTCCCTGATCGTACGCGGCGACCATTAGCAGCGAATCCTCGGCAAATTCATTGCCGATGTGCGTACCGAGTTTATCGTAAACTTCGGCGATGCCGGCGGCCGTTTGGGCAACGTCGCCGCGTGAATTTCCGAGCTTTGTGATCGCTGCGACCGCCAAAAACTGCGGCTTCATATTCTTTGCCGCCGCGAGCGATTTAATCTGAGCAGAGTTCTTGCGGGCGGAATTAATATTATCGGCCAGGGTGGATTTGCCCAGATTTTTTAACTTCGTATTTACGCGGGCGGCCTGTTCGCCTGTCAAAAAAGCCTTCGGATCGTTCTGCGCGATCTTTCTTAAAAAAGCCGCGCCATTTTGCTCGACCTTTCCCGTATCCGTCAGATTCTGTCCCGCCGGCGGCTGGCCGCTTACTGCAATCGGAAGCTCACTCGACGGGCCGGATATTACGGGCGTTCCCGGCATACTAGGCGTCGGCGATTTTTTTACCGGTTCATCGTCATCGGCCGGTTTCTTTGGATCATCCTTGTCTTCAGTAGTCGAATAAACGAATTCGTCATCACCGTCCGCTACGTCCGTTGGCCTGTCACCGCGGCTGAATAAAAATATCAGTCCGCCGACCATCACCAGAACAATTATCCCCAGTACCGGTGCGATAATAAAGAAACTCACCGGGATCGAACTGCCTCCGGCCGGAGCAGGTGAAACAGCGGCCGACGGTGCGGAAGCGGCATCGGCTGGGAGAGCCTCCGCTTCTAGAACCGTCGTCACGTCCGCATCGTCTGTACTGTTATCAACGGTTATTTCGACGCCGCCCAGATTCAAAACATCGCCTTTCCTTAATACGGCCGCTTCTAAAAGGTCTTTATCGTTAACCTTCGTGCCGTTGCTCGACCCGGAATCGGAAACGACAAAATCTTCGCCGTCACTCTCGATCCGTAGATGCTCACGGGAAAGCCGGCTGTCGGCGATGCACAGCGTGCTTTCGGAATGACGGCCGATAGTAAAAACATCACGGTCTACCGCGACGCGCTTGTCGCTACCGTTCCCGTCTTTATATTTCAGCCAAAGTTCGGTCATAAGAGTCGAGAGTCGAGAGTCAAGAGTCAAGAGTCAAGAGCAATGAGAAAATTCCTTCTCTCGTCTCTCGTCTCTCGACTCAGTTCGAATACGTAGATAGCGGCTGCAGCTTCAGCCCGAAATCCTGCGGGTTTTCCCCGATGATCGCCGCCGCGAAAAATTTCGGAACGTACTTAAAATTTTCCGATTGGAACTGCTCCGACAGTTTTTCGCCGTTGGCGATCAGCGTCCAGAAATCGCGCGGCAGGCCGGAACCCGAATCGAGTGCTTTTACAAGGTTCGAACTTAGGCCGCCTTCGCCGCTGTTGTAGCTGCCTATCGCCAGCGGGACGCTAGCCGGCCCGGTGCCGTAGCGTCCGGTCAGCGATTTCATGTAAGATGCCGCCGCTCTTGCCGCCGGTTCGGGCTTGCAGCGATCGTCCGGGCTCGACGGGCTTGCACCCTTTATCACGCCTTCATTTGGCGTAAAATGATTTTTCGCGGTCGCAAATGTGAATTGAAACATCCCGAGCGGCCCGGTCGGGCTTTGCAAACAAACGCAGTGTTCCGATTCGATCATCGCGAGGTAAAGCCCGATTCGCGGATCCGTCGATTTTTCATTAAAAGCCCGCACGATAAACGGGGCGTTCTTGCTTGCCCGTTCGTATGTGACCTGTAAATTATCGCCGAATCTGCACCCGCCGAGCGGTTTTACGCTGATTCGCTTTGCGTAGCCGTCTGCGAAACCCTTGATCTTATCGAGCGCCGCCGCCGGAATTTCCTGGCTGCTCTGATTTCCGATGACCTGTGCAACGCGTATCGAGCGTTCGCTTAAATACTGGCGGCGTTCGGTATCGGAAAGGTCGAGATATGTTTTTCCGCCAGGTATTTGAAACGCCGGTTTTGAGCCGCCCGGCTCGGTCGATTCGACAATCACGGAGTTGTCGTTCGCCGTTCCGGAAGTTTTCGTGCTTTCCGCTTTCGGCGTCGGCGGAGATTTTGTTTCTTTGCCCGGCTTGTCTTCCGGCTCGTCGAATTCTTCGCTGGTTTGCGCAACCTCGGTTTTACCATTCGCCAAAAGCTTGTAGCCGATAAATACCGCTGAAACGCTAACGATCAGGATCGCGCCGGCGATCAAAGCTATGGGCAAAATGCTTATTACTGATGGCGGCGGACTTGCGGCGGCCGTTGATACTGCTTCTGAATGCACAGGTGCGATTGCGGCAGATTTGGCCTTCTCCGCGATTTTCACAGTTAGGTTCGTCGCGTGCCCGATCTTTACGACGTCTCCATTTCGCAAAGGCGTTCCGGCCGGAGCCGCTTTTTGCCCGTTGACAAATGTCCCGTTCGAAGAATTTTCATCAACCACCCAAACGCGCTCGCCGTCGCGGTAAACCGTCGCATGCAGCCGCGATAATCCATCATCGGCAAACCGGTGCTCCGCCTCGCTTCCGCGCCCGAACGTAGTCCGCTCGCCGTCAATGCGAATTTCCTGCATGCCTTCAGGCGTTGGATATGTAAGCGTGATCTGTAGCATTTAAGAATATTTTACCGCAGAGGCGCGGAGAAGAAATTTTACATCGCCAACCGGTATAATTCCGAGATAGGCTTGTCCTTCTTCAACCCGAATTTTCCCGGATTTTCCACAACTATTCCGGCGGCGAAGAATCTTACCATCTGCTCGCGTTCGGGCGCCGTCTTGATCGAATTCCAAACATCCTCTCTTTTCGCAGGCAGGCTTGCCTTCCAAACACCGGCATCTTGAGGCGTCTTTCCGAATGCGGCCGCGCTGTAAATTATGTCACCGTCAAATACGCCGAAGACTATTGCCTTCATATATAAAGCGGACGCCTTGGCCGCGCAATTTTGCGACGGATCTGACAGCGTTTCCGTTCCGCATGGGCCGTTGTAGGAATTCGCAGTCACGAATTCGGCGGACATTTTCCACAAACCTTCGCCGCCCTGCTTGTCGGGATTGAACTTGCTGCGGCTCATCGCCAGCATATAGCCGAGCGGAGCGCTCAAATTCTGCTCGCGGACATAGGCAATATTTATTGCGTCGCGGTATTTCGAGGCCCGTTCGAAATAACCTTCCTGGGCATACTCGGCGCTTCGCTTTTGCACTTCCTGCAAAAATTGCTTGTTCGAAACGTTATAAGCAAAATTTCCTGTGCCTGATAGCTGTTTGACCAGTCGCTTCGACATCTCCTGCACTTCGATCAGTGAAACATCCTTACCTTTCGGGCCGGTCGGCAGCTCTTGTTTGTTGCCCTGAACTATCTCCGGTTTTTCTTCGGGCTTTTTAATCTCACGGGTTTCGAATGCCAGCATCACCGGTGCAGCCGGCGGTAAGGTATTGCCGTCTTCGTCGATCAAGGTAATTGCCAGATTATGATCGACTCCGTCGGAGAGATCGGGGAAATCCTTCGGGTCGATGGTCGCGGTGAACGGAGCCTCGCCGGTCGAGGCGAATTCGACGCCGTCAACGGTAAATATTGCCTTCGCGACACATTCCGTATCTGTCGCGTCCACCTCGATCTCGGTCGCGGCGATTATCGTTTCGCCGGGTTCGGGCTTTGTTATTTTTGCCGCCGCACTGCACGAAGAACCGCTGGCGAAATAAACGGCACCCGCGACGACGACAAAAACAACGGCCAGAAGGCACGCTCCGCCGGCGGCCATCAGCATCGTGTTCGATCCGCCTGAGACCGACGCGGGTGTTGCCAAACTCTTCGCCTGCGATGCAGCACTCGAAAACGGCGGCAAGTCGATTCCGTCGGGCGAGTTTCCCGGCATTTCTTCAGCCGGTGCTTCACTTTCCGCTTTTACGGCCTCGAATTTTATTTCGCTCGTGCCGCCGAGCAGAATTACGTCACCGTCCTTTAGATATGCTTCGCCGGTAAGTTTCCGGCCGTTAAGGGTCGTGCCGTTGCTGCTGTTAAGATCGATGAGGCAATATTCCTCGCCGCGCCGCTCGATTTCGGCGTGGCACCGCGAGACATTTGAATCTTCCGGAAATGAGACGAGATTATCTGATGTCCGCCCGAGCGTCGTTACGCCCGGCGCTAAATCGATCTCGCGATTCCTGAATTTTAAATTCACTTCCGGCATAAAACATAAAGCCGATTTACGGCCGCGCCGCAATCATGACGGTTTTACATGCGCACCGTGCATCATAAAACTTCAATTTGCCGAAAAACCGACAGACAATCCGGCCATGGATTGGACGTATAACGGGCCAGCATTTTGCCGTCAAAAAGTGGTTGAATTCCCAGTTCCGGCAATAAAATAAGCATAGATAAACGCCAGAAAAACGATTAACAGTGCAAGCATTCCGAGAAGCGCCAGTGCTATCAACACCGTACGCAGACCACTTGATTTAGCAGGCGTAACAGCCGGTGCGGCCGCTGGCAGGCTCTCTATATTTGATTCGGAAAGATAAGGCTGCGGCTCGATATTGACCGCCGGCGCCGGAGCGGAATCGGGAATTTCCTGGAAAGCCTCAGCGGGAGCCGCATCGGGAATCTCCTGGGGAGCAGCGGCGGGAGCGGCTTCCATTTCCAGGATCGGCTCTGCGGGCGGCTGGCCAAGCGGAGCGATCGTCGTATTTGAAGCGATCGCGGGGATGTCCAGCACATCGCCATTCGGAGCATCTCCGCCCGAATCTTCGATCTGCTTCAGATAGCCCTGCGGCAGGTAGCCGCTGGTCTGCTGAAAAACAGGTTCGGGCATGGACCATTGTGCCGGAGCAGCCGGTGCCGCGGGCATCGATGGTGTTGTGTGTTCCGCACCGTCTTCCATATCAGGTACCGCTTGATCCTTGCCAGATTGTTCACTCATAGCTTTGTTCGCTCCTTATTGGTTTACTTGAAACAACTTTCTCGGTCTTATTTTTGTAGATCGAGCACATCAGAGCGGGTGATAATCCCGGTGATCCGCTTGAAATCCTCGATTAGCACGGCCGGATTTTTTTGCAGGTGCAATTTTATCTCGGCAAAATTCGTATCGACCTCTAAAACAGGGAAGCTTTCGTCCATCACATCGCCGACCGTCGAATTCAGCAGATCGCGGTTCTCGATGAGTTTGGCCAAAATACGGCTTTCACGCAAGCTTCCGACCGAACGGTTATCCGCCAATACCGGGATTTGCGTAACTCCGCTTTCGTTCATTTTCGTGATCGCCGAGCTGACCGATTCATTTGGCGTGACAAAAATAAGGTCGGCAGGAGCACCCGAATTTTTCGTCTCGGCAATTAAACCGGCGGTGATACGCTGTGGTTCGAGCAGCAGTTTTTCCTTCATCCATTCGTCAGAATGGAACTTGCTTAGATAATGCTCGCCGGTATCGCAAACAATAAACACTACCAGACCATTTTCATCGAGTTCTTTTGCGACCTTCAAAGCCGCCGCGAAGATCGTTCCGGTCGAGCCGCCGCAAAATATTCCCTCGCGGCGTCCAAGCAGCCTTGCAAGCCCAAACGAATCCCGGTCCGTAACATTGATGATTTCGTCAATGATGTTCAGATCGGCGTTGCCTACCGGCAGATTCTGGCCGATGCCCTCGACAAGATACGGCGTCGCTTCGGGAACATGGCCCGATTCTTTATAGGTCTTAAATATCGAGCCGTACGGATCGGCGCCAATAATTTTTATATTCGGATTCTTCTCCTTTAAATAACGCGAAGTGCCGCTGATCGTGCCTCCGGTGCCGATACTCGAAACGAAATGGGTGATCTTGCCTTCGGTGTCTTCCCAGATCTCCGGCCCGGTTGTCCGGTAATGGGCCGCGGGGTTTTGGGGGTGATTATACTGGTCTGGATAAAAAGAGTTTGGGGTTTCCTCCGATATGCGGCGCGCGGTGGCGACGTAATGATCCGGGGTTCCGGGCTTTGCCGCGGCCGGACATATTACAATATCCGCACCCAAACCTTTAAGATACCGCACCTTTTCGACCGAAGCTTTTTCCGTTAAAACAAAAATGCAGCGGTAGCCGCGAACTGCTGCTACTAGCGCCAATCCAATTCCGGTATTCCCCGAAGTCGCTTCAATGATCGTCCCGCCGGCTTTCAAAACGCCTTCACGTTCTGCCCAGTCTATCATCGATATGCCGATACGGTCCTTCACCGAATAGCCGGGATTAAGGCTTTCCATCTTGGCGAAAACCTGGGCCTTGATATTGTGCTGTTTGGTCAGGTGATTGATCCTTACCAGCGGTGTATTTCCGATCAATCCTAATATGTCGTCGTAAAATTTCATTGTTAAAAAGTGTATTATTGCAAAAAGCCAAGTTTATGACTCCATAATATTAAACCTAGTTTAAATTATCGGCAAAATTGAAACGCGATTTATACAATTTTCGTATAATGTTCAGTGTGCAAACTTCAGTTTGTTCCGGGGTCGTTGTTGGTGACTAAATCCTGCATACATCTATGAAATTTATTTTTACCCTCGCGTTCGTTCTTTTTAACGCCTACTACGCAGATGCTCAGACAGCGGCCGTGATCGCAAATCCCGCCGAAAACACGGCAGCTCTTCGCCTTGAATCGTTCAACAAGGTCTGGAACACTGTCAACGAGAAGCATTACGACCCGACATTCGGCGGCGTTGATTGGCAAAAGATTCGCGGCATCTACGAGCCGAAGGCAATTTCCGCTAAGACGGACAACGAATTTCACGGCGTTCTGCGACAGATGCTCGGCGAACTGAAACTCTCGCATTTCGGAATTTTACCGCCCGCCGCCGAGATCGCCGCCGCTCAATCCGGCCGTGGAGTAGTCGGTATTGTGGTAAAAATGATCGACGGCGTTCCGCTCATCGGCCGCGTTGAGCCTAATTCACAAGCTTCCGCCGCCGGAATAAGGGCAGGCTTTATCGTCAGCAAAATCGACGGCAAAAAAGCGAGTGAATTGACCAAGCCGCTTGAAGTCTCGCTCGCCGCCCGCAAAGTCACTGACGGTATGCGGAAGATCTATTTCGAACGAACGATTGAAGGCGTTATCAACGGCAAATCAGGCACGGCGGTCAGAATCGAGCTTCTGAATGCCGACGATCAGCCGCAGATATTCAATTTTATCCGCCAGAGTTTCACCGGCCAAATGTCGCAGGCACTCGGAAATTTTCCGCCGCAGGAAGTCGTTTTCGAATCGAAAATGCTGCCGGATAATATCGGGTACATTCGGTTTAACATGTGGGTGATCCCGCAAATGCCGAAAATTCGGGCGGCGATACGTGAATTTAACACCGCAAAAGGTATCATTATAGATGTTCGCGGAAATCCCGGCGGTGTCGGCGGAATGGCGTCCGGTGTCGCGGGATTAATGATGGATAAACTGGCCTCGCTCGGCTCAATGAAAATGCGGGGCGGGGTCAATGAATTTATCGTTTACCCGCAAAGCGAACCGTTTGCCGGCAAAGTCGTAATTCTGACCGATCACGGTTCGGGCTCTACAAGCGAAGTTTTTGCCGCCGGAATGCAGGAACTCGGCCGCGCTTCGATAATCGGTACAACTACCGCCGGAGCGGTTCTTCCATCCGTATTTGAAAAACTGCCGACCCCGGCATTATTCCAATACGCGATCGCCGATTACCGCTCGCCGAAAAACATTTTGATCGAAGGCCGCGGCGTGATCCCAAACATTGAATCGAAGCAAACGCGCAAATCACTCTTATCCGGCGGCGACGCCCAACTCGAAGCAGCGGTAAAATCTATCACTGGTCAGAACCGAGAGCGGTAGCGACCGGATTCTTATGGGCTGATGCGGAGACACGGGTCAGTACCACCTGCGGCAGCGTGTGGAGCATTTTAAGCCAACCGTTTCGAACTCAGAAGGAAGAAAATTCCCCACTCGCTACCGAACGGGGTACTGAAAAAAAAATATGAAATTCAAATCAACACTCCTGATCGCAATAATCCTTACTTTCTCAACCTTCGCATCCGCCCAGAAAGCCGATCCGCCGAAATCCGCGGCCGTCAAACTGCCGGCCGTCAGCGAGATCCTCGCCAAATACGTCAAAGCCATCGGCGGCCGCGAAGCTCATGAGAAGATCAAAACCCGAATGATGACCGGCACAGTCGAAATGGTGCCAATGGGAATAAAAGGCACGTTTGAAACCTACACTGCCGCCGAGGGCAAGGCTTACACTAAAATGAATCTCGCCGGAATTGGCGAAATCATCGAAGTAACCGACGGCAAATCCGCCTGGACGGTTAACCCGATTCAGGGCAGCCGCGAAAAAACCGGTGCCGAACTCGCGCAGACCAAACTCTCCGGCAATTTCTACCGTGATATAAATATCGACAAGCTTTATCAGAAGCTGGAAGTAAAAGGAATGGAAAAGGTAGGCACGAAAGACGCTTATGTCATCGTTGCCTCGACCGAAGGCATTCCAGCCGATACATTTTACTTCGACACAGTCAGCGGCCTTTTAATCCGTGGGGATTCAACGATCATTTCGCCTGAAGGCAATCAACCCGTCAAGGTCTTCATCGAAGAAATACGAGCCGTCGATGGCGTGTCGATTCCCGTAAAGACGCGAACACAGCTCACTCAATTTGAGATAATCATGAATGTCACCGAAGTTAAAAACGGCGTGGTTATCGACGACTCGAAATTTACAAAACCGAAGCAGTAATCAATCGTTCTGAGTTCAAGCTTCAGCTTGTCTTTCGCGCCGGCGAAGAAGCAAGCTAAAGCTTGAACTCAGAACCTTTCAAAATCTCGCCTCTTTTCGCTAACAGCGGTGCCGGGTTATTTGTAATTATCGCATTCAGCCCGAGCTTTATTCCGCGTTTTATCCATCTTGGGCTGTCCGCCGTCCAGATCGTGACGGGCAGATTTCGCTGTTCCGCTTTTTTCATTAATTTTTGCGTGGCGAGCGAGAAATGAATGGAAATCTCGTCCGCTCCGAATTCCTCGGCGATTTTCACGAGATGCTTTTCCTTGCGGAGAATCGTCCTCATCTTCGGAGCAAAAAGGGCCGCGGTCCGGGCCGCCGGGCAGAACATCCGGACATGCGGAATTACCGCCAGCTTAAAACTTTTGACGATGATCCGGCCGGCGAGGCCGGAGTTCTCAATTGCCAGGCAAACGGCTTTTGCGAGGCGCACAATCTCAGAATCGCGGCATTTCAACTCAACATAAATCAAACCTCTAAAGTCTTTTAAGAACGCAAGGACGTCAGTCAGTGTGGAGATGCGCTCTTTAGCGAATTCCGGATCGGCAGACTTGCGGCTTACCTCATTGAACCACGATCCAATGTCAAATTCGCGAAGCTCGGACGAAGCAAAGTCGGAGACCAGGCCCTCTCTGCGGGCCGTGCGGTTTAGCGTCTCGTCGTGAAACACAACGGCAACGTTATCCTTGGCCAGCCGCACGTCAAATTCGATGCCGTCGGCGCCGTCGTCAATTGCACGGCGAAACGCGGCCAAAGTATTCTCCGGGGCAAGAATACTCGATCCGCGATGGGCGATAATTAGGGGCTTTGCGGTCACTCGGGCTGTTTTTTCTCTAACAAGAAGATCGTTTTTGACCATCCGATCGGCTCCGTGATTGGGAATTCGTGACTTCCGACGATTGTAAAATACCGTTGTGAAATCTTTCTTACATTTTCGACCGGATGAATTTTAAACTTATACAGTAATTCGAGGACGGAGCCGACCAGTGACGGTTTGACCGGAATAAAAACCAGCTTTCCGCCGGTTTTCAAAACGCGAGCCATCTCATGCAAACCATCGTCGAGCGGCACATATTCAAGAACACCGCACGTTAGGATCAGGTCAAAAGTATTATCTTCAAAAGGAAGTTCGAGCACATTTCCCTGAACCGGCACAATGTTCGCAGCGTCGATCTTTTTTTCCTTTTGGAACTGTTCGGCGGAGATTTTCAGCAGATTGTACGAAAGGTCGAAAGCAACGGTTTTCTTTGGCCGAAATCCGGCGTCCTGAAATCCGAGAGTCACGATGCCGCTTCCGCTTCCGGCGTCTAAGACATAAGAATCTTTATCTATTTTCAGATCAAGCGAGCTCAGGTATTTGGCTACCGACGCTCTGTAGCCGTTGACCTTTAGCGCAAAGCTGTGAACATCGGCGATCCGGTCGTAGAAACTCTGCGTTTTGGTTTTTGCCGCAACGGTTTTTTTCATGGGTATAGTTCTGAGTTCAAACTTCAGTTTGTCTTCCAGTTGGCGTGGAAGACAAACTAAAGTTTGAACTCAGAACATTTATTTCTCTGCTAAAAGCTTCAGCACCATTTCCCGCATTTCCACTAAGCGGCTTGGGTTTGTGCCGGTTTCGATATAACGAACCTTGCCTTTCCGGTCGATCAAAACCGCGGTAGGCAGGCCGGTCGCCCCGTAGGCCATCTGCGTAAGCTGGCCCTGCGTTACCACGAAATCATACGGCAGACGCTGCGCCGCCTTGAACCGTTGCAAAGCTGCGATCTCGGCTGCATTGTCCACCGTAAACCCTTCGGCTTCGCCATAATACCGCGTCATTCCAAGGATCACGAGGCCTTCGCTCTTAAAATCCTGATGCCATTCGATCAGCGCGGGAAAGGCATCAAAGCACGGCCCGCACCACATTGCCCAGAAATCAAGCATTACAACTTTGCCACGTAAACTCGCCAAAGTTTGCTGTTCCCCGGCAAACCATTTGTCGATATTCGCGAGTTCCGGCCCTGTTTCGCCAAGTAATTTATAATGCTTTTCGCGTTTTTTTAGCTTTTGGACTATCTCGTATTCCACGCCCTTCGAGGTGAAATCCTTGCCCGCCTTGACGAGAGTCGCCGCGTAATTTGCGAGGGCGAGGGGCTTTCTGCCAGTTTCTATCTGGTAAACGATAAGCTTGTCGGCCGAATAAAAATAAAAGCTAGGGCTGCCGACTCTTGCCGCGGCGGAACGCATTTCAATTAATGCCGCGTCGGCTTCTTTGATTTGGCCGATAGCTTTGTAAGATTCGAAAACGAGCATTCCGGCGTCGAGCAGATCGTCGAAACCTTTGGCGGGTGACTCGGGATCGAGTGCCGTCGCCTTGGCCGCTTCAAAAGCCCGCTTTGCGTGCGGACCGGCCGCCGCAAAGTTCTTCGTTTCCAGATACGATTTTGCGAGTACGCCATCCATTCGCGCCCTCTCGCTCATTTTTCCCGGCCCCGCCTTTTGATATTCGGCGAATATTCTCAGGGATTCTTCAAAATTTTTCCGTTTTGCGTAGATAAAAACGAGCATCGACCGGGCGGTTTGCGAACGCTCGACCGCCGGGTTTTCCGAAGCAAGGAACTTTGTCATGCTCTCGGCCGTCCCGTCGAAATTTTCCGCGATCCAGTGCAGAAATCCAAGATAATAAAGGTCTTCGCCAGTCGGATGCGTCCTGGTTGAAGCAATAGCGGAATATTTCGCCGCCAACTGTCTTTTCTCGCGGTCCGTTCGCAGACGCAGATTTTCGCTGTATGGTATTTTTTTCTGCTCAAACTCGGCGAACTTTGTTTTGTTGTAAGCATTCGTTTCATCGAACATTTGCTTGACTGTTAGGTCGTTTGTCTGAGCCAGGACGGATCCAGCAGCCTTTACCTTCGGATTCACCCGCCGTGACTGGGCGGAAGCGGAAAGGACCAGGATTAATAAGATAAAACAAATACGCATAAATTTATCATGTCGGAACAGGGAGCGACTGGGTCTATCTAAGTTCAAGGTTCGGGTTCAAAGTTTAAAGTAGGGCATGATCTTAACTTTGAACTTTGAACCCTAAACTTGGAACTCCAGCAAAGATCCCAGTCGCTCCCGGTTCCGGCAAGACTATCTTCGTTACCAGTTTCCCTGTCAAAGGCGCCAGCAAAATTCCGTTTCGGTAATGTCCGGTCGCGACAATCAAATTTCTGAATCCCGCAATCTCGCCGATAACCGGCAGTCCGCGGTCTGCAAATGGACGCAGCCCGGCCCAGCGGTCGCTAATTTCTAAATCGGCAAGAAATGGAGCGATTTCTGAAGCGACGCAGCGTAAAAAAGATATGCCTTCCTCCGTCGTGCTTTTATCAAATCCCACGTCTTCGACGGTCGCTCCAGCTAAAATTCGCCCGTCGGCACGCGGCACGATATACCCTCGCGGGCTGTAAATTACACGGTTAAACATCTTTTCCGGCGGATGAAAGCTAATCATCTGCCCTCGGACCGGCTTAATCTTTACCGGCACAAGAGTTCCGCCCAATTTGATGAGCGAAGTCCATGCACCCGTTGTAAGAATGGTGGTATCCGCCGGAAACTTTTCATCATTCGACGCGGCCCCGATCACATTTTCACCATAAGTTAAAATTTCCAGAATTTCGACTCCTTCACGAACCTCGATATTGTTGATCTCTGAATACTTTCGCAAAGCAACGAGCAATTTGCGGTTCTCGACTTGCCAGTCGTTCGGAAAAAATAGGCTTTCGCGGACTTCCGGTGAAAGAAACGGCTCCGCCGCCAAAGTTTCTTCCGAACTCAAATGTTCCACGTTCAATCCGGCCCTTCGCTGCCAATCATAACGCTTTTTCAGTTCCGCCGAATCGTTTTCGGTAAAGCCCATATAAAGTGTTCCGCTGCGGTCGAGCTCAATATCCACGCCGGTTTCCTCAAGCAATTCAGCCGCAAACTGCGGATAAAGCCGGTTAGATTCCGCACAAAATCTGTAAAAATCGTCGATCTCATCGGTCTCGGCGTTAGGCGCCAGCATTCCGGCCGCCGCGAACGAAGCTTCCTGTCCAATATTCCCGCGTTCTACAATCGTTATATTACGCGCGCCGCTTTTATGCATTTCGCGGGCAATACTGAGACCGATCACGCCGCCGCCGATTATTAAAACTTCCGATTTCATCAAAATGCCCGTTTGCCGTCTGTGATTATTAAACTTAGAATTATAATGACAAAAACACACTGCAGAGTAAAAACTTAAATGAAACACACCATCACATTAATTCCGGGCGACGGCATCGGGCCGGAGATCGTCGCGGCGACGGTCAGGATCATCGAGGCATCGGGCGCCCAGTTCGAATGGGAAACGCAGATCTTAGGTGCCCAGGCGCTCGAAAAATACGGTGCGACGCTGCCGGATGCGGCAATCGAATCGATGCGCCGCAACAAAATCGCGCTCAAAGGCCCGATCATGACGCCGATCGGCAAAGGTTTTACTTCTGTCAATGTCGGTCTTCGCAAAGCCCTTGACCTTTACGCGAACGTCCGTCCGATCAAGGCGCTGCCCAATGTTTCCTGCCGTTACCCGGAAATCGATTTGGTCATCGTACGTGAAAATACTGAGGACCTTTACGCCGGACTCGAGCATATAGTCGTTCCCGGCGTAGTTGAGAGCATTAAGGTAATAACCGAAAAAGCTTCTACCCGCATCTCGCGTTACGCCTTTGAATACGCAAAGGACAATGGCCGAAAGAAGGTTACCGCCGTTCATAAAGCTAATATAATGAAACTTTCCGACGGGCTTTTTCTGGAATGTTTCTATAATGTCGCGAAAGATTATCCGGGTATTGAGGCGGACGATAAGATAATCGACAACTGCTGCATGCAGCTCGTAATGCGGCCCGAACAGTTTGATGTGATGGTGATGGAAAACTTGTACGGCGACATAGTTTCCGATCTGTGCGCCGGGCTGATCGGTGGACTGGGTTTGGCTCCGGGGGCTAACATAGGCGAACAGGGGGCCGTTTTCGAAGCCGTACACGGATCGGCCCCGGACATCGCCGGGCAGGGAATCGCTAATCCGACGGCACTTCTCATGTCCGCGATCCTGATGCTCCGATACATCGGCGAAAAGGATGCCGCCCAAAAGGTAGAAGATGCAATGATGGCAGTATTCGCGGAGGGATCAGTACGTACCAAAGACCTGGGCGGATCGGCGAACACAACTGATTTCGCTAACGCGATCATTGAGAAGATAGCAAAGAGTCAAGAGTCCTGAGTCGAGAGCCGGACTAATCTGTTGCAACGTGCAAGGTTCAAATCTCCTCAAAGTACCGGAGCGAGGGATAAACCTATGAAAACATTACTACTGACTCTTTTTATAACATTCCTGTTCGGCGGTTCGGACCTTGCACAGGCAAAAGGAGTAAAGGAAGTAAAAGTACAGATAAACAAACAGGCGCGCGTTTCCGGTACCAAATTCACGGTGAAATTCCTCGAGTTGGTCGAAGATTCACGATGCCCGACAGGCACGAACTGCATCTGGGCCGGCAATGCTAAAATAAAAATTCAGATCACCAAAAACGGCAAAGCCGCAAAGATTCTTGAACTAAACACCAACGGTCCCGAAACAGCCGCCCTCGATGGCTATATATTCAAATTGATCGCACTGACTCCGCATCCGGCAATAAATATTCGCATCAACCGCAACGGCTACATTGCCACAATCTCGGTAAATCAGGTGCAAAAAACACAACGTTAACCGTTTTACGATGTCATTAATGCTTCGATCTCGCCGGCGTCTTTCGGAACCGCAGCAGTCAGATTGAGGTTGCCGTCTTCTGTGACCAGCACATCATCCTCGATGCGGATGCCGATGCCGCGGTATTTAGACGGGGCTGACTTGTCTTCCGGCGGAATATACAAGCCCGGCTCGACCGTTAAGACCATTCCGGGAGCGAATGGCCGGGAATTCTTGGCGGTTTGGTCAGTGAAATAGCGGCCGGCGTCATGGACGTCCATCCCGAGGTAGTGGCCGACGCCGTGCATATAGTACTTCATGTACTCTTTTTTCTTGATGAGATCCTTCGTTTTGCCCTTAAGCAGACCGAGTTTTTTCATGCCTTCGGTGAGCAACTCGATGGATAATTCCTGTCGGCCTTTGATCGTGTTTCCCTTTTTTGTTGCCTCAATGCATTGGAGCTGAACATCCAGCACAACGTCGTAAACCTCACGCTGGGCTGGTGAATACTTGCCGTTGACCGGGAATGTGCGGGTGATATCCGCAGCGTAGCCATCGTACTCGGCCCCTGCATCCACCAGCAGCAAGTCACCGTCGTTGAGCGGACGATTGTTCTCTACATAATGCAAAATCGTTGCATTATCACCGCCGCCGATGATCGAATTGTATGCAACTCCGCTCGCCCCGTTTTCCCGCATATAGGCTTCGATCAGCGATTCGATCTGGAACTCATTCATGCCGGGCCGCACGGCCTTCATCGCGAGGACGTGCGCCTCGGCAGAGATAGTGGCGGCCTTTTGCATTAACTCGGTTTCGTCCGGCGTTTTGTGCAGCCGCATTTCGTGGATCAAAATTGTCGGGTCGATGATCGTATGCGGCGGATACGCAGTCTTCAAACGCCGCTGCCGCTGGCCTGAGAGATAGGCCAAGATCTGAAGATCGAGCTTTTCATCGACGCCGAAACGGTAAAATAGCTTTTCGTGGCCGTCGAGAAGCTTGTTAAGATCCGCCTGGAATTTATTGACCGGCATTGCTTTGTCAGCTTTATAATTCTTTTCAGCTCCGTCCACACCGTGGCGGCGCCCGTACCATGTTTCCATTTCAGGGTCACGCGGGCGGACATACAGCGTGTAAGGCTTTTTGCTCGCCGGATCGATAACCGCTATCGCATCGGGCTCAGGAAATCCGGTCAGATACATAAAATCCGAATCCTGGCGAAATTTATATTCAGTGTCGTAGCTCCGCCTGGCTTCATGTGCGGCGGGAATGATGGCGATCGAATCGCGGCCGATCGATTCGATAAATTTTTTCAGTTGATTTCTCATAGATTTGTCCTGCCAAAATTTTAACGCAAATATGCGGAGAAAAGAAGTTTAGCCGCGAATTACGCGAATAGCACTAATGAAGAAGGGCATTAGGTTGGGTTATCAATATTCTATATCGTATTATTTCAAATGTTTTGTGGCTCCAATCGCCCGAAAGGATTTGAAACTGCCTCACTGCTCTTAATTGAAGAAAAGTCCCCATTCGTGTAATTTGTGTAATTCGTGGCAAATTAACATGGACCTGCGCATTACCGAAATATTTCTCTCGATTCAGGGCGAATCGTCGCACGCAGGACGGCCTTGTTCTTTTGTGCGGCTTACCGGCTGTCCGATGCGGTGCGTTTGGTGCGACAGCGAATACACGTTTACCGGCGGCGAGCGTCTTCCATTCGAGGAAATTTTTACGAAATTAAAGGATTTCGGCTGCACTCTGGTCGAAGTCACCGGTGGTGAACCGCTGGCGCAGAAAAATGTATTTCCATTCATTGCCGAGCTTTGCGACAAAGGTTACGAGGTTTTGATCGAGACTGGCGGATTTGTTTCGACCGGACAGGTTGATGAGCGGGCCTCGATAATCCTTGATGTAAAATGTCCGGCCTCCGGCGAAGCCGAACGCAACCACTGGCCGAATCTCGCTAAACTCCAGCCTGAAAAGGATGAAGTTAAATTCGTCGTCGCCGATATGGCCGACTGGGAATTCGCGCGCGGAATAATCGAAGAATACGATTTATCGAACCGGTCTAAAGAAATATTGATCTCACCCGTTCACGGAATCACGAATTTAAGCGAGATCGCCGAAGACGTTTCGCGCAGCGGCTTAAAAGTCCGATTGAACTTACAGCTTCATAAATACATTTGGGGAGCGAATGTGCATGGCGTCTAACAGTTTAGCTATAGTGCTTGTTTCCGGCGGAATGGACTCGTGCGTTACCGCCGCGATAGCGCGGAATGAAATCGATGATATCGCCTTCCTGCACATTTCTTACGGTCAGCGCACCGAAGCTCGGGAACGGCAGGCTTTCAACGAAATCGCGGACCATTACGAAATCACAAAACGGCTGGATGTATCTATCGAATACCTCACACAGATCGGCGGATCGTCATTAACGGATAAATCCATCGACATTCCGGAAGCCGATCTGAGGTCCAAAGAAATTCCGACAAGCTATGTTCCGTTTCGCAACGCGAATATGCTGGCAATTGCAACGAGCTGGGCCGAGGTGATCGGCGCAAATTCGATTTACGCCGGAGCCGTCGCCGAAGATTCGAGCGGCTACCCCGATTGCCGGCCCGAATTTTTCGAAGCCTTCGAGAAAGCAATCAAAACCGGAACGAAACCCGATTCAAATATACGAATAAAAACTCCGATCATCCATTTGTCGAAAGCCGAAATTGTGCAAAAGGGAATCGAGCTAGACGCGCCGTTGCATTTAAGCTGGTCGTGTTATAGAAGTGAGGATTCAGCATGCCGAACCTGCGATTCCTGCGCTCTCCGGTTGCGTGGATTTGAGATGGCAGGCGTCGAAGATCCTATCGCTTACAAATTCGTTTAATTGCAACTACGAAACGGTTAGTTGTTCTCTCTTGATCTTCAACCCGTTCAAATTCCCAAGTGCCGCAAACGCCATGTTTTCGGTCACGAAAAACTCTTTTGCCAGTTCGTCTATTTCTTTGCTAGTGACGGCTTCGAGTTTTGCGAGCGTTTCTTCCAACGGAATTTGCCGGCCGTGAAGCATTTCGGAATGGGCGAGCGACGCGGCGCGTGACGCGGAATCTTCGAGGCCCAGCAGCACCGATGCGATCGTCTGTTGTTTGACGAGTTCTAATTCTTCCAAGCTGACTCCGTTATTTAATATGGAACGCAATTCCGCAACCGCTAAATCGACTACTTCTTCCGTTTGTTTCGGAGAGGTCGCCGCGTAGATCGAGAAAAATCCGCAGTCGCGAAACATTATGGTGCTGGCCCCGACGCTGTATGCAAGGCCGCGCTGTTCGCGGATCTTCTGCCACAACCTGCTCGAAGTTCCGCCGCCGATTATGCCGCTAAGCAGGTCCGCCGCATACCGCCTTTCGTCCGCTGCACCGACGAATGGAACCGCGAGAATCAAATGAGCCTGCTCCAAATTCTTGTTTTGTTTAACAATTATCGGAGCTCCGAATGTAACGCCGCCATCCTGGCGGTTGTCGCGGTGGCTTCCAGCCGCCGCAGGGTGAGCAAGATGCTCACCCGACAGCCGGCAAGATGCCGGCGTTACGAAAAATGTTTCCGCCAGATCAACGATTTGCCGGTGCTTGATGTTTCCGGCGGCCGCGATTACGAGATTTGACGGATTAAAGGTTTGTTCGTGATAGGTTTGTGTAATTTCACGGCTAAAACTTTTCACCGTTTTCGGTGTTCCGGCGATGGACATGCCGAGCGGGTGATCTGGGAAAAACTTTTCGCTGAACAGATCGCCGAGAAATTCCTCCGGCGAATCCTCCGTCATTTTTAATTCCTCGATGATTACGCGCTGTTCGCTTTTCAATTCTTTCGCGTCGAAGAGCGGATTCGCGAGCATGTCGGCAATCAGGTCAAACGCGGTGCTGGCCTGATTATCAATGACCTTGATCGCAAAACCGGTTTCCTCATGCGTTGTAAAGGCATCAAGATTGCCCCCGAGCCGGTCGGTTTCAATCGCTATCTGCAATGCCGTACGCTTTTCGGTGCCCTTGAAAACGGTGTGCTCGATGAAGTGCGAGATGCCGTTCAGCTCATTGGGTTCATTGCGAGAACCTTTATTAAAGAAAAATCCGAGCGTTGCCGAACGCACATCCGGCATCCGGTCGGTGAGAATTGTCAGGCCGTTTTCGAGGCGTGTGGTCTGTATGTCTTCTTTCATCGCGTTAAAGCAATTGAAAAGCGTACCACGCGGCAAACGAAAAGTCTTTTACTCCTTCTCTTTCCACCATTCAAAATTACTGGTTATCCGGTGAATGACATACTCCATTTCCTGAAATACAAGGAAATTTTCGAACCGAATGATCTTGACGCCGAAATGATTTAAGAATAATTTACGTTCGTGGTCGTACTGCTGGGCCAGGTCATTAAAATGGACCGCACCGTCCAACTCGATTCCCAATCTTTCAGACACGCAGAAGAAATCCAAAATGTAATTTCCTATACTATGCTGCCGACGGAATTTCCGCCCTTCGATCCGAGACTTTTGAAGCGCCTTCCAAAGCGTCGCTTCGGCCGGAGTCAAATTCCTACGCAACTCGGTTCGAAATGTTTTCAGCCGAGGAAGGTTGTGCAGCCGCTCGGGATTATTCTTAAACTCCCCGCCTAGAGGAGGGGTGGACGCTGCTTCAGCGGACGGGGTGGTGGATTCTTCAGGATTATGCACGCTAACCTTTGCTCCTTCGATTAAAGAACGTTTAACAGAACTACCACCCTGTCAGCGGAAGCCGCTGCCACCCCTCCTAAACAAGGAGGGGAGTTCTTTGAATCAATTCCCGATTGCATTGAACAAAAGTGGAAAGGTCGCCAGGCTTTGACCGCGGTATTGGGGGCGGAAGCCGAATAATATTATTTTGCCTTTGCCGATGGTGAATTCGACCAAAGCCGCTTTTCCGGCGATCTTTTCGGCGCCGAGGGCCCAGCCGGAGAGGAGGACGTTTTTCGGGTCGGACGGGTAGCGGGCGATAATTCGCACTGGCCGGCTGGGAGCCTGCGTTCCGACGCTCTCGAACGCGGGTGAGTTTTCAAACCAGGCGATCGACTGTTGAGGCATTCCTTTGGCGATTGGGTGGGTTAGGTCGAGTTCGGTGCGGAGGATCGAGCCGGGGATGAAGAAATCCTTGCGGGCGAGGCCTTTTGTGACGTCCCTGACCGGCAGGTTGAACTGCTCGATGGCGAAGTTCGACGCGCGGTTTAGAAAGACAAGCGTGCCGCCGGCTTCGACAAATTTGCGCAGATTCTCGACGCCTTCCTTGCCGACGCCGCCCATGTATTCATCCGGCATCAAGCCTTTCGCGTAGCCGTTGAGTATCTGGTTGGGCGATTGGTCGGGGAAGATAATCGCGTAAGCTTTTCCGTCGCCATCCGGAATGGTAAGTTCTCTAACTTCCTTGTTGTCGATAGACAGAAATTCGGTGCAAAATGGCCTGTATCCTTGTAATTCGTCGGTGACCCATCGCGTCCAACCTTCGTCCATGCTTGGTATGTAAGACTTGTAAATCACGTGAATTGGAGGATGACCACAACCGTAACCACTACCATCTCCATCCGTTCGCGCGTCTAAACGGTATGAAAACGGTTTCTTAATTGTTTCAACATCGACATTCATCAACAGTGGAAGTGTATGAGCAGTCACATCGTAAGGCGCGATCGGATTGCCATTTTCGTCTTTCAATTCTGGGTAGGCTTGTCGCTCAAGCAAAGCCTTTGCGAAATATCCATATGGTTGTGAGAGTTTTATGATTTCAGTTCCGCGAGGGTACTTTTTCCCATCCAGTACAAATGGAAGGGATTTGTGAACTTCTACTCCGGCTTTGGTTAATAGATCAACTAGTTTTTCTCTCCGTTCCTTATCATCTACTCCTAGGGGTCCCTCAGGATAATCGCCCTCTTTCAATATCTGTCCGCTTTTCGGTCTTAGTATAAAAGCTGACAGCTCGCCTGTTTTTCTCGGCCGCACCGCTTCCTTCCCGATCTCATAAAACCGCGACAGCCATCGTTCCCGATTGTCCGCTGCATGATTTAATAAACTAAACGCAGCGGTGGTCATGTAGTTGGTGATGTTTCGGAGCTTCCATTCGCCGCCTTTCCAGACGGGGCCGAAGTTTGGGGTTTCTTTTTTGGCGTCGAGGCCGCCGGAGGCGCCGCGGAGGTCTTCGAATTTTACGGTTATCGGCGTGGCGAGCTTTGCCGAGGCGGTTTCGGATAGAATTCTCACGCCGCCGTGATAGTGGGAATAGGCACGTGCGGGCGTCCAGGCGTCGTAGGTTGTGTTTGTCGTAATGCCTTCAAGACCTTTTTTGCGGAGGTCGGCGGCCATGAAATTGCCAAGTTCGGTGTAGCCTTCGACGATCTGTTTGGGGACGTTCGGCTCGACGGGCGCCATATACGGCGGCAGGAAGAGGCGTGCGCCGTTTTGGCCCTGCTGGTGGATGTCGTGGACGATCTGCGGGTGCCAGACGTTGTGTATTTTATCGACGGTCAGCTGCGTTTCGACCTGCGTGAAGGCGTACCAGTCGCGGTTGTTGTCGTGGCCGACGTATTTATGATAAAGCTCGGGCGGCTCGGTGCCTTCGTAAGGCGTACCGAGCGTTTTGTCGTACCAGTTTTTGACGATATCGACGCCGTCGGGGTTGAGCGACGGCACGAGCAGGATGATCGTGCTTTTTAGAATATTCTGGATTTCGGGATCGTTGCTGCTTGCCAGTTTGTGTGCGATCAACATGCTTGAGAGCGTCGAGCCGACCTCGGTCGAATGGATGCCGCATGTGATGAGGACGATCGTTTTACCTTCTTTGGTCAGTGCGTCGGCAAGTTTTTGATTCGATTTTATGAGACGCGGATCCGCAAGTTTAGCGTTTATCTGTTTATATTTTTCAAGATTCTTTAGGTTTTCCGGGCTGCTTATCGTCGCATAGACAAAGGGCGCGCCCATCGTAGTTTTGCCGATTTCTTCGAACATCACACGGTCGCTTGCTGCGTCGAGCTTTTTGAAATAGTCGACGATACTCGCCCAACTCGCGAGCTTTCTATCGTCGCCTGGTGTGAAGCCGAGAGTGTCTTTGGGTGTTGGAATTTGGGTGAACGCCGAGGCAGCGAGGAAAAGAAGTGTTACGCAAAGACGCAAAGAACGCGAAGGAAGATAAGGTTTTCTCATTTTGTGCCAAGCTCCAAAGAAGTTTTTGGTAAGTTTAGACGAAATGCGGGAAATTGAGAAGGGTTGGGACGGAACGCAGGCACCCTTGCCTGCAATGAGCGTTGCTTCGACGCGAACAATATTTGGCGGAGGTGCGGGTTGCGGCGGCGTAACGCGTTTGCGTACTTCGCGGGCAGGCAGGGTGCCTGCGGTCCGGCCCTGTTCCGGTCGCTTGCGTGTTTAACGGATAAAATGTAAATTAACGCAAGTTCAATACATAATCTTTCCCCGAAGTGCCGCGTTCCGGCTAAAACAAAGTCCAAGGAGGCCTTTTTCGGATGATAAATCCTTTTCTCGAAAAATTTCGCCCGTATATTCCGGCGGCTGTTACAACATTGCGCGAGCTGACACCTTTTCCATTGCTGGTCGGCACGCTTTTAGGCATTATCTTTGGCGCTTCGTCGCTGTATCTGGTGCTGAAGGTTGGGCTGACGGTTTCGGCTTCGATTCCCGTAGCGGTTATTTCGATCACGCTGTTTCGCATTTTGTCGAAGATGGGCGTGCGTGACGCGACGATCCTTGAGCACAACATCGTGCAGACGGCCGGTTCGGCGGGTGAATCGATCGCGTTCGGCGTCGGTGTGACGATGCCGGCGATACTGATTTTGGGTTTCGATCTCGATATCTGGCGCGTGACGTTGGTTTCGGTGTTGGGCGCTCTGCTGGGAATTTTGATGATGATCCCGCTCCGCCGGGCGCTTATCCGCGACCAGCACGGAATTCTGAAATATCCGGAAGGCACTGCCTGCGCGCAAGTCTTGATCGCTGGGGCTTCAGAGGAATCGCGGGCTGTTTCGATTGACGCGGAAAAGGCGCAGAGCAACGATGCGGCACTTCACGGCGGTAAGATTATCGGCCTTGGTTTTCTTCTCGGCTTCGCGTTTAACGCGATAATGCAGGTTTTTAAAGGCTGGAAGGATATTCCGACGAAGGTTTTCGGCAGGCCGTTCGAAGGCGGGTCGGTCTCCCTGGAAAATAATCCGGCATTGCTCGGCGTCGGCTATATTATCGGGCCGCGGATCGCGGGTATCATGTTCGCCGGCGGCGCTCTTTCGTATCTCGTTCTGATCCCGATGATCAAATATTTTGGTTCGGGGTTGACGACGGCGCTTGCACCGGCGACGATACCGATCGCCGAAATGGGCATTCAGGGCAGGAACAGTATTCAGGGTGATTACATACTTTATATCGGTGCGGGAGCGGTTGCGGCGGGCGGAATTATCAGCCTGTTTCGCTCTCTGCCGCTGATCTGGCAGGGAATTAGAGGCGGTATCGCTGATTTTCGCGGCGGAAGCGACGTTAAGGACGACGAAACATTGCCGCGAACCGATCAGGACCTTTCGATGAAATGGGTGGTCGGCGGAATTTTGGCTTTGATCGTTTTTATTACACTCGCACCGGCACTTGAAATGAATATTCTGGGGGCGATCCTGATAATCGTTTTTGGGTTTCTTTTTGTGACGGTTTCATCGCGGCTAACGGGTGAGATCGGCTCTTCATCGAATCCGATATCGGGCATGACGGTGGCGACGCTGCTGCTGACATGTCTAGTTTTTCTCGTTCTCGGCTGGACTGCGTCCGATCCGTATTTTGTGACCGCACTTTCGATCGGCGGTATCGTCTGCATTGCGGCATCAAACGGAGGAACGACCTCGCAGGACCTCAAAACAGGATTTCTGGTCGGCGGAACACCGCGGCTGCAGCAAATTGCAATTCTGATTGGCGCTTTGGCGTCCGCGCTTGTATTAGGGCCGATCCTTGTTTCGCTTAACGACAACAGCACCGTTTATGCAACGCCAACCACTTTTTCGAGGGTTGGGAAAGATGTGACGGTTGCGGGCGGCGGGTTTACAGCTTACACCGGCGAAGAACAGCCGCCGGTTGCGGGGACATATCAGGTTTTCGAAAACAAAGTGCCGGTAGGACAGACGGACGCTCAGGTTAAAGATCTGACGGCGGGACGCTATCTCGTTAATGAAAGCGGCAAAGCGGCCTATAAGATCGACGAAAATTTTCCGAAAGGCTCAATGCTTCCTCCGGGTGCGGAGGTCGGGCCGGCGGAAACCCTTGGCGGCCCGCAGGGCGATGCAGATACGAATACGTATCGTGGTTGGCATAATACCTCGACCGTTAACGGCATTGCTCCGGGTAAGTATCTGGCCGACACGTCTGGTTCGATCAAATACCTCGTCGATCCGGGCGTTAACGGAACGGTGACCGAGCGTCCCGACGGAAGTGCCGTGACGAAATATTCGGCGCCGAAGGCGACTTTGATGAGCTATATCATCAAGGGAATTTTGAGCCAGGAACTTCCGTGGGGCCTCGTCCTGCTCGGCGTGATGATCGCCGTGACGCTTGAGCTTGCCGGGATACCGTCGCTGGCGTTTGCCGTCGGCTTGTATTTGCCGATTTTCGTTTCGGCTCCTATTTTTGTGGGCGGAGTGGTTCGCTGGGCGGTGGATAAGGAACTGTTCAAAACGCTGCGAAACCGCAATTTAACTGAAGACGAAATGATCGCGGAGACCGATAAGAGTCCGGGCGTTTTGCTTGCTTCGGGTTATATCGCGGGCGGCGCGCTTGCCGGAATTTTGGTCGCCATTGCAGCCGAATTTCTGAGCGGCACTGTGGCGAGCTTCCAGGAATGGGCGGAAACCAGCAATCCGCTGTTTGCCGGCCCGAATTCGGATTGGCTGGCACTGCTTCCGTTTATCGCGCTGGCCGTCGTTCTTTATCTGGTCGGTCGTGAACTGCTTTTGAGAAACCGGAACAATTCGGTTATCGAACCGGCGGCAGCGACGGAAGTCCGCGAGGGCGATCTATAGAGCAAGCAAAAAAACTGCTTACTTTTTTCTACGGGACACGCTATAATACAATTTAGCGTGTCCTTTCCTTTTCTTCCCGGCACGTTTTCTGCAGAGTTTTCTACTTCGTAAATCGCAATAATAATTTCGGAGATTCATTTAATGCATCCTAGATTCGTGAAATCGAGTGTCTTTTTAACTCTTTCAATATCTGTATTTGCGGTTGCCTGGTGCTCAAACGGTATATCAAAAACACTTGATGAAACAGTTTCCGTCAAGGCTGCTAACGTTCCCGCAAAAGACGCATCCATTAAGATCGAGACAAATTCGCCGGCGGACACCGTCCGGGTTTTTTACCGGAAACTGCGCGAGAAAAAAATTCGCGAGGCAATTTTTTTAACGAATTTGCGGCCCGCGATCGAGGGTTTGACCGATACGGAACTCAAGGAATTTTCCGTTGATTTCGAAGCGGTGGCCGCACACGTGCCGCCGGAGATCGAGATAAACGGCGAGATCATTTCCGGCGAATCGGCGACGGTTACGGCAAAGTTGCCGGGCGAAAATCTTGATAAAACGGAGCTTCAGGAAATACGGCTGCGAAAGGAAAATGACGTTTGGGTGATCCTGACCGTTGACGAAGCCGCCGAAAAACAGATAAAGCAGGAAGGCAAAAATTATTTCTATACTCTCCGGATCGAAACTCATCAGGACGAAGCCAAGGCGATGCTCGACCGCATCTCGAAGGCCCAAATGGCGTACGCGGCCCAGCACAGCAACACATTCGGGCAAATTCCGGCGCTGATCGAAAGCGGCTTCCTGCCACCGGACGTGACATCTTCGGAATCGACCGGCTACGTCTATGCCGTCACCCTCACCGATAAAAAAACCAAGTATTTTTCGACCGCGACGCCTGCCGTCTATGGAAAAAGCGGCAAGCTTTCCTACCTGGTGTTATTAAATGAAAAGTTCGCACCCGTCCTGACCAGCGAGGATAACAACGGGAAACCGATGAAAAAATGAACAAAGGGTTAATTTTAGCGGCCGCGAATTTGCAATGATTTCGGCCGTAACGTTATGTGAATCTGCAGTATTACAAAGAGTTGAGAAAAACCCGATGATACGAGAAATAATTTCGAAGCTCCACAGTCTTTTCGCCGAACGCTCGCATGCGACCCGGCGGAAATTCGAAGCACCGATAAAGATCTGGTTCGACCTGAAGCCAGGTGTATTTCACGCCAATTCGTCCGCTAAGGGCAGTTTTATGACCGGTGAGACGATCGATATGAGCGGTACCGGGATCGGATTTATGGTATCGGCGATCCGGATCAAGGAAAATTACCTGGTCGGCCAAGACCGCGAGCTGAACGTCGAGCTCGATCTTCCCGGCGGCAAGGTGCTGATGAAGGTCATCGGCCGCAGATACGAAAAGGTCGGGGTGCACCTTTCAATGGAAAAATACGAAATCGGGGCAGAGATCATAGAAATGAAAAAAGAGGACCGGGCGGCATACGAACATTTCCTGCTGCACAGCCGCAATTTAAAGACGGTCGCCGCGGGCAGCCTTGAATTAGAAGTAGATTAGAGAACATAAACCAAATAATATCGGAAATTAGAAGCGTGAGATTTATTCTTACGCTTTTTGTTTTTGCGGGCGTTTTGTGTCTTAATTTTTGTAATGAAAAAAAAAATAGGTATCGGAATAATAGGGACGGGTTTTGCTCGCAAGGTGCAGATTCCCGCATTTTTGGCGTGTGAATATGCGGGGATTGTTTCAGTGGCGAGTGGAAGTATCGAGAACGCGAAGGCAACGGCGGAGGAGTTTGGCATCGGCCATTTTACCGCGGATTGGCGTGAAACCGTTTCGAGCGATGACATTGATCTGGTCTGCATTACTACGCCGCCGAATTTGCACCTTGAAATGACGAAGATGGCGCTTGAAAACGGCAAGCACGTTCTGTGTGAAAAACCGATGGCGATGAATATTGCGGAAGCCGAAGAAATGACCGCGTTGGCCAAAAGTAAAGGTGTTCTGGCATTGATCGATCATGAGCTGCGATTTCAGCCGGGCAGGAAGAAGGCTTATGCGATGCTCCGTGAGGGCGTTATAGGGAAGGTAAGGCACGTGAAATATTATTTCCGGGCACCACATCGGGGAGACCCGAATCTGCCGTGGAACTGGTGGTCGGACATCGAGCAGGGCGGCGGTGCTTTGGGTGCGGTAAATTCGCATATTATCGATTCGTTCAACTGGTTTTTGGGAACCGAAATTTCCAGCGTTTTCTGCCAATTGCAGAGTCACGTTAAACAGCGTCCCCTGCCGGGCGGTGGTTTTCGCGATGTAACGACCGACGACGAAGCGAATATGATCCTGCGATTTGCTGACAGCGAATTGACCTTAGACGCAACCGGCCTCGTATCCGTCTCGATGACCGAGCAACCGGATTATAAAAATTACATAGAGTTTTTCGGCAGGGACGGAGCAATTCGAGTCGAACACCGCGGCGACGTTTACATAGCGAAAACAGGTGAGGAAAAATGGTGGGAAATCGGCACCGAGCTTGGAATACCGCTTCCCGGCGTGGCCGACACGGGATTTTCCCGCGGATTTATGGATTTTGCACCCAGGATCATCGAGGCAATTCGGGAGGCCAGAACGGAGGTTGAATTTGCCGCGACATTCGAGGAAGGGTTGAAAGTACAAAAGGTTTTGGATGCAGCGAGGGAATCGAACTCTAGTGGCTGCGGAATAAAGATTTGAAGGAAATTAGCCGCGGATTTACGCGGATGAGGCGGATAATATAAGATGATAAAACTAAATTTTTTTTCTTATCTATCCGCGTAAATCCGCGGCTAAAATATCTTACTTCATATATTTATCCAGAAAATCGGCGACGAGCGGATAGAGGTCGAGCCGGTTTTTTAGTTTTGAGATGCCGTGGCCTTCATCGTCGTAGAGTTTGTATTCAACGACGGCGTTTCGGTCTTTTAACGCTTTGACGACCTGCTCGGCTTCCGTGTAAGGCACGCGCGGATCGTTTTTGCCGTGGATGACAAATAGTGGCGTTTTGATCTTATCGATCTTTTTGATCGGCGAGATCGCACGCAGGAAATCGATGTTTTTATCGAGCATTCCGTATTCGACCTCACGCTGGCGGCGTCGGTAGCCGGATGTGTTTTGCAGGAATGTTTCCCAATTGACGATGCCGACCGTGTTTACCGCCGCCGCCCAGAGATCGGGATAAAGTGTGATCGCCGCCATCGTCATATATCCGCCGTAGCTGCCGCCCATCACGGCAATGCGTTTCGGATCGGCGCCGCCATTTTTCACAAGCCATTGGTGAGCGGCGGCCAGATCTTTCACCGAATCTTCACGTTTTTCAACGTCATCAAGATGCGAATAGGCCTTGCCGTAGCCGGTCGAACCGCGAACATTCGGATCGAGTACTGCATAACCACGTGATAGATGATATTGAAAAAGCGGATTAAAACCCGGACGCGACTGGCCTTCGGGACCGCCGTGTACGGAAACAATTACTTTTAGCAAAGACTCCTTTTCCACGGTGAAAATTGAGGTGGGACCGCCTGCTGGATTTTTCTTCGTTTGCGGCGATGATGTTTCTATTGAAGTTTCTGTGTCGCCGGTTTTTTCCTTCCGGCCCGTGAATGATGTCTCTACTTTGGAAGTCTTCGCAGCCTCATCATAATCTTTGTAAGTAGTCGAGAAGTTAAATTCACCTCTTCTCCGAGACGTAGTATTTTTCGGCTTGTAATACCAAGCCGGAATTTCCTTTCCGTCAAACGACTTATATTTGATCAATTCGGGTTCGATAAAAGACTCCTGCGAAATATCCGACCGGTCGCTTTTCGTGACCTGCGTCAATCCAAAAGTCTTGCGGTCGTAGATCCAAATATCCGAATTGTTTTTGGCGGAGCTAAATGTAAACGCTATTTTTGGTTTCGTCTTTGGAAAGAGCGAGACCGCCGATGACGCCATTTCCGGGGACCTGGAAGCCTGACGGCCTGATCGCGATCCTTGAACTGCCTGACTTTCCGCCAGCCTGTACGCCGCGCATGAATAATTTGGAATAGCCTTCGTTATTTATGGTGTACACGAAATTTTTTCCATAAGGATTCATCTCGATGGAGCCGATGTCCCAATTGTTGACGTTTTCGATGACCTTTACTTCGCGGTTCGCTTCGCTCCAATCGCCGCCTGCGTTTTTCAGCCGCATCTGTGTAAGGTTGTAAAAATCGCGGCCGTGGTCGCTGGCGTAGATTATCCCGTCTTCGAGAAAATGGACGCTGCCGAATTGCGATGCGTCGGTGTGCGGCGTGAGCAGAGTCTCCTGTTTCGTTTTTGCATCGACCAGATAAAGATTGTTGTCCAGGCTTTTTTCGATGCCGTCGCGGGACACTATGAATTTAAAGCCATCGCTGTTAACCGCCGCCAAATCGTTGTTGCCATCCTGCTGGTAGATTAATTCTTCCTTGCCCGACGCAAGCTCCATCGAATAAATGTCGAAGAATGTGCGGTTGCGTTTGTTCGAGGCGTAATAGATCTTTCTGCCGTCAGCGGAGATCTCGGCGAAATTATGGCGGCCCTTTGCTTGGCCAGTCAGGTCTTTTGTACCTGTTCCATCCGGTTTCATCCAGAAAAATTGCGTGTTCTCGTCACCGCCGATCGCTTTGCCGTAAATTATGCCGCTCCCATCGGGCAGCCATTTTACGAAACTGATGTTGTCATTGTAATTAGTCAGCTGTTTCGGATTCACGCCCGGCAGATCCATTACCCAAACCTGGTTCGTGCCGGTGACGTTCGTGAGATAAGCAATCCGCTTGCCGTCCGGTGAAAATGACGGTGCGGCGGCCGAACGTATATTCAGATATTGCTGAATAGTGTAAGGTTTTTGAGCAAAAACAGCCGAAACAAGAAGGACAGCAAAAAGAGCGGCTAAAAGCTTTTTCATTAAATTCCTCGCGAAAATTGTTTTTTTTCAGAACGGTCCATTATAACCTAAGTGCCCGCAATAATAGAGAAGCAAGAAATTGCCCGCGAAAAAGCGGATAAAAACGCATTTGCATTCTTATCCGCTAAATTTATTATTTAGGCAGTATCTACATACTGATTTTGCCGTGATCGCCGCTGTCGATCTGGCTACCGGTTACCATCGCTTTCAGGAATCCGGCAATCTGTACGAGCGTCGAATTTGACGAATCCCAATATTCAGCCTCTTCGACGGAAACCTTCAGCAGGCACAATGTCGGATCATCCAAACCTTCCGGGAACCAGGCTTTTAATATCGGATTCCACAATTCCTCAATTTTCGCCCGGTCCTTAGATATTTCGGCCGTCCCCGAAACCGAAACGTAAGCGTTATCTTCCGGTTTGGAATAAGCGACGTTTACTCGGCTATCAGCCGTGATCTCATCGACCTTGTGGGTATTATCGCTGGTAAAAAACCAGAGGTCGCCGTCTAATCCGAATTCCTGTGTGGACATCGGGCGGCTGCGAAGATGCCCGCCGTCAATGGTCGTAAGCATGCAAAAATCGATGCCTTCGATCAATTCCTTTAATTTCTTTAAAGATTCTTCTCGTGTCTTTTCCATATTCCCTTTTTCCTCATGAATTAGAAGTTTGTCCGGCAATCAGACAGTCACGATTACTATATGCAAACCCTATTCCTGTTCGGAAAGCAGCTTTTCGCAAAGTTCGCGGGCGATCGGCGTTTTGAATCGGTATTCTATTGTTCCGGTCGAATGATCATCAAAAAGGGAGGCGTCAAAAGAAGTGAGGAAAGTGTTTTCGTTCTCAACAGAGAATTTCAAGTGCCGGAAACGGTCCTCATTAAGGGTAACGTCGATGACCGAATGGCGAAGCCGCAGGCCGAGCAGCCTCGTTTTAGTTAGAATTATCGCGGACGAGAACCATTGCCGCTTCCAGTTGCTGTAGCGCCAGGAGCGCGAAAATTTATGTAGGTGACCGTGCCGCGAATGCCTTCGTCGAAGAGTACAACGCCTTCGCGTTCGATCTCAGCTCGAACGTTCGTAGGGATGCCGCCGATGCCGAAAAAGCGGTAGAGAAATGTTTTACTCATTATTCAACTGATTGAAATGCAGCATATTTTACGCTAACTACGTATCTCCTGATTAGGTTTAGAATATTGCAAAACTCCGGACTCCCATTTCTGAAATTCCTTTCGTAAATTCTTGAGTATATCGGGATTTGATTCTTTAAAGTCCGCCTGCTCTCTTTCATCTTTTGACAGATCAAAGAGATACTCATTGTCTCCCTCGCGAAGATATTTCCATTTCCCGTTCCGAACGGCGCCCTGCCGTCGCGTGCGCCAGAATAAAGCCCGGTCATAGCTGGACTGTGAACCTTTGACTACCGAAATCAGGTCATCGCCATCCATCGGATAGCTGGGGTCGGCCTTCGCGCCGGCCGCGGAAAGCAAAGTGGCCGTCCAATCCATCGTAACGGCAACTTGTTCGGACTTGCGGCCACCGGGAACGGTGCCGGGCCAGCGAACGATCGCAGGCACTCTTGTGCCGCCTTCGCGCAGGCTTAGCTTTTGTCCGGAAAACGGCCAGTTATACGAAAAACGCTCACCTCCATTGTCGCTTGTGAAGATAACCAAAGTATTCCGGTCCAGTTTCGCCCGTTTCAGGGCGCTCATAACCCGGCCTATCCCGTCATCAAGGCTCTTCATCATCGCGGCGTAGGTTTTTACCGATCCGCCGGATGTGGCTCCTTCATTCCCCAATTTCAATTTGGCGCTGATCTCATGGTCAGCGGGACCTTCCCAAGGCCAGTGCGGCGCAGTGTAATGCAGGCTTAGATAGAAGGGACGAGTGTGACGACGCGATATAAAGCCAACCGCGCGCTCCGTGAGCAGGTCCGTGAGATACCCGATCCGTTCAACCGGCACTTTATCTTCAAAAAGGTCCAATTCTCCGACTGCATCTTTGTACGTAAAATAATCAACGCCACCGCTCATTATGCCGAAGAACTCGTCAAACCCGCTTTGAATGGGACCGAAGGTAGGGAGGTATCCCAAATGCCATTTGCCCACAAGTGCCGTCTCGTAGTTGTTCCGTTTCAGGAGTGACGCGATTGTTGGATGCTCGGGCGGGAGGCCCACGGTATTCAGCCGGGCACCCAAATTCTTTCTCCATGTTATCGGCTCCTCAAGTCCAACCGGAGTTCGAGCGGGATAACGCCCGGTGATAAAGGCGCAACGCGTAGGCGTACAGACCGGTGCGGCAGAATAGGCATTTGTAAATCTAACGCCTTCGCGCGCCAGACGATCTAAATTTGGAGTTTCATAATCCGGTCGTCCGTAACAGCTCAAATCTCCCCAGCCAAGATCATCAGCGAGGATGAACAGCAGGTTGGGCCGGCTAACCGAAGGTGCTTGCGAAAGGCTCGTAGTAGCGGCGAGCAGGCTTCCGGCCACAGCACCCGCGACAAACTCACGACGACTAACCGTGTTTTTGTTTTGCTTTTTCATATTTCTCTCACGAAATCAATACCAACCTAAGATGTGTGATCATGCACGATTAGCCAACCGTACTTGAATTTTCGGAAGATGAGCGTGAATTTGCCTTTAGGATTGTCCTTTTCGCGCATTAAGGACCAGCTGCCAAGGACTACGGCGGCATCCTTCGAAATTGCATTTACGGACAAGTCCGTAAATTTCAGGGCTCCCATTTTCGCTTTCGAATCGTAGGACTTCTTGTAACGGTCAAGCGTAGGCTGCCAGCCGCGGGTGATACCATCGCCCGAAACGAAGATAAGGTTTTCGGAATTCCAGTAGCCTTTCATAAAACCGTCGATGTCCCCCCGGTTCCATGCTGCGGTTTGCTCGTCCATGACGTTGATGATATCCGATTCGATCTTCATCTTGTCCCTTTCATTTTGAGCGAATGCAGCAGCCGAAAAAAGAAGAATTGCCAGTAGCAGGTTTAAGTTTTTCATAAGGTTTTCCGTCCGAACGATTTTACGCTCAATTGCCTACATTGAAAAAAAATGCGATGGCGTTGTTTCGCCATCGCCCATTTATTTTCGTCGGGGCCTAAGAACAGGGGAGCCGCCTAAATTCCTGTTCCTCCCATTCCTTCTGGTTCCTTCTGTACTGTGGTTGAGCTGCTTTACCACCGAACAAGAAGAACAAGAAGAAACAAGACGAACAGGAACTGAATTTAATTTAATACCACGCAGTTTAACTACTTATTGGCCGATGCTTCCTTTTGCTTATCAGTCAGGGCAATACCCATTTTCTCTAAAGTGATCTGATTCAAAGTGCCTGTTACAGCGATGTCGCTTGCGGCCTGAAATTTTTTCAGGCCTTCGCGGGTTGCGTCGTCGAGCTTGCCAGTCTCTTCGCCGGCGTACATCGATTTGCCTTTAAGCATTTTCTGAGCTTCGCTGATCTGTTCCTTTGTCGCACGAAAAATCGTTCGTTTCGGTTTGGCATCGCCTGCAGGTGCGGGTTTATCGGCGGTTTTTCCTACTTTCTCATTCGCGGAGGCAAACGATTTGTCCGAAACCGGAATGAGCTTTTGCCCGTCAGTTAATTCGATGCCCATTTTTTCCAGCGTTGCGCGGTTCAGGGTGCCGGTTTCCTTAAGGCCGTTTTCCTTCTGAAAACCTTTGATTCCAGTGCGCGTGTCGTCATTATATGTGCCGGTCGTTTCGCCGGAATAGCGGCTTTTCGATTTAAGCAACGCCTGCACTTCTTTTATTTGTTCCTTGGTCGGGCGGAAAACGGGGCCGCGCGTCGAGGTCTTTGGGGCAGTGGCTGGCACCGGATTCGGACTGTTTTGTTTCTCAGCGATGGTAATTGCCGGCTTTTTCGCTTCGGGTGCCGGGGATGTTGATTGGGCGTTGGTACTAATAGCGAACGCAATAGAGAGCACAAAAAGCAGGGATACTTTCTTCATTAAATGTTCCTCCGAAAAATGTTTATATTAGGATTTTGCTTTCAAGGGCGGAAACAACAAAAAAGCACAAACTTCGGCATTTTCAGGAGGTTTCTAATTAACCCTTGAATGGTTTCACGAGTATCTGACGAAATCAATTTGCTGTCAACATAAAATGCTCCAATTGAAAAAATTACTTGCTGAATGAATGTTCATTCAGTTATACTAACAGCAACGAAATCTCCACAAAACTGGATCAAATTAAATATGAATATCGGAAAAGCGGCAGTTTTAGGTGCGGGAACAATGGGTGCCGCGATAGCCGCGCATTTTGCAAATGCCGGAATACCTACACTGCTTTTGGACATCGTACCGCGTGAATTATCAGCGGCTGATGAAGCAAAAGGATTAGCTCTTGATTCGCCGCAGGTTAGGAACAGCATTGCAAATACCGGATTTTCCGGGCTTGTAAAAACGCGTCCCGCGGCTTACATGCTCGGCGATAATTCGAAACTGATCACTGTCGGCAATTTTACGGACGACATGGCGAAACTGAAGGATTGCGATCTGGTGATCGAAGCCGTGGTAGAGAATCTCGAGATCAAACACAAATTATTTGCTGAAGTTGAAAAGAACCGAAAGCCCGGATCAGTGATCGCCTCGAACACCAGCGGCATTCCCATTGCGTCGATCGCTGAGCCTTTTTCCGACGATTTTAAAAAGCATTTCCTCGGCGTCCATTTTTTCAATCCGCCGAGGTACATGAAGCTCGTCGAGGTGATCCCGACCGAATGGACTGACGGCGTTATCGCCTGTAAGGTTTTTGGATTTCTCGATCAGCGGCTCGGCAAAGGCGTAGTTTTGGCAAAGGACAGGCCGAATTTTATCGCCAACCGCATCGGTGTTTTCGGGATGATGGCGACGATCCACGAAATGATCGCGATGGGTTTTACACCTACTGAAGTAGATCAGATGACCGGCAAGGCAATTGGCCACGCTTCGTCGGCGACTTTTAGAACATCGGATTTGGTTGGTCTTGACGTAACTGCTCATGTGACGACGAATCTTTATCCTGCCGTTCCTGACGACGAAGACCGCGATGTTTTCCAATTGCCGGATTTAGTTAAGACGCTACTGGAAAAAAAACTGCTTGGCGATAAGACAAAAGGCGGCTTTTATAAAAAATCGAAAAATGCTGAAGGCAAGACGGAGATTCTGGAACTCGATCTCAACACTTTCGAATATAAACCGCTAACAAAAACGAAACTTCCTTCGCTGGATGCCGCAAAGCAGATCGAAGATATGCCGAAACGCGTGAAAACTCTCGTATTGGGCGATGATCGGGTTGGTGGATTTTTGTGGAAAACGACCTCGCGCGTTTCGCGTTATGCCGCAAACCGAATTCCGGAAATTGCGGATACGATCGTTGAGATCGATAACGCGATAAAATGGGGTTTTGGCTGGGAAATAGGTGTCTTTGAGGCTTGGGATGCAATTGGCGTGCGGGAATCGGTCGAGCGGATGAAGGCCGAAAATCAGGCGGTTCCCGATAATGTGCAGAAAATGCTCGATTCGGGAGCTGACACATTTTATAAAAATGACAGCGGCGAGCGTTCGTTTTACGATCTGATTGCAGGTGTGTATAAGCCGATTCCGGATCGTGCGGGCGTGATGGTTTTGAAATCGGTTAAAGAGCGGACAGGCGTTATCAAGACAAATCCGGGAGCGTCGCTGATCGATATCGGCGACGGCGTTGCGTGTTTGGAATTTCATTCGAAAATGAATTCCATCGGCGGCGACACGGTTCAGATGATGAATTTTGCGCTCGATGAAGTGGAGAAGAATTTCAAAGGCCTGGTAGTCGGTAATCAGGGCGGAAATTTTTCGGCCGGTGCGAACATTATGATGCTCCTGCTTGCAGCGCAGGATGAAGAATGGGATGACATCAATATGATGGTCTATGCCCTGCAAAAAGCGGTGATGCGGCTGCGATATTCGGCAAAACCGGTTGTCACGGCGCCGTATGGATTGACACTCGGCGGCGGCTGCGAGATCGCGATGCACGGCGACAAGGTGCGGGCGGCTGGCGAAACTTATATCGGTTTGGTTGAAGTTGGCGTCGGATTGATACCGACCGGCGGCGGCACGAAGGAAATGACGATGCGGGCGATGGACGCGGCGAAGCGAACGCCCGATGCCGATCCACTGGCATTCATCAAGAAAACTTTTGAACTGCTCGGCATGGGCAAAGTCGCGACATCGGCGCAGGAAGCAAGGTCGTGGGGTTTTCTGCGTGATTCGGACGCGATCTCGATGAACGGCGACAGGCTGATTGCCGATGCTAAACAGGAAGTTTTGAATCTGGATGCGGCGGGCTACATTCAGCCTGTTGAGCGGACTGATATTCTTGCACTCGGCGAATCGGCTCAGGCGGCAATGAAGCTCGCACTTCATATGATGAAGCAGGGCGGATTTATTTCCGATCACGATGCACTGATCGGCAAGAAGTTGGCGAAGGTGATGAGCGGCGGCGACCTGAATCATCAAACTTATGTCAGCGAACAGAATCTTCTCGATCTGGAGCGCGAAGCCTTCGTTTCACTGTGCGGAGAGAGAAAGACGCAGGAAAGGATCGGGGCAATGCTCAAGACGGGCAAGCCATTGAGGAATTAGAATTATCGTATCAGGGAAGGTTTTCACTTTTTATCGATTGGAGGAAAACTATGGACGATAGAATTAAACAGATTACAGAAGCGATGCAGAAGGTCTCCGACGAAGCCCTCGAAGCTTTCGGCGGCCTTTCTTCGGAGCAGTTGAACTGGAAACCGACTGAGACCGGCTGGAGCGTCGGGCAATGTTTTGAGCATATTATCAAGACGAATCATGAGTTTTATCCGGAATTTCAAAAACTCGCGGCTGGTAAGCGTAAGAATTCATTTTGGGAAAGCTGGTCGCCGTTTACGGGAATGGGAGGACGGTTTTTGATAAAAGCAGTTTCGGAAGATTCGAAAAAAGCGAAAGCACCGACGAAAAGGATCTTGCCTCCGAGCGACATCGAGCCGAATATTATCGAGCGTTTCGCGAAGCATGTGGATGAAGTAAATCAAAAGGTCGAAGCATGCGCTGAAGCAGATGCTAAGAAAACGGTCGTAACATCTCCGTTTCTGGCGGTATTTACATATACGCTCGACGATGCATACACGGTTTTGGTCGAACATACCAAGCGTCATTCCCGGCAGGCAAAACGGGTGACCGAAGCCGAGGGCTTTCCTTCATCCGAGCCGGCAGGAATTTACGCTCCGGCTGGTTCTTAATTCCTCGAACATCGGTTGCGGGCGGCTGGAATGCGGCTTTAAGCTGACCGATAAACTAGGTGGTGAAACAGGTATAAAAGCCGACATTGAACAGGGAACCGGAGTAAAGTCAGTAGAAAAATGCCGAGCGGATTCAAAAAGGAAGATATCAAAATTCACGACAAAAAGGGCGACATAATTGCCCTTTCGGAAAGGTAAAATTGACTGGCAAAATGAGCATCGGGCCGAACGGAACGCCGTGTTTATGCAGGTGACGAAGATCGAGAAATAAATGGAAAGGTGCGGATGGGCAAAAAATGAATTGGCGATTGCTTATCACGACACCGAGTGGGGCGTGCCGCTGCACAACGACCGCGGGCTGTTTGAATTTCTTGTATTGGAGGGCGCACAGGCCGGACTGAGCTGGGACACGATCCTTCGCAAACGCGATAATTACCGAGCGGCATTCGATAACTTCGATCCGGCAAAGGTAGCGGAATACGGCGAAGCAAAATGTGCGGAGCTTTTGCTGGATGAAGGTATCGTTCGCAACCGATTAAAGATCGCATCGGCGGTTCGGAATGCGAAGGCGTTTTTGACGGTTGCTATAGAATTCGGTTCGTTCGATAAGTATATTTGGGGTTGCGTAGATGGGAAGCCGAGGGACAATGCGTTAACTGGTATTTCGCAGGTTCCGGCGAAAACGGACATTTCGGACGCTCTAAGCAAAGATTTGAAAAAGCGGGGGTTCAATTTTGTCGGTTCAACGATAATGTACGCGTTTATGCAGGCCACAGGAATGGTGAACGATCATTTGAGGACCTGTTTCCGGCATGAAGAAATTGCCCGCGAAATACGCGAAAGGCCGCGAAAATGAAGAATGGATTCCCCGATAACTTTGGCTATTAGTTTTTGTCAGGGATGAATGTCGAATAGTTGCCTAGTCTTTCCCGAAAGGCGCATAGCCACGTCGTTAACGGCGTGGACAAGATTGGAAAATTTTCCGGTAGCCAGTTTCAACGGGCTTAAAGATGAGCGGCTTAAGTCCAGGAGCGGAAGGACGTTAAAACGCCCTCTTGATTCATGGATGACCCTTACCTCGCCGTAAACGACGTGGCTATGTGCCGCGAAACGCGGGAAGCCTGTTGAAAGAAATGAGCTAGTGTTATGTATCAGGTTGATGATAAAGATCGGGTCGGAGAACTTCATGATGTTCCGCAGTCCTCTGTTGGTGCACCACATCCCTTCGTGTTGAGCGATGGAAGGAAAGGTTGTACTAGCATTTTACTTGCAGAATACACCAGAAGATTGGGATGGTACGACCGTCAAGATTATTAGCTATGCGTCCGAGGAACCTTTGGCAATCGTTGAATTCAAATGGTGTTATGCCTATATGTTTGGACCACCAAACGATGAGGCATTCAGCTGTCATCCTTGGCAGAACGCGGTCTTGACCCGTACGGAGCCTATGAAATTTTGAACTCTTCATGGATCCGTAGGCTCGAACGAATGAATTCAGTTCACGAAAATCATAATGCTGAGAAATTCTGGGAACGTCACCATTATGTTTTTGCGTTCCATGATTCGACATTTGAGTGTGTGGCTGATGGTTTTGAAGTGATAGAAACACAAGGTTCAATGAAATCTATTTTGCCCTTAATGGCAAAGAGATTGTGGGCAAGATGATGGGTAAATAATTATGAAAGAAGCAGTAATTGTATCGGCCGTGCGGACGGCTGTGGGGAAGGCACCGAAAGGAACTTTGAAGTATACGCGGCCGGATGATCTGGGTGCGGCGGCCATTAGGGAAGCCGTGAATCGCGTGCCGAATCTGGATGTGACGCAGATCGATGACGTTATTATGGGCTGTGCGTTTCCGGAGGCGGAGCAGGGAATGAACGTCGCTCGGACGGCGATGATCGCGGCGGGGCTGCCGGTCGAGACTTCTGCGATGACGGTCAATCGTTATTGTTCGTCCGGACTGCAGACGATTGCGCTGGCGGCGGATCGGATTAGGACAGGCGGCGCGGATGTGATTGTGGCCGGAGGGTTGGAAACGATGTCGATGATCCCGATGGGCGGAAACGTTGTGCGGCCTAATCCGGCGTTGGTCGATTCGTATCCGGATTATTACCTGAATATGGGCTTGACGGCGGAGAATCTCGCGAAAAAATACGAGATCACTCGCGAACAGGCGGATGAATTTTCTCTGCGATCTCATCAGAAGGCGGCGGCGGCCATTCAGTCAGGGAAATTTAAGGACGAGATCGTGCCGATGACGGTGTTCGTTGACGAACTCGATGAAAAAGGACGTGTACGCCGCAAGGAAGTTGTTTTCGATATGGACGAAGGCCCGCGTTATGACGCCTCGGCTGAAGGATTTGCTAAATTGAAGCCTGTATTTCATATAAAAGGGACAGTAACCGCCGGCAACGCTTCGCAAATGTCTGACGGAGCGGCGGCAACGGTGGTGATGTCTTTGGAAAAGGCCAACGAGCTTGGGCTCACGCCGCTGGCGAGATTCGTTTCGTTCGCTACCGCTGGATGCCTTCCCGAAGAAATGGGAATCGGCCCGGTTTATGCGATACCAAAGGCGCTGAAGCTCGCCGGATTGAGGCTTGACCAGATCGACGTTATAGAGCTAAACGAAGCATTTGCTGCACAAGGTTTGTCGGTGATGAAAATGCTGGAAATGAATCCTGACAAGGTAAATGTCAACGGCGGAGCGGTAGCGCTTGGGCATCCATTGGGATGCACAGGTGCCAAACTCACCGCATCTATCCTGCAGGAAATGAAACGCCGGAATGCACGCTACGGAATGGTAACAATGTGCGTCGGCGGCGGAATGGGCGCGGCCGGAATTTTCGAGAGATTAGACTAGAAATTGGCCACGAATTACACTAATTTCACGAAACTATTTGTGTAATTCGTGGCCAATCGGAATCGCCAAAGTTTTTAGGAGCAAAATTAATGGATGCACAAATGGAAAAGGACTATATCAAAGGCGGCGAGTTTTTGATCGCTGACCAGACTTCGGCGGAGATCTTTACGCCGGAGGATTTTACCGACGAGCAGAAGATGATCGGTGAAACGACAAGGGAATTTGTCGACAACGAGATTCATCCGCAGCTTCCGGCGCTTGAAAAACACGGTTGGGATATTGCCCGCGACCTTGTACAGAAAGGCGGTGAGCTTGGGTTGCTCGGTGCGACCATTCCTGAAGAGTACGGCGGGCTTGGGCTGGACCAAACGACCGGTGCGGTGATCGCCGAATATATCGGGCGGGCCGGCGGATTCGGAACTACGTTTGGAGCACAGACCTCTATTGGACTTCTTCCGATTCTTTATTTCGGTTCTGATGAGCTTAAAGAAAAATGGATTCCGGGAATTGTTTCGGGTGAGATCATTACAGCTTATTGCCTGACCGAAAGCGGTTCGGGATCGGATGCTCTCGGTGCTAAAACTACTGCTAAATTAAGCGAAGACGGATCGACGTACACGCTTAACGGTGAGAAGATGTGGATCACGAATGGCGGTTTTGCGGATGTGTTCATCGTGTTCGCTAAAGTGGACGGCGAGAAGGAAAAGTTTTCAGCATTCGTTGTCGAAAAAAGCGAAAACTGCCGTCCGGGTGCGGAAGAGCACAAGATGGGTATTAAGTCTTCATCGACCACGGCCATCATTTTGTCTGACTGCAAAATTCCGGCGACGAACCTGATCGGAAATGTCGGCGACGGTGCGAAGATCGCGTTCAACATCCTTAATGTCGGAAGATTCAAATTAGGTGCAAGCGTTACCGGCGGGGCAAAACTCGCTTTGCATGAAGCAATACGATATGCGAACGAGCGGCATCAATTCGACAGGCCGATTTCGTCGTTCGGCGCGATCAAACACAAGATTGCAGAGATGGCGATCAGGACTTGGGTGGCGGAATCTATCACATACCGCACGGTTGGGATGATCGATTCTTCGATCGGCGACGGTGCGGACAATGAGAAGAAATTGCAGTCCATCGAGGAATACGCGGTTGAATCTTCGATAAATAAGGTGGCTTGTTCGGAAGCTCTCGATTACGTGGTCGATGAAATGGTGCAGATCTATGGCGGTTATGGTTATTCCGCGGATTACCCGGCAGAAAAAGCTTACCGCGATTCGCGCATCAACCGTATTTTCGAAGGCACGAACGAGATCAACCGCCTGCTGATTCCCGGACAATTAATGAAACGGGCAATGAGGGGAAGGCTCGGGCTTTTGCAGGCCGGAAAGGCTTTACAGGATGAAATTCTGAATCCGCAAATGCCGTTTGATGATGATAACGGCCTCCTCGCAGCCGAAACCAAACTCGCAAAAAATGCTAAGAAGATCGCTTTGATGGTGATCGGCACCGCCGCACAGAAATACATGATGAAACTTGCCGACGAACAGGAAATTCTGCTCAATGCGGCCGACATCATTATGGACGTTTATCAAATGGAAACGGCGATTTTGCGTGCAAAGAAAATTGCCGGGAAAACCGGCGAAGAAGCCGCCGGCCGATATATCGATATGGCCGGAGTTTTCTGCAACGACGCTATTCAACGTGTCGAAGCGGCGGCAAAGAATACCATCGCCGCCATGAGCGAAGGTGACGAAATGCGGACACTGCTGGCCGCACTCAAGCGATTCACTAAAAATCATTCGCCGATCAATACGATAGCTGCCCGGCAGCGGATAGCGGATATGCTGATTCACGCGAATAAATACACTTTCTAGTTTTGGCATACGTTCTGAGTTCAAGTTTTAGCTTGTCTTCCGGTTAACGAAGAAGCACGCTTAAGCGTGAACTCAGAACGGTTGCCCCGCAGCTTAATATTTTTGGATTGGTCCGGAACATTTTGTTTCGGACTTTTTATTTTGCGGCAAAAGGCGGAAAATGGAATTTTGGAGAATAATAAAGAGAAAATAATTTCGATACATGGATAATATACGAACATTAGGGGAATTGAGAGCAAGCGGTTATGCATCGCGTTCGGTCAAGGACGAACTGCGGTCGAATTTGATTGGCAAACTGCGGTCAGGCGAACGTCTGTTTCCGGGAATTCTAGGTTATGCCGAAACGGTTGTGCCGCAGCTTGTAAACGCCGTCTTGTCGAAACATAATTTTATTCTGCTCGGTTTGCGAGGACAGGCAAAAAGCCGGATCATCCGGCAGTTAACCGAGCTTTTAGATGTGGAAATGCCGATTATCGCGGGTTCGGAGATTAATGACAATCCGTTTGCCCCGCTTAGCGCGTATGGACGCCAGCAGATCGAACTGCACGGCAACGAGACAAAGATTGATTGGGTAAGCCGAGACAACCGTTTCGTCGAAAAGCTGGCGACGCCGGATGTGACGATCGCGGACATTATCGGTGACGTCGATCCGATCAAGGCGGCGAAAGGAGGTCATCTTTTGTCTGATGAGCTGACAATTCATTTCGGACTGTTGCCGAGAGCTAACCGCGGCATTTTCGCGATCAACGAACTGCCCGATCTCGCCGGAAAAATTCAGGTCGGCCTGTTCAATATCATGCAGGAGGGTGATGTGCAGATAAAGGGTTATCCTATCCGGCTGCCGCTCGATTTAATGCTTGTTTTTTCGGCAAATCCTGAAGATTATACGGCCCGCGGAAAAATAATCACGCCGCTCAAGGATCGCATTGGCTCGGAGATTCAAACCCATTATCCAAAGGACGTGCAGATCAGCGCGGCAATCACCAAACAGGAAGCTTGGACGACGCGTAATGGATTTGAAGATTTTGCCGTTGAAATACCAGACTTTATCGCCGAGACAGTAGAACAAATCTCATTCGAAGCGAGAGACGATCAACGCATCGACAAGCGAAGCGGTGTTTCACAGCGGTTTTCGATAACGGCGCTCGAATCGGCTGTTTCGAATGCGGAACGGCGAGCACTGTTAACGAATGAAAGGGAGATCGTGCCGCGAATCTCCGATATTTATGCTGCCCTTCCGGCCATGACCGGTAAGATGGAGCTCGAATACGAAGGCGAACAGATCGGTGCCCAGCGAATCGCGAAGGACCTGATAAAAGGTGCCTGCGGCGTAATCTTTGAAGGCTTTTTCCTTGGAATTGATTTTGGACCGACGGTGCAATGGTTCGAAAAAGGAAACAAGATTCTGCTTTCGGATACGGCATCTGCTGAAGAATGTTCGATGCTGCTCGAAAGCGTACCTGACCTTATCGATTCAACGCTCGTGCCGCTGGAATTTGGCCGCAGCGATCAGGCGAAGCTTGTTTCGGCTTGCGAATTTGTACTCGAAGGGCTTTATTCGCAGAACAAAATTTCGCGTAACGAAGACGGGGGCTTCGAAGCTGTGACTAAAGCAAAACGCGACCGTCGCGGAATGATCTACGAGGATTTTACGGATATTGAGGGTTATAATTGAAATAGCCATAATGAATTTTTCGGATTCACACGGCTTTCCTCCTCGGTTCGACTTCAGCTAGATGATATTAACGGTAAGCTCTGTAATATCGCTTAGTTTCGGATGGAGCAAACTGAAACTGACCCGACGGGCGAAAGATAGCAATATGAAGTTTATCCGCTATTCAAAATTCAACGGTTTCGATGTTTTCGGCGTCAATCTCGGCAATCTGATGGATTCGCTGTCGAATCAGATGCTCGATTCCGGGTTTAACGACGATTACTGGTGGACGCGCGAGCGAAATAAGCCGGATGATTCGCTCGATGCTTTACGCAAAGCGATCCTGCAATCTTTACTTGAGCAGGAAGTTTTGAACGAGCAGGACGTGGAGAAAATGCTGGCCGATAACGATGGCAAATTCAAAGGTTCGCTGCTGGAGGAATTGATAAATCAGCTTATCGAACGCTTGGTCGAAGAAGGTTATTTAAATTTGAAGGAAGTTCCGTTGGAGCAGCGCCGCGAAATGCAAAACGGTGAGGGACAGGGTGAGATCGGCGAACCAATGCCGCGTGATATTAAATTCGAGGTGACAGAGAAGGGGCTGGATTTTCTCGGCTACAAGACGCTGCAAAAACTGCTCGGCAGTTTGGGCAAATCTTCAGTTGGACGGCACGACACGCCTCATCTCGATACCGGCGTCGAAGCGGCTCTCAGCTCGAAGCAATATGAATTCGGCGATACGATAAATCTGGACGTCAACGCGACGCTGATGTCGGCGATAACTCGCGAAGGTTTGAGCGTGCCGCTGAATCTGGAATATAGCGACCTGCACGTTCATCAGCAGGATTATCAATCTTCGTGCGCGACTGTCGTGATGCTCGATTGCTCGCATTCTATGATCCTTTACGGCGAGGACCGTTTTACACCGGCGAAAAAGGTCGCGCTCGCTCTCTCGCATTTGATCCGTACGCAGTATCCGGGCGATTCGTTGAAGATCGTCCTTTTCCACGACGGGGCTGAAGAAGTCCCGATAGGAAAGCTTGGCACTACGCAGGTCGGGCCGTATCACACGAATACCGCCGAAGGCTTAAAGCTTGCCCGCCGAATCCTCACCGCCCAACGAAAGGAAATGAAACAGATCGTCATGGTCACCGACGGCAAGCCCACCGCCGCCTATGTCGAACCGTCAAACGCCGCCTATTTTGGTTACCGCAAATATTCGGATAATGTGCCGGGTGAAAAACGAATGCTGTATAGGAATTCGATGGGTAATGATCCGTTCGTAATGGCTGAAACATTCAAGGAAGTGCAGGCCTGCCGTAAATCCGGCGTGATGATAAATACTTTTATGCTCGCGAGTGATCATTATCTCGTCGAATTCGTTAAGCAAATGTCCGCGATGACAAAGGGAAAGGCGTATTTTGCGAACCCTAATAATTTGACGCAGTTTGTCTTGATGGATTTTATGAAGCGGCGGACGAGTCGTGTAAAATGAGTTGTTTCTGATATTCTAATCCCGCACTTTTCCTGTCCAAATATGCTCAAAAACGATCTTCACGAACGTACCTGGTTTTTCGACCTTGAATGGGTGCCGGATGCTGCGGGAGCCAAGCGGCTTTATGATCTGGCGGACGATACGACCGAGCTTAAGGCTATGGAAGAGATCTGGAAACGGGCGTCCGGCTATTCAGAAGCGGTGCCGCGGCCTTTTGTGAAGTATCTGTTATCGCGTGTCGTTTCGATCGCGTTTCTTTCGCGCAATGCGGTTTTCCGTGACGGCGAGAAACGGGTGGATTTTGCGCTGCACTCGCTGCCGAAACTTCCGGTTGATCCAATTGAGTCGGACGAGGCTTATATAATTGAGCGGTTTCTGCATTATATTGGCGAACGCTGCCCGCAGCTTGTCGGTTTTAACTCCATCGATTCGGATATGCAGGTTCTCATCCAGCGCGGAATAGTTAACGAGATCTCTTCCCCGGCTTTCTGTTCACGCCCTGGCAAACCTTGGGAAGGCCGCGATTATTTTGCGAGGCATGAGAACGAATGGCACCTCGATCTGATAAAACGCTTTTCAAATGGGGCAATGACGCCTCGCTTGAATGAGATTGCCCGGCTGTGCGGATTTCCGGGTAAACTAGATGTGGACGGCCAGCAGGTCGCCGACCTTTGGCTCGGCGGCGAGATTACTAAGATCGTCGAATATAATCAAATCGATACGCTTAATACCTATTTGATATGGCTGCGTTTTGTATATTTTGCGGGTAAATTGAACGAAGAGGAATACATCATCGAACAGGAAGAATTTCGCGGATTTCTGGAACGTGAAGCGGCGAAACCGGAGAAGAAATTTTTGCAGAAGTTTCTCGATAAATGGGAGATGTAGAAGTAACGTGTTTACGCGTGATTTATACGTCACCATTTTGAACTCCGAGGTTTCATTCCAAACGCGGAATCACGCGTAAACGCATTACTCTTACAAAATCATGCTGTTCCGAGAAGGGCTTAGCGGCGAACTAAATAATAAGGGCGAAGATTTCCGGATTTATTTGCGTGATAAATCTTCTGAACTGTCATTTTATTTTGAAGCTTTATCGAAAATCGAAAGCGAACCATATGAATCGATAGAGCAAAAATTTACTCAGCAGGAAGACTGCGGCGCAATTCCCGGCAGCGAATTAAACTCAAATAAATCGTTCTCTTTCCCGTTCGATATTTGCTGGCAAAACCACGAGGATGCACGCGAATGGGCGGCGGGAATTTTAAATAATCGAACGACTTTCGCCGCCGACGGCAGCCAGATATACGCCGGGAAAGAAACCTCGGTGCCAGTGGCGGCGATTCAGATCGGGTGGTTCGAAAATCCGCATGATTCGTCGAAGCCTTACGAAAAGAATGTTAGATTCGAGATTCTCACGCCCGACGATCTTTTCAAAGATCAGGACGAGCCGATGAACCCGGACATCCGCGTCGAGGAACGGCGTTATCTTGGCGAAGTCGCCCAACTCGGTAATTTTTTGGAAAAGAAGCGCGGCTGGCGGGATCGCGCCGAGCGAATGCCGCTAGCTTTTTTTGATAATCCGCTGCTCGTGCCGTTTTCGCAGAAAGGTTTGCAGAAAAGCTTTCTTGACGCTACTGTAAATTTGGTAAAACTTTCCAAAGAAACTGAGGTTCCACTGGTCGGTTATGTTGACCGCAGCTTTTCGCGCGATCTGCTCACTTTTTTGGACAGTGTTTCTTCGCGTGATAAAGGCGGCGAAACGACTTTGTACGATGCTTCGCTTCTGAGAGGCAGCATTGACGGAATATCGTGCGTGCTCGAATTTTGGGGCGACCGCACCTGTTTTTGCTATTCCAAACGGCGTGGATTGAATGCTTTTATTGATGAAGCGACCGGGAGATCGACGGTCGGATTTACGTATTTACAAACGACAGCGGATTCTACACCGGCCCGGCTCGATGTTCCGAGCTGGGTTTATGAAGCCGGATTGTTGAATGAAGTTCTGGATGTAGTGCGGGCAGAATGCGTCGTCGGATTAGGCTATCCATACGCGCTCGAAACCGCTGACCAGACGGCGGTGATCTCCACGCGGGATCGGGAAATTTTCTTTCGGGCTTTACAGGAATTCGCCGTTCGTGAAAAACTGGAATTCAGCGTATCGCGAAAAAATGCGAGTAAAAACCGGCGAAGATAAGACAATAATGTGTTCTGCTTGCGGTGCCGAGGCGGAGCGCGGATCCGCGAAATATTGCCTGATCTGCGGTAAGCTGATGCGGGAAGATTACCAGCCGCTCGACACTATCCGTTCCTCGCACGGTTTACAGCAAAAACATCTGAAATTCGGTGATACGGTTGAGAATGAAACGGAGAGCTTGTTCGAGGAAAGCAGAAATCCGTTAACCGACATGGCTTGGGCGTGCGTCGTTTATTCATCCGTTCCTTATCTAGGAATTTTGTTCTTGCCGTTCGCATTCATTATCGGAGGATTTGGGTGGTACAAAGCTTATCGTGTACCGGAACATGGCGGGGGGAGGCTGGCTTTAGTTTGCATGGGATTGAGTTTTTTAATACTCGCTGTGCAGATTTTCCTGTGGTGGCTGTTATATTTAATCCCGGAGATTGGTGCTAAATAAAAGGTAACCGCCTACAAGCAGGTGGTAGAATCGAGGCGGAAATTTACGGTTCGGGCTTACGAGCATTTCTAAGCGAATTCTGCCGCCTGCTTTCTCAGGCGGTTCCTGTCGATGAACATTATGAAGATTGCAAAGATCGTCAGTTCAAATTCCCACATTGATTACATCGGCCGGGTGATCGACGAACTGGACACGAATGAACCGCCGGACTCCGGTGATTACGGTTTTGCGGAATTTGTGAGCCTGCCACTTGGCAGCGAAGAAATTGTGGGAGTGATCTACGATTCAAAATTAGTTAATCCGGAATACGCGAACTACGGCCCTCGGCTCAGCCCAACGCCAAACAATTTTACTCCTGATTTTATTGGTGAGCAGGGAATTTTGATCGGTATCTTGCTGTTGGGAACTTTGGGTGAAATGGGAAAGATCTCGCATGGAGTTCCGCGCCGGATTGTGCCCCCGGGACAGGAAGTTTCAAATATGACTCCGGAAGCTGTAAAGCGATTTCATATCGATGAAAAAGGAATGGCACAGCTTCATTATTATTCGCAAATTGTTTCGCATGCCGGAAATTTCGCGGTTCCGCTGCTCGAATCGATAATCGGCACACTGCTGCCCGGCTCCTCCGATGCGGACCGCTTGCGGTTAGGGCTTTTAAAGCAAACCTTGACCTGGCAGCGGACGATGGGCGGGATGAGGCTATGAGGATAGTGGCGGTAGGCAGTTAGGAGTTCTTTTAGGCGGTTCACTGCTACCATCAACCGCGGCGATGCGTCCGCCGAAGATAATGGAATTAGCCAAAATTTACAATGAAAACTGCACCGCGACGCTCGCGAGGACGGACGGCGATTTTATTGATATGACGATAACGAGCCCGCCTTATGACGACCTGCGTGATTATAAAGGCTATTATTTTCCGGTGGAGAAAATCGCATCGCTGCTATATCAAAAGACAAAAACCGGCGGCGTCGTGATTTGGGTCGTCGGCGACCGGACGCTGAACGGCAATGAGACATTGACGAGCTTCCGGCACGCGATCACGTTTCAGGAAGCCGGGTTTAACGTGCATGATACGATGATCTATGCCAAAAACAATCCGATACCGAGTGATTGCGGCAAGCGTTACCGTCAGTGTTTCGAGTATATGTTTTGCTTTAGCAAGGGCCAGCCGAAAACTTTTAATCCGCTGATGCAGCCGATCAAGCAGGAAAAGGCATTCAAATCCTTTCGCATTACAAAGGCCGGCCGCAATGATCTTGCCCACGATCACGTTGCGCCGAAGGAAAGAAAGGTCAATAATATTTTCTCTTACAATGTCGGTACATCTTCGTCGAAAGACAAGATAGCTTTCGAGCATCCGGCGATATTTCCGGAACATCTCGTGGCTGATCAAATCTCGACATGGACGGACGAAGGCGACATCGTTTACGACTGTTTTATGGGCAGCGGAACGACCGCCAAGGTGGCGCATCAACTACGGCGTAGATGGTATGGCTCGGAAATATCGGAAGCGTATATCGAGATCGCGGCGAAACGGCTGGCACCGTATCTTGAAACATTAAAATCATTAGCCGTGAAATGACAACTAATTGCGGGATTAGAGCGTCTATATGATGATATTCGAATATCAATTTACATTTAAGTTTCAGAAAGGAAATCCCATGAAAAGAATAGCTGTGGTTTGTAGTTTAGTAATTTGTTTTTCGTTTGCTGTTTTTGCGCAGCCGCGTCCGGCGGAAAAGGCTCAATTACCGGCGATGATGGCGACATCGGAAACGATGTCCATCGCGGCGAAGTATCAGGGCGGGCTTTTCGGCTTCAGCGAGAAGGAAACCGGCGTGCTGAAGATCGATCATGATAACGAGCGGTTGGTATTCTTCGGAAAGGACAAGAAGGAAAAGTTCGGCATTCCGTATAAATCGCTGATGATCGTCTCGCCGGAAGCTCAGGTTTCGACCGCCACCACAGGAAAAGTGCTCAGCCACATTCCGCTCCCAGGAGCCGGCTTATTCGGATTGATGCGGGAGAAGAAGCGATACCTTGTAATTCGGTTTGACGACGCGGATGTCGATGTAAAAGGTGTTGTTAACTTTAAGGTGGACGACAAGGAATTGATGCACCGGATGATTCAAACCATCGGAGCAAAGGCTAATCTTTCACAACGGGGAGATACGGTCTATCGTCCGAGGACTGCCGTGAAAGGCGAAATTTAATTCAAGTCTCCGAACCTGTGCTGCAGGATTGAGGCAACAGTTATCGCCGCCGTTTCAGCACGCAGGATTCGTCCGCCGAAAGTTATCAGCTCAAAGCCACCTTTTAATGCGGAATCTAATTCAGATTCTTCCCAACCGCCCTCGGGACCGACGAGGGCGGTTATTTTTTTAAATTGTCTATCGATTTCGAAACCTCTGCCGTCGCGTTCGGTAAATAAAATTCTTCCCTCACCCGCCGCAGTTGATGTGTCAAAATTTTCAATGAACTCCTCAAATTTAATCGGATTTTCGATTTTTGCCAGGCTTGCCCGCCCGGATTGTTTCGCCGCTTCGAGGGAGATCTTTCGCCAGCGTTCAGTTTTTGTATCTTTTACGGCAGACTTCACATCACTGCGTTTAGTATGGAGGGGCTGAATTCGGGAAACTCCGAGTTCGACGGCTTTCTGCACGACAAGATCGAACTTTTCTCCCTTTAACAAGCCGACTGCCAAAACCAGTTCGAGATTCGATTCAGGCGATACCGGATCGACCTCCGCTGTAATTACCGCCATGGAACTTTTTTTTTCGATCTTTCCTACGGTGCATAGAAATTCACGGCCTTCACCATCGAATACATTTATTTTCTCACCTACGCGAAGGCGCAAAACATCCCGGAGATGCCGCGTTTCCTCAAGACCTAGATGCACGTTTCCGTCCTTAAAATGTTCGGGTGGCACGTAAAAGCGTCGCATACTATTTGCCGAATTTCTCTTGAAAATCGGGCGATGACTGACGAAGCTTCACCCAAATTTCGAATGTGTCGGGCGATTTCAGCCAGAGCGTCAGCCATTCGGCAGCCTCTGTATATTTCATCTTTTCCGCCGCTGTTTTCTTTTTGTTTTCGGCAATATCCAAGGCTCTCTGTCGGCCCTCGCGACCTTTTTCGCGAACTAGCCGTTCCCCTTCCTTATCGCCCGCATTTAAATATTTATGCCGCAGATTTTCGAGGTTTCGGATCGAATTAAGCAAGCTCTTGAAGTCGGTGATGTCGAGAATATTCCGAAATGCCGCTTCGTAGGGCCGGTCGGAGCAGCGGTCAATATAAAGCTGCATTATTTCGGAATGGCGAAGCTCGGCTCCCTCGTCGGCGAGAAGGCGGGCGAGGATCATCGGCGAATCGACGGCGGATTTGCCGAATCGGTCGAGCAAAACCGCTTCGATAGCGGCGATTTCTGACGCTCCGACACTCTCGCAATCGAGCTTTTCCCAAACTTCGATGATCAGATCTGCCTTCGAACGCGATTGCCACATAGGTCGATATTAGGCTTTGCTGCCGACTTTTGCGATCAATCCCGTCGATGAATGATCTTTTGGATCGCCGACGATCGCGACCAGTCCGCCATATTTATGTACAATCTCGCGTTCGGGTACCGAATCGAAAGTATAATCCGTCCCTTTGGCGTGAAAGTCGGGCCTGATTGCCATTATCAGTTGTTCGACCGTAGGCTCGTCGAAGATTGTAACCGCATCGACGAACCGGAAAGCCGAAATGATCTCGGCCCTTTCGTTTTCGGGCATATAAGGGCGATTTTCGCCTTTCAATCTTCTGACCTGCACGTCGGAATTTATGCCCACAACGAGGAAGTCACCAAGTTGCTTAGCGCCTTCCAAATAACGGACGTGTCCGACATGGAAAAGATCGAAACAACCGTTTGCCAGGACAATCCTGGCGCCCGTTTTGCGCTCCGCCGATACACGGTCTGCGAGTTTCTCTAAGGTGAATATCGGGGCAAAATTCATAGTTAAACGATATTTATGACGCGGATTCCAACGCACCGGCTTTTGCGTGATTCTTAATCGATTCAACAAGTTCAGCGGTGCATACGGACGCCGTCCCCTTTTTCATCACGACTATTCCACCGGCGTGATTTGCCACGACCGCCGCTTGGTTAAAACTCAATCTCGATGCAAGGCCCAAAGCATATACGGCAATGACGGTGTCGCCCGCACCCGTTACATCGACGGGTTCGGTGGAACCGACGGCTTCAATGTGAATCGGCGGCTTGCCCGTCTCTACGAGCATCATTCCTTTGTTACCACAGGTGACGAGCAAAGACTCGAATCCGAGCTGCGACCGAAGTTCCTCGCAGCTTTCCGGCGTGAAGTCCTTGCCGAGTATTTGCTCGACCTCTTCCTGATTCGGGGTCGCGCTCGTCGCACCCGGAAAGTCGGCGAGGCGGAAACGCGAATCGATTAGAAGCGGTATTCGTTTCTGTTTAGAGATTGAGCGGGCGAGTTCGAAAATTTCGCGGCCGGCGGCACCGTAGTTGTAATCCGAAATTATTATTGCATCGGCGGTATCGGTAGCGGACCTCAGATTAGACACTAACCTTTCAGTCACTTCGGGGCTGATTTCGGCCTGATTCTCGTAATCTATCCTTATTACCTGCTGCTTCGGAGCATAATGCTGGCCGGCTAGCACGCGAACCTTTGTGGTGGTTCGTAAATCTTTATCGGCTATAACAAAATCGCAGTTGACACCTGAATTCTTCAGCTTTCCGGCAAGTAATTCTCCTTCCGCGTCCTGGCCGGTAACGCCGATTAATATAGGTTCGCCGCCGAGCGACGCGACATTCACGGCTGCATTGGCGGCACCTCCGGCGCAGGTGTCCGTCTCTTCGTGTTTCAGGATAAAGACAGGAGCTTCGCGGGAGACGCGAGCGATCGTCCCGTGCAAAAATTGGTCAGCCACCAGATCGCCGACTATAACGATCCGCTTTCCGGGAAATGACCTTTCTAATGTTTCGATAAGGTTTTGCATCGGGCTTAAGAAAAGCTACTACAAAATGCCGGGATAACAAAAGGGTTGAAGGCCCGAAAGCCTTCAACCCTTTTAATTAATCGTTTACTGCGAGATTAGTGAGTGTCGTAAGCCGCAACCGGGAAATCTCCGGGCAGGCCCCACTGAAATTCACGATACCCAGCCGTGCTTTGCAGAATGTAAAACTTGCCTTCGGTATTACGCCAAACGGCTAAGTCGGTTTTTCCGTCACCGTCGTAATCATTTTGAACCGTCAAGTCAGTACCGGTTAGTCCCCATGAAAACTGGTTAAAGCCGGCCGGAGTTCGGATGTACCATTCAAGGATCGATGTCGGAAGCGGACCCTCGCGAACGACGGCAACATCTGTTTTCCCGTCGCCGTTGTAATCGCCCGGTGCGAGCAGGTCATTGCTGAAACCGAATGTGAAAGTATCAAAACCGGCTGTACTCTGAAGCAGGTAAAATGTGCCGAGGGCCGTCGGGCTTGCACCCGGACGCTGGACCGCAAGGTCGAATTTCCCGTCACCGTCATAGTCGCCGGGTGCGGTGTAATCACCAGCTAATCCCCATTGCTGCGAAGAATATCCGGCCGTGGAACCGAGAATATACCAGATCAAAGCACCATTGGTTCGACGTGCTACGGCGAGATCAGTTCTGCCGTCGCCGTCAAAATCCCGCCCGATGGCTTCGTCACCGGAAAGACCGAACGGTTGAGCGAAAAAGGTGTTGGTCGCACTATTTATGCGGTACCATGTTCCATTCGTATCTCTCCAAACCGCGATGTCGGCGACGTTATCGCCATCATAATCTCCGGGAACAGGAAAATCTTCGTTGGCAAACCCAAATTGCTGCTGCTTATATGCTCCCGTGCTGCCCAGAGTATACCAAGTGTTATTCGACGGCCGCCAAACCGTGAAATCGGCTTTGGCATCGTTGTCCGAATCGAGGGCCTCACGCAGCTGAACTTGTGCAAGAGCGGAGATACCGAGTGCGAGCACGAATGTAATCGCCAGGGCGATCTTACCCTTTGAGGTTAAAAAATCTTTCATCGTTATTTTCCTTAATTTGTAATGCTGAGGGAAGCGTCCGCGTGAAGCACGCCGGCTTATTTCCCGGAACGTCAAATATACTACTTTGATGATGCGTATTGCAACAAATCTATTGAATTTATTCCTTTCTATTGATGAACGTGTTCGAGGCTTAGATGCCCGTATTTCAAATAAAGTCTGAAAACCCGCGAAATTTTACAAAATTCCATTCCGTGATTGATTAACCGTGTATGTTTGCCCGCCGATATCGATAGTTGCGGAGCGCGTGATCGTCGGGTTGACTGTCACGCGAAAAGTAAAGGTTCCGTTTCCACTCAGCGAATCGGGGCCGGAAATCTTGATCCATTTGACCGGACTGCGAACGGAATAGTCGCAATTCTGAGGAGCCGTAATATTCACCGAAAAAGTCCCGCCTTTCGTCGGAACTGTAATTGATGAATTTGGCGTATTGAGACTGCAGACGGTCTGATTCAGCAAAGCATTCGAAACATTAAGGCGGCCCCCAGTTTTAACGACTCCGTTCCAATTAGGTAGAACATCGACCGTGTTCATCAATGTTGCTTTAAGCGATGCCGCGGAAAGATTCGGGTTGTATGCCGAAAGCAAAGCTGCCGCGCCGGCCGCGTGCGGCGTCGCCATTGATGTGCCGTTCAATAAATCGTAGCTGGAATTTGAAGCGTTAATGGTGCTGAGGATTCCCAATCCGGGGGCTGCCAAATCTACACTTAGCACGCCGAAATTTGAAAAAACGGGTCGCGTATCGGTCGAACTTGACGCCGCAACAGATAAGATCGAAGGGCTGGTGTAGCTTGCAGGATAGGCTGGAAGTGTATCTGTATTGCGATTATCGTTGCCGGCGGCAAATACATTGAGAATTCCGGCATTGCCAAGAGCATCGATAGCATCCTTCGTCGCCTGATCATACCCGCAGGCTTCGCTGCAGCCGCCGTAAGAATTATTAGTGACACGAATATTTACTCCGCGTTCCTTCATCAGCCGGACGTAATTATAGGCGTTTATCAGCATTGCGGACGTGGTGCCGAATCCGTCGCTGTCATAGATCTTGATTGCCATTATCTTGACGTTCCAGTTTACGCCGACAACACCGATAGAATTATTGCCGACGGCGCCGATCGTTCCGGCCGTGTGCGTTCCGTGCCGGTTTTCGTCATTTGGATCCGAGTCATTAAAGAAAAAATCGTAGCCGTAAATGTCGTCGATAAAGCCGTTGCCGTCGTCGTCAATGCCATTGCCGGCTGTTTCACCGGGATTGGTCCACATATTCGCGGCCAGGTCTTCGTGTGTATAGCGAACGCCGGTATCGATATTTGCGACGACCACGGCTGAACTGCCCGTAGTCAAATCCCAAGCTTGCGGCGCGGAAATTTTGCGCAGTCCATACATTCCGGCATTCGGGTATTGCGCATCGTTAGGGGTGTTCAGAAGGTGATAATAGTAATTCGGCTGGACGAATTCGACTTCCGGAAATTCCTCGTAGCGTTTGAGGATTTCAGCAACATGGGCAGAGGCAGGCAGTTTTATTCTCTGCAAGCCGGAGCCGCCGAGATCCTCCAAAACTTTGGCACCGATGAGCGAATGTGCTTTCAAAGCAGCTTTGCGTTGTGCATCTTTCCGGAATTTTACCAGCAGCTCGTCAGGAACAAACTGCCCGGAAGGCTTTTGAGCCAAAGCGTAATCTGCCAGGGAAATAAATAGTATGGAAAAAACAAGGGCTTTCAGAAAATTCATAGGCGTTTGCCGGTAAAAAGTTTTATAACGGAACTATGAATATAATAGTTTCCAAATCTTTTTCAGCGAGGATGAAAATGAATGGGGCGGCTAGTGGGGCTCGAACCCACGACCTCCTGAACCACAATCAGGCGTTCTAACCAACTGAACTATAGCCGCCGTGCGAATTTCAAATCTCGGTTCTGAAATTTCAATTAAAGAAAGTACCCCCGGCACGACTTGAACGTGCGACCCACAGCTTAGAAGGCTGTTGCTCTATCCAGCTGAGCTACGGGAGCATATCAAAAAAGCAACTTACAATCTTAGCGATTATGAAAATCGAAGTCAAATATTAAACCGACGCGGTTTTCACCTCGCCGATCTTTGCGATCATTTGGTCGAATACTTCCGAAAGGTCGAGCTCGCTGGTATCGATAACGACGGCATTTTCAGAAATGGTCAGCGGCGAATCTTCGCGCGAAACGTCGCGTTCGTCGCGTTCGTTTATTTCCGCCAGTGTTTGCTCAAAAGTGCTGATGCGGCCTTTTGCGGAGTCTTCGTTAAAGCGGCGGCGGGCGCGGGCTTCGGGTTTGGCGGTAAGAAAAAACTTAATGTCGGCATTCGGGAAAACGACGCTGCCGATATCGCGGCCTTCCAAAACGCAGCCCTTTTTGTCCTTTTCTCCGAGCGTGCGTTGATGATCGACCATTATCTGCCGGACCTCGGAAATCGTCGAAACAACGGATGCGGCCTGAGCGGCTTCGAGCGTTCGGATCTCGGCGGTAACCTCGGTGCCGTCCAGAAAGACCTTTAAATCATCCGGCTCGCCGATCAATTCGATATTCGCATTTTCCGCGATCGCCACAATTTTCGCCGTTTCACTGAAATCTACACTGCGTTCCACGACAGCCAATGCGACAGCCCTGTACATCGCTCCCGTGTCGAGGTAAAGCAGGTTGAGTTTTTTGGCCAGCATCTTTCCCAGCGTGGATTTTCCCGCTCCCGAAGGGCCGTCGATTGCGATGATCATTACTTAATTAAAACTGTCTCTTAACTTTTTAGGAAGCTTGTCGCGCACCATTTTATAAGAATTCGCGATCAATTCCCGCAGTTCGCCGGCATCAATCGCACCGCCCTTTTCCATCGTAACCCAATGATACCGCGCGACATAATGGACCGGAATAATACCGTCCAATTCGATCAATTCAGCGGATTTTTCCGGCTTACACTTGAAAGAAACCGAGCTGTTTCCGGTGTCGATGCCGGTGACGGCGAACATCTTTTTGCCGATGCAAAAACACAGATCATTGCCCCATTTCACATCTTCGGTTACATGCGGCAAAGAGCAGCAAAATTCTCGGAGTTGTTCAACGTTCATAATTTAATGATCCGTATTTAAGATTAATGATCCGTATTTAAGAGATTCTCGTTAAACGTAGTAGCGTTTTCCAAATCAAAGTCTTGATCGGAATCCTCTGCGTCGAATGGATATGTATTGTAAACGAATGTACCACCGTCTATTTTCGCTTGATCAACATATTGTTTGTCGTCGTGCTCTACGGTGAAATCATCAATTTCGTACCATAATATTTCGTCGATTTCTGTAATGATCCACTCTTTTTCGACCTCAAATCTGGCCAAATGCTCGGCTCCGTCTTGCCAGGCATATAAAATCCAGCAATTGACGTAAGCCCCACCCAGCTTTTGAAATTCTGGAGAGTGTGGTTTTGGAGTGACGTGATATCGAATGAGCCACATACTAATTTGCCATTTTCTGCATCGTATTTACGGTTTTCTCAATATCGCTGCTTGAAACATCGCAATGCGTTACCATTCTGATTACTTTCCCAAATCCGATCGCCAGAATTCCCGATGCTTTAAGGCCGGCGCATATTTCGTTCGATTCTTTTCCGGTACCGGAAATGTCAAAAATGCAGATATTCGTCACGACCTTTTCGAGGTGGATGGAAATTCCGGGAATGTTCGCCAATCCTTCGGCTAAATTTCGTGCATTTTCATGGTCTGTGTGCAGCCGCTTTGGCGATTCTTCTAAAGCGATCAATCCGGCGGCGGCGAGGATGCCGACCTGCCTCATTCCGCCGCCGAGCCGTTTTCGCCAGCTCCGGGCTTCGAGAATAAAATCTTTTGATCCAAGCAGCATCGAACCGGCGGGAGCTCCCAAACCTTTCGATAGGCAAAACTGAACCGAATCGCATTGTTTTGTGAGATCCGAGACCGATTGATTTAGAGCGGCAGCAGCGTTAAAAATTCTCGCCCCATCCATGTGAACGGGCAAACCAAGTTTATCAGCATTTTCGCAAATTTCGGCGCAGTGTTGGGCGGTCATCACACTGCCGCCGGCGAAATTATGCGTATTCTCGAGGCAGATAAGTCCGGTCGGCGATGAATAATAAGGTTGATCGATGTGCAGCGCCGAGGCGATTTCATTCCATGTCAGCATTCCAGAATCGTCACCACTCTTTACCGGCCGAATCGTTACGCCGGAAATCGCCGCGGGCGCGCCCATTTCATAATTAAAGATATGCCCGCGTTCCTCGATGACGACTTCCTGGCCCGGTTTCGTGTGGAGCTTGACGGCGATCTGATTGCCCATCGAACCGGTCGGTACGAACAGCGCGGTCTCTTTGCCGAAGATCTCTGCCGCGCGTTCCTGCAATCGGTTGACGGTCGGGTCCTCGCCGTAAACGTCGTCGCCGACCTCGGCTTCGGCCATCGCTGAGCGCATTTGGGCGGTTGGTTTTGTAACGGTGTCGCTTCGTAAATCGATCATTTTAAGATTAACAGAATCCGGTCGCAAGCGATTTGCGGCAATCGTCCGTAGCCGGTTTTACCGGTACGATATCCGTTATACTCTCGCCGATCCATAGTGAAAAACCATGGCGTTTTGTTTCGATTAAAACTCTACTAGTTTTAATTCTCAAACTCAAATTTGGGCTCTTGGCGGCTTCTATGGTCACAAAATTCATTGACTTCTGCGCCCGCGATCTTGTAAATTTATCGCACCCCAAATAAACATAGGAGATAAATTTTCATGTCAGAACCAGTAAATGCCATACCTGAAGGCTATGAAGGCGTAACGCCGTATATAATTTGTAAAAATGCCGAGGCCGCCATCGAATTTTACAAAAAAGCTTTCGGGGCCGTTGAACTATTCCGGATCGGTGAACCCGGAATGGTCGGACACGCCGAGCTGAAGATCGGCGGAGCGATAATCATGCTCGCGGACGAACATCCGGAAATGGGAGCGTTAAGTCCGGAATCGGTCGGCGGAACACCGGTCACGCTGATGATCTATGTAAAGGATGTCGACGATTTTACCGAAAAGGCGATTGCCGAGGGACTAAAAGTCCTGAAACCCGTAATGGATCAGTTTTATGGCGACCGTTCAGGTTATTTCCAGGACCCGTTCGGCCATCAATGGTCGTTTGCGACGCATATTGAAAACGTTTCGCCCGAAGAGATGAATCAAAAGGCAAAGGAAATGTACGGCTAAACTATTTGGAGTCGGCCTTTACGCGAAACCCCAAACAAGTATTTCCAAATTGCGGTCAGAATTATGATTTCCAAAGACACGCTGGGTTTTCTAAAAGATCTGGAACAAAACAACGACCGCGACTGGTTTCTGGCAAATAAGGGCAGATTTGAAACCGCGAAGGCGGATTTTACGGATTTCGTCGCGTTCATGATCGGCAAAATTTACGACTTCGACTCGGTCGCCACAAGCGTGCTGCCGCAGGACTGCGTTTTTCGAATCTACCGCGATGTCCGGTTTTCAAAAAATAAAAATCCTTATAAGGACCATTTTGGAGCTTACATTGGTCCGGGCGGACGAAAATCGGCATCGCCAGGCTATTATTTTCATTTGCAGCCGGGCAAAAGTTTTATTGCGGGCGGCAAATACAGCCGGATTCGGGCGAGTTGCTGAAGTTGAGATACTCTATCGCGAATAATACGGACGAATTTCTCAGTATTCTAAATGAGAAAACCTTCAAAAAGTCGTTCGGCGGTATGGATGGAGAAAAATTAAAAACAACTCCAAAAGGCTTTCCGGGCGATCACAAGGCGATCGAATATCTCAGGCTGAAGGATTTTATCGCGTCATGCGGGCATTTTGGCGATGAACGAGTGACGGGCAAGAATTTCCCGCTATTCTCGCCAAAAATCTAAGGCAAATGTATCCGCTGATAAAATTCCTGCGAAAAGCGCTTGATTAGGACTTTGAAAACGGGCTGGTAAGATACATCAGCATCACGACCAAAATAAAGTAGGGAATGAGAACGGCGGCACCGGCGTAATCCTTGGCTATGCGCTGGCCAAAAAATAAAGCGGCGATGGACAAGGCGGCGGCGACCGATCCGGCGAACATCAGCATTGCCGAAGATGTGAAAAGAAAATAGACGATTCCCGCCGCGCAGAGAACTCCGGCGGCGATCTCCATAAAGGTAATCGTCACGAGCAGAAGCGGAACGAGCGGCGCGAGAATGGTTTTGGAAAAATGCTCGGTCAGCCACTCGAGATTTCCCCGCCGGTCGAATACCTTGTCTAGGCCCGACTGGATAAAAAGAATACTCGCCAAAAGTGCGGCGAAGAGTGCGGGAAGGTTTCGGGCGATAGATTCAACGTCCATTTTTTATTAATTTAGGTCTTTATTTTCGACTTCCGAAATTTTCTTTACGCGGCCTTCATGCCGGCCGCCTTCGAAATCGGTAGCGAACCATGCTTTGACGATTTTCGGGATGTCCGCTTCCGGCGTCACGCGGGCACCAATCGAGAGAACATTCGCGTTATTGTGCTGGCGGGCAAGACGGGCAATTTCCTCGTTCCAGGCGACGGCTGCACGCACGCCGTGGACCTTATTGGCGGTAATAGCCATTCCGGTCCCGGAACCACATACAAGCAAACCCTGTTCGTAATCGCCGCGTCCAACTGCTTCGCCGACCTTGCGGGCGTAGTCGGGGTAATCGACGGAATCACTTGAATCCGTGCCGAGATCGTCATACTCAACTCCGATCTCGTCCAGCGTCTGCTTCAATTTTTCCTTTTCTTCGTAACCGGCGTGATCGGCGGCAAGTGCGATTTTCATAATTTCGATTCTAACGCTTTCTCAGGGGCGTGGAAAGCTAAAGGAAAGGTTGATAGCGGGTTAATTTGAATATTCGTGGTTTTTTGTGTTGTTTCGTGATCCAGTCTTAAAACCGTAACCATGAAACAACACAAAAAACCACGAATCAAATCAGATTGGGGATATTGTCTGATAATTTAAACTCACCCACTATCGAAAGATTGAAGAGATTAAAACTTAACCGCCTCCTAATTTCAGAAAGTTTGTCCGCTTTGTGTAAAAGCCTTATAATCAAAGTGAATTCCCGCTGCCCTAAAATGAAGATTGCCGCCGCCAAAATTTTCCTGCTCCTAGTGTTGACGCTCTCCTTTACAGACGAAGCGGCTGCTCAGGATTTTCTACCTGATCTGGTCAGGAAGATTAAGCCTTCGGCGGTCGCAATCGAGACCTTCGACGCACGCGGGAAAACTCTTTCTCGCGGCAGCGGGTTTTTTATAGCAATCGACCGCGTAATTACTAACCGCCATGTTATTGAAAAATCGAGCCGGGTTGAAATTCATCTGATCGACGGCAAGAAATTTCCGGTCCGCGGTGTTTTGGCGGTGGATGGCGAAGGCGATCTGGCGCTTTTACAGGTCGATGTTCCAAAGGCTTTAGCCATTCCTCTCCCTATCGTCCGTGCCGTTCCGCAGGAAGGCGAATCGATTGTGGTGGTCGGCAATCCGTTTGGACTCGAAGGCAGCGTATCTAACGGCATCGTTTCGGCGGTGCGTGAAATTTCCGGCTATGGGAAGATCATCCAGATAACGGCACCGATCTCTCCGGGTTCGTCTGGTTCGCCGGTCGTCAATATGTATGGCCAGGTGATAGGAATCGCGACGCTGCAAGCGGCCGAAGGGCAGAGTTTGAACTTTGCTATTCCGTCCGAACGAATTTTGCAGTTGAAGGTAAATGAAGTGCGGTCTATCTCTTCGCTAACCGCTGAAACCGGCAAAAACAAGCGTGCGGCAGCCGAGCGCCTTTATTCTCAGGGCGTGGCACAGCTTTCGAGAGATGATTTTGCCCGGGCCTTGAATTTTTTCGAAAAGGCGACCGAGATCGATCCGAATTATACCGAAGCGTGGTATCAGGCCGGGTTCTGCTATGGTGTTCTCGGGCGGCACGGCGAGGCTTTGAAGGCGTCGAAGCAGGCGGCGAAGCTTCGACCTGATTGGTCCGAAACGTTTGTGAATATCGGGGCATCGAGCTTCGCTCTCGGGCAGTATAAAGAAGCTGCGGACGCCTATCGAACCGCGATAAAACTTGACGACGATAAACCCGAAACCCAATATGCACTTGGCCTTAGCCTCGAAAAACTAAATCGGACGGACGAGGAAATTCTCGCCTACAAACGTGCTCTGTCATTAAAACCTGACCACGCGAACGCGATGGAAAAGCTCGGCATCGCCTATTTCAAACAAAAGCGTTACGCCGACGCACTCACGGCTTTCGACGGCCTAAAAACCTACAAGCCCGACGCCAAAACCTACAATTACATCGGCGAAAGCTACATTGAACTTGATAAAGCCGAGGAAAGTGTCGATGCGTTTAACAATGCCGTCAGCTACAACCCGGATTTCGACAAGGCAAGATACAATCTTGGCCGGGCCTACCTTAAACTCAGCAACCGCGACATGGCTCAGGTGCAGTACGAAATATTGAAAAATTCAAGGTCCGACTGGGCCGACCGGCTGCTAGTTTTGATAAATCCGTGATCAAAATTTTATGTTGTGTTGTCATTTTGGTATCTGAAGAGCCGGCCTGCGCGAATTGCACAAATAAAGAAAAACTAACCTGTGGCGTTCTCGGCTAAATAATTCTTATGGATATTTAGCCTTGCACATCAGAATTATTCGAATTTTCGATTTATAAGGCTCGCGACGAATCCGGCGCCGAAGCCGTTGTCGATGTTTACGACGGTTACATTAGATGAGCAGGAATTTAGCATTCCGAGCAGGGCTGCTACGCCGCCGAATGAGGCACCATAGCCAATGCTGGTCGGGACGCCGATGACCGGGACTTTTACGAGGCCGCCGACCACAGAGGGAAGGGCGCCTTCCATTCCGGCGACGACGATCACGACGCGGGAATTTTGCAGCCGCTCGCGTTCGCCCAATATGCGGTGGATTCCGGCGACACCGGCGTCCCAAATTCGCTGCACTTTGTTGCCCATAGTTTCCGCCGTTAGCGCGGCTTCTTCGGCAACCGGAATATCGCTCGTCCCGGCGGTTGCTACCGTTATTTCACCTTCACCCAGATCGGTTTTGTCGCGGAATACGCGTATCAGCCGGGCCGATTCGTGCCATTCGGCGTCGGTGTGGATGTTTCGGATCTGGCCGAAAACCTCGGCGTTCGTGCGCGTGATAAGCACATTTCCCGAACGCTCTACGAGCTTATCGAAAATGCCGGCGATCTGATCCGGAGTTTTTCCTTCCCCGAAAATGACTTCGGGAAAACCCTGGCGTTCCGCACGTCCGTGGTCGATGCGGGCGTAGCCGATGTCCTGATACGAAAGGTTTTGCAGCTTTTCGGCAGCGGCGGATTGCGATAGATCTCCTGCGGAATGGAGTTTTAGGATTGCTTCGATGTCGGCGGTTTTCATTTGAGTTCTGAATTCAAACTTCAGTTTGTCTTACGCTTATCGAAGAAGCAAACTGAAGTTTGAACTCAGAACGCTTATAGCTATAATCTTTTCACACCTTATGGAACTAACAGTCGCAATAACGGGAGCTTCGGGAACGATTTACGCTCAACGCACTTTGCAGCTTTTGGCGGCGAGCGGAGCGGTCGAAACGATAAATTTGATAATGTCGGGAACGGCCGCAACGGTCGCCCAGGTCGAAACCGGAGCCAATCTTCGCGAGCCGACGAATGCGAAAATAAATGAATGGCTCGGACTTCCAAACGAGTCGAAAATTATACGTTTCTGGCGGCTGGATAATTTCGCTGCTAAGCCTTCTTCGGGGTCGAACAAGCAGGCCGGAATGATAATCGTTCCTTGTTCGATGGGAACGCTCGGATCGATCGCTTCGGGTGCAGGAACGAATTTGATCCACCGTGCCGCGGACGTTTGTTTGAAGGAAGGCCGCAAACTGCTGCTCGTACCGCGTGAAACGCCTTATAACGCGATTCATTTAGAGAATATGCTCAAGCTTTCACGTGCTGGAGCGACGATATTGCCGGCGAGTCCCGGATTTTATCACCGGCCTGAAACGATTGACGATCTGGTCGGCCATTTGTGTTTTCGGATCCTGGACCAATTCGATATTCCGCATTCGCGTAAAACGCAGTGGACGGGTGACGAGGTATCACAAGGAGAAGAATGAAACAGAATGAACAGACCGGAGCAAGAGAATCAAGACGGAATAGAATTCAACGATGTCGAAGCATTATTTGCTTGAGTTTGTTATTAGGCGGAGTTTTCACCGTTTTTTCGCAGGAGCGGTATGTTAAGCCGGTTGATGAAGGAAAAAGTGACGCTTCATTTCACGCCTTTCGGGCTAAGCTGATTTCGGCTGCCGAAGGCCGCGACGCGAAATATATTATCAGCATAATCGACCCCAAGATCATGCTTAGTTTCGGCGACTCTGCAGGAATGGCCGATTTTAAGAGGATATGGAAGATCGAAAAGGCGGACAGCAAATTCTGGGACGAATTTCTGCGTGTGATCAGGAACGGCGGATCATTTTCGGTCGAAGAGGGACAGAAGAAATTTTGGGCACCTTACACATTCATGCCCTTCCCTGACGATCTTGACCCATTCGACCACGATGCCATTTTCGGCAGCAATGTTAACCTTCGTGAAAAACCGTCCGCCAGCGCCGCGGTCATTAGTTCGCTTTCGTACAATATTGTAAAAGTCGATTATCAAAATTCGGTAAAACAAAAGAACTCTGAAAATGAATACGACTGGCTGAAGGTGGAAACGCTTGGCGGCAAACGCGGGTTTGTAAAGGCCGAATACGTCCGCAGTCCGATAGACTACCGGGCGGGTTTTGCGAAGAAACGCGGCGCTTGGAAAATGATCGTATTCATTGCCGGCGATTAAATGAGATCAACAGTTGAGCGGTTTTCAAACCGCGTGGAAAATTACGTTAAATACCGGCCGGGTTATCCGGCGGAAGTTCTGCGGTTGTTTCGCAATGAAATGAATCTTACGGAATCTTCCGTGATCGCCGATATAGGTTCCGGAACCGGTATTTCTTCCAAATTATTTAGCGAAAACGGCAACAAAGTTTTTGGTGTTGAGCCGAATGCTGCAATGCGTTCAGCTGCGGAAGAATTTCTCGTTGATTTCCCGAATTTTATAAGTGTTGACGGCACGGCGGAAAATACCAATTTACCGGATGATTCGGTCGATCTCATTATTGCGGCTCAAGCATTTCATTGGTTCGATCAAACGAAGACGCTTGGCGAATTCAAGCGGATATTGCATCCGAATGGTTTCATCGCTTTGATCTGGAATGAAAGGCAACTGGATACGACTCCTTTTTTGATCGAGTATGAGAAATTTCTTCTGAAATTTGCAAATGATTATACAAAGGTGCGCCACGACAGCGTCAATGAAAAAAGTTTGGCTGATTTCTTCCAGACGGATTTTCACCGTGCGACCTTCCAGAATGAGCAAGTGTTTGATTTTGAAGGGCTAAAGGGAAGAGTGCTTTCCTCATCATATATGCCCTCGGAAACGCACGAAAATTATGTGCCGATGGTAGCTGAACTTCGCCCGCTCTTTGCCAAACACGCCGAAAGCGGTAAAATAAAAGTTTTCTATGACACCAATGTTTTCTACAGTAAGGTTTAATTTATGCCGGTAAATACTGAAAAAGCCCCAGAATTACGCACAATTTCTGTTGCCCATTCCCCCGATTCGGACGACGCGTTTATGTTTTACGGCCTCGCTACCAACAAGCTCGAGACCGACGGTCTAAAATTCGAGCACACGCTCAAAGATATTCAAACACTGAATGAGGATGCGAAGAACGCTGTTTTCGATGTGACGGCCGTATCTTTTCACGCATATGCCTATATCTCGGATAAATACGCATTGCTGCCGCACGGTGCCAGCATCGGCGACAAATACGGCCCGATCCTCGTTTCGAAAGACCCGAGGAGCGCTGACGAAATTTCGGATATGAAGATCGCCATTCCCGGGGAAATGACGAGCGCATTTTTGGCTTTGCGGCTGTTTAATCCGAAATTCGAATATGTGGTCGTGCCTTTTGATGAGATTATCGACGAAGTTCAAAAAGGAAAGGTCGATGCCGGCCTGCTGATCCACGAAGGCCAGCTTTTTTATAAGCAGCTTGGACTGTCCAAAGTTCTCGACCTCGGCGAATGGTGGCACGAGAAAACCGGCTTGCCGCTGCCGATGGGCGGAAACGCGATCCGCCGCGATCTGGGCGAGGACCTGATGAAACAGGTTTCCAAACACCTGCACCGAAGCATCGTCTATTCGATGGAGAACCGTGAGGACGCGCTTTCGTACGCTATGCAGTTTGCCCGGGACATGCCGCCGGAGCTGGCGGACCGCTTTGTCGCGATGTGGGTGAATGACTTGACGCTCGATTACGGCGAGCGAGGCAGGGAGAGCGTCCGGCTGCTGCTTGACGAAGGCTATAAGGCGGGAATTATTCCGCATAAGGTGCAGATCGATTTTGTGGATTAAGATTTAAAAGATAACCTGCGAATAGGCGCGAATAAGAATTTTTATGGGTCATGCCTAGCAAAACTTGATTTGCTTAGTGATTTTCAACAGGACTTTATAGAGGTCCTGGTTACGATAATTAAATCTAAACTCGCACTCTTTGAGATGCAAGTAGAAGGTGTTCTTTGACAGTCCGCGAAATTTGACAAGGCGTACTTTGGCGATGCCCCAGAAGCCTTCGATGCCGTTAATATGATTCGAGCCCTGTGCGAACTCATCGGCCGAATGATTGATGCGGTAGTGCTTCTGATAGCCCAGATCGACGATTGAATCATAGGTGTGAGTCGGTATGGATAACGGAAGCAGCATCCACGCGGCCTTTGATGATCGCGTAAAGCGTTTTGCATGAGCAGTTAGGAACGATCTCCGTGTAAACGCTTCCGTTTCTTTTGTAGACGCCGAAAACGATCGTTTTCCCGCAGGCCCCGCGTCCCCGTTTGCCGCGGACACGCTTTGCACCGAAATAAGATTCGTCATTCAGTGGGAGTTGCTCCAACACGACCTTAGCTCGATCTCACCCGCAAACGGAGATTCGCTTTCGCAATACAGAGCGATCGAGCGGCGGATCAATGTCAAATAACGGTTGACCGTGTTCCGGTTCAGATTGCTGATACGAGCGATCTGAAGTGCCGTCAAATCAAGAGCAAATAGCTTTAGAATTTGACGAAATTTAGCCCTCGAAATTCGAGTGCGTATTGAAACTGTGTAACTTACTCTCATGACTTCCTTTAAGTATTGTAAAATACTTTTCTGCTAGTCATGACCCATTTTTATTTCTCCATTCGCGCCTATTCGCATTATTCGCGGGCAAAAAATCCTCAACATCTTTTGTGTGTCAACTTTTCCGCATTCCGCCGCATCTATTCTACTGATTCCAGAATCTTTTAGGTGAAATAATGAAAAAACTGTATTCCTCGGCTTTAATTGTGCTCTGCTTTTCATTGGCGGCGATTTCTCAGACTTCAAACATCGTAAAAACCGACATGCCTCAGGCCGAGATCGACCGGATCGTGAAGAAATTCACGGAAAATGAAAGTTTTTTCCGGCAGTCGCTTAATTCATATTCCTTTAAGCGGAATGCGACCATGCAGACGATAGGGATGGGCGGTCAAATATCCGGCCAATTTAAACGCGATTCGTTTTTGACGTTCAACGAGGCCGGAGAACGGATAGAAAAAATTCTTTACGCTCCTGTATCGACGATGACGGAAATCGTTATTACGGTAGCTGATATTGAAAATCTGGGTGGGATTGATCCTTTTGCTATCGAACCATCACAAGCGGGAAAATATAATTTTACGCTGCTCGGCAAGGAACGCATCGATGAACTAGATCTGTTGGTTTTCGATGTTTCTCCTAAGGCAATGCCGGAAGTAAAGAAGAATATGGTTCGGCTATTTTCAGGGCGTATCTGGGTTGACGATAAAGATCTTTTGATCGTCAAATCCAAAGGGAAAGCTGTGCCAGAAGGAAAGGAACGCTTTCCGGTAATTGAAACCTGGCGTGAGAATGTGGACGGCAAATATTGGTTCCCATCGTATTCGACTGCCGATGATGAATTGGTTTTTGAAAGCGGGCAGTCTGTAAAAATTAGAGTTCGTGTGAAATATACAAACTACAGCGTCGGTAAAAGCGAGGTCAGGATCATTGATGACGATGATGTGCCGGTAGAAAAGCCGTTACCAACGCCAGCCCCTAAAAAGCCGTAAAGCGCGTTTTGAGTCCCGCCTAAAGGCGGGACTCAAAACGGTCGATTTTTCTCAAGCAGCCAATTCACTTGCAATCGTAAAACGCTTTTTTGTTATAAGCTCCATTAAATCATCTGCATCACGGCTTTCAATCGGCGGCATTAGCATAATTTCAAACTTGCGGCTGCCGTATAGGACGCCGGTCTTCTTTCCCATTATCCAATCCGTATTTTGAATTGCTACCGGAACGACCGGATCATCCATTTGCATTACCAATAGCGAAATTTGCCCTTCAGCCGCGATTTGTTAGACTTTTGAACAGGAAACGTAAGCTTTGTATTAGCCTCAATCACCTCTAAGGAAACGTCTTGCATATGTTAGGAAAAGAAATTTATAATCGCAGAGAAGCAGAGAAAAGGAGTCCGAGAAGTAAAAAGGCAAAAGTAAAAAGTAAGATGAGCAGAGTTTTTTTTACTCTTTACTTCTTACTTCCCGGACTCCTCTTCTCTGCGTCTCTGCGTCTCGGCGGTTCAATCTTATTGCTTACCATTGCGATTGTCGCGCAAGTGCCGTCGCCTAAATCCGTGCTCGGGTTTAATCCGACTGATGATAAAACAATCGCCGACTGGACACAGATAACGGATTATTTAGCGAGTTTGGACAAAGCGAGCAACCGCGTCACCGTCAAAGAAATCGGCAAAACAACTCTCGGAAAACCGCTGATCGTGGCATTTATTTCTTCGTCTGATAATATCAAGAATCTCGATAGATACCGCAGGATAAATCAAAAATTGGCCGATCCGCGAACGATAAAGGACGCGGGCGAACTCGAAGATCTCATTAAAAACGGCAAGACGATAATTTCGATCTCGTGCTCGATCCATTCCACCGAGATAGTCGCTTCGCAGATGTCGATGAATTTGGCTTACGCACTTGCCACAGCAGATGACGTCGAAACGAAGGAGATATTGGACAATACGATTTTGCTGCTTATTCCTTCATCGAACCCGGACGGAATTCAGATAGTCGCCGATTGGTACCGCAAAACGCTCGGCACTAAAAGCGAAGGCACTTCACCGCCGGAACTTTATCATCATTACGCCGGGCACGACAACAACCGCGACTGGTTCATGCTCAATTTGAAGGAAACGCAGGCGATCACTAAGCTTTACTGGCAGGAATGGTTTCCGCAGATCGTTTACGACGTTCATCAGATGGGGCAGACCGGTGCCAGATTCGTAATTCCGCCGTTCTTCGATCCGCCAAATCCCAGAATTGCGCCGCTCATTTTGCGCGAGGTCGGCCTCGCCGGGTACAAAATGGCGGCCGATTTGCAGGCCAAAAATATCCCCGGCGTCGCGACGAATACCACTTTCGATACATGGTGGCACGGCGGTTTCCGCTCTGCTCCGTATTATCACAATTCCATCGGTATTTTGTCGGAAGCGGCGAGTGCAGACCTAATGTCGCCGGTTGAGATTACGAAAGACCAGCTTCAAAAATCGCGGGCGTCACGCGGCCTTAATTCACCGCTCGAAACGGCGACGAACATTCCCGATATCTGGAACGGCGGCACTTGGCGGCCGCGTGATATAGCCGAGATGGAAATGACGGCCAGCCGGGCGCTCCTGCAAATTGCCGCAAAGTTCCGCCCGCGATACTTGCGGAATTTTTACGATCTCGGGATGGCGAATCTAGCAGCGAGTTCGAAAGATCCGCAGGCTTTTGTCATACAAGCCGGACAATCGAATACGGAAACGGTTTCACGGATGCTGGAAATATTGATGTGGCAGGGAATAGAAGTTTATCAAATGACGAACGAACTTTACGTGAAAATGGAGAATATGGCGGATTTTCACGAAATTCCGCTGGGCAGCTTTCTCGTTTTTGTAAATCAGCCGCAGAAAAATAACGTGCTTAGTCTGTTTGAGAAACAGGTTTATCCGAATCGTGTAAATGCCAACGGCGAACCGGATGTTCCCTACGACGTTGCCGGTTGGACGCTGCCGTTGCAAATGGGAGTTGAATCCGAAGCAGTACTCAGTTTCAGAGACCTCGAAAAATACCGCGGTACCCTGAAAAGGGTGGAAAATATCAATCAGGCTCGCGGCGTTCTAAATTTACCGGCGATCGTGCAGCCGTTTGCCAAAATAACGAATCCATTAAAAACTAACCCGAAGATCGGGCTTTATAAAGGCTTCACCTCGTCGATGGATGAAGGCTGGACCCGGCTCGTTTTCGATAACCACCAAATTTCTTTTACCTCGGTTTCCGATCAAGATTTCCGGCAAAATAAGCTGGATCATGATGTGATAGTTCTGCCGGCTGATAGCGAGAACACTATCGTCAAAGGATTGAACTCCGAGCGTTACCCAAAGGAATTCGCGGGCGGGATTGGTGATGCCGGGGTCGAAAACCTTAAAAAATTTGTCGAAAAGGGCGGCAAGCTTATTTGCTTTGATGACTCCTGCGGCATGGTAATAAGTAAATTCGGCCTGCCTGTCCGCAATGTTATGAGCGGCATCAAGCGAAGTGAATTTTACAATCCCGGCTCGGTCGTAAAGCTCGATGTAAATACGAATCAGCCGTTGGCACTCGGAATTCGAAAGGAAGCCGCTGCTTATTTTATTACCAGTTCCGCATTCGACATCGCCGCCGATGCCCGCATCAATGTCATTGCCAGATACGCTCAAAAAGATGCGTTATTGTCGGGCTGGATGCTTGGCGAAAAATATCTGAACGGCAAAGCGGCTCTAGTGGAAACAAAATACGGCAAGGGAAAAATCGTGATGTTCGCTTTCCGGCCGCAGCATCGGGGGCAAACCTTTGGGACGTTTCCATTCATCTTTAATGCATTGGAGAAATAAATATGAAAGCGAAAGCTCAGTGCATTAAAAATAATCTCGGGCTAGTGTGCATTACAACGACGGACGCGGTGCGATTTAAGACGATCACCCGCAAGCGGCTTTTATCATTCGACGAAACTGAGCAAGAACGAATACTGCGGAATCTTTACACGGAAAACACCAACAGGCTGGAAAATGCCGTCCGGTTTTGCCTGGAAAACAGCATCAATCTTTACCGGATAAGCTCTGAGATTTATCCTTTCTCGGATGAGCCTTTCGGGTACGCGGTTTTGATTGAATTTACGGAACGGCTCACGGACATCGGCAAAAACGCTATCGAAAACGGCCTGCGTTTAGTATTTCACCCTGATCAATACGTCGTTTTGAGTTCCGATTCCGAATCCGTCGTCGCCAACAGCGTTAAGATTCTGACCATGCACGCCAACATTATGGATTTGCTCGGCCAGCCTGTTTCCGAGTGGGCGGCGATGACAATTCACGGCGGAAAAGCCGACAGGCCGGACAAGTTGGTTAATTCTATCTCGAAACTACCTGATGCGATCCGGTTGCGGATTGTCCTTGAAAACGATGAATATTCCTATAGCTCCGCAGAAATCCTCGAAGTCTCCAAACGCTCCGGCGTCCCTATGATATTTGATGCCCATCATCATGTCGTCCATGAAAAACTAGATAATTTTAATGATCCGTCAGTAACCGCAGCATTCTGGTCTGCCCGCGAAACCTGGAAAAATCCCGACCATCAAATGGTCCATATCTCAAACGGCCGAACCCATTTTAACGACCGAGCTCACAGCGATCTGATCTACACAATGCCCGACGTTTTCCGCCACGCTCCGTGGATCGAAGTCGAGGCCAAGCATAAGGAATTGGCGATCGAGAAGCTTAAAAATGAGTGGATTTAGGATAACAATGCGAATTCGACTAATCGAAACTACGCTGTTAGCTAACACCGATTTCATTTTTCCGTTCAAATCCTTATTATAAATCTATGTTTTTACGAGTGCTTTTCTCAGTTTTTCTTGCCGGCTGCGTGTTTGCGGAAATTAGCGGTGCCCAGGAACCGCTGATCCGTATCGGGCTTTCGACGAATTCACCTTCGGTTTCAATCATGACAGCGGATTCTTCACTGGTTGCTTTCTCGCCGGACGAGCCAATGAAAATACTGGCGACAAATCGCGTTTCGGTGTCGGCACGGGCTTACCGGCCGCCCGTAATCTTGAATTTCAGATTTGAGATTCAGAATGTTGCAACGCAGAAGGAAGCGAATGACCTGGCTGCGGAGGTCCGGCAGGAGACCGGAGAGTCGGCACTCGTCAGTATCAACCCGGCCGCGAACACCTGGATCGTATGGATCGGCAGTATGAAGGATACGATCGAAGACGCAAACACATTTCAGAAAACGCTTGCCGAAAAAGGCTTTGCGGATGTCGTGATGGTGACTGAGAAAAAGACAGTTGTTTCTGAGGACGCTCTCGCTCTATCGCAGCAAATGCGGACGGCTGGAAAATCGGAAGTTCGCAGCTTGATCAGGATGACCGGAGACACTAAAGCTATCGGGCCGGACGTCGTAAATCCCAACCTGCGTGAAGTGATAATTAACGGCCCGAGCGAATCGGCCCAGTATTCATCGCTCAAATCGGTGTCCTTCGGTTCATTTAACGAACGTGCACATCCGGTCAAACTGAACGGCAAGGAATACCGCGGCAAGATCGAGGTATTTGTAAATTCGAAGGGCACGTTGACGGTCGTCAATGTCGTTCCGCTCGAAGAATATCTGCTCGGTGTCGTTCCGAGCGAGCTTTCCCTGCCGCAGCTTGAGGCGCAAAAAGCGCAGGCGGTTGCCGCCCGTACCTACGCCATCGCGAACATAAACGCGTATGGAACAAAAGGTTTCGATATGGTCCCGACAGTTTCGTCGCAGGTCTATAAAGGTGTTTCAATCGAGACGAAAATGGGAACACAGGCCGTACGGGAAACTAGAGGAATAGTTGCGACATATAAAGGTATTCCCATAACCGCCTACTACACATCGACGTGCGGCGGGCGGACGGAAAATTCAGAGAACGTCTTCGACAGGGCTGATCCGTACCTTCGCGGCGTTGAGTGTTCGCTGGAAGGCCGCCGGCATTTTGAGCCGTTCCTTATAAAAACCCTTCGCAAACCTGCGAAGCTTCGCGACGAAGGCAATCTGGAATTAGCTCGGCTAATGTCATTGCTTGCCGTCAACGGCTTTTCGATGGTCACAGATCAAATCACCGACGAATGGCTGGAAGATACTCCGGCCGAAGGCGAAATTTCGAACTGGCTCAACCAGCTTGCCTCGAAATTCGGCAAGACGTTTCCGAATGTAAACAAGGAAACGGCAAAGCCGGTTCAACTGGCACACATTCTGAATGGTTTTCTTTACACGCCGGGAATGCCTGATACGCTGCTTAGCGATTCCGATGTCACTTACCACCTTTCCTTCGATGATGCGGCGGAAATACCAAAAGACCGCCGTGCGGAGATTGCGATGCTGATGCGCGACGGATATTTTACGCTTCATTCGGATATGACGCTTAAGCCGAACCGTCCGTTCTCACGTGCGAAAATGCTGCGGCTGATCCGGCAAATCTACGAAAAGAAAAAATGGATGCCCAATTTGCAGACCGCGACGACTAAAGCGACGGTTGAGGGCAAACTCGTACTGCGTTCGGGTAAATCCGAGCGGCAGATTCTTGTCCGGCCTGATGTGTTTTTGTTCAGGCAATTCGGCGCTGAATTGTATCAGGTTAGGGAAGCGGCGCTGGTTGGCGGCGAGGAAGTGAGCTATCAGACGGACGCGGCAGGCTCGGTTATTTATCTCGAATTTAAACCGACCGAAATTCCGACGGTTGCCGAAAATATGTCGCCATTTACTAATTGGAGCACGACGCTCGGTGCGGGCGCGGTGCAGTCGCGTTTATCGCGGTATGTGCGCGGCATCGGCACGCTTTATGACATCAACATCAAGCAAAAAGGCTATTCGCGGCGTGCGGTCGAGTTGGAGATCATCGGTTCGAACGGTGTAAAAACTTTAAAAGGCGGACGAATTCGCTCGGCACTTCGACTGAACGAACAGTTGTTTGTCATCGACAAACGTTACGGAGCCGGCAGTGCGGTCGAGAGTTACACATTTACCGGCCGTGGCTGGGGACACGGTGTCGGCATGTGCCAATATGGAGCTTACGGCCTCGCGAAAATGGGCATAAAATACGATGAGATCATAAAGCACTATTACACGGGTGTTGACCTGACAAAGGCATATTAGATTAAACCGTCCCACTGCTAATTTCAAATAATCGAAAAATCGATCCGGGTAAACTTAGTTCAATCCGCTAAGATATACCTATGGATTTCCTGGCTTGGTTGAGCTTCGTCGGCGGACTGCTGCTTTTAATGGCATTGTCGTCGGCCTATGTGCGCCGTCTTCCGATCACCACTTCCACAATTTATCTGATCATTGGCCTGGCGATCAGCCCGGCCGTGCTAAACCTTGTTCGGCTAAATTTTGTCGAATGGAAAACCTGGTTCGAACATTTAACGGAGATCGCTGTCATCCTGTCGCTTTTCGTCGGCGGGTTGAAATTGCGGCTGCCACTATCCAACGCGGCATGGCAGGCGGCGTTCCGGCTTGCAGGGCCGGTAATGATCGCATCAATTGCGGGTGTTGCCGTTTTTTCGCATTTTGTATTTGGGTTCAGTTGGCCGTCCGGCGTACTTTTGGGTGCCATATTAGCGCCGACCGATCCGGTGCTTGCGAGCACGGTTTCGGTGAACGATTCAGCCGACGATGACCGGCTGCGATACGCTCTTTCCGGTGAAGCCGGTTTTAATGACGGCGCGGCGTTTCCTTTTGTGGTCTTCGCGTTGCTGTGGGCAGAGTACGGCGGTCTGGGAGATTGGGTGGGCGGATGGGCATTACACCGGCTTCTCTGGGCGATTCCCGCCGGACTTCTCATCGGGTATTTTTTGGGAAAAGGCGTCGGAATTTTGGCTATCTGGCTGCGCAGCCGCCATCAGGAAACGGATGCGCCGAACGATTTTTTGGCTCTCGCCCTTATCGCCCTCGCTTATGCCGGAGCCGAATATGCCGGAGCGTGGGGTTTCCTCGCCGCTTTCGCCGCCGGAATCGGGTTCCGCCGTGCGGAAATACAGACAGTCGTGGATAATCCTGCTCCAGAACACGACGGCGAAACGAACGAAGCAGATGCAGAAAGCCTCACCGATCATCCGCCGGCCGAGGAATTTGTCGGTAAAAATATGAAGGAAGAAGACTTAAAGCATCCGACGAAAGCCGCGGGAGTAATGCTTTCCGAGATCATTTCGTTCGGGGACACCGCCGAACGGCTGCTTGAGGGGATGATGATAGTGCTGGTCGGAATCTGCCTTGCGATCTATTGGGATTGGCGGGCCGTGCCCCTTGCCCTAGCCTTGTTTTTCGTGATCCGGCCGTCAGCGGCACTCATTTTTCTGGTTCGAACTCCTACCGGAAAAATACAGCGTTTGATGATGGGCTGGTTCGGCATTCGGGGCATCGGCAGTCTTTATTATTTGAGCTATGCCCTTAACCACGGACTAAACGAAAATATCAGCGACACTGTCAGCATTACACTTTCCGTTGTCGCCATCAGTATTCTGCTGCACGGCATCAGCAGCCAGCCGATTCTCAATTACTACGAACGGGCAATCTCATCATGGAATAAACATTGAAGAGTTAATGGAAAGTAAAACTGCCGGTGCAAACAAATAAAGCGTGAATTTTCTCCGTCCTTGATAACCGAATAGAATTCCTACCGCGTCATATACCGTCGATTGAATGGGGCCCAACGGACGCCCGGCTTCGGTTGAATAAGTTTTTAGGGGGCGGCTATTAACTGCGATTGTGATTTGCCCGCCATTCATCTATCGCTGCCATAGACTCTTTTGAGTAGATAGCAGATACATCTCTCAACTGTTGCCCCCGGCCCGGGCCCGAATATTGTACGGCCTGCGCCAGCCTATCGAGATAAGCGTGACCTTTTTTAGAATACTCAGACTCCTCTTCAGCATTTAGCGGAATTATAATGCCGTATCCTGCCGGGCCATGACTACAGTTTACATCGAGTAGGAGAGCATTTCCCTCTTGAAAGAGAAACCATGCGTGCGGCTTATGATCTACGACCTGCATATTAGTGTGATGGTCTAATTTAACAGGACACGAAACTCTTCGTAGAATAATAACATGA